>NZ_JAPSLK010000010.1:0-143782 GCF_031180885.1 Saccharothrix sp.
ACATCCGCGACTGGATCAAGGCCTGGAACGAGGACCCCAAGCCCTTCGTCTGGACCAAGGACGCGGACGAGATCCTCGACCGCCTCGCCTCATATCTTGATCGAATTCCCGGCGCAGGACACTAGTCATGGCGGCTCGATTCACGCCTTCGCCGGTACCGCGGCAGCCGGGCGAGGAGCCTGAGGAGGTCGAAACGCTCGGGATCGGCCATCAGCGGATTGCCGTCAGCGGCCCATTCCTTCAGCAGCATCAGGCTTCCCCGCGGACTCAGCCAGTACCGCGGCCTCAGGTAGTAGCTGACCGAGACGGTGTCGCAGTGCCGGATGTGGAAGCCGTGGTCGTGCACCAGTCGTCGCAACGACTCCGGCGAGAAGTGCCAGCGGTGGAAGTCGGGCTGCAACCCGTGCCACGACACACCATGCCGACGAGCACCGACCGAGGCGATGTTCGGCACCTCCAACGCCAACCACCCCCCAGGCACCAGAGCCCGCCGCGCAGCGGCGAGAAACCCGTGCGGATCCTCCACGTGCTCCAGAACATGAAAAGCACATACCGCGTCCACCGCGAAACCCGCAGAATACGTCTCGAAAGTCCCCTGCCGCACCGACACACCAAGACGATCCCGGGCAAAACCCACACAAACCCCCGAAGGCTCGACACCCTCCACCCGGATACCCGCCCGCTGCGCCTGCTCCAGGAAGAACCCACCCGCCGAACCGGCCTCCACAACAGACCGCGGCCTCACCACCGACCACAACCACCGCAACCGCAACCTCGCCTCATGACGTCGCTGAGCGTGTTCCTCGAAGTAGTTGCGATAACCGCCCTCGCGGAAATACGTTTCGTCGTAGAGGTCGGCGGCGGTCGGACCGGGAACGGGAGCTTGGACCGTCCACGTGAAGCCGCAGGCCACGCAGCGCCGAAGCCGTCCGCCGAACACCGGCTCCGCACCGACCCGCTGCCGACAGAGCAGGCAGCGCACGGGTTCCTCGAACGCGGCACTCACCGACGCATCCTCCTGATCGCGTGTAGTGCGGCACGAGGCGTTGGCCCGGATGCGGTCGTGGGCAGCCGGGTTCGACCGGGGAAGCGGAAGAAACCCAGTGCCGCCAAGACGACAGCGGCGACCGACAACGTCAGACCACACCGGCACGCCACCGCCGCGCCCGCTGCGGCTCGGCCCGGTCCATCGGGCAGATCGGACCGCAGCAGCCAGGTGACGCCGCCGGCCACGACGGCAGCGACGACCGGCGGCCAGAACACCCGCACGACCGGCGCGATCGGCCGCCTGGAACTGCGGTGGAAGTGGAGGACGAAATATGCGGTGACCAACGACAGCGCCAGCGTTGTCGCCAGTGGCACGCCCATCGGCCCCATCAGGAGCATCAGCGGAATCGTGAGTGCCACGTTGAGCACCGCGGCGAGCACGGTGGACCGCGTCTCACGGCCCGGGCAGCCCTCCGCTCTCGTCAGCATCGCCGCGGCGCCGGCCGCCATGGTGACCGCGTATCCCGGGGCCAGCACCATGATCGTCGCCGCAGCGATCGGTGCCGGCCGGCCAAGCCACAGCCGTACCAGCGGATCGGCCGCGACCACCAGCGCTGCCGCACCGATAGCGGCGAACGCGGCCAGATACCGGGTCATCGCCACGTATAGCCGGTCCAATCGGTGTGTCTCCTCCGCACCGGCCATGGTCGCCGCAGCGGGGAAGAAGGCGGTCAACACGAACGACGGCAGCATCCGCAGTGTGTTCACCAACCGGCTCCCGATATCGAATTCGGCGACCGTGCGCAGGTCGAAGAAACCACCGAGCACAAGTCGGTCCGCTTGGTTGTTGACCACAGCGCCCGCGTTCGACGCCTGGACTCGAATGCCGAAACTCGCCACCGCGGTGAGATCAGACCACCGGACCTCACCGAGCCGGGGCGACAGCTCGGGGACACACCGGCGGGCAGCACCGACCAACAGCGCCGACCGCACCACGCTGGTTGCGGCAACCGACGCGCCGAGCCATACCAACCCGCCACCCCGCAACGCGGCCAGCACGGTCAAACCCGTGCCCAACACCGCGGTCACCCCTATGATCACGCCCACCGGCCCGTAGTGTTGCCGGCCTTCCAGCACGGCCCGCCACGGCATCGACGTGCTGTCGACCAGAAGACCGAGCAACATCAGCGACACCGCACCGAATGCCTCATCGGCCAGCCTGCCCAGTTCGAACACCCACGCCACCCCGGACCAGCAGACGGCGGTCGCCGCCAGCGCCAGCGCACCGACGCCGGCGCCACCGAGCCACCCGAGGGCGAGCACGGCGCGGGCACGCCGGTGGTCACCGCCGCCGGCTGTCAAGGCGACCTCGCGGACCTGCACGGCGCCCAGCCCCATGTCCGCCAGTGCCACCACAGCGACCAGGCCGGTCAGCACCGCCCACACGCCGTATGCCTGCTCGCCGAGTCGGTCGTAGACGACCGGCACCGACACCAGGCTCGTCACGGCCGTGACCGCGGTTCCCGCGAACAGGAACCCGCTGTTTCGAACCACTCGCCCCAACGGTTGCGCCACCGGCCTAGTCACGAGGGAACCCCCGCATCAGATCACCGACGGTGAGGGCGAGCAAGGTGAGGTCCATGCGCAACGACCGGCTGCTGACGTAGAGCAGGTCGCACCGCAGCTTGTCGTCCACTGCGGCCGTGTAGCCGTTGGTGAGCTGCGCGATGCCGGTGATGCCGGGGCACAGCAGATGACGGAGGTCGTACAGCGGCAGGCGTCGGCGAAATCCGGACACGAACTCCGGGCGTTCGGGCCGTGGCCCGACCAAGCTCATCTCGCCACGCAGGACATTCCACAACTGCGGGAGTTCGTCGAGGTGGTACCGCCGCAGCACCCGACCGATCGACGTGATCCCGGGGGCATCAGGGCGTGTCAGCGTCGGGCCGGTGGCCCGCTCCACGCCCACGCGCATGGTACGGATCTTGACCAAGCGGAACAGGCGCCCACCTCGGCCCACACGGGTCTGGAAGTACAGCGGCGGACCATCCCAGCACACAGCCGCGCACAGCACGAGCACCAGCGGCATCAGTACGGGCGCGCTGAGCAGGACCAGTAGGACGTCGACGGCGCGCTTGGCCCGCATCCCCGTACGCTGGTGCGGCCACCGCAAGCGCAGCCAAGGCAATCCTCCCAGTCGACGCGGACGCGCGGAACCGAGCAACCCGTAGCCGGGGTGCGCCAACACCAGGACATCCACGCGATGCGCCGCGCACAGCCGTACGAGGCGGAAGTCCAGATTCTCCAGCGGGGCCTTCACGAGCACCACCGCGGGCCGACCGACTGCGATCACCGCGCGGAGCTGGGACAGGTCCCGTTGCAGCGGCAGCCGCGCGAGGACATGCAGCTCCTCAGCCAAGCGATCGCTCACGGGTCCTCGCCGGACGTCCTCGATGACCACCGCCCGCCGACGCTCGGAAGCCGACGCCTGGACGGCCTGAGTGCGCCGAACGTCGTCGTCGACGATCGCCGCAGGTATTTCCGTCGTCATCTGTGTGCCTCCGAAGGACGTCCACCACTTCGGTCACGATCCACAGGCTGTCACGCTCAGCGGTCGGAAAAGGCCCGGTCTCGCCGGTGATATTGCGGACCGTGACGAAGCCTGGTCTTCTCGACCCTGCTCGTGATCACCCGGAAATCGGGTTGAGGGACGTCGACCCAGGCAATAGGCATCCCTTCATCTCGTCGATGCGACCACCGGCGAAAGCCCACGCCACACCTGCCCTGACCGCGTCGGACGGTCGTCGCGTGGAAGGAGGAGGGAGCGGCACCGGAGGTCGTCCGGGCGGCCTGCGGTGCCGCCCACCTGGGCGGTGGTGAGCGGGAACGACGACGGCGGCGCGTCGGGCGCAGGGGCCGACGCAGCCGCCGCCGGGATGAGAGGAATGGCTGTCACGCCACCACTGTGACCAGTGCGACGCGCTCGTTCCATTGAACTCGGCGGTAATTACCGCTTCCAGCGATCCCAAAATGAGGGATGACTCAGGGTCCGGAGATCGACATCGCATCCCGTTCAAGTGGCATTTGGCCTGCGCATCAACACCCGAACGGCACTCGCCCCGAGTGCGATGTGCCACAGCGTCAGCGGCCGGAGACCGGGGGGCCGCTGCTTACCCCGCTGCCCGCCTGCCCATTGGCCTACGCCGAGATCATTCACCGGCGACTCGGCTTCGCAATCCATGCCTGGCCGGTAGTGCGCCGGCCAGGCACCGGGCCGCCGTCACCGTCCTCCTCGAGGCGGTCGCTCCGCCGCAGCGCCCACCGCGGCGTCGCCGGACTCGAAGCCGATGCCGAGCAGTGGATCGACGCCTGGAACGACCATCCCAAGCCGTTCGTCTGGACCAAGACCGCCGACGACATCTTCGACAACCTCGCCCGATACCGCCATCGAATCAACAACTCACGACCCGGTAATGCGTAAGTCGAGGCGGTAGTCGGAGACGGATGAAGGGTGTTCAAGATCAGTTTGTGACGACCGACCTGAATACCCTTCTGACCACACTCAACGTCATGATCGACGACCGCTTGGCCGACAGGCCCGCTTCGCGCGCAGCTCCAGGCGGCCACCGCGGGCCAGACGTGCGCGCAACAGCATCCGGTGCGCACGGTGCCGGAGATCGATCGGCTGAACGCGGTCGTGGTCGACGACGGCGACGTGGTCAGGAACCCTCCAGCGCGCCAGCCATGTCGACAGCTCGGAGTCCCACCGGCCCCAGTCGAAATCGCGGGTGGGCAGCTGCTCTGCTGTGATCTGCCAGCGAGCCGGAGACAGGATGGTGCGGCGGTAGCGGACGCGCGGCAGGTAGGGCAGCGTGCTGGCCGCGCCGAACGCGAAGGTGCCGTAGGTCGGGAAGCACGCGTTGGCGACTTCGGACAGGAACCGGGCCGGCGGCGCGGTGTGGTTGGCGGCCTCCAGCGCGCTGGCGACGTACGGGATGACCCGCCTGCCGGTGGAAATCTGGATCAGGTGCAGGTCCGGGCCGTCGGCGGTCACCGCGAGATCAGCCAGGTCGATCACGTCCGGACCGGGCGTACGGTGCTCGGCGATCGGGATCACGGCCGGGGCGAGCATGCTCGTGCGGGCGACGTTCTCGCTGCGCCGCCAGCGGGGGGCGAAGGACAGCTGCGCTGTGACGGTGTCCGATCCGGGGGCCTCGAAGGTTCGGCGGATCTCGGCGACGTCGGCCTCGGGAAGAAGGTGAGCCGTCCGTCCGGCCATGCTGCTGGCCGGACGGGGGGTGCCGGTCAGCTCCAGCACGAACCTTCCGGCCGACACGTCCTCCGGACTGCCGGCGCGGATGGTGAAGGCCACCTCGGTGCGTGCCGGCAACCGCTGGGGGTCGAGGGGTGCGCTGGCCAGGTGTTCGACGAGGTCGGTGGTGAGGACGATCTCGCCGCCGGTCATGGTCGCCTGCTGGACCAGGGCCAGCAGCTTGTCGTCGCGCTCGGACAGCTGCCGGGGCCCGCGTTCGCGTCCGGAACCGATGTAGCCGGCCGGTAGCCCCAGCCCGCTGTCGGCGACCAGGTCCAGGACCGGGACCAGCGCGCCGGTGCCGTACCTGGCTCGGAACGCGGTCTGGTACTCACGCCAGGCCGGGAACCCACCCAGGTGAGGCGATAATCGGTACAACACGTCCACCGCGTCCCGGGCCTCGCGCGCCACCGCCTCGGGTAACACCGCCTCGCAATCGGCGACCGTGTCGACCAGCAGCGGCGTACGCTGCGCCGGGGTGATCGCCGTCATCCGGTCGGCCACCCCAGGGGGCACGGCCGCGACCAGACCGCCGGTCAATGCGTCGCGGATCCCGTACAGCTCGACGACCAGCTCCGCGATCTCCGGGATGTCCTCGGCGTCGGCGGCGTGCAGCACGCCGCACACCGCGTCGAGCGCGTCGGGTTCCGTCATCGGGATGTGCAGCGCGGTAATCAGGAACTGCTGATCGACCAGGCCGTGCAGGACGGTGCCGATCTGCGCGAAGGTGGCCGTCGGGAACATGTCCGCCAACTGCCGCCGGAGGTCACCGAAGACGATCGGCGCGGTGGCGGCCCTCAGCGCCGCGATCGCGGGACGCGTGGCGCGCACCGAGACCTCGGTGAGCGCTTCGGCGCTCGGGGTGTCATTGGGCGGCAGACCGGGCACGACCAGTCGCCCGCCGCGCATGGAGGTCGCGTTGTTCGTGACCACCGGCAGCCCTTCCAGCAGCTCCCGGCAGCGGTGCAGCCCTGCGGTCACGTCAGCGATCCAGCCGCTGTCCGCGCGGACCGACAGGCGGTGCCCGGTCCCGGTCCGAACCTTGTCCTGGCTGCCTATACTGACGGTCCCGATGCCAGCGAGCGGCCCCAGTGGCGTCGGGCGTCGCTGCCAGCGCAGCAAGTAGGCCGCCAGCGCGGTGGCAGCGCGGCGGACTCGCGAGGCGTCGGGGTGAGGGGCGGCGAGGATGGCGTCGATTTGGCGGCACAGCGCCGGGCTGACAGCGGAGAGGGCCCTGCGGATGTCGCCGCGGTCCCACACCCGCGTCATCCACGCCGACGCTGACACAGCGTCGGACAGGTCGAGGTCATCCGGCACGTCGAGGCCGCAGGGGTCGGTACTGACCCGCAGCAGGCCTACGCCGCCCCACTGCCACCCTGCTGCCAACCCCACGATCGTCCCCTTGATCCGATGTCGACCGCACTGCCTCCCGGCCGTCGCGGCACACCGCGACGGCCGGGAGGGGTGCAGATCAGAACTGGTTGTTGTTCTGCGAGGTGCACGCGCTCGCGCCGTTGGCGCAGGTGATGCCGCACCCGTCGTCGGTGGGGCAGTTGCCGCTGTGCGGCACCGCCTGGTGCGAGAGCACCGGGCGGATGTCCAGCTCGAACTCGTCCTCGCCCGGCACCTCCAGCAGCGCTGTCGCACCGCCGGACGGCTCGATCGCTACTACGGTCACGGTTCTCCTCTACTGGTGATTGGGGTGATGCAGGACGTCGTGGCCGGCCGTGTTCCCGGGTCGTGGCCACGAGATCAGGACCCGGCTGTGGCGCTTGCCGACGACGAAGTCCGCCGCGGGCAGCTGCTCGTCCGGGGTCGCCGTCGGGTAGACGAGGTACTGCGGCCCCGGGCCGCCGCGGTGGTCACGGTCCCAGATCCGGAGCTGCTCGGCGACGACCTCGGCCAGAGCAGTGGGGTTCGGGCCGTAGGCGTGGACCTCCAGCGTGAGGTCGTCCCCGCCGAGCCGGCGGGAGGCCACGTACGCCAGGTTGGCACCGTCGACGGCCGCCATCCCGGTGTGGATACCGCCCAGCGGCCGGGGGGATGCCTCGTTCGCGTCGCGGTCGACCATGATGCGACAGAAGCCGGGAACCGTGGTGGCCAGCCACATCTGCATGGTCGCCCACGGCTCCCCAAGGCGAAGCCCGGCACCGCTGTCCACCACCAGCGGCTCGTACTCCAGGACACCGTCCAGCCGTGACAGGTCGGCCGGGGGCTGTTCGTCGAAGACCAGCCTGACCGCGCCGTCGCGCAGCACCAGCTCGGTGCTGTCGTGGGCGCCGGCGCCCTGCATCGGCACGAACCCGAACAGCCGGGCCGACTCGCTGACCAGCCGATCACCCTCGCGCACCAGGGCCACGGTGCGCATCAGCCCCATGACCTTCAGCGGAACCACGAGCAGACCGCCGTCCACGAGCTGGTCGATCCAGGCCGGCGGCACGTCCCACGACCCCACGGTGACCAGGATCCGGTCGTAGGGCGCGTGGTCCGGCACGCCGTACTCGGCGTCGGCCAGCACCACGGTGACCCGCGAGTACCCGGCCTGGTCGAGGAACCGGGAGGTCCGGTCGGTCACGAACTTGTCGATGTCGACGGTCGTCACCCGACCGGTCGGCCCGACCATCTCGGAGAGGTAGGCGGCGTTCATCCCGCCGGAGCCGATCTCCAGCACCTTCATCCCCGGCTCGATCCGCGCCTGCTCCAGCATGTGCGCCTGCGCGTCCGGCGCGGACAGCGAACTCAACGCCCGCCCGTTGTCGTCCCTCTTCGTCACCAGCCCGTTCCACGGCTCGTAGACCGCGTCGAGATCGGCCTCCGGGGCGAAGATCTCACGCGGAACCGCTCGCATCACGGCCTCGACACGGGCGGAGAGGATCGTGCCCGCCTCCTTGAGCACATCGACGGTCTGGTTGCGCAGCTGGGTAGCCCGCTCACCCGGCGTCGTTCCAGTCACGGAGTCTCCTTAAACGGTCATGCTTCATGGTGGTGTTGCTGCTGACCTCGCCGAGCCAGCGGACCGAAGTGTCGGAGGCGGCGGGCGTTCCAGGCGCTGCTGCGGCAGGGAGGCGTGGTCAAGGGTGCGTTGTCATGTGGTTGTCGGGTGGTGCTGCTGAACGGGTCCGTGAGCGGAGGCGAGTAGACATCGGACCCAACTTTTCTGAACTTGATTTTCATGGGGCAGAGGCCCTTCCGGAGATCGATCCGAAGGGCGGCATGCCTAGGTCGGTGGCGGTGGATGCCCGTTGGAGGGTGGCATCGACTTGGGCCAGTTTGTCTTTGACACCGCTGTAGCTGACTTGGAGTCCTTCGACTTCACCGTGCCAGCCTTCCCGTTTGGCCTCGATGATGCGGGCCTCCAGATTGTCGCGGATCTCTTCCAACCTGGCACGTTGCGCGGGGTCCGGCCGCAGGAGCGAGCACCTCACACAAGCGTGTTCATGGACGCAGGGTGATCCGAAGCGCGCAGGTCCCTACTGACACTTTCCTTTTCTCGAAGTGAGCGAGGAAGGATTCCCATTCCTCGTCGGTCGGGGTCCGGTATTCCTCGCTCGGCCTGGTAGCCCGGCGGCGGGCGATGAACGCTCGATGCGCTTCGATCGTCTCGGCGGGATAGACGGCTTTGTAGCCCATGGTGGTGTCGATCGTCTTGTGCCCGCAGATGACCTGAGCGATATGCGGCGGCAACCCGTTCATGATGTGTTCATGATGGCGTCTGTGACGAAGATCCTTCGGAAGTCGTGGGCTTGGAACATCAGTGGGTTGCCGGTGGCGTCGGTAAGCCCTGTCGCCGCGAGCGCGGTGATGAGCAGCTTGCGGATGGCTGAGGGGGTGAACGCGCGGCGCTCGTTACCGATGCCTCGCTGGAACAGCAGCGGCATCGGTGGGTGCCAGATCTTCTCCCGGATGTCGTGGGAGACCACCAGCGGGACAGGCCGTTCGGGGGTGCGCAACCGCTGGACGATGGCGCTGAGGACGTCAGCCAGTTCGGGGCTGACCAGCAGCAGCCGTTCGGTGTCAGTCTTGGACGGGGCGATCTGCAGCAGCGGCACCAGTTCACCGGTGCTGGGCAATTGGTATTCGGTGATGCTGTGGTGGCTGAGTTCGAGCAGTTCCTCGCAGCGAATGCCGGTCAGCCTCAGAACTTCGATGGTGGCGAACGCCCAGAATGCCTCCTCGTCCTCATAGGACAGATTACGTCGCCTGCCGGTGATGACGTCCTCGGCCCAGACAAGGCGACCGATGGCCTTGGGGGCGACGGCCCGTCGCAGTGTCCCGTCGGTGCTGTCAATGACCTCGCCCCGTTCGGTGGCTTGTGCTGCGGCCAGGAGGCGCGCGGCGGCGAGGCGCCGGTCGTTGGCGGTGCGCACCAGCACGGGCAGGACGGGCAGCCGCTCACGGGTGCGTTGATCCATGCGGGCCTTGCGGTGCTTGCGCTCCTTGGCTTTCTGGACCTCGTCGTCGCTGATCGGGCAGGGCGCGACCCACGGCCCCCAGCGGGCTGGGTCCTCGACGGCCCAGTGCGCGATGTCGAGATAGAGCGCCCGGACGCGCATCAGCTCGTCCTTGGCGTTCAGACGAGGGGTCGACACCTCGATCCGGTCGCCGGCCGCGTTGGTCGTGGCGCGTTTGACCGTGCTCAGCTCGTCCTTCCAGGCGCGGACGACCGCGGGTGGGAGCCGCAGGGAGTCGATGCCGGGCGCGAGGGCCTCGACGCGGGCCCAGAACAGCCCGGCCAGTGTCCGCGAGATGGCGTCCAGGCTGACCAAGTCCAGTGATGGTTGGCGCTCCCGCAGGTAGTCGACAAGCAGGTCCCGGATTGGCCGGCACTGTATGCGATACCGGTCGACCAACTGCTCGATCGTCAACTTCCCGCCGGCCAGGCCGAACGCGCGGATGCTGTGCGGCGCGCCCCCAGGGAGGACACCCAGGGCGCGCAGCCGTAGGTAGAAGTCGACTTTCTTCTGTCCGCCGCGGGTATGGACGCGTCGCATCGTCTCGACCAGTTCGACGCAGTCGCCGACGGTGATGTCGGTGATGGTGCCGCCCTTGCAGGCCAGGATCGTGGCGATCCGGGTCGTCGCGATTTTCGCGTCGCCCTGGGAGCTGGCCGGTTCGGCGGCGGCCAGCTCTGCCAGCCTTGCGAACCCGGCCGGATCCCTGACCTGCGCCATTACCGAAGCCAGATATCGATGGGTGCGGGTGAGCATCCATGGCAGGCCGGGGCGAATGACGTCGCCGCAGATCAGCATCAGCAGGCCGGACGGCAGGTCCGTGGAGTCGTAGGACACCGCTCCGCCGTGCGCTGCCAGCCACTTCATCGGCAGCTCGATCCATCCCGCTCCGGGGTGCTCATCGGCGCCGCTGGCCAGCCAGCGGTCCTGCCAGGTGTCGCCCGGGAAGGTTGACAGCCAGCGCAGCAATTTGGTCGCTCCGCGCCGTCGCGCAGCCTGGGTGCCATTCGCTGCAGCAGCGAAGGGCGCAGCGGTCAACCGCTGCTGCACCTGCTCGGCCGTCGCCGCAGTGTGTGGCCACCGTTTCTCGGCCGATCGTGGCGGAAACTCGGTGCGCAGCTGACGGTTCCGCAATCGCTGCTCGGCGGCGACCAAGGTGACTGCGGGCAGCGGTTTGCGGGTGCTGTGCTTAACGAGGGAGGTCACAGCGTCCTCCCGAACAGCACGCTCAACGCCTGCGGGTCGTAGCCTGGCGCCGGCGGTGGGGGCACCGGCTTCTCGCGCTGTTCGGCGGCGCGGGCGTGATGGGCCAGGACACCGGCGATCACCTCGCCCCTGTTGGGCGTGAGGTAGATCTCGGTGGTGGACAGGTGCGCGTGGCCCATGACGAGCTGCACGTCGCTGAGCGTCAGTTGCGGGTCGCGGGCCATTCTCGCCGCCGCGCTGTGCCGCAAGTCGTGCAAGGTCCAGTCCGACCCGAGTACGGCGTTGGCGCGCTCGAACATTTGGTGGGCGGCGTGGTAGTTCAACGGCCGCCGCGGTCGGCGCAACGTCCACCACACCGGTTGGATCCGGCCCCGGGGGATCTGACCGTGCAACTCCTCCTGATACAAGCGCAACCACACGAACGCGTCCGCCGAGGCCGCGACCTGCTGGACGGCCCGGCTTCCCTTGCGCACCACGGTGATCAACTGTTGGCCAGGGTCGATGTCGCACTGCCGCGTCCCCAGCAGCTCGGATGCGCGCACTCCGGTCGAGATCCAGAACGCCACCAGCGCCCGGTCCCGGTTGGACGGCAGCGCGGCGAACAGTTCGTTGAACAGCTGGTCGGGAATCGCACGGGGAATCCGCTGCGGCACCTTCGGCCGATAGCGTCCCACCCGCTCGCGCGCCCACCCGTCCATCGGGTTGTGATGCGCGTGCGCGCGCCGCGACTTGCGGGACAAGTCGAGCGGAAACGGGTTCAAAATCGGGCCGGTGCCCGCGTCCCGGTGGAAGTCGTAGAAGCCACGCAGCACCGTCTCGCTGTGCGCCACAGTCGCCGGCGCGTACCGATCTCCCAACACGGGCTTGCCGGTGACCGGATTCGGCGCTCCTGCAACGGACACGTTGCCGCTTCCGGCGTCGCTGCGACCGCTCACGAGACGACGCTGCTTCACCGTCTGCTGTATCCAGCAACTGAAATCGCGAGCCTCCAACCGGGACGCCCGATCCCAGACGACATTCACCGCGCGCAGGAATCGCCACCACCGCAACAAGTCCATGCCATACGAGCGCAGTGTTGCCGCCGACCGCCCTGCCGCCGACAGCTCCCGCAGGAACACGGCCACCGGCTCGACCACCCCGCCATCGGCGTCCACCAGACGGTACGGCTCCGTGTCGTCGCCGGTCGACACCAGACGACCTGTGCAGGGCACCCTCAAACTCGCAAGACCGCGAGTGTTCTCCTCCGAGTTGATCACGGCGGGCAAGGTAGCGACACAGCTCGACCCAGGCCGCTTCGACCTGCCTAAACCCTGGGGTTAGTTCAGTCAACGGTGCATCCGCTGTCCGAGCCTGCGCCTGGACCCCCGTGCCCGGCCACGGCTGGTCGAGATCATCGCCAACCTGCGCGACCGCATCCAGGAGGCCCGCCTCAACGGCTGGCTCGGCGAAGTCCAAGGGCTCCGGACCAGCCTCGACGAAGCCGCCCGTAAACTCACCGCGCTCGACCGCATGGCCGACCGCGACACGCGGCAGAGTCCGGTGTCCCTGGGCATCCCGCTGATCACCAGGACTTGACGTCGCCTGCGATGCCCGACCGAGCGGTCCGAGCGAGCCTCGCAGGACCGGACCAGGTGGACAGGCGCGATCGCGGCGATCGCCCGTGCCTGGTCGTTGGTGCCCGGCGGTGGTCAGCGGAAGGGCAGGATGATCCAGAGGGCGATGTAGATCAGGAACTGGGGGCCGGGCAGCAAGCAGGACACCACGAACAGCAGCCGCACCGTCCCGGGCTTCATCCCCCATCGCCGGGCCAGTCCGGCGCACATGCCGGCGATCCTGCGGTTGTCGCGTGGCCGGCTCAACGTCGAGCTCGTCATGTCGTCATCTCCGTCGTGGGTCGTGGGATGTCCGCGGTGCCACCCCCGCCGTGATCGGGGGCCGGGCGAGCCGGTTGCGATCGGGGTCAGCCGAGGTTGTCGGTGTCGAAGGTGTTGCAGCGGGCGGGGTCACCGGTCCGGTAGCCCGTGGTGCACCACTTCTGGCGTTGGGTGGAGGTGCCGTGGCTGAACCGGGTGGTGTCGATGCGGGCCGCCGCCGAGTTCGCGCTGGATGTAGTCGTCGCCGATGCGGGAGGCGGCGTCGAAGGCGTTGGCGATGTCCTGGTCGGTGACGCCGGGGATGAGGGTTTCGCCGGAGGCGGTGGTGTCCGCTTGGCGTGGTGCGGTCGGCGTGTGGTCAGTCCTGCGCGGTCGTGTAGCCGTTCTTGACGTTGGCGGGGTGCAGGTGCACGGGTTGCTTCTCGCGTTGGTGCGGGCGCGGGGGTTGAGGAACTCCACCAGGACGGCGAGAGGCGACGGGTCGTACGCGTAGCCCTTGGTACGCCTGGTGTCCTGCCCGGTGTCGTGTCGTGTGCCGGGTTGATTGTGGGGCGGCGCGGCAGGCAGTTGAGGGGGGAGTGGCCGCCTGCCGCGCCGGTCCTGGGGGTGGGTCAGATCCGTTTGCGGCCGTACATGCCGGCGGCCAGGGCGACGCCGCCCGCGGCGAGGGCGACCTGGATGATGATCTCGATCCAGTCGATGCCGCGGGTGTCGCCGACGCCGAGGGCGTTGGCGATGAACGTGCCGATGATCGCGGCGATCACGCCGATGAGCATGGTCAGCCAGATCGGGATGTTCTGCTTGCCGGGCACGACGAGCCTGCCCAGCGCGCCGATGATCAGACCCACGATCAGTGCGCTGATGATTCCGGAGACGGGCATGTCCACTCCTTGCGCGAGGTTGGGTGAGCCGCACTTACCCGATCGGCGACCGGGTTACTCCTCGAAGGCCATGTCCTCGCCGCCGCCCTCGTCGTCCCCGAACGCGTCGTCGAGGACCTCGCCGAGGATCATCCCGCCGACCACGCCCGCCGCCGCGCCGGCGACGACACCGCCCATGCCCGAACCCCGGTGATGACCGTGGTGGTCGTCGTAGTGGCCGCCGTGGTGCCCGTAGCCCGGCTGGCCGTAACCGGGCTGACCATAGGCGGGCTGGTGGCCGTAACCGGGCTGACCGTAACCGGGCTGACCGTAGCCGGGCTGGCCGCCGAAGGCGGGGTTGCCGTGCTGCGGGTGGCCCGCGCCGTGGCCGCCGAAGGCTCCGTGGCCGCCGCGTTCGGCGACCTGCGCCATCCACTGGTTGATCGCGCCCGCCCAGTCGGTGTTCATCGCGTCTTGGTGTGACACGTGGAAGCGGCCGAAGGCGTCCGAGCCGGAGGAGAACAGGCCGCCGCGCTTGTCGGCTTCCAGTACCACCACGAGTTCGTGGGGGTTGGTGACGAAGGTCAGCTCGACCTGGTTGATCCGGCCCGCGTACTGGCCGGGCGGGAAGAACTCGATCTCCTGGTAGAAGCCGAGTTCCTGGTTGACGCCGTGGATGCGGCCGGCCTCGACGTCGGCGGAGCGGAACTGGAAGCCGAGTTGCCCGAAGGCGTCGAGCACGCGGTCCTGCGAGGGCAGCGGGCCGACGAGGACGGGGTCGAGGTCGCCCTTGTCGGGGGCGCCGGAGATGACCAGTTCGGTGCGGACGCCGACGGTCATGCCGGGCAGTTGCTGCCCGCCCACCGCGGTGATCGGCGTCTCCCACGGGATCGGCAGCTGGAACGGCACCGACATCGGCTGGCCGGCCGCCACGCGGACGCCCTGGGCGACGGCGACGCGCAGGAACTCCGACACGCCGCCGTATTCGTGGTCGCCGTGCTCGACCTCGACGCGGGTGACCAGCGAGAGCACGATCTGGTCGATGTGGGCGTCGTTGCTGCCGCCCTGGATGCGCACCTGCCCGGTGATCACCTGGCCGGGCTGGGCGTGCGGGGTGTCCAGGACGGTGTCGACGGACGGGCCGCCGACGCCGAAGGCGCTGAGCATCCGTTTGAACATCAGAGCTTCCTTCCGGAGGGTGCGGGTGTGCGGGTGGTGCGAAGCGGGGTGTCGGTCTCGTCCTCGAAGTCGCCGATCAGCTCTTCGAGGAGGTCTTCCAAGGCGGCGATTCCGATCACGCGGTCCTGTGCGTCGGACACCAACGCCAACTGGGCGCGCTCGGCGCGCATCGCGGTGACCGCGCTCGCCACCGGCATGGCGGCGGGCAGTGTCAGCACCGGGCCCATCATCTCGCGGGCGGTCCTGCGGTGGCCGGCTGCCGCGGCGCGCACGGCCTCGCGGATGTGGACCAGGCCGACGTAGTGGCCGTGCACGTCCATCACCGGGAACCGGGAACGTCCCGATTCGCGGCTGCGGCGTTCGACCGCGATCGCGCTGCTGTGCTCGGACACGCTCAACGCGTCCTCGATCGGCACCATCACCTGGGCCAGGGTGGTGTTCTGCACTTGGAGCATCCGGGTCAGCAGCCGCTGCTGCCCCTCGGGGATCAGGCCGTGCTCGGCGGACTGCCGCACCAGCATCCGCAGGTCCTCGGGCCGATGGGCCTGCGCCAGCTCGTCCTGCGGCTGCACCTTCATCAACCGCAGCAACGCGTTGGTGGTGCGGTTGAGGCCGCTGAGGACCCACCGCACGGAGTGCGCGAACGCCCGGAACGGCAACGCCAGCAGCAGCGCGGAGCGCTCGGGGTGGGAGATCGCCCAGGACTTCGGGGCCATCTCGCCGACCACCATGTGCAGGAACACCACCAGCACCAGGCTGAGGGTGAACGCGATCCCGTAGGACACCCTTGAGGGCAGGCCGACCGCGAGCAGCAGCGGATCGACCAGGTCGGCCACCGCCGGCTTGGCCAACGCACCCAGGCCCAGCGTGCACAGCGTGAGGCCCAGCTGCGCCCCGGCCAGCATCAGCGACAGCTCGCGGATTCCGGCCACGGCCGCGCGGGCGGCACGACTGGTCTCGGCATCCTGTTCCAGGCGGTGCCGCTTGGCGGCGATCAGGGCGAACTCGGCTGCGACGAAGAACGCGTTGGCCACCAACAACACCAGGGAGATCAGCAACGACCAGGCGGTGCTCATCGGGCGTCCTCCCGTTCCGGGGTGCGGGTGGCGAGCAGGACGCTGTCGGGCACGTTGCGCGCGACCCCGGTGACCCGCAGCGACACCCCGTCCAGGGTGATCTCGTCGCCCACCCGCGCGATGCGCCCGAGCCTGCTGAGCACGAGCCCCGACACGGTGTCGTAGGTGTCGTGCTCGGGCAGTTCCACGCCGGTGGCGTCGGCGATCTCGTCCACCCGCATCCGCCCCGGCACCCGCCACGTGCCTTCGCCCAGCGGTTCGATGACGTCCTCGACCGGATCGTCCTCGTCGTGGATCTCCCCGACCAGCTCCTCGGCCAGGTCCTCCAGCGACACCACGCCCGCGAAACCGCCGAACTCGTCCACCACGCACGCCAACTGCCGCCGCTCGGCCCGCAGCCGTTCCAACACCGCGGGCAGCGGCAGCGAGGCGGGCACCACGAGAGCCGGCGAGGCGACCTCGCCGATCAGCACGTCCGCGCGCCGCTCCGGCTCCACGGTCAACACCTCCGCCAACCCGACCACGCCGCGCAGGTCGTCCAGGTCCTCGCCGAAGACCGGGAAGCGGGAGTGGCCGGTGTCCAGCAGCTCCACCACCCGGACGACGGGCTCGTCGGCACGCACGGTGTGCACCATCACGCGCGGGGTCATGGCCTGCTCGGCCACCAGATCCCGGAAGCCCAGCCCGCGGTCCAGCAGCCGGGACAGCTCGGCGTCCAGATGGCCCCCGGCACCGGCGTCGGTGACGATCTGGCGCAGGTCCTCCGGCGTGGCGCCCTGCGGCAACTCCTCCACCGGCTCGATCCCGACCGCGCGCAGCAACCGGTTGGCCGCCGCGTCGAACAGCCGGATCACCGGCCCGGCGACCTTGAGGTAGGCCAGGGTGGAGGCGGACAGCGCCTTGGCCAGCGGCTCCGGCCGGGCGATGGCGAAGTTCTTGGGCAGCAGCTCGCCCAGCACCATCTGCACCACCGTGGCGAACACCAGCGCCACGGCCATCGACAGCGACACCGCCACCGCCGGGGACAAACCGGTCAACCCGAGCAGATCCGCCAGACCGGTGCCCAGCAGCGGCTCGGCCACATAGCCGGCGAGCAGCGCGGTCACCGTGATGCCGAACTGCGCGCCGGAGAGCATGAACGACAACTTCTGCGTCACCCGCAGGGCCCGCTCGGCGGCCTTGTCGCCGCCCTCGGCCATCTGTTGAAGCCGGCTCCGGTCCACCGCCATGTAGGCGAACTCCTGGGCCACGAAATACCCCGTGGCCACGGTGAGGGCCACGATCGCGAACAGGCCGGTGAAGATCAACACGGCGCACCCGCCACACGCGGGGAAACTATGATCAGCCGGGTCGTCGCACCCGGCCGACTACTACAAGGCTCTATGTCTGCACCATCAGGCATGCTTCACAGTAGCACGCGGCACTGTACGGTTGACGGTGAGTGCCCCGGAAGAGGAGGTGGCAGTGTCCGAGGTTCTGCTCAAGATCGGCGAACTCGCCGCCCGAGCCCAGGTCAGCCCCCGCACCGTCGACTACTACACCAGCCTGGGGCTGCTCACCCCGGCCAAGCGCACCGCGAGCAACTACCGCCTCTACGTCCCCGCCGACGTCGACCGCATCCACCTGGTCCAACGTCTGGAGGTCCAGGGAGTTCCCCTGGAGGAGATCGCCGCCGCCCTGACCACCGGCCGGGTCGACGTCGCCTCGATCCTGGACCGCATCGACACCGACCTGCGCGCCCTGCAAGCCGCCTCGGAGACCGCCTCGCCCGAGCTGCAGGGCCTGCTGGCCGCCATCGCCACCAGGGTCCACTCACTGATCACCGTCGCCCTGCAGATCCCCCCGGACCTGCTGCTGCCCTGACCCCGGCCCCTCCGGCGCGCGTTGTAGCCGCACCTCGGTGATCGCGTGGTGCTCCACCCCCAACACCTCGATCGACCACCCCGACACCGTCACCCGGTCACCCGGCCCGTCGGGGATCCTGCCCAGCACGACCAGGACTAGGCCGGCGATGGTCGCGTAGTCGCCCTCGGGCGCGTCGGGCAACTCCACCCCGAGATCGACCAGATCGTGCACGGGGAAGGTGCCGGGCAGCACCAGCGAGCCGTCCTCGCCGGCGCGCACCGCCATCACGTCGCGGTCGGTCTCGTCGTAGATCTCCCCGACGATCTCCTCCAGCAGGTCCTCCAGGGTGACCATGCCCGCCACCGCGCCGTGCTCGTCGACCACCAGCGCCATCTGCTCCCGCTCGGCCTTGAACCGGCGCAGCGCGTCCGACACCCGCACCGTGTCCGGGAACACCAGCGCCTCACGGGTCACCCGCGCCAACTGCACGTCGTCGACCAACAGGTCCCGCAGATGCACCACACCGACCAGGTCGTCCAGATGCCCACCGCGGGCCACCGGAGCCCGCGAGTGGCCCGAAGCCGCCAGTTCCGCCCGCGCCGAGGCCACGTCCAGCTCCGCGGCCAGGGTCACCACCGACCGGCGCGGCACCAGCACCTCCCGCAGACGGCGCTCGTGGATCTCCAACGCACCGGAGATGATCGTCCGCTGCTCGGCGTTCAGCCCACGCTGCGCCGCCACCAGCTCCCGCAGCTCCTCCGGCGACATCTGTTCCGACTCGGCCTCCGGCCGGCCGCCGAACAAACGCACCACCAGGTTCGTCGAGGCACTCAGCGCCCACACCGCCGGACGCGAGACCGTCGAGAGCAGATCCAGCGGCCGGGCCACCAGCAGCGCCCAGCGCAGCGCGTTCTGCATCGCCAGCCGCTTGGACGCCAGCTCGCCGAACACCAGCGTCAGGAACGTCAACACCACCGTCACCAGCGCGATCGCCACCGGACCCGCCGCGCCGCCCAGGAACCCCAGCAGCGGCACCAGCGGCTCGGCCAGCGACACCGCCGCCGTCGCCGAGGCCAGAAACCCCGCCAGCGTGATCCCGATCTGGATCGTGGCCAGGAACCGGTTCGAGTCACGGGCCAGCCGCACCAACGTGCGCGCCCCGGCCCGGCCGTCACGCTCCAACGTGCGCAGCTGCCCCTCGCGCAGCGAGATCAACGCCATTTCGCTGCCCGCGAACACCGCATTGAGCAGCACCAACACCGCGAGCAACGCGATGGTGAAACCGTAGCCGTCCACACCCACTCCGCATCCCCGACCGAGTGGCGAAACGCTACTGCGCGCACACCCCGCCCACCGGGCGGAGCCCACGTCGCGTCCGTCACCTCCACCCGGCGCCCCGCAGGCCTGTGAAAGCCCGACGGGGTGCGGGCCCGAAGGCCCGCACCCCGTCGAATCAGCTACCCGCGAGCCGCTCTACTTGGCGGCCTGGTCCAGGTCCACCAGCGCCGCGGCGAGCTTGAAGTACTTGCTGGTCCCCAAGTCCCGCACGGTCTTGATCCCGAAGGCCGCGGCCAACTTCTCCGCGTCACCCTCGCTGACCCCGGCCAACGCCGCGACCGGCGCGTCGAGGACCTCGGCCACGGTCAGCCCCTCGTACGCCTTGTCCAGCTGCTTGGCCAAGTCCACGGAAACAGCCACTGGTGACTTCCCCTCACGCTCGTAGTCGATCATGACCAAGCCACCCTATCGGGCTCGACGTCCGCTTCGCCGCCTATGACCGGATCGACACGCACGACCACCGGGATGGAGCACCGGACCCACGCGGCGCATCGACCCCACGGCACGACGTCCCACCAAGCATGGCCACAACCGAGAGCACACCCTCGCAGCCGTAGTCCGGTTAAGCATTCTCACCGAATCCGGCGTCCTGCTGCGGGGTCGTGGCGGCACGCGCGCCGCCAACCACTGAACTGTCCTTCCGTGAGAACCCGTCTTCCGTCAACGACGCACGAGCAGGAGGAATCATCTCGCGATGCCCGCACCACCCTCGGATGCCCAAGATGTGGAGAACCAGCAATCGGGTATGTCCGTAGCTGCTACGGATCTGGACCTGGTGCGCCGAATCCTGGCAGAGCACCACTCTCAAGCTGACCCGGCCGAGGTGTTCGCCCGCGCCGTGGAACTCAGCCGCCACGACGCCGACAACGCCCGGTTCCAAGGCGGCTACGCGCGAAGTGTCACCGGGACACTGCTCACGCAACTCGGCAGTGTCTTCGCACTCGCAGGCCCGATCGTCGTGTTCCTGCTTCAGCCGATCCCGGACATCCCTCCGTGGAGCCGCCGTGCCCTCGGGGTCTTCCTCGTCGTCGGCGCGGTGACCTACCTCTACACATCGTGGACCAACCGCCCGCGGATTCCTCGCACGCCCACGGCGAACTCCTCAGACGGGCGTCAACAACGCCGGCACGTCCTCGTCGAGCAGCACCAGCAGCTGCTCCAGCACGTTGTCGATGAACGCGGTCCGATCCGACTGGCCCGCCAGACGGGCGGTGACGAAGAACGACACCACCCGCACTCCCCGCGGCGGGTAGAGCACAAACCACGACAGCAGTGCCGACTTGCCCGCCCACGCCCCCGCACGCCACCACCGGTAGCTCCCGGCTGTGGACGGGTCGGTGCAGAACGCGTCCAACTCGGCGAGCTCCGCCTCGCGCCCGACCAGCTCCGCCGGCGCGATGCGCTCCACCTGGAACCGGTAGCGGGTCCGCACCACCGCGCCGGTCCGCAGGTTCACGTCACCGACATGCACCCGGGCGTCCCGACCGGCCTGCACCACCGTGCCGGTGCCCGACACCGTGCCGGACTGCCCCATCACCTCGATGACGTGGTCTGCGGCCGGCGCGCCGATCCGATCGACCGGGACTTCGGCGGCCCGGCCTGCGGCGAGCGGTAACTGGTGGTCCACGGGACGATCCTGCACCATCACGCCCGACTCGCACCGCCGCGACGTACGCTACGGAAGCGGACGACCTCTCCGGTACCTCGTGTCTCGTCACGCCCCCTTGCGAACCGGTCCCTGCCCGGCCCGACCGCATGACGGCGGCCTCCAGCCGCGCCAATTCGCCCGACCGCCCTACGAACACACCCGAACCTGCCGGAACACGACCAACATCCGGGACCGCAGCCACCGTCCAAGCACGACGCATGGCGACGTCGGCCAGGCAGTCCCCCCCGCCCAGGGCCGTCGCGAGCGCGATATCCAGCAGGACCTTGCCCGGGTCGTGCACCGTCCGCGGCTTGCGCCACGGCGCGGGCGCCGCCGATATCGCGGTGTCCAGGTCCACCTTGCGGACCGTCTCGACCAACAGCATCGCCCCAGCCTGCGAGACCACCCACTGCTACTGCCCTCGACACGAACACGCGGGTACAACCCGTGGAGAGTGCTTCTTTCCGTGCAGGCGACAGGACCATGGACAAGTCCCGTCGTTGCAGTTCAGAAGCACTCTCTCGGGTTATTTGATCACGATGTGGAGTGTCAGGGATGGGTGGTTGAGGACGGTCAGCCGGCGTCGCCGATCAGCTTCCAGGGCTCGTGGTCGGCGTCGGCCCCGGTGCCTGGGGCACTGCCCTTCGTCTCCCACTTGGCCTTCCAGACCTTGCCGTTGTACTTGACCGTGGTCTGCTCGATCGGCTGGGTGGCCGGGGAGTAGATCTTGGTCGCGTCCCAGTTCCCGGCGCTGCAGCCACCAGCCGGCGGGGTTGCCGTACCGAGTCCCTTGAGGTTGTCGGTCGCCGGCGCGTACGCCGTACCGCCGATCGACAGACTCGTGTTCACCGGACCGGTGATCGGGAGGAAGTAGATGATCGGCAGGTCGAGCGACTTCCCGGCCGGGATGATCTGGCAGTAGTCCAGCGTCGTGCTGACCCGGTGGAACGTCGTGCCGGGCGTCAGTTTCCACTGGCCACCTTGGGCATCGGTCTGCCAGTTGGCGTCCTTGACCAGCGGTGACGTCGAGGCCGGAATGTCGAACGACAGCTTCGTGTCCTTGCCACCGCCCAGCGTGCGCCCGGTGTTGTTGGTGATCCGGACGGTCGGCTGCAACGGCCACAGGTTCGCCGTGGCGGTCGGGTAGTTGACCATCTCGACGCTCAGGTTGACGGTCACCGTCGGCGCGACACCAGCGCTGCCGGTGCGCAGGCTGGTGTCGTAGGCACCGATGTTGCCCAGCTTCTCGTTCAGCCGGGTGGTCAGCGTGTACCCCATCCCGCACGGGAGGTCCGGCTGGATGTCCGCCGGGCAGGAGTAGTCGCCGCCGAGCTCCCACATCATCACGCCGCCCGCACCGGTCGACCTGACCAGATCGGCGACCGCGTCGATGCCCTGCTCGTCCTCGGTCGACAGGAACACCTTCTTCTGGTCGTTCCACAGCCACGACGTCTTCGTGGTGTCGTCCCAGTACCTGGTGTAGTGGCCCGTGCGCCGGTCGGTGAGGTCGGTCTCCGGCGTCAGCCCGACTCTGCGTGCGTAGATCGGCGTGATGTTCTTCTCCAGGTTCTTGGTGTGCCACAGCGGGTTCGTCCCGGAGCCGAGCTCGGTGCCGTTGGTGGTCTTGTCGTGCCAGATGTTGTCGATGCCGATGGCACCGTCACCACACGGCCGTACGACGCCCGTGCCCGGCTCGCAGCCGCTCGGCTTCTGCGAGGTGCCCCACAGACCGTTGGTGCCGCCGGTGACGTTCCGCCAGCCGCGCGTGTAGTAGGGCACTCCGATGTTGACGCGCCCGGCCTGCATCGCGCCACGCATGTACTTCATCGCCCAATCGGTGTTGAAGTACCCGATGTTCCCGTACTCCGGAGTGGCGTACTGATCGGCCAGTTCCGGGTCCTTGCCGTCGTCGAACAGCGCCGCGTTCGGACCCACGACGTTGTTCCAGGTGCCGTGGTAGTCGTAGGCCATCAGGTTGGTGAAGTCCTGGTAGTCCAGCGCGGTCTGGTTGGCCATCCCGCGGGTCAGGTAGCCGGAGGCCGACGACGCCGAGGTGAGCAGGTAGTACTTGTCGTCCGCGACCGAAGCCCGGTTCAGCGAGTCCCGCAGCGTCTTCATCAACGCGGTGTACGCCGTGGGCAGACCCTTGCGGCGCGGGTTCGACACCGCCCAGTCGTTCGGATTGCCGGTGTCCTCGAGGACCGTGGGGTACTCGAAGTCGATGTCGACACCGTCGAACCCGTAGGTTCGCAGGAAGTTCACGACCGAGCTCGAGAACGTGTCGATCCCGCTCTGGTTGACCGAGCCGTCGGCGTTGGTGGTCATCGCGTAGAAGCCACCGGAACCGGCCCAGCCACCGACGGAGATCAGCGTCTTCACCCGCGGGTGCAGGCGTTTGTACTTCGTCAGCAGGTTGAAGTGCCCCTTGTAGGGCAGAGAGGGATCCATCTCGGCACCGACCTCGCCGGGCCACTCCAACCGGGTGGCGTTCGAGTCGACCTTGATCTGGTTGTTCTCCACCGACGCGAACGCGTAGTTGAGGTGGGTCACCTTCGACCACGGGATGTTCTTCACCAGGTAGTGCGGCGTGCCGTCGGCGCCCGTGCGGCCACCGTTGAAGTAGCCGACGACCCGGCGGTTCCGGCCCTGACCGAGCCATTCCCGGCCGTCACTCTGATAGACCTTGCAGTACGGCGTCGCCACGCCCGGCGTGGCCGCCAGACCGTCCGGCCGGCAGTCGCCGGACGCACCCGGCCGCGATCCGCCGTCGTCGCCACCGGGGTGCGACTCCATCGGGTCACCGACACCACCGTTGACCCCGAGATCACCGGCGCCGCCGTCGCTGCGGCCGTCCTCGCCGTAGCTCGGCACCAGCCAGCCCTCGGTATCGCCGGCTTCACTGGCCACGGCCGCCTGGTCGGCGGTGCTCGCCGTGGTACCGGAGCGGGTCAGGGCGAAGTCCTCGATCCCGTCGCCGTTCAGGTCGGCGAAGGCCCCGAAGGTGCCCTGGAACGGATCGTCGGCGCGGATCACGCCCAGCGACTGCCAGCCCTCGCTGACGCTCCACGGAGCGCCGGTGTTCTGCCAGGCCCGGACCTCACCGGTGACGTACTCGACCCGGACCGTGTCGGCCTTGCCGTCACCGGTGATGTCGGGGAAGGCGACCTGCGCACCGGGCGACTGACCCGGAGTGGCGAAACCCTCGACCTTGCCCCACCCGCCCGGAGTCGGCATTCCCTCGCCCTCGTTCCGCCAGGCGCTCGGGAAGAGCAGCCGGTTCAGCGTGATCAGGTCGTCGCGGCCGTCACCGTCGAGATCGGTGAAGTACAGCTCCGGCCAGTAGGTGAGGTCGTTCGCGACGATCGTCGCGCTGCCCCAGCTGACCTCGCCGCCACTACTGGTGTTCCGCGACATCCGCATCGCGGGGATGCCGGTCGGCGAGTCGGCCTCCGGCAGGATCCGGATGTAGTCGTCCTTGCCGTCACCGTCCAGGTCGGCGAAGTAGACCCGCGCCGGGTCGTTCCCGCGGTCGGCCGGGCTGATGTCGCCCAGCGGTACCGCGTCCTCGCGCGGGTCGTGGTTGCGCCAGCCGGTGACCCCGCCGTCCGCACCGACCACCGCGTAGTCGGCCTTGCCGTCGCCGTCCAGGTCGGGAAAGCCGATCTTCGAGCCGGTCGCGGCGGCCTCCAGGATCGTGCCGATCGGCTCCCAGACGTACGAGCGGCCGCTGATCAAGCGCTGCAGGACCGCGATCCGCACGCCTTCGGCGAAGGCCTCCGCGATCTTCCGGTGACCGGCGTCGGTCGGGTAGATCTCGTGGGTGATGTCCTCCGGGGTGACCGAGCCCAGCTCGACCAGCACCAGCCGTGCGCCGTCCCTGATCTTGGCGTAGGCGATCGTGCGCAGCGCGCTGTTGTAGGCGTCGATCCGGGCCTGGTACGTCGGGTTCGTCGACGGCGGCAGGGTCCCGAGCAGGACCGTGGTCGTCGGCGAGGTCTGGTGGATTGCGTCCAGGAAGCTCCGCATCTTCCCAGCCGTCGCCGTGCCGTCGGCACCGCCGGCCAAGTCGACCGTGCCGGCGACCAGGGTCATCAGGTTCGGCCGCAGTGTCCGCAGCGCGGGGATCGACTCGGCCTTGATGTCGTCGATGCCCTTGCCGTCGAACCCCATGTGGTCGGGGTCGCCCTGCTCGCCGTTCCTCAGCTCACCGACGAAATCCGTGCGCTTGAAGAGGGAAGCGGCCGCCGTGCCACCGACCACCGCGACGGCGGTCAGGCCCTTCAGAATCTTGTTCAGGTAGTCGCGGAAGCCAACGCCATCGATGCTGTGCACACCGGCCGTGATCCCGTCACCGGTCGGCATCACCCGGAGCTCGTCGATCGACGGGGTGGGGCCGGCCGCCCGGATCTGGCCGGCCTGGACCGGCCGGTGGTCGGAGTTGCCCTCGGGCCGGACCGTGACCGTCAGCGGTTGGTCGAAGAAGTGGGTGGTGACGAAGTAGTCCAGCTCACCACCTTCCTGGTGGGTCGCCTGATCCGCGTTGTGGATCCGCAGGTTCGGCGGGAAGCTGTCCCGGCCTTCGAGGTCCTCCGGGTCCACGTTGAAGTCGCCACCGACCGTCGCGTTGTAGGTGCGGCCGCGCTGGTTCCCGAGGGCTTCGATCCGGTCGTCGATGGCGTCCAGCATCGGCCCCGAGTCACCGCCACCGTTGGTCAGGCCGTGCATGGTGAAGTACCACTCGTCGCCGAACCGCGCACCGAGCGCGTTGCGGCCGGCGTCGATCGGGTTGCCGACGACGATCAGCTCGTCGGGCACCTCGGTCAGGACGAGCGCGATGTTGACCCGGCCGCCGATCCGGCGCGGGTTGGTCGCGTCGTCGGCGGTCTGCAGGAAGTAGACCTGACGGGTCAGAGGCCTGTCATTGCGGTCGGTGTCGACGACCCAGGTGCGGTGCAGCACGGTGAACTGGTGCGGGTTGCCCTGGCTGTCGATCGTGGTGAAGGTCTGGTCAGGCTCTGCGAAGCTGGCGAGGGGCGGGTGCGGGCCGACCTCCTGAAGCATCAGGATCGGCACCTGCAGCGCCAGCCGCCGGACCGTGTTGTACCACTTGCTGTCGTTCTGTGCTTGGTTGTTGCCCCCCTGCATGTTCCAGGTGATCATGGGCGTGGTGGCCGCGGGGAAATCGGCGGCGGCGGCGACCGGAACGACAAGTGACCCTGCCAGCCCGACTATCACCACCGCTGCGAGTATTGATCGGCGGAACAAGGGTCCTCCCCTTTCTCACGTTGGAAAACTGGCGGCTCACTCCCTCTGCGCGATCTTCGTCGGGCCGCGTGGGTGTCATGGTGGTCGACCGTTCGTGTGAATCGCTTGCCGACTGCTGTACTGGCCTGGCCAGTGCGCTACTGCTGTGACCGGGGAGGAAGTCACGCCGGAGGAGGCGCGTGGATGGCCGTGGAGATCCTGTTGCTGGGTGAGGTGGCCGCCCGGGTCGATGAGCGGGTGGTGGATCTGGGGCCTTCGCGGCAGCGGTGTGTGTTCGTGGCGCTTGCGGTGGATGCCGGCCAGGTTGTGCCGGCGGATCGGTTGGTAGGGCGGGTGTGGGGTGCCGACACCCCGCGACGGGGACGAACGGCGTTGCAGAGCCACATTTCCCGGTTGCGTGGCGTGTTCGCCGGGGCGGCGGCGATTGTGCATCGCTCGGACGGTTACCTCCTGGAGGTAGAGCAGGCGGAGCGGGTGGTGGACCTGCTCCTGTTCCGCTCGCTGCGGGACCAAGCCCGCACCGCTGGGCAGGACAGCCGGAAGGTGGTGCTGCTCACCGAGGCGTTGGGGTTGTGGAGTGGCGATCCGTTGACCGGTTTGGGCGGGGAGTGGGTGGAGAGCGAGCGTGACCGGTGGCAGCAGGAACGATGGGCCGCGGAGCAGGACCTGGTCGACGCTGCGCTACGCCTCGGTCAGGGAGAGGAGTTGGTCGCGCGACTGTCGGCGCGGACCTCGCAGCACCGGTTGGACGAACGGGTGGCCGGCCAGTACATGGTGGCGCTGCACCGTGCTGGTCGTACAGCGGATGCCTTGGACCACTTCCAGCGACTTCGGGAGCGGTTGGCCGAGGAGTTGGGCACGGATCCCGGTGTCGCGTTGCAGGACCTGCATCGGCAGATCCTGGCAGCCGATCCGCGCCTGATCCCCACACCCGCGGACACCGTGACCGCATCCGCGGACGCGATGGTCGAGCCGGTGGTGACACCTCGGCAACTGCCTGCCCCACCCACGCGGTTCGTCGGCCGCCACGACGAACTGGACCACCTCGACGCCGCACTCGCCACCATCCCGCCACCACCAGCGTCGGTTGCGTTGTCGTCGTCGGGGACCCCTGCTCCACCCACTGCCACCTCGGAGGAGGTGCCGGGCGGCAGGATAACGGTGATCTCGGCGATCGGCGGCGCCGGGGGGATCGGTAAGACCTGGCTCGCCCTGACCTGGGCTCACCGCAACCTGGATCGGTTTCCCGACGGCCAGTTGTTCGCCGACCTGCACGGCTTCACACCCACCGGCCAACCAGCACATCCCGCCGACGTGCTCAGCGGGTTCCTCGACGCGCTCGGCGTCGACCGCGACCGCCAACCCACCGACCTGGACCGCCGCAGCGAGCTGTACCGGAGCCTGGTGGCCGACAAGCGGATGCTGATCGTGCTGGACAACGCTGTCGCCACCGATCAGATCACCCCACTGCTACCCGGCAGCGGTCACTGCACGGTCGTGGTGACCAGCCGCAACCACTTGCGCGGGCTCGTCGCCCGCCACGGCGCCCGCCCGATCCGCCTGGACGTCCTCACCGACACCGAGGCCCACACCTTGCTCACCACTGCTCTCGGGGCCGACCGAACTGCGGCCGACGCACCCGCGGTGGCAGAGCTGATCGCATTGTGCGGCGGGTTCCCCCTGGCGCTGGGGTTGATCGCCGCTCGCATCACCGCCAACCCCCACCTACCCCTCGCCGACATCATCACCGAGCTCCGCACCCTCGGCCTGGACGCTCTCGACGCCGACGATCCCTCCGCCAGCCTCCCCACTGTGCTCTCCTGGTCACTGCACCACCTCACCACCCAGCAACGCCAACTGTTCGCCCTCCTGGGCATCGCCCCCGGCCCCGACACCGGCCTCCCCGCCGCCACCCACCTCCTCGATCTACCCGAACGAGACACCCACGCGGCGCTGCGAGCCCTGACCGACGCCTCCCTCATCCACCGCCTCCCCGGCAATCGCTACGCCATGCACGACCTCGTCCGCGCCTATGCCACCACCACCGCCGACAACCTGCCGGCCACGGTGCCGCAGACAGCGCTGCGAAGGATCCTCGACTTCTACACCCACACCGCCCGCACCGCCGACCGACTCCTGCACCCCCAACGCGACCCCGTCCCGTTCGACCCGCCAACCCCAGACGTCCACCCCCACCCACTGCCCGACGTTTCGGCGGCGCTGGCCTGGTTCGACACCGAACACGCCTGCCTGCTCGCCGCCCACCACACCGCCACCACGCTCGACTGGCACGCCACCGTCTGGCACCTCGCCTGGAACCTGCACACCTTCCACTACTGGCGGGGCCACCGCCACAACCGACTCGCCGTGTGGCAGGCCGCCGCCGACGCCGCCACCCACCTCCCCGACCCCACCACCCACACCCTCGCCCACCAGCACCTCGGCCTCGCCCACGCCGAGTTGGGTCACCACGAGCACGCCCTCGACCACCTGCACCAGGCCCTTGCCCTGGCCGAACACCACCACAGCCTCCTCGAGCAGGCCCACATCCACATCGCGCTCGGGTTGGCCTTGGGGCAACAGGGGGACGACCGCACAGCACTCGACCACGCCCGTGCCGCTCTCGACCTCTACCGGAACCTCGACAACCCGGTGGGGGAGGCCCGCGCACTCAGCGCTCTGGGTTGGTACGCAGCCCGCCTCGGCGACCACGACACCGCCCGCGACCACTGCCAATCCGCCCTCACCCTCCACCGACACCACCACAACCTCATTGGCGAAGCGGCCACCCTGGACAGCCTCGGCTACATCGACCACCACACCGGCCACCACACCCAAGCCATCACCCACTACCGCAACGCCCTCACCCTCCTCCGCGACCTCGGCAACACCTACGAAGTCGCCGACACCCTCGACGACCTCGGCCACCCCCACGCCGCACTCGGCCACACCGAGACCGCCCGCACCGTGTGGCGCGAAGCCGTCCAGCTGTACCGGGAACAAGGCCGCCACAACGACGCCGCACGCGTACAACACCAACTCGACAACCTCGACCATCCACCCAAAGACAACTCCGTCGGTACATAAACCAGAACACTGCCGACCTGGGTTGACCTGTATCCGGCGGTTCCTCGACGGACAGGGCCTCGATCCGGACGTGGTGACGGCGGTGCAACCGCGCCTCGTCCTCCGGGAATCCGCATGACGATCCGGACCGCGGGCCCGTGAACGAGAGGCCACCAATGCCGACACCGCGCAACGTTCTCGGACTGGCTGCGGTGTTCGCCGCAAGCGTTACCCCCGGTAACGAGCAGTTCAACGCTGGTGGTGTGATCACTGCGTGGCCGAGGTGGGAGATCCGAAAGAAATGGTGTCCGGTGCGCGCGTGGGTGCCGATGGCATCCGGTGGCGTGCCCACTTGTTCACAAGTATGACCAGTGCGCGCTGATTTTGTTCACAAGTATGACCGGGCCGTATTCTTCGCTGAAGCCCCCAGGGCAGTTTCGTGATCAGTTTGGGCGGCGCTGACCTGGGCGTTCGATTGATTCGATGCCTCATTGCAGGTCGCTACCCCAGAATTAGCCGTTGACCTGGCCCGGCGGACCTCATAGCATTCGGCGGGCAAACGGTTTCCTGTCCGAATGGCGCAACGAAGCACCCAGGGGGCACCGTGTTTGTCGCTTTCCCGTCGGCCGGTTCAGGTCGGGGTCGACGCACTCTGGCGTTTCTTGCTTTCGTCAGGGTCGCATTCCTGCGCCAGTGAACCCGATCGATGCCCGCAATGCTCCGCCGCGCATAAAGGGCCACGGTCGAGCACCTTCTCCCCCAGAGCGTTGAGAAGTGGAGTTGTCATGGGTACACCGGAGCAGCCTGCAGGCACGCGGTTAGCAAGACCGCGTGGCATCCGCAGGGGATTGATCGCGGCGGCGGCCGCGACCGCGCTGGCCGCCACGCTCGCGGCGTGGCCGAACGCCACGCCGGCGGACGCAGCGGTCGGCGCGGGGACGTACACGGTGAAGAACGGGGGCAGTGGGCAGTGTCTCGACGCGCCGGGGTCGAGCCCGACGAGTGGTGTGCAGCTCCAGCAGCAGGCGTGCGCCGGCGGTAGTGGCCAGGAGTGGACGCTGACCGCGGTCAGCGGCGGGTTCCGGATCGCGTTGGCCGTCGGTGGCCTGTGCGTCGGTGTGCGGGACGCGTCGACCAGTGCGGGCAAGCCGATCCAGTTGGAGGCGTGCACCGGCGCCGCCAGCCAGACCTGGGCGGTGACCGCGAGCGGTAGCAACTACCGGGTGGTCAACGCCAACGGTGGCAAGTGCATGAACATCAAGGACAACTCCACGTCGGCCGGCGCGTTGGTGCAGACCAACTCCTGCGACAGCGTCGCCACCAAGCAGTGGACGTTCACCCCGACCACCGGCGGGCCGACCTCGACCACCACCAGCACCAGCACGACGACCAGCACGACCACGACAACGACGACCACCACGACTACCACCACGCCGCCGGGCTCCGCGCTGTACGTGTCGCCGAACGGCAGCGACAGTGCGGCGGGGACGGTGTCGGCTCCGACCACCCTCACTTCGGCGATCGGCCGTGTCGGCTCCGGTGGGACGATTCTGATGCGTGGTGGGACGTATCGGTTCTCGCAGACGGTGATGATTCCGCAGGGCAACAACGGTATGTCGGGTGATCGTACGGAGTTGTTCGCGTACCCCGGTGAGACGCCGGTGTTGAACTTCTCGGCACAGGCCGAGGACCCGGCCAACCGCGGGCTCGCGGTGAACGGCAACTACTGGCACGTCCGCGGCATCATCGTCGAGCGGGCCGGTGACAACGGGATCTTCGTCGGTGGCAGTAACAACATCTTCGAGCGCACGATCACGCGCTTCAACCGGGACACGGGCCTGCAACTGTCGCGGATGCTGTCGAGCACGCCGAAGGACCAGTGGCCGGCGAACAACCTGATCCTGAGTGCGGAGTCGCACGACAACGCGGACTCCGATGGTGAGGACGCGGACGGGTTCGCCGCGAAGCTGACGTCGGGTCCGGGCAACGTGTTCCGGTACGCGGTGGCGCACAACAACATCGACGATGGTTGGGATCTGTTCACCAAGACGGACACGGGTCCGATCGGTGTGGTGACGATCGAGGATTCGTTGGCGTACGAGAACGGCACGTTGAGCAACGGCGGTCAGGCGGGCAACGGTGACCGCAACGGCTACAAGCTGGGCGGCGAGGACATCGGGGTCAACCACGTGATCCGCCGCAACATCGCCTACGACAACGGCAAGCACGGGTTCACCTACAACCGCAACCTGGGCACGATGACCGTGTCGAACAACCTGAGCATCGACAACGCCGAGCGCAACTTCACCTTCGACGGCGGCTCCTCGGTGTTCCGCAACAACACGTCCTGCCGCAGCGGCAGCGGGACCAACGACCGCATCGTCGGCAACTCCGACACCTCCAACCAGTTCTGGATGGGCTCCAACGGTTCCCGGTGCGCCAACTACACCGGTGCCCTGGGCTGGTCCTACGCCTCCGACGGCCGCCTCGCCGTGACCCTCGGCGGCAAGCCGGTCACGCTGTAGCCGGACCGGGTTCGACGGGTCGGGCCAGTACGGTGCCGTACTGGCCCGACCCGGTGCCGCACCGGACGTCGAGGCGGAGATCTGTACGTGGTCCGTCCTGCCCGAGGGCGTGGACGGCCTCGCCGCCGGGATCGCGGCGGAACTGCGTTGGGCGGCACACCGCCTGGGAGAACTCGCGTGAAGCCGCTCGTGGTGCTGAACGTGGCGGGCATGACGCCCGCCCTGCTGCCGCACATGCCGAACCTGAGCGCACCGGGGGATCGGGGTGGCGGGCCGGGTTGGGCACCGTACTGCCCGCCGTGACGTGCTCGGTGCAGTCGACGTTCCTCACCGGGCTCACCCCGGCACGGCACGGGATCGTCGGCAACGGCTGGTACTTCCGCGACCTGGGTGAGGTGTCGCTGTGGCGGCAGCACAACCGGCTCGTCGGCGGTGAGAAGCTGTGGGAGACCGCGCGGCGGCGTGCGCCCGCCCGTGCTGCACGACGACCTGGTCGCCGAACTGGGTGGGTTCCCGCTGTTCCAGTACCGGGGACCCACCGCCGGCTTGCGTTCCAGCGAGTGGATCGGCGGCACCCACGGCCGCCTACCCGACACGACACCCCGAACACGGACCCGTCCTGCTGTCCTCCGACACCAACTCCCCGACCGTCGTCGAACGCACCGGCCACCTGCCCGCCACCGCCATCCGAGACGTCCTCCTGCCCAGACGAGGCATGCACTTGATCCGCAGCAACCAGCTCCGCTCCTCGGTGTTCCGCAACGTGCCCGGCACCGGGTTCATCGAGGAGGCGTTCCGCACAGCGCGCTCCGCGGACCCCGCCGCCAAGCTCTGCTACAACGACTACAACATCGAGGACTGGAACGCGGCCAAGACGCAAGGCACGTACAACATGGTCCACGACGTCAAGTCGCGCGGCGTACCGATCGACTGCGTCGGATTCCAGGCGCACTTCGGAAGTGGCGGGCAGCCCAGCAGCTTCCAGACGACGTTGGCCAACTTCGCCGCGCTCGGCGTGGACGTCCAGATCACCGAACTCGACATCAAGGACGCGCCGTCGAGCGCCTACGCCAACACCGTCCAGACCTGCCTGAACGTGTCGCGCTGCACCGGCATCACCGTCTGGGGCATCCGGGACAGCGACTCCTGGCGCGTGCGCGAGAAACCGCTGCTGTTCGACGGCAGCGGCAACAAGAAGGCTGCCTACGGCGCGGTGCTCGCCACGTTGAACGGCACCGGTGACCTCCCGTCACGGGTTGTCAGCCTGCGTGCGCACGCCAACGGCAGGATCGTTGCCGCGGACGACGCGGGTGGCAGCCCGTTGATCGCCAACCGCACCACGATCGGACCGTGGGAACAGTTCGACCTCATCGGCTGACAACACCATCAGAAGACCTCAACGACGAGGGGGAAGGCGCCGGCGGCGACTACATCCGGTGGCCCTGGCGAATGGGCCTGCTCACGCAAACCAACTCACCTTGTTGACCCCACCGTCCACGACGGCCCAGCACATCCCGCGGAGGGTGAACAACTCCCTCCGCGGGGTAGTGCGTGATGCTGGAGCTATAGCGAGAAGCGATCGAACGCACTGGGAGCAACGCGGATGTCGCGCCAGAGGCGGGTTCTGGCCAGGCCACCTCGATGCGCCACACCCGAGACCATGAACAGTGTCGCCGGGCCGGTCGGGGATGCGACCGAGCACGGCCAGCGCGTCGCGTCCCTGAGCTTCGTCGGACTCGGTGCGCAGCCGCCCGCACCGGAACGTGGCCTCGCCAAGTGTGCGGCGTACCCACCCACCCCTACACCCGCGAGCTGCTGTCCTCCGTACCTGTTGATCACTGCGATCGGCGGCGGACGACTGGGTCCTTTGACATCGACGTTGCCCCAGTGCCCTCGAAGGCGGTCCAGGAGGTCGAGGTGGCCTTCGGCGGACTGGCCGTCGGCTCTGCCAGGGCGAACGCCATCCTTCATCAGGGGTCAGCGCGGGCGCATGATCAGTGCGGCCACGTAGTAGGCGCAGACCTCGTCGGTGGTGTTGGCGAACCCGTGCGCCTGGTCTGCTTCGAAGTAGGTCGAGTCCCCTACCGCGAGGTCGATCACCCGGCCGCCCACAGTGAGCCGAAGTGTGCCCTGCTCGACCGCGACGTACTCGTGCGACCCCCTGGCGTACGCCGGAAACGCGCCCGCGTCGCAGCCCGCCGGCAGGGTCACGCGCACCAGTTCGAAGTTCACCCCGGCGACCACCGGCGAGACAACGACGCGTTCCCAGCCCGCCGCGTGCACCGTTCGTTCCTGGTCCGCGCGGCGGCGGACCACCACCCTGCGGTCGCCGATGTCCTCCAGCAGTGCGATCAGCGGAACGTCCAACCCCTCGGCGATCCGGGCCAGCACTGTCACGGTCGGCGCCTTCTCCGCGCGCTCCACCGCTGACAGCATGCTCACGCTGACCGAACACCGTTCGGCGAGGGCGGACAGGGTGAGGCGTCGCTCACCGCGCAGACGTTGGATGCGGTCGGCGAGTTCCGTCAGCTCAAACATAGCGCTATAGTAGAACTATGAACACTATAGTGGAAATCGAAGTTCGCGAGGCGTGGCCGTCGGACCTGGACGCGGTCACCGCGATCTACGCGGGCTACGTGCTGGAGACCACCGTGTCGCTCGCCGAGGCACCTCCGACGAGAGCCCGGTGGGGCGAGCGGTACTGGGATCTCGCCGGCCGAGGGCTGCCGTTCCTCGTCGCCGAACTGGCGGGCGAGGTCGTGGGCATGGCGTTCTGCTCGCCGTGGAAGACCAAGAGCGCGTACCGCTTCACCGTGGAGAGTTCGATCTACCTCAGCCCACGCGCGGCAGGGCGCGGAATCGGCACCGCGCTGCTGGAAGGGCTGCTCGACCGCTGTGCCGACGCGGGTGTGCGCGAGGTGATCGCGGTGATCGTGGACAACGGCAACCCGGCATCGCAGCGGCTGCACCGGCGGTGCGGTTTCACCGTCGCCGGTCGCCTGCGTGGCGTCGGCGTGAAGCACGGCGAGACACTGGACACGGTACTGATGCAGCGGCACCTGTCCGGCGGCGGAGTTCTCGCCAGGCGAACGCCCGCTTAGAAGGTGGCGAGTCCGGCTTCTTCGGCGTTGTTGCGCAGCACCGAGCCCCTCGATCTGCGCCGCCGTGGATATCGCGCCAGCCGACAGAGGACGGAGTCTGCGTTGGGCGCGGAGCCGCGCGGGAGGCTGCTCGGCCTCCTGCGGGACGAGGTGACGACGTGTGGTGCGCCGCGCAAGTGGCTCCGGTCGAGGAGTCAGGTTCCGAATCCGGTACGAACGCGCTGCCGGTCATGCCGGCGGCCACGAGTAGGTATCGGGTTCGGCCGCCTCCGCGTCCGGCCAGTGCGCGTGCGGCACGAACCGCCCGCCTTGCCTCCACCTTGATCTCCGGTCGCCGGACCGCGACGTAACCACGGACCATCCGGTAGGACACGTCGGTCATCCGTGCTCGTCCTACGGGTTCGACGGCGGCGCCCCCAGGATGACGTTCACCGCGGATGCCGACGCCGACCGGGGAGCTCGACTGTTCCTCACTGTCCGGCCGCTACTCGGCTCGGCGTCGAAGCGGGCCAAGGTTCGTACGACATCACGCTCGGGGCGTTCCGTCCGATGCGGAGACCGCGCCCCGAACGTCCAGGTCAAATCGAGTCTTGCAAGCAGCGTCGCGCGGTGGGCCCTCACCGCGACAGGAAGACCGACACCGGTTGACAGGTCCCGGATGCCACCGCCGAGCCGTAGATCGCCGTGTGCACCCTGGCGCCGTTGAAGCCCGCCCAGGCTCTACGGTCCGGCACCCCGCGCCCGCCCCGGACGATCCTTTGATCGGTCGCCAAGTTACTATTTCCGCGTTCATCACCATGAACATTCGATAGCACATTTGTTCACCGTGGTGAACTCGAAGTGGTTTTACGACGACTATTGCGCGCTCCGGGAAGCTGCGTTAACGTCGCCCACTGGGAGCGTTCCCAGCTAAGGTTCCGCCGTTCAGAGGCGTGAACAGCGGTGGACCGGTTGCGTTGGTGACCTATTTGCCCGCAAGGAGGTGTGCATGGGTTCGCGCAGTGGTGGCCATTTCCGCAAATCCGCCCTCGCCGTGCTGGTCACGGCCGTGCTCGCCGCCTTGTCGGCCAGTCCGGTGCACGCGGCGCCCACCAGGTACGAAGCCGAGACCTCACCGGCGGCGTGCGCCGGCACCATCGACACGAACTGGTCCGGGTACACCGGTTCCGGCTTCTGCAACGGCGACAACGCCATCGGGGCGTACGCGCAGTTCACCGTCAACGCCTCCAGCGCGCGCACTGCGGCGGTCGGCATCCGGTTCGCCAACGGTGGCAGGACCGCGCGGCCGGTGAACCTGGTCGTCAACGACTCCACGGTCGCGTCGCCGTCGTTCGAGAGCACGGGCGCGTGGAGCACCTGGCTCACTAAGACGGTGACCGTCACCCTGAGATCGGGCGGCAACACCATCCGGCTGGACCCGATCACCTCGGCCGGTCTGCCGAACCTGGACCACCTCGACGTCGAGGTGGGAGCCAATCTGCCGAGCAGCTTCCAGTGGCGGTCCAGCGGTGTGCTCATCGGGCCGAAGTCGGACGCCACGCACAACATCCGCGCCGTGAAGGACCCGTCGGTCGTTCACCACAACGGCCGCTACCACGTGTTCGCCAGCACCACCAACAACAACGGCGGGTACAGCGTGGTGTACCTGAACTTCACGGACTGGTCGCAGGCGGGCTCGGCACAGCACCACTACCTGGACCGGACCGCGATCGGTGGCGGGTACAAGGCGGCGCCGCACGTGTTCTACTTCGCGCCGCAGCGCCTGTGGTGCCTGGTCTTCCAGACCGGTGACAACGCGGCGTACTCGACGACATCGGACATCTCGAACCCGCAGTCGTGGAGTGCGCCGAAGAAGTTTTACGCCAACGGGATGCCGCAGATCATCCGGGACAACATCGGCGACGGCTACTGGGTCGACTTCTGGGTGATCTGCGACAGCACGAAGTGCCACCTGTTCTCCAGCGACGACAACGGGCACCTGTACCGCTCGGAGACCACGGTCGCCAACTTCCCGAACGGGATGACCAACACCGTGATCGCCTTGCAGGACACGAAGTTCAAGCTGTTCGAGGCACCCAACGTCTACAAGGTGACGGGCAGCGACAGCTACCTGCTGGTCAACGAGGCGATCGGCTCGGACGGCAAGCGCTACTTCCGGTCCTGGACCTCGCCCACGATCACGGGGTCGTGGACCGCGCTCGCCGACACCGAGGCCAACCCCTTCGCCCGGTCGAACAACGTCGCCTTCGACGGCACCGCGTGGACCAGGGACATCAGCCACGGCGAGATGATCCGCAACGGCATCGACCAGACGATGACCATCAGTTCGTGCAACCTGCGCTACATGTACCAGGGCAAGGACCCCAACGCGAACGACTCCTACAACTTCCTGCCATGGCGCCTGGGTGTGCTGACGCAGACGAACTCCACCTGCTGACCGCCGCCGCGGTCACCGAGGAGGATCAACGCTGAGGTTGACACTGCTCGCGACGGGCGTCCTCACCGAACGGCCCGTGGCTTCGACTTCGGCGGCTCCTCGGTGTTCCGGAACAACACCTCGTGCAACATCGTCATCCGTAACCCGACCATCCACCACGTCGACACGGGCGAGAGGGACGGCATCACCGTCCAGAAGAACAGCACCAACGTCTGGGTCGACTACAACGAGTTCTACAAAACGAGTTCTACACCATGAACAACTGGTTCCGGACTGCTTGGGGGCGTTCCCGGACATGACGCGCGCTGCTGATTCCGCCAGTCCGCCGCGGTCGGCGTCGTTTGGACCGTTGCCCAACAGTGCTGTTCGCAAGGAGGCGACGCATGATTCTGCGCATGGGCAAGCACACCAGAAGTCGGACCGCCGGTATTGCCGCGGCCGTGTCGGTGGCGGCTCTGACCGGAGGCTTGGTGATGGCGGTCGGCACCAATGCCAACGCGGCGGTCGGGTGCCGAGTGGACTACACCGTGACCAAATCAGTGGCAGGGCGGTTTCGGTGCCAACGTGACGGTGACCAACCTGGGCGACGCGGTGTCGGGCTGGACGCTGGAGTGGTCGTTCCCGGCGGGGCAGAAGGTGACGCAACTGTGGGGTGGCGAATTCTCCCAGTCCGGCAGTGCGGTGACGGTGCGCAACGCGAGCTACAACGGCTCGCTGGCCACGGGCGCGTCGGTCACGCCGGGCTTCAACGGCTCCTGGTCGGGGTCGAACCCGGCCCCGTCGTCGTTCAAGCTCAACGGCGTGGTGTGCACTGGCTCGTCCACCGGCACCAGCACCTCAACCCCAACGTCGACCACTACTACTACCACCACGACGTCCCAGCAGCCGGGCGGTGGTGACGGCAGCGGCCCGTGGCCGAGCGACACCGGCAGCGTGAAGATCACCGACACCCGTGAGACCGGGTCGTACTTCAACGGTGGGATGAAGCGGTACTACGGCATCGGTGACGGTGGTCAGGGTGAGAGCCAGGACCCGATGTTCGTGGTGGCCAACGGCGGCACGATCGAGAACGTGATCATCGACGCGCCCGCGGGCCACGATCGTCCCTTCGTGAGCAGGCGTGCGGTGTTCCGGCGAAGGTGGCGGCCGGGTCGTGCCGAACCCGACGTAGTCTCGCCTTTGGTGGCTAGCTTGGGTCCATGAGGTTGCTGCTGTGGCTCGTGCTGGTCTGCCTGTGCGGGGCGGGCGGGGCGGAGCTGCTGGGGCTGGCCTCCGGTGTCGTGATCGCCGCCTGTGCCGACGACAGTCCCGTCACCCGGCGTGCCCGACACGGGCTCGGCGACGTTCGATGACCTGCGTGGTCAGATGCGGTCAGGGGAGGGGGAGATCCGGCGGGATCTGGAGTGCGACGGTGATCAGTGAGTGGATGCGGGTGGCGATCGCGGCGAGCAGGCCGTGCATCTCCGGGGAGGCGGTCTCGGCGGCGGCCTGGAGGGTGCGCAGGTCCTCGTCGATGCGCTCCATGATCTCGGTGATGTCGGTCCGGCCGGCGGTGAGTGCGGTGGAAATCTCCTCTAGAGGAACTCCCTGGACCTCCAGGCGTTGGACGAGGTGGATGCGGTCGACGTCGGTGGGGTGGTAGAGCCGGTAGTTGCCGGCGGTGCGCTTGGCGGGCGTGAGCAGGCCCAGGGTGGTGTAGTAGTCCACGGTGCGCGGGCTGACCTGGGCGCGTGCGGCGAGTTCGCCGATCTTGAGCAGGACGTCGGTCACACAGGCCCCCTCCGTCGAACACTCACAGTGAACCGTACAGTTGTACGTGTTAGTATGAAGTGTGCCTGATGGAACCGACATAGACGGTTGCAGTAGTCGGCCGGGTGGGGCCCGGCTGAACTCCTCTTCCACGGCGGTTGCGCCGTGTTGATCTTTTCCGGGTTGTTGGCGATCGTGGCCCTCACCGCGGCCACCGGGTACTTCGTGGCCCAGGAGTTCGCCTACATGGCCGTGGACCGGGGCCGGCTGCGGCAGATGGCGGAGGCGGGCGACAAGGGCGCCGAGCGGGCCTACCGGGTCACGCAGCGCCTGTCGTTCATGCTCTCCGGCGCGCAGTTCGGCATCACCGTGACCGCGTTGTTGGCCGGGTACGTGGCCGAGCCGTTGCTGGGTACGGGGTTGGCGGGCGTGTTGGGCGTGACCGGGCTGCCGACGGCGGTTGCGGTGTCGCTGTCGATGGCGTTGGCGCTGGTGTTCGCGACCGTGGTGCAGATGGTGCTGGGTGAGTTGTTCCCCAAGAACTTCGCGATCGCCAAGCCGGAGGTCCTGGCCACGGCGCTCAGTTCGTCCACGTTGGTGTACTTGAAGGTCGCGGGGCCGTTGATCCGGCTGTTCGACGCGGCGGCGAACAAGTTGCTGCGGTCGGTGGGCATCGAGCCGGTCGAGGAGCTGCCGCAGGGCGCCACTTCCGAGGACCTGAGGCAGATCATCGGTGACGCGAACGAGCAGGGGCACCTTGATCCCGAGTTGTCGCAGTTGTTGGAGCGCGGGCTGGGGTTCCGCGAGTTGGTGGCCGAGCAGGCCATGACGCCGCGGGTCTCGGTGCACACGATCCAGGCCGGGGAGCCGGTGTCGCGCGTGGTCGAGCTGTTGGACACCGGGCACTCCCGCTTTCCGGTGGTGGGCGACGACCTGGACGACCTGCGTGGCGTGGTCGGGTTGGCCGAAGTGCTGACCGTCGAACCGGACAAGCGTGCGGACACCCCGGTCGGCGACATCGCCTCGCCGGCGCTGGTGGTGCCGACGACGTTGCCGTTGCCGGCCGTGCTGGAGCGGCTGCGCGCCGAGCACCGGCAGTTGGCGTGCGTGGTGGACGAGTTCGGCGGGTTCGCCGGCGTGGTGTCGCTGGAAGACCTGGCCGAGGAGCTGGTCGGGGAGATCCACGACGAGGACGATCTGGTGCAGGACGCCATCGAGCCGCTGAGCGAGCACGTGTGGCGGGTGCCGGGGCGGATGCGGGTGGACGAGGTCGCCGACGCCACCGACGTCGAGCTGCCCGCCCACGACAGCTACGACACCGTCTCCGGGCTCGTGCTGCACCAACTGGGCCGCACCGCGTCCGTCGGTGACCAGCTGGAGCTGGACGGCGTGTCGATCCGGGTCGTGGAGGTCGCCCGCAACGTGCCCGCGGCGGTTGTGCTGACCGAGCGGGCGCGGGACCGGGAGGAAGCCCGATGAGCACGACCTGGTCCCTCCTGGTGTCGGTGTTCCTGTTGGTGGCCAACGCCTTCTTCGTCGCCGCCGAATTCGCGCTGGTCGCGGCCAAGCGGCACCGCTTGGAGGCGGCGGCCGAGGACAGCCGGGCCGCGCGGGCGGCGGTGGCCGGTGTGCGTGAGCTGTCGTTGATGCTGGCCGGTGCGCAGTTGGGCATCACCCTGTGCACGCTGGGTTTGGGCGCGTTGGCCAAGCCCGCCGTGGCCGATCTGTTCGACCCGTTGTTGCGGGCGACGGGGCTGCCGGACGGCGTGGCGTACGGGATCGCGTTCGCGTTGAGCCTGATGCTGGTGGTGTTCCTGCACATGGTGGTCGGCGAAATGGCGCCGAAATCCTGGGCGATCTCGCACCCCGAGCGGTCGGCGCTGTTGCTGGCGCTGCCGTTCCGCGGGTTCGCCCGGTCGGTGCGGTGGGTCCTCAGTGGACTGAACCACACCACGAACGGCTTGCTGCGGCTGCTGAAGGTGCAGCCGCAGGACGAGCTGGCGCAGGCGCACCGGCCGGAGGACCTGCGGATGCTGGTCCGCCAGTCCGCCGAGCACGGCCTGATCCCCGAGGGCCAGCAGAAGCTGTTGACCCGCATGTTGCAGCTCCAGCAGACCACCGTGGCCCAGGTGATGGTGCCGATCGAGCAGGCCGTCAGCGTCACCGAGCACACCGGCGCGGCGGCGGTCGAGCGGCGCAGCCGCGAGTCCGGGCGGTCGCGCTTCCCCGTGATGGACATGCACGGCCGTTACGTCGGCCTGGTGCACATCCGGGAAGCCGTGCGGGCAATCGCGGCCGGCGAGCCGAGGAAGGCCCGCGACCTGATGACCACCCCGCTTACCCTGCCCGTGGACCTGCCCGTCGCCCAGGCGGTGACCGCCATGCGCGGCAGCCGCGCCCAACTCGCACTCGTGGCCGACAGCGACCACGTCGTGGGCATCGCGGCGCTGGAAGACCTCCTCGAAGAGCTGATCGGCGACTTCGAGGACGAGACCGACCCGGTAGTTCGCACCTCCTGAGAATCCCCACACCCCTTCCCGGAGGAAGAGACCTGATGTTCAAGCGGATGCTCAGCGCCTTCGGCGTCGGCGGACCCTCCGTCGACACCGTCCTGGACTCACCGCACGCCACGCCCGGCCAGGTGATCACCGGCCAGGTCCGCATCCAGGGCGGCAGCGCCGACGCCCACATCGACCAGATCGTGCTGTCCCTCGTCACGCGCGTCGAGGTCGAGCACGGCGACCACGAGTTCGGCGGTGTCTCGGAGTTCCTGCGCCTGTCGGTGGCACAGGCCGTGCGGGTGGCCGCCGGGCAGCCGGTGTCGGTGCCGTTCCAGCTCCCGCTGCCGTGGGAGACCCCGATCACCGCCGTGGGCGGGCAGCCGCTGCCCGGCATGACCGTCGGCGTGCGCACGGAACTGGTGATCTCCGGCGCGCCCGACAAGGGCGACCTGGACCCGGTCCTGGTCGGCCCGCTGCCCTCGCAGGACCGCGTGCTCGACGCGTTCGGGCAGCTGGGGTTCCAGTTCCGCTCCGTGGACGTGGAAGCCGGCCGCATCGCCGGCGTGCACCAGGAACTCGGCTTCTACCAGGAGATCGAGTTCTTCCCGCCGGGCCAGTACGCGGGTCGGATCAACCAGGTCGAGTTGACGTTCGTCACCAACCCGCACGAACTGGTCGTGGTGCTGGAGGCGGACAAGCGCGGCGGGCTGTTCAGCTCCGGCGGCGACGCGTTCGGCCGTTTCCACGTGTCCCACCAGGACGCGCTGAACACCGACTGGGCCTCGGCGATCAACCAGTGGCTGGCCCAGGTCGCCGAACGCGGCGGCCACGCGGCCTATGGCAATCCGGCCTTCGGCGGCCAGCCCGCGTACGGCCAGCACCAGTACGGGCACCAGCCCGGCTACGGCCAGCACGGGTACGACCACCACGACCACCACCGGGGTTCCGGCGTCGGTGGCGTTGTGGCGGGCGCGGCGGCCGGCGTCGTCGGCGGCATGATCCTCGGCGAGGTCGTCGAAGAGGTCTTCGAGGACGACGGCGGCGGCGAGGACTTCGCCTTCGAGGAGTGAGCCCCCGCGAACAGCTCGGCTGACACCTCCCGGATCGGCGCGGCGGACGTCCACAACCCCACCGTCCGCCGCGCTTCCCCGCCGGGCCACGCCCGTTGCCGCGTTGAATGACCCACGATCCGCACCGGACGGCGCGATCCGCGGGGTTCAACCGCCTGTGCCCCGTCGGAGGCGGCACATCGACCCCGCGTCCCACGATCTCTCGGCGGCGTTACGCTCCGCGCAGTCGCGCGACGCCAGTACGGAGAGGGGCACGGCATGGTCGAGCGGTCTGAGGGTGTGCCGGACGAGATCGACCTGACCCGGCCCAGTGCCGCGCGGGTCTACGACTACTACCTCGGTGGCGCGCACAACTTCGCCGTCGACCGGGAGATGGCCGAGCGGGCCGTGGCGATGTGGCCGGACCTGCCGTTGATCATGCAGGCCAACCGGGCGTTCCTGCGGCGGGCGGTGCGGTACTGCGTGGCCGCGGGGGTGCGGCAGTTCCTCGACCTCGGCTCGGGCATCCCCACGGTCGGCAACGTGCACGAGGTGGCCCGCAACGCCGCTCCGGACGCCCGTGTGGTCTACGTCGACATGGACCCGGTCGCGGTGACGCACAGCCGGATGATCCTCGGCGACGACCCGCTGACCAGAGTCGTCCAGGCCGACCTGCGCCGCCCGGACCTGCTGCTGGACCGGCCCGAGGTGCGGTCGCTGCTGGACTTCGACCAGCCGGTCGCGGTGATGATGGTCGCGGTGCTGCACTTCGTGCCCGACACCGACGAGCCCGCGAAGGTCCTCGCCGGCTACCGGGACGCCATGGCGCCCGGCAGCTTCTTGGTGCTCTCGCACGCCACCCACGAAGGGCGTCCGGACAAGGCCGACGAGCACCGGGAGCTGTACCGACGCACCGCCACCCCGATGACGATGCGGTCCAAGGCCGAGGTGCGCGGTCTGCTAGACGGGTTCGACGTGGTCGATCCCGGTGTGGTGTACCTGCCGCTGTGGCGGCCGGAGTCGCTGGACGAGGTCGACGAGCACCCGGAGCGGTTCACCGGTCTTGCGGCGGTGGCGCGCAGGCGGTGACGTGCAGGCGGTGACGTGCAGGCGGTGACGTGCCGCCGGTCGGGCTGGCGGCACGTCGCGCGCGGTCAGGGTCGTAGGCGGACGACCTGCGGGTCGTGGTCGGTGGGGCGGGTGGCGAACTCGCTGTTGGCGTGGATGACGTCGAACTCGTAGCCGGTGGCGACGAGCGCGGGTGAGAGGAGCAGGTGGTCGAGGATCTGGGAGTTGCCGTCGTAGACGTAGCTGTACCGGTCGGTGTCGGGTAGTTCGGCGGGGAGGTCGCGCAGGCCGGCGGCGGTCAGTTCGCCGAGCGCGGTGGAGAACTCGAAGTCGTTGAGGTCGCCGGCGACGACGACGCGGGCGTTGGGGTCGATGGCGGTGATGGCGCGGTGGAAGTCGGCGACGGTGCGGGCCTGCTGGGTGCGTTGGGTTTCGCTGGGGTAGCGGGGCGGTTGGTGGCGGCCGAACAGGGGGTCGTCGCCGCCTTTGGAGTTGAAGTGGTTGGCGATGACGAACAGAGGTTTGCCGTCGACGTGGAACTTGCCGATCAGCGGTTTGCGGCTGTTGTCGAACGCGGTGTTGTTCGGGTCGATGCGGCCGGGGTTGAGGGTGAGGGCGACGCGGTCGCCGGTCACGCCGCTGTCGTGGGCCTGGACGGCGGTGGTGGCGTCGCCGTGGGTGCCCGGGGCGAAGGAGACCCGGTCGGTGCGGAACAGGAAGCCGACCCGGATGTTGCCGTTGGGTTCGCCGCCGTCGGCGTTGTTCACCGGGTCGATCTGCCGGTAGTCGTAGGCGGGGCCGCCGGCGGCGCTGATCGCGGCGATCAGCTTGGCCCAGGTCTGGCTGGCGGAGGTGGTGCCGGTGTCGGGGCCGTTGTCGTCCTGGACCTCTTGCAGGGCGACGATCCCGGGCGCGGCGAGGTTGGTGACGATCTGCCGGGCGAGGGCGTCGAAGGTGGCTTGCGGGTCCTTGGCGTCGAGGTTGTGCACGTTCATGGTGGCCACGGCGAGTTGGCCGGAGGCGGGTGCGGTGGTGCTCTCCGGGGCGAGGGAGCCGGAGACCCGGGACAGCGGTGCGGTGAGCTGGAGCTTGAAGTTGCCGAAGCTGTAGTCCAGGACGCCGACCGCCGGGGCGGAGAAGTGGTCGCCGGTGTCGACGGTCGGGGTGGTGCCGGGGGTGACGGCGTTGTCGAGCAGGACGCGTTCGGGGTTGGCGTCGCCCTGCCGCAGGACGATGCCGCCGCGCGCGGTGCGCACCGACGCGGTGGCGCCGTCGTCGCCGAGCACGGCGATCTCGCCGTAGGCGTTGGTGGGTGCGACGGCGACCGGCTTGTCCAGTTGGACGCGCATCCCTTCCAGGGACTCGTAGAAGTCGATGCCGTCGGTGGCGGCGTCGAACGTGCCGGAGGTCTCGACGCTGCCGGTGGCGTCGTCGTCGATGACCGCGGCCGGTGGGACGCGACCGGCGGAGCCGATCACGGTGGCGGTGGGCACGGGCTTGGTGCCGAGCTTGGTGATGCGGGGTGAGGTGATCTCGGTGGTGGTGAGGTTCGCGGTGCTGCTGCCGCCGGGGCGGTATTCGGTGACCTTGCCCCGGACGGAGATCTCCTCGCCCACCTTCACGGTCGGGGCGCTGGAGGTGTAGACGAACAAGCCTTCGGAGGTGGCGGGGTTGGTGTCCGGGCACGGGTCCTGGAACCGGAACCCGGTGGTCGCGACGGCGGTGACGACACCGCGGACGTCGGTGACCGAGGCGCCGGAGAGCGGGGAGAGGTGGGCCGCGCCCTGGATCTGGCGGATGCGGGTGGAGGGGTAGGCGCAGGTGTCGGCCGAGGCGGTGGGCGCGACCACGACGCCTGCGGTGGTGGCGAGCAGGGCGGTGAGGATCACCGTGGTGGAGCGGTTCACCGGGCACTCCTGGAATGGGCGGGATTCGAGGAAGAGCGGTGTGGCGTCACAGCGACGTGCGGAACGGTCCGGTGACCTCGTAGGTGATGCCGCCGCTGCTGGAGCCGCTGGTGCCGCGCTGGGAGGAGAAGTACAGGCGGTTGCCGGCGGGATTGAACGCGACGCCGCACAGCTCGGAGGAGCTTTGGTTGGTGACGCGCAGGAAGGGGGCGACAATGTCGTCCGGGGTGATGATGCAGATCTCCATGTTGCCGCCGTCCTCGGCGACGTAAAGGTCGCCGACAGTGGCCCCGGTGATGTTGTCGACGCCGGTCAGCGGCGGGTTGCTGGTCAGGTTGTCGTCGTAGGCGATGGCGATCGTGTTGTTGACCGCGTTGTAGGCCCAGACGCGGTTGTCGCCCTTGGTGGTGAAGAAGCAGGTTCCGTTGCGGTAGTAGGCGCCTTCGCCGCCGTTGAACACCTTCGCGCCGGAGACCTGCTTGCGGGTGCGGGTCGGGCTGCCGTCCGGGTCGGGCACGTTGGCCCAGGACAGCACGCCGCTGACCTCCTTGAGCACCTGCAACGTTCCGGACGACAGGTCGCCCCAGGTGGTGGGGACGAACCGGTAGAAGCAGCCGTCGGACTCGTCCTCGGTCAGGTAGATCACCTTCCGGTCCGGGTCGCACGCGGCGGCCTCGTGCTTGAACCGGCCCATCGCGGCCCGGCGGACCGCGGCCTGGCCGCCGAACGGGTAGGTCTCGTAGACGTAGCCGAGGTCGACCTCCTCGCAGGACAGCCAGGTGTTCCACGGGGTGTCGCCGCCGGCGCAGTTGCGGTTGGTGCCGGTCAGGATGCTGTACGCGCCGGTGATGCCGCCGCTGGAGTTGAACCGGATCGCGCTCGCGCCACCCGCGCCGCTGCCCATCTCGGCGTTGGACACGTAGATCCAGCCGGTGCCGTCGGCGAAGCACGCACCGCCGTCCGGGGCGCTGTGCCAGGTGAAGCTCGTGCCCGGCACGGTCTGGGTGGAGCGGGCGATCACCCGGCTGGTGAACCCGGACGGCAGTTGGATGCCGTTGGCGTCGGCGGTCTGGAGGCTGCCGTAGGGGCTGGGGCCGGTCTGTGCCGGGTAGGCCAGGGCCTCGCTCCACAGCGTGAAGCCGAAGGCCATCGAACCGCCGCCGGCGACGGCGGCGCGCAGGAAGGTACGACGTTCCACGACTGCTCCTTCCCGTCGAGGGAGTGGTCCGCGGCGGAACCGGCGTTGCTCCACTCGACGTGTCGGGACAGGGAAGCGGGCGGAGGTGAACTCCGGGCGGGGCCGTTCGTGAACCAATCCCCAACAGATGCCCAACCGTGGTGGCCGGGATGACGCGAAATTCCTTCAAGGACAGGAATTTTCCCCGGTTGACACGCATTCGCCACTGATAGTCCACTGTGGACAGGTGTGCGCCGGGTGGCCCCCACCGGGTTGGTGGGGGCCACCGTCGTGCGAGGAGCGTGTCAGCCGGAGGTCACAGGTCGAGCGTCCAGCTGTCGATGTAGCCGGTGTCGTAGCTGTAGACGTCGCGCACCTGGAGCTTCCAGGAGCCGGCGGCGGTCTCGGCGGACAGGTTCACCGTGTAGGTGGCGTCCACGTTGTCCGCCGAGTCGCTGGAGGAGGAGTTCTTCAGCCGGTACGCCGAGCCGTCCGGCGCGAGCAGGTCGATCACCAGGTCGCCGCGGTAGGTGTGCTTGATGTGCACCTCGACCGTGGCCGTGGAGCCGGCGTAGCCCGTGCAGTCGGCGATGGAGATCGTGCTGGTGGCGGTGCCCCCGTCGGGGATGGCCACGTCGGTGCCGTTGGTCACGGCCGCGCACCCGCTGGGCGGCGGCGTGGTGCCGCCCCCGGTCACCCGCAGCAGCTTGTTCGGCGAACCGGTGCCCGGGCTGGTGACCACGCCCGAGGTCGCGGCGTTGACCAGCGCGTCGCGGACCTGCTGCGGGGTGGCGGAGGTGTTGGCGGCCAGGTAGACCGCCGCCGCGCCCGCCACGTGCGGCGAGGCCATCGACGTGCCGCTGATGGTGTTGGTGGCCGTGTCGCTGGTGTGCCAGGCGGAGGTGATGCTCGAACCCGGCGCGAAGATGTCCAGGCAGGTGCCGTAGTTCGAGTACGAGGCGCGGGCGTCGCTGCTCGTGGTCGCGCCGACCGTGATCGCCTCGGCCGTGCGCGCCGGTGAGTAGTTGCACGCGTCGGCGTTGCTGTTGCCCGCCGCGACGGCGTAGGTCACGCCCGACGCGATCGACCTGCGCACCGCATCGTCCACAGTGGAGGATGCGCCTCCGCCGAGGCTCATGTTGGCCACGGCGGGCTTGACGGCGTTCGCGGTGACCCAGTCCACGCCCGCGATGACACCGGCGTAGCTGCCGGAACCGGCGCAGTCGAGCACGCGGACGCCGATCAGCTTGACCTTCTTGGCCACGCCGTACGCGGTGCCGCCGGTCGTGCCGGCGACGTGCGTGCCGTGGCCGTTGCAGTCGGTGGCGTCGTTGTCGTTGTCCACCGTGTCCCGGCCGTGCACCGCACGACCGCCGAAGTCGGTGTGCGTGACCCGGATGCCCGTGTCGATGATGTAGGCGTTCACCCCCGAGCCCTCGTTCGGGTAGGTGTAGGAGTTGTCCAGCGGCAGCGCGGCCTGGTCGATCCGGTCCAGACCCCATGACGGGACGGGGGACTGCGTGCCCGAGATCGAGACCACGCCGTCCTGCTCGACGTAGGCCACCGCCGGGTCGGCCGCGATCCTGCGCGCCTGCGCCTCGCTCATGGTGGCGGAGAAGCCGCGCAGCGCGTGGCTGTAGGTGTGCTTGACCTTCGCGTCGTACTTGTTGCTCAAGGCGGCCACACCGGCGGTGCTCGCGTCCTTGAGCACCACGATGTAGCTATCCTTGATCGCGTTGCTCGCCCCTTGGCCGCGGATGTCGCCCTCGGCCGCGGCGGCGGCGCCGAGCGTGGTCGTCGCCGCGGACACGGCGAAGACCGTCCCGGTGGCCAACCCTATGCGGGTCAGCCGCTTCTTCCAGGTTTCGCGAACGTTTCGCATGGCAGGGATCTCCTATCGCAGGGACGCGCCCGCACCGGCGTCGCGGCTGACGCCGGGTCGTGCGCGCTACGACTGTTGATAGTTGTCCGCGCACGCACGCCGCAATCCCTGATCGTGAAAGGGAGTCCCGCGGCTTCTCCACAGAATTGCCGGAGGTGTCAAAAGAATCGGTACAGCACCGAGGACACGGCCCCGGTCCACCCGAAACGACCAGCGCCGAGTGTTGACGGCAGGGCGTTACCCGCGGGTAGCATCCTGGTCACCGCCCTGCAACCGGATCCGGTCCGCCCGCGTTCGACCCCGCCTCGTACGTCGGAAGGTCCGCCTGTGAAGTCACTCCGCCAGCGGTGCGCGCTTGCCGCCGCCGTAACCGTCGCCGTGCTGGCGCCCGCCCCCGCCGGGGCGGCCTCCGGCTTCACCCCGTCCAGCAACCCGATCCTGTTCGTCCACGGCTGGAACTCCAGCGCCTCGGCCTGGAACACCATGATCGACCGCTTCAAGGCCGACGGCTGGCCGGCCGGCCACCTGCGCGCCTTCTCCTACGACACCAGCAAGTCCAACGCCACCACGGCCGACCTCGTCAACCAGGAAGCCGATCGGCTGCGCGCCGAAACCGGCGCTAGCCAGGTCGACGTGATCACCCACTCGATGGGCGGGCTGTCGTCCCGCTACTACCTCAAGAACCTCGGTGGCACCGGGGAGGTCGACCGCTGGGTGTCCCTCGGCGGCCCCAACCACGGCACGACGACGGCGAACAGCTGCTTCCAGACCTCGTGCGTGGAGATGCGGATCGGCTCGGACTTCCTGAACGCGCTCAACTCCGGTGACGAGACACCGGGCAGCCCCGGCTACGGCACCTGGTGGTCGCCCTGCGACACCGTCATCGACCCGCAGGACAGCACCGTGCTGTCCGGGGCCCAGAACACCAAGACGGCGTGCATCAGCCACAGCGCGCTGCTGACCGACGCCAAGGTATACGCGCAGACACGCGACTTCGTCAACGCCTGACCCCAAGGGCGGCCGTCTCCCTCGGCAGGGACGGCCGCCCATCGCGTGTCCACAAAGGACCGCCCGTTGATGTCGCCTGATCGGCGCAGTGCGATGGTGTACCGACTGGTGCGACGATCGGGGTCCCTGCAACCCGCCGCCCTGTAGGAGCGTCATGCCACGCGTCTTCGGCACGTCCTTGTTCGCTGCCCTCCTGGTCTCCGCCGTCCTCCCTGCCCCGGCCGGCGCCGACACACCGACGAACGCCTACATCGTCCTGCTCGCCGACGGCGTCCACGCCTCGTCCGTGTCCTCGGTGGCCGCCGACCACGGCACCACCGTCCACCACGTCTACGACAGCGCCGTGCGCGGCTACTCGGGCCGCATGACCGCCGCCGCCGCGGCCCGCCTGGCCCGCGACCCGCGCGTCGCCCTCGTCCAACCGGACGGTGTCGCGACCACCGCCGCGCAGACCATGCCCACCGGCATCGACCGCGTGGACGCCGAACTCAGCCCCACCGCCCGCATCGACGGCGGTGACCAGCGCGTCTCCGTGGACGTCGCCGTCATCGACACCGGCGTCGACCTCGACCACCCCGACCTCAACGTCTACACCGCCGGAGCCAAGAACTGCTCCACCGGCAGGACCGCCGACGACGGCAACGGCCACGGCACCCACGTCGCCGGCACGATCGGCGCGCTGGACAACGGAGACGGCGTCGTCGGTGTCGCGCCGGGCGCGCGCATCTGGCCGGTGCGCGTGCTCAGCAACAGCGGCAGCGGCTCGTGGTCGGACGTCATCTGCGGCATCGACTACGTCACCGCGCACGCCGCCGAGATCGAGGTCGCGAACATGAGCCTGGGCGGGTCCGGCACCGACAGCGCCTGCGGCACCAACAAGGATGCCATGCACGAAGCGATCTGCCGCTCCGTCGCCGCCGGTGTCACCTACGTCGTGGCCGCCGGCAACAGCGCCGCCGATTCGTCGACCTTCGTGCCCGCCGCCTACGACGAGGTGATCACGGTCAGCGCCCTGGCCGACTTCAACGGCCAACCCGGCGGCGGCGCCGCGGCCACCTGCCGGTCCGATGTGGACGACACCTTCGCCGACTTCTCCAACTACGGAGCCGATGTCGACCTGATCGCGCTCGGCGTGTGCATCCTGTCCACTTGGAAGGGTGGCGGCTACGACACGATCTCCGGCACCTCGATGGCCAGCCCGCACGTCGCCGGCGGCGCGGCCCTCTACAAGGCCACGCACCCCAGCGCCTCGCCCGGCACCGTGAAGTCCGCCCTCCAGGCGGCCGGCACCAGCCAGTGGAACACCGCGACCGACCCGGACTCCACGCACGAACCGCTGCTCAACGTCGCCACCTTCTGATCCGGAAGGGCCAAGAGCCGGCAGACCGCCCCCACCGCCGTCGGGGCGGTCTGCCACCAGTTCGAAGCCCACGTCGCCGGGCGACTTCGCCGACCGGCACGCCCGCGGGTCAGTCGGGCCCGGCTGCCGACGTGGGAACCGGGAGGTTGGTCCGAGGGCGGCGCCCCTGTAGGCCGCCCTCGGGTTCCATCCCTCCGGTCCCAGGAGCGGTGACCGGTACTCAGGTGGTCGGATGCGATGCGCTGTCGGTTCCCGGGATGGTCGCGCCGCCGGGGCGGTAGCCGCGCAGCCTCATGCTGTTGGTGACGACCAGGACCGACGACAGCGACATGGCGGCGCCGGCGATGAGGGGGTTGAGCAGGCCGAGAGCCGCCAGGGGGATCGCGGCGGTGTTGTAGGCGAAGGCCCAGGCGAGGTTGCCGCGGATGGTGGCCAGGGTGCGGTTGGCCAGTTCGACGGCGTCGGGCACGGCGTCGAGGTCCTCGCGGACGAGGATCACGTCGGCGGCGTGCGCGGCGACGTCGCTGCCGCGGGCGATGGCCATGCCCAGGTCGGCGGTGGCCAGCGCCGGGCCGTCGTTGACGCCGTCGCCGACCATCGCGACGCGGTGACCCCGGGCGCGCAGGTCCTCGACGGCGGCGACCTTGTCGGCGGGGCGCACGTCGGCCACCACGTCGGTGATGCCGACCTCGGTGGCGACGGCATGGGCGACGGCGCGCGTGTCCCCGGTGAGCAGGACGGTGCGCAAACCGAGCTTGTGCAGTCGTGCGACGGCGGTCGCGGCGGAGGGCCGCACGGTGTCGCGGACGCCGATCGCGCCCACGACGACGCCGGCTCGGGCGACGAGCACGGCGGTCACGGGGCCGAGGTCGGCCTGCCAGTGGTGCGCGGCGGGCGGGACGGTGATGCCGAGGTCGGTCATCAGGCGCGCGGAGCCCACCACCACCTCGACGCCGTCGACCACCCCGCGCGCTCCGCCGCCGACCACGGCGTGGAAGTCGTCGGCGGGAGGCACATCGGGCGCGGCGGTCACGATGGCCCGCGCGACGGGGTGTTCGGACGCCGACTCGACGGCCGCGGCCCACCGCAGCACGTCCTGCTCGGTGCCGTCGAACGCCGTGGTGGACACGACGGTCATGCGGCCGGTGGTGATCGTTCCGGTCTTGTCGAACACCACGGTGTCCACCGCCCGCGTGGCCTCCAGCGCTTCGGGACCCTTGACCAGCACCCCCAGGGACGCCGCGCGGGCGACGCCGACCATCAGCGCCGTGGGCGTGGCCAGCCCTAGGGCGCACGGGCAGGCGATGATCAGCACGGCCACGGCGGCGGTGAACGCGGACCGGGTGTCGTGGCCGGTGGCCAGCCACCCCGCCAGGGTCAGCGCGGCCAGTACGAGCACGACGGGCACGAACACCCCGCACACCCGGTCGACCAGCCGCTGCACGGCGGCCTTGCGCTGGGCGGCCTGCTCGGCCAACGCGCTCATCTGCGCGAGCTGGGTGTGCGCGCCGACCTGCGTGGCGCGCACCACGAGACGGCCGGTGAGGTTGACCGTGCCGCCCACGACGCGGTCGCCGGGGCGGATGTCGTGCGGCACGGGCTCGCCGGTGATGGTGGCGGTGTCGACCGCGGAGGCGCCCTCGGTGACGACGCCGTCGGCGGGCAGCGCGTCACCGGGCCGGACCACGAACAGGTCGCCGACCCGCAGCGTCGCGGCGGGCACGAGGTGTTCGACGCCGTCGCGCAGGACGCGGGCGTCCTTGGCGGCGAGGTCGGCCAGCGCGGTGAGCATCCCGACGGCGTTGCGGCGTGACCGGGTCTCGAAGTAGCGGCCCGCCAGCAGGAACGTGGTGACGCCCGCGGCGACGTCGAGGTAGACCGCGTCCGCGCCCTCGGCGGTGACGCCGAACCCCAGCCAATAGCCCGGCGCGGAGGAGCCGAGGACCAGGGCCCACACGGCCCAGCCGAACGAGGCCAGCACGCCCAGCGAGACCAGGGTGTCCATGCTGGTCGAGCCGTGCCGGAGGTTGCGCAGCGCGGCCCGGTGGAACGGCCACGCCGAGTACGCCACGACGGGCAGCGCCAGCAGCGCGCACAGCGCTTGCCAGCCGGGGAAGCGCAGCGCGGGCACCAGGGCCAGGCTGATCGACAGGTTGCCCAGCGGGATCGCGAGCACCGCGGCGACCACGAGGCGCCGCCGCAGGTCGGCGACCGCCGCCGAGTGGTCCCACTCGGCGCGGTCGCGGACCTCGGCGTCGTAGCCCGCCTTGCGGACGGCCGCGATCACGTCCTGCGCGTCCACGTCGGGTCCGATGTGGACGGTGGCGCGCTCGGTGGCGTAGTTGACCGAAGCCCGCACGCCGTCGAGCTTGTTGAGCTTGCGCTCGATGCGCGACGCGCACGCCGCGCACGTCATGCCGGACACGGCCAGTTCCACCGGCTCGGTCGCCGTTGTCGTCATCTTGTCGTTCCCCGCAGGTCGGTTCGGTCGCTCAGGTCGGCGAGCATGGCGTTGTAGGCGGCCAGGCGGTCGTCATCGACGCGGTCGAGGCGGGCGGCCTCGCGGCGGTCGGCGGCGGCCCACTGCCGCAGCAGCGCGATCACCACGACCAGCATCGGCACCTCGCCCGCCGCCCAGGCGATGCCGCCACCGAGCCGCTGGTCGGTGAGCAGGTCGGGCAACCAGGTCAGCGAGACGTGGCGGTAGAACGTCTCGGCGATCACGGTCTGGGTGTTCATCAGGATCACGCCGAAGAAGGCGTGGAACGGCATCACCGCGAACAGCAGCCCGAGCCGGGCCAGGTGCGGCAGCGGGCGCGGCGGCCGGTCCACCCCGATCACCAGCCAGTAGAACACGTACCCGGACACCAGGAAGTGCAGGTTCATCACCTGGTGCGCCCAGTGGTAGCGCATCGCCTCGCCGAACAGCCCCGAGAAGTACAGGACGTAGAAGGAGGCGACGAAGACGATCGCGGCGACCGCCGGGTGCGCGACGATCCCGGCGGCGCGGCTGTGCACCAGGGCCACGACCCACTCCCGCGGACCGCGCGGCAGGGTGCGCAGGGCGAGGGTGACGGGTCCGCCGAGCACCAGCAGCACGGGCGCGAGCATGTTCAACGCCATGTGCGCCACCATGTGCACGCTGAACATCCCGGCCGCGTACCGGCCGACACCCGACGACGTCACGACCAGCACCACGGCGCACCCCGCGAGCCACGCCACGGTCCGGCCGACCGGCCACGTGTCACCACGCCGCCGCAAGGTGCGCACACCCGACGCATAGGCCAACGCCGCCAGCACCGCGCCCAACCCGAACACGAGGTCCGGCCGCCAGCCCCACAGCAGTTCCGACCAGGAAGGCGGCGACGGGAGTTCGTAACCCAGCACCGTTTCCTGGACCGATGCCCGGTCGGCGAGCCACGCCGGTGGCACGAGGTGGGTCAAGCCGACCGACGCGCCCACGCCGACCCCGAGCGCCACCAGTTCGGTTCCGAACGGCCACCGCGTGCCGAACCGCCGGCACAAGGGCACCACCGCGCACACCGCGAGCTTGACCAGCAGCAGGAACCCGTACCCGGACGCCAAGCCGCCCAGGAGCACACCGGTGATCGCACCGCTGACCACCAACACCACCAGGCACGTCGTGGTCAGCAGGCGGTAGCGCCGCAGCACGCGGTCCCGGTGCGCAGCGGTGGGCCGGCGCAGGAAACCGCGCAACGCCACCAACGCGCCGACCCACACCGCCGCGGCCGGCACGTGCCAGACCATCGCGTTGGTCGCCACGTCGTGCCCGGCGCCGACGGACACGTGGCCGAACACCACCGGGGGCAGCAGCCCCACCACCGCGACGGCCGACCACAGCACCGCGACCCGCCACGTCAACGTCGCCCGGGCGCCGACGGCGACCACGGTGGCGGCGACCACCACCGCCAGCCACGCCTTGGGCTCTTCGGTGGCCGACACCAGCTCGACCAGGTTCGCCCACACCACCGCGGGCCGCTGCCCGGAGGCGTCCCCCGCCGACAGCGGCGCCGCGCACACCGCCGCCACCGCCCAGGCCATCGCCGCCACCGCCGCCAGGCGCACCGCCGCGTACGCGTCGGCGGTCAACCGGCCGTCCCGCCCCGAGGGCACCACCAGCACCGCGAACGCCAGCGCGCCCACCGCCACCGACCCGGCGCCGTCGGCGACCAGCCGCACGAGGCCGAACACCAGCGACGCCACCCGGCCCGGGTCGGTGTCACCCAACGGTTCGTGGACATCACCCGCCGCCAACACCGTCGCCACGACGCACGCCACGGCGGCGGCGAGCGCCGGCGCGGCGGCCCTGTCACCCTTCACGTGAGTCCGAGTCGGATCGAACCGGCGCGCGGTTCCCGGATGTCATCGGGCTAACGCTCGGCCGCGCTCACCGTGACGGTCGCCTGAGGGAATCCCATCGCACGGGCCGAGTGGCGCGGGTCACAGGAACTGGTGCGTGGTCTCGCACGACCACTTGTGCAGAGCCAACGACCAGTCGCCGCCGGACGAGGTCACCCCCCATCCCGGAGGCAGCTGTGACGCCCATCGGAGTGATCCGGCGCGCTGAGCCCGCCGAGGTCGCCGCCGCGTTGTCGAAGGTGGTCATCAGCCCGTACTGGGCGGTCGACTGGGGTGGTGCCGGCGGGTCGCTGCACCTCGATTCCGGTGCCATGGCGGAGGCTGTGCGGCGGGTCGGCGCGAAGTTCGAGGCGGCCGAAGCGCGGGTGGCCGCGTCGACCTCGCAGTTCCTGGTGGCGCTGGGGTTGTGGTCGGTCTCGCTGGGGTCGCTGGCCGTGGGCGGTGTGGTGCCCGACCTGGACGGGCTTCGGTACCGGGTCGACGAGGACGCCCGTGTGCGGCTGTCGCTGCCCGAGCCCGGCGGGTGGGTCGTCACCGGTGACCCCGTGCCGCTGTTGCTGCGCATGGTGGTCGAGGAGCAGTTGGTGCCCTTTCACACCGGATTGCGTGCGGTGGTGAAGGTTGCCGACGGGTTGTTGTGGGGCAACGTCGCCGCGGCTCTGCGTAGCGCGCTGAAACCGTTGCCCGGCCTGGGCGATCTCGGTGACCGCCTGTCGGCTGTTCCGCCGTTGCGCGGAACGCTGTCCCCTGACGGCATCCGCCGCAGTTGCTGCCTGTTCTACCGCACGCGCGGCGGCCACACGTGCCGTGCCTGCCCGCTCGCCGGTGCCGTCGTGACGCGACGCGAGGGACAAGCGGTCACCAGGTGACGGGCAGCCGGTCCAGGCCGCGTGCCATTCGGCCGCGTCGCCAGGACAACTCCTCCTCGGCGACGGCGAGCCGCAGGGTGGGGAATCGGCGCACCAGCGTCCCGATGGCCACGCGCAGTTCCGCTTTGGCCAGCTGTGCGGCGACGCAGTAGTGCACGCCGAACCCGAACGCCAGGTGGGGGTTGGGTGTGCGGGTGAGGTCCAGTTCGTCGGGGTGGTCGAAGACGCGGTCGTCGCGGTTGGCGGCGTCGGGGTGGACCATCACCGCGTCGCCGGCGCGGACCAGCACGCCGCCGAGTTCGACGTCCTCCAGGGCGATGCGGGTGAACCCCGCCGAGGTCACCAGGGGGTTGAAGCGCAGCAGTTCGTCCACCGCCCGGTCGATCAGCGTCGGGTCGGCGCGCAGCGCGGCGAGCTGGTCGGGGTGGGTGAGCAGGGTGTGGATGCCGTTGCCGAGTTCGCCGGTCGTGGTCTCCAGGCCCGCGTAGAGCAGGGTCACGCCGAGCACGACCAACTCGTCCTCGCTGAGCCGGTCCCCGGTGTCCCGGGCCTGGACCAGGGCACCGAGCAGGTCGTCGCTCGGTTCGCGGCGGCGAGCGGCCACGAGACCGGCCACGTAGTCCTTCAGCCGCGCGAACGCGGCGTGGATCTCGTCGCTGGAGAACGCGGTGGTGGCCAGCGCGACGTCGATCCAGCCGGCGAACTCCTCGCGGTCGGCGACCGGCACGCCCAGCATCTGGCAGATGACCGCGACGGGCACCGGGACCGCGAAGCCCGCGATCAGGTCGGCGGGCGGTCCCTGGTCCTCGATGCGGTCGAGCAATTCGTCGGTGACCCGTTGGGCGTGCTCGGCCAGGTGCTCGACGCGTCGGGGGCTGAACGCGGCGGCGACCAGGCGGCGCAGGCGGGTGTGCTCGGGCGGGTCCACGGTGTGCAGGGTGGCGTCGGTGTGCCGGCGGGGTGAGGCGCGGGGCACGTCGCGGTCCAGCAGCGCGGCCCGGCTGAAACGGGGGTCGCTGAGAACCGTGCGCACGTCGTCGTGCCGCACGGCCAGCCAGGCGTCCCCGCCGTAGGGCAGCGTGATCCGGCTGAGCGGTTCGTGGTCGCGCAGGTGCGCGTACTCCGGTTCCAGCTCCAGCGCGGTCGGCTCGCGGAACGGGTAGCTGCGTGCTGCCTGCGTGGGTCGCATCGGTGTCCCCCATCCGATAGCCGGCCTGCCACCACCACTGGTCGGCTCGGCGGCTCGGGAAGTTCCCGCCGATCCGGCCGAGCCGCGGGAACCAGCAAGCGTCGGCAGCCGACCATAAGGACGATTCCCACACGAGGACGCGGCTGGAGCGGCATGGACTGGTACGAGGACGACGATGTCTGGGTGGGGTTCGCCGAAGTGATGTTCCCGCCGCGTCGGGCGGCGGAAGCGGAGCGTTTGGCGGCCACGTCGCCGTTGCTCAAGATCGCCCCGGGTGACCGGGTGCTCGATCTCGCGTGCGGGCCGGGGACCCACGTCGTGCCGTTGGCCCGCCAGGGGGCTTCGGTCACGGGGGTGGACCTGAGCGAGGCGATGCTGGCGCGGGCGCGCGAGGCGTGCGGGCACGCGGAAGTCGAGGCGCGACTGGTGCGGGCGGACATGCGCGAGCACGTCGAACCGGGCGCCTACGACCTGGTGATCAACATGTACACGTCGTTCGGCTACTTCACCGAACCGGGCGAGAACCTGGCCGTGCTGCGCAACGCGCACACCAGTCTCGCCCCGGGCGGGCGGCTGCTGGTGGACGTCCTGGGCAAGGAGGTCTTCGCCGGGTGGGTCGGCCGTCCGCAGGCGGTGGACGTCGGCGGTGGCACGGTGTTCATGCGCGACACCGTGCTGGACGATTGGACGCGCCTGCGCAGCGACTGGACCTGGGTGCGCGGTGACGAGGTGCGGCGCACGTCGCTGTACTCCACCCTCTACAGCGCCGCCGAACTGCGGGTCCTGTTCGAGGCGGCGGGGTTCACCGATGTGGAGTGCTTCGGCGACTTCGACTGCTCGCCCTACGACAACCACGCCCGACGGCTGATCGTGCGGGGCACGAAGAGGTGAGCCGCAGCGTCCCGGTCCGCCAAGCGCGGACCGGGACCGCCGGGTTCAGGATGCTCGGGCGAAGCAGGTGCCCTTGGCGTCGGGGAACAACTCGGGCGCGAGGCCGAGGGCGAAGTCGCGGATGAGCACGTCGACGTCGAGGTAGGTCTTGGCGCGGCACTCCTCGAAGTTCTCGTCGACGCCGGCGATGAAGTTGTTGTCCCGGAAGGGCTTGAACCGGGTGGTGCGCGGGTCTGCGGTCAGGGTCGCGCGGGTCATCTTCATCGGGTCGTAGACGATGAAGAAGTCGGCGTCGGCCGCGGTGCCCACGGCTTTCTCGAAGTCGTAGGGCTGTCCGTTGGGCGCGGGGTTGTCCGGGGCGAAGACGTTGTCCACCCCGAGTTGGGTCAGCAGCCTGCCGACGAGGGTTTCGGCGCCGTGGCCGTGGACGAACTCGCAGCCGCGCTCGGGCGCGACGCAGAGGTAGCCGGCCTTGCGGTTGCCGATCTTGCCGGAGACGGTGGAGACCACCTTGTCGTACGCGGCTTTGATGCTGTCGAACTCGGCGTTCGCGGCGGCTTCGGCGTTGTAGAACGCCGCCACCATCTTGATCCACTCGGCGGAGGCCAGGGCGTGGCGCTCCAACCGGTTGGACACGCTCACGCCGGGCATCCCGGCGGCGCGGGCGTTGCTGATGTCGTCGAAGCCCTTGCCGAACCCGGACATCAGGACGACCTGGTTCTTCAGGCCCAGCACGGCTTCCTTGTCCAGGTCGGTGTACTCGCCGATGGACAGGGGTTTGCCCGCCGCCCCGACGACCCCGGCGTACCACTCGTCCTTCTCGGCGTTGCCCAGCAGTTGGCCGCTCAGGCCGGTGATGGTCTTGTTCTTGCCCAACCGGTCGACCATCGCGAGGGCGTTGAACGAGGTGACCGACACGTTGGTGACCGGCACCTGGACGACCAGCGCGCCTTCCAACTCGCCGGTGGCCGCAGGCGCGGGGGTGCCGCATTGGTAGAGCACGTACTTCAGCTCGGGGCCGTCGGCGTTCTCGGTGTCGGTGAGCGTGATCGTCTTGTAGGAGCCGTGGTAGCTGATCTTCCACAGCTCGGATTCGGTGACGGTGCTCTTGTCGGGGAAGTAGTCCCGACCCTCGGCGTAGTCGGTGACGCAACCTTCCGCGCCGCCTTGGCCGTTGGACGCGCCGGGGCTCGTTCCGCCGCAACCGGCCAGGGCGAGGGGTAGCGCGAGCAGAGCGAACGCCGTGCGGATGCGTGTGTTCACGGTGGTGCTCTCCTGCATTTCGGTGTGGGAGGGCGGTTACGCGGTCCGCGCGTTTTCGGGCAGTGGCGCGGTGTTGCTGCGGAGGTGGGTGACCAGGGCGTCGAAGCCGACTCCCTGTGCACCGTTGACGGTCCAGCGGCACGGTGTGCCGTGTTCGACGGTCAGGATGTGGCCGCACGGGTCTGCGGTGGGTTCCCACCCGGCGCGTCGCACGGCGTGTTCGGCCCACTGCCGCAGTCGCCCGTCAGCGATCACTTGGACGGTGGCGCCGGGTTCGGTGGTGTCGGCGACGACGATGGTGGCCGCGGCGTCGTCGAAGGACATGTTCTCGCCGGTGAAGGTCCGGGTGACCGCGTCGCCGTAGGCCAGGTCCTCGGGCGCGCCGGCGGTGACCGTGCCGTCGCCGCCGACCAGCCACACCTGGTCCGCGCGGCGCAGCGCGAACCCCAGGTCGTGGGTGGAGAGCACGATCGCCGCGCCGGTGGTGGCGGCGAGCCGGGTCAGCATCGCGGCGAACTCGATGCGGCGGGCCACGTCCAGGAAGGCGGTGGGTTCGTCCAGCACCAGCACGGCCGGTTCCTGGGCCAGGGCGCGGGCCACCATGACCCGCTGGCGTTCGCCGTCGGACAGGTCGGTCAGCGGGCGCTCGCGCAGGTCGACGACCCCGGCGTCGAGCAGTGCCCGGTCCACGGCGGCGCGGTCGCGGGCCTTCTCCCGGCCGATCCAGGACCGGTAGGGCATCCGGCCCAGCGCCACCACGGCTTCCACGCTCATCTGCCCGACGTCGACCGGTTCGGTCAGCGTGACCGCCAGCCGTCGGGCCCGCTGCCGCGGGGACAGCGTCGCGAGGTCCTGCCCGTCGAGCAGGACGTGGCCGGCCAGCGGGGGCTGGGCGCCGACCAGGGTGCGCAGCAGGGTGGACTTGCCCGCGCCGTTGGGGCCGATCAACGCGATCAGCTCGCCGGGCCGCGCGGCCAGGTGCACGTCGCGCAGCACGGTGATCGCCGGATGCCTGCGGCGCCGCCGGTAGCCCGCGCTCACCGCGACCGCTTGCAGCGCGGGCCTGGGGTTCTCGATCGTCACGCCTGCCTCCTCGCCCGGCCGGACAGCAGCACCCACAGGATCACCGGCGCGCCGACGAACGCGGTGACGGAGTTCAACGGCAGCGAGGTCCTGGTCAGCCCGTTGCCGCCCGCGACGTACTCGGCGACCAGCACGATCACCGCGCCGATCAGGGCACTGGCGGGCAGCACCACCCGGTGGTCGGCGGTGCGCAGCAGGCCCCGGGCCAGGTGCGGGGCGGCCAGGCCGACGAACCCGATGGCGCCGCAGTAGGCGGTGGTGATGCCCGACAGCACGGCGACGCCGGCCAGGGACAGGAAGTGCACGCGGCGGACGTTGATCCCCAGGCTGCCGGCGTAGCGGTCGCCCAGCAGCAGCGCGTTGAGCGGCTGGGCCAGGAACACCGACAGGCCGAGCACCACCGCGCAGGACGCGGCGACGACCTGCAACTCGTTCCACGTCACGTTGCGCACCGAGCCGCGGGTGAAGGTCGCCAGCGCCTGCAACCGGTCCGGGTCGGTGTAGTAGACCAGCATGTCCACCACCGCACCCGCCAGGTAACCCAGCATCACGCCCACGACCAGCACCACCACCGGGTCGCCGACCCGCCGGGCGATGCCCAGCGCGATCAGCAGCACCCCGCCCGCACCCGCCACGGCCGCCCCGGTCACCCCGAGCTGGCTGACCACCCCGAGCCCGGACAGCCAGCCGACGCCGCTGGTGCCCAGGATGACGACCGCGGCGCCCAGGATGGCGCCGGAGCTGACGCCGAGCACGAACGGGTCGGCCAACGGGTTGCGGAACAGCGTCTGCATCTGCGCGCCGCCCACCGCCAGCGCCGCCCCGGCCAACAGCCCGGCGACGACCTTCGGCAGCCGCGCGTCGAGCACGATCGTGCGGCTGACCGGGGACTCGACGTCCTGGCCGGTGAGGATGCGCAGCACGTCCCCGATCGGGACGGCGATCGAGCCCTGCGCGACCAGGACCACCACCGCGCCCAGCACCAGCACGACCAGCAGCGCGAACAGCCCCGCCACGTACCCGGTGCGCCGACGCGCCCGCGTTTTTCGTGGTGGTGCGGTGATTACGTCGTCGACCGCGTCTTCGACACCCGTGCCACTACTCGACACCGCGCACCCGTTCCTCCCCCTCCGGCCGCTGTCGATCCGGCCACCACCACAAAGGTCGTGCCGTGCCGTGGTTCGGTTCCCACGAATTCGCCAGATTCACGCCGGTCGCGACGATTCCGCATGATCGGGCAACGATTCCCGGCTCACCGCAGCCGATTCCACCGCCGGCGGGAACCAGAGGGGGCCTTCCTACGACCAGTACGACTGCGCGATCCCGTCCAGACCATCGTCGCCCGACGACGAGCCGACACCCGGAAGGGCTCGACCATGACCCTGCCCCGCCCGACGGTTCCTCCAGCGGCGACAGCGGCCCGCCGCCGGCGTCCGACGGGGAGGTGAGGACCGTGCTCGACCACGACGCCGTGCGGCCCCCGGTCCACGAGCACATCACCGACGCCGTCAAGGCACCCTCCCTCATCCGGCTCTCGCCCAACACCGTGCTGGTCCGCTTCGAAACCCTGAAGGTGTACGCGGCGCTGGGAGCCGTGCGCCACCTGGTCGACAGCGGCGTGGTCCGCCGGGGGCAGACCGTGGTGGACAGCTCCAGCGGCATCTACGCCCTCGCCCTGGCGATGGCGTGCCACCGCTACGACCTGCGCTGCCACATCGTCGCCTCCACCACCGTCAACGACACCATGCGCGCGCAGTTGGAGATCCTGGGCGTGACCGTGGACCAGATGCCGCCTTCCGACGACCTGCGCCTGGACCAGAGCCGTCGGGTGGCCCGCGTGCAGGAACTGCTCTCCCGGTATCCGGACATGTATTGGATGCGCCAGTACCACGACCCGGTGCACCACCTGGGCTACGCCGAACTGGCGGACCTGCTGCGGCGCGCGCTACCGGGCGAACCGCTGACCGTCGTCGGCTGCGTCGGCACGGGGGCCTCTACCGGCGGTCTCACGCGGTCGCTGCGCGCGCACGATCCGCTGGTGCCATTGGTGGGCGTGCAGCCGTTCGGCAGCGTGACCTTCGGCAGCGAGCGGTTCACCGATCCCGACGCCATCATCGCGGGCATCGGCAGCGCAATCCCGTTCGCCAACGTCCACCACCAGCTCTACGACCGCATCCACTGGTTGGACTTCCAGCACGCCATGGCCGCCACCGTCGACCTGATGCGCACGCACGCCGTGTTCGCCGGCCTGTCGACCGGCGCGGCCCACCTCGCCGCGACCTGGGAGGCCGCGCGGCACCCCGACCGCACCCACGTGGTCCTCGGCGCGGACACCGGTCACCGCTACACCGAACGCGTCTTCACCCGCCACCGCGAAGCCCTGGACCCCGCGTCGTTGCAGCCGGTGGAGATCGCCTCTTTGGACGAGCTGGCCCCGCCGTGGTCGGCGATCGACTGGGCGCGCCGTGCTCACGGACCGGCCGTGCCCGTGCAGGAACGCCTCCGAGAGTTCAGGAAGGACCCCGTGCCATGACCGTCGTGCTGCTGGAAGCCCTCACCTTCGGCCTGGGCCGCCTCGCCGACGCCGCGCGGGACGCGGGGCACGACCTCGTCCTGCTCACCGGCGACCGGACCATCTACCGCCACGAGCTGTCCCGCTGCGGCGACCGCGTGCGGGTGGTGGACGTCGACACCACCGACGTCGCCGAGTGCGAGAAGGCGTTGCGCGATCTGCCGGACGTGGCCGGGCTGATCAGCTCGACCGACACCTGGGCGGTGCCCGGCGCGGACCTGGCGCAGCGGCTGGGCCTGCCCGGACCGGCGCCGGCGGCGGTGCGGGTGCTGCGGGACAAGGCCGCCGTCCGGGCCCGGCTGCACGCCCACGGCCTGAGCCGCAGCGGTCCGCTCGACCCGGCCGCGGCGGAGGACTTCCCTTTGGTGCTCAAGGACTCCGCGGGCACCTCGTCCCGCGCGGTGTGGCTGTGCCGGACACCCGCCGAGCGTGACGCGGCCCTTCGCGAGGCCGCCGTCACCCCGCTCAAGGGCCGGTTGATCGCGGAACCGTACTTCGAAGGTCCTCTCTACAGCACCGAAACCGTCACCTGGCGGGGTGAAACCCGACTGCTCGGCGTGCTCAGCCGAGTGCTCTCGCCCGAACCCGTGCGCCGCGAGGAGGCTTCCGCGTTCCCGGTCGCCCTCCCCGACGCCGATCTCGCCGAGCTGGGGGAGTGGATCGGCCACGTGCTCAAAGCGGCCGGCCACGAAAGCGGCTTCGCGCACACGGAGTTCGTGTTCACCACCACCGGGCCCGAGGTGGTCGAGATCAACGCCCGCATCGGCGGCGCCCTCGTCGGCGAAGCCCTCTGCCGCGCCCTGGGCACCAACGTCTACGACGCGATGGTCCGCATCGCCCTCGGCGAACGACCCGACCTGCTCGACGGCGAACCGGGCGGCGGCACCGCGACCGGCTTCGTGGCGCTCTACCCCCGCGCGGCCGGGGTCCTGGAGGGGTGGACCGGCCTGGACCGCCTGGCCGACCTGCCCGGCAACCCCGAGTGGTACCCGACCGCGAGCCCCGGCGACGTGCTGGAGCACCTGACCGATCAGCGCTCCTGCACCGGCATCGTCGTGGCCGAAGGCCCCACCGCCGAGCTGGCGCTGCACCGGGCGCAGGCCGCCGCCGGCGGCATCACCCCCGTGGTCCGGGCGCACGACTAGAGCACGGTGCGCGGTCGTGGGTGTCCGCGCGGTCGCGGTCGAGTCGCCGCGACCGGGCGGTGGCGTCGGGTCAGGCGGCGCGTCGGTGATGCGCGCTGGGGCGCAGGTGACGTCGCTGCCTGCGGTTCCCGCCGGGACGCGGGGTGGCGTCGACGCCGTCCCGGTCGTGGCGGTCGCCGCGGTCGTGGCCTTGCTCGGCGGGAGTGCCCGGGGTCGGCCGGCGCCGGTGGGCGCGGGCGACGAGGTAGAGCAGGACCAAGCCGGGCAGCAGGGGCAGGTGGGACACGACCCGGGCGGTGGTCGCGGTGCCGTCGAGCAGGTCGTTGACGGAGAACGCGACCAGCACCGCGACGAACCCGCCGAGCGTCGGCAGCAGGCCGGCCGCGCGGTGCTCGCTCACGGCGGCCACCAGCAGCCCGACGGCCAGCGCGAGGTTCCAGGCGATGCCCTCGTTGAACAGGTGGGTGGAGGTCCCGTGACCGGTGTCCCCGCCGGTCGCCCCGGCCAGCAACTGGGCCAACGAGAGCCACAACTGGACGATGGCGACGGCGGCCAGCCCCAGGCGCGGGACCAGGGCGGTGTGGCGGGGTGGGGCGGCGGCCAGCACGGCGTCGACCAGGTCCGGCTCGGGCTCCGCGGGCCGGACGCGGATGGTCCTGGTCAGCGCCTGTGCGCTCGCCTGCCAGCGGGTGCAGGCGGCGCACTGTGCCAGATGCGCGTCCGTCTCGGCGGCGGGCACGGGCTCGGCCTCGCCGTCCAGGCGGGCCGAGAGCGCTTCACGGCAGGATTGGCAGTCCACTCACCAGTAGTCGCTCCATTCGGCTCACCGGTTCCCGACACCACGTGGTTACGATTCGGAATCGTGACAGCACCCGACGACGACGTCACCCGCTGGGCACTGGAGGCGCGTTCCGGTGACCGCGACGCACTGGAGCGGTTCGTCCGGGCGACCCAGCGCGACGTGTGGCGCTTCGTGGCCCACCTGGCCGGCGTGAGCCTCGCCGACGACCTGGCGCAGGAGACCTACGCCCGCGCCCTGCCCAGCCTGCGCCGCTTCGCCGGTCGCTCGTCGGCGCGCACCTGGCTGCTGGCGATCGCCCGCCGGGTCGTGGTCGACCAGATCCGGATGGCCCAGTCGCGTCCCCGGCTGTCCGCTGGTGCGGACTGGACGTCGGAGGCCGACCGCAAGGCGGTCGTCACCGGCTTCGAGGCCGTCGTGGAGCTGAACATGCTGCTCGACGCCCTCGACCCGGACCGCCGCGAGGCCCTGGTGCTGACCCAGGTGCTGGGTCTGCCCTACGCCGACGCAGCCGAGATCGCCGGTTGCCCGGTGGGCACGATCCGCTCCCGGGTCGCGCGGGCCCGCGACGACCTGCTGCGCGCCACCGGTGACGAGGCCACCGAAGTGGGCTGACCTCCGGCAGGGGCCGCGACCGGCGCTGTGACCGACGGCACCGGTCTCGCTCATCGCGACCGGCAGGGCCATCCCCTGCTCGGCCTGAGCCTGCTCGCCTTCCTCGTCCTGGACGCACTGATCGGCCTGACCCGCCGACGCGCGGACCGCAGGAGCGGCGCCGCCGACGAGGGGCCCCGACCGGCGAGGACGGTGTTGTGACACCACGATGAGAACGTCGCGCGGACCGGCGTCGAGGCCCCTACTCGACCGTGGACGTGTGGGGTGGGTCCGTGCGCGAGTCCGTGCGCCGTCGACCCGGGAGAAGGAGCGTGTGGTCGGCCCAGCGGTCGAGGAGGGCGGTGTCGTGGGAGATGGCCAGCACGCCGGCTCCGGTGGCGTGCTGGTAGTCCCGGATGACCCCGACCAGCGCGGCGGTGGTGGAGGCGTCGAGCATGGTGGTCATCTCGTCGCAGATGAGGAACGCGGGGCGCAGCGTGAGGGCGCGGGCCAGGCAGGCGCGTTGCAGTTGGCCGTCGCTGACCTCGTGGGCGCGGCGGCCGAGCAGGTCGGCGGTGAGCATGACGAGGTCGGCGAGTTCGTCGACCCGGTCGGGTGATCGGGTCGCGCGCAGCGGCTCGGCGATGGCTTGCCGCAGGGTCATGCGCGGGTCGACGGAGAGTCGGGGTTGTTGGAACAGCACGCCGATGCGCGTGCGCAGGGCGCGTGGTGCCCGGTGCCGGTAGCGCGTGACGGGCGTGCCGTCGATGCGCACCGTCCCGCTGAAGGGCTTGTGCAGCAACGCGAGGACGCGCGCGAGCGTGGACTTGCCGCTGCCGCTGGGGCCGGCCACGCCCACGGTCTGTCCGGGGTGGACGGTGAGGCTGATGTCGGTGATCACCGGGTGGCGGTAGCCGGCGGTGATGTTCTCGGCGGTCAGCACGGCCGGTGGCACGCTACGGCGTGTTCGTCGTCGGTGAGGGCTGGGCGTTCGGCGCAGATCGGGGCGACCCGGTCGCATCGCGGGGCGAAGGAACACCCGGCCGGCAGGTCGGTGAGCAGCGGCGGCTGTCCGGGGATCGGGGTGAACGCGCGGTCGGGCAGCGCGTTGCCGAGTCCTTTGCTGTAGGGGTGCAGGGGTGTTTCGAGGACTTTGCGGGCGGGGCCGATTTCGATGACGCGGCCCGCGTACATGACGGCGACGCGGTCGGCGACCCGTTGTGCGGCGGCGAGGTCGTGGGTGATGAGCAGGACGGCGTGGCCGGCGGTGACCATGCGGCGGAACTCCTCGATGAGGCTGTCGACGAGGTGGCGGTCGAGGCCGGTCGTGGGTTCGTCGGCGACGAGCAGCCACGGGTCGCCGACGAGGGCGAGTGCGTTGGCGACCCGTTGGGCCATGCCGCCCGACAACTGGTGGGGGTAGCGGTCGATGTCCTCGGGCGAAAGGCCCGCGCGTGCCGCGACGGCGTCCGCGGTGTGCGGGGACCGGTGGACGCGGATGGCTTCCTCGATCTGGGCGCGGGCGGTCCGGACCGGGGTGAGGTGGGAGGCCGGGCTCTGCGGGACGAGGCCGATGCGGCGGCCCCGGACGGTGGTGGCGAGTTCCCGGTCGGTGGCGGTCAGCAGGTCGAGTTCGGGTCCGTCGCCGCGCAGCGTCGCGGTGCCGGCCGTTTCGGCGTTGCCGGGCAGGAACCCGAGCAGGGCGTTGGCGAGCACGGTCTTGCCGCAGCCGCTTTCGCCGACGAGCGCCAGGCACTCGCCGGGCCGCAGGCTCAGCGACACGTCGTCGACCGCGGCGACGGTGGCGCCGGGCAGGGTGAACCGGACGCGGACGCGGTCGAGCACGAGTTCGGTCACCATGTCAGCTCCGTGCGGCGCTTGGGGTTGAGCCGGTCCCGCCACACGCCGCCGACACCGGAGACGGCGAGGGTGGCGGCGATCAGGACCAGGCCGGGCGCCAGTGACATCCACCAGCCGCCGGTGAGCAGGGACCGCTGGGCGTCGTTGATCATGTTGCCGATGCTGGCCGCGTGCGGGGGCAGGCCGAGGCCCAGGAACGACAGCGCGGTCTCGTGCCACACCGCGTGCGGCACGGCCAGGGTGGTGGCGAGCAGCACCTGGGGCGCGACGTTGGGCAGCAGGTGCCGCACCAGCACGCGGGTGCGCGACGAGCCGCCGACGATCGCCGCGTCGATGAACGGCCTGCCGCGCAGCGAGAGCACCTCCGAGCGCACGATCCGCGCCGAGGACAGCCAGTGCGTCAGCCCGATCGAGATGACGACCGCGGTCAGGCTGGGGCGCAGTACGGCGACGATCACGATGCCCAGCAGCAGGTGCGGCACCGAGGCGACGGCGTCGACCAGCCGCATCAGCAACCGGTCCACCCAGCCGCCCACCGCACCGGCCAACGCGCCCAGGGCCGTGCCGAGCACGGACGAGATCAGCGCGGCGACCAGCCCGACGGTCATGGACACGCGCAACGCGTAGACGCAGCGCAGCATCACGTCCCGGCCGAGTTCGTCGGTGCCGAACGGGTGCCGCGCCGAGGGCGGGCGGTTCGCGGCGGCGAGGTCGACGTACTGCTGGTCGAGGTCCACCACGAGCGGCACGACCAGCACCGCCGCCGCGAGCACGCCGAGCACCACCGCCGACGGGATCAGCCGCCACCGCGGCGACCGGGGTGCGGCGGCGGCGAGGCGGGACCGCGGCGCGCGGCGCCAGGCCAGGTCAGCCATCGAGCACCACCCTCGGGTCGGCCAGCGCGTAGAGCACGTCGGCGAGCAGGTTGCCCAGCAGCACCACCGCCGTCGCGAGCACGGTCAGCGCGCCGAGCAGCGCGAAGTCGACGTTGAGCGCCGCGTCCACGGTCGCCCGTGCGATGCCCGGCCAGGAGAACACGGTCTCCACCAGCAACGCCCCGGTGATCAGCTCCGGCAGTCGCGCGCCGAGCAGGGTGAGGAACGGCAGCAGGGAGGTGCGCAGGGCGTGCCCGGAGACCACGAGGTGGTCGGGCAGGCCGCGCGAGCGCGCGCCGACCACGTGGTCCTGGGTGAACGACTCCAGCAGGTTCTGCCGGACGAACAGCACGAACCACGGCGCCTGCGAGATCGCCAGCACCGAGACCGGCAGCACCAGGTGCGTGGCGACTTGCCCGAACGACACCGGGGCGTCGGCGTCGGTGAGCCCGCCGCCGGGCAGCCACCGCAGGTGCAGCGCGAACACGTACAGCGCGGCCAGCCCCAACCAGAACACCGGCGCGGCTTCGAGCGTGTAGGAGGTGGCGGTGATCAGCCGGTCCAGCCAACTGCCCTGCAACCACGCCGCCGCGGTGCCCAGGAGCAGGCCGAGCAGCAGCGCGAGGGTGAACCCGATCGCGACCAGCAGCACCGACCAGCCCAGCCGGTCGCCGATCACCTGCGACACGGGCTGCTGGAACGACAGCGAGTCGCCGAAGTCGAAGGCGACCGCGTGCCGCAGCCACGCCAAGTACTGCTCGACCACCGGCTGGTCGACGCCCCAGTTCGCGCGGATCTGCGCGACCCGTTCCGGCGAGGCGCCGATGATCCGCACGCCGAAGTAGCGCTCGACCGGGTCGAAGGGCGAGGCCTTCGCCAGCACGAACAACGCGAAGCTCACCAGCAGCAGCACCGGGACCGCGAAGCCGAGCCGGCGCAGCACGAGTTTGCCGACACCGCGGTCGCTCACGACTTGGGCGTCCACTTTTCGAGGTTCCACCACGCCGCGTGGATCAGGCCGTGGTCGTGCGGCTCGACCTGGGTCTGCCGGCCGTCCCACTTGTCGCGCAAGACGTAGGTGTGGTCGAGGAACACCAGGAACGCCCAGCCGGGGTCGGCGACGTAGGCCCGCTGGAAGTCGGTGTAGGCCTGCTTGCGGGCGACGGGGTCCAGCGACCTGCGCGCGGTGTCCAGCGCGGCGTCCACCGCCGGGTTGCGGTACAGCGTCATGTTCACGTAGCCGTCCTGGCCCGCGTACTTGGAGTGCAGCAGCGTGTACGCCGCGGTGTCCGGGTCGTAGGGGTCGCCGCCGCCCCAGACCGCCGCGGCGTCCTTCTGCCGTTGCAGCATGATCTCGAACGTGGTCGCCTCGACCGGCGCCTCGACACCGAGCTTGGCGATGTCGCTCGCCGCGGCCAGCGCGAGTTCCTTGCGCAGCACGTCCGGCGCCGGGTACAGGACGGGCAGCCGCGCCGGTTGACCGTTTTTGGCGCGCTTGCCGTCCGCGCCCCGGTGCCACCCGGCCTCGTCGAGCAGGCGCTCGGCCTCGGCGACGTCGCGGGGGAACGTCGCGCCGGTGTCGTGCCAGTCCGCGAGGTGCGGCGAGATCGGTGTGGCGGCGGGCGTCCCGGCGCCGGCGAGCACGGCGTCGATCATCGCCCGGCGGTCGATGGCGAGGTTGATCGCGCGCCGGACCCTGGCGTCGGAGGTGAACGGCGACTCGGACGGCAGGCCGAGGCCGCGGTAGTCCGCGGACGGGTTCCGCACGACCTGGTAGCCGGGCTTGCCGGTGTAGGTCCTGGCCAGCTTCGGCGGCAGCACCGTGCCGTCGAACTCGCCGGCGGCCATCCGGGTGGCGCGGGCGTTGTCGTCCGGCACGAACACCACGGTCACCGTCTTGATCGCGGGCGCGCCGCCCCAGTGGTCCTCGTTGGCCTTCAACACCATCCGGTCGCCCTTGCGCCACTCGGCGACGGTGTAGGGGCCGGTGCCGACCGGGGCGGTGTTGAAGGGCGCGCTGTTGATGTCGGCGCCTTCGAGCTTCGCGCGCGGGACGATGCCCAGCGTCAACTGCTGCGCGAACGGCGCGTACGGGTGGGACAACCGGAACTCGACGGTCCGGTCGTCGGGTGCGGTGACGTCGGCGAGGGCGTCGAACCTCGACGCGATGGTGGAGTTGACCTTCTGGTCCAGCACGGACTTGTAGGTGAACACCACGTCGTGGGCGGACAGGGCCGAGCCGTCGGAGAAGGTGACCCCGTCCTTGAGCTTCGCCGTCCAGGTCAGACCGTCCGCGGACGCGGTCGGGACCTGTTCGGCCAACGCGGGAACCAGGGCGAGCTGCGCGTCGCGGGCGACCAGGCCGTCGAAGATCTTCGACGCGCCGTCCGGGCCGTAGCCGAGGATCGGGTTGAGGTTCTCCGGTTCGCTGCCCGCCCCGATGACGATGGACTGCCCGGTGTTCGCGGTGCCGCCTCCGTCGGGGGAGGTGCACGCCGCCACGAGCCCCGCCGCCACGACGACGGCGATCATCGGTCCACGGCGCACGCGCATCACCCTCGGTCGGAGTAGGTCGACTGTTGCCGCGTGCAGCTAACAGCAAATCACCTGCAACAAGCAAGGGTGTGCGGGAGCGATGTGGGCGACATGGCCGGGACGCCGCGTGACCGCCTCATGTCCGCAGCCGCTCCACCGGAAGGTGCTGGAGGACGGCGGTCGGGTCGCCCTCGGCGACCGGTCGGCCGTTGTCCAGCAGCAGGCAGTGGTCCGCCCGTGAGGCCTCGTCCAGGTCGTGGGTGACGTGGACGACCGTCACGCCGTCGGCCCGTGCGTCGGACAGCGCGGCGGAGATGTCGCGCCGGGCCCGGGAGTCCAGGCCGGCGTCCGGTTCGTCGAGCAGCAGCAGGTCGGACTCCTGCGCGAACGCCTGCGCCAGCAGGGCGCGCTGGCGTTGCCCCCCGGACAGGGTGCTCAGCCGGCGCGACGCGAGATCGGCGATGCCCAGCCGCTCCAGGCAGGACCGCACCACGTCTTTGTCCTTTGTGGAGAGTCGTCGCCACGCACCCCGGTGTGCCCATCTGCCCATGGCGACCGTTTCCCACACGGTGATCGGCAGCCCGGTCGGGACCGCGCTGTGCTGCACCACGAAGGCGGGGCGTCGCGTCCTGATCTCCACGGTGCCCGCGGCGGGGGTGATGACGCCGGCGAGGACGCCCAGCAGCGTGGACTTGCCGGAGCCGTTGTGGCCCACGACCGCCGTCACCTTGGCGCGCGGCAGTTCCGCGCTCACCTCGTGCAGCACGGTGTGCCGGGCGTAGCCGGCCGACAGTCCGAGCAGCCGCACGGCCGGTTGGTCCGAGTTCTGCGTCACAGCACGCTCCACTGAGATTGTAACGAAAATCGTTTCCAATATACGGTGCCGCTCGTGGAGTGGTTGCTTACCCCTTTCGAGGTGTCGTTCGTGCAGCGGGCGTTGTGGGCCGGCGTGCTGGTGTCGTGCCTGTGCGCGGTCGCCGGGACGTGGGTCGTGTTGCGCGGCATGGCGTTCCTCGGTGACGCGATGTCGCACGGCATGCTGCCCGGCGTCGCGATCGCGTCGTTGTTGGGCGGCAACCTGTTCCTCGGCGCCGCGGCGAGTGCGGGCGCGATGGCGTTCGGGGTCACCGCACTCGGGCGGTCCCGGCGGTTCTCCCAGGACACCGGCATCGGGCTGCTCTTCGTGGGGATGCTCGCGCTGGGCGTGATCCTCGTGTCGCACTCCGAGTCGTTCGCGGTGGACCTGACCGCGTTCCTCTTCGGCGACGTGTTGGCCGTGCGCGCGCGGGACCTGGGCTATCTCGCCGTGGCGTTGGCGGTCGCCGCGCCGGCGGCGCTGTGGGGGCACCGCGCGTTCGTGGCGCTGACCTTCGACCCGCGCAAGGCGCAGACGCTGGGGATGCGCCCGCGGCTGGCGCACGCGGTGCTGCTGGGCCTGGTGACCCTGGCCATCGTGGCGTCGTTCCAGGTGGTCGGCACGTTGCTGGTGTTCGGTCTGCTCATCGCGCCACCGGCCGCCGCGACGTACTGGGCGCGCCGCATCCCGACGATCATGCTCGGCGCGGCGGTGCTGGGCGTGACCGCCACCGTGGCCGGTCTGCTCGTCTCGTGGCACGCGGGCACGGCCGCGGGCGCGACCATCGCGCTGATCGCCGTCGTGCTGTTCTTCCTTTCCGCGCTCGGTGCCCGGGTGCGTGACCGGGTGCGGCTGCCCGGTGCGGGTGGGCAGCACGCGGTGCTGCTCGCCGTGCTGGTCGTGGTGCTGCCGCCGGCCGGCTGCGGCACCGAGCCGGCTCGGGAGGAGGTGCCGCACGGCTATGTCGAGGGTGCCGAGGAGACGGCGGAGGCACAGCCCCGTCTGGTCGTGGCCGACGACCGCACCGGCGCGGTCCGGGTCGTCGACCTGATCACCGAGGAGGTGACCGACGTCGGCCGGGTGGACGGTGTCCGGGCGATCACCGGCGACGGCCGTTTCGCGTACCTGACCGGTGCGGGATCGGTGCGGATCGTCGACAGCGGCGCCTGGATGGTCGACCACGGCGACCACGTCCACTACTACCGCGCCCGCGCCAGGGAGGTCGGTTCCGTCCCGGGGGACGCGGTGGTGAACGCGGACAGCGACCCCACCGTCGCGGCCGTGGCGCTCGGCCGCGGCGACACGACCTTGTTGGACCGGCAGGGCCTCGACGGCGGCGCGGTGACCACCCGCGGGGAACCGCTTGGCGGGATCGCGCTGCCCTACGCCGAACACCTGCTGGTGGCGGCATCCGATCGAGTGGCGGTCAAGACGAGGGACGGCGGGGACGTGACGACGATCGAGCAAGCGTGCCAGAGCCCGCGCGGCCAGGCGGTGACCCGGAAGGGCGTGGTCTTCGGCTGCGCCGACGGGGCGCTGCTGGTGACGGCGAAGGACGGTTCCTTCACCGGCGAGAAGATCCCGTACCCGCGTGCCGTGCCGGAGGCCGAGCGGGCCGTCGAGTTCCGCCACCGGCCCGGCAGCACGACGCTCGCCGCGCGGGCGGGGGACCTCGGCGCCTGGGCGCTGGACGTGCGGGCGAAGACGTGGACGCTGCTGCCGATCGGGCCGGTCGTCGCGGTGAACGCGGTCGGCGAGGCGGGGCCGCTGCTGGCCCTGACCGCGGACGGTGTGCTGCACGGCTACGACGCCAAGTCCGGCACGCCGATCGCGCAACGCCGAGTGCTCTCCGCGCCCATCGCCGAGGGCGGCGCACCGCCGGTGATCGAAGTGGACCCGAACCGCGCCTACGTCAACGACGCCGGGGTGCGAGCGGTCCACGAGATCGACTACAACGACGGCCTGCGGGTCGCCCGGACGATCCGGCTGGAGATCGAGCCGGCGCACATGGTGGAGACCGGCCGGTGACACCGACGACTCGACTCCTCACGGCGGCCTGCGCCCTGCTGCTGGTGCTCGCCGGGTGCGGCACCGGGAACGGGCAGCGCGACGGGATCGTGGTCACCACCAACATCCTCGGTGACATCACCCGCCACATCGTCGGTGACGCCGCGCCGGTCACGGTGCTGATGAAGCCCAACGCCGACCCCCACTCGTTCGCGATCTCCGCGCAGGAGGCCGCACGGCTGGAAAGCGCCGCGCTGGTCGTCTACAACGGACTCGGGTTGGAGGAAGGTGTCCTGCGGCACGTCCAGGCGGCCGAACAGGCCGACGTGCCGACCCTGTCGGTGGGCGACCACATCGACCCGATCAGCTACACCGCCGAGGACGCCGCGGGCCGGCCGGACCCGCACTTCTGGACCGACCCGAAGCGCGTGCGCCGGGCGGTCGAGGTGATCGGCGAGCGCGTCATCGAACACGTCGACGGCGTCGACGCCGACGCGGTCCGGGCCAACACCGCGCGCTACCTCGCCGAGATCGACGAACTCGACCGCTGGACCGGCGAGCGGTTCGCGACGATCCCGGCGCAGCGCCGCAAGCTGGTCACCAACCACCACGTCTTCGGCTACCTCGCCCAGCGCTTCGGCTTCGAGGTCGTCGGCGCCGTGATCCCCAGCGGCACGACGCTCGCCTCGCCCAGCGCCTCCGACCTGGCCTCGCTCGCGCAAGCCGTCCGCACGGCGGGCGTCGGCGCGATCTTCGCCGACTCCTCCCAACCCGACCGCCTGGCCCGCGTGCTCGCCGAGCAGGCCGGGGTGCACGTCCGGGTCATCCCCCTGCACTCGGAGTCGCTCACCGCGGCGGGCGGCGGAGCGGCGACCTACGTCGAGATGGCGCGCGCCAACACCGAGGCCATCGTGCGCGGCCTCACCCCATGACGGACCCGACACCCTGAAGAGGAAGTTGAGAAGCGATGACAAGCTGGTCGCGAACGCGGACGACCGCAGTGGCGTCCGCAGTGGCCTCAGCGCTCGTCCTGGCCGGATGCGGCGCGGAGCGGCAGGCCCAACCGCCCGCCGCGGTCCCGGCCCCGGTGGCCGAACCGGTCGCCGTCACCTATGACGGCGGGATCTACGTGCTGGACGGCAAGACCCTCGAAGTCAAGGCCGACGTCAGGTTGGAAGGATTCAACCGGCTCAACCCCGCCGGTGACGACCGGCACCTGATGGTGTCCACGTCCAGCGGGTTCCGGGTGCTCGACGCCGCCGGCGGCAAGCTGACCGACGTCGAGTTCCCCGGCGCGGAGCCCGGCCACGTGGTCCGGCACGCCGGGCGCACGGTGCTGTTCACCGACGGGACCGGCGAGGTCCGCGTCCTCGACCCGGCCACGTTGACCGGTGCGGAGCGGAAGGTCGAGACCTACAAGACCGCCGAGCCGCACCACGGTGTCGCGATCGAGCTGGCCAACGGAGAGCTGGTCGTCACCCTCGGCAACAAGGACAAGCGCGTCGGGATCGCGGTCCTGGACAAGGACCGCAAGGAGATCACCCGCAACGAGGACTGCCCCGGTGTCCACGGCGAGGCGACCGCCAAGGACGAGGTCGTCGTCATCGGCTGCCAGAACGGTGTGCTGATCTACCGCGCCGGGACGATCACGAAGGTGCAGAGCCCCACCCCGTACGGCCGGATCGGCAACCAGGCGGGCAGCGACCACTCCCCGATCGTCCTCGGCGACTACAAGCAGGACGCCGACGCCGAACTGGAACGGCCCACGCGGATCTCGCTGATCGACACCACGACCGGCACCCTCAAGCTCGTCGACATCGGCGCCAGCTACACCTTCCGCTCGCTGGCGCGCGGCCCGCAGGGTGAGGCGCTGGTGCTCGGCACCGACGGCAAGATCCACGTGATCGACCCCGTCAAGGCCGAGGTCACCCGCACCATCCCCGTCACCGACACGTGGCAGGAACCCCTGGAGTGGCAGCAGCCGCGGCCGGCCATTTTCGTCCGGGGCGGCACGGTCTACGTGTCGGACCCGAACAAGCAGCAGCTGCACCGCATCGACCTCGCCGAGGGGAAGGTCACGGCGACGGCGTCGTTGTCCCGCAAGCCGAACGAACTCAGCGGCGTCACCGCCTGAGCACCATCGTCAGTCCGCGGCCCGGACGCGGCCGGTGCGACCGGTCCGCGTTCGGGCCGCGGCGACGACGGGCGGGCTCCGCGGACTCGTCCCCCGCGTCGGTGTGGCGGGGAGCGGAGAGGCGCGCTGATGGCCAACCGGGCGTTCGGGCGGCGGGCCGTGCGGTACTGCGTGGCGGCGGGTGCCCGGCAGTTCCCGGACCTGGGCTCGGGCAGCCCATGGTCGGGAACGTCCACGAAGTCGCGCGGAGCGCCGGACGGGGCAGTGGGTCACGCTGCGTCGGACGCGCGGAGGGTCTGGATGTGCGTTGCCCGCTCGCCGGTGTGGGCGTCGCGGGCAGGCCGGTCGGCACGAGCGCGCCCGCGTCGGCGAGGACCTGTGGCGGCGGGGTCGGTGGCCGTGACGCGGGCGGGGACGACGCCGGTCACCGCGCGGCCCGGAAGCCGCGTGCCGAGGGCACGAGCGCGGCGGCGGCGGGTGCGGCGAAGCAGATCACCGCGCAGGCCGCCAGGACGGGCGTGGGGCCGAACCAGTCGATCGCGGGCGCGATGACCGCCAGGCCGACGGGGGCGAGGCCGTAGGACAGCAGGAAGTCCAAAGAGGACACCCGGGCGAGCATCCGCGGGTCCACCTCGCGCTGGGTGGCGGTGAACCACGGCACGTTGAACAGTTCGATGCCCACCCCGGCCAGGACGTAGGCCGCGACGACCACCGCCGCCGGGACGGGCAGCAGGAGGCTCAGCGGCGCGAACCCGTAGCAGGCCAGGCCCGCGAGGGCGGCCCAGCCCGGGGCGCGGGGCTTCCAGCGGGCGATGAGCACCGCGCCGACGAGGGCGCCGACGGTGTAGGCGGTCAGCGCGGCGGCGAGCACGGCTTCGGTGCCGTAGCGGTCGCGGCTGACCAGGGGCAGCACCACGCCGGTGGCGGAGTAGCCGGTGGCGATCACCGCGGTCAGGGCGCCGAGCCCGGCGAGGAACCAGGGGTGCCTGCGGGCTTCGCGGATGCCGTCGAGGAAGTCCGCGGTGAAGCGGGTCTTGGTGCCCGGCTCCGCGGGAGCCCGGTCGGCTCCGGCCGGTGGGATCAGGGCGGCGCACAGCCACAGCGCGCCGGTGGCGATCAGCAGGACGTGAGTGTCGACCAGCACGGCGAGCAAAGCGGTCAGGCCCGGTGCCACGAGGGTGGTGACCCGCACGGCGAGGGTCATGGCGGCGTTGGCCTGCTGCCGCTGGTCCTCGGCGACGACTTCGGCGGTCAGCGCCTGGAACGCGGGCCGGCAGGCCCCTTGCCCGGCTCCCACGACCGCGGCGGCCACCGCCATCACCACCACCGATCGCCCGACGCCGAACGCGATCACCGGTGCGGCGACGCCTGCGACCAGTCCCGCCCACAGCACTACCCGGCGGCGGGAGTGCCGGTCGGCCAGGACCCCGGCCACGGGGACGGCGGCGAGGAAACCGGCGGTGCGGGCGGCCAGGACGACGCCGAGTTCGACCGCGCTGATCGACCGCTCCAGCACGGCCAGGCCGAGGATGAACGGCAGGGCCCAGGTCGCCATGCCGGACGCCGTGGTGCCCGTCCAGAGCCGGAGGAAGGACAGGCTGCGGAACACGGATGTCGACGGTGTCGCGGCCGGGGCGGCGTCCTGCACCACGCGGACTCCTCTTCGCAGGGGCTTGCTTTTGGTAATGATCATCGTTCAGGGTGGCGGTGCCGTCGTCGAGGTTTGGAGGGACTTGGACGGTCCCGCCGATGTCCGGCTCGGCCACCCCGTGTTCCACCACTACTACGACCCCGTCCCGGCCGACCTGCGCCCCGCGTTCGTCGCCCGCACGCCCTGGTGACCCGCACGAGCACCGACAGGCCGCCGCGGAGGTGGGCGGCGGGAACGGCGACCGACTCGGTTCGGGTTGCTTGCATCCGGGAGTCCGAAGGCGGCCGGATTTGCCGAGTTCAGCAGTGCTGTCGGATCGCGCTCGCGCGATCTGCCGCACGACCGCCAGGAGCGCCCGTGATGCCCGCTGATGCGCTCCTTTCGAGGCCCGCGCCCGCTGTCAGGGTGCGACGGCGGCGAAGGGGGAGTCGTTGTGGATCGGGGCGGTGTTGGTGGTCAGGTCGGTCCACAGTTCGAGGGTGCGGTGCCTGATGTAGCGGTCCGGGTAGTTGTGGGACTCGTACGCGACCCGTCTTCCCGATCGTGTACGGGCCGTTGAGGCTGGGGCCCTGCGGACCGGACCTGGTGCCCCACGGCTCGCAGAACCCGGTCCGAGGTGCCTGGAGGGGAGTTCAGGCACCTCGGACCGGGTGCTCGGGGATCGGGGCTAGGTGAACGTCCACCGTTGGTTTGAGGTGCCGCTGCAGGTCCAGAGGATGATCCGGGTGCCGTTGGTGGTGGCGGCGCCCGTCGCGTCCAGGCAGAGTCCGTTGTGGACGTTGGTGATGGAGCCGTTCGCGGTCACGGTCCAGCGCTGGTTCGCGCCGCCCGAGCAGTCCCGGATGACCGCTCGGGTGCCGTTGGCCGAACCCCAGCCCTCGGCGTCGAGGCACTTCCCGTTGACCTTCAGCTCTCCTGCCGAGGTGCGGGTGAACAGCTGGTTGGAGCCGCCGTGGCAGTCCCACAGGTGCGCCTGCGTCCCGTTGGTGGTCGAGGAGTTCGGGATGTCGATGCAGCGGTTCGACGCTGCGCCGACGATCGCGGTGGGGCCGCCGGTGGACGCGGTCAGGCCGAAGAAGCGGAGTGTCTCGGCGGGCTGGTGCGGCAGGCCGTGGTCGGTGCCGCTCATGCTGATCGCCTCGACCGGGGCCTGGCCGCCGGTGCCGCCGTAGCGGGTGCGGGTCCAGTTCGACTGCGGGTGGTCGGTGGACTCCGGTGTCTGGTCGGTGGCGTTGACGTTGGTCCACTGGTCGATCTTTTGGTCATCATCGCGCCGGAGGAGATGCCGGTGGCGTAGACCCGGTTCCGGTCGCCGCCGACGTTGGCGAGCGTGTGGTCGACCATCGACTTGATGCTGACGGAGTCGCCGCCGGTGCCGCTGAGCGAGGCCGGCGAGGCGACGTCGAAGCACTTGCTGCTGCGGGTGACCGACGGGTAGATGACGATGTAGCCGTACTGGTTCGCCAGTTCGTCGAACCGGGTGCCGTTGTACATGTCGGTCGCGGACCCGGTGCACCAGTGGTTGGCGACCACGATCGCCGGGTTCGCGGGGACGTTGTCGGGCACGTACAGGTACATCTCGAGGTCGCCGGGGTTGTTCCCGAAGTTCGCGATCTGCCGGAGCTGGGCGGCCTGCGCCTCCTTGGCGGCCGGGAAGACCATCAGCGCGGAGGCCGGCACGAGCGCGATCGCGACGACCGCTGTCGCGCTGCGGCGCAATCGGGTGACGGTGGACATGGGCTCCTTCCTTCGTCGTCAGGGGGAGCGTGGGACAGACGGGTTCCGAGGCTCGCCTGCTTGGTCAGTCGGCGATGTCGCCGTAGATCACGCCGCGTGCGGACAGGTAGACGCGGCCGTAGATGTGCGGGTCGCCGGTGATGGCGGACCCGGCGAAGGCCCACTGGTGTTGGTCGTCGTTGATGCGGGTCCAGGTGGTGCCGCCGTCGGTGGAGCGGAAGATGCCGTCCTGGCCCGCGACCGTGGCCGAGGTGTAGATCGCCGGGTAGCCGGACCGCGGGGCGGCCTTGCCGAAGCCGACGCCGATCGCCGAGTCGATCGCGCTGATGCGCTTCCAGGTCGCGCCGCCGTCCTTGGATCGCCACAAGCCGGTCGCGACACCCGCCTTGTCGCTGCGGCCGGCGAGCCAGATGTGGCCCTTGCGGCCGGGGACGACCCGGAAGTCGTCGACGCCTTCGGGGGGCAGGCCGGTCGCTCCGGTGTCGGTGAACGTCGCGCCCGCGTCGGTGCTGCGGTAGAACGTGCCGCCGGAGAAGGCGTACAGGGTTGCCGGGTTGACGCGGTCGGACCGGATCCTGGCCCCTGCCGGGAGTCCCCGGACCGGGTGCCAGGTCTGACCCAGGTCGGTGCTGTAGACCGGGGTGACGCCGGTGTTGGTGGGGGACCACAGGATCGCGGCGGCGTCGGCGGTGATCGCGACGACGCCGGAACCGCCGCCCGGGACGCCTTCGAGGCGCGCGGCGGGCTTCCAGGTCTTCCCGCGGTCGGTGGAGACGATGACGTGCGTGTCCACGGCCGCGTCGACTTCGCCGCTGCCGACGATGACGTCCGGGTCGTACTGGGCGTAGTCGAGACTGGTGCCGGCCCAGCCGGAGCGGATCATCCGCTCGGCCCGGTCGAGGTCGGTGTGGACGAAGCCGCTGACGTCGGCCATGGCGGAGACGAGGGTGCCGCCGAGGGCGGCGATGTCGCGCACCCAGGTCTCTTCGACGCCGTGGGCCCGCACGCCGACCGTGAACCGCTCGACGGGCAGGGCGATCCGCTCGCCGGCCTCGTTCCGGCCGATCAGCTCGCCCTGGGCATCCCACCGCGTCAGCTCCTCGGTGCCCCAGATCATGGCGCCGGTGCCCCACAGGACGCGGTCGGAGTCGTGCGGGTCGATCGCCAGGGCCTCGATCATCCACCCGTGCTTGACCGCGTACGCCGGCCCCTGGTCGGTGCCGTTCCACGACAGCCAGGGGGCGTCGGTGCTGTCCATGACGAAGCGGTCGGTGCGGTCGGTCCCCTCGGCGTAGTCCCAGCTGAGCTGCCAGGTCTGCCCGGAGTCGGTGGAACGGTAGAGGATCTCGTCGGGGTACCAGTTGTTGCACGTGGACGCCATGACCGTGCCCGGGTTGCGGCGGTCGACGGTCACCGCGCCGAAGCCGGGGATCACGCCTCTCGGGTTGTAGGTGGGGGTGACGTCGGTCCACTCGCCGGTCCGGGTCGACAGCCGCTGGATCTTGCCGCCGTTGCCCGACGCGGGCGCGCCGTTGTACGGACCGGGGTCGTGGCTGGTGATGATGTACAGGTAGCCGTTCGCGTCGTCCATCGCGGACTGCTTGGGGATGGTGCGGTTGCCGTCGACCTCGCCGAGCGCCGCGGCCGCTCCGGGGACGGGCTGCCAGGTCGCGCCGCCGTCCTGGGACACGTACAGCGGGTCGTCCGGGTCGGCCACGCCCACGTAGATCCGGCCGCCGGTCCGGTCGAAGTCGATCCAGATCACGCCCTGGTTGTCGGCGAGGTAGTCGTTGGTGGGATCGACGACGAAGTTGCCGGGGTTGGGGAAGTTCTCGACCGCGGCCCAGGTGCGGCCGTGGTCGGTGGAGCGCCACAGCCCGTTCCCGCCGGGCGTGCCCAGGTAGACCTGGGCGTTGTCGGCCGGGTTGACGGCCAGCCGCTCGCCCATGCCGCGGCCGGGCATGTTGCCGCCCTGCTTGAACGGCAGCTCGGCGACACCCCAGGTCTCGCCGTAGTCGTCGGAGTACAGGACCGCGCCGTTGTTCGGGTCCCAGTCGGTGGTGTAGGCGCCGACCGCGGCGTAGACGCGGTTGGTCTCGACCGGGTCGGTGGCCATGGAGACCACGTAGTAGTAGCCCCACTTGTCGCGGCCGACCCAGTCGAGCAGCTGTTTCCAGGTCTGGGAGTCCTTCTGCCACCGGTAGCAGCCGCCGACGTCGGTGCGGGCGTAGATCAGGTCCGGCTCGGTCTCGTTGAAGATGATGCCGGGCACGAAGCCACCGCCGTTGACGACGGCGTTCCTCCAGGTGTAGGCGTCCTTGCCCGGCCGGCCGGGCCTGGCGACAGCCGGGACGGGCAGGGCGCCGACCGCGACCGCGACCACGGCCGCGCCGAGCGAGGCGGTGAACGTGCGTCGTCGCATGACGTTCTCCTTTGCGATGGGTACGAGAGGTGCGGCGGGCTGGTCTTCGACTCGCGTGGCACGCGGACGTCGCGTGGATGAATGGGTCCGCCTCAGTGACGCCGGCGATGCGCAACCGCCCCGGGGCGCCGCGCTGAGCGCGATCGCGTTGGCGGCGATCGGGATGCACGCGAACACCGCCAGCGGGATGGTGACGGGCAGCGTCATCAGGGCCGGGGGATGAGCCCGCCGCACCTTGTGCCGGAACGTGATCCCGCCCTGGAGACGCGGCGACGGCGGCCGGACCGGGGCAGCGGTCCCTGCTTACGGTGATGCGGCGGCGGGCCACCACCGCTCTCCCGCGATGCGGAGGGCCGCGGGACCGTGCGCCGCGACAGGCTCGTCCGGCTTGTCCGGCACCACCCCGTACATCCGCGCCCCGAACCACTGGGGATCGTCGATCGCCCGGACCCAGAGGAACGTTGTCCGGCTCGGGCCGGAGTGTGAGGTCGGCATGACGTCGTCACTCCCTCGTGACACTCCGCTTCGCACGTGATGCGTCAACCCGGCAATCGAAGCGCTTCGATGACGGAGGTTAGGGCCACTTCGGCGGGTTGCACAAGGTCTGCGGCGAGTTCGATCCGGTATTCGACAACGTGACCGAGGGGAGGCATTGGGCATCTCAGTTGTGGTCGCGCGGTCCCTTGACGGGGCCGGGATCCGGCCGGGATCGAAGCGCTTCGAAATCGGCGTGGCCGCTCTCGGCCGGCGCGTCCTCGGTCATCCCGGTGCTCAGCGGCTGCCGCGTTGACCACGTCGTCGGCGCCGAGATCGCGAAGGCGTTGCTCCTTGTCCGCGCGGCCCGTCGTGGCGATCACCCTGGCACCGAGGAGCTTGGCGAACTGCAGTGCGAGCTGGAGGCGTTCCTCCCCGCCGACGAGGCGGCGGCGGCCGTCCTCACCGAACTCGTGTTCCGATGACCCGCACCCACCGGACACCGCGCGGCGGTCATTCCGGTGTGGCGCGGACGAGTGCCTTGCCGGTGTTCTCGCCGCGCAGCATGCCGAGGAAGGCATCGACGATGGTGTCGAAGCCGTCGGCCGCGGTCTCCTCGACCGCGATCCTGCCGTTGCGCACGTGCGGGATCAGGAACTGCTCGAACTCCTCGTGCGCGTCCGCGTGGTCGCGCACGAGGAAGCCTTCCAGCCGGATGCTCTTCCCGACGACGTCGAAGAGGTTGTGCGGCGCCGCGGGCGGGTCGTCGAGGTTGTTGTACTGAGCGACCGCACCGCACCAGGCGATCCTCCCGTGATCGCGCAGCACGGCGATGGCCGCCGCGAGGTGGTCCCCTCCGACGTTGTCGAGGTACACGTCGATGCCCTCCGGCGCGGCTTTCGCGAGCGACGTCTGGATCGGGCCGTCGTGGCGGTCGAAGGCGGCGTCGAAGCCGAGCCGCGTGGTCAGGTGTTCGACCTTGGCCGCCGACCCCGCGCTGCCGACGATCCGGCCCGCGTGCAGCAGGCGCGCGATCTGTCCCGCCGCACCGCCGACGGCACCGGCCGCCGCCGACACGAACAGGTCCTCGCCGGGCTGCAACCGGGCGATGCGGGTGAGACCGACGTACGCGGTCAGCCCGGTTCCGCCGAGGATGCCGAGGAAAGCGCTGAGCGGGACGCCGTCCACCGGTGCGACCACCCGGACGTCGGCTTCGGACAGCACGGCGTGCGTGCACCAGCCGTGCCGGTGGAACACGACGGTCCCCACCGGGAGAGCGGTCGCCCTCGACTCGACCACCCGCCCCAGCGCGCGGCCTTCGAGCCCGAATCCCCGTTCCCAGCCGCCGCAGTCCATCAACTCCCGCATGTACGGGTCGACGGACAGGTAGACGTTCTCGACGAGGACCTGTCCGTCGCCGGGACCGGTCAACGGCCCCGTGATGAACGATGGGCACGGACCCGGGCGCCGCGTTGCGGGACCTGCACGGGCGCATCCTCGACACCGACCCCGCCCCGGCCCCGACCTCGCCGGCGATCGCCCCGACCCAGCCTGCGATCGGCGGCGGGACACCGGCGAAGGCGGGGGTGCCGGTGCCCCGGCAGTTGCCCGCGCCGCCGCGGTGGTTCACCGGCCGCGCCGCCGAACTGGCCCGCCTGGACCGGGCGTCGACCGCCGCGCCGGAAACAAGCCCACAGCATGCCGACGACTTCGACGATGTGGGCTTCGGCGGGGCCGGCTGGCAAACGCAGCCACGCAGTGTCCACTCCGGACGCTGCCACGGTGGCGGTGACCCGTCCTGGTGAAGGGCTGGACAACCGCAGGCGGGGTACGGGCGGCACGTCGCTGATCGGCACGACCGCGACGTCCGGGGCGATGTCGGTGAACGGGGTCGACGTCGCCACCGGCCCTCGGGCGCGCCGGTCCCGGGCACACATTGATGAAGACCATGACCCACCGGGCACTTGGCAACGCTCGACACAAGACCGGCTGGCCAGGCCAAGCCCGCGCATCGTGGGCACAGGGCACTCGCCGTCCTGGACCGGCTCCACTCGCCGGGGCCGCCGAGCTCCGCACTCGGCTCGCCGCCCTCGACAACTCAAACCCACCAGCATCATGATCAGTCACAGCATCCCGCGCACGACGGTGGGCGGTACTGCGCACGATGGCCTGAAGGCGCTGTCCGGGGCGGCGGCGGTCGGCCCCGGACAGCGCCTCCAGACGATGTGGCTCTGCTGCTGGTTTCTTGGGTGGCTCGGGACGGCTGTCGGCCGGCGCTGAGTTCGGGGTGGCAGACCCCGAACTCAGTACTTCGTGTAGCTGACCGAGTCGTACCGGGCGGTCAGGGGTGTGCCGGGGTACACGAAGGGGCCGAGCCAGTTGTCGACGCCGATGCCGGGCCAGAGGTTCGCCATGATGCGCTGCGGGCGGGTGGGGAGCGGGCCGCGTGAGCCGTTCTCCTGGTGGACGAGGCGGCCGTCGACGAACCAGTTGATCGTGCCCCTGTTCCACCACTCGATGGCGTAGGTGTGGTAGCCGGCGGCGGCGTCGAACCCGAGGTTGATGATCGTTTCGTGTCCGCCGACGCCGTTGGTGAAGTAGTTGGTCTGCATCTGGGTGGTGTTCTTGCCGAGGATCTCGATGTCGATCTCGTCCCAGGGCTGGTTGTCGCTCGGTCCGGTGTAGGTGAAGAAGGACGTCACCGTGCCGGGGCGTTTGACGGCCATCATCCGCACCTCGAACCGGCCGTACGAGTACAGGTCGTTGGACCGGAACTCGCCGGAGGCGTAGGGCTTGCCGGAACAGCCGCCGGGGCACGTGGCCTTGTCCAGGTTGATGCCCGTGACGCCGCCGTTGGTCCAGACGTGGTCCGCGCGCCAGCCGACGTTGAACATGCCGCCGTTGCTCCAGCCGTCGGCCTTGTGCCAGCGGTTGGTGTCGAACCCGTTGAAGTGGTCGACGAAGCTGCCGCCGATGGCGGCGTGGGCGGTGGGGGAGAGGTGGGCGGCGGCGAGGGCCATCGTCGCGGTGAGGACGAGCGTTCGGATGAGGCGTTTCATGTGGCTGCTCCGGTTTCTGGAGGCGACTTCCGGCGGCGGTACACCGTGGGCGGGGGGTTGTGGGAGCTAGACATGGGAGCGCTCCCACAGTTGTGATCGGCGGCTCGCGCTGTCAACCCCGGGACAACCGATCGACATCGTCTCGTAACTTCCAGGGTGCTTTACGCATTGGCGGCGTGACGGTGTCGCCCGGCGGCGCGGACGGCCGCGACGAGAAGGGGGTAGGGGGTGGCGATGGTGAGTCGGCGGGTGGCCCAGCGCGGTGACCAAGGGCCGGCCGGGGTCCACACCGGGGTAGAACGCGGCCGGCACCAGCGTCGCGGCAGCCGTGGCCGGCAGCACCGTGCAGGCGGAGAAGACCTTGCGGTGCGCCACCGCGCGGCGACGGAAAGGCCCTGAACCACTCGTGGGTGGAACTCGCGGCGATCAGGACCGCTTGCAGCGGTACGGGCAGCAGCAGGACACCGGCGAAGAACCACACCGACCGCAGGTGGGTGCACGGGGTGCCCTCCGCGGCGAGTTCGCGGACCCGTTCGATGCCCTGGGCGGCTTCCAGGTGGATGACCGACCGGTTGAAGTGGGACGTCTCGTCCTGCTCGTCCGTCCCAGGATGCCTGGCACGGCGGCGTCCCGGCGTGGAGGGGCTCGTCGGGATCGACGACCCGACCCCGGGGTGGACCGGCGCGCCGGTGCCGGCGCGGCCGGTCCGGGCCGGTCAGGCGCCGTTCGCGCCTGCCGGCAGCCCCGCCAGGGCCATGACGTGCGTGGCACGTCGGTCGGGACGCCGCAGGGCCAGGGTGGTGATCTCGGGCTGGCGCTTCGGCCACGGGTCGGGGTCGCCGGGAACGGTGTCATCGGGGCCGAAAGGGCTGTTGTCCGCGGTGGACAGCATCACCCGGCGCAGTCGGTCGACCGTCCCGTCACGCGGCGGGTCCAGGGTGATGGACGCCGCGTGCGGTTTGCCGCCGCCCCAGCTCGGCCGCCGGGCCAGCAGTGACGGGCAGGCCGACACGACCACCAGCAGCGGCACGGGGTTGTCCGAGTCCGCCAGGGACTCCACCGCGTCGAGGACCTCCTCGCCGGCCAGGTGCACGTCGCGCAGCACGACCACCAGCGGGTGGTCGTGGGCGACCAGCTCCACGAACCGCCGCCACGCCGTCAGCACCCCGGTGTCCGGCAACGCCGGGTCGAACAGCGGCAGCAGCCGGGTCGCCAGCACGTCCGCCTCGGCCCGACCGGCCGCGCACACGGCCGACGACAGCCTCGCCCGCACCGCGTCGAGCCCGTCCTCCGGCCGCACCCCGCAGTACCCGCGCAGCACGTCGGCCACCGCGCCCAGCGGCTCGCCGTCCACGACCCGGCCCTCCAGCACCCGCGCGCCGTCCACCGCGCCGGCGAAACGGTCCAGGAACCCGTCCGGCTCACCCAGCACCGTCACCAGGTGCGGCGTCTCGCGACGCAGGGTCCGGTCCAGCAGGCCGCGCACCACGGCCAGCTCGCTGTCGTGCTCGTCGGCGTGCCCGCGAGCGCCCGTGATCTCCCACGCGCCGTCCGCCGCCTCCGTGCCGTGGAACGCCGTGCCGGTCAGCTCCCGGGTCCGCCGGCAGATCCACACCGCGCCCTCCGGCACCGACGACAGCACCTGGTGGCAGTGGTCGACCAACGCGCCGTTCACCGTCGGCGGGGCGTCCGGCTCGGTCAGCACCAGCGCCTCACCGGTCGCCACGGCGATGTGCACGGCGAGGTCACGGCTCATCCCGTCGGCGAAGCAGTCCCGCAACGCCAACGCCGCCCGCACCGCCCGCGCCTCGTCGTCGCCCTGCGCGTACGGCCCGCCGAACACCGCCAACGACGCCGAGCCGATGGACGTGGCCACCGTGCCGCCCAGCTCCTCGATGCCCGACCGCACCATCGCGGTCGCCGCGGCGAGCGCGTGGTCCACCACCGCGGGATCGGCGTCGGTGAACCCGCAGCGCAGCCGCACCCGCACCACCGCCACGGTCAGCCGCCGCCGTCGCGCGCCCGACGACGTCCTGGGCGCCGGGATCGGCTCCACCGGCCGCAGGTGCCGCACCACGGCACGCTCCCGTTCGGCGGGCAGCGCCAGCGACGGGTCGTGCGTGAGGATGGCGTGCTGCAACTTCTGCAACGCAGGCCCCGGCTCCAGGCCCAGGTCCTCCACCAGAGCCGTGCGCAGCCTGCTGTAGACGGCGAGCGCGTCCGCGTGCCGCCCGCACCGGTACAGCGCCAGCATCAGCTGGCCGCACGAGCGCTCCCGCAGCCGTTCCGCCTCGACCACCGCCTCCAACTCGCCCAGCACCGACTGGTGCCTGCCGCACGCCAGCTCCGCGTCGAAGTAGTCCTCCATCGCGTCGAGCCGGGCGTTCTCCACGACGGTCAGCTCGGGCCAGCAGATGCCGCTCTCCACGAGGTCGGCCAACGCCGCGCCGCGCCACGTGGCCAACGCCTCCCGCAGCACGGTCGCCGCGACCTCGGGCCTGCCCTGCTCGGCCCGGCCCCGTTCGGCGAGCTCGTGGAACCGGAACAGGTCCACCCGTGCCGGGTCCACCCGCAGCACGTACCCGGGCGCTTGGGTGGACAGCCGGGGCGCGCCCGGCCCGTCGCTCGACGACAGTGCGGCCCGCAGGCTCCACACCGCGTTCTGCAGCATCTTCCGCGCCGACGCGGGAGGGTCCTCACCCGGCCACAGCGCGCACAGCAACTGGCTGGTCGGCACCACCTGGTTCGCCTTGAGCAGCAGGAAACCGAGCGTGGCGCGCTGCTTGATGCCGCCGAGCGAGACCGGCCGCCCGTCGTGCAGCACTTCCAGCGGACCCAGTAATCCGAACTCCATGTCTTGTTCCCCCAGTTTTTGTCGCCACCGGCCGGAACAGGTGTGCCCGCCCCGGCCACCGCGTCCGACGCGGTCTTGCCGAGCGAAACGTCAGGCGTTGCTCTTCTCCGCCGCGGGCTCCTGGTCGGACGCCGGGGCGGGGCGCACCAGCACCGCCGTCACCACCGCGACGACCACCGTCGCCACCGCGCTGATCACGCCGACGACGTTCAACCCGGAGGTGAACGCCGACCGGGCCGCCTCGACCACGTCCGCGCCGCCCACGGCCAGCGCGCCGGCCGCCGACTCCACCGCGTCGGCGGGCATGCCCTCGGGCAGCTCGGACCGGTACACCGCGGTGCCCACGCTGCCCAGCACCGCGACACCGAGCGCCAGGCCGAACTCCATGCTCGTCTCCGACATCGCCGCCGCGGACCCGGCCCGCTCGGCGGGCGCGGCGCCCACCACCAGGTCGGTGCCCAGCGCCATCATCGGCCCGATGCCCAGGTACACCACGACGAGCCCGGTCACCACCAGCGCGAGGCCGCCGGGACCGTCCACGAACGCCAGCAGCAGGTACCCCACCGCCGACACCGCCAACGCCGCCGCGACGAGCCTGCCCGGCGCGACCCGCTTGGCCAGCGCGGGCGCCGCCATCGACGCCACGATCATCGCCACCGCCGAGGGCAGCAGCCACAGCCCCGCGACCAGCGGCGAGTGGCCCGCGACCAGCTGCAGGTACTGCGTCACGAACAGGTACACCACGCCGACGACCGCCAGACCCACGAGCAGGGCGAGCAACGCGCCCAGGAACGCGGGCCGCGCGAACAACCGCACGTCCAGCAACGGGTCCGGCAGCGACTTCTGCCGCCGCACGAACACCGCGGCGAACACCAGGCCGACGACGACCGCCGCGATCGCGCCCAGCCCGACGCCGTCCGCCGCGACGACCTTGAGCCCGTAGATCACCGGCAGGATCGCCGCCAGCGACAGCACCACGCTGAGCAGGTCGAGCCTGCCCGGCTCCGGGTCGCGCGACTCGGGCAGCAGGATCGGCGCGGTCACCAGCAGCACCGCCATCACCGGCACGGCGAGCAGGAACACCGAGCCCCACCAGAACAGCTCCAGCAGCGCGCCGCCGATCAGCGGACCCGCGGCCACGCCCGCCGAGAAGCACGCCGCCCACACGCCGATCGCGAGACCCCGCTGGCCGGGGTCGTGGAACATGTTGCTGATCAGCGCCAGCGTCGAGGGCATCAAAGTCGCGCCCGCGATGCCGAGCAGGGCCCGAGCGCCGATCAGCATCGCCGGGTCGGTCGCGTAGGCGGCGGCCACCGACGCCGCGCCGAACGCGAGCGCGCCGATCACGAGCAGCTTCCGGCGGCCGATCCGGTCGCCGAGCGTGCCCATCGTGATCAGGAAGCCCGCGATCATGAACCCGTACACGTCGATGATCCACAGGGTCTCCGTGGCGCTGGGGCGCAGGTCCGCCCCCAGGTGCGGCAAAGCCAGGTAGAGCACCGTCGCGTCCACCGACAACAGCAAGGTCGGCAACGCGAGCACGGCGAGCCCGAGCCATTCCCTGGCCCCGGCTCGTTCGGTGCGTTCCATGTCCTTCCCCTTCCAGCTCAAGGCAAGTGAGCGTGCTCAGTCGGAGTGCGGGTCGCGCAGCACCTCGATCAGGCTCGCGAACCCGTCACCCGCGTGGCCCCGGCGGATCGCCTGCTCCACCCGGGCCAGCAGGAAGCCCGGCAGGCCGTCGTCGACGCCGCCGGCCCGGCTCGCGGCGAACAGGCGCTCGATCACCACTGCCTCGTGGCCGAGCGTCGTGCCGGGGTACTCGCCCCGGTCCACGCCGGCGGTCAGCTCCGGCACCGATCCGACGACCCGCTGCAGCCACCGCGTGGCGTGCGGCAGGAAGTCGGTGGCGGCCGAGCGCTCGGTCGACACCAGCGAGAGGCCGTGCAGCAGACCTGCCCACGCGCTCCACATCACGCCGAGCAACGCCATCTCGTACAGCGCGGGCAGACCGACGTCGTCGCCCAGGTACGTGCAGGTGCCGCCCAGCGCCGCCAGCGTCGGCTCGTGCTCCTGGTACAGCGCCTTCGGACCTCCGTAGAACGTCAGCGTGGTGTCCGCACCCAGCTCTTCGGCGGTCGTGAGGATCGCGCCGTCGAGGTAACCGACGCCCCGCGATGCCGCCCAGGAAGCGGTGTCGCGGGCCTCTTCCGCGGTGCCCGCCGTGAGGTTCACGACCACCCGGCCGGTGGTGTCGCCCAGCGAGTTGACGATCTCCCGCATCGCGCGGTGGTCGACCACGCGGACGACCACCAACGGACTCGCCGACACCGCCTCCACCAGCGTTGCGGCGCGGATCGCGCCGTTGGCCGCCGGCTGGTCGGGACGCTGGTGGAAGCGGTGCCAGACCGTCGTCCGGTGACCCGCGGCCACGAACGCCCGGGTGAGCGCCGAACCCATCGGCCCGAGGCCGATCACCGTCACAGGCGAACGGTCGCCCGCCGTCATCTCCGCCCTCCTCGTCGTGACGTCGACACCCTCTCGCGGACCCCTCCCGATCCCCTCTCGGAGACCTCTCGGGCCTCTCGGGGGTGGTCGTGGGCACGCTCTCCGTTACCCGTGACGGTGATCGGGCCCCGTTATGGTGTCTTTGTGCGCTTCGGCATCCTGGGGCCCTTGACCGTCTGGACGGAGGACGACCGCGTCGTCACCGTCCCGGGGGTGAAGGCGCGCACCCTGCTGGCGTGCCTGCTGGCGCACGACGGCGAAGCGGTGTCGGCCGACCGCTTGGCCGACGAGCTGTGGGGCGACTCGCCGCCGAGCAACGTGGCCGGCGCCCTGCACACCAAGGTCTGGCAGCTGCGCCGCTCGCTGGAGGACGCCGAGCCGGGCGCGGGCGAGCTGGTGGTGTCCCGCTCGCCGGGCTACCTGCTGGACGTGCCCGCCGACGCGGTGGACGCGCGCCGGTTCGCCGCGCTGCTGGCCGCCTCGCACGAGACCACCGACCTGCGGGCGCGGGCGGCGCTGCTGGGCGACGCCCTGGCGCAGTGGCGGGGCCCGGCGCTGGCGGACTTCGCCGACGCCGAGTTCGCCCGGCCGGTCGTGGCGAGGCTGGAGGAGCTGCGGCTCACCGCCCTGGAGGACCGGGCGGAGGTGATGCTCGGCCTCGGAGAACACGGGCTGCTGGTCGGCGAGCTGGGTGACCTGCTCGCCCGCCACCCCCTGCGCGAACGGCTGCGTGCCGCGCACATGCGCGCCCTCTACGCGGCGGGCAGGCAGAGCGAGGCGCTGGCGAGCTTCGACGCGCTGCGGTCGGTGCTGGCGGAGGAACTGGGGCTGGAGCCGAGCGCCGAGCTGGTCTCGCTGCGCCAGAAGATCCTGGAGCGCGACCTGCGGCTCACGCCCATGCCGTCCCCGATCACGACCGCCGCCCGCCCGCTGACCAACCTGCCCGCGCAGATGACGCCGCTGATCGGCCGGGACGCGGCGATCGGCCAGGTCCGGGCGCTGCTGGACGCGAGCAGGCTGGTGACGCTCAACGGCATCGGCGGCGTCGGCAAGACCAGGCTGGCGTTGGCCGCCGCGGCCGAGGTCGCCGACCTCCACCCGGACGGCGTGTGGCTGGTCGAGCTGGCCGCGCTGGAGTCGCCGGACGGCGTGCTGGAGGTCGTCGCGACCGTGCTGGGCGTGCGGGACGAGGTGACCGGCGCGGGGCCGCCGATCGCGCTGGCCACGCGGTTGGCCGACGCCTTGCGCACCAAGCAGTTGCTGCTGGTGCTGGACAACTGCGAGCACGTGGTCGAGCGGGTCGCGGACGTGGCCGAGATGCTGCTGATGGCCGCGCCCGGCGTGCGCGTCCTGGCCACCAGCCAGGAGCCGCTGGGCATCGCGGGCGAGCGGGTGTGGACCGTGCCGCCGCTGACGCTGCCCGACGGCGACGGCGAGTCGACGGCGGTGGAGCTGTTCGTGGCGCGCGCGACCGCGGCGGCGCCGGATTTCGTGCTGGACGAGTCCACTGTGGACGCCGTGCACGCGATCTGCCGGAGGCTGGACGGCATCCCGTTCGCGTTGGAGCTGGCCGCGACGAGGGTGCGCGCGTTGGGCGTGCACGAGGTCGCGGCCCGCTTGCGGGACCGCTTCACCCTGCTGACCGTGGGCAGGCGGGGCGCGCCGACGCGGCAGCAGACCCTGCGCGCGGCGATCGACTGGAGCTGGGAGCTGCTGTCGGACCGGGAACGCGTGGTGCTGCGCCGGCTGTCGGTGTTCAGCGGCGGCTGCCCGTTGACCGCGGCCGAGGAGGTGTGCGCGGGCGACGGCGTGGGGCAGGACGAGGTGCTGGACCTGGCGGCCAGGCTGGTGGACCGCAGCCTGGTGAGCGCCTCGGACGTGGCGGGCACGCGCCGGTACCGGCTCCCCGAGTCGGTGGCCGCCTACTGCGCCGAGCGGCTGCGCGAGGCGGGGGAGAGCGACCGGGTGCGGGCCAGGCACGCCGCCTACCACGCCGACTTCGCCGTGCGGGTGATGGGGCACCTGCGCGGCCCCGACCAGCGCCGGTGGCTCGAGCTGGCCGACGTGGAGGCGGCCAACCTCCGGGTCGCCCTGGACACGGCGGCCCACCAGGGCCGCGCCGACCTCGCGCTGCGCACGGTCAACGCGCTGGCGTGGTACTGGTTCCTGCGCGGCAGGCTCGGCGAGGCCACGCGGGCGTTCGCGGCGGCGCTGGCCGTCGAAGGGCCCTCCGACCCGTCGGAACGGGCGAAGGCGCTGGCCTGGCAGGCGGGGTTCAGCCTGCGCGCGGGCGAGTCGACCTACCCGCTGGAGAACTACGACGAGTTGGCCGACGAGATCGCCGACCCGCTGGGCCGGGCCACGGCGCGCTGGTTCCTCGGGTTCGCCCGCATCGGGTACGGCGACCAGGACAGCAGCGAGAAGCGCATCGACCGGGCGTTGAGCGAGTTCCGCGCGCTGGACGACCGGTGGGGCACGGCGGCGGCGCTGGCCGCGTTGGCGACCCAGGCCGTGCTGCGCGGCGACCTGAGCACGACCCAGCAGTACGGCGAGGAGAGCGCCGCGCTGTTCCGCGACGTCGGCGACGGCTGGGGCCAGTTGCAGGCCGGTGACGCGCTGGCGTCGTTGGCCGAGGTGCGCGGCGACTACGACCACGCGGTGCGCGTGCACCGGGAGGGCCTGCGCATCGCCGAGACGCTGGGACTGTGGTCGGAGGTGTCGACCAAGCTGTCCGGCCTGGCCCGGATCGCGCTGCTCATGGGCGACTACGCGCAGGCACGCGAGCTGCACGAGCGCGCTATGCGGCTGGCCGCCGAGCAGAGCTTCACCTTCGGCGAGCAGTTCGCCGAGGTGGGGCTGGGGCTGGGCGCGCGCAGGGAGGGCCGGCTGGACGCGGCCGAGGCGCACCTGCGGCGCTGGCTGGACTGGTGCCGCCAACTGGACGGCGACGTCGGTGAGGCGCTGATCCTGGCCGAGCTGGGGTTCGTGGCCGAGCAGCGCGGTGACGCGGCGGGCGCGTTGGCGCTGCACCAGGAGGGGTACGCGGTGGCGAAGACCACCGGCGACCCGCGTTCGATGGCGTTGGCGCTGGAAGGCTTGGCGGGCGCTCTGGCGGTGGCGGGCCGGCACGAGGACGCGGCCGTCCTGCTCGGCGCGGCCACCTCGGCGCGCGAGGCGGCCGGCGCGCCGCTGCCCGCTGCCGAGCGCGGCGACGTGCACCGGATAGAGGCGGCGGTGCGCGCGGTGCTCGGCGACGAGTTCGCGGCCCATCACGCGCACGGCCGCGCGCTCGACCCCGTCACGGCGCACGCCCTGGTGTGCCCGAACGCCTAGCGGCTACCTTTCCGGTACCGCGGGTTCAATTTCCACTTCCCGGTAATCGGACGCTCATCGGCTATTCCCTGGCCGCCCCGTGAACCGGCGATGACCACGGTCCGCCGGCTGGTGGGATATATCTGGCAACCGAGCGCGCCGATCCCGGCGCGCGATTTCCTGCCGAACGCCGAACGGAAGTCGAGGACGTCATGAGCCTTTCTCCTGGTGCGCCCGAATTCGCGGACTCCCACCTCATCGGGATGCTGGACGGGTTCGGGCTGGCCGTGAAGTACGTCCGAGCCGAGGGCAACACGCTGTACCACGTCGACGGCGAGGGCCGCGAGATCGGCGTCCTCGACCTGGCCTCCGGCTTCGGCTCGTTGATCCTCGGGCACAACAACCCGCACATCGTCGAGCACGCCAAGCGGTTGCTCGACGAGCGGGTGGCGGTGCACGCGCAGTTCTCCGGGTACTCCTTCGGCATCGACGTGGCCGCCGCGCTGAACCGGATCATTCGCCGCGAACTCGGCACCGACGAGAAGTTCTACGGCCTGTTCGGCAACTCCGGCGCCGAAGCGGTCGAGATCGCGATCAAGCACGCCGAGATGGACCGCGGCATGCGGATCACCGAGCTGCTGGAAACCATCGACGGCAACCTGGAGAAAGCGGCCGAGGCCGTTCGCGGCGGCACCCCGGTGGCCCAGGACGCGCTCCGGGCGCTCGGTGTCGACTCGTTCGAGGCGCTGGCCGCCGAGGTGCGCCGGCGCAACACCGAGACCTCGCTCCGGCAGCCGCTGTTCCTGGCCCTGGAGGGCGGCTTCCACGGCAAGCTGGTCAGCAGCATCCAGCTCACCTACAACTCCGACTTCCGCACCCCGTTCCGGGCGCTGGCCGCGCAGGCCCGGTTCGTGCCGTCCGACCAGGTCGAGCTGGCCGCGAAGATCGTGGAGGAGGAGCGGGTCGCGCTGCTGGATGTCGTGGTCCGCGACGGCGCGGTGCACCTGGCCGAGCAGGACTTCCCGGTGTTCGGCGCGTTCTTCGCCGAGCCGATCATGGGTGAGGCGGGCATCAAGCCGCTGTCCGCCGAGACCGTGCGGGCGCTGCGCGAGGTGTGCGACGCGACCGGCATCCCGCTGGTGGCCGACGAGATCCAGAGCGGCATGGGCCGCTCCGGCACGTTCTTCGCCTCGGCGCACTGCGGGCTGGTCCCCGACTACATCATCCTGGCCAAGGCGCTGGGCGGCGGCATCGCCAAGACCGGTGTCGTGCTGGTCCGCGAGTCCCGCTACCGGCAGGACTTCGAGCTGCTGCACACGTCCACCTTCGGCAAGGACGGCTTCTCCAGCCGGATCGCGCTCAAGCTGCTGGAGCTGCTGGAGGCCGACGACGGCGCCGCCTACCGGCAGGCCGCCGAGCGCGGCGCCAAGGCCAAGGCCGCGATGGAGGCGGTGGCCGCCGAGTTCCCGGACGTCTTCAAGGAGGTCCGCGGCCGCGGCTTGATGCTCGGCATCCAGTTCCACGGCCAGGAGAACTCCGGCAACGAGGTCTTCCGCGAGTGGGCCGAGCACCACGTGTTCGCGTTCGCCGTCGCGGGCTACCTGCTGCACGAGAAGCAGATCCGCATCTTCTCCACCGCCAGCAGCCCCGACACGCTGCGGTTCGAGCCCTCGATCCACATCACCGACGAGGAGATCGACCGGTTCGCCGAAGCGCTGCGCGACGTGGCCCGGATCGTGCGCGCCCAGGACTCCGACGCGCTCGCCCGCACCGGGACCTCGTCGTGACGAGCCGGCTCACCCCGCCGGTCATCGACGTCGAGGGCCGCGACATCCACGGCGAGGCCGAGCGGCTGCGCGCCCTCGGCCGGGCCGTCGAGGTCGAGCTGCCCGACGGCGTGCTCGTCTGGTTGGTGACCGACCTGGAGCTGGTCAAGCAGCTGCTCACCGACCGGCGGGTGTCCCGCGACACCTACCGCCACTGGCCTGCCTGGGGCAACGGTGAGAGCGAGCTGGCGAAGACCTGGCCGCTGGCGGTGTGGGTGGCCGACCGCAACATGATCACCGCGTACGGCCAGGAGCACACCCGGCTGCGCAAGCTGGTGGCCAAGGCGTTCACCGCCCGCCGCACCGCGGCGATGCGCCCCCGGGTCGAGGCGATCACCACCGGGCTGCTGGACCGCCTCGCCGCGCACCCGGCGGGCGAGGTGGTGGACCTGCGCGCGGAGTTCGCCCACCCGCTGCCGGTCGAGGTGATCTCCGAGCTGCTCGGCATCCCCGGCGAGATCCGCGACGACCTGCTCCACCACGTCCACGCGATCATGGACACCGCGGTCACGGCCGAGCAGGCGCAGCACAACAACAACGAGTTGTACCGGCTGCTGCGCGAGCTGGTGGAGATCAAGCGGCGGCGGCCCGGCGACGACGTCACCACCGGCCTGATCCAGGCCCGCGCGGAGGACGGCGACGGGCTCAGCGAGATCGAGCTGGTCGACACCGTCCTGCTGATGTTCACCGCGGGCCACGAGACCACGGTGAACCTGCTCGACCAGACCATCGCCCTGCTGCTGACCCACCCCGAGCAGCGCGCCCGCGTCACCGCCGGGACGCTGCCGTGGGAGGACGTGATCGAGGAGTCGCTGCGGCTGGAGGCCCCGTTCACCAACCTGCCCATGCGGTACGCGGTGGAGGACATCGAACTCGACGACGTCACCATCCGCCGGGGCGAGCCGATCATGATCGCGTTCGCCGCGGCCGGCCGGGACCGGAAGGTGCACGGGCCGGACGCGCACCGGTTCGACCCGGACCGCCCGACCCGTCGCGAGCACGTGGCGTTCGGGCACGGCGCCCACCACTGCCTCGGTGCGCCGCTGGCCAGGCTGGAGGCCGGGATCGGGCTCCCGGCCCTGTTCGCGCGGTTCCCGCGGGTGGAGCTGGCCGTGCCCGCGACGGAGCTGAAGCCCCTCGGGTCCTTCATCTCCAACGGGCACGCGAGCCTGCCGGTGAGGTTGGGCTGATGGACTTCGACTACGTCGTGGTCGGCGCGGGCTCGGCGGGTTGCGTGGTGGCGGCCCGCCTGTCCGAGGACCCCGGCACCACCGTCGCCCTCGTCGAGGCGGGCGGACCCGACGACGACCCGAACGTGCGGGTCCCGTTGGCCACGCCGGAGCTGTTCGGCACCGACCTGGACTGGAACCTCGCCACCACGCCGCAGCCGGGGCTGGCCGGGAGGTCCGTCACGTGGCCGCGCGGACGCGGCCTCGGCGGCTCGTCCACGATCAACTTCCAGATGTGGGTGCCCGGCCACGCCGACGACCTCGACACGTGGGCCGCCGGCCCGCTGTGGGGGAAGGAGGCGTTCGGGCCGTACTTCCGGCGCGTCGAGCGCTGGGCGGGAGAGCCGGACGCGGGCCGCACGCACGGCGTGGACGGACCGCTGTGGATCTCACCGCCGCGCGACCCCGACCCCAGCTCGGCGGCGTTCGTGGAAGCCTGCGCCGAAGCGGGCCTGGGGCCCATCGACGGCGGCCTGGGCGGCTCGCCCGACTCGGGCGCCGCCCTCACCCCGCTCACCCAGCGCGAGGGGCGACGGTGGAGCACCGCCGACGCCTACCTGCGCCCGGCGGCCGACCGGCCCAACCTGACCGTGCTCACCAACGCGCAGGTGCACGGGGTCGTGCTGCGGGACGGCCGGGCGACCGGCGTCCGACTGGCCGACGGCGTCCTCACCGCACGCCGCGAGGTCGTGGTCAGCGCGGGCGCGATCGGGTCGCCGCACCTGCTCATGCTGTCCGGGATCGGCGACCCCGACCGGCTCGCCGCGGCCGGCGTCGAGCCCGAGGTCGCGCTGCCGGGCGTCGGCCAGGGCCTGCACGACCACCTCGTGGTCGACTTCGTGCTGCGGGCCAAGGGCGGCACCCGGTTCACCGACCTCGGACCGGACGCCCGGCGGCAGTACGACACCGACCGCACCGGCCCGTTCAGCTCCAACCTGGCCGAGGCGGTCGCGTTCTTGCGCGCCGACGGCGGGGACGGCCCGCCCGACCTGGAGCTGATCTGGGTGCCGGCGGCGTTCGACGCCGACGGCGCGCCGCTGGCCGGTCGCACCCTCGGCGTGGTGCTGCTGCAACCGCGCAGCCGCGGCCGGATCGACCTGGTCGACGCGAACCCCGCCACGCCGCCGCGGATCGACCCCGGCTACCTCACCGACCCGCGCGACCTGACCGCGTTCCTCGAAGGCGTGCGGTTCGCCCGCAAGGTCGCCGACGCGCGGGTGCTCGAGCCGCTGCTCGACGGCCCGCTCACGCCGTGGCCCGGCGACGACGAAGCGCTCGGCGCGTTCGTCCGCGAGCACGCCGAGACCGTGTTCCACCCCGTCGGCACCTGCCGCATGGGCACGGCGGAGGACTCCGTCGTCGACCCGCGGCTGAGGGTTCGGGGCGTGGCCGGGCTCCGGGTGGTCGACGCGTCGGTGATCCCGCACGTGCCCCGCGGTCACACCCACGCCCACGCCGTCGCCGTCGGCGAACGCGGCGCCGAACTGATCAAGGAGGAGCAATGACGACGAGCGAGTTCACCGCCGTGCTCGAGGCCGTGGGGGAGATCGTGCCCACGCTGCGCGAGAACGGCCGGGCCTCGGAGGACAACCGCTGGATCGTGGACGAGAACGTCCACCTGCTGGAGAAGACCGGCGTGCTGCGCGCCGTGTCGCCCCGCCGCTACGGCGGCCTGGACCTGCCGCTCGCCGAGGCCGCCGAGATCATCAAGGAAGTCGCCTCGGGCTGCGGCTCCACCGGCTGGGTCGCCATGGTGTGGGTGTCCAACGCCTGGATCGCCACGCTCTACCCGGACAAGGCGCAGGACGAGATCTGGGCCGACGGCCCGTCCACGCGGATCTCCGGCGGCTTCACCCCGTCCGGCACGCTCACGCCCACCGAGGGCGGCTACACCCTCAGCGGCACCTGGCGGTTCAACTCCGGCTGCCGCGGCGCGGACTGGAACATGGCCGCCGCGATCCTGCACCGCCCGGACGGCACCGAGGAAGAGGCGATCGCCATCGTGCCGATGAGCGAGTTCACCATCGCCGACGACTGGGACACCTTCGCCGCCGCCGGCACCGGCAGCGCCTCGTCCACGCTCGAGGACGTGTTCGTGCCCGAGCACCGCGTCGTGACGTTCGAGCAGGCCCTGATGGACAGCACCCCCGGTCGCGAGCACCTCGCGCCGGAGCGCCGCTACGGCCTGTTCCCGGTGGTCTTCACCGAGTGCGCGGCGGCCTGCGTCGGCATCGCGCGCGGCGCGATGGACCTGTTCCTGCAGCGCGTCCCGGGCCGTCCCATCACCTACACGTCGTGGACCGACCAGCGGCAGCACCCGCTGACCCAGGTCCAGGTCGCCACCGCGGCCAACAAGATCGCCGCGGCCGAGGGCCTGGCCCGGGGCTGGTGGCAGCTGCTCCAGGGCCGCGCCGACGAGGGCGGCACGTTGACCGCCGAGGAGCGGGCCGTGCTGCGCGGCGAGGCGGCGTTCGCCATCCAGCTGGCGAAGGAAGCCGTCGAGATCCTCTACGGCGCGAGCGGCGCGTCGGTGCTGCAGAAGTCCGTGCCGATGCAGCGGTTCTTCCGCGACATCGAGGGCTTCGCGCAGCACGCGCTGCTGTTGAACACCACCAACCTCGAAGTGCAGGGCCGCGTGCTGCTCGGGCTCGACCCCGACACCCCGTTCCTGTGACGCGCGCCTGACCGTGCCCGGCACGACCCACCGGACGCACCCCGACCGCGTCCACCGCCCCTTGCCAGTGCTCCGCCGCCGCGGACTGAGAAGAACGAGATGAGATGACCGAGCCGAACCCTCCCCGACAGGGCGCTGTTGGCCGTCGCACACTGCTGAAGGCGCTGGGCGTCGGCGGCATCGCGGCGGCGGCCGGAGCCGCCGCCCGGACCGGCGCCGCCTCCGCCTCGACGTCGACCTCCCTCAACGACGTGATCGTGATCGGCGCCGGTTTCGCCGGCATCACCGCGGCCCGCGCCCTGCGCGCGCAGGGCGTGCGCGCCGTGGTGCTGGAGGCCCGTGACCGCATCGGCGGTCGCACGTGGACCACCACGTTCGCGGGCGAGCAGGTCGAGCTGGGCGGCCAGTGGCTGGCCGAGAGCCAGCCCCTGGCCGCCGCCGAGCTCCGCCGGTACAACATCCCCCTGATCAGCGACCCGGACTCCTTCCCCGACGTGGCGTACTACCCGGCCGCCGAAGGCCCGAGGGCGTTCGACTTCCTCTCCGCCAACGACCACCTCGGCACGCTGCTGGCCAAGCTGTTCGACGGCACGCGGGACTACTTCCCGCGCCCGTACGAGCCGCTGTACGCCCGCGACCTCGTGACCGGGGTGGACAAGCTGTCCCTGGCCGCCCGGCTCGACCAGCTCGGTCTGTCCACACAGGACCGCCTGTGGCTGCAGGGCGTCACCGACTCCTACTCCGGCGGCGACAGCCGCACCCGCGGCCTGACCAGCATGGCGCAGTGGTGGGCGCTCGGCGGCCACACCCACGCCGGCTGGGACGCCCAGGTCGCGACCCGCCCGCAGGGCGGCATGATCGGCCTGCTGCAGCGGATCCTCGCCGACGCCGCACCGGACCTGCGCCTGAACACCCCGGTGACGACGATCTCGGACAACGGCCGCCAGGTCGACGTGACCACCCGGGACGGCCGGGTGCTGTCCGCCCGCGCGGTCATCGTGGCCGTCCCGGCGAACGTGTGGCGCACGCTGCGGTTCACCGCCGGCCTGCCCGCCGTGCACACGGCCGCCTCCCGCTTCGGGCTCGGCGTGCCGAACGTGGTCAAGTTCTGGTTCCGCACCACGGGCGACAACGGCCGCGTCTACGCGACCGGCAGGCCCGGCGACCCGGTGTCGCTGCTGCTGCCGCAGCGGGTGCTCGCCAACGGCGACGTCCTGTCCGTCGGCTTCGCCGAGGACCCGGCGCTCGACATCACCGACCGGGCCGCGGTGGAGGCGGCGATCCGGCGCATCGCGCCGGGCACCAAACTGCTGGAGCACGCGTACGGGCCGTGGGGCCGCGACCGGTACTCCCTGGGCGCCTGGGGCATGCGCGGCCCGAACCAGCTCGTCCACCTGCCCACCATCCAGCAGCCGCACGGGCGGCTGGCCTTCGCCACCGGCGACATCGCCTCCGGCTGGAACGGCGCGTACGTCGACGGCGCGATCGAGAGCGGCATGCGTGCCGCGCGGCAGGCTCTCGACCTCCTCCAGGCGGCGTGAGCGCGCCGAGAGCCGATGGAGAGGACCGCTCGCTACCGTCGGTGATGATCCCCACCGCGGTGCGGGTCGTGAGTTGAAGAACAGGAAAGAGGGAATCTCGTGAGCCGGTATGCCGGTAAGAAAGCAGTCATCTCCGGGGGCACGCACGGCATGGGCCTCGCCGTGGCGAAGGCGCTGCTGGCTGGTGGGGCCGAGGTCCTGATCACCGGGCGCGACGGCAAGAACCTGGAGGCGGCGCGTCAGGAACTGGGCGAGCGGGCGCACGTCGTCAGCTGCGACGTGAGCGACCTCGGCGACATCCGCGCGGTCGGCGAGGCCGTCGAGGAGAAGCTGGGTCGGATCGACCTGCTGCACGTCAACGCGGGCTACGCCAAGCTGGAGCCCCTGGAGGCGGTGACCGAGGAGACCTACGACCGGACGTTCGCGGTCAACACCAAGGGCGCGTTCTTCACCACGCAGGTCCTGGCACCGCTGGTGCGGGACGGCGGCGCGATCGTGTACACCACGTCCATCGCGAACGTCGGCGGCACCGCCGGGATGAGCGTCTACGCGGGCGCGAAGTCGGCCGTGCGGTCGTTCGCGCAGGTGTTCGCGGCCGAGCTGGTGGGCCGCGGCATCCGGGTCAACGCGGTGAGCCCCGGCTTCATCGACACCCCGAGCATGGGCGTCGACGCCTCGGCGCAGGAGCGCCAGGAGTTCTCCGAGCTGGGTGACCAGATCACCCCGATGAAGCGGCACGGCACGCCGGAGGAGATCGCGGCGGCGGTGCTGTACCTCGGCTTCGAGGCCACCTTCACCACCGGTCAGGAACTGGTGGCCGACGGCGGTCTGACGGTCGTGTCGGCGTAACCCGCGCAGGGCAGTCAGGCCCGGTCGCCCTTCGCCGGCGGCCGGGCCTTTCGCGCTTCCCGGCCCCGGCCCGCGCTCACGGACCGCTCACCGCTTTTCCCGGATCGGCCGATGAGCGGCCGGTTATTCCGCGATGGGCAGGTCGCGGGAACGGGCCGATAACGTCGGTGCCGGGCATTTGCCGCACTGCAGGAAAGGAATCGCCCATGACCGCGCAGATCGACTTGCAGAACTTGGACCTGACCGACGACCCCGATACCCAGAACGAGGTCTTCCTGGCCGCGTTCAACTCCGGCCAGGGCGCCATCTTCGACAGCCTCTACCGGGACGACTCCATTTCCAACCTGTCCGGCGGACCGCTGACCGGCAAGGCCCGCACGGAGGCCATCATCGCGCTGCTGGCCACCAAGCCGAAGCTGAAGTCCAAGGTCAAGGCCAACTACACGGCGGGCGACACGTCGTTGATCATCGTGGACTACGACCTGGAGATCACCAAGCCCGACGGCGGCAAGCAGCGCATCCTCGGCAAGTGCACGGACGTGCTGGTCCGCGGCGAGGACGGCAAGTGGGTGATGGCCGTCGACCGCCCGGTCGCCGACCGCGTCGAGGACATCCAGGGCTGAGCCGCACGCGCGGGCCGCGTTGCCCGGCGCGGCCCGCGCCCTGCTCGCGGGAAGGACGTGTGCGATGGAACTGGCACCCGAGCTGACCGGGGTGTCCCCGACCGAGATGCGCTCCACCCTGGCCCGCTTCGCCACCGGCGTCGTCGTGCTGACCGTCGGTGGCGAGCACATGCACGGGATGACCGCGAACGCGTTCAGCTCCGTGTCGTTGGACCCTCCGCTGGTGCTGTGCTGCGTGGCGCACACCGCGGTCATGCACGGCGCGATCACCGCGTCCGGGCACTTCGCCGCCTCGGTGCTGCACGGCGACCAGGAGGCCAGCGCCCGCTGGTTCGCCGCCCGCGACCGGCCGCTGGGCCCGGCCCAGTTCGAGCAGGTCGACTGGGCGCCCGGACCGGCCACCGGGGCGCCGGTGCTCGCCGGCTCGCTGGCCTGGCTGGAGTGCGAGCTGGCCGACGTCCACGAGGCGGGCGACCACTCCGTGTTCTTCGGCCGGGTGCTCGGCGCGGGCCGGGGCGACGGCCGGGCGGGGCTGGTGTTCCTCGACGGTGGCTTCTGGCAGGTCGACACGAGCGAAAGGCGACGATGAGCATCTCCGAGATCGACATCCGGCCCGCCGTGCGCCCGACGCAGCCGCCGCCGCAGCACACCATGCGGGCGTTGCGCGACCGGCGCGACGAGCTGGCCCGACGCATCGCGCTGGGCGACCGGGTGGCGGTGGAGCGCCAGCACCGGCTGGGCAAGCGGACCGCGCGGGAACGGCTGGAGCTGCTGCTGGACCCCGGTTCGTTCGTCGAGGTCGACATGTACCGGCGGGGCACGACCGGCGCGCACACCGATGGCGTGGTCGCGGGCTCCGGCACGGTGGACGGGCGGCGGGTGTTCGTCTACGCGCAGGACTTCACCATCTCCGGCGGGTCGCTGGGCGCGGGTCACGCCGAGAAGATCCACAAGGTCATGGACATGGCCGTGGCCACCGGGTCGCCGATCGTGGCGCTCAATGACAGCGGCGGCGCGCGCATCCAGGAAGGCGTGATGGCGCTCAACGGCTACGGCGGCATCTTCCGCCGCCAGGTCGAGGCGTCCGGCATCATCCCGCAGATCAGCGTCGTCCTGGGTCCGTGCGCGGGCGGGGCGGCGTACTCGCCGGCGTTGGCCGACTTCACGTTCATGGTGCGCGAGACCGCGCAGATGTACCTGACCGGGCCGGACGTGGTGAAGGCGGTCAGCGGCGAGCGGGTGACGCACAACCAGCTCGGCGGCGCGGACGTGCACGGCTCGATGTCGGGCGTGGCGTCGTTCGTGCACGACGACGAGGAGAGCTGCCTGGCCGACGTGCGGTACCTGTTGTCGTTGCTGCCGTCGAACAACCTGGAGCCGCCGCCGTCGTACGAGCCACCGGAGGACGACGACGTGCGGCCCGAGCTGGCCTCGCTCGTGCCGGTGGAGCCGAGCAGGCCCTACGACATCCGGGGCGTGATCGCCGAGGTCGTGGACGACGGCGAGTTCCTGGAGGTGCACGAGGGCTGGGCGGCCAACGTGGTGTGCGCGTTCGCCCGGGTCGGCGGCGGGGTCGTCGGCGTGGTCGGCAATCAGCCGCTGGTGCTGGCGGGCGTGCTGGACACGGCGGCGTCGCAGAAGGCGGCCCGGTTCGTGCGGTTCTGCGACGCGTTCAACATCCCGCTGGTGACGCTGGTGGACGTGCCGGGCTTCCTGCCGGGCACCGACCAGGAGTACGGCGGGGCCATCCGGCACGGGGCCAAGCTGCTGTACGCCTACTGCGAGGCCTCGGTGCCGCGGGTGCAGGTGATCCTGCGCAAGGCGTACGGCGGCGCGTACATCGTGATGGACTCGCGGTCGATCGGCTGCGACCTGTCGTTGGCGTGGCCGACCAACGAGATCGCGGTGATGGGCGCGGAGGCGGCGGTGAACGTCGTCCACCGCAAGGAGCTGGCCGCCGCCGCGGACCCGGACGAGCTGCGGCAGGTGCTGGTGGCGCGGTACGTCGACGAGCTGGCGCACCCGTACTACGCCGCTGAGCGCGGTCTGGTGGACGACGTCATCGACCCGGCGCAGACGCGTGTGGCGGTGCGGCGAGGGCTGGAGATGCTGCGCGACAAGCGCCGCCGCGGCCCGGCGCGCAAGCACGGCAACGTGCCGCTGTAGTCGGTTGGGCGGCTGGGGTCGTCGGGCGGCGCGCCGGCGACCCCAGCCGCCGACCGGTCACAGCCCTGCCAGGTCCAGCAGTGCCCGCATGGTGTCCGCAGGCAGCGCCGGGTTTGCCCCTGCCGCTTGGACGACAGCGGTGACGTCGTCGGTGAGCAGGTCGTCCAAGACGGCCGCCGGCAGGCGCGGGTGGCGCGCGGCGGCGGTGCGGACGGCTTTGTCGTCATCGCGCGCCAAGGCGGTGAGGACGTCGGCGGGCAGGTCGGTTCCGCGGGCGGCGAGCACCCGTCGGGCCGGGTCGTCGGAGGCGGCGAGCGCGACGAACGCCGCCGGCGGGAAGTTGGGGTGCTCGGTGTGGCCCGGCCGGTGCTTCGTATCCTCGCCGTGCTCGATGACCAGGCGTTCGAGCACGTCTCCCGGGGCGTCGGGACGCCGTGCGGCGATCCGGCGAACGCCGAGGTCATCGTGCCGGTGCAACCGCTCGACCACGTCCGACGGCAGGTCGCGGCCGGCCGCGCCCGCGCGCCGGATGCCCGGGACCGGCGAGTCGAGGTGGCGGACGCGGTCGACCACGGGGAGGGCGTCCACCCAGCGAGGCCGCTCGTGGTCCAACATCGCCACCGCGACGAACGCCTCGCTGTCGTGCTCGTCCTCGGCCGCACCGACCAGGTGGGCGAACAACGCCCCGCGTCGGTCGTCGGGCAAGTCCTGGCGCAGCAGGACACGGGAGCGCACGTACGGGCTCGGGTCGTCGGCCAGCCGGTCGCGCGCCTCGGGCGGCAGCGTCGGGTTGACCGCCAGCTGGGCGCGCAGCTCTTCGTCACCGGCCATGCACTGACAGATTGCCTCCGGTGTCAACGCGGCATAGGCGGCGACCTCGGCCCGGGTCGCCTCGTCCGCCAGGAGTCGAGCGAGCAAGTCCTCGGGCACGGAAGGGTGCGGATAGCCCACCGCCGCCCGTCGCACGCGCGGGTCGGGGTCGGCGAGCAGTTCCCGTCTCAGTTCGACGGGCATGTCGACCCAGTTGCCGGCCACTGCGGCGCGCAGCAGCGGGTCCTGGTCACGGGCGAGGCCGGTGAGCCCGTCGGGGCCGGCGAGCACTGCGAGGTCGTCGGGCGTGACCCGGTTGCCCGCGGCGATCGTGTGCTCGACGAACCGCCGTCGGGCTTCGCGGACTTCGGCGTCCGGGTCCTCGGCGATCCTGCGCCGGACCGCGTCGGACCGGTCGGGACGGTCGAGGGCGAGCGCGACCTCCGGGCCGAAATCGGTCAGCAACCGCTCGGTGACCTCGTCGGGCAGCGCCTGCTGCCGCCAGGCCATCTCCGACGCGGTCTCGGGCAGGGCGGCCAGCCGGAGCAGGACGTCCGGTGGCGCTGAGGGGTTGGCCGCGATGCCGACCAGGGCTGCGCGCAAGCGAACGTCCACCGCCGCACCCTACGTGGCGGTTCAGCGGTCGACCCTCACCAGGCGGGCGGTGGTGGAGGGTGGGCGGCTGAGGAGGCGGGCGGCGCGGCCCGGGGACCCACTCGCATCCGCGTGTTGCCGGTCGTGGAGACGACTTCGGCGTGGTCGGGGAAGGCCAGGCCCCAGGCGGCGATGTCGGCGTCGGTGTTGTCGTGGACTTGGACGACGGCGAACAGGCGGGCGCGTCGTCGGCCACCATCTCGGCGACCAAGGTGTCCAGGTCAGGCACCAGCTCGGTGTCGGTCATGGCGCAACGCTGGCGATTGAAATTCAGTTTGATGTGTAGGTGACACGGAGTCCGCTCGATGGAGTGAATGGCAGCCGGGTCAATCGGGCGGTCGGGCAGACTCCGGGCTGTGATCACACCCGACCCCGGTCCGATCGTGCAGCGCATCCTGCTGGGTGCCGAGCTGCGCGACGCGCGAGAGGCCGCCGGGCTGTCCAGTGCCGACGCCGGCAAGGCGCTCGGCTTTTACTCCGGGAAGCTGTCGAAGGTCGAGCAGGGCGACCTGCAGGTCAGCGAGAAGGACCTGGCGAAGATCGTCCGGATCTACGGGATTCCCGAGGTCGCCCAGCCGGAGCTGCGGCGGCTGGCGACCGAGTCGCGTCGCAAGCTGCCGCCGGCCCGGGTGCCGGAGCACTCGGTGAAGTACGTGAACCTGGAGCGCGCGGCCACCGAGTTGAAGGTCTTCAACATCGACTGCGTCCCGGGCATCGTCCAGACCGCCGACTACGCCAGGGCACTGCTGGAGCGGTCGGTGACCGCCTCGGCGACCGATGTCGACCGGATGGCCGAGGACCGGGCCAAGCGCCTGGAGTGGATGAAGTCGGACGGTGCGCCACGCCTGTGGCTGGTGCTCAGCGAAGAGGCTCTCCACCGCGAGATCGGCGGTCCGGAGGTGATGCGGGCGCAGCTCGCCGAGCTGCGCGCGTTGGGCAAGCTGCCGCATGTGTGCGTGCAGGTCATACCGTTCGACGCCGGCGCGCACGCTTCCCACGGTGTCGCCTTCACGATCCTGACGCTGCTCGCGGGGCGACCGGGGATCGTCTACGTCGAAGGGCTGACCGCGTCGGACTACCTGGGGCGCGAGCACGTCCGGACCTACAACCTGGCTTTCGACAGCCTCCGGGCCAACGCCTTGAGCGAGCAGCGCACGGTTGAGAAGATCAATCGGCGTATTCGCGAGCTGTCTTAGGAGCGGCCATGTGGCGGAAGTCGTCGCGCAGTGGTGGGGCGCAGAACTGTGTCGAGGTGGCTCGGTCCGCGGAACGGGCGGCGGTGCGGGACACGAAGAGGCGGGAGGCGGGGACGTTGGTGTTCCGGCCGGTGGCCTTCCAGGCGTTCCTCAACGCCCTCAAGCGGTGAGAACGGCCCACCGACCGGAGGGGAGCGGTCGGTGGGCCGTCGGTGACAGCCGACCCCCGGGGGTTCGGGTCAGCCGGGTAGCAGGACCGACGGGTTGTCGCGCAGGGCCGTGCAGGCGGCGCGCAGGCCCGTGGCCAGTTGGGCGATCTGCTCGTCGGTGATGAAGACCGACGGCTCGAACCGCAGGGTGTGGGTGGCGCTCGCGGTGGGGAAGACGCGCACGCGGTGGGCGTTGAGCAGGTAGCCGGCCAGCACGTAGCCGAGCAGGCCCTGCCCGGCCAGCTCACCCACCGGGCCGGGCGCGCCGGTCTGGTCGTGGAACTCCAGGCCGAGCATCAGGCCGCGACCGCGCACGTCGGCGACCACGGTCGGGAACTCGGCCTGGACCGCGCGCAACGCCGACTCCAGCGCCGCGCCCCGTTCCGCCGCACGCCCGCACGCGTCGAGCCGCTCGACCAGCTCGACCACCCGCGTGCCGATGTGGCAGGAGAACGCGTCCTTGGCGAACGTGGAGCTGTGCACCAGCTCGAAGTCCGGCACGTACTTCGACTGCCGCATCAGCGTCACCGCCGACTTGGCGACGCCGCCGCCCAGCGCCTTGGCCAGCAGCACGTAGTCGCCGAGCAGCCCGACGTGCGACGACGCGAAGAACGCGCCGGTCCGGCCGACACCGGTCTGGATCTCGTCCACCACCACCGGGAAGCCGCCCGCGTCGGCCGCGGCCCGGATGTCGGCGGCCACCTCGGCGTCGAGGACGTGGATGCCGCCTTCGCCCTGGATCGGCTCGACGAAGAACGCGGCGATCACCGGCAGGTCCCGTTCCACCAACCGGCCGTCCTGGACGTCGAGCAGCGTGACGCGGCACGCCTCGACCTCCTTGGCGACCTCGCCGCCGGACACGAACCGCGCCTGCACCGCCAGCGTCCGGAACGGCAGCCGGTAGCCGGCGTTGTGGGTCAGCTGCACGCTGCCCGCGAGCTTGCCGTGGAACGAGCCTTCCAGCGTGAGGAACACCGGCGGCGTGTCGTACCGGCTCTCGTTGTGCTCGCGCACCCGTTCGGCGAGGTCGGCGGGCGCGTCGGCCAAATGCGCCTCGATCTCCTCCCGCAGCGCCGCCACCCGCGCGCCGCGGGCCATCTCGGCGTGCTTCAACGCGATCTCGACGGCCTCGGCGCCGGTGCTGGCGAAGATCGCCGAGTACGGCTCGTCGGTGCCGAACTCCCGCCACAGCACGCGGTTGAGCGCGAGGGCCAGGTCGTTGGCGTAGGGGTGGTAGGAGAACTGGGCGTGCACCGGGACCTGCCGCGCCAGCAGGTCCCGCGCGTGCGCCACGATCTCCGGGTGGTTGTGGCCCAGCACCAGCGAGCCGTAGCCGCCGACGAAGTCCACCACCGGCACCTCGTCGCCGGCGGGCCTGCGCCACCACAGCGTGTCCGCTTCGCCGCGCACGTACTCGGCGTCCAGCCCCAGCTGGGACAACAGGCCACCCAGGTGCGCCTCGGCCAGTCGCGGCCGCATGTCAGTCGTCGCCGAAGGGGTTGTCGATGGCGTAGCGCCACTTGCCGTCCGGGCCCTTGCGCAGCACGTCCAGGCCGGTGCCGGACAGCGGCTCCTCGCCCTCGATGTCGAACGACCAGTCGACCACCAGCAGCGCGGTGTCGCCGGTCACGTACGACTCCTTGAGCTCGGCGCGCATCACCGGGCGCTTGGCCATGAACTCCTTCACGGCCTGCGCGTGCTCGGCGCCGCTGACGGGGTTCTCCGGGTCCCACACCGACACCGCGTCCTCGGTGTAGAGCGACAGGACGGCGTCGACGTCGCCCGAGTTCATCGCGCGGACGTACAGCGCGGTCATTTTGGTGGCGTCCTCGGGCAGCGGGAAGTTCGTGGTCATGGGGACCAGTCCTTTTCTCGGGGTTGGCCGGAATGACGGGAACGACGTTAACCAGGACCCGGTCACGCGCCGGTAATCCGCCGACCGGAGAACGTTCGACGACCGTTTCATGACTGGGTCGGTGGAATTCATCGGTAGAACCGGAGATCGGAAACCATCCCGCTCGCGAAGGGCTTGTCGATGACGAACCTGGACGACACGGTCGCGGTGGTCGGTGTGTCCTGCCGGCTGCCCCGTGCGGCCGACCCGGCCGCGTTCTGGCGGCTGCTGCGCGACGGCCGGGACGCGGTGACCGAGGTGCCCGCGGACCGGTGGGAGACCCTGTCGCCGGAGACGAAGGCGGTGCGCGGGGCGCGGTACGGCGCGTTCCTGGACGCGGTCGGCGACTTCGACGCCGGGTTCTTCGGCATCTCGCCGCGCGAGGCCGCCGCCACCGACCCGCAGCAGCGGCTGGTGCTGGAGCTGGCCTGGGAGGCGTTGGAGGACGCCGGGATCGTGCCCGGGTCGTTGGCGGGCACGGCGGCATCGGTGTTCGTGGGCTCGTTGCGCGACGACTACGCCGGGCTGGTGCTCGGGCGCGGCGCGATCACGCAGCACACCAACACCGGCACGCACCGAGGCATCATCGCCAACCGGGTGTCCTACGCGCTGGACCTGCGCGGTCCCAGCGTCGTCGTGGACACCGCGCAGTCGTCGTCGCTGGTCGCGGTGCACCTCGCGGCGGAGAGCGTGCGCAGCGGTGAGTCGCCGCTGGCGCTGGCGGCGGGCGTGAACCTGAACATCCTCGCCGAGGGAGCGCTGGGCGCTGACAGGTTCGGCGGCCTGTCACCTGACGGCCGGTGCTTCACCTTCGACGCGCGGGCCAACGGGTACGTGCGCGGCGAGGGTGCGGCGGTGCTGGTGCTCAAGCCGTTGCGGGCGGCGCTGGCCGACGGCGACGACGTGTACGCGGTGATCCGGGGCAGCGCGGTCAACAACGACGGCGCGACGCCGGGCCTGACCGTGCCGCGGCCCGCGGCGCAGGCGGCGGTCGTGCGGGCGGCGCAGCGGCGGGCCGGGGTGGACGCCGAGGTGGTGCAGTACGTGGAGCTGCACGGCACCGGCACGCCGGTCGGCGACCCGATCGAGGCGGCCGGGTTGGGCGAGGTGTTCGCGGGCCGGTCCGAGCCGCTGCCGGTCGGGTCGGTGAAGACCAACATCGGGCACCTGGAGGGCGCGGCGGGCATCGTCGGCCTGCTGAAGTCGGTGCTCGCCATCCGCCACCGCGAACTGCCCGCGAGCCTGAACTTCACCACGCCCAACCCCGAGCTGCGCTTGGACGAGCGCAACCTCACCGTCCACACGGGACGCGGATCGTGGCCGCACCCCGACCGGCCGCTGGTGGCGGGCGTCAGCTCGTTCGGCATGGGCGGCACGAACTGCCACGTGGTCGTCTCCGAACCGCCCGCCGTCGCGGCCGCCGACGCGCCGACGGTGACGAGCGCAGGTTCGGCGGGTGCCGGGTCGGTGCCGGGCGGTGGTTCGGCGGCCGGCGCCGAGGCGGCCGGTGATGGCGCTCGGTTCGCGGTCGTGCCCGTGTCCGGGCGCACGCCCGAGGCGTTGCGGGCGCACGCAGCCCTCATCCGCGGCACCGAGGGTGAGCCGCGCGACCTCGGCTGGTCGCTGGCCACCACGCGCACCTCGTTCGAGCACCGGGCGGTGGTGGTCGCGTCCGACCGCGACTCCCTCGACGCGGGCCTGGACGCCATCGCGACGGGAGTGCCCGCACCGCACGTCGTCAGCGGCACGGTCGGGGACGGCACGCTCGGTGTCGTCTTCACCGGTCAGGGTGCCCAGCGCGCGGGCATGGGCGCGCAGCTGCACCGCGCGTTCCCGGTGTTCGCGGAGGCCTTCGACGAGGTGTGCGCGCACCTCGACCCCGGCCTGCGTGACGTCATCGCCTCCGGCGACGGGCTGGACGACACCGCGTGGACCCAGCCCGCGCTGTTCGCGGTCGAGGTGGCCGCCTACCGGCTGGCCGAGTCGTGGGGCCTCACGCCGCGGGTCGTGCTGGGTCACTCCATCGGCGAGATCGCCGCCGCCCACGTCGCCGGCATCCTGTCCCTGCCCGACGCCTGCGCCCTGGTGAGCGCGCGCGGCAGGTTGATGAGCGCGCTGCCCCCGGGCGGCGCGATGGTCGCGGTGGAGGCGGCCGAGGACGAGCTGGACCTGCCCGACGGCGTCGCGCTGGCCGCGGTCAACGGTCCGCGCTCAGTGGTGCTGTCGGGCCGCGAGGACGCCGTCCTGGCCTATGCCCGAGGGCTGGGCCGCCGCACGAAGCAGCTCACCGTCAGCCACGCGTTCCACTCGCCGCTGATGGACCCGATGCTGGACGAGTTCCGCGACGTCGTGCGCGGCCTCACGTTCCACGAGCCGGTCATCCCGGTGGTGTCGACCGTGCGGCCCGACGCCGACCTCACCGACCCCGAGCACTGGGTCCGCCAGGTCCGCGAGCCGGTCCGCTTCCTGCAGGCCGTGCGAGCCCTGGACGTCACCACGCTGGTCGAGGCGGGACCGGACGGCGTGTGCTCGGCGATGGCGGCCGAGGCGGGCGTGCGCGCGTTCCCGATGATGCGCAAGGGCCACGACGAGGTGACCACCGCGCTGACCGCGTTCGCCGCAGCGCACGCGCGTGGCGTGGCCGTGGACTGGTCCGCCCTGCACGTCGGGCGGCGGATCAAGCTGCCCACCTACCCGTTCCAGCGCGAACGGCACTGGCTCGACGAGCGGGCCGAGCCCGTCGTGGTCGAGCGGTCGGCGGACGTCTCCCGGCTGGTGCTGCACCACGTCGCCGCGGTGCTCGGCACGGAACCGGGCAAGGTCGACGCCCGCCGCCCGTTCCGCGACCTGGGGTTCGACTCGCTGATGGGCGTCGAGCTGCGCGAGAACCTGGCCGCCGCGACCGGCCGCGACCTGCCCACCGGCCTGCTGTTCGAGCACCCCACCCCGCAGGCCGTGATCGCCTGCCTGCGGCGGGACGACGTCACCGAGGAGACGTTCGAGCGGCTGGAGCAGGACGACGAGCCGATCGCGATCGTCGGCATGGCGTGCCGCTTCCCGGGTGGCGTGGAGTCGCCGGACGACCTGTGGCGCCTGGTCGCCGAGGGCCGTGACGCGATCGGCCCGTTCCCGACCGACCGCGGCTGGTCGGGCGACCTCTACCACCCCGACCCGGACCGCTCCGGCACCAGCTACGTGCGCGAGGGCGGCTTCCTGGCCGGCGCCGGCGAGTTCGACCCGGCGTTCTTCGGCATCTCGCCGCGCGAGGCCCTGGCCATGGACCCGCAGCAGCGGCTGCTGCTCCAGACCGCGTGGGAGGCCGTCGAACGGGCGGGCATCGACCCGGAGTCGTTGCGCGGCAGCCGGACCGGCGTGTTCGTGGGCGGCACGGCGGCCGACTACGGACCGCGCATGCACGAGGCGTCCGACCAGGCCGAAGGGCACGTGCTGACCGGCGCGACGCCGAGCGTGATGTCCGGCCGCATCGCCTACCAGCTCGGCCTGGTCGGGCCCGCGCTCACGGTGGACACGGCGTGCTCGTCGTCCCTGGTCGCCCTGCACCTCGCGGTGCGGTCGCTGCGCAGCGGCGAGTCGAGCGCGGCGATCGCGGGCGGCGTCACGGTCATGGCCACGCCCGGCATGTTCCTGGAGTTCTCCCGCCAGCACGGCCTCGCCGCCGACGCGCGCTGCAAGTCGTTCGCCGCCGACGCGGACGGCACGGCGTGGGCGGAAGGCGTCGGCATGGTGGTGCTCGAACGCCTCTCCGACGCCCGCCGCAACGGTCACCGCGTGCTGGCCGTCATCCGGGGCAGCGCGATCAACTCCGACGGCGCGTCCAACGGCCTGACCGCGCCGAACGGCCGCTCGCAGCAGCAGGTCATCCGCCAGGCGCTCGCCGACGCCGGGCTGGAGCCGAAGGACGTCGACCTGGTCGAGGCGCACGGCACCGGCACGTCGTTGGGCGACCCGATCGAGGCCGAGGCCATCCTCGCCACCTACGGCCGGGACCGCGACGAGCCGCTGTGGCTGGGTTCGCTCAAGTCCAACATCGGCCACGCGCAGGCGGCGGCCGGTGTGGGCGGCGTGATCAAGCTGGTCGAGGCGATGCGGCACGGTGTCATGCCGCGCACCCTGCACGTCGGCGCGCCCACGCCGAAGGTCGACTGGACCAAGGGCAAGGTCGAGCTGCTCACCGAGGCCCGGGAGTGGCCCGCCGACCGTCCCCGGCGGGCGGGCATCTCCTCGTTCGGCATCAGCGGCACCAACGCGCACCTCGTGCTGGAGCAGGGCGACGTCCGCGAGCCGACGCGCGCGGAGGTGACCACGCCCGTGCCGTGGATCTCCAGCGGCCGGGACGCCGAAGCCGCCCTCGCCGTCCTGGACCGGGTCCGGGGCCGCGCGGACATCGCCGAAGTGGCCCGCACGCTGGCCGGACGCACCCGCTTCGACCACCGGGCCGTGCTCGTGGGCGTCACGCCGAAGGACTTCGCGAGCGCCGCGCCGCTCACCGGCCGCGCGGTCCCGGACGGCCGCACGGCGGTGCTGTTCACCGGCCAGGGCGCGCAACGCGCGGGCATGGGACGTGAGCTGTACGAGGCGTTCCCGGTGTTCGCCCGCGCTTTGGACGAGGTCGCCGACGCCTTCGCGCCGCACCTGGACGTGCCGCTGAAGGAGCTGATGTTCGGCGACCGCCCGGAGCTGCACGAGACCCGCTACACCCAGCCCGCCCTGTTCGCCTTCGAGACCGCGCTGTTCCGACTGGCCGAGCACCACGGCCTCACCCCCGACCTGGTCGCCGGCCACTCCATCGGCGAACTCGTCGCCGCCCACGTCGCGGGCGTGCTCACGCTCGACGACGCGGCCGAGCTCGTCACCGCACGCGGCCGGCTCATGCAGTCGGCCCGGCCCGGCGGCGTGATGATCTCCGTGCAGGCCACCGAAGCCGAGCTCGGCGAGCTGCCCGAGGGCGTGGCGCTCGCGGCCGTCAACAGCCCCACCTCGCTGGTGCTGGCGGGTGACGAGGACGCCGTCACGTCGTTCGCGAGCCGGTTCCCGCGCGCCCGCAAGCTCCAGGTCAGCCACGCGTTCCACTCGCCGTACATGGACGACGTGCTGGACGAGTTCCGCGCGGTCGCCGTGACGGTCACCCACCACGACCCGCGCATCCCGGTCATCTCCACCGTGACCGGCGCGCCGCTGGCGGCCGACGCCGACCACTGGGCGCGCCAGATCCGCGGCACGGTGCGCTTCCTGGACGCCGTCCGCGCGCTGGAGCAGCACGGCGCCACGGTGTTCGTGGAGGTCGGCCCGGACGCGGTGCTCGCGCCGCTCGCCCAGGCCGCCGGCGTCACGGCGGTGTCGCTGGGACGGGCCGGTCGGCCGGAGCCGGCGACCGCGGTGTGGGGCCTGGCGCACGCGCACACCCACGGCGCGCCGCTGGACGTGGCGTCGTTCGTGCCGGGCGCGGACCGCGCCGACGACGTGCCGACCTACCCGTTCCGCCGCGACCACTACTGGCTGACCGACCGGCCCCGCGCCACCGGCCTGGTCACCACCGCGGTCGAGCTGGCCGAGCGGGACGAGGTGGTGCTCACCGGCGAGGTGTCGCTCACCGCGCAGCCGTGGCTGGCCGGTCACGTCGTCAACGGCTCGGTGCTGGTGCCCGGCACGGCGTTCCTGGAGCTGGCGCTGGCGGCGGGGGAGCGCGTCGGCCTGCCGCGCGTCGAGGACCTGACCCTGGAGACGCCGCTCGTCGTGCCGGCCACCGGCTCGGTGCCGGTGCAGGTCACCGTGCGGGAAGGCCGGTTCACCGTCCACTCGCGCCAGGACACCTGGCAGCGGCACGCGTCCGGCACGCTCACCGAGGCCGTGACCACCGCGGAGCCGTTCCCGTGGCCCCCGGAGGCCGACGAGGAACCCGTCGACGACGCTTACGACCGCCTGGCCGCCCTCGGCTACGACTACGGCGACCCGTTCCGCGGCCTGCGCGCGATGTGGCGTGACGGCGACACGATCTACGCCGAGGTCGCTATCACCGCGCCCGCCAAGGGCTTCGCGGTCCACCCGGCGCTGCTGGACGCCGTGCTGCACCCGCTGGTGCTCGAACCGGCAGGCGTTGGCCGGATCAGGCTGCCGTTCGCGTGGAGCGGGGTGGAGCTGAACGCCGAGGGCGCGACCGGGCTGAGGGTCCGCATCACGCCCAGCGGCGGCGACACGTTCGCCGTGGACGTGGCCGACACCGCGGGCGTGCCGTTGGGGCGCATCGACGGCATCACGTTGCGGGCCGTCGCCAAGAACGCCCTCGCGGGCAGCTCGACGTTCGCCCTGACCTGGACCGAGGCCGAGGGCGAGGAGCCGGTGGGCGACCTGGTGGTCGTGCCGCCCGCCGAGACCGAGGACCCGCGCGTGGCCGTGCGCCGCGCCCTGCGGTTGGTGAAGGACTGGCTCGCGGAGGAGCACGACCCGGGCGACCGGCTGGTGTTCCACACCCGCCGCGCGATCGCCGCCGAGCCGGACGAGCCGGTGGACGACCTGGCCAACGCCGCCGTGTGGGGCCTGGTGCGCGTCGTGCAGTCCGAGCACCCCGACCGGGTGGTCGTGGTGGACGCCGACGACGTCGACGCGGTGCACGCCGCCGTGGCGACCGGTGAGCCGCAGGTCGCGGTGCGGGGCCGCCGGTTCCTCGTGCCGCGCCTGACCCGGACCGGGCTGGGCGAGCCCGTGCGGCTGCACGGCACCGTGCTCGTCACCGGCGGCACGGGCGGGCTGGGCGCGCTGGTCGCCCGCCACCTGCACGCCCACCACGGCGTGCGCGACCTGCTGCTGGTCAGCAGGCGCGGCCTGGACGCGCCCGGCGCGCGGGAACTGGCCGAGGAACTGGGCGCGCGGGTGGCCGCGGTGGACGTGGCCGATCGCGACGCGCTGGCGGAGCTGCTGGCCGGCGAGCGGATCACCGCGGTCGTCCACGCGGCCGGCGTGCTGGACGACGCGACCACGACGGCGTTGACCGACGACCAGGTGGACCGGGTCCTCGCGCCCAAGGCGCTCGCGGCCCGCCACCTGCACGAGCTGGTGGGCGAGGTCGAGGCGTTCGTGCTGTTCTCCTCGATCTCCGGCGTGCTCGGCACGGCGGGCCAGGGCAACTACGCTGCCGCGAACACCTACCTGGACGCCCTGGCCGCCCACCGCCGCGCGCAGGGCCTGCCCGCCGTGTCGCTCGCATGGGGCCTGTGGGACGCGGGCATGGGCGAAACGCTCGGCGAGACCGACCTGGCGCGCTGGGCACGTGCCGGTGTCGCGCCGCTCGACCCCGAGCGCGGCTTGGCCCTGCTCGACCGCGCGCTGGCGGGTGACGCGGGTCTGCTCGTGCCCGCCGCACTGGAACCGTCCCGGGTGGACGGTGACGTGCCGCCGCCGTTGCGCGGCCTGGTGAAGCGGCGCGTGGCCAAGACCGCGTCGACCGCGTTGACCGAGGCGAACGCGCTGGACCTGGTGCGCTCGCTGGCCGCCGCCGCGCTCGGCCACGCCGACGGCGCGGCGGTGGACCCCGAGAAGGCGTTCCGGGACCAGGGCTTCGACTCGCTCGCGGGTGTCGACCTGCGCAACCGGCTGGTCGCGGCCACCGGCCGCAAGCTGCCCACGACGCTGGTCTTCGACCACCCGACGCCGACCGCGCTGGCCGCGTACCTGGTGGCGGGCAACCGGAAGGCGGAGACGAAGGTCGCCGCGCGCGCCGAGGAGCCGATCGCGATCGTCGGCATGGCGTGCCGCTTCCCCGGCGGCGTGCGGTCGCCGGAGGACCTGTGGCGGCTGGTCGCGCAGGGCCGGGACGCGATCTCGGAGTTCCCGACCAACCGCGGCTGGGACGTGGACGCGCTGTACGACCCGGACCCGGAGAAGCTCGGCACGACCTACACCCGGCACGGCGGGTTCCTGCACGACGCCGACCTGTTCGACGCCGAGTTCTTCGGCATGTCGCCGCGCGAGGCGCTGGCCACCGACCCGCAGCAGCGGCTGCTGCTGGAGACGGCGTGGGAGGCGTTCGAGGACGCGGGGATCGACCCGACGACCCTGCGCGGCAGCCGGTCGGGCGTGTTCACCGGCGTGATGTACGACGACTACGCCTCACGCCTGCCCGAGACGCCCGACGAGGTCGAGGGCTTCCTGCTGGCGGGCAACACCTCCAGCGTGATCTCCGGCCGCCTGGCCTACACCTACGGCCTGGAGGGCCCCGCGATCACGGTCGACACGGCGTGCTCGTCGTCGCTGGTCGCGCTGCACCTGGCGGCGCAGGCGCTGCGCAACGGCGAGTGCGACCTGGCCCTGGCGGGCGGCGTCACGGTCATGGCCGGGCCCAGCACGTTCATCGAGTTCTCCCGCCAGCGCGGGCTGTCCGCGGACGGGCGCTGCAAGTCGTTCTCCGCCGACGCGGACGGCACCGGCTGGTCCGAGGGCGTGGGCCTGCTGGTGGTCGAGCGGCTCTCCGACGCGCGCAAGCGCGGCCACCGCGTGCTGGCCGTGGTGCGCGGCTCGGCGGTGAACTCCGACGGCGCGTCCAACGGCCTCACCGCGCCCAACGGGCCGTCCCAGGAACGGGTGATCCGGGCGGCGCTCGCCGCCGCCCGGCTGTCGCCGTCCGACGTCGACCTGGTCGAGGCGCACGGCACCGGCACCAGGCTCGGCGACCCGATCGAGGCGCAGGCCCTGCTGGCCACCTACGGCCAGGACCGCGACGAGCCGCTGTGGCTGGGCTCGCTGAAGTCCAACATCGGCCACGCGCAGGCGGCGGCCGGTGTCGGCGGGATCATCAAGGTGGTGCAGGCGATGCGGCACGGCGTCATGCCGCGCACCCTGCACGTCGGCGAGCCGTCGCCGCACGTCGACTGGTCGTCCGGCGCGGTGGAGCTGCTGACCGAGCCGCGCGAGTGGCCCGCGGGCCGTCCGCGTCGCGCGGCGGTGTCGTCGTTCGGCATCAGCGGCACCAACGCCCACGTCGTGCTCGAACAGGCCCCGGAGCCCGCGCCGAGCCGGCGCGTGACGCCGGAGGTGGTGCCGTGGGTGCTGTCGGCGCGGGACGACGAGGCGTTGCGCGCCCAGGCCGCCGCCCTGCACGCCGCCCTGGCCGAGCACCCCGACCTGGACCCGGCCGACGTCGGCCTCACCCTGTCCCGCCGGGCGCTGCTGGACCGCCGCGCGGTGGTCTTCGGCCGTGACGCCCTGCTCGGCGACCTCGTCATCGGGGACGGCGAGGGGCGTGGCAAGACCGCGTTCCTGTTCACCGGGCAGGGCAGCCAGCGGGTCGGCATGGGACGCGAGCTGTACGAGTCGTCGCCGGTGTTCCGGCGGGCGCTGGACGACATCTGCGCCCACCTGGACCCGGTGCTGGACCGCCCGCTGCGGGCGGTGCTGTTCGCCGAGCCGGACTCCGCGGACTCGGCGCTGCTCGGCCAGACCGCGTTCACCCAGGCCGCGCTGTTCGCCGTGGAGGTCGCGCTGTACCGGTTCGCGGAGCACCACGGCGTGCGCCCGGACTACCTGTTCGGCCACTCGGTCGGCGAGGTGGCCGCCGCGCACGTGGCCGGCGTGCTGGACCTGGCCGACGCCTGCACGCTGGTCGCTGCGCGCGGCCGGGCCATGCAGTCGGCGCGCGACGACGGCGCGATGGCCGCGATCGAGGCGACCGAGGGGGAGGTGCGGGCGTCGCTGAGCGGCGTGCTGGCGGTGGCCGCGCTGAACGCGCCCCGCTCGACCGTCGTGTCCGGTGACGAGGCCGCGGTGGCGCGGGTGGTCGAGGAGTGGTCGGCCAAGGGGCGCCGCACGCGCAGGCTGCCGGTGAGCCACGCGTTCCACTCGCCGCACATGGACGAGGTGCTGGACGCGTTCCGCGCCGACCTGGCCGACGTGGTGTTCCGCGAGCCGTCGATCGCCGTGGTCTCGGACGTCACCGGCGAGGTGGCGACAGTCGAGCAGCTTCGGTCGCCGGAGTACTGGGTGCGCCACATCCGGGAAGCCGTGCGGTTCCTGGACGGCGTGCGGACGCTGGAACGGCTCGGCGTCACGGAGTTCGTCGAGCTGGGCCCGGACGGTGTGCTGACCGCGTTGACCCGGCAGTGCCTGGAGCGGGAACCGGGTTCGGCGGTGACGTTGCTGCGCGCCGGGCGGCCGGAGCTGGAGCACGCGCTGTCGGCGCTGGGCGTCCTGCACACCCGCGGCGTCCCGGTGACGTGGGACTTCGGCGACGCGCGGCCGGTGACGCTGCCGACGTACCGGTTCCGGGGCCGCCGGTACTGGCTGGACGCGCCGCGCACCACGCGGTCGGCGGGCGCGCTGGGCCTGTCCGATCCCCGGCACCCGCTGCTCGGCGCGGCGGTGGAGCTGAGCGGTGGCGACACCGTCGTGCTGACCGGGCGGTTGTCGGGCAGCGGCTGGCTGGCCGACCACCGGGTGCGCGACGACGTGCTGCTGCCGGGCACGGCGTTCGCGGAGCTGGCGCTCGCGGCCGGCGCGTACACGGGCTACCCGCACCTGGCCGAGCTGACCTTGTCGGCGCCACTGGTGCTCGGCAGCGCCGAGCTGCAGGTCGCGGTCGGCGCGCCGGAGGCCGGGCGGCGCCCCGTCACGATCCACTCGCGGCCGGACGCGGACTCGCCGTGGGAGCAGCACGCGACCGGCGTGCTGAACGAGGAGGTGCCCGCGGCCGGCGAGTTCTCCTGGCCGACCGACGGCACGCCGGTCGACCTGGACGGCGTCTACGAGCGGTTGGCGCTGCACGGCTACCACTACGGGCCCGCGTTCCAGGGGCTGAAGGCGTTGTGGCAGGACGGCGACCACCTGGTCGCCGAGCTGGCGCCGCAGGACGGTGACGGGTTCCTGGTGCACCCGGCCGTGCTCGACGCCGCCCTGCACGCCCTGCTGCCCGGCGTCGCGGACGACGACGCGCCCGCCGTGCTGCCGTTCGCGTGGAGCGGAATCACGGTGCACTCCACCGCGCCGGCCGTTCGCGCGAGGTTGACCCGGACCGGCTCGTCGGTGTCGCTGGTGCTGGCCGACGCGGCGGGGCGACCGGTGCTGACGGTGGACGAGCTGGCGTTGCGGCCCTTGGGCGGACGGGTGGCCCCGGCCGGGCTGCACGCGCTGACCTGGCGCGAGGTGAGCGTGCCGGGCGGCCTGCCGCCGCACGGCCTGACCGTGCACCGGGTGCCGGAGCTGGGCGCGCGTGAGGCGGTCCACCACACGCTCGACGTGCTGCGCCGGGCGGACGGCCCGCTCGCGGTCGTGGTGCGGGACGGGGTGGAGCACGCGGCCGTGCGCGGTCTGGTGCGCAGCGCGCAGGCCGAGCAGCCGGGCCGCTTCGTGCTGGTCACCGCGGACGCCGACGACTTGGTGGACACCGCGTTGCGGTTGGGCGAGCCGGAGGTCGCGGTGCGCGGCGGTGAGGTGCTGGTGCCCCGCCTGGCCCGCACGCCGTCGGCCGACCGGCCGGTGGACTGGGGTGACGGTCCGGTGCTGATCACCGGCGCGACCGGCGCGCTGGGCGCGATCCTGGCCCGGCACCTGGTCATCAACCACGGCGTGAAGGAACTGGTGCTGCTGAGCAGGCGCGGCCCGGACGCGCCGGGCGCGGACCGCCTGGTCGCCGAGCTGGACGCGGTGGTGCACCTGGTGGCGTGCGACGCGGCCGACCGCGACGCGGTGGCCGCGGTGCTGGCGCGGTACCGGCCGACGGCGGTCGTGCACACCGCGGGCGTGGTCGAGGACGGCACGCTCGCCGGGCTCACCGCCGAGCAGGTGGACCGGGTGCTGCGGCCCAAGGTCGACGCGGCGTGGAACCTGCACGAGCTGGCCGGTGACGTGTCGGCGTTCGTGCTGTACTCGTCGGTCGCGGGCCTGCTCGGCACCGCGGGCCAGGCCAACTACGCGGCGGGCAACAGCTACCTGGACGCGTTGGCCGAGCACCGGCACGCGGCCGGCCTGCCCGCGACCTCGCTGGCCTGGGGCTTGTGGGAGACCGAGAGCGAGCTGTCCGGCGGTCTGTCCGAAGTGGACCTGCGGCGGCTGGCCCGGTCCGGGCTGCAGCCGCTGGGCGCGGACGAGGCGATGGAGCTGTTCGACGCGGCCCTCGCGCACGGCGCGCCGGTGCTCGCGGTGACCCGGTTCGACCAGGCGGCGCTGAAGGGCCGGGACGACCTGCCCGCCGTGCTGCGGGACCTGGTCCGCGTCCGCCGGACAGCCGTCCCGGCCGCGAGGACGCCCGAGACGACCGACCTGCCGACGTTGGTGCGCCTGCAGGTCGCGGCCGTGCTGGGGCACGACGACCCGGACGCGGTCGACCCCCGGCGGGCGTTCACCGAGCTGGGCTTCGACTCGCTGACCGCCGTCGAGCTGCGCAACCGGCTCGGCGCGGCCACCGGGCTGACGCTGCCGACGACGGTCGTGTTCGACCACCCGAGCCCGGACGCGCTGGCCGGGTACCTGCGGTCGCTGACGTCGGCCGACGAGGAATCGCTGGTGGACCGCGTGGCAGCGGCGGTGCGCGCGGGCGAGCTGGACGACACCGCGCTGGCCCGGCTGCGCGCCCTGCTCGGCGCGGGCCCCGCACTGGACCCCGACCTCGACTCCGCTGACGACGACGCGTTGTTCGCGCTGGTCGACGAGCTGGACTAGGAGACGACGTGGCTGACGAGAACAAGCTCCGCGACTACCTCAAGCGGGCCATCGCCGACGCGCGGGACGCCCGCAGGCGGTTGAAGGAGGTCGAGGACCGCGACCACGAGCCGGTCGCGATCGTCGGCATGGCCTGCCGTTACCCCGGTGGCGTCAGCACGCCCGACGAGCTGTGGCAGCTGGTGGCGGAGGGACGTGACGCGATCACGCCGTTCCCCACCAACCGCGGCTGGCCCGCCGACCTGCACGACCCCGACCCGGAGCGGGTCGGCCGGTCGACCACGGGCCACGGCGGGTTCCTGCACGACGCCGACCGGTTCGACGCCGAGTTCTTCGGCCTGTCGCCCCGCGAGGCCCTCGCCGTGGACCCGCAGCAGCGGCTGCTGCTGGAGACCACCTGGGAGACGGTGGAGGGCGCGGGCATCGACCCGGAGTCGTTGCGCGGCAGCAAGACCGGCGTGTTCGTCGGCGTGATGTACAACGACTACGGCTCGCGACCCAACCTCCCGCCCGACGACGTGGAGGGCTACCTGTTCAGCGGCAGCGCGGGCAGCATCGCGTCCGGCCGGCTGGCCTACACGTTCGGGCTGGAAGGCCCGACCGTGACCGTGGACACCGCGTGCTCGTCGTCGCTGGTCGCCGTGCACCTGGCGGCGAACGCGCTGCGCCGGGGCGAGTGCTCGCTGGCGGTGGCGGGCGGCGTCACGGTGATGTCGACGCCGACCGCGTTCATCGAGTTCTCCCGGCTGCGCGGGCTCGCGGCGGACGGCCGCTGCAAGTCGTTCTCCGACCGCGCCGACGGCACCGGCTGGGCCGAGGGCGTCGGCGTGCTGCTGCTGGAACGGCTGTCGGACGCCCGCCGCAACGGCCACCGGGTGCTGGCGGTGATCAGGGGCAGCGCGGTGAACTCCGACGGCGCGTCCAACGGCCTGACCGCGCCGAACGGACCGGCGCAGGAACGCGTGATCCGCGCGGCCCTGTCGGCGGCCGGCCTGTCGCCGTCGGACGTGGACCTGGTGGAGGCGCACGGCACCGGGACGACGTTGGGCGACCCGATCGAGGCGCGCGCGGTGCTCGCCACCTACGGCCGTGACCGCGAGGAGCCGGTGTGGCTGGGTTCGCTGAAGTCGAACATCGGGCACGCCCAGGCGGCGGCCGGTGTCGGCGGGATCATCAAGGTGGTGCAGGCGATGCGGCACGGCGTGATGCCCCGCACGCTGCACGTGGACGCGCCGTCGAGCCACGTCGACTGGACGGCGGGCAAGGTCGAGCTGCTGACCGGGGCTCGGCAGTGGCCGCGCGGCGACCGGCCGCGGCGGGCGGGTGTGTCGTCGTTCGGGTTCGGCGGCACCAACGCGCACGTGGTGGTCGAAGAAGCCACGCCGGCGCTGGTGGACGAGACGCCCGCCGGCGGTGCCCCGGCGGACGCGGTGTCGGCTCCGGTCGGTGGCGCGGGTTCCGCGGACGACCCGGGCCTGCCGGTGCCGTTCGTGCTGTCCGGTCGCAGTCCGGAGGCGGTGGCGGAGCAGGCGGAGCGGCTCGCCCGGGCCGGCGCGTCCGGTCGTGACGCGGCGTTCACGTTGGCCTGCCGCACGCCCATGCCGTACCGCGCGGCGGGGACCGACCTGCGCGACTTCCCGGCCGTGGTGGTCCCGCCGCGGGGCGAGGTGGCGTTCGCGTTCACCGGGCAGGGCGCGCAGCGGGTCCGCATGGGCCTGGAACTGGCCGAGGCCCACCCGGTGTTCGCCCGCGCGTTCGCCGAGGTGTGCGAGCACCTGCCCGTGCGCGAGGTCATCGAGTCCGGCGTCGACCTCGACCTCACCGGCAACGCGCAGCCCGCGCTGTTCGCGGTCGAGGTGGCCTTGTTCCGGCTGCTGGAGTCGTGGGGCGTGCGCCCGGACTTCCTGGTCGGCCACTCGATCGGCGAGCTGGCCGCGGCGCACGTGGCCGGCGTGCTGTCGCTCGCCGACGCGGCCGAGCTCGTCGCCGCACGCGGTCGGCTCATGCAGGCGTTGCCGCCCGGCGGCGCGATGGTCGCGGTCCGGGCCGCCGAGGACGAGCTGGAGCTGCCGGAGGGCGTGGCGATCGCCGCCGTCAACGGGCCGCGCTCGCTCGTCCTGTCCGGTGCGGAGGACGCCGTCCTCAAGGCCGCCGAAGGGCTGCGCGGCAAGCGGCTCGCGGTCAGCCACGCGTTCCACTCGCCGTCGATGGAGCCGATGCTGGACGACTTCCGCGAAGTCGCCCGCACCCTGACCTACCACCGGCCGCGGATCACCGTGGTGTCCACCGTGGGCGAGGACGCCGACTGGACCGACCCCGAGTACTGGGTGCACCAGGTCCGCGCCACGGTCCGCTTCCACGACGCCCTCACCGCGCTGCGCGACCGCGGTGTGCGCACCCTGGTCGAGCTGGGCCCGGACGCGGTCCTCTCCGGCCTCACCGCCGCCGCGTTCGACGACGTCACGGCGGTGCCGCTGCTGCGCGCAGGCGTGCCCGAGCCGCTCACCGTCGCCGCCGCGTTGGCCGAGCTGCACATGCGCGGCGTGGACCCGGACTGGGCCGCGGTGTTCCCCGGCGCGCGCAAGGTGCCGCTGCCGACCTACGCGTTCCAGCGCAAGCGGTACTGGCTCACGCCGTCGGCGAGCGGTGACGTGTCGGCGGCCGGCCTCACGTCCTCCGGGCACCCGCTGCTCGGCGCGACGGTCGAGCTGCCCGACGGCGCCACCGTGCGGACCGGCAAGCTGTCCCTGGCCACCCACCCGTGGTTGGGCGAGCACCGCGTGCACGGCACCGCCGTCGTGCCCGGCACGGCACTGGTCGAGCTGGCCGGCGACGTCGCCGAGCTGACCGTCACCTCCCCGCTGGTCGTCCCGGACACCGGCGCGGTGACCGTCCAGGTCGTGCGCACCGCGACCACCGTCGAGATCCACTCCCGTCGGGACGACGAGCCGTGGACCCGGCACGCGACCGGCACGCCGGACCCCGCGGACGAGCCGGTCGACGACCTGTCGCAGTGGCCGCCCGCCGCGCCCGAGATGCCCGTCTCCTACGACGGCCTCGACCGGCACGGTTACGGTTACGGACCGGCGTTCCGGGGCCTGCGCAGGGTGTGGCGGGCCGACGGGGAGATCTACGCCGAGGTCACGTCGGACGTACCGACGACCGGCTTCACCGTGCACCCGGCGTTGTTCGACGCGGCGCTGCACCCGTTGCTGCCGGGCCTGGTCGAGGACGGTCCCGCCCGGCTGCCGTTCTCGTGGTCCGGCGTCCGGTTCCACGGCACGGCCGGCACGTCCCTGCGCGTCCGGATCACCCCGACCGGCCCGGACTCGGTGGCCCTGCTGGTCGCCGAGAGCACGGGCGCGCCGGTGGTCTCGGTCGCCGACCTCGTCCTGCGCCCGCTCACCGGCCCGGTGACCGGCGCGGAACTGCTGTTCACGCCGACCCCGCGGACCTCGCCCGCCCGCGTGGACCGGGTGCTCACCGTCGAGACGCCGCAAGGCCCGCTGCCCGAGCGGGTCCGCCGCGTCACGCACCGGGTGCTGGGCGAGCTCCGCGCCTGGGCGGCCGGGTCCGGCGGCGTCCTGGGCGTGGCCGTCACCGACGACCTCGCGCACGCGGCCGTCGAGGGACTCGTCCGCAGCGCCGCGGCCGAGCACCCCGGCCGGTTCGTGCTGCTGCGCGACGGCCAGGAGGTCCACCCCGTGCTCACCCCGGCCCCCCGCGCTGCCGGCGACGGCCCGAGCTGGGACGCGGTCCTGGTCACGGGTGCGAGCGGCGCGCTCGGCGGCGCGATCGCCCGGCACCTGGTCTCCCGGCACGGCGCGCGCAAGCTGGTGCTGCTCAGCCGAAGCGGCGAGGCGCCGGACGTCGAGGGCGCGGAGGTCGTGGCGGTGGCCTGCGACGCGGCCGACCGCGACGCCCTGGCCGCCGTGCTGGCCGAGCACCCGGTCACGGCCGTCGTGCACGCGGCGGGCCTGGTCGAGGACGGCACGCTCGACTCCCTCACGCCGGACCAGGTCGACCGCGTGCTGCGGCCCAAGGTCGACGCCGCCTGGAACCTGCACGAGCTGGCCGGTGACGTCGAGGCGTTCGTGCTGTACTCGTCCATCGCGGGCGTCCTGGGCACCGCGGGTCAGGCGAACTACGCGGCGGGCAACACGTTCCTCGACGCGCTGGCCCGCCACCGCCACGCCCTCGGCCTGCGCGCGACCTCGCTGGCCTGGGGTCTGTGGGAGTCCGACAGCGCGATGTCCGGCGGACTGTCCGAAGTGGACCGCAAGCGGATCCGCCGGCTCGGCCTCCAGCCGATCCCGGTCGACGCGGCGCTGGCGGCGTTCGACGCGGCCCTCACCACCGGCGAACCGGTGCTCGCGGTGACCGGGCTGGACCGCGCCGCGCTGCGCGACGACCCGCACCCGGCGTTGCGGGAGCTGGCGCCGAAACGCCGTGCGGCCCGCAAGCCGAAGTCCCTGGCGACGACCGACGTCCGCGCGCTCACGGACCTGGTGCGCTCCCACGTCGCGGCGGTCCTCGGGCACGCGGACCCGGCGGGCGTCGACGCGCGGCGCGCGTTCAGCGAGATGGGCTTCGACTCGCTCACGGCGGTCGAGCTGCGCAACCGGCTCGCCGAGGCCACCGGGCTGCGGCTGCCCACGACGCTGGTGTTCGACCACCCCACGCCCGCCGCGCTGGCCGAGCACCTGGCGGGCGCGGTCGAACCCGCGCGGGAGGAGGTGATCGCAACCGACGAGCCGATCGCGATCGTCGCCATGGCCTGCCGCTACCCCGGTGGCGTGCGCACGCCCGAGGACCTGTGGGAGCTGGTCGCGCAGGGCCGGGACGCGATCGGCGAGTTCCCCGCCAACCGGGGCTGGGACCTCGACCACCTCTACCACCCCGACCCGCGGCACCCCGGCACCACCTACACCCGGCACGGCGGGTTCCTGCACGACGCCGACCTGTTCGACCCGGAGTTCTTCGGCATGTCGCCGCGGGAGGCGCTGGCCACCGACCCGCAGCAGCGCCTGCTGCTGGAGACCGCCTGGGAGGCCCTGGAACGCGGCGGCATCGACCCGACCTCGGTGCGCGGCACGAAGACCGGCGTGTTCACCGGCCTGATGTACCACGACTACGGCACCGGCGGCGCGCTGCCGCCCGAGCTGGAGGGCTACCTGGTCGGCGGCACGTCCGGCAGCGTCGCGTCCGGCCGGGTGGCCTACGTGCTCGGCCTGGAGGGCCCGGCGATCACGGTCGACACGGCGTGCTCGTCGTCGTTGGTGGCGCTGCACCTCGCGGTCGGCGCGCTGCGGCGCGGCGAGTGCGACCTGGCGCTGGCCGGCGGCGCGACCGTGATGGCCACGCCGACCGCGTTCGTGGAGTTCTCGCGGCAGCGCGGCCTGGCGCCGGACGGCCGCTGCAAGCCGTTCGCGGCGTCGGCCGACGGCACCGGCTGGTCCGAGGGCGTCGGCGTGCTGCTGGTGGAACGCCTGTCCGACGCGCGCCGCAACGGGCACCCGGTGCTGGCCGTGGTGCGCGGCACGGCGGTCAACTCCGACGGCGCCTCCAACGGCCTCACCGCACCCAACGGCCCGGCGCAGCAACGCGTCATCCGGGCCGCCCTCGCGGCGGCCGGCCTGAAGCCGTCCGACGTGGACCTGGTGGAAGCGCACGGCACCGGCACGACGTTGGGCGACCCGATCGAGGCCGAGGCGTTGCTGGCGGTGTACGGCGAGCGCGACCGGCCGCTGGCGCTGGGGTCGCTGAAGTCCAACATCGGCCACACGCAGGCCGCCGCGGGCGTCGGCGGGATCATCAAGGTGGTCGAGGCGATGCGGCACGGCGTGCTGCCGCGCACCCTGCACGTGGACGAGCCGACGCCGCACGTCGACTGGTCGTCCGGTGCGGTCGAGCTGGTGACGCGGGCGCGGGAGTGGCCCGGCGACCGCCCGCGTCGTGCGGCGGTGTCGTCGTTCGGCATCAGCGGCACCAACGCGCACGTCGTCGTGGAGCAGGCGCCGGCGGAGTCCGAGGTCGACCGCGCGGCCCGGGGTCCGGCGCCCGTGGTGGTGTCCGCCCGCACGCCGGAGGCGCTGACCGAGCAGCTGGAGCTGCTGGCGCGCGCGGACGTCCCGGTGGCCGACCTGGCGCACACGCTCGGCGTGGGCCGTGCCCTGCTGGAGCACCGGGCGGTCGTCGCCGCCGAGTCGCCTGCCGACGTGCGCGACGCGGTGGCGCTGCCCCGCGTGCGGGAGGGGCGGACGGCGTTCGTGTTCACCGGGCAGGGCGCGCAGCGGACCGGTATGGGGCTGGAGCTGGCCCGGGCGTTCCCGGTGTTCGCGCGGGCCTTCGAGGACGTGTGCGAGCACCTGCCGGTGCGTGCGGCGATCGAGTCCGGGGAAGGCCTGAACGACACCGGCACCGCGCAGCCCGCGCTGTTCGCGGTGGAGGTGGCGTTGTTCCGGCTGCTGGAGTCGTGGGGCGTGCGGCCCGACTTCGTGGCCGGGCACTCGATCGGCGAGATCGCGGCGGCGCACGTGGCGGGCGTGCTGTCCCTGGCGGACGCGGCGAAGCTGGTGGAGGCACGAGGTCGGCTGATGCAGGCGTTGCCGCGCGGCGGCGCGATGGTCGCCGTGCAGGCCGCCGAGGACGAGCTGGAGCTGCCCGAGGGCGTGGCCGTCGCCGCCGTGAACGGACCGCGGTCGGTGGTGCTGTCCGGTGTCGAGGAGGCGGTCCTGGCCTGCGCCGAGGCGTTCAAGCACACCCGGCTCGCGGTCAGCCACGCGTTCCACTCGCCGTTGATGGACCCGATGTTGGACGACTTCCGCGCGGTGGCGGAGCAGCTGACCTACCACCGGCCGGAGATCCCCGTGGTGTCGACCGTCGGCGAGGACGCCGACTGGACCGACCCGTCGTACTGGGTGCGGCACGTGCGCGAGCCCGTCCGGTTCCACGACGCGGCGCGCACGCTGCTCGACCAGGGCGTGACGACGTTCGTCGAGCTGGGCCCGGACGCCATCCTGACCGGCCTGCTGGCCGCCGTGCTGCCCGAGGGGCACGCCGCGCTGCCCGCGCTGCGGCGCGACCGGCCCGAGCGGCGGACGGCCGTGGAGCTGTTCGCCCACCTGCACGCCAGGGGCGTGGTGGTGGACTGGTCGGCGTTCCCGGGTCGGCGGGTCGTGCTGCCGACCTACCCGTTCCAGCGGGAGCGCTACTGGCTGACCGCCAAGCCGCGCACCACCAGCGGGCACCCGGTGCTGGACGCGCCGGTGCACGTGGCCGACCGCGACGAGGTGCTGTTCACCGGCACGCTGACCGAGGCGTCGACCGGCGCGGGCGTCGCGGACCTGGTCTGGCACGCCGGCCGCGAGGTCGGCTTCCCGGTGGTGGACCTGGACGTCGTCGCGCTGCCCGGCCCGGGCCGGGTCCAGGTCAAGGTGGGCGAGCCGGACGGCGACACCCGCCCGGTGAGCGTGCACGCGTGGCACGACGGGTGGGTCGAGCAGGCCAGGGGCACGCTCACGGCCGGCCCGCGCATCGATGCCGAGGTGGACCTGTCGCTGCTCGCGCGCGCCGACGTGGAACCCGCCGTGTGGCGCGGCCTGCGCGCCACGACCGCGGGAACCGCCGTGCGCGTGGACGGCTCGGTGTTCCTCGACGAGCAGGGCAACGAGGTCGCGCGCCTCGACTCGATCGAGTACCGCGCCCTGACCGGGCTGCCGCTGTACGAGGTGGACTGGGTGCCGGTCGACCTGCCGGAGGTCGACGGCCCGACGCCGGACGTGATCCGGGTGGAGGCGGGCCCGGACCCGGTGGCCACCGCGCGCACCGCGACCCGTCACGTGCTGGCCGAGCTACGCAAGCGTGCCACGGGCACGGGCCGGGCGGTCGTGTGCACGCCGGACCCGGCCGATCCGGGCGTCGCCGCGGTGTGGGGTCTGGTGCGCGCCGCGCAGGTGGAGGCCCCGGACCGGATCGTGCTGGTCGGGGGTGAGGGCGAGCTCGCCGCCGCGGTCGCGTCCGGTGAGCCGCAGGTCGTGTTCCGCGACGGTCGGGCGTTCGCGCCGCGGCTGGTGCGGGTGACGGCGCAGGCGTCGCCCGTGCCGGAGGACGCCGTCGTGCACCGGCCCGTGCCGCCGGCGCGTGCCACGCTCGCCGGGCTCACCGCCGACGCGCTCGCCGACGCGCTCCGCGAGACCGCCGAGGAAGCCTGGCGACTGCACCGGGAGACGCCCGGCCACCTGGTCCTCGCGGCCTCGGTGGAAGGCTTCGGCGCGGCCGGTCACGCGCACTACGCGGCCGGGGTGGCGTTCATGGAAGCGCTGGCGCACCAGCGGGCCGCGCAGGGGTTGCCGGGGACGGCGGTGATCGCGGGCCAAGAGCTGGTCGTCGCCGACCGGCCCGCCGTGGTGGCCGTGCCGCTGTCCGAGCTGCCGCGCACCGCGGTGCTGCGCGACCTGGTCCGCACGCCGCGGGTGCCCCTGGCCGAACGGCTGGCGTCCGCCGTCGACGGCGAGCGCGACCAGATCGTGGAGGAGGTCGTCCGCGCCCAGGTCGCGGCCGTCCTCGGGCACGGCGACCCGCGCCGGGTCGACCTGGACAAGCCGTTCAGCGACCTCGGCTTCGACTCGCTCACCGCGGTGGACCTGCGCAACCGGCTCACCGCCGAGACCGGCGTCGCGCTGGCGGCGACCCTGGTGTTCGACCACCCGACGCCCGCCGCCCTGGCCGAGGTCCTGCTGGACCGCCTCGCACCCGACGACACGACACCGGCGCTGGCCGAGCTGGACCGACTGGAGGCGACGTTGGCCGAGGTCGGCGACGAGCAGCGGCAGCAGCTGACCGTGCGGCTGCGGACCATCCTGAACCGCTGGGCGGAGCCGGGGGCCGCCGACGTCCGCACCGACTTCGACTCCGCCGCCGAGCTGTTCGACTTCATCGACAACCAGCTCGGCCGCGCCGCCCGCTGACCACCCATGACATCGAGGAGAACGCAGTGTCCAACGAGGAGCGGCTGGTCGAGTACCTGAAGTGGGTGACGGCGGACCTCCAGCAGGCGCGGCAGCGCATCGCCGAGCTGGAGACGCCCGAACCGGTCGCGATCGTGGCGATGGCCTGCCGCTACCCCGGCGGCGTCAACTCGCCGGACGACCTGTGGCGGCTCGTCGCCGAGGGACGTGACGGCATCACGCCCTGGCCGACCGACCGCGGATGGGACGTCGACCGGCTCTACGACCCCGAACCGGGTGTGCCCGGCAAGACCTACACCCGGGAAGGCGGCTTCGTCGACCACGCCACCGAGTTCGACGCCGCGTTCTTCGGCATCTCGCCGCGCGAGGCGCTGGGCATGGACCCCCAGCAGCGCGTGCTGCTGGAGACCGCGTGGGAGCTGTTCGAACGCGCCGGCATCGACACGGCCGCGTTGCGCGGCAGCCGCACGGGCGTGTTCGCGGGCGTGGGCGAGCAGAGCTACCTGGGGCTGGCCGGGCCGGAGGAGCTGGAGGGCTTCCTGATGACCGGCAAGCTGGGCAGCGTGGCGTCCGGGCGGATCGCCTACGCGTTCGGCTTCGAAGGCCCGGCCGTCACCGTCGACACGGCGTGCTCGTCGTCGTTGGTGGCGCTGCACATGGCGGTGCGGTCGCTGCGGACGGGCGAGTCGACGCTTGCGGTGGCGGGCGGTTGCACGGTGTACGGCTCGCCCACCGGGTACGTGGACTTCTCGCGCCAGCGCGGCCTCGCGGCGGACGGCCGGTGCAAGTCGTTCGCCGCGGCGGCCGACGGCACCGGCTGGTCGGAGGGCGTCGGCCTGCTGCTGCTGGAGAAGCTGTCCGACGCACGCCGCAACGGCCACCCCGTGCTGGCGGTGATCCGCGGCAGCGCGGTCAACTCCGACGGCGCGTCCAACGGCCTGACCGCGCCGAACGGCCCGTCGCAGGAACGCGTCATCCGCGCCGCCCTGGAGGACGCCCGACTGTCCACTTCGGATGTCGACGTGCTGGAGGCGCACGGCACCGGCACGCGGCTCGGCGATCCGATCGAGGCGCAGGCGCTGCTCGCCACCTACGGCCAGGGCCGGTCGACGCCGCTGCTGCTGGGATCGCTGAAGTCCAACATCGGTCACAGCGTGGCTGCCGCCGGTGTCGGGGGCGTGATCAAGGTGGTGCAGGCCATGCGGCACGGCGTGGCGCCGCGCACCCTGCACGTGGACGAGCCGACGCCCGTGGTCGACTGGTCGTCCGGCTCGGTGGAGCTGCTGCGCGAGGCGCGGCCGTGGCCGGAGACCGACCGGCCCCGGCGGGCGGCGGTGTCGTCGTTCGGCGTCAGCGGCACCAACGCGCACGTGGTGCTGGAGCACGTGCCCGAGGAGGAACCGGAGCGGGTCGCCGAGGTCGACGGGGAGCTGCCGTTCCTGCTGTCGGCACGGTCCGCCGAGGCGCTGCGGGCGCAGGCGGAGCGCCTGCGCGGCTTCCTCGCCGCCCGACCGGACCTCTCGCTGCTCGACGTCGCCAACACCCTCGCCACCGGCCGCACCGCCCTGGAGCACCGCGGCGCGGTCGTGGCGCGGGACCGGGACGAGCTGCTGGCCGCGCTGGAGGCGTTCGACGGCGGCGCGCCGACGCCGCGGCGGGGGCGAACCGCGTTCCTGTTCACCGGCCAGGGCGCGCAACGCGCACGGATGGGGCGTGACCTGCACGAGCGGTTCCCGGTCTTCCGGGAGGCGTTCGACGAGGCGTGCGCGCTGCTCGACCCGCACCTGCCGACGCCGCTGAAGGACGTGGTGTTCGGCGACTCCGAGCTGCTGCACCGGACCCGGTACACGCAGCCCGCGCTGTTCGCCTTCGAGGTGGCGCTGTTCCGGCTGCTGGAGTCCTGGCAGGTCAAGCCCGACTTCGTGGCCGGTCACTCGCTCGGTGAGCTGACCGCCGCGCACGTCGCCGGCGTCTTCTCGCTGGAGGACGCGTGCGCATTGGTCGCGGCCCGTGCCCGCCTGATCGGCGAGCTGCCGGAGGGTGGGGCGATGGTCGCCGTGGCCGCTCCCGCCGACGAGGTCGAGCCGCTGCTGACGCCGGGGGTCGGCGTGGCCGCGATCAACGGACCGGCCTCGGTGGTGGTGTCGGGTGACGAGGACGCGGTGCTGGCGGTCGAGACGGAGCTGCGCGCCCGCGGCCGCCGCACCAAGCGGCTCACCGTGAGCCACGCGTTCCACTCGCACCGGATGGAGCCCGCGTTGGAGGCGTTCCGCGAGGTCGCCGCCGAGATCGCCTACCACGCGCCCGCGATCCCGGTCGTGTCCAACGTGACCGGTGCGGTCGACGCGGACCTGACCTCGCCCGACTACTGGGTCCGGCACGTCCGCGAGGCGGTGCGCTTCGCCGACTGCGTGCGGACGTTGGCCGAGCGGGGCGTGACCACGTTCGTGGAGGTCGGTCCGGCCGCCGCGCTGACCCCGATGGTGCGCGAGACCGTGGACGCCTCCGCGGTGGCGTTGCAGCGCGCCGGGCTGGTGGCCGCGTTGAGCGAACTGCACTCGCTCGGCGTGGCGGTGGACTGGCGCGCCTTCTTCGCCGGCACGGGCGCGCGGCACGTGCAGCTGCCGACCTACCCGTTCCAGCGGCAGCGGTTCTGGGTCGAGCACCGGGAGTCGGCCGAGTTGGCCGAGCTGGGCGTGGCGCCGGCCGACCACCCGCTGCTCGGCGCGGCCGTGCCGGTGGCGGGCGCGGACGAGGTCGTGTTCACCGGCAAGGTGTCCCTGCGCGGCCATCCGTGGCTGGAGCGGCACCGTGTGCGCGGTGCGGTGGTGCTGCCGTCGTCGGCGTTGGTGGAGCTGGCGATCCGCGCCGGTGACGAAGTCGGCCTGCCCCGGCTGGCGTCGATGGACGTCCTCGCGCCGGTCGTCGTGCCCGACCGCGGCGGTGTGCAGGTCCAGGCGCGGGTCGCGAACGGCCGGCTGACCGTCCACACGCGACTGGACGGCGACTGGTCGCTGCACGCGGCCGGCACGCTCGCCCCGTCCGCGCGGCCGACGTGGCCGCAGGCGGGGGAGTGGACCGAGCTCGACGCCGTCGCACCCGACGGTTTCCGCCTGCACCCTTCGCTGCTCGACGCGGCGCTGCGGCTGGTCGGCGACGGCGACGCGGTGCACTGGCGTGACGTGGAGCTGCACGCCACCGGCGCGTCGCGGGTGCGGGCACAGGTGGACGGCGACCGGATCGTGCTCGCCGACCCCGGCGGGGGACCGGTCGCCACGGTCGGGTCGGTGCGCCTGCGCCCCACCGCCGCCGAGGCCGTCGCGGACGCCCTCCTGCGGCCGCGGGACGCGCTGCTCGAAGTGGACTGGGAGCCGGTCGAGCTGCCGCCCTCGGAGGTCACGCCGCGCGTGGTGCGGTGGCGACCCGACGCCGACCTGCACACCCGGGCCGCGTCCGCGCTGGCCCACCTGCGGGGCGACGACCCGTTCGTCGCCGTGACCCGCGGCGCGGTGCGGGACGTGACCGACGTGGACGGCGCGGCGCTGTGGGGCCTCGCGCGGTCGGCGCAGTCCGAGCAACCGGGCCGGGTCGTGCTGGTGGACGTCGACGGTGACCCGGCGTCGGAGGCCGCGATCCCGGCCGTCGTCGCGGCCGGCGTGCCGCAAGCCGTGGTGCGGCGAGGGGTCGTGCACGTGCCGAAGCTGCGCCGCGCGCGGGTCGGCCGGACGACGTGGCCCACCGACGGCACGGTGCTGATCACCGGCGGCACCGGCACGCTCGGCGCGGTGGTCGCCCGCCACCTGGCCCGCCGCGGGGTGCGGGACCTGCTGCTCACCAGCCGTCGCGGTCCGGACTCGCCCGGCGCGGCGCGGCTGCGGGACGAGCTGACCTCGCTGGGCGCGTCGGTCCGGATCGTCGCGTGCGACGTCGCCGACCGCGACCAGCTCCGGGCAGCCATCGGCGACACCCGCCTGACCGGTGTCGTGCACACCGCGGGCGTCATCGACGACGCCCTGATCGGCGACCTCACCCCGGAACGGCTCGCCGCCGTGCTGCGGCCCAAGGCCGACGCCGCCCGGCACCTGCACGAGCTGACCCGCGGCCACGAGCTGACCGCGTTCGTGCTGTTCTCGTCCATCGCCGGGGTGATCGGGGGCGCGGGCCAGGGCAACTACGCCGCCGCGAACGCCTACCTCGACGGCCTGGCCGCCCACCGCGCCGCGCTCGGCCTGCCCGCGACGTCCGTCGCCTGGGGCCTGTGGGCCGAGTCCAGCGGCATCACCAGCGGCCTGAGCGAGCTGGACCGCGCCCGGATCGCCCGCGCGGGCTTGCGGCCCGTGGAGACCGAGCGGGGCTTGGCGATCCTGGACGCCGCCGTGGCCTCGGGCGCTCCGGCGCTGGTGGGCGTGCCGCTGGACCTGACCGCCCTGCGCGCTCGCCCTGAGCAGGCGCCGCCGTTGCTGCGCACGCTGCTGCCGCCGGTCCGGCAGGTCGCGGGGACTGGAGCGGCGGTGCCGAACCTGGCGGAACTGCCCGAGGACGAGCGGCGCGCGGTTGTCGGCGATCTGGTGCGGCGGGAAGTCGCGTCCGTGCTCGGCCTCTCCGGCGAGGTGGCGGACAAGCCGTTCCCGGACCTGGGCTTCGACTCGCTGCTGTCGGTCGAGCTGCGCAACCGGGTCGCCGCCGCCACGGGGTTGACCCTGCCCGCGACGGTCGTGTTCGACCACCCGACGCCCGGCGCGCTGGCGGCGTTCCTGGCGGGCGCGACCGGCGCCGCGGACGTCGACTACGACGAGGTGCTGGCCGAGGACGTCCGGCCGGCGGCGGAGGTCGTGCGCACGGTCGACGCGCCGGACCACGTGCTGCTCACCGGCGCGACCGGGTTCGTCGGCGCGTTCCTGCTGCGGGAGCTGCTGCGGGCGTCCACCGCGACCGTGCACTGCCTGGTGCGCGCCGCGGACGAGGCCGAGGGGCTGCGCAAGGTCGAGGCCAACCTCCGCTGGTACCGGCTGTGGGACGAGGTGGACGCGACCCGGCTGCGGATCGTGCCGGGCGACCTGGCCCAGCCGCGGCTCGGGCTGTCCGAGGAGACCCACGACCGGCTCGCCCGCGAGGTCGACGCGGTCTACCACGCGGGTGCGACGGTGAACTGGCTGCGGCCGTACGCCGAGCTGCGCGCGCCGAACGTGCACGGCACGCAGGAGGTCCTGCGCCTGGCCGCCCGGCACCGGACCGTGCCGGTGCACCACCTGTCCACCACCGGTGTGTTCGCCGGGGCGCGGGAACCGGGCGTGCCGCTGACCGCGGACGACCCGACGGGCCCGCCGGACGCGCTGCCCAGCGGCTACCTGCGCAGCAAGTGGGTCGCCGAGCGGCTGGTCGCGCAGGCGGCCGAACGGGGGTTGCCGGTGCGGGTGTACCGGGTGGACCTGGTGTCCGGTGACCAGGTCAACGGGGCTTGCCAGACCAGGGACTTCGTGTGGTTGGCCACCAAGGGCCTGATCCAGGCGGGCGCGGTGCCCGCGGGCCTCGACGGCACGGTGCCGATGGTCCCGGTGGACTACGCGGCGGCCGCGGTGGTGGCGCTGTCGCGCGAGTCCGGCGGCACGTTCCACCTCTACAACCCGGGCCGGGTGAGCTGGCGGGAGATCGTGGCCCGGCTGCGCGCCCACGGCTACCGCCTGGAGGAGCGGGAGTGGGCGTCGTGGCGGCGGTCGGTGCTGGCCGACCGCGACAACGCCCTGATCCCGCTGCTGGACGCGTTCGAGCTGATGGTCACCGACAACGCGGGCTTCTACCCGGAGGTGGACGTGTCGAAGACCGAACAGGCGCTGGCGGGCACGGGCATCACCTGCCCGCCGGTCACCGGCGACCTGGTGGACACCTACATCCGCTTCTTCGCCGAGACCGGCTACTACCCGGCGGCCTGGGAGTCGGCGCTGGTCGCCGGGGCGTGACGGGGACAGGCGACCCCGACCCCGGCGGTCGGGGTCGCCGGGCCGTCGCCGAACCCGCGGGCTCGGGTCGGGTCGCGGTCCGTCACCGGGCCGGTCCTCGTAGGCGGGCACGGGCGAGACGTGCGGGGCCACGACCTCGACCGGCGAGGTCACCGCTCGCCGAGCCGCCACTCGGGCCGCACGAGTGGCACGTGTACCCGTTCAGGTAACGCTCCAGTGTCCTGGTGCTCCGCTGCGCCTCCCGGAAGTCACCCGGCCGGGCGGCCTCCGGGACGACCTTGGCCGGCCGCTCGCCGGACGCGTCCACGTCGGCGATCGTCGCCTCCGCGATCCGCCTCTGCTCGTCGTCGGCGTAGAAGCTCGCCGAGCGCCGCCGGCGCCGATGTCGTTGCCCTGGCGGCCAAGGCCGTCCGCCGACCTGCCCCGCGGGGCGGGCGCCGGAGCGCCTGTCCCGCGGGGGTCGTTCCTGCTCGCGGGCCGTGGCCGACGCCAGGTCATGGCCGGCCGGTCGGGTGGTCAGTGGTATCCGCAGGCGGCGGCGTCGCCGGAGGCCATGTTGCGGGCGCCCCACTCGTTCAGCGGCTCCAGCGCGGCGTTCAGCGAGTGCCCCAGCGGCGTCAGCGAGTACTCGACCCGGGCGGGCACCTCGTCGAACTCCTCGCGGCGGACCAGGTTGTCCGCCTCCATTTCCCGCAGGTGCTGGTAGAGCATTTTCTCGCTGATTCCCGGAATAAGTCGCCGCAATTGGCCGAATCGCTTGCTCTCGTCGGCGATGGTCGCGATTATGAGTACTTTCCACTTGCCGGCGATGAGGTCCACCGCGGCGTCCAAACCGCAGACGTAACTCTTGGTCTTCACGCTCGTCCCCCTGACGAATCGGTAAGTGCTTACCTTCCCGTAAGTACTTGCCCCCACCTGAACACCGGATACTGTAACGAGCCGGCGGAACTTGGTGCGACGGTTGCTGCGGTGATGTCGAGGATGCCAGACGGAGGAGTCGATGAGTGGGGCCAACGCCAGATGTCGGCGGTCTTCCCCGCCGGGTCGCCTCTCTCGCGGGGATGACGTGGATCGGGCCCGCGCGGCCGACGAAGGCGCGAACTCCGTGCTGCGGACTTCCGTAGTGGCAATTCCGGTGCCGAGGCGGGATCGGGGACGCGGTCGGCGGCTCCGTGCCACCGATGGGCATCACTTCGGGTTTCACCCATTCGTGTCAATGAAGGCGGAACAGGTGGCTCAATGTGTCCGGGGATGCGGGATTCCTGCGGCGCGTAACCGCCCTGATCGCCGGCGCGGACTCGCAGAATTGTCACACGTGGCACCGGAAGGTTTGTCGGAGAATTTTTCGAATCCGGGTGAGTGCACTTCGACCGGGCTGGGCTGATTGTGCGCTCCGCCGGCGGTCGGTGACCGCCGACATTGACAGACGTGTGTCGCGACCGTAATGGCCTCATTTGGGGGCGTCGCCACGCCGCATATCCCGGATCGGTCGCGTCGGTCCGGCGGGCGGGCGACCGCGAGGCCGCTCGGTGGTCGGACACGACTGCCGGAAGACCAATCGCAGGCTTGGGGGACAGGATGCGGTTCCAGATGTTGGGCGCGCTGACGGTACTGGATCACGAGGGCCACTCGATTCCGCTGGGAGGCGTTCGGCAGCGCGCCACCCTCGGCCGGTTGCTGCTGCAGGCCAACCAAGTGGTGGCCACCAGCCAGCTGTTGCGGGCGCTGTGGCCCGGCGGTGACGCGCCGACTTCGGCGCGGAAAGTCCTGCAGAACGCGGTCTGGGGACTGCGGACCACCTTGTCCGCCCACGGGGGCGGGGAACACGCGACCGGCCTGGTGACGCAGCCGCCGGGCTACCTGCTCCGGCTCGACGTCGACCAGGTGGACCTGCACCGCTTCACGCGTCAGGCGGCCGAGGGCCAGGCGCTGCTCACGAGCGGTGACCCCGCCAGGGCGACGAAGGTGTTGCGCGAGGCGCTGTCGATGTGGCGCGGTCCGGTGCTGGCGGACCTGGTCGAGGCCGGCGTCACCTGGCCGGAGCTCACCGCGGTGCAGCACTCCCGGCTCGACGCCATGGAGAACCTGGTCGAAGCCGAGTTGGCCTGCGGGCGGCACCACGCGGTGCTGGGCGCGCTGTACACCATGATGGAGACCGAGCCGCTGCGCGAGCGCTCGTGCGGCCAGCTCATGCTCGCGCTCTACCGCTGCGGGCGGCACGCCGACGCGCTCACCGCCTTCACCAGGACGCGAGCCGCGCTGGCCGATCTCGGCCTGGAGCCCGGCCACGGCTTGCGGGCGCTGCAGCAGGCCATCCTCACCCACGACCCGGCGCTCACCCCGGCTGAGCGGATCGAGGTGGTGTCGACCGAGGTGGAGCCGGTGACGCCCGCCGCCGAACCGGTCCCGCCCGTGCCGCTCGCACTCGAACCGGTCCGCGTCGCGGTCGCGGACGAGCCCGCCGCGCCGGAACGCCCCAGCGGCGGGCTGGAACGGCGGACCGCCAGCGTGCTGCTGGTCCGGGCGCGCCCGCCGGTGGCGGACGGCGTCGTCGACGCCCGGCACGGCACCGACCACTTCACCACCATCGCCGTCGACGTCCGCCGAGCCGCGCAGGCCGGGGGTGGCGTCGTCCTGGCGTCGATCGGCTCGGTCACCGCGGTGCTGTTCGACGTCCCGCACGGCGGCGGCCACGCCGAACGCGCGGTCCGCGCGGTGGCCGGGTTGGCCGATGTCCTGGGCGGCCGCGCCGGCCCCGGGGGCGGGCCCGAGATCACCGCCGCGATCGTCACGGGCGAGGTCGCCGTCAGGCACCTGCGCTCCGGCGAGGCCGTGGTGGCCGCGGACGCGCTCGTCGAGCAGGCGCAGTGCCTGCTGGCCGACGTGCCGGCGGGCGACGTCCGGGTGTGCGGGCGGACGTTGTGGATGACCAGGTCGCTGTTCACGTACCGGGTCGCCGGCAACGGCGAGTCGGCCACCCTCGGCGACCCGCGGGCAGGCAGCGCCCTGACGTTCGCGGACCGCGAGCGGGAGATGGACCTCCTGGCCGGGATGTTCGACCGGGTCCGCCACCGCGCCCGCCCGCACCTGGTGACCATCCTGGGCGACGAGGGCATCGGCAAGACGCACTTCCTGCTGGAGTTCGCACGGCGACTGGAAGTCGGTGACGAGGTCACCGTCCTGGTCGGACGGACGTCGGCGCGGGGCGGGGACGACCCGCTGGCCCTGCCCGGCCAGGTCGTCGGGGAGTACTGCGGCATCACGCCGGGGGACTCCCCGGTCGCGGTGTCGGACAAGCTGTCGTACGCGCTCGACCAACTGGTGGTCGACGACGACGAGTTCCGGTGGCTGCGTTACTGGTTGCGCCACTGCGTCGATCCGCGGCGCGACGGCGCCACCGGGTCGAACGTCGGCGAGGTGCTGCGGGCGTGGCGGCTGTTCGTGGAGGACATCGCGCTCACCAAGCCGGTGGTGGTGGCGGTGGACGACCTGCACCTGTCCCACCCCGCCGTGCTGGACGCGGTGGAAGCCCTCGCCGAGACCGCTCGCACGGTGCCGCTGCTGGTGGTCGTCACCGCGCAGCCGTGCCTGCTGGACCGCAGACCGGCCTGGGGCGGTGGGAAGCGGCACGCCACGACCATCACCCTGGACCCGCTCCTCGCCGACGACCGGGGAGGGCGCGATCGAACCGCGCCGGGCGGTCAAGGCGTCGCGCCTCGTCACCTCGGCGCCCGTGGTCGCGCACGAGTCGGACCACCCGGCCCGGAAACCCGCGGTGGTGGTGGTCATCGTGCCCACCACCACCGTTCGTCCGCCCTGCCGGCCGGGCCGTTCACCGGCGGGTTCTGACGACAACGCTCCCGCGGCACCGCGCGGAGGAGTCTTCCCGAAACGCGCCCACCGTGCGACAAAAGCGCAGTCCGCGCGATTTCGCGCGGACGCCGTGACCAGTCGATGGGCAGGCCGTTACCGATTTCCGATCCGCCCGCGACCGTCGTTGACCGAACGGTGGGGAATCTTTTCGCCGCCATCTCGAAAGAGTGCGGCCGCGCTGCTTCACTGATGGTCATGACGACCAACAAACCCATTTTGGTGCTGGGTGGAACGGGCAAGACCGGAAAGCGGGTTGTCGCGCGGCTCCGCGACCGCGGGTTCACCGCGCGCGCCGCGAGCCGCAACGGCGAGACGACGTTCGACTGGCACGACGAGGGAACCTGGGGGGCGGCCCTCGACGGAGCCGGGGCCGTCTACATGGTCGACCTGGTCGACGAGCCGGTGGAGTGGGACCCGGCGGTCTCGGTCCGCTCGTTCTGCGAGCAGGCCGTCGCCGCCGGTGTCGAGCGCCTGACCCTGCTCCAGGCCCGGACCGACGAGGAGGCGGGCGGCAAGTCGCTGACCGGCAGCGAGGACATCGTGCGCGCGTCCGGCCTCCAGTGGACCATCCTGAGACCGACGTGGTTCACGCAGAACTTCGACGAGGGCGTGTTGCTCGACGGCATCATGGCCGGTCACCTCCGGGTGCCCGCGGGCGACGGCCTGGAGCCGTTCGTCGACTGCGCCGACGTCGCCGACGTCGCCGTGGCGTCGCTGACCCGGGACGGGCACGCGGGCCGGCTCTACGAGCTGACCGGTCCCGAGGCGATCACCTTCGGCCAGGCGGTCGCGGAGATCGCCCGCGCCACCGGCCGCGAGATCCGCTACGAGGCCGTCACGCACGAGCAGTACGTCGACGACCTCGTCGCCGTCGGCACGCCGGGCGAGTACGCCGAGCTGCTGGCCGACCTGATCGGCCAGATCCGCAAGGGCAAGAACGCCCACCTGTCCGACGGTGTGCAGCGCGCCCTGGGCCGCGAGCCGATCAGCTTCGCCGAGTACGCCGAGAACGCGGTCGCCGAGGGCGCCTGGCGGGTGTGAGCCCGCCGCGCGCCCGTCCGACGTCCGTGACAGTCCATTGAGGACTGAACTGCGCGCGACCGCACCACCTTGCGGTGGCCGCGTCTTCCTCCGGTCGGGTATCGCTACAGTGGTCGCACAACCGGTCACCCGTCGTGTGTTCCACCTCCCGTTCCCCAGTGACCCATGAGGAGTGCAGATGAACGAGCCCGGCGCCGAGCCGGTGACCGACAGCCCGTACGCGGGGGTCGCCCAGCACGTCGCGCGGTACCTCGCCAGCGACGGGCGCGACGGCCACATGGCAGGGGGTGTCCCGAACCTCGTCCTGACGACGAGGGGGCGCAAGAGCGGCAAGCTCCGCAGGACCGCCGTGTTCTACACGAAGGACGGCGAGCGGTACGTCCTCATCGCCTCCCACATGAGCGGCGGCCCGAAGCACCCCGACTGGTACCTCAACCTGGTCGCCAACCCGGAGGTGCACGTCCAGGCCGGCTCGGACAAGTTCACCGCGCGTGCGCGCACGGCGGACGCGGGGGAGAAGCCGCGGCTGTGGGCGCTCATGACGAAGCTGTGGCCCGATTTCGACACCTACCAGGCCACCGCGTCCAGGGAAATCCCGGTAGTGGTCCTGGAGCGCGTGTAGCGACCCGAGAAGAATGTCCGGCAGGGGCGGACGGCGGCTGCCGTCCGCCCCTGCGGCGTTTCCGGCCGCTTTGCGACGACCGGTCCCGGAGTGTCGATCCGAGACCCACTGACCAATTGGTAAGTACTAACTTTTTTACCAGTGGTTGATCGATTGTCCGCCATGTGTGATTGTTGCCGAAAGCGCGCGCATCATTCGCTCAGCGGAGCTGACAGGAGAATTCCGCCATGTTCACTGGCAAGAAGGCCGTGGTCACCGGTGGCACCCACGGCATGGGTCTGGCCATCGTGAAGGCGCTGCTCGCGGGTGGTGCCGAAGTGGTGACGACCGGCTACAACGAGCGCAACGTCGAGGCGGCGCAGCGGGAACTGGGGCCGAAGGCGCACGTCGTGCGCTCAGACACCGCGGACCTGGCCGACATCGAGGTCCTGGGCAAGCTGGTCGAGGAGAAGTTGGGCACGGTCGACTACGTGCACATCAACGCCGGGTTCGCCGAGCTGGAACCGTTCGACTCGGTGACCGAGGCGAGCTTCGACAAGACCTTCGCGGTCAACACCAAGGGCGCGTTCTTCACCGTGCAGCGACTGCTGCCCTCGGTCTCCGACGGCGGCGCCGTGGTCTTCACGACCGCGGTCGCCGACGGCACGGGCACTCCCGGCATGGCGACGTTCTCCGGCGCGAAGGCGGCGGTGCGGGCGTTCGCGCAGGTGCTCGCGGCCGAACTGCTGCCCAGGCGCATCCGGGTCAACGTGGTCAGCCCCGGGTTCATCAAGACCCCGACCATGGGCGTGGTCACCGCGAGCCCGGAGTACCGCGAGGAGTTCGAGACGGCGGGCGCGGCGCTGACCCCGCTCGGTCGCATCGGCACGCCGGAGGAGGTGGCGGAGGCATCGCTGTTCCTGGCGTTCGGCGCGACCTTCACCACCGGGATCGAGCTGCCGGTCGACGGCGGCATCGCCCAGGGCCTGGTCCCCCTCGGCGCCGAATGAGCGCTTCCGGGTCCTGGTGTTCGGCGGCCGGCCGCCGAACACCAGGACCCCGGGGCTCGG
>NZ_JAPSLK010000010.1:143792-198359 GCF_031180885.1 Saccharothrix sp.
GCGCTGCCGGCCGCGGCCGCCCACCCCCAGGACCCGGGCGCTCGGGGCCACCCGGCCACCACCGGCGGAGATCAAGCCCGTCTCGTCGGCGATGACGACGAGCAGGCGCGGTCAGGGGCGTCGAGGGCGACCGGCAGGCGGCCGACGTGCGTGCGGTCGCGGCGCTGATGACCAGCCGCGCGGCGATCTCCGCGTCCGACCGGCCCGTGCCCACCTCGGCCGGCGCCTCGCGCTCGCGGTGTGAGCGACGCGCCCAGCGCGGTGCGGGTGAACCGGACGGCCTGGGCGGCGACGGTGCCGTGGCCGCGGCCGGACGGTTCGGCGGTGGCGGTGAAGTACCGGACCGGCCGGCCACCGTCCGGCGTCCGCCCCGGGCCGAGGAACGCCGCGTGCGGGGTGCCGGCCGCAGCGGCGACCGCACGCCGGTCCGCGTCCGTCGCCGCCGGGTCGTCGTCGGTGACGGCCGTGGGGCTACCTGCCGTCGCGCCGCACGCACGCGTCAACCACCGTGACATCCGGCCAGGACATCGGTCAGTCGATGCCTTCGGTGATGCGGAAGTCGCGCTCGAAGCCGTCGGGGAGTTCGGCCAGCGCCTGCTGGTAGGCCGCGCTCGCGCGTGCGGCGACGGCCTGTTCGAAGCTGTCGAACTCGATCAGGACGACGCGCTCGGCGATTCCGGCTTCGTGTGCGACGACCCGGCTGCCGATGCCGGCGAGCACCCGCCCGCCCGCGGCCGCGACGGCGAGACCTGCCAGTCCGTTGTAGACATCAAGCTTCTCGGGGTCCTCGATGGTGGGGTAGACGCTGACCCAGTAGCCCTTGGGCATGGAACCTCCAGTGTTGGGATGAGCGCATCTGACTTGCGGGTTGGTCGCGGACGAGCGTCGGCGGGCGAGGCGAGGCTTGTCAGCGTCGTGATCGCCATGCCGCCGAAGTTCGTTTCGAAATCAGAAACGCCGGCTGGATGCTAGTGTTTCGAATAACGAAACGCAAGGAGGGTCATGCCGATACCGCGCCCAGGAACACCGGTCCGTGGATCGACTACCGGCCGTCCCCTCATGGCCGCGATGGACCTGTTCGGCCGTCGGTGGGCGCTGCGAATTCTCTGGGAACTGCGTGCGGGTCCGCTCGGTGCCCGCGCGCTGCTGGCACGGTGCGAAGGGCTGTCATCCAGCGTCCTCTACCAGCGGCTCCGCGAACTCGCATCGAGCGGGATCATCGCCCCCTCGGCCGATGGCTACGAGCTGACTCGGCTGGGGACGGCACTCCGTGATGCCCTCCGTCCGCTCGACGAATGGGCGATCACCTGGGCGCAGGAGCAGGGACGCAACGATCAGGAGCCCACGCAGACGTGAAGATCACGCCCGACCGGGTGGAGCGGTGATCTGACGGACGCCGACTCGGGACACGGGCTCACGCGGCCTGTGAAAACCCCTCGGTCGCTGTCTCGTCGCCGCGCGGAGGGGTGAAGTCGACGTCCAGGCGCGGGTCGTACGCGTCGGGCTCGTCGCCGAGCTCGTTGATGGAGTATTCGCCGAAGCGCCCGGGTGTGCTCGGTTCCGGCGCAACGGCGCGTCGGTCAGAAAGCGCAGGAGTTGCACGGTGCGGATGACGCGGCCGACCTCGCGAAAGGCGGTGTACGTGGCGTTCTTGTCTGACCCGCATGCGAAAGGGTCCTTCAGCTTCGGCTCCGCGCCGGAGGCCGCCGCGTGATGTCGAGCAGCACGTCCGGAGCGGTTGATCGCTTCATCACCGCAGGAGTGCCGGCCGCGGCGACCCCGCCGGCGGGCTGGGGCTTCGCGTCTACTGTGGACCGTGCGGCGGGACCCCGGTCATGCGCGGTCGGCCGGAAAACCCCCGTTCAACCCCTACCGAACCTAGTAGTTCGGACGTACAGTCCGCGAGCTACGGGGAACACTCGGATCGATGAGGGGTACGACGTGCGGAAACGGCGGATCGGCAGAATCCTCGCCTTGGGTGTGGTGACGGCGGCACTGGGCGCCGCGGTGACCGGCGTGGCCGGCGGTCACCCGGACCACGGTGGCGGCGGGCGGGAGGACTTCCCCGGCGAGGGCGTCGCGGACGGCATGTACAAGCAGCACGACGGGGACGAAGGGCACCTGCCTGCGGTGTCGCGCAACGTCTCCCTGGTGGGCAAGGGCAAGGTGACCAACCCGTCCGGGGCCGGCAACACCGGGCGCGTGGCGGACGTGACCGCGTTCGGCGACTACGCCTACCTGACCGCGTTCCGCGAGCCGACGTGCGAGCGGACCGGTGTGCACGTCATGGACATCTCCGACCCGGCCAAGCCCGTCGAGGTGACCGGCGCGTTCATCCCGACCAGCGCCGGTTCCTACGCCGGTGAGGGCATCCAGGTCGAGCACCTGGAGACCCCGTTCTTCCACGGCGACCTGCTGATCCACCAGAACGAGACGTGCCCGGGCGCGACGCCCGGCGCGGCCTCCGGCGGCATCTCGCTGTGGGACGTGACCGACCCTCGCAACCCCAAGCCGGTCAAGCTCCACACGGGTGACTTCACCAACGCGTCCGGCGGCCTGGACCCCGCGCCGAACCAGACGCACAGCATGCGGATGTGGACCAACGTCTTCGACAAGAAGGTCTACGTCGCGCTGGTCGACGACGAGGAGGGCGCGGACGTCGACATCCTCGACATCACCGACCCGTACAACCCGGTGCTGGTCAACGACGAACTCGACCTCGGCGCGGTGTTCGGCGTGGACCAGCCCGCGCCCGCGAACCTCACCTCGGTGTTCAGCCACGACATGATGATCACCAAGATCGGTCGTCGGTACGTGATGAACGTCAACTACTGGGACGGCGGGTACGTGCTGCTCGACGTCACCGACCCGCGGCCGGGCAAGGTGACGCTGATCGCCGAGACCGAGTACGCGGCCCTGGACGAGGAGCGGCTCGCGCGGGGCGAGCGGGTCTCGCCGGAGGGCAACGCGCACCAGTCCGAGCTGTCGCCGAACCGGAAGTACATGATCGGCACGGACGAGGACTTCAGCCCGTACCGGGTGACCGCGAGGATCGACTCCGGTCCGTACGCGGGCGCTGAGTACCTGGCCACCTCGGCGGGCGACACCAAGCCGGTGGACGAGAACACCACCATCAGCGGGCCGACGACGTTCGTCGGCCTGGCGTGCGACGCGGCGGCGATCCCGGCGGGCACCGGCACGGCGCTGGTCGAGCGCGGTGTCTGCCCGTTCCAGGCCAAGCTGGACAACATCGTGGCCAAGGGCTACACGGCCGGCATCGTGTTCCAGAACGTCCGCTCGGACTGCCTGGGCAGCGTCTCGATGGCGGCGGCCGGGCCGATCCCGTACGTGTTCACCAACCGCTACGCGGGTCTGCGGCTGCTGGGCGTGCCGGGCGTGACCGAGGCGAACGCGTGCACCACGCCGACCCCGGCGAGCGGTGGCGAGGCGACCACGATCAAGGCGACCTTCGACGGCTGGGGCTACGTGCGGCTGTTCGGCACGGACATCCCGAAGTCGGGCCCGGGTTCGATCACCCAGATCGACACCTACGCGGTGCCGGAGTCGCAGGACCCGAAGTACGCGCGCGGGTTCGGTGACCTGTCGGTGCACGAGGTGGCGATGGACCCGGACAACAACAGCATCGCGTACCTGTCGTACTACGCGGCCGGTTTCCGGGTCGTGCGGTACGGCCCGAACGGCATCCAGGAGGTCGGCGCCTTCATCGACGAGGGCGGCAACAACTTCTGGGGCGTCGAGGTCTGGAAGGACGAGACCGGCGAGCAGTACGTGCTGGCCAGCGACCGCGACTTCGGTCTGTACGTCTTCCACTTCAACGGCTGACCCGGTCGCGTGGTCCGGGCGGGGCGGCCCGCCCGGACCACGCGGGGCCGAGGGGCTGCTCGGTGTCGCGATGGGGGATGCGGTGCCGGTCGGCGCGGCTGACCGGGAGGTGGTCCAGGAAGTCCCGTCCCCGCTTGGCGGAGTCGTAGGGGTGGTCCACGGCGAACAGGATGCGGTCGACGTCCACGGCGTGCAGCACGTCGTGGTGATCTTCACGACGCCTCCCGACGGCTACCCGGGTCTTACGGCTCGGCGCGGAAACCGGTGCGGCCACGGGGCTTGTACACCGACAGCACCGTGGCGATGACCAGGACCAGCACCGCGGCGGCGGCGTCGACCAGGATCTGCACCTGCAACCGGTCGGCTCCGCCGCTCATGCCGTGCGTGGATGCCATGTCGGCCAGGTACTCGATCGGTCGCATGTGGACGAGCAGCACGACGGTGGCCAGCAGGTTGATCACCAGCTTGAAGAGAGGACCGGGATCGGGCGCGCCACGTTGTACAAGTACTTCGGCGACGTCGAGGCGATCCTGCTGGCCTGGCACGAGCGCCAGGTCGGCGCCCACCTGGCGCTCCTGTCGGCGGTGCGGGACACCGCGCGCGAGCCGGTCGAGCGGCTCAAGGCCGTGCTGGAGGCGTTCGCGCTGATCTCGCACGAGTCCCACGGCGGGCACGACCGGGAGCTGGCGGCGTTCCTGCACCGCGACGAGAAGGTGGTGCAGGCGCAGCGCCACCTGCACGAGATGGTCCGCGACCTGCTGGACGAGGGCGTCCGCGCGGGGGAGATCCGCGCGGACGTGTCGTCGGACGAGCTGGCCGGCTACTGCCTGCACGCCCTGACCGCCGCACGCGGACTGCCCTCGCAGGCGGCGGTGCGCAGGCTGGTCGCCGTCACGCTCGCGGGGCTGCGCCCGTAGGCGAGGCGACGGCGGTCCGGAGACTCCTTGGCGCCGACGAACGCGATGCCCGGGGACGCGCCCAGTTCGTGGTTGGTTGTCCCATGGGGCGTCAGGCGAGTGCCTGCGTGGTGAACGTCCGGCCGCCGTCCTTCGAGCGGTGGATCGCGTCGTCGGTGGCGAGGAACACCTCGGCGGGGCCGTTGGTGGCCAGCGCTGCCGGTCGGCCCGGCACGGTGCCGTGACGGGTCCACGTCGTCCCGCCGTCCGCGCTGGTCCGCACGGTCCCGTCGGGTGCCACGCCGACGATCGTGGCGTCCGCCGGCCAGTCGAGGAGTTGGAGGACGGGAGCGCCGGCGACCGCGGTGAAGGTCCGGCCCCCGTCGGTGCTGCGCGCCACGCCCTGCGCGGTCGTGGCCAGCAGGACGTCGGGGGTCGTCGGGCTGACGGCGAAGTCCACCGCTTCGACCTGCGCCCGCCGGTCCCAGTTCCGGCGGTCGGCGGTCACGGCGAGCCGGCCCGTCTGGCTGTCGTACCCGTACACGGAGCCGTGCTTGGCTTCCAGCGCGTGGAAGTCGGCCTGGCCGGCGAGCGAGAGCGACGTCCAGGTCCGGCCCGCGTCCGTGCTCTCGACGAGTCCCAGGTGCCGAGGTGCGTCCTCGTCGGTCGGGTCGGGGTGGCCGCTGCCGAGGAAGTGGTGGGGTCCGACGACGGTGAAGCCCATGGTGTCCTGCCGCAGCGTTCCGACGCGTTCCGGCTTGCCGTTCTCGGGCACGCGGAACAGCCCGTGGTGGCTCGCGGCGTAGAGGGTGCCGTCGGCCGGGTCGACGCCCAGGCCGTGGACGTGGGCGAGCCCCGGGTCGTGGGTCGGCGGGGCCGGCTGCCCGGGGTCGGCCTGCCCGCATGCCGCCAGCAGGGCCGCTGTGGCGAGGCCGAGGGCGGCGGTGGTCGTGCGTCGCATTCCGGCTCCGGTGGTCGAGCGGCTTTCTACTATCACTAATAGTATTAGCCGACGGTGAGCGTGGTCTCCATGCCGCGTTCGCGGTGGTTGCCCACCGAGCACCAGAGGGTGTACTCGCCGGCCTGGAGGGTGGCCGTGACGCTGCCCTGGCCACCGGGCTCGATGACCGGGGTACGCGCGTCGTCGACGCCGGGGCCCCGGATCACGAGGTCGTGGGAATCGCCGCCCTGGTTGCGGACGGTGAAGACGTGGGTGCCCGGACCGGGGTTCCCGTCGGGCAGCGAGATCCGGTAGTCGGTCTCGGTCACCACGATCTCCTGCCCGGTCCGGGGCGCGGACGGGACCTCGGTGGTCGTGGTCGCTGGTGGTGGCGGCGGCGGTGACTGGACGGGCTCGGGGCTTGAACAGGCGGCGAGCACCAGTGCGGCGGCGACCGGTCCGGTGTGTCGCTTCATGGTCGGACCTCCCAATGGGAGCGGTGTCGCGACGTAATCCACTACTACTAGTAATAGTAGCCCGGTGGCGCGTCACCGGCCGCCGGTCGGACAGGGCCACGCGTTGACCACGTACTGCTTCTACTCGACCAGGGGGCGTTGGCCGAGCGTTTGCTTCATCGCGGCCCACGATGAAACATTGTTTACGATGGAAAATAGTAGAGGGGTGCGGCGCGGGCGGTTGATCGGCTTGATCGCCGTTCTGGTGGTGCTCTCCGCGGCCGCGGTGGTCGTCGACCTGCCGAGCGCGGAGCAGTTGCGCGGGTGGGTTCGCGGCTACGGCGTCGCCGCACCGTTGGTGTTCTTCGTGTCGTGCGCGGTGGGCACGGCGCTGTTCTTCCCCAAGCCCGTGCTCGCCACGACCGCCGGTCTGCTGTTCGGTGTCCTGCCCGGCGTCGGGCTGGCGGTGGCCGGCTTCACCGTGGGAGCGCTGATCGCCTTCGCGGTCGCACGCGGTCTGGGCCGGGAGGCAGTCGCCCGCCGGTTGGGAGAGGGGCGGCTGCGAGCCGTCGAGACCGTCTTCGCGAGGCGTGGGATCGCCGCCACTCTCGTGCTCCGACTGCTGCCGGTGGTGCCCTTCGCGGTGTCGAACTACGCGGCGGGCGTGACGGCGGTCGGTTCGCGGTCGTTCGCGGCGGGCACGGCGTTGGGCCTGCTGCCCACCACCGTGGTCGCCGCGACGCTGGGCGACGCGTGGCGGGACCTGGGCTCCCCGCGTTCGCTCGCGGCCGCCGCCGCGTGGCTGGCGCTGGCCGTGATCGGGGTCGTGTGGGGCGCGCGCCTTCTCCGACACGCCTCGACGAACCGCGACGGGGAGAACGACGTTCGCCCCGGCACGGTCGCCGGCGGGCCGTGAAGCGCGCCGGCGACCGGACTGCGAGGCGCGGTCAGCCCATCACGCGCATGGCCGCCACCGGCCGACCGTTGGGCCGCAACACCACCAGGCACCACGCGCACACCAGCCCGAGCAAGGCCATGGCCAGCCACGGCAGGGCCGGCGACCCCGCCGCCCGCGCCGCGTCGAGAGCGCTGCCGGTGAACAGGTTGCCCACGAGGATTCCTGCTCCCACCACGGTGTTGTAGAGCCCGTAGTGGGTGGCCACCAGGCGGTCCCCGGACAACGCCACGATGGTGTCCATCTCGAACGGGAACACCACCATCGTCCCCACGGCGATCAGCACCGCGGACAGCAGCACCGGCGCGAACCGGAGGACGCCGGCGTCGGGCGCGGGCAGTGCCGGTGGCAGGAACGCGACCGCCAGCAGCAGCATCCCGGCGGTGAGCGAGCGGTCGGCACCGAGCCGGCGGCGGAACCAGTCGGTGACCCGCAACTGCCCCGCGATCGCCAGCACCCCGGACACCGCGAACAACACCGCGACCAGGACCGTGCCGGCCGTTCCCGGACCCGCCAACCGCCGGGCCTCCAGCGGCAGCGCCAGGTACACCTGGAACGACAGCACGTACGAGCCGATCATCGCGCCGGCGAACCACACGAACCGCCCGTTGCCGGCCACGACCCGCCAGTCCGCCACCACCGACTGCCGCACCTCGTCCGACCGCGGCGCCCGCTTCGGCAAGGCACGGACTTGCAGGACGGTCAGCACGGCGAAGACCAGCGCCGCCACCGCGCACGTCAGCGAGAAGTCGACCCCGGTGAGCGCGAGGCCGATCAGCGGTCCCACCAGGATGCCGGTCTGGTAGAAAACGTTGAACAACGCGAACGCCTCGACCCGGCGTGGTCCGGCGTCCCGCGCCACGTACGCGCGGACCGCCGGGTTGAACAGCGCGCCCGCGAACCCGGTGGCCGCCGACGCGACGATCAGCGCCGGCAGCGTGTCCACGAAGCCCAGCAGCCCGAACCCGGCGGTCCGCAGCGCACAGCCCGCCACGATCAACGGCTTGTAGCCCAGCCGGTCCGCGAGCGTCCCTCCCAACAGGAACATGCCCTGCTGGGAGAAGTTGCGCACGCCGAGGACCAGCCCCACCGCCCAGCCGGCCATCGCCAACCCGCCGGACAGGTGCATCGCCAGGTACGGCATGAGCATGTAGAAGCCGACGTTGATCGCGAACTGGTTGACCAGCAACAACTGCACCGACCGCTCGAAGGAGCGGAACCGGGTGAGCACGGCCGTCACGACGAGGCCCCCGGCGACAGCGGGTCGACGACCCGACGGCACACGGTCCACCGCGTCACCTCGGCGTCGCCCGGCGCGGAGAGCACGTCGGGCGCGTCGGGCGGTGCGCCGGTCAGCAGGCCGTTCGCCGCGCAGTAGGCGTCGTTGTAGACGGTGTCGAAGTACCGCGCGGGACCGTCCGGGAAGACGGCGGCGACCCGCACGTCGGCGTCCTCGTTGCGCGCGACCCAACTGGCCACGAGCGCGACCGCGCCCACGCTCCACCCGCCGCTCGCGTGGTGGCGGCTCGCGAGCGCCCGGCAGGCCCACACGGCCTCCGCCGGGCCGACCCAGTGGACCTCGTCGAACGCGGTGTAGTCGACGTTGCGCGGGTAGATGCTCGACCCGAGGCCGCGCATCAGGCGGGGCCGCGCGGGCTGGCCGAAGATGGTCGAGCCGACCGTGTCGACGCCCACGAGCCTCAGGTGCGGGAAGAACTCGCGCAGCACCCGCGACACCCCGGCGGAGTGGCCGCCGGTGCCGACGGAGCAGACCAGCACGTCGACGCGGCCCAGTTGTGCGGCCAGTTCCAGCGCGAGCGACTCGTACCCGGCGACGTTGTCCGGGTTGTGGTACTGGTCCGGGTTGTAGGAGCCGGGAACGAGCAGTTCCGCGACGCGGTCGCGTCGTGCCTGCTGCCAGCCGCCCTCCGGGTGCGGCTGCGTGACGACCTCGACGCGCGCGCCGTGGGCCTCCAGCATCTTGTGGACGATGGGTTCCATGCCGGGGTCGGTCACCAGCGTGACCGGGTGGCCGAAGACGATCCCGGCGAGCGCGAGCCCGAGACCGAGGGTGCCGCTGGTGGACTCCACGATCGCGCCGCCGGGCGCGAGTTCGCCGCGCCGCAGCGCTTCGCGGACCATGTGGAGGGCGGGCCGGTCCTTCATGCCGCCGGGGTTGGCGCCTTCCAGCTTGGCCCAGAACCCGGCGGTGCCGCGCCGGGTGAGGTCGTCGATCCACAGGACCGGGGTGTTGCCCACGACGGATTCCGGTGTGTGGCAACGGGGAGCCGACACCAGCATGCGCGCGGGCCGGGTCCTGGTCGGTGGTGCGGTGAGCATTGTCGTCCTCGTCTGAGGCCGCACGGATCCGCCCGTGCGGGGATGCGAACGGTTCGGCTCATGGGCAGCGCGAAGCGGCGCGGCCCCCGGTGGTGAAGGGCTTCGCTCCGGCTGCGCGGACGTGGGCCGTCAGGTTCGCGAGACGCAGTTCGTGATGAGGACCGTGCGGCCGGTGGACGGTGGTCTGCCGACTTGTCGCGGCGACGTGGCGCGGAGGTCGGTCGACGACGGTGCGACGGTCTCGGGTGGATCGCTCGCTTCGGACACGGGCGCGGACACGCGGTCGTGCCGTGGAGCGGTCAGCGTGGCGTCGTGTGGCTGGTGCCGCGGTGTGTGGTGGTGGCAGTGCCCGGTGCCGGATGTGTGCGATGTGGCCACCACGTGGCCGTCGTCCGCGATCGCGCCGGTTTGGCACCAGATGGTGAGGTGCAGCACCGACAGCAGCACCAGCACGGCGGTTCGAGCCACCGTGCGGCGGCGACGCTCAGTCGTCACTCGGTTCCGCACGGTGTCCACGTTACCGTCGCGCGCGGTGGCTCTGTCGAACCGGGGAGAAATCATGTGACTCAGGTCACTTTACCGGGCGGTAGTGGTTACCCTGCCGTCGGCACCTCCGCGGGTGCGGCTCGCCTGACGGAGGCCGCCGATCCGTGACACCACACCAAGGAGGCTGCATGTCACGGCACCGCCGCCCGGTCGTGGGCGCGGTGATCGCGGCGTGCGCGTTGACGACCCCCTCGGTCGCCTTCGCCGACCACGCGACCAACCCGCACACGCAGAACATGCACGCACTGGGGCACAGTCCCCACCCCGCCACCTTCCTCGGCGAACCCGACGGAGTGCGGCACGTCAACTCCGACCTCGCCTTCTGGGGTCGGCTGGCCTTCCACGGCAACTACAACGGGTTCCGGATCGTCGACATCTCCGACCCGGAAGCCCCGACCGAGATCGTCCACCAGGGCTGCAACGGCGACCAGGGTGACATCGCCGTGTGGGACGACATCCTCGTCCGCTCCTGGAACTCCAAGAAGACGACCCCGCGCGACTGCGACGGCGAGACCGTCCCGGCGGGCTGGGAGGGCGTCCACGTCTTCGACATCGGCAACCCGGCCGACCCCGACCTGATCGCCGCGGTGTCCCTGCCCTGCGGGTCGCACACCCTGACACCCGTGCCCGACCTCGGCAACGGCCGGCTGATCGTCTACAGCAACAACTCCAGCAGCACCGGCTGCGGCACCGTGCCCGGCCGCGCGGCCGAGGACCCGCTCGGCGACTTCATCGACGTGATCGAGGTCCCGCTGGCGCACCCGGAGAACGCGAACCTGCTGCGCCGGGAACCCCTCGCCGGACCGCTCACCGACGTCCGCACCGGATGTCACGACATGGGCGCGATCCTCGGTTCGGTCAACCTCGCCGCGTGCGCGAGCGCCGACGCGACCAACGTCTTCGACATCGGCTTGAACGCCCACCCGGGCGGCAGCATCGCCGACCCGGAGTTCCTGTTCACCGTCAGCGAGCCCGGTGTCGGCCAGGCCGGCACCAACGGCCGCTGGCACTCCGCGTCGTTCAGCTGGGACGGCGAGGTCCTGGTGCTGGGCTGGGAGCCCGGCGGCGGCGCGGAACCCGAGTGCCAGACCACCGACCCGCCGGTGGACAAGAGCCTGTTCTTCTACGACGCGCACACCGGGGCCAAGCTGGGCCAGTGGGTGCTGCCGCGCGGCCAGGACGGCGTCGGCGAGAACTGCACCGTCCACAACTACAACGTCGTGCCGCTGCGCAGCGGCCGGAACGTCGCGGTCGGCGGCCACTACCAGGCCGGCACGTGGGCGACGGAGTTCACCGACCCGGCGAACCCGGTCACCCTGGGCTGGTCCGACCCGCCCGCGCTGAGCCCGCCGGATGTCGGCGGCGCGTGGTCGTCCTACTGGTACAACAACTTCATCTACGAGTCGAGCATCACCGAAGGCCTCAACGTGTTCCGCCTGAGCGGCAACGCCACCGGCGGCGCCCTCCGCCTGCACCACCTCAACCCGCAGGTGCAGGAGTTCTCCCTGCCCTGACCCCCTCGACACCGCGCCCGCCGGCCCCGGGTCGGCGGGCGCGGTCCTCCCTGGACCGGCCAACCGCACAGCGGCGCCCGGCCGCGCCGACCACCGACGCGGAGTCCCGGCGGGTCAGCGCGAAGGTCCACCATGGACAGCGGCTGGTGCGCGCGCCTCGTGGATGTCCGCGAGCACCAGGCGCTCGGCTCCTCGACGTTCCCGGCATTGGAGATCACTGCGAACGAAGCCTGGCTCGCGCGAGCATCGCGCCGACCGCGAAGGTCAGGTCGGAGGGTGAACGCCGAACCAGGCCACCACCAGCAGGTAGCCGACCAGGGCGAGGAAGTGCCACGGACACAGGTCGAGGCTCCTGACCACCCCGCCGGAATCGGCGGGTACCCGGTCTGGGCGGTTCCGTTCGACGCCGTCCCGGATCCGGTCCTGCAGCCGGTTGCCGCGCAACGAAGCGGCCACGGAGAACGCGCCCGACGCCACCCCGATCCGCTCACCCGACACGAGCACCAGGTTGACTTCGTCAGTCGACTCGACCGACGCCAACTCGGCCCACGGCACCCAGTACCTGCGGAACCAGTTCACCACCAACACACCCGAGTCGTACACCTTCACGACCGGATGTGGGCCCACCATCCACATGAACCACGTCAAGGGTGCCATGGCCAGGATGAACTCGAGCTGGACCATGTACGAGGTGTCGGGGAAGGGGTTCAGCAGCGGATAGGTGGTCGCGACGACCGCTCCGACCGAGCCGAGCAAGCCGAAGGCGCTGTCGAACCTTCGACGCAGCACCACCTTCGCCGTCCCGCGGCTCTGTGTCACCACCACCTCCTGGCGGTTGCTCCACCAGTTCGACCAGGCTGCCATCGTGGCTTTCACCTCCGCGCCCGTGTCACCGACGAGCTGCACCCATCACGGCGCGCTTGGCGCGACCCGCTCGACGGCGGCCTCGACATGATCGGCCGGGAGCGCCCATTCGAGCACGCCGGTGGGGGTGACAACCCGTACCACCCGGGCCTGGGGGTTGACGGCGACCGCCTCCACACCGCTGATACCCCGACCGTTCCCGTCCACGGTCTCGACTTCGACCGAAATCGGCTTTCGTTTGAGGAAGCGGACACCTCCGAAGGTGCCGACGAAGGTCACCCGTCCCGGGGTGATCGAGGCAGCACCGTGACGCCAACGTCGACCAAGTCCGGACTGCACTCCGTCGACAACACGAAAGGAGCATTCGATTCGCATCGCCCGCACCCCCACACCACCAGCGTTCTCTCGTCGTCTGTCGAAGAGTTCCGGATCGTGACCGGCTGGTCGAAACCTACCGGGGGACCACGAGGGGAGTCTCCCGCACGAGCCACGCCGACCGCCCGGAGGTAACCCACGACCGCGGGCGCTGAAGATCACCGTCAGCAGCCCGGCGCGGCCGCTGCACGGTGCGGCATCGAGCAAGTGGAACCGTTGGCTCCTGGACGACCATGTGGCCGTGCACGGCTGGCGCCAGACGTTCGAGGCGACGCGCAAGCAGGTCGTGACGGCCTGGTACCGAACCGCCGAGGGGCGGCGTCGGATCGAAGGGTGGTCGGGGCGCTGCGCGGGGATTGACCGGTCGACCGGGAAAGGGCCGCTGACGGCCGTCCGGATCGCCGACGTCTTCTCGGGCGGGGAGGGTGGCGGTTGTGGGGCGGGGCGGGTCGGGGACGTCCACGCTGTTGTCGGAGTTCGCGCCGAGGTGCTCGAACCAGCTGCCCGAACGACCCGGGTTGGTCGTGCACAGCAGTTTCAGCCTGGCCCGACTCCGCGTGACCCAGGTGTCCCGGCCGGGGAAGCAGGACGCCCCTGTGGACTGGGCACGTCGGTGTCGTCCGCGCCCGCACCACCCGCCCGCCTACCTCGCGCGGCACGCTGGAGCGTCGAATTCGCGCGACGAAGTTGACGCGTGGTCAGTCCGGGTCGCGTGGAAGGGCTTCGACCAGGTTCGAAGGACCCTCCCGGGGCGTGGCGGTCTCGGCATACTCCGCGTCCCGCACATCGATCTCTCAGGGGGTAAGATGAGAAAGGCATTGTGCGTGCTGTTGGTTGCTCTCGGAGCCTTGGCCGGCCTGGTGAGCACCGCCGCCGCCGACACCAGCCCCGCCGACACCGCCACGGCCCAGCCCGTCACGAGGGGCTGGGCGCAGACGGCCGACCCCGGTGTCGCGCCGCAGGCTTTGACCTGTGACTCGGGCCATCTGTGCGTCTGGCCGGTCGCCGATGGCAGCCGCAGCCGCTGCAGTTGGCTGAACAGGGACAACGACTGGTGGAACACGCCCGTCGTGTGCAGCTGGTCGTCCAGCCAGACGGTGAAAGCCATCTACAACAACGGCACCAGCTCGAGTTTCAGCGGTGTCTGCCTGTACGCCAACGCGAACTACAGCCACTGGCTGTACTACGTACCCCAAGGCCAACGGTACGTGCCCAGCCTCCAGTACATCGTCAGGTCACACCGCTGGGTGAGTTCTGCCAACGAGTGCTTCAACTCCTAGCCGACGTCGTGGAGGGCTGCTCCGCCGCGCCGACAGAGTGCGCTCAACGCGGCGGGGTGGCCCTCGACCACGTCCGCTTCTCAGGGACGAAACATGGGAAAGGCACTGTACGTGCTGTTCGCCGTCGCCTTCGCGCTGTCGTCGTCGGCGGGTATCGCGGCGGCGAAACCGCAGGACGTCTCGGTGCAGGTGTTGTCGTGCCCCAGCGGCGACTTGTGCGCGTGGCCGGTCACCGTCGGCAGCAGCAACCGCTGCAGATGGGATGCCGCCGACCCCGACTGGCCTTGTTCGTGGTCGCGGTCCAGGCCGGTGCGGGTCGTCTACAACAATACGAGTCGGAACGATGCCGGGGTGTGCTTGTGCCCGGCCCCGTACTACCAGGGCGACATCGCCTACTTCCTCCGCCGGGGCGGGCAGGCCCAGGTGTGGCCGGGAGTGATCATCGGCTCCCACCGGTGGGTCGAGGAGGCGAACGAGTGCTTCGGCTGACCGCCGCGCTCAGCGACCGGCGAGCACCCTCAGCCCCAGCGGCGTGATCAGGTGGCGGGCGAAGGTCTCCTCGCGCTCCGTGGCGATGAGACCGCCCTCGCGCAGGATCCTGGTGTGGTGGCTCACCGTGGCCGGGGCGACGCCCACCAGCTTCGCGAGCCCGGTGGTGGTGCTGCCGCCGACCACCGACCGCAGGATCGACGCCCTCGTGGAGCCCAGCAGCGCCGTCAGGTGGTCGCCGCCGGCGCGCCCGGCCGCCAGGAGCCGTGACTCGGTGCGGATGGGGAACGCCAGCGCGGGAGGCAGCTGGGGATCCGCCAGGGCCATCGGGTGGTGCAGGACGAAGTAGCACGGGATCAGCACCAGGCCTCTGCCGTCCAGGTGCAGGTCCCGGTCGAGGGGGTGGTCGACGGACAGCACGGGCGGATCCCACCGGGTGGCGGGCCCCAGCGCGTCCAGCAGCCCTTCCGGGCCGTCGTGCAGGTACCGCTGGATCCAGGGCGCCACGTCGGAGCTCAGCCCTGCCTCGATCGTCGGCAGGTGCGGCGCGATCACGGACCTGAAGTAGACGCGCAAGGCCTCGCGCAGCTGCCGGAGTGCTGGGGATCTCCCTCTGGCGAGGTCGTCCACCCGGCTCGCCTGCGGCCCCGACGCGGGGCGAACCAGGTCGATCTCCGCGCGCAGGCGGTCCGGCCCCGCCGACAGGACCGCGTCAATGCACTGGTCGATGCCGCACAGGTCGTCCGGCGGGGTGAGCAGATCCGGGAAGTAGGCCGCGTGCGGCGCCGCTGTGACCACGGTGTGCAGCGCCGTTCGCAGCTCCGGATCGCGTGCGGCGAGTTCGCGCACACTGCGGCGCCACGCACCGAACGACAGGTCGTCGTCCTTGTGCTGCAGGATCTGCGCGCTGCTGACGACTTCCCACATCAGGTCCGGTTTCAGCCTCAACCGCATGCGCGCGAAGTCCCGATCGGTGAAGTGGATGCGCAACTGCGGCATGTTCGCCCCCCGGAGCTACCGTGACCTCCACAGGAGAAGTCATCCGCACCCCGGCGGGGATACAGCTCCGGCGCGAAGTCCCACCAGCCGCGCGGTGGAGCCCGTCCCGCACGCACACCAGGAAGCGACCACCACCGCCTACCGCCAACAACTCGACGACACCGGCCGGCCGATCTTCTCCAGCACCAAGCCCCACCTCATGGTCAGGATGCTGCGAGGGCGCCACCCGATCCGGGAGTTGGTCAGTGGCTCGCGCTGAGTTCGCCGCTGAGCCTGCCGTGGAGGCGGGCGCTGGGCGGGTTGAGTCCGACGATCTCGACGGTTTTGCCGCGTTGGCCGTACTTGGTCTCGATCGCGTCGAGCGCGGCCACCGAGGACGCGTCCCACACGTGCGCGGCGCTCAGGTCGATGACGACGTGGGGTGGGTCGCCCGCGTAGTCGAACTGGCCGACGAGGTCGTTGGAGGAGGCGAAGAACAGTTCGCCGGTGACCCGGTAGACCACGGTGGTGCCGTCGGGGTCGGTGACGGCGGTGACCTCGGCGAGGTGGGCGACGCGCTTGGCGAAGACGACCATCGCGGTGACGGAGCCGACGACGACGCCGATCGCGAGGTTGTGGGTGATCACCACGCAGGCGACCGTCGTGACCATGACGGTGATCTCGCCGAGCGGCATCCGGCGCAGGGTCTTGGGTGCGATGGAGTGCCAGTCGAAGGTCGCGAACGACACCATGACCATGACGGCGACCAGCGCGGCCATGGGGATGTCGGAGACGACCGGTCCGAACACGACGCACAGCACCATGAGGAACGCGCCGGCGAGGAAGGTCGACAGGCGGGTGCGGGCGCCGGAGACCTTCACGTTGATCATCGTCTGGCCGATCATGGCGCAGCCGCCCATGCCGCCGAAGAAGCCGGTGACGATGTTGGCGACGCCCTGGCCGATCGATTCCCGGGTCTTGTTCGAGTGGCTGTCGGTGATGTCGTCGACCAGCTTCGCGGTCATCAGCGACTCCATCAGCCCGACGAGCGCCATCGCGAAGGCGTAGGGGGCGATGGTGGTGAGGGTGTCCAGGGTGAACGGGACGTCCGGCAGTCCCGGCACCGGCAGGGAGGACGGCAGCGCGCCCTTGTCGCCCACGGTCGGCACCGCGATGCCCGCGCCGACCGTGATGAGGGTCAGCACCACGATCGACACCAGGGGCGCGGGCACCACGGTGGTGATCTTCGGGAAGAGCACCATCAGCGCCAGGCCGCCGAGGACCAGCGGGTAGACCGGCCACGGGACGTCGCGCACCTCCGGCACCTGGGCCAGGAAGATCAGGATGGCGAGCGCGTTGACGAAGCCGACCATCACCGAGCGGGGGATGAAGCGCATCAGCCTGGCCACCCCGAGCGCGCCGAGCACCACCTGGAACACGCCGGCGAGGATGACGGCGGCGATCAGGTGGCCGAGCCCGTGCTCGTTGTTCAGCGGGGCGATGACCAGGGCGACCGCGCCCGTCGCGGCGGAGATCATGGCGCGTCGACCGCCGACCACGGAGATCACCACCGCCATGGTGAACGAGGCGAACAGGCCGACCGCCGGGTCGACGCCGGCGATGATGGAGAAGGAGATCGCCTCGGGGATCAGCGCGAGGGCGACGACGAGGCCGGCGAGGACCTCGGTGCGCCACACCTTGGGGTCGCGAACCCAGCCGGGCACCAGGGCGCGCACGCGGTCGGACGGGGACGAAACTGAGGAGGACAAGGGGGTACCTGTCGTGCTCGGGCACACCGGCGGCGTGCGGCAGGGGACACGGCGTGCCGGATCGGCACTCGCGTGGACGGCTTGGTGGAACGGGGGCGGGGCGCTCGTGACCTCCGGGCTCACGCCCGGGGGTGGGACGTCACGGCGGACAGACGGCCGCACACGGCGTCATGGGCTCGCGCACACTCGTCTCCTGCGGGGGTTCGACGGTTCACCGGAGGCGACATCGACCCCGACACGACGGCGATCGGCGACCAACGGCCGCCCTGGCCGCCGGAAACTATACCGGGACGTCGGAGCGGCTGCCGCTTCGCGGACCGACCGTGGTCCGCCCGGTGGGTGCGGCGAGGAGCGGCGCTGTCGTGGCGGGCCGTGTGACCTTCCACGGCCACAGCGAGCTTCGGCGACACCCCGGACGGCACGGCGTCGGGTCGGCCCGGGGGCTTCGCACCACCGATCGGCCGATCCAACTCGCGCGGGCCGCGCTCGGCCGATCGGCGGACCCGCGCTGCCCTGCTGTTTCCGCAACTGTGTGGCCGGGAACGCGGTTTACGACTTCGCCTCGGGCACGTGGACCTTGTCGTATCGTGCGCGCCGTGTCGCAGCCCAGCGGGGAAGCACGCAGCAGAGCGGGGTCCAGAAGCGGACCGTGGATTCCTGGCAGGTTTTCGGTGGTGTGGCGGGCGTGCTCAGCCTGCTCGGCTCGTGGGTCGGGGTGGTCGGCGACCAGTTGACCGTCCCGCTGGTGACCGGCGTCGTGCTGGTGCTGATCGGTGCCTTCCTGCTGTACCGGTGGGGCGGCGGCGCACGGAAGGGCAGTCCGGTGGGGTTTGTCGTCCCCGTGCTGGTGACCGTGCTCGGCGCGGCCACCGCGGGCGCGGCGGTGGCCGCCAGGTCCGCCGGCGGCACCGCGCCTGCTGCCGCGGCCACCACGTCGAGCGGGTCCGCGCCTACGTCCGCCGCGCCGACGTCCTGACCGCCACGTCGGCGACCACCTCGCCCACCTCGGCCAACGGGGCTCGCTTCGCCGCTGAAGTCCGTCTTGACCGCGGCACCGGCGTGGACCTCGACGCGGACCAGACCAAGGGCACCGGGATCGACGGTCCCAACGGTCCGATCGACCTCTTCTTCCCTCTCTACCGGGCAGGGGTGTCCCCGCAACTCCGCCCCAACGGCGGTGAGCTGTACCTGGACCAGGGCAACGAGAAGGATGCCCACGCGCGCTGCAAGGCCAACATCGGCTTGGCGGAGTACGAACGGCCGTTCTACGCGACGCCGGGACAGCAGTTCTGCTTCCGCACCTCTGATGGGCACACGGCCTGGATGCGCGTCAACGACGTGAGCAACAACAGCAGCAACGCCGACTACATCGTCGTCAACGTCAAGGTCTGGCCCAGCGGGATGTCGTGACGACTCGCAGTGCGCCCACCAGCCGGACACGGGTGGCCTCGGGCATCGGACAGGCGATCCAACGTCCGTGCTGGAGTTCTTACCGCTCTCGGAGACCTCGCACCTTATGGGTGGGCGGCCAACTGGTCGAACACGCGCACGTGGGCACGTCATGGCCTTCTGCTCCCGCTTCCATTGCGCCGCCTTGTGGCGCAATGGAAATAGGTGACCTTGGCGGCACTCGCCGACGACGTTCGACCGTGGCGACGATGTGCGCGAACAGGCTCGTGGTGCCCCCCCCCGGAGCTAGTCGCGGGCGCGTACCCGCGAGGCTTGTCGACCCCAGGGGACGAAGGAGCCCTCGACTCAGTCGAGGATCTCGGGAGCGCGAGCGAGGGGCGGCGCGACCGTTTTTGCGGCAAGAGGAATGATCAGACTCGGTGACGTGGCGGGTCGGCATCCCCGATCCGGCCCGGCCCGAAAAGTGCGGAGTGCTCACCCGATTGGCCGCTGAGCCCATCACGTTGTGGTTGCGGATGCAGTGATCTCGGTGATTCATCGGGTTTTGTTCAGGGGACGAGGTAGTAAGGCGGGTACGGCCGCAACCGGGTCAGACTCGTCGCGGCCTGGTACGGAGATCGTTGGGACAAGGTGTGAGCGTGCTCGAAGACTCGACCGGATGGCGCAGGCTTGTGCGCGAGTACGCATCCCTTCGTGATCTCAGGGCTGTGACAGCGCAGCAGCGAGGACAGAGGTTCAACGGCCTCATCGCGGAGTTGCTCGGTTGCTTCGGCATGTCGGCCAAGGCCGACCAGAGGAGCATCGGCGAAATAGACGTGACTTTCAGTCACGGTGGTCGCCGGTTCATCTTGGAAGCCAAGTGGGAATCAAGACCTGTCGGCACCGATTACATCGCGAAGCTGCAGCGGCGGGTGGAGCAGCGCATGCTGGGGGTCACCGGCGTGTTCCTGTCCATGAGCGGCTACAGCGAGAACGCTCTTGCGGAGCTTGACCGAGGACGGCGCCTGGATCTCCTGCTGTTGGACCGAGGTCACTGGGAGGCCATGCTCAGCGGATTCGTCCCGCCTGCGGAACTGTTCGACCTTGTCACCGACGCCGCATCCTTCGAAGGCAAGGCCTACAAGCCGGTCCGAGAGTTGATCGGTCATCGCAGGGATGCGCCGCGGGTCGATTTCGAAGCGACCTGGGGTTCCGCTGCCGGTCCGGTGGCGCACGTGCTCGACCGTGCGACGGTCGAGCTTGTGGCTGACGGCATCCCATCCCGTCGATCTGCTGTGAGAGTGCTCGGCGAGCACCGGCTCATGGTCACGGTGGACGACGGCGTGCTGGACGTGGACCTCGCCCGGCAGCGAGCGGACTGGCGTGTTCAGGCCTACGGCTGTTACGGCAGCCCCGTCATCACCGGCGACTCCGTCGTGGTCCAGCGCGGCTATGGCGTCGGACGGTTTCGGAATCGAGAGCTGGAAGCCTTGTCGAGCGGTTCCTCGTCGCCTTCGGACCACCGATCTTCGGTTCGAGTGGCCACCACTGCGTGGCTTCTCGACTGGGGAGGTGCGGCGAGCGGTCACAACGTGCCGGAACTGGTCCAGGTGGGGCAGCAGCTCGGCGATGAACACGTCAGCGAGATCCCGGCCCTTCCCGGTGTCGTGTCAAATGCCTGTTGGTTGGACTCGGGCGACGTGGTGGTGACCGACGGGGTCGACACCTGTCTCTACTCCACCGAGAACGCCACCGTGCACAAGACGATCGCTGTGCCGCAGTCACATCCCGGGACGTTGGTCGCGCTGGGGGATCGGCAGGTCATGTCGGTCGGCACCGACTCGGGTTTGTGGGTCGCGGACGTGGTCACCGGGCAGCGGGTCCGGATCGGAGTGCTTGAAGGCGTCGATGCGGCCGGCGCGCGACTCGCGGCGGGCGTGGACGGGTCGGTCTACCTCTCCGTTGGCCATCGCGCGGGAAGAGGCTCGGACGATCGGATCGCGATCCTGCGGATCACGGTCTTCGGTCGGTGGCTGGAGAAGGACGGCCCGGCCGCTGCAACCCGTGGGATTGCGGACACTCCAGCGGCGGAGCACCCCGTGGTACCCGATGACCCGGGTCCTGCGCCAAGCGTGCCGAGTGCACCGCCTGCGCCGCCACCCGTGACGGACGGGCCGCCAACCCCGACCGTGGCGTCGGCGGACACCGCCGAGCGGCGAGTCGTGGACCACCGACAAGGTCAGTCGGACGGGGCGGTGTTCGCCGCGTCATTGCCCTTGTTCGTCATGGAGAGCGTCATCGCGGCACAGTTCGACCCGTTGCGGTGGTTGGAACCGTGGCGGGAGCAGTGGCGGCTCCTCGCCGCGGGACACGCCCCACCAGGCAGCACGTTGGCCGCGTGGCAACCGCAGGCCGCCCAGTACCTCGGCGCCTACGCCGCACCCGATGGATTGGTCGACTCCCACTTCGCCCCGAGTCCCGCCTATACCGCCGGGTTCGCGTACGGGATGCGCACGACGTGGAACAACGCGGTGCAACGACAGGCTGTTCCACGTGATCCCGTGCTCCTGCACAACTGGTTGCGGCAGCCGGTTCGGGGCGGGGTTCGCAGTTGCGCGGCACGATGTCGCTGACGCAGGTTCGTTCTGTCGCGATCAGGACCAATGTCAGGTCGACCTGGCAGTGGGTCGGGCGTGGGGTGTTGTGGCTCGCGACGGCGGCCTGGGGCCTCTTCGCGCTGGTCGCGGTGATCCTGACGATCACGGGAGGCTGGGGCGACGGCCGGGGCACCGGGTATGCCGTCGGCGGGCTGCTGTTCTACACGGTTCCGTTCGCCGGCCTGGTCACGTGGACGGTGCTCGACTGGAGGCGCTTCCACCGCAGGGTTCGAGACCAGGGCGTCGTACCGGAGCGCTGAAGACCGCGCTCGATCAGTGTGTTCCTTGCCCGCGGTGAGGTGCATTTTTCGAGGTGACGACGCTGTAGACGGTCAGGGTGCCGCTGTTGGTCGGTGTCCGTGTCCTGGTCTGGTCTGTTCCGCTGTGCCGGGTCCGGATCCGCGACTGCGTCCTGGGCGTCGTGGTGCTGCCTGCCATTCGGTGGCCACGGCTTCGGCCAGCGCTACCGGTTGGTCTCGGGCGACGAGGTGTCCGGCTGCGCGGGGATGCGGGTCACCGTGGCGTGCGGAACCAGGTGCCGCAACCGTTCGACGGCGTCATCGGTGACGGGCGACCCGTTGCCGCCGTGGACGAGCAGGGTGGGCAGGTCGAGTTCTGCGGTGATCTCCAGGGCGGCGAGCGGTTCCTGCGGTCGGTGATCGAGGAGAGCGACCCGCTCCGCCGCGGCGCTCGCGTCGTCGTCCACCGGGCTCCGAGACGGTCGCCCGGTGGTCGTACCCGGTCGCGGGCGGATGGTCCCGTGGACGGCGCAGCCCGCACCTGATCGCAAGGTGGTCGCAAGGTTCGACTCCGCCGCAGCGTGCGACCCTGCTGCGGGCGGCCATTCGACCTCTGGAGCACAACGGCATGACGCGGGCGGTCCTCACCCGGCGACACGGTGACATCGCGGTGACCGCGGCCTCCGGCGTCGGTGCGGCGGTCGGGCTCTGGCTGATGGTGGCGCCGCTGGTGCTGGGCTACTCGCCCCACTCGAGCGCCGCGTGGTGGAGCGACCTCGCCGCGGGTGGGGCGACCGTGTTCGTGTCGGTGTGCCAGGTCGCAGGCCTGCGGCGGACCTGGCCCGTGGCGATCGCGCCGGCCGCGGTGGCGTGCTGGCTGCTGGCCGCTCCCACGGCGCTCGACCTGCGCGCCACCGAACGCGCGGCGGCGGTCAACGACCTGCTCGCGGGGGCCATGTTGTTCATCGCTGTGCTGACCTACGTCGCCGGCGTCTACGTCCGGGATGTCACGAGCAGACCGATGCCGCGCGCTTCAACCGACGAGTAGGCCAAGGGAAGGTCACGAGGCGGCAACTCCGTCGTCGCCGTGCGGTTGTCCGGTGCGCCGGGCGGAACCCGATGACGGACATCCGCACGACGGGGCAGGACGGTGCGACATGGCTCGGTACAAGGTGATGCACGACCGGGGCGCGCGGGAGTACACGGTGGTGCTGGACTCGGGCGAGTCCGTGGTCGAGGTACTGCTGGAGTTCGCCCGCGCGCACGAACTCCCGTCCGCGTCGTTCACCGCGACCGGCGGGTTCAGCGGCTGCACGCTGGCCTTCTACGACGTGCGGGAGAAGCGCTACCTCGACATCCCGGTCCACGAGCAGTGCGAGGCGTTGTCGGTCACGGGGAGCATCGGCCGCTCGGAGGGCGGTGACTGGACCGTGCACATCCACGCGGTGGTCGGGTTGCGCGACGGCAGCACCAGGGGTGGCCACCTGCGGCACGCCGTCGTGCGGCCGACCTTGGAGGTCGTGGTGTCGGAGTCGGCGCGTCCGCTCAGCCGCCGCCTGGACCCCGAGACCGGCCTGCACCTGCTCGACCTGGGTGCCGACGACCAAGTGGTCGAGCACGACCCGCTGCGCCACGGGCTGGCGCCGCCGACGGGGCACCGGTGACCGCGGTCCTCCTCGGGGTGGGGGCGACGGGACCTTGCGAACAGGTTACGAACGCCGTCCGCAAGGGGTGGTCGACGGCGATCGGGTAACCGGCCCGTATGAGGCGAACGGGTCTCGCGGTGGCCGCCGTGCTCGTTGCGGTCACGGCGTGCGGGCAACCGCAGCAGCAGCTCGGGAGCGGGACGATGGGCACGAACGCCGAAGTCGGCGATGTGGTGCTGCGCAACGTCTTCGTCGAGGCTCCGCCGGGCCCCGCCTACCAGGCGGAGGAGGACGCGGTGGTGCGCCTGGTGATGTTCACCCGATCGGGCAAGCCGGACCAGCTGGTCGCCGTGCGGTCGGGTGACGCCCGGCAGGTGGTGATGCGAGCCGACCGGGACTGCGACGGCACGAGCGAGGAGGTCGGGTCGCTCACGGTGCCCGTCGACGACGCCGGGCTCGGCCGGGGCGGCCTGGCCTACCACCTGGTGCTGGTCGACTTCACCGACGAGGTGCTCGCGGGCACGACCGTGCCCGTGGACTTCACCTTCCGCGACGCCGGCAGCACCAGGGTGTCGGCGATGGTCGAGGCGACCGCGGACGGCGACGGGCCCACCCCCTTGGGATGCGACCGTGCGGGGAGGCAATGACATGACCCGTCGACGGCTCGCCGCTGTGGCGGCGATGTTCGCCCTGGTCGCCTGCGCGCCCGCGGATCGAAGCGGCCCGGTGACCGGCGTGACGAGGATCCCCACGAGCCAGGCGGGCACCTACGCGGACGTGGTCGAGCGCGTGGCACCCAGCGTGGTGACGATCCGCACGGCCGCAGGGGTGGGCAGCGGCGTGGTGTTCCGCTCGGACGTGGTGCTGACCAACGCGCACGTCGTCGGGGAGGAGCGGCGGGTCGAGGTCCAGTACGCCGACGGGGAGGCCTCGCCCGCCATCGTGCTCGCCGTGGACACGGTCACCGACCTGGCCGTCGTGCGCACCGACCGCAAGGGGCTGCCGGTCGCGGAGTTCCACGAGGAACTGCCGCGCCCCGGCGACCCCGCCTGGGCCATCGGGAGCCCGCTGGGTTTCGAGAACACCGTCACGGCGGGGATCGTCTCGGGGCTGCACCGCGAGATCCCCGGCGCGGCGTCACGGGCTCGCGCGCTGGTCGACCTGATCCAGACCGACGCGCCGATCTCGCCGGGCAACTCCGGCGGTGCGCTGCTGGACGCGCGGGGCCGGGTCATCGGGATCAACGAGGCGTACATCCCGCCCGGCGCGGGCGCGGTGTCGCTGGGTTTCGCCATCCCCGCGGCCACGGCGGTGGACGTGGCCGGGCAACTGCTCGACGACGGCACCGCGACGCACCCGTACCTGGGCGTGTCCGCGGGGCGGCTGACCGCCCAGATCCGGGAGCGGTTCGACATCGACGTCGAACGGGGTGCGCTGGTGCTGGGCGTCGACGAGGGCGGACCCGCCGCCGCGGCGGGCGTGGCGGTCGGCGACGTGATCGTGCGCATGGGCCAGGACGAGGTGGGCAGCGTCGAGGACCTGCTCGGGGCGTTGCGCCGCACCGAACCCGGCGAACAGGTCGGAGTCGAGGTGGTGCGGGACGGGCAGCGGCGGGAGCTCACCGTCGAGATCGCCGCGCGCGACCGGTGAAAGGTTCCGGCCGCGGAGGGGCACGCCCGGGAGCGTGTTCCGCCAGGACTTCGAGCAGAATGGTGCCCAGCCTCTCGCTTGGAGGTGTTCCGGTGTCACATGTCCAACCCCGTCCTGGGGAATGCCGTGGCCGTGGGCTTCGGGTGGTCGTGACGACGGCCGTCGTGCTCGCCGCACTGGCCGGGTGCGGTGGCTCCGACGGGCCACCCGGCACCCCGTCCCCCACCTTGTCGCCGTCCCCCACTGTGACGACAACCCCGCCGCCGACAACCCCGCCGCCGACAACCCCGCCGCCGACAACCCCGCCGCCGACGACCACGCCCACGACGATGACGCTGCGCGGGGAGGTCATGGCCGGTGTCGAGGCCGGGTGCCTGGTGATGGCGACGGACCGAGGGCAGTACCTCCTGCTCGGTGGCGACCCGCAGGTCGTCCGCGTAGGGGCCAGGGTCGTCGTGGAGGGCACGCCACAGCCGGGGCAGCCGACCACCTGCCAGCAGGGAACGCCGTTCAGGGTCCACACGGCTACGCCCGCGCAGTGAACCGATACCGCACGTCAAGCCGGTACACACGTCGTCGAGCGGATTCGACCGGGTGAGGCCGCCCCCTGCGCGGCGACCGCACACGGGGCGGCTTTCAGACCCGGACGCGGTCAGCGCATCGCGGTCAGCAGGTCCCGGCAGGCCAGTTCGCAGCTGTGGCACGCCTCGGCGCAGATCCGGCAGTGCTCGTGCCGATCCTGGTGCCGGGCGCACTCGTCGGCGCAGGACTTGCAGGCAGTCGCGCACGCTTCGAGCAGCGAGCGGCTGATGTTGGCGTCGTAGCCGGTGTGGCGCGAGAGCACCCGGGCGGTCGCGCCGCAGATGTCCGCGCAGTCCATGTTCGTGCGGATGCACTTGGTCAGCTCCGGCACCGCGTCCTCGCTCAGGCAGGCGTCGGCACACGCCGTGCACGCTTCGGCGCACGAGATCAGCGAGTCGATGGCGGCGGCCAGGGCAGTGCGGTCGAGGTTGATGTCGGCGGGATAGGTCTCCAGCATCGGCATGGTCGTGGACGTCATCGTGGGTGTTCCTCCTCAATCGGATGTGTCCGCTTCTCGACGTCGGCCGCCGGCTTGGAAGATCATCACCGTCAGCGGCACGGCGGCGCCGCACAGCGCGATCACCACCAGGAGCGCTGTCGAGGGGTGGGGCTTGTTCGTCGCGTAGACGATGAAGCCCACCAGGAAACCGAGCGGCACCAGCGCCGCGACAAGACCGGCCTTGGTCTTCGGTGCGAGGTGGGGTGGCATGGCCCAGTCCTTCCCGGCCGCGAGCGGTCGGCGGCCGTGCCGGTGTGCGGCCGTCACGACCGGGTACCCCTGGTCGGCCTCGCGAACCCCGCGGACGACGTGTCGGAAACGGCGGAACGGGCGGTCGGGACCGGTGGGGTGTCCTACACCGGGCGGTATCGACCTGCGAATTCGAGGCGAGCGCGCCGCGGACCGACGGTTGATGGGGCAAGGCGCGCCCCGGTCAGGTCGAACGGGCGGCGGACACATCGAGGGCTGCCCGCCGCCACCATCCGGCTGCCCGCCGCGTTCGCGGCCCGGTGCGCGGCGATCAACGCGTTGATCCCCGCGGCGCCGAAGAACGTGATCTCGGAGAGGTCCACGACGACAAGGCGCGCGCCGCGTTCGCACTGGCGCGCCACCTCGCCGACCAGGACCCCGCCGGACGCCGCGTCCACTTCACCCCCGCACACGACCACTCGGGAGCCGTCCGCTGTGGTCACCTCGAGGTTGAGCCAAGGGGTTCCGCCGTCGGTGCGAGCCATTGTCCCTTCACTGTGGACAGTAGCGCGTGGACGACCGCCGGCCTGGGCGGTGTGCGACCGCCGCGTGAGGTGACCCCGGACTCGAGTGCGCCGGTCCATCCCGTGCCACGTGCCCTACGGGCAGGTGAAGCGAACCGCGCCTGTCGGGCGTCCGATCCGGCGTGTCCTCGTGTCCCCATCGTATCGACGACACCGGAACCGGGACCTTGCGATTGCCTGACGCAGCCTGTTCGGGCGACTCGCGCACGGCTTACTGGCAACTCCTCGTCCGTGCGCCGGACCTTGCGGTTGGCTGACGGTGCGGGTCGTCGTCGGGCCGGTGGGTATCCGAGGAGCACGGCCGCCGTGGTGGCCGCGGCGTGCCCGTCCACCACCGGAGCCGGATCCGAGATCGGAGAAGACGACACGCGCAAAAGGCGCGGAGGAAGTGGCAGAGGTGCGAGCGACATTCCACCTGGGACGGTTGTGGGGCATCAGGATCGGCATGCACTGGAGCGTGCTGGCCGTCGTGGTGCTGCTGGTCTTCGGCGTCGGGTTCGCCCGGTTCCCCTTGGCCTATCCGGGTTACGGGGCGGTGGCCTATCTCGTGTCCGGTGTCGCGGCGGCGGTGGCGTTCCTGGCTTCCCTGGTGGCGCACGAGATGGCGCACGCCCTCGTCGCGCGGCGCGAGGGGCAGGAGGTCGAGGGCATCACGCTGTGGATGATGGGCGGTCTGGCCTCGCTGAAGGGCCAGTTCCGCGATCCGGGCGCGGAGTTCCGCATCGCGGGCGTCGGCCCCCTGACCAGCGGGCTGGTCGCGGTGCTGTTCGGCATCGTGACCTGGCTGGTGGTGGTCGCGGACGGGCCTGCCCTGGTGTCGGGTGTGCCGGCGTACCTGGCGCTGATCAACCTCGTGCTGGCCGCGTTCAACCTCGTCCCGGCGGCGCCGCTCGACGGTGGCCGCATCCTGCGCGCCGCGTTGTGGCGGCGCTGGGACGACCGGCACCGCGCCACCGTGGTCACCTCCCGCCTGGGGCGCGGGTTCGGGTTCGGCCTGGTCCTGCTGGGTGTGGTCGGGCTGCTGGCCGGTGCGGGCGGCGGCCTGTGGTGGGTTCTGATCGGTTTGTTCATCGTGCTGGCGGCGGGTGCCGAGCAGTGGCAGGCGGAAGTGGGCGCGGCGCTGGCGGGCGTGCGGGTGCGCGACGTGATGACCCCGCGACCGGATGTCGCCGACGGAGCTCGCAGCGTCGACATGTTCCTGAGGGACACCGCACTCGTGCGCCGCCACTCGGCCTTCCCGCTGGTGGACGACGCCGGCCGGGTCGAAGGCATGATCACCCTCAACCGGCTCAAGAGCGTTCCGCCCGAGTTGCGCGAGACCACGACCCTGCGCGAGGTGGCCTGCCCCCCGGAGGAGATCCCGTTCGCCGCACCGGACGACTCGCTGCCGGAGCTGATGTCGGCGATGAACGGCTGCTCGGACGGCCGCGCCCTCGTCTTCGACCAGGGCGCGCTGGTGGGCATCGTGTCGCCCACCGATGTCAGCCGCGCCGTGACCCTGCGGGGCTTGGATGCAAGGCAGTGAGCCACCCTTCGAGAGCGGCGGGCCCCGGCGTCCGGGTGCTTATCGGTCGCGTCGGGGCGCGCTCTCGAGCGGAAGTGGAGAGGAGCGCAGACATGAGGTCGAGAATTCGTCCCGGGGCCGACACCGGCAGGTGCGCCCGGGTGTCGGCGGTGTCGGTCACGCGGGTGGAGGTGTGCCCGGTGCTTCACCGACAACTCGACGTCCGACTCCGCGACGGCGGGGCGGAAGCCACCCGGCCGGCGGTGGGAGCGTGGACGCCGTGTTGAGCCACCAGGAACAGTTGCGGTTGCGCGAGATCGAACGGGTCCTCGCCACGACGGATCCCCGGCTGGCACATGCTTTGCGCACCACGTTGCCCGATGGAGCACGGCCTCGCCTGTGGCCGTGGCGGGTGTTGTGGATCTGCGGTGCGACGGTGGCGTTCATCGGCAGTCTCGCGGTCAACTTCCCGCTCGTGCTGGTCGGTCTCTCGTGGGTCGGCGTCGGACTGATCATGGCCGGACACGTCCGACGCCGGCGGGTACGGCGATCGCAGCGCGAGTTGGGTCTCGGGGATTGAGCACCCAGGCGGGCACACCGGACTGGCGCAGGGTCGGTCCGGTGCGACCGGGGTCCGACAACACGCGGTCCTGACCGCCCTCGAACCGTCGCAGGGGAAGAACAGGCGTTCCGGAATCGTCGGAGGTGCATGGGCCATGACGCGCAGAACCGCGACCGGAGTGGCGAGTGGACTTGTCGCCGGATCTGTGATGGCCCTGTGGGCGACGGCCGCTTCGGCGATGACGGGCGCGGGACTCCTGACGCCCTCAACGCCATCGCCCACTCGTTCGCCGGATTCCTCGGGGGCATCCCATTGGACGGGACCTTCGACTGGCTCGGCTCCGTGGTCGGGGCGCTCGTCCACCTCCTGCTGGCGGCGCTGTTCGGCGCGCTGTTCGCGCTGATGGTGCCGAACCCGTTGAGCGAAGGTTCTCTGCTGGGATGGACACCGGTGCTGGTCGGCCCGGTGTACGGGGCGCTGTTGTGGCTGGTGGACCACGTCGTGCTGTGGCCGCTCATCGACTCCGACGCCGCCGCCGCGTTCACGCTCTGGATCTCGTTCGTCGGCCACCTGCTGTACGGGCTCGTGCTCGGCTCCGGCGTGCGCTCGGCTGCCGTGCGCCCGACTCGCAGGATGGCCTGATCGAAGGCCACCACGGAGAAGGCCTGCGGTGCGCGCCATGTCGCACGGAGGTGTCGCGCTGCGCAGGTTGCCCCCGCTGCGGACGGTCAGGGTGCCGCTGTTGGTCGGTGTCCGTGTCCGGTCGGTACCGGATCCGCGACTGCGTCCTGGGCGTCGTGGTGCTGCCCGCCATTCGGTGGCCACGGCCTCGGCCAGTGGCGGCGACGGGGTGGTGTGGCCGCCGTCCAGGTGCGGACCGTCGCCACCCGCGTCGGCATGACAGATGCCGGGATCAACCACCACTTCGGCAGCCGTGACGGGCTCTTGGCCGCGCTGTTGCGCCACGGTGGCTGGAAGGTCCGGGCCGGGGTGGAGGAGGTGCTGCGTTCCTGGCTCGACCGTGGCGCCGACCTCGTCGACCTGGTCGACGGCCTGGCCGTGTTCTACCGTCGCGGCTACGGCGAGTTGGCCGTGGCGCTGCACGCCGCCGGCTGGCGGGACCAGGGATCGGGGATGCTCGACCCCGTCGTCGACGTGCTCCACGCGCTGCGGCCCGACGCCGCCACCGCCTCTGTGGAGGACACCCGCCTCGCCGTCGCCGCTCTCCACCAGGCGCTCGCCACCGAGCCCTTGTACGGCCCGCGGTTCCGCCGCAGTGCCGGGCTCGCCGGCAGGGCCGCCACCGACTCCGGGCCCCAGCTCCGCTGGTGGGCCACTCACCTCGCCCGCTCCCCGGGTCTGCGATAGCGCTTGGCTGCCGGGTCGCATGTGGACAGAAACGACGCGCGACGCACGGCGGATCCAGGACGGGCGCGTCCTGTCGGCGGAACGCCGCGACGCGGCTGCTGTGACTGCGCTCACAAACGGGCAAGATCGGAATTCTGCTGCCTATCTAACGGTTGCTCAGGTTGTCAAACGTTAGAACCGGAAGGATTTCGCCATGTCGCGTCTGCCCCTGATCCAGCCCGAGACCGCTACCGGCCCGGCCGCCGACCTGCTCGCCGGCGTGCAGAAGGCGCTGGGTGTCACGCCGAACATGACCAAGGCGATGGCCAACAGTCCGGCCGTGCTCAAGGCGTACCTCGACTTCTCAGGAGCCCTCGGCACCGGCGTGCTCCCCGCCCGCGTGCGCGAGCAGTTGGCGCTGTTGGTCGCCGAGGAGAACGGCTGCGACTACTGCCTCTCGGCCCACACCTACATCGCCACCACCATCGCCAAGCTCGACGCCGGGGAAGCCGACCGCGCCCGCACCGGCTTGGCCGCCGACGCCAAGGCGCAGGCCGCGCTCGCCCTGGCCGCCGAGATCCTGCGCACGCGGGGCGGAGTCGAGGACGCCGACCTCAAGGCCGCCCGGGAAGCGGGTCTCACGGATGGCGAGATCGCCGAGGTCGTGGCCCACGTCGCCCTGAACGTGTTCACCAACTACCTCAACAAGGTGGCCGACACCGACATCGACTGGCCGGTCGTCCGCCACAACCACTGACCCCGACGCCCTGGCTCGCGCCGCGACCGGCGTGGGCCAGGGCAGCGGCCCACATCGACTGCTCGTGTTCGCTGGGTGCGAATGGCACCGGCGTGGGACCTCGGCCCAGGTCGGACGAAAGGTAACGGCGGCCGTCCTGACGACTCACAGCGTGTCCAGGTGGATTCAGTCGTCGTGGGCGACGGGTTCACCGCCTGCCTCGGCGAAGGCCCACAGCACGCCCACGAGTCGGGTCCGGTTGGCCTCGGGCATCCGGACCACGATCTTGCGGATCTTGGCCGGCGTCTGCGCGTGACCTGCTGGACGACCCGCCGGCCCGCCGGGGAGACCGCCAGGACTACCTCGCGCCGGGAACTCGGGCTCGACTCCCGCTCCTGCGGCGACCAGGCGGTCGGACATCCCGCTCACCGTGGCTGGGTTGACCGCCGGCAGTTCCGCCAGAGCGGTCGACTTGAGCGGCCCGCGGCCTTCCAGCACCACCAGGGTGCGGAACTCGGGCAGGGTGATCGTCTCGTCCACGGCGGCGATCGACCGGGCGGAGACGGCGACGAGGAGGCGTCGAGGTGGTCGGCATCGTCGTCGGCGAACTGCTCGACAACGCCCGCCGGCACGGCGACACGCCCTGCGTCGTCCGGCTGTCGTTCGACCTGGAGAGCGAGGCGTTGCTGGTCAGCGTCCGCGACCAGTGCGTCCGCCGGCCCGAACCGTGGCGGTGCCGCGCGGGCTTGATGGTCGTGGAGGCCTTGTCCGTCCGGTGGGGCGCGGTGTCGGAGCCTGGCACGACGACCATGTGGGCGGAGTTGCGGTTCGACGACTGACGCCGGTCGGGACTGCCCGTGCCGCCGCGCGCACCGACCCCGAGGCCGGTACCGGCCGGCGTCTGACCGGGAGCCGCACCACGACCTCGGCCGGGAAGGAGGGGCAGGACATCTAGGGCTGACCGCGCCGCTCACCCGGCTCGCGGGTGTTCTCGCGGATGTGTCGGAGCCGGTGCTGCGCCAGCCGGTGCAGCATCTCGCTCAGCGCCTCGGGCACGATCTGGCCCTCCAGGTCCCGCCGGGCCTCGACCACGGTCTCCGTGACGGTCTTCCTGGGCAGGACTCCGCTGAACTCCGCGGCCAGTCTGCCGATGGTCTCCACGCAGTGCCGATCGAGCCGCGGCGTGTTCGACTCCATGACCGCTCCCGTCCCGGGTACGTCCCAGGGGCCGGCCCCCGGCGCGGGATCCGGCGACCGCCGGTCATCGTCCCGGTATTCCGCGTCGCGGTGCATCGCTCGGACCCTTCCCGATGGTGGAACCGTTGGGTTACCCCCTGCCTGGGTTCTCGGCACATCGCGGCGCTCGTCCATTGGGGACGACCTCGAGCGACACCGTGGAGCCCCGGTGGGGCGGGGCTTGGCGGCGCGCCGGGGTCGCGACTCCTCGGCCGGAACCGTAAGAATCCATTGTGGACAAAAGTGGTTCGGTGGCGCTGTCACGCCGCGGTCGCGCACTTCCCGGTGATCCTGCCGGCAGGAATATCATCTCCGTCGAGCGGCGGCGGGTGTGGCCTGCTCGATGGCATAGGCGTGCAGCACGGTTCGGGTGTCGCCGTCGACCCGGAGGAATCCTTCGCGCAGGCCGTCGGCGAGGTCGTCGAGGGCGCGTGAGAGCACCGTTCCGGCCAGTCTCGTGCCGCGGTGCTCGGATGTCAGCGCGTGGTCGGCGAGGTCGAGGGCGTAGCCGAGCACCATCGGCAGGGACAGCCGTTCCGATGTCTCCCTGAAGTAGTAGGTGGCGGAGTACTGGATCAGATCCACCCGTACCCGGCTGAGGCCGTCGGCGAGTTCGAGGAGCGTGGTGGGCGGGATGTCGTCGACCACAGAGTCCGTGTGCTCGCTGGTTGCGCTGCGCAGCGTCGCCAGGCGCAGCGCGAGCACGCGCCTGCGGGTCAGCGCCGGGTAGATCTGCACGATCCAGGAGACGGCGGCGGTGAGCAGGAAGAACCCGACCAGCGCCTCCAACGGCGCGACCAGCCGCAAGGACGGCGAGGTCGGGACGATGTCACCGAAACCCAGGGTGGTGACCGTGACCAGCGACAGGTACAGCGAGTCGAGGAGGTCGCTTCGTTCCGGGTGGTCGAGCGCGGAGGCGAAGGAGAAACCCTCGGGCATCTGGGCGAAGTAGATCAGCGTCCACCCCGCCGCGGTGAGTCCGCCCCAGGTGGCCACGACGGCGGCCATGCCCAGCGGTCCGGACAACGACGACGACGCGCCACGGCCGTCGAGGCGGCGAGCGGACCGCCACACCACCCTCATCACCAGTGTCGCGAGATCACCTCGGACGCTGGGGTGGAACAGGGTGTGGAACACGTCGCGCAGGGCGAGGAGCACCAGCGCGACGCCCAGCGCCGTCCACAGCCATCCCATGCCCACTCCTCCTCGGTGCCGGCATCCGAGCCCGACACAGGTGATGCCGACGACCCTGGCCGCGCCCGTCCACGTCCGGCGCCGACCGCACCGGACCCGTGTCCGGCGCGCTGGTGCCGCGTGTCGCCGCAAGCATTCTCCGTCACCTGTCCACGGTGGACTCGCGCCGACCCGCGGGCAACGTTCGGTTCATGGCAGTCGGTGTCGGCGTGACCCTAGGCCCGGGAGGGGACACCGCGCGGTCCGCACCCCGGCGTCGGGCGGGTTCCGAAATCTGCGAGAGCGCTCCCTTCGCGTGGTGACCGCTCACGTGCCGCTGGCAGCGTGGTCAGCGGTCCCCGGGCGGGGTTCAGAGCGCCATCCCGCCGGCGCTCCTGCTGATCGCAAGCAGTTCTTCAGGTGCACACCCGGCGGGGAATGGGAAGCTCGAAGGTGTCGCACATGATGTCGCTCGCGGTCACCGGTCGTCGTGCTGATGTGTGGGGTGGTGTGGGATGACCGCGCACTTCGACAGCGCCACCCTGGTTGTCACCGACGACCCGACGATGTCCGCCGAGGTGGTCGCGCTGTGGGTGCGCGAGCGGCTGGACGGCTGGCTGGAGCACGAGTTGGCAGCGGTCGGCGTGGTCGTCGGAGAACTGCTCGACAACGCCCGCCGCCATGGCGGCACCCCGTGCGTCCTCCGGCTGTCCGTCGACTTCGTGACCAGGACGCTGCTGGTGAGCGTCCGCGACCGGTGCGCAGGCGCGCCGAAGCCCTGGGCGCGTGGTGCGGGACTGCTGCTCGTGGAAGCCCAATCCACGCGGTGGGGCGTGGTGTCGGAACCCGGTACCACGACCGCGTGGGCTGAGTTGCGGTTCGACGACTGATCCGAAGGTCGCCGGTTGACATTCCCTCGCGTGATCGCGATCCGGTCCGGCGTCCATGCTCGGTGGCGGTCACCGGCAACGCGGACCGGTCGGTTCCGGACGCGTGAGCGGCTCGGCGGGAGGGGTCTGCTCCGACACCGGCGGCCGGTCGGCGTCGGAGGTCCGGCCGAACTCCTGCGTCGCCCACACCGAACCGTCGTCGGCGCAGAACACGCCGATGCCGACCCGGTCCCAGCCGGGGTTGAGCACGTTGGCCCGGTGGCCGGGAGAGCGCATCCACCCGGCGTGGACGGCGCCGGCCGGGACGGGGCCGGTGGAGCGGAAGATGTTCTCGCCGATCGCGACGAACCCCGCCAGGTCTTCGCGGCCGAGCAGCGCCCGCGTGTCCTGGTGCTCGAACCGGCCGGTGGCGGCCATGTGCCGGCTCCACTGGGCGGCGACCGCGGCCAGCTCCTCGTTCCACGACACCGGTGCGAGTCCTCGTGCGGCCCGCTCGGCGTTGACCCGGTCGAAGATCTCGCGCTCCATCTGCTGCCGGGGCGTCGCGTCGGCGCTTGCGGCGGGCGGCGACCCGGGTGGGGGCCCGCCGCGTGGGCCACCTCGTTCCGCCACGATGCAACCGCCGGTGGCGGTCAATGCCACCACCAGGGCCGCCGCGACGAATCCAGGCCTCACACGCCGGGGGTTTCCGGATCCGGCCAGTACGACACGTCCCGGGTGTCGGGTGCCACCGCCGGTGTCGGCCGCTGTCCGCCCTTTTGGCCACGGGTGCGCACAGGACCTGATCGGCCACGGGAGCGAGGGCATCCGAGATCCTTGCGATTGCCTTGCGGACCGGTCCGCCTCAGAGGGCCACCAGCCGGTGGTGCACCCGTATGCCGCGGCCGGTCCTTTGGCGCCGTCCTACCGCGGCCGGGGAACCCGTGGCCGCGAGCGCGGCCAGCGGTGTGGCCTTCGTTGCGGCTGTGTGGTTGGCGCCGACACCGTCCGCTTTGGACTTCGCGCCCGGCGAGGGTTTCGAGGGGTGCTGGCGCGACATCGTCGCCGGCGCGGCCATCGCGCTGCTCAGCCTCGTGCGATCACTCGCGCCCCATAAGGTCCCGTGGTTGAGCCTGGTCAACGTCATGCTGGGCGTATGGCTGCTGTTCGCGCAGGTCGTGCTCGGCTACCGGCCGTGGCCGGGTTCGACGGCGGCGGCTGGGAACACCATCGTGGTGGGTTTGATCGTGATCGCAAAGGCACTCTTCAGCACATACGTGACTTGTCGCCGCCGCGCGCGGGATGACCCATCCAAAGACGTGTCGTGACCGACAAGGCCCGATGCCGCCCCAGCCACGGCAAGAGTGCACTGCGCCGGGGTGTTCCCGGGGTCGGTCAGCCACGAAGTGGTCAACGGCGCGCCGTGCCCGGTCGCCGTGCTGCTGCCGGACAGCGCCGCCGCGTCGGCGAGATGACGCCGTTGTTCCGCGACAGCGCCATGACGGGCTGACTGATTCCGCGGTTCGCGGGAAGTGTGGTGCGGCTCGCTGCGCAGCCCCGCGATGCGAGCCGCACACGAAGTATGGGGCACCGGTGGTACCTCAGACCTGACGACTTGCTGACGATTCGCGCCGGGAACCGGACTCGACCGGCGTGGCGCCAACACGTGGTCGAGGTGAGGTATCGTCCGGACCGCGCGCACCGTGCGCGCAACGGTGGCGGGCCGGGGAGTGGTGCGTCATCTCGGTGGGTCGCTCACCTCACCCGACGGCTGGCCGGCGTCCCCGCCCGCGCCCCTCGGACGACGCGGCCGGGGGGCGCGGGCATCGGACCCGTCGCCGGATTCATGGCGAGCAGGAGACCACGCTGCTGTCGGGAGCGATGTCGACAGCGGTGACCGGTCAGAGCTGCGGGTAGACGCCGAAGCGGAAGTCGCCGCGTTCGTCGGTCCGCACGTCGAGCACCATGTCGGCCAGCAGCCGGGATGCTCCGTCGTCGAGGAACACCTTCGCGCCGTGCTCCGACGCGACCGTCTTGTCGCCCTCGGCAGGCGCGGGGGCGATCTCCAGCCGAAACGCCGGGTTGTCGTCCAGCGCTTCCAGGGTGATCCGCAACCCTCCACCGGGTCCGGCACCGGTGGCGTTGGTCAGCGTCGTGATGGCCGCGGTCGCCGAGTCGTCGATGGCAAGCACAGTCTCTTCCTCCCGGTTGGATGCCCCGTGCGGGGCCGGTCACCGTCCACGCTAGGTCCGGCGGGCGCGAGGGCAAGCGTCGGCGGGGAGGAATCCGTTGTCCGCAAGGGAATCGCAAGGACGCCTTCCTGTCCGAGACCCGCTTTTCTTGCGATTCCATGACTGTTCCGCGTGTTTTCGTCCTCAATGGACTGCCCAGCGGTGCGTCGACGACGGTGGGTGGGCGCGGTGGTCGAGTGGCGAACGGCGGCCTGCGCTGGACCGGCGGGGGTGGTGATCGGTGGACCGTGTACGGCTGGGATGTTGTCGTGGGGGCTTTGGTGGGCATCCTTGTGGGGTGGCGGGCGCGGGAGGTCGGGAGATGGGGCAGGTGACGCGCGCGGGTCGTGGTGGCCGTGCCGGGCTGGCGGCGCTGGGCGTGTTCGTGGTGGCCGAGGTCGTGTGGTTCGCGGTGTCGGTCCTCGTCCTCGTGCTGTTCGCGGGTGATCCGGGGACCGCCGACGGCCGCCTGCCGGTGGGGGCGCTGGTCGCGCTGCTGGTGGTGCCGACCGCGCTGGCGGCGTTGGTCGCGGTGGCGGGCGTCGCCCTCGTCGGGGGCGGGCCGGGTGAGGGGCGGGTCGGGCGCGGGTTGGCGGTTCGGTGGCGCCCGCGTGATGTGGCCGTCGGCCTCGGGTTCGGCCTGGGAGGTCTGCTGGTCACGGTCCCGGCGGCGGTCGCCTGGGCGGCCTGGGTGGGTGAGGACGACGCGAACTCCGCCGTCGGCGAGGCGTTCGAGGGCAGGCAGCTCCCGCTCGCGGTGGCGATCGGGGTCTTCCTCGCGGTCTGGCTGCTCGCGCCGATCGGTGAGGAGATCCTGTTCCGCGGTGTGCTGTGGCGGGCGCTGGAACAGTGGCGGTTCAACCGCTGGGTGGTGTTCGCGGTGACCAGCGTGGTGTTCTCGGTCGCCCACCTGGAGTTGCTGCGCACGCCGCTGTTGCTGGTCCTGTCGATCCCCGTCGGCCTGGCCCGGCTGGTCACCGGCAACCTCCTCGCCGCCGTGGTCGCCCACCAGGCCAACAACTTCCTGCCCGCGGTGGGACTGCTCCTGCTGACGACGTGAACGGCTGTCCCGTGGGATCGACGAGCGAACCACGGAGCCGGGTCAGGTCAGGACGGTGCCCGACCACCACGGCGCGCAGTGGTGCTCGGCGGCCACCGCGTCGGCGAGGCCGTCCAGCGCGTGGTGCAGCCAGGTCTCCGCGGTGGCGCGGTGGGCGGTGTGGTGGAGTTCGACCTGGGCGGCGACAACGCTTCGGCCGGGGGCGAGGTGCAGCACCTGCGCAGTGCCTGAGTAGCTGGTGCCCGTCGCGCCCCACGTGATGCGGCGTGACTCCCAGTCGATGTCCACGCGGCGTTCGACGATGTGGTGCACGCCGCCGTGCCCTATCCACAGGCGCAGCAGATCGGGTCCGTAGCGGTCGACGTCGATCCCGTCGGGTAGCCACGCGGACAGGTCGTCCAGGTCCGTCATCACGTCGAAGACGGCGTCCGCGTCGGTCGGGACGGACCTGGTCCGGGTCACCCGGACCGTGCGGCTCATCGGCTCGCCCTGGTCGGCAGGGTGTCCAGGCGGTAGTGGGCCAGGCGGTGGAGCATCTCGCCGATCGCCTCGGGCACGATCTGGCCTTCGAGGTCGCGGCGGGCGTCGGTGACGGTGCTGAGGACCACCTTGTGCGACACGCGTCCGCCGAACTCGGCGGCGAGCCGGGTCGCGATGTCCTTGACCAGCGGATCGGTGCTGAGTTCGTCATGGGTCACGGTGCGCTCCCGTTCGTCCGGTGTCCCCGCCATCCTCCGCGAAGAATCCGTTGGTGCATCTGACGACTGGCTGACGATCGCTCCCGGTGCCGGGGACGTGGTCCGGCTGGTCGTCCGGTGGCGGGTCGGCCCGTCTTCCGAGCACGGCCCGGATGCGGGCGGCCAGGTCCCCGGCCGCCAGCGGTTTGGTGACGTACTCGTCGGCGCCGGCGTGCAGGCCCGCGAGGACGTCCGAGGGATCGGTGCGGGCGCTCACGATGATGATCGGCACGTCACCCCGGGCGCGCAGGGTGCGGCAGACCTCCAAACCGTCGACGCCCGGCAGCATGACGTCGAGCAGGACGACGTCGAACGCGGTGTGCTCCAGCAGGGCCAGGGCGTCCTCGCCGGACACCGCGTCCGTCACGGCGAAGCCCTCGTCGGCCAGCGCCAGACCCAGTGCCAGCCTGATGTGCTCGTCGTCCTCGACCAGCAATGCGGAAAGCTCCATGTCACAAGGGATTGTGCCCCGCGCGGCGGGCCCGTGCCGACCGCGGTGCGCGTGGCGAGGGGCGATCGCAAGGCGATCGCAAGGTTCGTCGGGGCTCGTTGCCACCACCATGGGTCGAGTGCTCTGCCAGGATTTCCGGGTGTGTTGCGAGGTGCCGGTCGCGAGAGCGCGGCCGGCACCCGCCCGGCCACGACCGTGGAGAAAGTCGACACCTGACGCTGTGACCGCGATCCCCCTTGACGACGGCACCTGCTCGCCGCTGCTGATCTGCGACGACTGCGGACGTGCCTTCTCCACCGATCGGCGGCCACCGGTGGAGTGGCCGGCCCTGTGGGCGCTCGCGGTCGATGCGGGTTGGCAGGGCCGTGACCGCCCCGTGGGGCCGCACGTGTGCGAGCGCTGCGCGCCGCCCGTGCCCGCAGGCGTGCCCGGACCGGTCGGTCGAGCGGCCGGCGACGTCGGAGAGGTGTGATGTCCGATGTGGACGGAAATCCTCGAGGCGGGTCGATGATCCCCGACCACGAGTCCGTGGCGCTGGTGATCGAGGAAGGCGACTTCCCCTCGGACGACGAGATCGCGCGGTGGCTGGCCGAACAACTCGACGGCTGGCTGGACCGGGACCGTGCGCTCATCGGCGTCGTCGTCGGGGAACTGCTGCACAACGCGCGCCGGCACGCGCTGCCCCCGTACGTGCTGCAGTTGGGCCTCGACGAGGCGCGCGAGGCCCTGGTGGTCGCGGTGCGGGACGAGCCGCTGACGCGGTTCGGTGGTTGGGACCGCGGCGCGGGCCTGCTCCTGGTGGACGCGCTGTCGGCGCGATGGGGCGTGTTGGCCAACCCGGAGAGCACCATCGTGTGGGCCGAGCTGGTGTTCGACTGACCATGCGATCCGCCGTTCCGATCGGCCCGCTGTGCGTGGCCGCGTTCCTGCTCGGGATCTGGTTGGTGTTGGCACCTTTCGCGTTCGGGTACGGCATCGCCGACGCGCGGCTGACGTTGCACAGCAACGACGTGCTCGTGGGCGCGGCCGTGGTCGTGGTGTCCGTGATCGGCATGATGGCGCTCGACGAGGTGCCGTGGACCGGGCCGCTGCTGTGCCTGGCCGGGGTGTGGGTCGCGATGGCGCCGTTCGTGCTCGACCACCGCGGCGGTACCGACGCCACCGCCGCGGTGGTGAACGATTGGGCGGTGGGCGGCGGGATCGCCGTGCTCGGTGCCGCGGTGGCGTTCCTCGCCCACCGCCTGCGCTGAGACCTGCGACGGTCGCGCGGTGCGGCACACGCGCCGACACGCGGTCGGCGCAAGTGCGAACCTGTGCCCATGGCGAGGAAGAAACCGGTGGGTGTGCCGGTGATGGACGTCGCGGACATCGCGCGGCGGGCGAGCGAGGACGCCCAAGGCGTCCCGGCGGACCTGCTCGACGGCTACCTGGAGGCGTTGGCCGAGGTGAGCGCCGGTGGTGGGCGGCTTCCGGTCGAGCACCTGGAATCGCGGCGCGCGGTGGGCGCGCTCGCGGCCGAGCGCGGTGTGCCGATGCGGGCCGCGATCGACCTGTACCTGAGCGCGACCTGGCTGGCGTGGCCGGCGCTGCCGGGCGTGCGGGGGTCGACCGGCGCGGAGATGTTCGGCGCGGTGGGCAAGGCGGTGTTCCGGGCCGCCGACGCGGCGGTGGGCGCGCTGGCCGACGGCTACGAGGAGGCGCGGCGCTGGGCGGTGCGGCGGGAGGAGTCGTCGCGGCGGGAGTTCGTGGACGACCTGCTCGACGGCCGCAACCTGCGCGAGTTGGCCGAACGCGCGGAGCGGGTCGGGTTCCGGCTCCCGGGTCGGTCCGTCGTCGCGGTGGCGGCGGCCGACGAGTCCTTTGTGGACGGAAGCGGCACCGTGCGCCGGGTGGACGCCTCGCTGCGCGCCCGGGTCGACGCGCGGGACGTGCTGGTGACCACCAAGGACGGGTTGCTGGTGTGCGTCGGTCCCGAGCGGCTGATCGCACTGGCGGAGGAGTTCGTCCGGCTGGTCGGCGCGACACTGGGCGAGGACGTGCGGTGGCGGGTCGGTGTCGGCCGCGCGGAGGAGGGGCCGGGTGGCCCGGTGCGGTCGTTCGGGCAGGCGCGGGACGCGCTGGACGTCGCCGCGCGGCTCGACCTGCCCGGTCGCGTGCACCGCGCGTCGGACCTGCTGGTGTTCCGGGTGCTGGGCCGCGACCGGGCGGCGCTGGCCGGCCTGGTGTCGGCGGTCCTGTCGCCGCTGCGGCAGGCGCGCGGCGGTGGCGAGGTCCTGGTCGAGACGTTGTCGGCGTACTTCGCCTGCGGTCGGGTGGCGACGGAGTGCGCCCGGGTGCTGCACATCGGCGTGCGGACGGTGACCCATCGGCTCAAGCGGGTCGAGGAACTGACCGGCTACCGCGCCGACGACCCCGTTCAAGGGCTCACCCTCCACGTGGCGGTGCTGGGGGCGAAACTGCTCTGACCTTGCCGGAGGTCGGCAAGCAACGGCGTGATCTTTGGCCGATCTCGCGCGTTGTCGGCCGGGTCCGTGCCCGGCAGCATTGGCGCCACGCCGACGCGGGGGTGTCGGCGGCGAGGACCGGCCAGGGGGGAGGAACACGCGGTGCAACGGGTGCTCTGGCCGGTCCTCGCAGGGGCCGCGGGCGTGGCAAAGGCGTGCACGGCGGCGGAGCCGGGGGCACAGCGGACATCGGGCGCTCCCGACCGTCGGGGAACGGTGGGAGCACGCCCTTTCCCAGGGCGCACCGGAGCGCGATGCGCGTGCTCCGGTGCGTCGACCCGGCAACGGCCTTGGGCCGCCGATCCGGTCAGGGGCCGGTCGACGGGTGCGGGGGAGCGGTCGTCGGGGTGGGGGTCGGCGAGGACGATGTGGTGCGGTCCGGGCGTTGGGTGAGGGTGGGGGTCGCCGCGGGATCGGCGGTGGAGGTGGTGAGCGGCTGCGGTTCGTCCTGTGCCGTCACGCCGCACGCGGCGAGCAGGGTCGTGGTGAGCAGCGCGAGCACGAGCGCTTTCACGGCCGCGCCTCCGGGATCTCCACGACGAAACGGGCTCCGCCGCCCGGGCGCTCCTCGACCGCGACGGTGCCGCCGTGCAGGGTGACGTGCTGCGCGACCAGGGCGAGGCCCAACCCGCTGCCGGTGTCACGGCTGCGGCTGCCGGCCCGCGTGCCGCGGTCGAACCGCTCGAAGATGCGGTCCCGCATGTCGGCGGGAACACCGGGACCGGTGTCGTCGACTTCCAGCCGCGCGTGCCCGTCCCGGCGCCGCACCGCCACGCGCACAACGCCGCCCGCGTGCCGTTCGGCGTTGTCCAGCAGGTTGGTGACCACGCGGTCCAACCGCCGCCGGTCGCCCAGCACCCGGGGTGCGGGGTGGTCGGCCTCGACGGGCACCGGGTGCCCGGGGCGGGCGGCGAGCACGTTGTGCACCAGCGAGACCAGGTCGATGGTCTCCAGGGCGGTGTCGTCCACCCGCTGGTCGGCGCGGGAGATCTCCAGCAGGTCCACGACCATCCGCGCGAACCGGTCGACCTCGGAGGCGAGCAGGTCCACCGCCTGCCCCGCGGTGCCGGGGATCTCCGCGCGCCGCCGGGTGAGCACCGCGGTGGCGTTGACCATCGTGGTCAGCGGCGAGCGCAGTTCGTGGCTGACGTCCCCGGCGAACCGGGCGTCGCGCAGCACCCGCCGTTCCAGGGCGTCGGCGGTGGCGTTGAACGTGGTCGCCAGCGGGGTGAGGTCGGGGTCGGTCTGGTCGGGCAGCCGGGCGCGCAGGTCGCCGCCCGCGATGCGGGAGGCGGCCGTGGTGAGCGCGGTGAGCGGGCGCAGGGCCCGGCGGCTCGCCCACGACCCCAGCGCGACCCCGAGCAGCCCGCTCAGCACGACGCCACCGACGAGCACGGCGCTGAGGAACCTGAAGGTGCGGTCGAGTTGGAGCATCGGCGCCAGCTCGACGTAGGTGGCCCGCGCGGAGCCGATGGGCAGCGTCACGGCGAGCACCGGGATGCCGTCGACGACCAGTCGCTGGGCCGCCGGCACACCGTTGCGGCCCAGGTCGAGCAGCCGGTGCGGCAGGACCGCGGGGTCCACCTGCCGTCCGCTGGTGAGCACCCCGCCCGACTGGAACAGCATGACCGTGGTGTCCGGCCCGGTGGTGAGACCGGTGAGCAGCTCGTCCAGGCCCTCCGACCCCTTGCGCAGCGACTCGCCGACCAGCCGCGCGTTGACCTCGGCCTGGCGCACGCCGCTCTGCTCGCGCTGGCGCAGCATGTACCCGGACGTCAGGTTCCAGATCGCGACGGCGAGGACGCTGGTGATCAGCAGCGAGCCCACGCCCAGCACGAGCGCGACGCGCCACCGCAGGGACAGCCGGGGCAGCGGCGTCACGCCCGCGTCTCCGTCCGGTAGCCCACGCCCCGCACGGTGAGCACGAGGGCCGGGTTGTCGGGGTCGGGTTCGACCTTGCGGCGCAGGCGGCGGATGTGCACGTCCAGCAGCCGGGTGTCGCCGAAGTAGTCGTAGCCCCACACCCGTTGCAGCAGGTCCTCGCGCGTCACGATGCGGCCCGCCGCCGACAGCAGTTCCACCAGCAGCCGGAACTCGGTGCGGGTGAGGTGCAGCTCGTCCCCGCCGCGGTGGACCTTGCCGACCTCGGGCAGCACCTCCAGGTCGCCGACGCGCAGCACCTCGTCGGGGCGGCCGGTGCCCCGCCTGCGCAGCAGGGCGCGGATGCGGGCCGCGAGCACGCCCGCGACCAGCGGCTTGGTGACGTAGTCGTCGGCGCCCGCCTCCAAGCCGGTGATGACGTCGGAGGCGTCGGTGCGGGCGGTCACGATGATGATCGGCAGGTCACCCTTGGCGCGCAGCGTGCGGCAGACCTCCAGCCCGTCCACGCCGGGCAGCATCAGGTCGAGCAGCACCACGTCGAACGTGCTGCGCGTCAGCAGGTCCAGCGCCTCCTCGCCGGACACCGCGTCGGTGACCGCGAACCCCTCGTCGGCCAGCGCCAGCCCCAACGCGCGCCTGATGTGCTCGTCGTCCTCGACGAGCAGTACCGAGAAACCCATAACGGCTCGATTCTGTCCCGTGACGGGGTGCCAGTGTTGCGCCCGCTCACCCCCGACGCGAATCGCAAGGCGATCGCAAGGTCGTGTGGCGCGTCCCGTCCCACCGGTTGAAAACAAATCACCGATCCGGTTATGACCTTCCCCCCACCGTGTGGCAGGCCCCTCGCCCACCCGCTGAAACCATAAAACCGGCAACGCGCCGGTGAACTGGTGGACGTCGATCCCCGGGTGGTCATCGGCGTGTTGCAGACCGTCCTGCTGGTGCCGATGTTCGCCGACCGGCTCGGCGACCCGGCCCTCCACCCCGAGATCATCGACCTGCTGGTGGACGTCGTCGCCGCCGGTCTGTCCACGAAGGGGGACACCACATGAGCAAGCGTGCTGTGATCGTCGGCGCGGGCATCGCGGGGCTGGGGGCCGCGCTGCGGCTGCGCCGGGCGGGGTGGGAGCCGGTCGTGGTCGAGGCTGCGGACGGCCGAGTCGGTCTACTACGACACCCTCAGCCAGGTCGTGCTCGACCGGTGGAGCCGCGGCCGGGTGGTTCTGCTGGGCGACGGCGCCTGGTGTGACGCTGTTCGCGAGCCACGGCTCGTCCCTGGCGGTCGGTGGCGCGGACCTGCTCGCGGCGGCGGCCGTTGGTGTGGCGTGGAGGTGTCCGCGGCGTCCGGCGTTCTCCAAGCTGCTCGCCAGGCTTCCGCGCTCCGGGGCGGGGAAGCCATACTGGGTGGTGTCGGCCGTGGGATGTGGTGAGCGTGACGATCCCTGACCGTGATCGGCGGGCGCTGGACGAGATCGAACGCCGGCTGTCCCGCAGCGATCCCGAACTCCGCGCAACGCTGTCCACTATGGACCTGCGGGCGGTGTCTCGTGCGCGTACCAGGCGGTCTGTCGCCGTCATGCTCGGGTGCTGGGGGATCGGGCTGACGCTGGGCATCAGCGGCGCGGCCACCTACTCTGCAGTGCTGGTGGTCTCCGGCGCTGTGGTCATGACAGCCGTTCCGATGGCTGTCCACCTGCGCATGTGGTGGGACGTTCGCGGCCGTCGGTGACCGAACTTCGCGATCCGACCATGACGGGCCGACCGCCCGTTCTGAACGGGAGGAGACCTCGGTGGGGGAGCTTCGAATCGAGGTCGACGACCTCCGCTGGGATCGGATCCCGCGCGTGACCAGGTACCGCGTGAACCGGCGGCGCAGGCGCCACGAGACCGGGCTGCTGATGTTCACCGTCAGCCGGACCTCCGTGCGCCACACCGCCTCCCGCTACTTCCGCGTGAACCGGGTCCTGGAGGACGGCGAAGTGCTCGCGGAGTCGGACTCCCAGTGGCCGTTCTCCAGGTTCCGGCCGCTGTCGCCGGGGTTGCACCACCTCGTCCTGTGCTCGGGCACCCTGACCGAGGAGGTGGAGGTCCGCCGTGACGTGGTGCTGGAACCGGGCCGGCTGCTGGTCGTGGGCTGCCGGCCGGCGTACTCCTACCGGCCGTTCAACAGGAACCCACCGCCGGACCGCTGGTCGATCGGCCTCTTCGACCCGCTCTGACCGCCTGGACCACCGCCACGACCGCCGAACCGGTCACAGGCGACGCGCGGAGCGCCATGCCTTGGAGTAGTGACCACCGTCGTCGAGCAGCGACGTGCCGCCCACGTCGCCCATCGTGGGTCCGTTGACCCGTTCCCGGCTGGAGATGAAGCGGTGCTTGCCGCGATCGTCCAGGCCGAGGTAGATCCCCACGTGGTCCAACGTGTCGGGATCGTCCTCGACCTCGAAGAACACCAGGTCGCCGGGTTGCAGGACGCCGTAGTCGGTCGCCCGCCTGCCCTCGTCGGCGACGAGTTGGACGCCGGGGCCGAAGCGCGAGAGGGCGTAGGCCCGGCGGGGGAGGCCCGGTCCGGCGGTGTTGGTGCCCAGCAGCGGCATGCCGAGGCGGTAACCGAACACCAGCCGCACGTAGCCCGAGCAGTCCACCGCCCCGTAGCGGCTCTGCTCGGGTCGGACGGAGGGTCCGCCGGGGAACTGCCACGGCACGCCGAGGTAGTCGTAGAAGTCGGACTGCTCCTGCCGGCCCGCCCCCGACGCCTTGACCGGTCCGAACGACGCGTCACCCCGGAAGCGCACGCCCTTGGCGTCGGTCTCCGCGGGCGCGCCCGCGATGTACTGCGCGGCCACCTCCAGCACGTCCGGGCTGGTGTCGAGCCGGGCGGCGGCGAACCAGTCGCGGAACCAGGCGTCGTTCTCGGCACCCGCCCGCCAGGGTTGCGGGGACAGCCGGACCCAGGCGGAGGTGTTGACCTTCGCCGGTGTGGCGGCGGGTTCGCTGAACGTCCGCCGCGGCCCGTTGACGAGCACCGTCCGGGCGTCGTCGGTGAACACGGCCACGACGTCGCCGTCCTGGTCGCGGACCACCGTTCGGGAAGGCCCGTCGACCCGCTCGTAGACGAGCTCGGCCGACGACGGGACCGTGCTGCTCCGGGACGGGGTCAGGGCCTCGGCTGCCGCACTCGTCGAGGGTTCCCCCGACCCGCCGCGCCACCAGACCAGCACCCCGACGGCGAGCACGACCACGGCGATGACGGCGACGACCACCGGCCGGCGTGCGGGCATGCGTTCCACCTCGTACCTCCACCGCCGACCGTTCAGACCGTGGGCACCAAGCCGATCAGCACACCGCTGGCCAGCACGCCGTAACCGGCGGCGCTGACGGTACCCGTCGCCAGCGCCGTGACCAGCGGCGGCTGTCGGACGAGCTGGTAGGCGATGAGCCCCGGCACGACGAAACCGAGCGTCTGGTGGGCGAACAGCAACGGGTAGTCGTGCTGGATCAGCATGAACAACGTGGTCTGGAGCAGGACGCCGGTGAGCACGACGGCGGCGAACAGGCGCTTGCCGTAGAGGATCACGACCCGCTGCAGCAGTTTCACCGCGCCGAACGTGACGCCGCTCATCACGACCACCAGCAGGGCGCGGCGGTAGTCCTCGACCAGCGTCAGGGCGAGCCAGCCCGGCGTGATCATGCCGCCCGGCGACAGGTTGGTGGTCAGGTAGCAGGCCAGGGAGAACACCAGGCCGATGGCGAGGCCGAGCGTGGCCACCTCGGGCAGCAGGAGCGATCCGTTGGTCACGAGTGGTTCCTCGGTCGGTGGCCGACCGGCCCGGGACGCCGGACCGGCTGGGGGCGGCGATCGCCCGGGTCGTGCGGCGGTTCGAACAGGTTGCCGCGGATGCGGCGGTGGACCTGGTCACGCGCCGGTGGCGGTGGCGGTGGCGGTGGCGGTGGCGGTGGCGCTGATCGCGGTGGCGGCGTCGGTCGTGGACGCGGGCCCGGTCGCCGGGGCGCCGGCGGCGGCTCCTCCCGCGCTTCCTCCGGCAGCCCTTCCAACGCGGCCAGCAGCACCTCGCCCTGGCCGTGGATGTTGCCGATGGCGACGAGGGACGCATGGCCGTCGACGCCGTCCAGCACGGCGTCCAGGAGTTCCTCCGGAGAGCGGGGGCCGCCGAGGTCGACCACGACGTCCTGCCATTCGTCCTCGATGGTCGAACGCGCGCTGCGGGTCGGCTCGCCGATCAGCAGCACCCGGTCCGGGTCGATCCTGGCGACGAGCGCGCCCATCTGCCGGTTGCGCTCGACCCGGTCCGGCCGGCAGTTGACGACCACGTGCAGCGGACGCGCGATCGCGCCCTGTTCCAGCAGGCGCTCGATGTTCATCAACGTCGACTCGGGGTCGTTGGCGGCGAACACGTTGGCGAGCTTGACCCGCTTGCCGTCGACGGTCCGCGTCTGCACCGACAGGACACCGGGGTCCGGAGGCGCGGACCACATGCCCTCCAGCGCCGACCGCCGGTTGACGCCCAGCAGGTCGGCGACGGCCAAGGCGATCGCCACGTTCTCCTTGAAGGTCACCCAGCTGAACCCGGCCATCTCCTCGTCGGTGACCGACTCCGGGTCCACCACGACGAGTTCGCAGTCCCGCTTGGCCGCTTCCCGCTCCAGGATGTGCAACCGGTCGCGTTCGGCGGTGACGCACACCCCTCCCACCGGCATGGAGCGGCTCAGCGATCGCGCCACGTCGTCCAGGGTCGGGCCCATCTCCGCGAGGTGGTCCTCGCGGACGTTGCACAGCACCCCGATGGTGGAGCGGATCAGCTTGCTCTGGTTGATCTCCTGGAGGTCGGGCATGACGGCCATGCACTCGATGACCAGCACGTCGGACCGGTAGGCGGCGGCGCGGCGCACGATGCCGATCTGCTCGACGACGTTGGCGATGCCCCACTTGCGGTAGACGGGCTCCTCGCTGCCGTCGGGGTGGATGAACCGGGCCGCGGTGCCGGTGGTCTTGGCGGTGGTGACCAGGCCGCCGCCGCGCAGGGCGCCCGCGCACAGCCGGGTGATCGAGCTCTTGCCACGGATGCCGTTGACCAGCACCCGGTGCTCGATGCCGGCCAGCTGTGCCAGGTGCCGGCGCTGCTCGGTGACACCCGCGGCGAGGAGCCCGGCGGTCAGGAGGAGGAAGACCACGTACAGGTAGGTCACGTCACGCCCTCCCCGCCCGGGTGGGTTCCGGTCCCCTCCGCCGTGGTGGGCGAGTCGCCCGGGCCGGGCGCCGGTCGGGCTGGACGACCGGCTTCAACAGCTGCGTCGGGTCGGTCGCCGCGCCGCGGGGCCGGCGCACCTCGCCCAACCGCCCGGGACCCTGGGTGACGGCCTGGCGGCAGATCTCCAGGCACGACGCGATGGTCCCGATCTCGTCGTGCCGCTGGGGGTAGATCACCGCGTCGAAGTCACCCGCGACCAGCCGGTCCGCCGCGCGTGCGATCCGGCGCAGCGGCCCGAGGACGGTGAACAGCAGCCAGCCGTAGCCGAACAGGGCGATCAGGGCGGCGACGAGCGCGACGAGCTGCGCGTTCTTGCGCACGAGGTTCTCCGGCAACGCCAGCTCGGAGCCGGGCTGCTCGGTGACCACCGTCCACCCGAGCCGACCGGCGGCCCCGCCGCGCACGGCCGCCGACGCGAGGATCACCGGCCCGTCCCTGCCCGCTCGGATGGTGCCGACGACCTGCCCGTCCCGGGCGAGTTCGACGGTGTCGCGCACGTCCTTCTTCGTGACCTCCTCGAAGGCGACGAACCCGTCGGTGGCGTGGACCGTGCGCAGGTCGCGGTCGACGACGCGCGCGTGGCCGGGCACCTGGTCCAGCAGCGACCGCAGGTGGTCGAGGTCGAACTCCCCGACCAGCGCACCGCCCCGTTCGGCGAGCGGCACCTCCGCGAAGATCACCGGCACGCGGCCGGACTGGTCCTGCTGGTGCAGGCCGGCGCCGGTGGCGGGGGGTGCGGTTGTGCGCAGCGGAGGCCGCCCGACCGGGTCGCCCGGCGCGCCGCCGCGGTCGACGAGGTAGAGGCTGCGGTAGCGGGTCTGGCCGACCATCAGCCGTTCGAACGCGCTGCGCAGCGTGGCCGGGTCCTTGGCCTGCGCGGCGAGGGCCTCCAGGTCGGACAGGCCGTTGTTCAGGCTGCGGCGCAGCGCGTCCGTGGCCTTGTCGGTCTGCACGCGGGCGGTGCCCACCAGGACCGGAGGGATGTCGACGTCCTTGGTGCGGTACGCCACCAGCACGTAGCCGGACCAGGCGAAGACCGTGGCGGCGACCAGACCGGCGGCCACGCGCGCGGTGAACCGGCGGCCGGCGACCGGTTCGGTGTTCCCTTCGCCTCCGGTCAGCCGGTCCTGGCACAGCTGGGCCGCCGCCACGATGCGGGCGGCCTCACCGGTGCGGGCGGGGCGGATGTCGGTGTCGAGGTCACCCGCGGCGAGGCGCAGCAGGTCGGCCCGCGCGGCCAGCACCGGGCGCGTGACGGCCCGCGTCACCACCACGTACCCGATGACGGCGAGCACCGCCAGGGCGACGGCAGGGAGGAGGCCCGAGCCCGCTGCGCCCCGGTGTGCCAGCGGCCCCTCGGCCGCGGCCACCACGGCGAGGTCCAGCCCGCCGGGCGCGCTGGGCGGGGTGACGCGGGCATAGCCGAGTGTCGGCTGCCGCTCACCGGTGGGGGTGCCGAGCAGCACCCCCGGCGTCCCTGCGGCGGCCCGTCCCGCGTCCGAGACCAGGGCGGCGGTCTTCGGGTCGGCGTTCCACCACTGCGCCCCGGAGGAGGCCAGGACCTTGCCGGACAGCGTGGTGAGCACGAACGCCTGTCGCAGCGTCTCGTCCTGCGCCGCGTCGGGCAGCCGCACGGCGGTGGTCGCGACCAGCAGGCGCCCGTCCGGCAGCGGCGCGCCGACGACCAGGACGGGTTCGCCGTTGGCCGCCACGGTCGAGGTCACCGTCGCGTCGGTGGCGTCGGCCGGGACGGCCTGCGCCGGCACCGCCTCGCCCTTGGCCGCGACCAGCGAGCGGGCCGGACCCGCGAGCACCGCGGCTCCCCGCCACTTCCGGTCGCGCGCGAGCGCGTCGAGCAGGGGACCGGGCTCGGACCGGTCGAGGGCGGCCATGCGCAGGTCGGTCACGCGCTGGCTGGCGGTGGCGCCCACCGACTTCGCGGTGCTCGAGGCGACTTCCCGCTGCGCGTCGACGAACGCCGCGGGCACCTCGTGGCCCTCGCGGTCGTCGAGCAGGAGGAAGGTGGTGCCCGCGAGGCCGAGGAACAGCACCAGCAGCACGGTCGGCAACGTCCGCGCCGTGGCGGGGAACGCTGCTTCCGGGAGCTGTGCTCGCAGGCGTCTTACCGGGTCGTCACGCACTGTGACGGCTTTGTGCTGGCGCAACGGCTCTCCGAACATCACCCATCAGTGGGTGCGCCCCCCGATTGCGCTACCCCCACACCAAGAACTCGTAGATTGTGCACTAGATCGTGGGCAGCGCCGCACCACAGGGCGACAAATGGCCACCCGGTTGAGTGAAAGAGACTCACGTTACGTGATCGATTTTCGTCGTGTTCGATATCGGTGGTGGCTGCTCACCGGCGCGACCGTGATCGTTTTTGCCGCGGTCGTCGTCGATGTTCAGAACCGTGCCCCGGACCGCGCCCGGTCGCCACGCCTCGTCGACCTCGAGGCGCAAATCCGCGATCACGCCGCCTCCCTGCGCGAGGACGCCGCCTACGCGCCGCCCAGCGGCAGGGAGCGGCGAGCGGTCTCCGACGCGCTCGGCCGGATGGGCGACACACCGGGCGACCCGCCCGCCGGTCTGGTCGACGATCTCCGGTCGCTGGGACTCGACGTCGAGTACGCCACCGACTCCGGCACCGGGCGCCCGTACGCGACCGTCGGCGGCGGCCCGGCGGCAAACCGGGGTTGGGGGCGCTACGTCATCGACCTGTCCCGGCCGGCGCGGGTGGTCGTCCAGGTCCCGCACCCGGCCAACGACCTGGGCACCGAGGTGATCGGTGTGCAGTTGTTCCGCGAGGTCCCGGGCGCGGTGCTCGTGATCGCGGGCACCCACCGGCGGGCCGCCAACGGTGCCGGTGACGTGGCACACCGGACCGACTCGATGTTCCACGCCATCGCCGAGGAGCACACCCGGCGGCACCTGCCACAGCTCCAACTGCACGGCTTCGGCGACGCCGGCCTGCCCTCCGCCGACCTGGTGCTGTCCGCCGGCGCGGGCGACGACGGCCCCCTGCTCGACGACATCGCGGACCGGCTCGACGACGACCTGCGCGTGTGCCGGGCCTGGCGACACGACTGCGGTGACCTCGAAGGCAGGCGCAACAAGCAGGGCGAGGTCGCGGCGCGGCACGGCGTCGAATTCCTGCACGTCGAACTCAGCAGGAGCGCTCGCGACGACGCGGAGGTCCGGGCGGCGGTCGTACGAGCCCTGGGCGACGCCTTGGACCGTCCCTGACACTGAACTCGCGCCCGGCTCGGCATGGCACACCACACGGCCGCAGTTGCATCTCCACGGGCATCGCGAAGATCGTCAAGGAAACGCGAAGGCGCGCCAGTGCAAGGCCGATGTGAACGACCGGTGGTGCGAACGCCTGTGACACGGCCATCAGGTGGCCGTCGGGGAACCTGGCTGTGGTGTCGACGGGGTTCCATGCGAATGGCCATCGGTTGCGCTGTCCGCGCCTTGGCCACGCTCGCGCCGCCCGCGAATTCCCACTCGAACGGCCACCACGAGCCGGCGACGAGCGGGGTGGACGCCCGCATCGCCGGCGCGCGGGTCAGCGGCGGCTGGTCGCTCCCGGCACCGGGTGGCGGTGGCCCAAGCTCACGCGGCTCGTGCCGCGCCGAACCACCGGGTGATGACCGGCCCCGCCGTGGCCAGGATCAGGACGTAGGCGGTCACCAGCGGCCCCAGTGCGGCGTGTCCCGCGCCGACGAGGCCGATGATGACGATGGAGAACTCGCCGCGGGCGATCAGGGCGGTGCCGGCGCGCAGCCGGCCCCGTCGTCCCGCGCCGTCGCGGCCGGCGGCGTACCAGCCGGTGGCCAGCTTGGCCGCCACCCCGGAGGCGGCCAGGGCCAGGGCGACCGGCAGGACCGGCACCAGGTCGGCGGGGCTGACGGCCAGTCCGATGGCGAGGAAGAACGCGGCGGCGAACAGGTCGCGCAGCGGGGCCAGCACGGCGCGGGCCCGCTCGGCGGACTCGCCGGTCAGCGTCAGGCCGACCAGGAACGCGCCCACCGCCGCGGACACGTCGACGAACTCGGCCAGCGCCGCCACCACCAGGGTGGTCCCGAGCACGCGCAGCATGAGTTGTTCGGCGTCGGGGTGGGCCAGCCACCGGTTGACGTGGTGGCCGTAGCGGTGCGAGGCGAGGAACGCGGCCCCGACCGCACCGATGGCCACCAGCACGCCCAGCGACGCCTCCCACCACGCGCCGCCGGCCGCGAGCACGGCCAGCACCGGCAGGTAGAGGGCCATCGCGAAGTCCTCCATCACCAGCACGGCCAACACCGACGGGGTTTCCCGGTTGCCCAGCCGGCGCAGGTCGTCCAGCAGCCGGGCGACGATCCCGGACGAGGACACCCAGGTCGCCCCGGCCAGCGCCAGCACGGCCACGGCGTCCAGCCCGAGCAGCAGACCGGCGACCACGCCGGGCGCGACGCCCAGCACCAGGTCGACCAGCGCCGACGGGAGGTGGCGGCGCAGGCTGTGGGTGAACTCCGCGGTCGAGAACTCCAGGCCCAGGGTGAGCAGGAGCAGCACCACCCCGATGGAGGCCCCGGTCTCGACGAATTCGCCCGCGGCCGGGACCGGCGCGATGCCGCCCTCGCCCAGCACGAGGCCGGCGAGCAGGTAGAGCGGGATGGGGGACAGGCCCATCCGGCGGGCGAGCGCGCCGAGGGCGCTGAGCGCCAAGAGGATGACGCCCAGTTCCAGCAGCAGCGCGAGCGAGGTGTGCACGCCTCAGCCTTCGATGATCCGCCGGACGCCCTCGATGCCCTCGTGCGTGCCGATCACCACCAGCACGTCACCCGCCCGCAGCACCTCCGCGGGCGCCGGTGAGGCGATGACGTCCTCACCGCGCACGACCGCCACGATCGACGCGCCCGTGCGGGTCCGGGCGCGGGTCGAACCCAGCGGCTGGCCGGCGTGCGGGGACTCCGGCGGCACCACGACCTGTCCCGCGGCCAGGCCGGGCACCTCCTTGGTGAGGTCGGCGAAGCGTTCGGCGATGCGCGGCGCACCCAGGATCTCGGCCACCGTGTCCGCCTCCTCGCGGGTCAGGCGCAGGAGCGGACGGCCCTCGTCGGGGTCTTCGTCGGGGTAGGCGACCACCTCGAACCCCCCGGACCGGCGGGCGATGATGCCGATCCGCTGCCCCTCGGCGTTGGTGAACTCGTAGCGCAACCCCACCCCGGGCAGGAGCACCTCGTTGACGTCCATCGCCCCATCATCACGCGTGCGGAGGCCGCGCACCGGGGATGCCGCCGGCCTGCGCACCACCCGGATCGCCGGGTAGGGTGATGCGCGGTGTGCCGGGAAGCCTGGTCGGCGACGGACGACGTGACGCCCACGACCAGGAGTCGACATGGCCGCACCACCCGGGATCGACTCGTGATGCCCGGAAACCCCGAGGCGACCGTCCCCGCCGCCATCCCTCGGGCGACCACGCGGTGGTCCGACGCCCGGGTCGGTCGCGACCGGGTCAGTGGCGCTCGACCGCGCGGAGCACCAGCGCGGCGACCGCGAACCCCGCGATCAGCAGGGATGCGATTACCAGTCCGGACATGGGTGCATACCTCGTGTGTGGTGCGCTGACAACGGTCCGATGCTAGCGCACCCTGTGACTGCCGCCACAGTGACTCTTGCCAGGGTGTTTCCATGCGTGCTCGTGATCTCGCTGAGGACTACCCGCTCGTCCGGTTGAGCGACAACGCGCTGGACGCCGCCCGGCTGATCGCCGAACAGCACCGGCCCGGTGTGGTCGTGGTCGACGACGAGGGCCGTCCGGTGACGGTGTTGCCGGGGTCGCAGGTGTTGCGGTTCGGCGTGCCGGGTTATGTGCAGGAGGACCCGTCGTTGGCGCGGGTCTACGACGAGCAGGGTGGCGCGGACGTGTGTGTTCGCCGGCTGTCCGACCGGTCGGTGAAGGAGGTCCTGCCGCCCAGGGAGAAGCGGTACGAGCTGCCGATGGTGTCCGGGGACGCGACGGTGCTGGAGTGCGCGGCGACGATGGCCCGGTTGCACACGCCGCTCATCGTGGTCGCCGACGGCGGCGAGATCCACGGCGTCGTCACGGCGTCACATCTGTTGGAGGTCATCCTGAACGCCTCGGAGTCGCGCACATGACGCTCAGCCAGGTCCTGTCGGTGGTCGTGTTCATCGGCGCCTACGTCCTGATCGCCACCGAACGGGTGCACCGCGTCGCCGCCGCGTTGGGTGGCGCGGCCCTCATGCTCGCCCTCGGTCTGACCGACGGCGAGACCGCGTTCCACTCGCTCGACGCCGGGGTGGACTGGAACGTGGTGTTCCTGC
>NZ_JAPSLK010000069.1 GCF_031180885.1 Saccharothrix sp.
CAAGCTTCTCACCATCTTGGGCGGAGTGGCCGTCGCGGGGGCGCTGTCCACCACACCGGCCACCGCATCAGCTGACCGCGCAACCGCTCCCGGACCGGGTGTTCGGCGACCAGGACGGCGAGTTCGCGACTTCTCCGGCGTGTGCGGCGAGGGTCGCCAACACCACTCTGACCTGCGGCGGACCGATCGGGACCGGTTCGCCGTCCCGTTCCAGCCGCACCGGTCCCTGCAGTCTCCGCGCGCCCAGGTGGCGTCGTCCACGGACAGTCGCCCGCGGAACGCGGGTCGGCCGTCGGCGGTGAGCAGCGTCCAGGCGATCGCCAGGTCGCAGGCCGGGCCGCCGACACCGCACGTCCCGAAGTCGATGACGGCGGCCAGCTCGCCGTCGTCGAGCAGGAGGTTCCCCGCGGCCATGTCGCCGTGGAACCAGCGCTCGACGCCGTCCCGGCGTGCGTCCAGCGCGGTCTGCCAGATCTCGCGAGCCAGGTCGACGTCGACGTGGCCGCCGAGCTTGGCCAGTGCGCGCTGGGCCAGCTCGTCGTAGGTGCGCAGGGTGCCGCCGCGGAACCAGTTGTGCTTGCCGGGTTGAGGGCCGTCGGTGGTGCCGATGCGTTGGGGCGGCGGGCCGAGGCTCAGCGGTGCTCTCCTCGTTCTGGTGAGCGGGCGGCGCGGTCGGGGGAGGTGACCGCGCCGCCAAGCTACAGGAGTTTGTCTTGCGTGATCGGCAGATCCCGGATTCGGCGGCCGATGGCGTGGTGGACGGCGTTGGCGATCGCGGCCGGGACGCCGGTGATCGGGGTTTCGCCGAAGCCCTTGGTGCCGTTCGGGGACGCCGGGTCGGGTTCGTCGATGAAGATCGCCTCGATGTCGGTCGGGCTGTCGGCGTTCACCGGCAGCAGGTAGGTCGACAGGTTGGGGTTGAGGGTGCGGCCGGTCCGGCGGTCGATGACGGTGTGCTCGGTGAGCGCGTAGCCGATGCCCCAGTTGACGCCGCCGATCACCTGGCCGCGCGCGGTGGTCCGGTTCAGGACCCGGCCCAGGTCGTGGGCGGTCACGGCGCGGGTCACGCGCACCCGGCCGATCCACGGGTCCACGCGGACCTCGACGAACACGACGCCGGTGGTGTAGCCGGGGGCGTTGATGTGCCGGCCGGTGGCGCTCACCGGGCTGCCGTGCCGGCCCATGACGCCTTCGTAGCTGTCGCGGCGGTCCCGGTTGGCGTTGTCGAACAGGAAGCCGTTCTCGATGACGACACGTTCGACGGGGACGCCGTGCAACGCCGACCGCGGATCGGCCACGGCCAGGGCGATCACCTGCTCCCGGACCGATCGGGCCGCCTTGTCGAGCGCCACGGAGACGCTGGGGACGGTCACCGACGCGGCCGAGAAGCCGGCGGCGGGGAAGTTGGTGTCGCCCAGGTCGAAGCGCACCGAGCCCATGGGCATGCCCAGCGACTCGGCCAGGATCTGGGTCATCACCGTGTACGTCCCGGTGCCGATGTCGTGGGTGGCGCTGCGGGCGACCGCTTTGCCGTCCACGCCGATCTCCACCACGGCGTTGGCCTGCCGCGACCGGTAGGTGTGCGCCTCGGTGGCCATGCCGTAGCCGATGAACTCGCGTCCGTCGCGCATGGACCCCGGTCGCGGGTCGCGCTTGGCCCAGCCGAAGGCCTCCGCCGCCCGGCGTGCGCACTCGGCGAGGTTGGCGTTGCCGATGGGGCCGCCGGTTTCGGGGTTGACGTCGGTGTAGTTGCGCAGGCGCAGCTCCACCGGGTCCATGCCGATCTCGTGCGCCAGCTCGTCGAGCGCGGTCTCCAGGCCGAACAGCGGGGGACCCTCCGGCGAGCGCATGAAGTGCGGTGTGGAGATGTCCAGCCGCACGCCGTGCTGGCGGACGTGCAGGTCCTTGATGTCGTACAGCAGCCAGGACGTCTCGCTGGTGTTGAAGATCCGGTGCTCGGTCCGGGACAACTGCTGGTTGCTGAAGCTGTACAACGCGGTCAGCTTGCCCTGCCGGGTGCCGCCCAGCGCCACGCGGTGGAAGAACTGCGCGCGGTACCCGGACGCGGTGTACATCTGGGCCCGGGTCAGCACCAGCTTCACCGGCTTGCCGAGGATGCGCGCGACGGCGGCGGTGAGCACGGTGTGCGGCCACACGGGGGCCTTCGCGCCGAACCCGCCGCCCAGGTACGGGGCGAGCACGCGGATGTTCTCCGGCGGCACCCCCAGCGCCTTGGACACCACGCCCTGCGTGAGGTTGATGCTCTGCGTGGAGTCGTGCAGGGTCAGCCGGTCGCCCTCCCACACCGCGACGGTCGCCGACGTCTCGATGGGGTTGTGGTGGTGCACCGGGCTGGTGAACGTGTGGTCCACCTTCACCTCGGCGCGCTCCAGGGCCGCGTGCGCGTCGCCGAGCTTGACCTCGTACGGCCCCTCGGGGCCCGGTGGGGGCAGGAAGTCCTCGCCCGGGGCGTCCTCCAGCGCGATCTTCGGCTGCTCGACGGCGTACCGGACGTCCACCAGGTCGGCGGCCTCGCGCGCCTGCTCCCAGGTCTCCGCCACGACGTAGGCGATCGGCTGGCCGTCGTGGTGGATCGTGGTGTCCTGCAACGGCATGAACCCCTTGGGGTACGGGGCCGCCGGGACGGTCAGGCGGGGCATGTCGAGGTGGCTGAACACCGCTATGACGCCCGGCGCCGCGGCGGCGCGCGAGACGTCGAACGAGGTGATCCGGCCGCGCGCGATGGTGCTGGTGGCCAGGTAGCCGTGCACCACACCGGGAATGTGGACGTCGGCGGCGTACTTCGCGCCGCCGGTGACCTTGGCGTACCCCTCCACGCGGGGGACGGCGCGCCCGACGGGACTGTTCACCGCACACCCCCGAGGTCGTGCAGGACGCGGCTCACCGCGCGCTGCAACAGCTCCACCTTGAACGCGTTGTGCTGCCGCGGTTCCGCGCCCGAAACCGCGGCCCGGCACGCCGCCTCGATGGTCGAACCGTTCAGTTCCTTGCCCCGCAGAGCGTCCTCGGCCGCGAACGACCGCCACGCCTTGGTCGCCACGCCGCCGAACGCCAGCCGCACGTCCCGGACGTGCCGACCGCGCAAGTCGAGAGCCGCCGCCACGGACACCACGGCGAACTCGAACGTGGCCCGGTCGCGCAGCTTCAGGTACCGGGACTTCCCGGCGAAGTGCGAGAACGGCAGTTCCACGCCGACGATCAGCTCCCCGTGCTCCAGCACGTTCTCCCGGTGCGGGGTGTCCCCCGGCACCACCTGGAACTCGCCGAACGGGATGCGCCGCTCGCCCCGCGGCCCCGACGTCAGCACCACGGCGTCCACGGCCAGCAGCGACACGCCCAGGTCACCCGCGCTCACCGCGATGCAGTGGTCGCTCCCGCCGAACACCGCGTGCCACCGGTTCTCCCCGCCCAGCGCCGGGCACCCGCTGCCGGGTACCCGCTTGTTGCACGGCGACGCGGCGTCGCGGAAGTACCCGCACCGGGTGCGCTGCACCAGGTTCCCGCCGATGGAGGCCATGTTGCGGATCTGCGGCGACGCCGAGGCCAGCAGCGCCTCGGCCACCACCGGGAACCGGTGCCGCACGAAGCGGTGCGCGGCCACGTCGGCCATCCGGGACCAGCCGCCCAGGCGCACGTTGCGCGCGCCGATGGTGATCCTGTCCAGCCCCATGCCGTTGACGTCCACGAGCCGGTCGTGGGTCTGCGCGCCGTCGCGCATCAGGTTGAGCAGGTCCGTCCCGCCGGAGACGAAGGCCGCGCCGGGCCGTTCGGCGACCAGCCGGACCGCGTCGGCGGGGTCCTTCGCCCGCACGTACTCGAAGTTCTTCACGACCGCGGCTCCTTCGCCGCGTCGCGCACGGCGGCCACGATGTTGGGGTAGACCGCGCAGCGGCACAGGTTCCCGCTCATCCACTCGCGGATCTCGTCGGTGGACCGGGTGTGCCCCTCCTCGATCACCGCCACCGCCGACATGACCTGGCCGGACGTGCAGGCGCCGCACTGGAAGGCGTCGTGCCGGATGAAGGCCTCCTGCACCGGGTGCAGCCGGCCGTCGCGGGCCAGGCCCTCGACCGTGGTGATCTCGCGGCCCTCCTGCATCACCGCGAGGGTGAGGCAGGACTTGATCCGGCGGCCGTCCACGTGCACCGTGCACGCGCCGCACTCGCCCCGGTCGCAGCCCTTCTTCGCGCCGGTCAGGTCGAGCCGCTCGCGCAACGCGTCGAGCAGCGTCACGCGCGCCTCGACGGTCAGCTCGTGCGGTTTCCCGTTGACCCGCAGGGTGATGGGAACGCCGGTGGCGGCCTCCGTTCGGGCGGGGGCCGCCGACGCCTCCAGCACGGGGTGGGCGACCGCTCCGGCGACCGCCGCACCACCCGCCTTCAACACCGTTCTGCGCTTGTGCCGGGACGCCCCGGCTTCTTCGGTCATGATCCTCTCCTGTTGCCGATGGACAGCTCGAGCCGGGCAGGCGGAGTGCCGCCGGGCTGCTCGGGGAACGCCTTGCACAGCAGCCAGTAGCCGCCGCCGGCGAAGGCGAAGGGGACGACGCAGCTCAGGTCGACGCCGCCCGCGAGATCGGCCCACGGGCCGACGTAGACCGCGTTGTCGGCCAACGCGAAACCCACGGCCACGGCCGGGACGAACGCCACGAACGCGCGCGGGTCGAATCCGCCGGCGAACCAGTAGCGGCCCCGCCCCAGCAGCTCTTCCGGGGCGTAACGACCGCCGCGCAGCGCGAAGCCGACCAGCATGATCGCCGACCAGGGCGCGATCAGCAGCAGGAGGAAGAGGACGAACGTGGAGATCGAGTCGATCGCGTCGTACACGACGGCGCCCGCGTACAGCACGAGGACGCCCACGGCGGCCGCCGCGACGGTACAGGTGACCCGGGAAGCGTTGCGGAACAACGAGTTCGCCGTCAGACCGGCCGCGTAGACGCACAGCGCGCCCTGCGGCAGCGTGCCGAAGAACCCGAACACGATCACGAACGCGGTGAACCAGCCCGGCACCGCATCGGTCAGGCCGATCACCCACGGCACCGAGTGGTCGGTGATCACCGTGCTCGCCATGATGCCGATGAGCACGGCGATGGCGTTGCTGAGGAACATGCCGACGCCGGTGAACCACACCGCTTCCCGGTCGGTGGTGCCCGGCCGCAGGTGGCGGGAGTAGTCGCCCTGGAGGGTCGCGTAGGTGATCGGCACGGTCACCCCGAAGGTCACGCCCAGCAGCCAGGTGCGCCAGAAGTCGCCCAGCACCGGCTCACCGGCCGCGCCGGGGTCGAACCCGGGCAGCAGCGCCGCCACCAGGCCCGCCAGCACCAGACCGCCGATCACCGTCACGGCCTTGTAGGTGGTCAGCAGGGCGCGGTAGCCGAAGATCGCGACCAGCACCACGGCCAGCGCGACCGGCGGGACGACCAGCACCAGGTCACCCCACCCCACCAGCCGCCGCAACGCCGCCACCACGGCGGTCGCCCCGGTCCACACCGCGATCGCGAAGAACCCGATGGCCACGCACAGCGTGATCAGGTTGGTCACCACCCGGCCCCGCACGCCGAAGTGCGCCGCGCTGGACACCGCGTCGGTCGCGCCCGTGCGCATCCCGAACCGCACCAGCGGGGCGAACACGAACGTGCCGATCAGCAGCCCGACCAGCGCGGACGTCGCGCTCCCCCACCAGCCCAGCCCGAAGCTCACCGGCACCGACCCGAGCACCACCACGCCGAAGGAGAACTGGGCGGAGTGCCAGATCCACAGGAACTCGTGCGGTCTCGTGGTGCGCTCGGCGGGGTCGACCAGCTCGTGACCGGTCTGCGACGCGGACATGCGGTCTCCTCAGGGGAAGGGGTGGGTAGACCCCGCCCCGCGGCGGGGGAAGGCCGCGGGACGGGGTCCGGTCTTCTCAGCGCAGGGGGTAGGGCAGCCCGTCACCGGTCAGCGGCGTCACCTTCAGCGAGCCGCAGACCGGGCCGGACACCTGGTCCCCCGTGGTCAGTTCGAACGTGGAGTGGTGCAGCGGGCAGGTGATGCGCAGCTTGCGGTCGTTGACGTAGCCGAACAGCAGCCGCCCCTTGCGGTGCGGGCACTCGGCCTGGGTCAGGAACCGCTGTCCCCGCACCTCGACCAGCAGCAGGTCGCCGTTGAGCTGCCGCACGGACACGCCGTCCTGCCGCCGCGGCAGCGGCTGGACCGCCGGCACGTCCCCGACCGCCGCCGCCGCGCCGGGAGCGACCGCCACGTCGGCCTCGGTGGTCACGCGACCTCCTTGGCCCGCGCGACCGCCGCGTCGACCGCCTCGGCGACGACGGCGCTGGTCAGCTCCACGCCGGCCCACACCTTGCGCAGGTCCACGCCCCGCTCCTGGTCCAGCTCGCGGATCGCGGTCTGCATCTGCTTGCTGTGGAAGGCGTCGATGTAGAGGTGCTCGGTGTAGTACCGGTCCTGCTCCAACCCCAGCCGCTTGCCCGCCGCGGCGAAGCTGCGGAACGCGTAGAGCACGCTGGACTCGAAGTAGGAGTAGGCGCCGAGGAAGTAGTCCGGCTCCGGGGCGCGGGCCGCCAGCCAGTAGAACAGGTTGACGAAGCCCAGCACCTCGTCCGCCGCCCGCTCGACGTGGTGGTCGAGGTCGGTCGGCAGCCCCAACTCGGTGAGCAGCTTGGCGTAGAGCCCCGCGTGCTCCTGGTCGTCGTTGCCGCAGCCGAACTCGTCGATCAGCACCCGGAACACGGCCATCCGCGAGCGCGACGGCAGCCGCGGGATGATCGCCAGCAGCGACTGCGACTCGATGAGCCCGTCCACCGCGAACTGCGAGACGATCTCCTTGAACTGCGCCAGGTTCGCTTCCTCGGTGATGAACAGGTCGCTCGCCGAGGGGTTGGCCTCCTCCTCCGCCAGCCGCTCGCCCAGTGCCTTCACCAGCTCGCCGCGCGAGGCGAACGCCGGGGCCGCCGCTTCCAGCGCGTCGGCGCGCTGGACGAAGAACTCGCGTTCCAGCCGGCGGATCTCGGCGTACTCGACGGCGGAGGGCACCGACCGGTTGAGCCGGTACAGCCGGCGCGCGGCGCTCATGCCGCCACCTTCTCCGGCACCACCCGCGCGGTCGAGATGACACCGCGCCGCACCAGCTCCTCCTTCAGCGGCCGGTACCACTCGTCGCCGAACAGCCCGTACGCCTCGCAGGCGGCGTTGATGCGGTCCTGCAGCTCCGGCCGCGGGTCGGTGAGCATCTCGTTGCACAGACCCGGTTCCACGTTGAGCAGCGGGCCGATGAACCCGGCGATGCCGGTGACCTGGAGCAGCAGGTTCTCCCAGCCCTCGAACACCGGGATGCCGGTGCCCGCCCGGGTCATCGCGTTGGTGTACTCCGCCGAGCCGCTGGACTCCTTGATGCCGACGATGCCGGGCAGCTCGCAGATGCGCAGCAGGGTGTCCAGCTCGATCTTGTTGCCGGACACGGCTTCCTCGTTGTAGAGGAAGATCCCGACGCCGACCGCCTCCCGGATGGCGCGGAAGTGCTCGACGATCTGGTCCTGCGTCACGTCCGGCCCGTACGGGGTGGTGACGACCACCGCGTCCACGCCCGCGTCCACCGCCACCTTGGCCCGCGCGACGACCTGCGCGGTGGTGGGCAGCTGGATGCCCGACAGCACGGGCAGGCCGCGGGAGTGCTTGACGGTGTAGGTGACCACGTCCACCCACTGCCGGTCCGACAGCTTCCAGCCCTCGCCGGTGCTCAGCGCCGGCATCAGGCCGTCGACCTTGCCCTCCAGCGAGCCGATGAGGTTGTCCACATCGGACTCGGCCACCTCGCCGCGCGCGTCCAGCGGCGTGACGAGCGGAACGATCGTGCCCCGGTAGCTCATGCCCCACCTCCCACGCGCAGGACCAGCGACTGCTTGTAGAGACCTTCCAGCGGCTGCGGGAACGCCGACTCGACGTCCGGCAGCTCGCCCAGCGGCAGGTCGTCCCGGGCGGTCAGCTCCGGGTCGACGGTGTAGAGGGTGCCGCCGCGGTTGAGCACGACGGCCGCGGTCAGCCGGTTGCGCAGCGACAGCCCGGCCAGTTCCGGGGACTCCAAGGCGCGCTTGAGGTCGTCCTCGGTGTAGCCGATCCGGTCGATCTTCATCTCGGTGTGCAGGACGTCCATGAACGGGTAGTAGGCGTCCTGCTCCGCGCGGCGGTAGCCCCACACCAGGTCGTCGCACGCGCCGACCTGCTCCAGCGGCATCACCGCGCCGGTGCCCAGGCGGGCGACGAAGAACGCCTTGCCGCGCCGCCGGGTCGCCTCGTCGATGCTGTTCATCGCCATGAACAGCGACGCGTCGATGATCGCCTCACCACTCATTGCGGTTCAGCACCTCGCGCATGGCGGTCATGGCGGCGGCGAACATCTCCGGCTCGCGGGCCAGCGCCAGCCGCACGTAGCGCTCGCCGCGGGCCGGCTCGTGCCAGAAGAAGTACGTGCCGGGCAGCACGTAGACCTCGTTCTCCAGCAGCTTCTCCTGCAGGCGGGACGCGGTCAGGTGCTCGGGCTTGATGCGGAACCACGCCACGCTGACGTTGACCGTCGGCTCGACGTACTCCAGCACGTCGCCGTCGAGCGCTTCCTTGGCCAGCTTGCGGTTCTCCGTGATGACGTTGCGCACCGAGGCGAAGCCGTCCTCGATGGAGTCCTCGACGTAGTTGGCCACCATGTTGAGCACGAACGGCGAGACGTTGAGCAGCACGGAGGTGTGGAGGTTGTAGACCTCCTCCAGGATGTCGTCGCTGGGCGTGATCATGGCGCACTTGGCGTCCTGGATCGGCCAGGTCTTGCCGGTGTCCTCGATCGCCAGGTAGGTCACGCCGGAGTTCTCCAGCAGCTCGTAGATGTCGACCCGGCCGATCCGCTCGTCGGCCAGGGCGAACGCGGCGAAGCACTGGTCGATCAGCAGCACCTTGTCGTGGTCGACGCAGAACCGGACGACCTCCTCGAAGCCGCTGCGGCCGTCCTTGAGGAGGCTGAACCCGGTGGGGTTGTTGGGGTCGACCAGGAACAGCGCGTCGGTCCGGACCTCGCGGACGAGGTTGTCGTAGATGGTCGACACGTCGTGGATGTTGGCCTCGTCGATCGGCCGCACGTCGACCTGCATGTTCTTGAGCAGGTCCACCAGGTTGTCGAAGCACGGCTCGACCAGGGTGACCGACATGTTGCGGTTCTTGAGGAACATCGCCGCGACCATGGTGGAGATGCTGGCCGCGTAGGACAGCATCGTCTTGTCCTTGGGCGCGTTGGGTTGCCGGTGGAGCCGGAAGAACGAATCGATGAAGCGCTTCTCGTAGTAGGACTGGAGACCCTGCTCGGCCTCGTACCACAGCTCCGGTAAGCTCGCGACGATCTTCTCCTGGCTGCGCGACTGGCGCTGGTGCGTGTGCGCGTCGGCGAGGTTGAAGCGGGTCTTCAGGGCCAGGATCTCGTGCTGGGTGAGGTCGACGAAGCCGCTGACGTCGGGCGTGGTCGTCGTGGTGTCCGTACTGGTGCTCATCGAGGAATACCCCCAGGATAGTTTTCGACACAGACGAGCACCGGGAACCGAATCGTCCCGGTCGTTTTGATTGATCGGAATGCACGCGAGTGACAGGTGGACAAGTCCGCCGATCCCCCGTTTCGGTGTCTGACTCTCCGCTGCTGCGGCACTGCCCACCGTAACCAGGGTAACTCCGCCGTAACAATAACAAGCCGATCACGATTGAACCGCCGACCGAAAGGCGGCTATTGCACCGCCGTCGGGGGCAATGCGCGCTTCAATTCACGCCATTGGGATTCGCTATGGCTGCGGATGTGCGAAATCCCAGCCGAACGGCCGGGATTTGCTCGCGCGAGGGCCGGCGACCTGGGACGACGCCGGCGGAGAGGGCTTCTTATGCGGCAGCGCGTTTGACCAGTTCGGGGACTGCTTCGGGTTCGTCCCGGCTGATCACGGGCCATCCGACGCCGTAATCGCCGACCCAACTCACCTCGATACCCGGGTTCGCGTAGTCGGTGCCGTCGGGCAGGAACAGGTGCGGACTGCAGTTCACCGTTTCGGTCGCGGAAATCGCCGCCTGGGCGGACAACGCGCGTCTGGCTCGGCCGTCGTCGAGCGCTTCGGCGAGTGCGGTGACGTCCACCGCGCCGGTTCTCTCCGCCACGTCCAGGATGACGTGGTAGTTGGCGATGCTCCGACTTTCCGCCCAAAACGCTCTGCGCAGCGCCAAATCGAGCTGTTCGGACGCGGCGAAGCCCTGTTCCTTCGCCGCTTGCACGGCTTCCAGCGCGAGCAGGGTGCTGGACGGGTAGAGCCAGTCCTTGTCCTGCCACAGCTGCCAGCCGGCGTCGGGTTCCAGGCTCGCGGTCCGGCCGACCTCGCTGTCGGTGCCGGTGCGCGGGCTGGGGGCCTTGTTCAGCAGTTCCAGCGGGAACGCGCGGTGGTCGAACGAGACCCGGTCCTCCAGGCCCAGCTCGCGCCGCGCCTTGTGCAGGCGGTGCACGGTCACGTGGGCGAAGGAGCACCAGATGTCGGAGAAGATCACGACGACCCCGGGCGGGGGCGTCAGGTCGTGCGTGGACATGCCTGCCCTTTCCGGGGTTTTTCAGCGGGACAGTTCGGCGCGCGCGGCGGCGAGTTCGGCCTCGTGCCGCTCCAGCACCGCTTCCACCTCGACGTCCTCCGGCGGCAGCCACGGCGTCATGGTGGGGATCTTGCGCATCGCTTCCAGCAGGGCGTCGGTGCGGCCGGTCGCGACGGGACCGTGCGCGCTGAGCACCGTCTTCGGGTTGACCGCGCGGATCAGGTCGATCACCTTGTCGAACTTCTCCTGGTCCACCAACGACGTCCACGGCGCGTTGGCGCGGGTGAACAGGGCCAGGCCGTCGTAGTAGTCGGACTCGGCGACGTCCTGGGCGTGGGAGGCGAACTCCGGCAGCACGGCGCCGAAGCTGTCCGCGCTGAACAGGGTTTCCAGCTTCTGGTCGTAGACGGCGATGGTGGACGGCGCGTCGTAGGCGGGCGGGCGCAGCACGGTGATGCGGCGGTCGCCCAGGTCCAGCGAGCGACCGGGGTTGACCGCGCGGACCCGGTGCTGCGGCACGTTCCAGTACTCGGCGAGGCGGTCCACCGAGAGCTGGTTGGTGACCAGGGTTGCGTTGGGCGCGGCGGCCAGGATCTCGCGCAGGCTGCCCACGTGGTCGCGGTCGTCGTGGGTGACGATGACCCACTTCAGGTCCTGCGGGTCGACCAGGTTCCACACCGCCTGGTCGAACTGGCCCGCGTCGATCGGCAGGCCCGCGTCGATCAGGACCGGTTCGTGCGCGCGGATGAGGTACGAGTGCACGGGTAACACGCCCGCACCCGCGATCGGCAACTGCGACGGCAGCACGAAAACCTCGGGCGCGGCGTTGTAAGGCGTCAGCACGGCGTCTCACTTCCGGGTCGGGGCGGGGTCTCTCACTTGGCGATCTGCACGAGCACGGAGCCGGCGATGAGCAGGGCGACGCCGACGAGGCGGGCGGTGGTGAGCTTGCGGCGGGGCAGGCGGAACAGCCCGTGCTGGTCGATGACCGCGGACGCGAGCTGCTGGCCGGTCACGGTGAACGCGACCGTGGTCGCCGCGCCGATCTCGGGGATGAGCAGGAAGGTGACCGTCACGTAGGCCGCCGCGCACGCGCCGCCCAGCCAGCCCCACCACGGCATCCCCTTGAGCCCGTCGAGCTTGGGCTTGGGCGTCTTGCCCGCCGAGACCAGGACGGCGAGCACGACCGCGATCGCGGCCACCGCGACGATGAAGCTGACCAGCGCGACCGCGAACGGCGCGCCGAGGTCGCCGCGCAGCTTGGCGTTGACCGCGCCCTGCACGGGCAGCACGCCGCCCGCGACGACGCCGAGCACGATCCAGCCGGCCTGGGTGCCCAGCGCGGGCCGGGTGTCGGCGGGCGTGGCCGTGCCGGGACCGGCCTTGATCGCCTGGTTCTGGCCGCGCACGACCACCGAGATGCCGACGACGACGGCCGCCGCGCCGACCACGATCAGCAGGTTCAGCGGCACCTGCTTGACGCCGACGTAACCGCCGAGGTCGAGCACGAGCGAGGCGAGCATCTGGCCGGTCACCCACAGGCCGACCGTGGTCACCGCGCCGAGCCGGGGGATCAGCAGGATGCCGCTGGTGATGTAGAGGGGGCTGGCGAGACCGCCGAGCAGGTGCCACCAGGTCGCGTCCCCGACCCCGCCCAGCGCGCCCAGGCTGCCGGTCAGGATCGCCACCGCGGCCAGCAGCACCGCGGCGACCGAGAGCTGGAGGGTCGAGGCCCCGTAGGGGGTGCCCACCGCCCGGTTGAGCTGGAGGTTCACCGACGCCTGCACCGCCAGGAGCGTGCCGACCAGCAGCGCCGATGCCAGGAGAGCGAGGTACATGCCGGCCATGCTAAGCACTAAGTGGACGCAGTGTCCACTTAGTGGCTTCGAGGCCTTATGGTGGTCCGCATGTCGATCGAGGTCGCCCTGACGGGCGGCGGGCGTCCCCGCGAGCGCGCCGACGCCGCGCGCAACCGCACCAAGGTGCTGGCCGCCGCCGAGCGGCTGTTCGCCGAGGCCGGCGGCACGACCGGGGTCACCATGGAGGACATCGCCCGCGCGGCCGGCGTGGGCCGGGCCACCCTGTACCGCCGCTACCCCGACCCGACGTCCATCGCGCAGGCGTTGCTGGACGCGCACGAGACCGAGTTGCAGGAGTCGATCCTGCGCGGCGGCCCGCCGCTGGGGCCGGGCGCACCGCCGCGCGCGCGGCTCTCGGCGTTCTACGCGGCGATGGTGGACCTGCTGGAACGGCACCTGCACCTGGTGCTGGGCGCGGAGACCGGACGTGCGCGGTTCCGCACCGGCGTGTACGCGTTCTGGCGCAGGCACGTGCAGTTGCTGCTCGCCCCCGGCACGCCCCAGGCCGTGGTGGACGCCCTCATGGCCCCGCTCGCGCCCGAGCTGTACGACTACCAGCGGCGGGTGCGGGGCCTCACGCCGGCCGAGATCGTCGCCGGCCTGGAGTGGCTGAGCGCGCGCTGCACCTGACCGCTTCGGGTTTGCCGGGATCGCCGCATGTCAGGGGTTGTTCACGCATCCTTCCGGATGCCCGTAGGTGGACAGCGCGTCCACTTATGCCACTATGGCGGTGGCCCGTGGAAGCCGCGAAACCTGGAAGGACGTTTCATGGACAAGAGCAAGATCGGGATCGTCTTCGGCAGCCTCACGCCGCCGGAAGGGCTGACCGCGGGCGCGGCGCAGGCGGAACGGCTCGGGTTCGGCGAGGTGTGGTTCTCCGAGGACTGCTTCTTCACCGGCGGCCTGTCCGGCCTGACGCTGCTGCTCGCCGCCACCGAGCGGGTGCCCGCCGGCCTGGGGCTGGCCAGCGTCGTCACCCGGCACCCGGCCGTGCTGGCCATGGAACTGGCGGGCCTGGCCCGCACGTACCCGGGTCGGGTGCGCGCGACCATCGGTCTGGGCAACGGTTTCTGGCTCCAGCAGATGGGGTTGACGCCGGCCAAGCCGCTGACCGCGGTGACGGAGACGTTAGACGTCCTGCGCGACCTGCTGGCCGGGCAGAACGTCAACCGGACCACCAGCGCGCACCACTACGGCGACATCAAGCTGGAGTTCCCGCCGGAGCAGGTGCCGGAGCTGTGGATCGGCGCGGTGAACGAGAAGGCGCTGCGCGCGGCCGGAGAGAAGGCCGATGGCGTGCTGCTGTCGGTGCTGTCCGGTCCCACTTACGTGAACTGGGCGCGGGGTCTGGTGGACGAGGCCGGCCGCGACCTCCCGCTGACCGCGTTCGTGCTGGCCGCGGTGGACGACGACGACCAGGCCGCGCGGGACGCCGTGCGCGGGGCGGTCGGTTTCTTCCTCAAGGCCGAGTCCCACACGGCTCTGGTGGGGCAGTCGCCGTACGCGGAGGACATCCGCAAGCGGGTCGCGGCTCTGGCCGCTGATGAGGACCTGGTCGTCGAGGACGAGTGGGTGGACGAGTTCGCGGTGGCCGGGAGCCCGGGCAAGGTGCGCGCGCAGTTGCGGGGTCTGCTGGACGCCGGGGCCACGTCGCTGGGGCTGTGGCTGTTCCCGCCGGACCAGGCGGAGACCCAGTTGGAGCGCATCGCGAACGAGGTCCTGGCGGGCTGATCCGGTTTCCTCTGGGCTGATTTCCTCTGGGCTGGCTTCCTCTGGGCTGATTTCCCACGGGCTGACCGGACACCCCGAGCCGGTCAGGGGACGGCGTTCTGCCACGCGCCGGCAGGACGCCGTCCCTTTCAGCGCTTTCGGAACGCGGCGCGGTAGGCGTTCGGGGTGGTGCCCACGACGTCCTTGAAGTGGTCGCGGAACGTTGTGGTGGAGCCGAAACCGACCTCGGCCGCGATGCGGTCCACGGTGTGCGCGGTGGCTTCCAGCAGGTGTTGGGCCCGGCGGACCCGGGATCGGACGAGCCAGCGGACCGGGGTGGTGCCGGTCTGTTCGCGGAAGCGGCGGTTGAGGGTCCGGGTGCTCATGCCCGCGCGGGCGGCGATGGTCGCGGGCGTCAGGTCGGTCGTGGCGTTCTCCTCCATCCATTGCAGCAGCGGCTCGAACGTCGAACCGCGCGGCACGGGCGGTTGGTCGTGGACCACGAACTGTGCTTGCCCGCCTTCGCGTTCCAGTGGCATCACGGACAGGCGAGCGGCGTCGGCGGCGACCGAGGAGCCGTGGTCGCGGCGGATGAGGTGCAGGCACAGGTCCAGGCCGGCGGCGGCGCCGGCGGAGGTGAGGAACTGGCCGTTGTCCACGTAGAGCACGGTGGGGTCGACCTCGACGGCCGGGTGCAGTCGGGCCAGTTCGGGTGCGGCGGCCCAGTGCGTGGTCGCCCGGAGCCCGTCGAGCAGGCCGGTGGCGGCCAATGTGAACGCCCCTGAGCAGATCGACGCTATGCGCACTCCTTTGGCTGCCGCTTCTTGCAGGGCGTCGACCACTTCTTTTGGCAGGGGTGCGGTCGGGTCGACGCATCCTGGCAGCACGACGGTGTCCGCTGTGTGCAGGGCGTCGAGGCCCCACGGGGCGGTGAGGGTGAACGCGCCGGCGTCGATGGTCGGTGTGGTGGCGCAGATCCGGACCTCGTAAGGGCGGCGGCCGTCGGGGAGGCGGGTGCGGGTGAACACCTCGATCGGGGTGGAGAGGTCGAACGGGATGACCCCGTCCAGCGCGAGGACGGCCACGATGTGCATGCGCCGACAGTAGGTGGTGGCGAGATCCCGTTGGTTCCTGTCCTCCGTAGCGCTCCCCGATGGTGCGTGATCTTCCTACGGTCGCTTCATGACCTATGTGGTGCCGATCCTGATCGGGTTGTTGTACGTCGCGCTGAACTCGCTGATTCCTGAACGCCACCGCCGTCCGTTCAACGCCGTGCTGGTGGGTGGGGCCGGGGCGGCTTATCTCAGTGGTGGCGGGTTCGGGGTGTGGGAGTTCGCGTTCACCGTCGTGGCGACGTACGTGGCGTTCCGGGGATTGCGGTCGTGGACGTTCATCGGCGTCGCATGGCTGCTGCACACCGCGTGGGACTTCGCGCACCACGTGAAGGGCAGTCCGATCATCCCGTTCGCCGAGCACTCTTCGCTGGGTTGCGCGATCTGCGATCCCGTGATCGCGGTGTGGTGCTTCGCGGGCGGGCCTTCGATCACACGTCTTCGAGGCCTAGTGCGCTCCACACGCGGTCGAGGACGCGGTCACGCCGAACCGCATCAAGGTCTTCAAAACCGGCGGTGACCAGTCCGTCGACCACGACGTCCAGGGTGTCCGCGACAACCTCCGGGTCTGCCGCCCCCGACCGCTGGACCAGGCCGCGGAGGTGTTCGCCCCACCAGGCGTTGAAGCCGTCGAGTTCGGTGCGGAGGACGGGTTCGGTCGGGGCGGCGATCAGCAGGGACAGCCAGAACCGGTGCACCTGGTCTTGGAGGTCGGCCACCGCCCAGCGCACCAGTGCCCGCAGGGGGTGGGGGCCTTCCGCCATCGCCCGTTCGGCTTGGGCGCGGCGCACTTCCAGTTCCCGGCGGACGGCGAGGCGCAGCAGTTCGTCGCGGCTAGAAACATAGTGAGTGACGACGGACGTGGACGCGCGCAGGTGGTCGGCGACGGCGCGGATGGTGACGGCGGCGAACCCGCGTTCGGCGGCGATGGCGACGACCGCGTCGGACACGGCGGCGAGGCGGGCGGCGGGGTCTACCTGGCGGGGCACGCGTCGAGCCTACCTTGTCATGCAACATGCGTTGTGCAACGCTCGTTGTATGAAGGTCGTGGTGGTAGGCGCAGGCTTCGCCGGTCTGATGGCAGCGCGCGTGTTGAGCCGGGCCGGCGTGGACGTGACCGTTCTGGAGGCAGCGGACCGCGTGGGCGGCCGGGCGCTGACCGTGACGTCCAGCCTGGGTTCGCCGGTCGACCTGGGCGGCATGTGGCTAGGCCCCAACCACACATTGCTGGCGAAGTTGGCCGCCGAACACGGCGTGCCGATTCACCCGTCGCCCAAACAAGGCAGGCGCGTGATCCTCAACGAGGGCCGCGTAATCCGAGCCTGGCTACCCCTACTCCTAGGCGGGGCAGCCCTACTACGCCTCTCCCTACCGTCGTCCAACGACCACACCTCCATCGCCCAGTGGCTGACCCGCCTACCGCACACGTCCGCCCGCCGCTTGGTTGAGGTAGTCGTGGCGGAAGCCCTTGCGACCGACGTCGACCAGATAACCCTCCAGTCGTTCGCATCATCAGTCCGCTCGTCCGGCGGCCTGCTCTCCATGCTCGGCACAGCCCAAGCCTCCCTCCTGACCACCGGCGCCGGCACCCTGGCGGAACGCATGGCCGCCCCGTTGAACATCCACCTCTCCCGCCCCGCCACCGCGATCACCCGCACCGACACACACGTGGTAGTCGACACCCCCACCGGCCCTCTCAAGGCAGACCACGTGATCGTCGCCGTACCACCCCCCGTATCCGCAGACATCCACCACACCCCACCCCTCCCCCCACCTCGCGCCCTGCTGGAGCGCAACACCGTGATGGGCAAGATCTACAAGGCGATCGCCGTCTACGAGCGTCCGTTCTGGCGGTCGTCGGGCCTGAGCGGCGAAGTCATCTCCCTGACCGGCCCAGCCCCAGCCATCTTCGACGTCTCCCCACCCTCCGGCCCCGGCCACTTGGCGTTCCTGATCCCAGGCACCCAAGCCAATGCCATAGCCGCCCTCTCCCCTGACGTCCGCCAATCCACCCTCCTAACCACCGCCTCCCAAGCCCTAGGCCCAGCCGCGCTAAACCCACTGGATTGGCACGAAAAACACTGGCCCACCGACCCCCACACCCGAGGCGGCTACTCAGCCCTCCCCCTCCCCGGCACCCACTCGACCACCCGAACCCCTCCACCCCCCACCACCGGCCGCCTCCACTGGGCCGGCACCGAAACCTCAACCAAATGGCCCGGCTACCTAGAAGGCGCCCTCCATTCAGCCCACCAAGCCACCCACCCCCTCCTAACCCCCTAACACCCACCCACTCCCCCAAAGCGGCGGCGGCAGGCAGCTGCGCAGGGATGAGAGGAAGCGACAGCGGTAAGCAGCAGCGATGGTTGCCGGCGGCCGGACAGCGGCAAGTGGCAGGCAGCGAGACTGCGGTGGCAGACAGGCCGCAGCGGCCAGCAGACGGCTTCGGCGGCAGGCAGCAGCCAGGCAGGCGGCTTCGGCGGCAGGCGGCGGCGGACGGACAGCGCCGGCGATGGCGGCAGGGATGGCGACAGCGATCGTGGCGACGCGGCGGGACACCTGCGGCGACGCGGCGGGACACCTGCGGCGACGCGGCGGGACACCTGCGGCGACGCGGCGGGACACCTGCGGCGACGCGGCGGGACACCTGCGGCGGCGCGGCATCTGCGGCGGGCACCTGTGGCGGCGCGGCGGCGGCAAAGCTGGCGTCGGGCGGGAGGCTGCGGGCGTGTCGGCTCGAACGCTGAGGGGCCGGGCACCGCGGGTTAGGTGTGGCGGCACGGGGCCAGGGCTGTGCGGGCAGGGCCAGCGGCTGTGCGGGGAGGGCGGGGTTAGGGCTGAGTTGGGGCTGGGGCGGGGGTTGGGCTGCCTGGTTGGCCGTGGCCCGCGCGACCTCTCCAATCACGGGACGCGGGACCCGGCGATCGGTTCCCGATCCGACATGTCACTCGATCGGCTGATCTCCGACGACCGAGCCATCGAACCGTCCAGCCGCCGAACCACCCAGCCGCCGAAACCGACGCCGATCAAGCCCCGACCAACCCCACACCACCGTTCTACCAGCTCACCCAACCCTCCGCTCTTGCGTCGCCAACCACTGCTCGAAAGTGGTACCCCCGATCCGCGCCCCCTCCATCGGCAGCAGCACGTTCCCCGCCATCTCCACCCCGAACACCCCGTCCCACGTCGGCACCAACCTCACCGCACGCCCCTGCGCCTCGAAAGTCCGCCGAGCCATGTCGACCAAGTCGTGCCGCTCCGGCCCCGCCAACCCCGGGTGCATGCCCAACGGCGATCCCGTCGCCACCTCCGCCAAGAACTCGGCCACGTCCCCCGGCGCCACCGGCTGCACCAGCAAAGGCGCGATGGTCGACACCCCGTCCCGCTCCGTCCACCCCGCCACCATCGCCGCGAAGTCGTGGAACTGCGTCGCGGGCACGATGCTCCACGGCACCGCACCCTCCCGCACCAACCGCTCCTGCTCCCGCTTGCCGTAGTAGTGGTCGTTCCCCTCAATCCCGTGGATCCCCGCGATCGACAGCAACACGTGGTGCCGCACGCCCGCCCGCCGCTCCGCCGCCAGCAGGTTCCTGGTCGCGGTGGCGAAGTACTCGACCAATGCCCCCCGATCGCCCACGGGCGCGTTCGTCGCGTCGATCACCGCCTCGACCCCGACCAGCGCCGACTCCAAACCCTCCCCGCTGATCAAGTCCACGCCCAACGAACGGCTGATCCCCACCACCTCGTGCCCAGCCCGCTCCAGCACGCCAACGGTGAGCGCCCCGATGTTGCCGGTGGCCCCGGCCACTGCGATCCGCACGTCATTCCCCTCTCGATCACCCGAACGCCCCTCACGCTATCTCGGACTAAACAGATCCGCAATATCTGCGATACACTCCACCCCGTGAAGCTGCCCGTGAGCACCGAATGGCTGTTGCACTGCGCCACCACCCTGGCGCAGCTGGAGCCGGGCACCACCACCTCGGCCGCCCAACTCGCCGAGTACTACGACCTCCCGGCCCCCTACCTGGCCAAGCAACTCCAAGCCCTGGTCAAGTCCGGCGTCCTCGCCGCGACCACCGGCCCCCGCGGCGGCTTCCGACTCGGCCGCCCCCCGGCCGAGATCACCCTGCTCGACATCGTCGAAGCCATCGACGGCGCGGCCTCCCCCTACGAGTGCCAGGAGATCCGCCAACGCGGCAAAGGCGCGCTCCCCGCCGAGGACTGCCGCAACACCTGCATCCTGGCCCGCAAGATGGCCGACGCCCACGAAGCCTGGAAGCACAGCCTCGCCACCGTCTCCCTCGCGGACATCCTCGCCGAACTCCCCGCGACCGCCCCGGCCCGCACCCGCTCCCGCATGGCCCAGACCGGCGGCCGCAAATAAAAGACGCCGGCACGGGAACCCCGCACCGGCGCCGAAAGAACCAGCTCACTCCTCCCGAGCCCAAGCCTTCTTCAACGCCATCTTCCCCCCGGTGTGCAGCAACGACCCCGAGTAGATCCGGCTCGCCAGCAACACCACCAGCACCACCGTCCCCGCCAGCAACCCCAACGCCAGCAACGCCTCCCACGCCGCCGCCTGCAACGCGAACAACCGCACCGGCATCGCGATCGCGGACGTGAACGGCACGTACGACAGCACGTGCATCACGGTCGCGTCATCGGAGAACGTCATCACCCCGAAGTAAGGCCCGATCACCAACAACATCACCAACCCCATGCTGGAACCCAGATCCTCCTGCCGGCTCACCAACGACCCGGCCACCGCCCACATCCCGGCCAGCAGCAGGAACCCCAGCACCAGGAACGGCACGAACCACGGCAGCGCGGGCGCCACCATCGCCAGCAGTTCCTGCTGCCCGCCCATCCGCAACGCGATCGGCGCGACCACCGCCAGCACCACCGCCTGACCGAGCGTCAACACCGTGTGCCCCAGGATCTTGCCCGCGAGCAGGGCCCGCACCGGCACCGTGGACACCAGGATCTCCACGATCCGGGTCTGCTTCTCCACCACCGTGCTCTGCGCGATCGCCGCGCCGCCCATGCCGAAGATCAGGAACACCACCGCGAACACCATGATCGTGACCATCCGCGGCCCTTGCCCCACCGCCGACGGGTCGAGCAGCTCGACCTGAGGGGCCGTGCGCAGCGCGGCCACGACGTCGGTGGGCGGGTCGTCCAGCGCCAGCACCTTCACGCCGTCTCCCGACGGCACGACCGCCGCCTCCACCTCCTCGGACCGCACCAGCGCCGACGCTTCGTCCACATCGGACACGGTCCGCACCTCGAAGTCACTGCCCTCCAACGCGTCCACGGCCTGCGAACCCACCGCCGCGACCTTCGTCTGATCACCCCCGAACACCGTCGGCAGGATCGACATCGCGAACAGCCCCACCACGATCACCGCGAAGCCGATCCAGAAACCCTTGGTGCGCAGCAACGTCCGCACCTCGCGCTCGGCCACCAGCCGCGTCGCGCTCCAGAACCGCCGCCGGTCCATCAGATCGCCTCCATGAAGATCTCGTCGAGCGTCGGCACGACGGGGGTGAAGCTGCGGACGGTCCCCTTGCGCAGCGCGGCTTCCAGCACGACCTGGTCCACGCCGTCGTCGTCGGGTTCGAACACCGCGCGCGGCCCGTCCACGTCGACCAGGCGCACCCCGGGCACGTCGCCGACCCACCCGGCGTCCCCGGCGACCACGATCTCGAACCTGGTGGTCCCGTACCGGGCGCGCAGCTCGTCCCGGGCGCCCGCGGCGGCGATCCGGCCGCCGGAGATGATCACGACGTCGTCGCACAGCCGTTCCACCACCGACAGCTGGTGGCTGGAGAACAGCACCGGCACCCCGCCCGCGGCCCGCTCGCGCAGCACGCCCAGCACGGTCTCCACGGCGATCGGGTCCAGGCCGGAGAACGGCTCGTCCAGGATCAGCAACACCGGGTCGTGCACCAGCGCGGCGGCGACCTGCGCGCGCTGCTGGTTGCCCAGCGACAGCTCCTCCAGCTTGTCCTTGGCCCGCGCGGAGAGCTCCAGCTGCTCCAGCAGCCGCGCGGTGTTGCGGCGCGCGGTGGCCTGGTCGAGCCCGTGCAACTGCCCCAGCCACGCGATCTGCTCGGCCACCCCCATCTTCGGGTAGAGCCCGCGTTCCTCGGGCATGTACCCGAACCGCTGCCGCATCTCCCCCGTCACCGGGGCGCCCTCCCAGTGGACCGCGCCGCCGTGCGCGGCGAGGACCCCGAGGACGATCCGCATGGTGGTGGTCTTGCCGGACCCGTTGGCCCCCAGGAACCCGGTCATCCGCCCGGGACGGACCTCGAACGACACGTCGTCGAGAACGCGGTGATCGCCGAAACTCCGGCTGATCGACGTCACTGTCAACATGACCGCAACGCTATGCGCCACGGCCCCGCCGCACGTCCGGCGCGAGATCGACTCCCGGGGTCCTCCGCGCGGAGGACCCCGTTCAGACACGAACGCCCGTCAGCCCTGGCCGGGTGCGACGATCCCGTGCTCGTAGGCGAACACCACGGCGTGCGTCCGGTCCCGCAAGCCCAACTTGGCCAGGATGCGCGACACGTGCGTCTTCACCGTGGTCTCCCCCAGGTACAGCGCCGACGCGATCTCGGCGTTGCTCGCCCCGCGCGCCAGGTGCACCAGCACCTCGAACTCGCGATCGGTCAGCGAAGGCGGCCGGGACGCCGGCGTCGACGTCGCGGGCGAGGTGAACCGGGCGATCACCCGGCGGGTGACCTCGGGTGACAGCAGCGCGTCGCCCCGCGCGACCACCCGCACCGCGTCCACCAGGTCCTCGGGCGAGGAGTTCTTCAGCAGGAACCCGCTCGCCCCCGCCCGCAGCGCCTCGAACAGGTAGTCCTCGCGGTCGAACGTCGTCAGGATCACGACCTTGATCGGGCTGTCCGCGCCCGCCGGCCCGAGGATGCGCCGCGTCGCCTCCAACCCGTCGACCCCGGGCATCTGGACGTCCATCAGCACCACGTCCGGCCGCAGCCGCCCGACGACCTCGACCGCCTCCAGGCCGTCGCGCGCCTCGCCGACGACCTCGACCCCGTCCTCCGTCCCGAGGATGACCCGGAACCCCGCCCGCACCAGGTCCTGGTCGTCCACGAGCACCACGCGCACCGTCATGCCGGGAACCTCGCCCGCACCCGGAACCCGCCGTCACGACGCGGCCCGGCCTCAAGCGTTCCGCCGTGCACGGCGACCCGCTCCCGCATCCCCACCAACCCGAAACCCCCGTCCGAGGAAGCGGAGACCCCGCGGCCGTCGTCGGCCACCTCGACCTCCAGCGCCGTCTCCAGGAACCGCAGCCGCACGTCCGCGGTGCCCGCGCCCGCGTGCTTCACCACGTTGGTCAACGCCTCCTGCACGATCCGGTACACCGACACCGCCACGCCCTCCGGCACCGGCCGCGGGTCCCCGTACACGCCGTGCTTGACCTCCAGCCCGGCCGACCGGGTCATGGTCACCAGTTCGGGCACCTGGTCCAGCCCGGGCGAGGACGTCTCGCCGCCGGACGCGCCCAGGACGTCGCCCGCGGGTTCGGCCCGCAGCACCCCGAGCAGCCCGCGCAGCTCGCCGATCGCGGTCCGGGCGGTGTCCTCCACGGTTTGCAGCGCCGACCGGGCCAGTTCGACGTCCCGGTCCAGCACCCGCCGCGCCGCGCCCGCCTGCACGCCCATCACCGACACGTGGTGCGCCACCACGTCGTGCAGGTCGCGCGCGATGCGCACCCGTTCGGCGACCACCGCGCCGCGCATGTTCTGCTCCTGCGAGCGCCGCAACTCCTCCGCCCGGCGCTCCAGCTCCTCCTTGCGCCGCGCGGACAGCCACGCCGTGCCGCCGAAGTAGTAGGCGGACAGGAAGAACAGCACGTTGAACGCGACGCCGTAGAGCACCGACGCCAGCACCGGGTCCAGCGGCCCGAGGGCGCCCTCGAACGAGCCCGACGGGCTCAGCATGAACCGCGACACGTTGAACCCGAGCCAGCCGAACATGACCACGATCACGCCGATGCGCGCCAGCCGCGCCCGCCCCCGGTCCTGGCTCCACGCGCCGACCGTGTAGATCGCGCTGAACAGGGCGATCGACGGCACGAGGTTGTCCCCGATGTGCCGGGCCTGGCCCCCGATGAACGCCGCGCTGACCACCAGCAGCACCGTCATCGGGTAGCGGCGCCGCACCGCGAGGGGCAGGCTGACCGCCGCGCCCCACAGCAACTGCTCGACCAGCGGAGGGCCGGACACGCCCTGCGCGTACGCGCCCATGCTGCGCACCAGCAGGTTCACCACGACCGAGCCGACCAGCACGCCCAGCGCGAGCCACATGTCGTGGCGGCGCTGCGCTGCCGTGGGTCCGGGTCGGCGCCAGTCGCTCCACGAGTCGGAGGTCGTCACGGTGCGAACGGTAACCGATGTTGCCGGCGCGCGGACCGTCCGGTACGGTGGTGCTGTCCACCGAGCGGATGTTGGCCGCAGCCTCCCGCCGGACGATCTCCACCAAGGCTCGAACCCCTCCCCGCGGTTCGCCTTCACCTCCGCGCCGCTCAACAGCGCGCGTCTGTCCGGAAAGGACATCTCACCATGACCGCAACCCTTGCCAGAGCACAAGAAATCGAGCCGAGGACGCCCGTCGCCGGCGTCCTCGACATCCACCACGACACCGCTTACCTCCGCACCACCGGCTACACGCCCGGACCCGCGGACGTGTTCGTCCCGCAAGCCCTGCTGCGCCGCCACGGCCTGCGCCGCGGCGACCTGGTGACCGGCGCGTCCGGCGCCGCCACCGGCAAGCAGAAGTTCCCGCCGCTGGTCGAGGTCGACTCGGTCAACGGCGAAGACCCGGCGAAAGCGTTGCGGCGCCCCGGTTTCGCCGACCTGGTCCCGCTGCACCCGACGGAGCGGCTCCGCCTGGAGCACGACCCGCACGACCTCACCACCCGCGTGATCGACCTGGTGATGCCGGTCGGCAAGGGCCAGCGCGCCTTGATCGTCGCGCCGCCCAAGGCGGGCAAGACCACTGTGCTGCAAGCGATCGCGCACGCGATCAGCCGCAACAACCCGGAGTGCCACCTGATCGTCGTGCTGGTCGGCGAACGCCCCGAGGAGGTCACCGACATCCAGCGGACGGTGCCGGGTGAGGTGGTGGCGTCCACGTTCGACCGCGCGCCCGCCGAGCACATCGCGTCCGCCGAACTGGCGATCGAGCGCGCGAAGCGGCTGGTCGAGGCGGGCCGGGACGTCGTCGTCCTGCTCGACTCGCTGACCCGCCTGGGCCGCGCCTACAACCTCGCCGCGCCCGCGCACGACCGCATCCTCACCGGCGGCATCAGCTCCAGCGCCCTGATCCCGCCCAAGCGCTTCCTCGGCGCGGCCCGCAACATCGAGGGCGGCGGCTCGCTCACCATCTTCGCGACCGCGTTGGTGGAGACCGGTTCCACGGGCGACACGGTGATCTTCGAGGAGTACAAGGGCACCGGCAACGCCGAGCTGAAGCTGGACCGCAAGACCGCCGCCCGCCGCGTGTTCCCGGCCATCGACGTCGAGCAGTCCAGCACCCGCAAGGACGAACTCCTGCTGTCCCAACAAGAACTCGCCGTCACCCGCATCCTGCGCCGCGCCCTCGAAGGCCGCGAGGCGGTCGACGTCCTGCTCGACGGCCTGCGCAAGACCCGCACCAACGCCGAATTCCTGAGCCAGCTCACCCGCCCGGCGTGACTGCCGAGTTCCTGACCCGGCTCACGCGCCCGGTGTGACACCCGGCTGCCGGTACAGGGCCACCAGGACGCCGTGCACGGCCTCGCCCTCCCCCGCGTCCTGCGCCTCGTCGACGATGTCCTGCAACGCTTTCGCCATCCGCGCCGCCACCTCCCCGGTCAGCCGCAGGTGGCGCAGGACGACCAGCGGCTGCTCCGCCGCCCGCGACACCTCCTCCGCGACCGCGCCGAAGATCGCCTGCGTGTGCTCGACCGGCGAACTGCTGTAGGACATGCGCTTCGCCGCGCGCTGGTAGTACTGCTCGGTCCCGCCGCGCACCTTGCGGGTCTCGACCACGCGCACCAGTCCGGCCTCGCGCAGCACCTTGAGGTGGTGGCCGACGTTGCCCTTCTGCGCGCCCAACGACACCGCGAGCTGGCTGATCGTCGCCGGTTCCCGGCCCAGCGCGAACAGCAGCCGCTGCCGCAGCGGGTGGGACAGCGCCTTGAACTGCTCGGGCCTGCCGATCTCCAGCCAGTCGTCCACGAGGGAAAGTGTCTAACTCTCTTGACGCTTTCGCAAGCCCGCTGGTCTACTCCCGGCCATGGACACCACGTCGATCGTCACCCGGACCCGCGAACTACTGGTGGAGCACTACGTGTTCCCCGACGTCGCCGCCCGGCTCGACACCTTCCTGGCCGGCCGCACCGACCACTACGCCACCGCGACCACCCCGGAGGAGCTGGGCAAACTCGTCACCGAGGACCTCCAGTCGGTCAACGGGGACCGGCACCTGCGCCTCAAACACCACGTCGACGAGGTGCCCGAAGGCGACGACGCGGCCGCCGAACACCAGATCCGCCGCGAACTGGACCTGGCCATGGGCGGTGTGCCCCTCCTGCGGCAGCTCCCCGGCCGCGTGGCGCACCTCGAACTGGCGCCCTACCTGTTCCCGGTGCGGCTGTGCGCGGACGTGGTGGCCGCCGCGTTCACGCTGGTCGCACGCGCGGAGGCGCTGATCATCGACCTGCGCCGCAACCGGGGCGGCGACCCGCACACGGTGGCGCTGGTGTGCAGCTACCTGCTGGCCGAGCCGACCCACTTGAACACCATGTACCAGCGCGACGACGAGTCGTCCCACCAGTTCTGGAGCCTGCCGGTGGTGCCGGGTCCGCGGTTCGACCCGTCGAAGCCGGTGTACGTGCTGACCAGCGGGACCACGTTCTCGGCCGCCGAGGAGCTGTCCTACGACCTGCAACAGCTCAAGCGCGCCACCATCGTCGGCGAGACGACCGGCGGCGGCGCCCACCCGCGCCGGGGCTTCACCGTCCACCCGCACCTGGAGGCCACCATCCCGACCGCCCGCGCGATCAACCCGGTGTCCGGCACGAACTGGGAGCTGATCGGGGTCCGACCCGACATCGCCGTCCCCGCCGACGAGGCCCTGGACCGCGCCCACCGCGAGGCCCTGAGCCACCTCGGTGACTCCGCGTCACCGGCCTAACTGGCCCACGCCAACAGCGGCTCGTGGCGCTCGGGGGCGCGCAGGGCGGCCATGGCCTGGCGTTCGAGCTGGCGGATGCGTTCCCGGGTCACCCCGACCCGCTCCGCCACCTGCTGCAACGTGCACGGCTCGCCCCCGTGCAGGCCGTAGCGCAACGTGATGATGAGGGCTTCGCGCGGCGGCAGGGTGTCGACCAGCGCCCGTAGCTCCGCGGCCAGCGCCTGGTGCTCGGCGACCTCCGGCGCGGACATCACGTCGGTGTCCTGGATGAGGTCGGCGACGCGGGTCTCGCCGTCGTCGCCGACCGGGGTGTCCAGGCTGATCGCCTCCCGGCCGATCCGGCGCAGCTCGGTGACCCGCTCGGGCGTCATCCCGGCCGCTTCGGCGAGGTCTTCCACCGTCGGCTCACGCCCCAGGCTCAGGTGCAGCTTGCGTTCGAGCTTGCCCAGCTTGGCGATCTCCTCCACGACGTGGACGGGCAGCCGCACGGTGCGGGTGTGGGTGGCGATGGCGCGTTCGATGGCCTGCCGGATCCACCAGGTCGCGTAGGTGGAGAACTTGTACCCCTTGGCGTAGTCGAACTTCTCCACCGCGTGCATCAGCCCCAGGTTGCCCTCCTGGACCAGGTCCAGCAGCGGCAGGCCGCGGTGGTAGTGCTTCTTCGCCACCGACACCACGAGGCGGAGGTTGGCCCGGATCATGTGGTCCGTCGCGGCCTGGCCCTCGCGGACGAGGGTCTCCAGGTCGCGGCGGCGGTCGGGCGGCAGGTCGTCGCGGTCGTCGCGGCGGAGCAGTTGCTCCGCGTACACCCCGGCCTCGATCCGCTTGGCCAGGACGACCTCCTGCGCGGCGTCCAGCAGGGGTGTCGCCGAGATCTGCTTGAGGTACTGGCGCACCAGGTCCGGTTCGTCGTCGCGCTCGGCGGGTTCGGCGCGCCGGTGCGGTGTCATCGTGGGTCACCTCCCGCGACTGGGGTAACCGCGCCGGGCGGGAGTCACACCGTCCGGACGCAGTGAGGGCCCAGACCTCGTGGGCGTCGGTGACGATGACCGAGCGCGGCGCGAGCCCGTACTCCACGGCTTCCACCAGCACCGCGTCGACCGGTCCGGCGTCCGCCTCGGAAACGCCCCAGACGCCATGCGCGCAAGGAAACCTGCCATCGACGCGGTGTCGATCACGGCCGCCGGCATGCCAACCCGCCGTCACCCCAACACCAGCACCGCCACCGCCAGCCCCAGGAAGACCGACGGATAAACCACATCCCCCCACCGCCGAGCCCGAACCACCACCGCCACAGCGCCAACGAAATAGACCACCAACCCCACCGCAGCCGCCACCCCCACCCACGGCACCACAAACCCGGCCACCAACCCCAAGGCCCCCGCTGTCTTGACCACCCCCAGCGGCACGATCCACGACGAGGGCAACCCGTAGGCAGCCATGTTCGCCAACACCCACTTACTACGTGCGTAGTCCACCCCGGCCGCCACCAGGTTCGCCACCACGGTCACCACGGCCACCACAACGTATGCAGTAGACATTCACCCTCCCTGTGCTGCCTCCACCCTCACCTCCCCGCTCTCCCACGTCCAATAGCAGCTTCTATAACCTGCCGGAATGGATGTGGACACGCAGTTGCTCCGGACTTTCCTGACCATCGCCGAAGAGGGCAGCCTGACCCGAGCCGCCGAACGCCTGTACGTGTCCCAACCGGCCTTGACCAAGCAACTCCGCCGCCTGGAAGCCCACCTGTCGGTGCGCCTGTTCACCCGCTCCCGCTCCGGCATGACCCTGACCGAAGCAGGCCAAACCCTGGCCACCCGCGCTCCCGCTCTCCTGTCCTTGTGCGACGACGTCCTACGCTCCACCAAAGCCACCGCGAGTCACGCGGCGCGGGTTTTGCGGGTCGGCTTCCTGGCCAGCGCCGCCAACGAGGCCACCCCCGACATCATCGCCACTTTCACCCGCCTGTGCCCCGGCTGGCAGGTGGAGATGCGCCAATCGTCTTGGTCCGACCCCACGGCCGGCCTAGCCACAGGCGAGGTCGACGCCGCCCTGCTGCGCCTCCCCTTCCCCACCCAGGACGCCTACAACCTCCACATCCTCCAAACCGAACCAAGATGGGTAGCCCTACCCCACACCCACCCTCTAGCAGCTCACACGACGATCCCTTTCAGCGCCCTCGAGGACGAACTTTTCGTAGCCGCCCCACCAGAAACCGGCGCCTGGCGCGACTACTGGCTAGCCACCGAACACCGCGAGAAGCCACCAAAGATCGGCGCCGTAACAGACCAACCAGATGAGTGGCTACAAGCCATCGCGAACGGCTACGGCATAGCCCTAGCCCCAGAGTCCGCCACCCGCTTCTACACCCGCCCGGGCATCACGTACCGCCCGGTCACCGGCATAAGCCCCTCCCACCTCTGCCTAGCCTGGCCCAAATCCACCCCGGAACCCCCACCCCTAACCGCCTTCATAACCGCCTGCCAATCCACCCCACCCCCACCCGCCACCCTCAACCGTCCACAGTAGACACCACCACCCACCACCCACCTTCCCGCCACCTCTTCCCCCAACCCCACCCACACCCACCCGACCCGCCCACCCAACCCAACCCCGCGCCCAGCCCAATCCCACCCCCTCGCCCCAATGCCACCCGCCCCAATCCCACCCCCTCGCCCCGACCCCGCGCCCCCGCCCCACCCCCGCGCTTATCCCAACGCCACACCCCACCCGCCTCGGCCCAACTCGCCCCGCGCGGCTAAACCCCGCACGCGGCTCACAAGCGCTCCGGCCCCGACGCGGCTGAACCTCGCCCGAGGTTCGGCCGACCGGGGTCCACCTCAAGCTCGCCGACCGTCACAGGCGGTTGAGCCTGGCGAACACCAAGTCCGACCAGGACTGGGAACGTGCGGCAACGCGGGATGGGCTGCCGGCTAGGATTGCCTCGGCGGCGCGGAATCGGCTGACGACTGATGGGCAAGCCAGACGTACGACACCGGTTGCGCGACGTTCCACTCCTCCGCCAACGCCGGGTCCACATCGACAAACCCGGCCCCGCGGTAGCAACGCAAGGCGGCTGCGTTTGCGGGATGGACGCGCATGAAGACGTTCGGACCACGGACCAACGCAAGGGCGGTCAAGTGGCGCACCAAGTCCCGGCCGACACCTCGACCGCGGACGCTCGGGGCAACGATCAGGCGAGCCAGCTCGGTCTCGCACTCATCCAGCCAAAGTTCGCCATAGCCGACCGGCCGCCCGGCGTGCTCTAGCCGCGCCCGCCCCGCCAGCCGAGCCGACCAACCAGCCTAGCCACCTCGTGCCAGCCGAGCCCACACCCAACGGGGCCAGCCGAGCCGCGGCCGAGTTGAGTCAGGTCGAGCGGGGGCCGTGGGTGTGAAGATGGGCCGTTGTCCCGCGCTCCTTGTTTACGGGACGCGCGAGTCGGCGTTTGGTCGCAGATCCTGCATGTCACCCAATCCGGTGATCATTTCGGACCCCCAACTCCACCGACCGCCGTCCACCTGATCAACCCTACCGAACCACCCCGCTCCACAAGGGAACTGTCAACCGAAAGAAATCGATCAATCCAAAGTGGCCCAAAAAACGCACCCAATTTGGCCCTGAACACAGGTCCAACCCACCCCTACCCTCACCTCGAACCCCACCCCCACCACCAACGAGGAGCAACGAAGTGACCACAGTGGACCTCTGGTTCGACCCGGTCTGCCCCTGGGCCTGGGTCGCCTTCCGCTGGCTGCTCGAAGTCGAACAAGTCCGCCCAGTCCACCCCCGCTTCCGCATCTTCAGCCTCTCCATCCACAACGAAGCCCGCGAAGTCGACCCCTGGTACCGCGACTGGCTCGACGCCCGCTGGGGCCCGGCCCGCGTGGTCGCCGCCGCCCAACAAGCCGCCATCGAACAAGCCGCCGAGCAAGCTCGGCGAAGACCTGGGCGTCCCCGCCCTCCACATCCCCACCCCAACCGGCACCGTCAACGCCTTCTTCGGCCCCGTCGTCACCCCAGCCCCACAAGGCGAAGCCGCCGGGCGCCTCTGGGACGGCATCGCCCAACTAGCCACCACCGACGGCTTCTTCGAACTCAAACGCGGCCGGACGCGGAAGCCCGTCTGACCACAAGCTCCGACCGCCACACCAACCCAGCCGGCACCAGCGACAACACCGTGATCCCCCCGAACACAACCGCCGCCCCCGGCAACCCCGCCACCCCCAGCCCGACCCCGCCGACCGCCGCCCCGGCGAACGTCCCGAGGTTGACCGCCGCCCCCGTCACCCCCAGCGCCGTACCCCGAGCCTCGCCACCACGCCGAACCATCAACGTGATCACGCACGCCGCCACAGCCGAGTGGCACAACCCCAACACACCCGTCAAAACCACGGCGACCGGCAGCACCCCGGTGAAGTAGATCCCCACCATCGCCACCAACGACACCGCCAACGCCCAGAACATCACGTGGTGCGCCATCACCCGCCCCGACCCCACAACCCGCCCGGCGACCAGGTTGCCGACGAAGTACGTCCCCCCGCTCAACGTCCACACCAGCGCGAACGCCCCAGGCGACAACCCGAACCCCGCGTCGTAGATCAACGCGAGGTACGACAGGTGCCCCATGAAAGCCGCGGCCCGCAGAAACGCCACGGCCAACAACGGCCGCAACCCCCGCAACGCCCGGTACGAAGCCAAGTACCCCAACCCGGACGCCGGCAACACCCGACCGGGCCGCACGTGGAACACGACCGCCAACGCCAACGCCAGCACCGCAGTCATCACGAGGTCGCCCCGCCACCCCCACACCAACGCCGGCAACGCCACGACCGGCGCGGCCAGCATCACCGTGAGCGCACCGGTAGCGGTGACCAAGGTCGCGGCACGCCCAGCAGCAGCCCCGTCGCCGAACCGATCGGCCGCCGACGCGGTGAGCGCCGGGTTGACCACCGCCATCGCCGCGCCGACCAACGCGCAGAACACCGCGGTCGCGACCACGTGCCCGATCACACCGATCAGCGACGCCACCGCCAAAGCCACCAGCCCGAACGCCGCCGCGCGCAACCGAGCCACCCGGTCCAGCAACGGCGCAAGAACCGCCCCCGCCGCAAGAGCCGCCAGTCCCCCAAGCCCGCGCAACCCGCCCATCACCGCCGCACTGGTGTTCGCGTCACGCGCGATGCGCACCAGGAACGTGCCAAAAATGGTGTACGGCAACAAGGACACCGCGGACGCGAGCATCAACGGCCACAGCCGGCGCGCCATCCTCAGGTCCCCGGGCACCTCTTCGACCGCGACGCTCACGACGACTCCCCCCACGAGTTCCGAGGAATCTTCGCATAGCTCACGATCTCGGGACCCGGAGTCCTACGACGTGGGACCCTCGAAGTGCCGCAACCACTCCGCCAAGATCCGCTCCAACACAAGCGCATCCTCGGGGTCGACCAGGTCCAGCAACCGCCGCTCGTTGGCCATGTGCTCGGTGAACGCCCGGTCGATGACCCGCAGACCGGCCGCCGTCAACGCGACCACCCGCCGCCGCCCGTCCGACCCCTCGGACCGCCGCGTCACCAACCCGTCGCGCTCCAGCCGGTCGATCCGCTTGGTGATCGCCCCCGTCGTGACCATGGTGTGCTGCGCCAACTCACCCGGCGCCCGCTCGTAGGGCGGCCCCGCCCGCCGCAGCGCCGCGAGCACGTCGAACTCCCCCTCGCCCAACCCATGCCGGCGGTACACGACGGTCAACTGCTCGGTCAACACCGCGGCAAGCCGGTGCAGACGCCCGATGACAGCCTGCGGCGAGACGTCGACATCAGGACGTTCCCGCGCCCATTCGGCCTGGATACGGGCCACGCGATCGGTCACCCGCCCACTATACCTTCCACGGAAGCTATATTGTCTTCCGTGGAAGCTACCTCCCGGTGGGCGGTCCTCACGGCCGTCGCGCCGATCGCCTGGGGCTCGACCTACTACGTCACGCACCACTTCCTGCCCGCCGACAGCCCGCTGTGGGGCTCGGCCCTGCGCGCCCTCCCCGCCGGACTCCTGCTGCTCGCGGTGCGCCGCGAACTCCCGCGCGGGGACTGGTGGTGGCGCTCGCTCGTGCTGGGAACCTTGAACATGGGCGCGTTCTTCGCACTGGTCTACGTCTCCGCCCAACTCCTCCCAACCAGCCTGGCCTCCACGGTCATGGCCCTGTCCCCCGCCGTGATGATGGCGTTGGCATGGCTCGCCCTGGCCGAACGACCCCACATCCTCGCCGTCACCGGCGCAGTGATCGGCATCGGTGGCGTGGTCCTGATGTTCGCGACAGGCATCGACGCGTTCAACCCGCTCGGGCTCGCCGCCGCGACCGCCGCGATGCTGATGTCCGCGTTCGGCCACATCCTGACCAAGAAATGGGGCGCCACAGCGAACGTCCTGTCCGTCACGTCGTGGCAGCTCATCGCCGGCGGCCTGGTCCTGGCCGCCGCCGCACTGGCAACCGAGAGCGCTTTCCCACCACTCACGCCCAGCAGCACCGCCGCGTTCACCTACGTGGCCGTGGTCGCAACGGCGGTCGCGTTCGCCGCGTGGTTCACCGGTCTGCGCCACCTGGACGCGGGCGCGGTGGGCTTGATCGGCCTGCTCAACCCGGTCACCGGCGTCGTGCTGGGCATGGTCGTGGGCGGCGAACTCCTGACGGCACACCAGTTCCTCGGCCTAGCCCTGGTCCTGACCGGCGTACTGCTCGGCCAACCCGCGGTCCGCCGCCTGAAGCGCCCGGTCACACCGCGACTTCGGCGGCCGGCCGGTCTTGTTCGACCGACCGGCGAGCGCGCAGATCCGGCAGCAGCGTCAGCAGACCCGCCACCGCCATCCCCGCACCCAGCCACAACGGCGCGCGCAGACCGAACGCCGTGATCAGCAGCCCGCCGACCGACGAGCCGATGATGATCCCGAGCGTGATGAACGACGTGTGCACGGTGTTCACCAGCGACCGGGCGTTGCCGGCCCGCCGGACCCTGGTCGCCATCGCCGGGTTCATGGTCACACCGACCAAGCCGATCCCCAGCACGGCCGCCACGGCCGGCGCCTTCGCGTCCGCGAGAACGGCGAAACCGGCCAGGAACACGGTGTTGAGCGCCAGGCCGACCACGAGGACGGGCAGGGTGTGGCGGTCGGCGAGCCGGCCCACGACCGTGTTGCCGATCAGGGTGGCCGCGCCGTATGCGATGAGCAGCACGGGCACGGTGCCGGTCGCGAAGCCCGTGACCTGGGTGAGGATCGGGTTGAAGTAGCTGAACGCGGCGAAGGTCGCGCCGATCACCAGCGTGCTGGTGGACAGCACCCGCCAGAGCCGCGGGCTGCGGAAGACGGTCAGTTCCTCCTTGAGGTTGCCGCCGTTCTGGGCGCGTTCGACGTCCGGCACGCCGAGCGCGGTCGCGATCGCGGCGAGCACGGCGACGCCGGTGATGACCCAGAACGCGGTGCGCCAACCGTGGTGCTCACCGATGAGGGTGGAAAACGGCAGGCCGAGCAGGGTGCCCAGCATCAACCCGTTGAGCGCGACCGAGACCGCCCGTCCGCTCACCTCCGGGCGGGTGAGCTGGAAGCACAGGGTGATCGCGACGCCGAAGAAGGCTTGCGTGGTGACGCCGGTGAGCACGCGGGCGACCAGCATGACGGCGTAGGTCGGCGCGGCGGCGGCCAGGGCGTTGCCCAGGACGAACGCCGCGAACAACACCATGAGCGCCCGCTTCGGGCGCAGCCGCATGAGGGCGACGGCGAGGACCGGGCCGCCGAAGGTCATCGCGACGGCGAACGCGGTGATCAGGTAGCCGATCTGCGGGATGGTGACGTCGAGTCCGGCGGCCATCTGCGGCATCAGGCCGGCGACGACGAACTCGCTGGTGACCATGGCGAAGACGCCGATGGCGACGACGTACACGGCACGTGGCACGGTGGTTCCCCCGTTTTGGATTGATCAGTACATAATCAGGGCGGCACAAAGGCCGCGGTTGGCTCGTCTCAGACGATCAGGGCGTCCAACGCGGTCACGGCGATCCCTTCGAGCACCTCACGGTCCGCGCCACCCTGCCCGGCGACCCGGATGCCGGCGACGACGGAGTTGAGGAAGCGCGCGAACTGCTCGGCGTCACGACTCGTCCGGATCTCCCCGTCCCGCTGCCCCTGCTCGATCACCGCCCGCAACGCCGCGATCCGACGATCGTGGTCCCGGTCGATCACCCGAGCCGCCTCGGGATCGGTGTCACCCAGCTCGACGACGGTGTTGACGGTGAGACACCCGATCCCCCGCCCACCACGCCGGTTCTCCTCCTCCCCGGCGAGGACGAGTTCGAGCAGCGCGCGGATGCGGCCGAGCGGGCTCCTCCCCGAATCTTCGAGGATCTGGAGCTGGCGCGCGGACATCGCTTCGGCGTAGCGGGAGAGGGCGCGGGTGAACAGTTCGTGCTTGCTGGTGAAGGTGTTGTAGATGCTGCTGCGGCCCAGACCGGTGGCCTCGCACAGGTCCTGGGTGGAGGTGGCGTGGTAGCCGTTGACCCAGAAGGCGCGCATGGCGGCGTCGAGCGCGCGCTCTTCGTCGAAGTTCTTCGGTCGGGCCACGTGGGTGACGCTAGCAGTTCTGAAACAATCAGTCCAATACGAGGTTGAGCACCATTTCCCCATCGCCACGCCGCTACGGTTCTCCCATGGCACACATCGACCTGGGCGTCGACGAGACCCTCCTGCCCGGCATCACGGGCCTCCTGACCTACCGCCCGGAGACCGCGGGACCGCTCAACCAGCTGGCCGAGGTGCTGCTGCGCGGGCCGAACTCGCTGTCCCGAGGCGAACGCGAACTGATCGCGGCCCACGTGTCGGGCCTGAACGAGTGCGGGTTCTGCCACAACTCCCACGCCGCCTTCGCCGCCGCGCAACTGGACGAGGGCATGGACCTGGTGACCCAGGCGTGCACCAACCCGGCCACCGCCCCCATCTCCCCCAAGCTGCGCGCCCTTCTGGCGATCGCCACCGCCGTCCAGTCCTCCGGCCGCAAGGTGACCGAGGACTTGGTGGCGTCGGCCCGTGCCGAGGGCGCGACCGACGTGGAGATCCACGACACCGTCCTGATCGCCGCGGCGTTCTGCATGTACAACCGCTACGTGGACGGCCTGGGCACCCTGGCCCCAACCGACCCCGCAGCCTACGAAACCTCAGCCACCCACATCGTGACCCACGGGTACGCCACCGCGCCCAGCCCGGATCACACCAACGTGTGACATGCAGATTCCGCGACTTTTCCCGCGGTCGCGCGTCCCGTGAACAAGGAGCGCGGCACAACGGCCCCCTCCCGCATCACGGCCCCACACCCACCCCCGCCGCTCCGCCCCCGCAGGCCGCCCCGCCGGACATCCGCACTGGACCGGCGGCCCCAGACCACGCCGGCGCGGCGGCATGACGGCGGTACCACGGGATCGCGGCCGGGTGGAGGGATCGCGGGAGTCGAGGATGCCGCGGGGTGGTGCGACGGTGGTGCGGCCGGTGGCAGCTTGTGGTGGGGCTGGCACCGGCCGCGTGCCGTCCGTCGTCGGGTCACCAGCCCAACGGGATCACCTCAGCCGCCGACGTCCACGGACCACGGCCACCGGCCTCGGTCAAAGCGCGCAAGCGCACGTACCTCGTCTCCACAGGCCACAACCGGACAGTCTTCTGGCTGGCATCGTCCGCAAACGTGCCCGTCGCGACCGCCGTCCCCCAGTTGACCCCATCCGCGCTGACGTAGATCTCGTACCGGCCCACCCGACCGTTCGCCCCACCGTCCTGGCGCGGCAAGTACGCCACGGCGGTCAGGGTGCGGGTCGTGCCAAGGTCCAGGTGGATCTCGTGCGGCAACGGGTCGGGGGTGCCGGACCACTTCGTGTGCCAGTGGGTGCTCGGCTTGCCGTCGGCGGCGTTGGTGCCCGTGCCGTTCTCGCCGGACGTCTCCTGGCTGTCCACGAACTTCACCGTGCGCGGCAGCGGCGAAGACCCCATCACCGGGTCGCTGGTGCTCTCCGCACCCGTCTCCACGTGGCCGGCGAAGCGGCGGGCGAAGCCGTCGGGACCGGTCACGGTCAAGTCGTACCAACCGTTCATGCCACCGCCGACGGAGAACCAGTCCTCCTTGGTCGCACCCGGGTCCGCGGTGTAGGTCCACGGGCCGCCGCCGCGGTTGTCGGCTCGCACGGTCAGCGTGCACGACTTGCCGCCGGCGTTGGTCATCGACAGCCACACCACGCCGTCACCCTCGCGCAGCACGACCTCGGGGTTGGGGTTGCCCGACGTCGTCGCGGTGGCCCGGTTGCCGGCGAAGCGGCGGAGGAAACCGTTGGGACCCACCACGTTCAGGTCGTACGCACCGGTCGGCGTGCCGGCCTGCCAGTAGTCCGACAGGGTCTTCCCGGCCTCGACCGTGTACCGCCACGGCCCGTCGGTGCGAAAAGCGTTGGCGTAGACGTAGAAGTGCGCGCCGGCGGTGCCGGTGTTGGTGAAGTCGATCCAGAACTTCTCCGCCGTCACCCGACCGGACACCGTGAACCGGTACGGCAGCGGACGGGCCGTGCGGACGCCGGCTTCCTGCACCGGCATGGTCTGCACGGCGGGCGGGGTCGGCGAGGTCGGGCGCGGGCCGTCCGTGGGTACGGGGGTCGGCAGGGACGGGTACGGCGCGGTGGCCGTGGTGGTGTCCAGGGTCGAGGTCAGGTCGCCGCACACCGCGCGCCGCCACGGCGAGATGTTCGGCTCGGCGACCCCGGTCCACTTCTCCAGCAGCCGCAGGACCGACGTGTGGTCGAACACCTCCGAGCACACCTTGCCGCCGCGGCTCCACGGCGACACCACGAGCATGGGCACCCGCTGGCCCAGGCCGATCGGCGCGGACAGGTAGATCTCGTCGGTGGTCGGCACCGTGGACAGACCATCCGAAGTGGACACAGGCGGCGCGGGTTGCGGGATGTGGTCGAAGAACCCGTCGTTCTCGTCGTAGTTGAGCAGGAACACGGTCTTGTTCCACACCTCGGGCTTGGACGCCAGCGCGTCCAGCACCTGCTTCACCAGCTCGGCGCCGGTGTTCGGACCCCAGTCCGGGTGCTCGCTCTGCGACTCCGGCGCCACCACCCACGACACCGCCGGCAACCGCCCCGCGTCGACGTCCGCCTTGAACGCCGCCGCCAGCCGCCCCGGCCGCTCCCGCGCCAAACCCCGGTCGTACAGGGAGCGCTCCGCCGGGCTCAACGTCGCCAGCCCCTGGTTCAACTGGGCCAGCAGCTCGTTCTGCCGGGTGACCGACGCCGACGCCAGCGCGTAGTAGAAGTACTCCAGCTTGGTGTACGGCTTGCCCGCCGAGTCCTTGGTCAGCGCCAACGCCTTGCGCCCCACGGCGAGGAACGACGCGAAGTAGTCCAGCGAGTTGTCGCCGTAGTTGTCCCACTCCTGGTACACCCGCCACGACTTGCCGGCGGCTTGGAGCCGTTCGGCGTAGCTGGTCCACGTGTAGCCGGTGTGGCCCGGGTTCTGCCAGCTGTCGTTGCCGATGGCGCGTTTGGTGGTGCCGGGTTCGTAGCCGATCGTGCCGGAGAACAGGTAGAACCGGTTCGGGTTGGTCGGCCCGGCCTCGGAGCAGTGGTAGGCGTCGCAGATGGTGAAGGCGTCGGCGAGGGCGTGGTAGAACGGCAGGGCGGCGCGGTCCAGGTAGGTCATGGTCCGCACGCCCTTCTGCGGGATCCACTGGTCGTGCCGGCCGTTGTTCCAGGCGGCGTGGCCGTCGGACCAGCCGTGCGGGGTGCCGGACATGAACTCGTCGTCGACCCGGTAGGGCAGGACGTAGCCGGTGCCGTTGGGCTGGCGGAACACCGGGTTGCCGCTGGGCAGGCGGATCGCGGTCGGGTCGTTGAACCCGCGCACGCCGCGCAGGGTGCCGAAGTAGTGGTCCAGGGACCGGTTCTCCTGCATGAAGACGACGACGTGGCCGATCGTCTCCAGACCACCGGTCGGCGCTTCCATGGCGAGGGCTCGGCGGAGGCTGTCGGGCAGCAGGGCGAGCCCGGAGCCGGCAGCCGCCGCTTTGAGCAGGTCACGACGTTTCATGCACATCTCCTCGTCCAAGCAGGGCGGCGCGGGGCGATGCTGGATGCGCGGAGTTAAGCAGAAGTGACGATTAGCGAGCAATAGTGAACAAGTAGGTGACCATTACCGATCAGGCGACCTCCGCCAGCGGCACTCGGACGGACAGGAACCTCGACCGGCGACGCAGCCGGAAGCCCAGCGACTCGTACAGCCGGATGGCGTTGGTGTTGTCCGCCGAGGCGTGCAAGAGCGGCACCTCACCCCGCTCACGGATACCGTGCGCGACCGCCAGCACCAGCCGCGCGGCCAGCCCTTGCCCACGGAACGCGGCGTCCGTGCACACCGCGCTGATCTCGGTCCATCCCGGCGGACGCATGCGCTCCCCCGCCATCGCAACCAGCCGCCCTTCACGCCGGATGCCGAGGTAGGTGCCGAGCTCGATGGTGCGCGACCGGAACGGTCCAGGCTGCGTGCGCTCCACCAGCGCCAACATCTCCGGCACGTCCGCAGCCGTCAACCGCACCGCTTCCTCATCCGGCGCAGCGTCGACCCCGTCATCCACCAACTGCACACCCTCACCCCGCCACTCCACCTCCCACCCCGACGGCGGCTCCAGTTCCAGATTCGTAACCGCCACCGACCCACCCGGCCCGGCGAGCTCGGCGATGTCCCGCCAGACCCGCTCATCGGGCTGGGGCGGGAAGGCCACGAACGGGGCGACGTCCGGCTGGTAACGCACCACCTGCCCGTGCCACTCGGCGAAACGGGCGTGGTGACCGCGCAACGATTCCCACGCCGGAAAGTCCAGTGGCTCCAGTGGTGACATGCCCGCCCTCCGTTGTTCGCAAACGGCCGAATCATCCGTTAGCCCCACGGACCTGTCCACCCACTTCCACATCCTGAACACGGTTGCGGCCGAGTGAGAGCATCAAACAAGCGCAAGATCACGTCACGAGCGCAAGATCGCCGAACACCGGCAAGATCCTCTCGCGACGGTGAGATGCTCTTACCCAGGTAGAGATCACCTCAGGCAGGTAAGACCCTCTAACCAGGGTGAGAGGACCTCACAGACCTCACAGACCTCACGGGTCCTCACCGCAGGCCGAAAATGTCGTACCCCAATGGGACAATGGAGACGGGGACCGGAGGCCGGCACTGCGCAGACGAGGGCTAGGGGCTGGCGCGGCGTGCACGGCGACCTGCGACCGGCCCCCGCGCGCACAGTGGCCCGGGGACAGCCGCCACGCGCACAGTCGCCCAAGGACAGCCGCCACGCGGATAGTCGCCCGGGGACAGCCGCAGCGCGCACGGTCGCCCAAGGACAGCCGCCCGCCGATATTGGCCCGGGGACAGCCGCCGCGCGGATAGTGATCTGGGAGCAGGCGCTGCGCGGGCAGTGGCCGGAGGGGCTGCAGCAGAGGCGGGAGCCAGCGACCGGTGTGGCCACACCCAGCCTGAGATGGCGCGGAGTCGGCGCGGAGACGTCGGCGGCTGGCGGACAGAAATTGGCGGGCCAGGAGTCTGTCCACTGTGGACACCAGCGCTACCGTGGACGCATGTCGCGCTGGGCAACCGACTGAACCTGATCATGAAATAGGTCACCGGCTGCGCGTTGTTCAAGTGCCACGGTTGGCTCTGACCCGGAGGTAGCTCCACACCACCAAGCCCCAGATGATCACGCCGGACAGGATGAGGCTCGAACCGGTGCTCCACCCGCCCAGCGGCAGGTCCTCGCGCACCCCCCACACCACCCCCAGCCCGACCAGCACCGCACCACCCAGCACGGTCGCGACGATCCGCCACGGCGACGACACGCTCTCCTCCGCCGTCTTCATCGCCCGGTCGCGGACCGGGTCGACGTAGCGCTCCAGCGCGGGGAACTCGGCCGCCAGGATCAGCAGGCCCGCGAGCACGAGCAGCAGCCCGGGACCGGGCAGGACCAGCAGCGCGATGCCGATCACCAGCACCACCGCGCCGACGATGCCCATCGTCACCCGCCTGACCGTGCCCGCCACGCCACCACTCCTCTCGCCGTCACCAGCGAGTATCCGTCCTCGAACGGGCACGCGCTCATCATGGCCGCGACTAGACTCCCGGCATGACCGCCCCGGACGGCGCCAGACCCGCCCCGAGACCCCGGATCAGCTGGTGGGCGTACGTGTTCTGCGGCTTGGTGGTGGTCGGCGTGATCCTCCTCGGCGTGAGGGTCTACATGAAGGACATACGCCCCTACTCCGTGGCGGAGTTCGTCGGCCGGTGGACGGATGCCGCCGACAGGCCCTACATCATCCGCTTGGACATCGCGCCGAACCACAACTGGACGCTGGTCATCGACGCACCCGACGGGCAACCCAGGTGCTACGGGAAAGCCACACCCGCCGCGCAGGGCATCAGCCTCAACCTCCACCGCGACAGCAAGAACGAAAGGTGTGGCACCGAGCGGGGGTCCAATCTCTTCGCCGCGCCGTCCAAGGACCG
>NZ_JAPSLK010000114.1 GCF_031180885.1 Saccharothrix sp.
CGGCGTAGGTGGCGGCGGCGTGCAGGTCCCATTCGACCGCCATGACCGGGTGGTAGCCGCCCGCCGCGGTGAAGCCTGAGGTCATGCCGCCGCAGCCGGCGAACAGGTCGATCATGGACAGCACGGGTTCATCGTATGCCTTACACGGCACCGAACTGTGCCGCCGCGCGACCGGTCACCGCCCGCTTCACAGCGATTCCGAAGGAAGCTCAGCCCGAAGCGTAGGCCATAGCACGGACGACCCGTCCGGGCGAGAACGTCGCGGAACTCCACGATGCAGTCGCACCGCGTCACTGCGCCGACCTTCGCCCTGACTCCCCTGGTGTCGACGCGGGTACGGAGACTTGAGCCGGCGGCGGGGCCACGGTGGAGAAGTCTGCTGGATCACACCGCAGTGTCCAGGCCCGGCTGAGCTTCGGGCCCATCCCGCCAACGGCTCAGGTCACGGTCGCGGGTGGCCAGAGGGTGTGGTTCGCCGGTGAGAGCGGACAGGGCGGCGGCGACATCGGCGAGGTCGGCTTTGACATAGGTCGCCGTGACCCCGAATCTGTTGGTGCTGGCGGTGGCGTGTCCGGCGTAGGCGCGGGCGACCGCGTATCCGAAAGCTCGCTCGACCCAGGTCAACGTCGTGTGCCGCAGCCAGTGTGTGGACACGCCCTGCAGACGGACGGTGTCGAGATGCCGGCCGATGCGGTCCCACAGCCCGTCGTACCGTCGGGCCGACAGCGGATCTCCGTTGTGGTAGCGCAGAACGACGTCTCCGGGTGCTGCTGCTCCTCGCAGGTCGGCGTGGGTTTGAAGACCCCTCATCAGCGTCGGCGATACGGGCTGCCAACGGTCCTTCTTACCTTTCTCCCGCAACTTCACCAGCAGTGACGTGGGGTCCAAGTCGCCCAACTTCAGCCCGAGTGCACCGCCACGCCGTGCTGCGGTCTCCATGTGGAACCGCAGGATCAACGTGTCGAGGTGAGGGTCGTTGCCGGTCGTCGCCGCGATGTCGATGATGTTCTCCACCAGCTCCGGTTCCAGAGCACGGCGTTTGGATACCAGCCGTGGCGGCTTGGCGATCTTGTCGGTGGGATCGTCCCAGGGAAACAACATCCGGTGGACCACCGCGTATTTCATCAGACAGCGCACGGCGTCGTAGGCATGCTCCGCCGCGCTGTGGCCACCGCGCGACGACCTGCGCTCGACCGCCGTGTCTCGACAATGGTTGACGAACCACGTCACGTCGGACGGCAGGAGATCGTGCAGCACCTTGTTCGGCCAGGCCCTCAGAGCCTTGCGGAAGTACGGTTCGTACAGCCTCAGGCTCGGCGCGGGCAGCACCCCTTTCACCTTCTCCACCAACTCCTCCAGCGGCACGGCCGACGTACGCCGGCCGTCCGCGATCAGGTCTTGCGGTGATACGCCGAGACGTTCCAGCACCAGGCGTGCTGCCGCGAGGGCGTCGTCAACGCTCATGACGGAACACCTCCAGGCCGACGCCCTGGTACTGCTCGGCGTGGAAGATCCGCGCCATGTGCGCAAGGTCCGCCATCGAGTGGATGATCAGGAGGCCCTGTTCGCGGGCACCGATCAGCAGGACCGGGTCTCCCGCGTTCACACCGCAGCGCCGGAGCAGAACATGCTGCAGCTGCAACCGTTTGCGTGAGTCGATGACCATCGGGCCCTCCGCTGCCCGTCTGACAACCGCATAGGTCCTGCCGAGTTCGCACTCCAGCGAGTCACCGGGTGACCAGCCGAGCTGACCGAACACGTCGTGGGAGACGATCCGGCCGCCCCGGTCCACCTTCGCCAGCGCGAACCGCAACGACCCGGCATGGAAGGTGCTCTGCAACTCGCCCAGATCGACCCTGCGCATGCGGCGGGGGTACGCGGAAGGGACGTCCGGAAACGACAACGCGCGGATCACCGGATCGTCGTGATCCCGGCGCTGTCTGCCCGACGCGGCACTGATCGCCGTGAGATGAGAATGCTTGCGACGCACCGGGCACCTACCGCCGCCTGCCGGCCCCGAGCGCCGCTTCGTCGAAGCCGATGCTGCCGATCACACTGCCCCCCAAGGTCTGCGCGAGGCCCGCCTCGGGCGGGCACAGGACGCGGTCCGGTCGCCGGCGACAGCGGACGCTGCGCTCTGCCTGCCCGACCTCCGCCCCCCGGCGACGGTCGGGCCGTCCGCTCACTGACGCGCTAACCCAAGCACATATTCGACTCAGAGTCACCATTTTCGGCCCTAGCCCCAGAAACCATGTTTTATAACAGTGTGACGACCACTGTCCGTGATTGGCTCTGGTTGTGAGCGTGGCACTGTCGATCACGGACCGCCGAGCCGACTCCCACGTCGCCTCCTGCGTGTGGGCGACCACTCGAACCGGTCCGGCCAGGTGTCGAGGCAGCGGGGGCGCGCCTCGAAAGCTGGGAAGCGACGCGGCGGGGAAGACCCACGTGGCGACACCCGGCACCCGGGTGTCGCCAGTCGGCGGCGACGCCTGCCTGCCGACCCAACCGCGGACCGTCGCTCTGTCGCCGGCAAGCGCTGCCGATCGCGCGGCGGTCCCGCATGGTCCTCGCCGGCGAGAACACGGCCGACACCGCCGGTCGCCGGCGACCGTGGCCGGCGGAGACTGTCGCCGGCGGCGTGGCAGAGGCCCGCAGTGCCGTGCCGCCACGCCGCCGACCGGCGGTCAACCTGTCTCACTCCTATCGCCGATCGTCCGCGCCCGGCTGCCACCGGCACGGGTGTCGACACCTCCGGCGCCGCTGTCGCCGGCCGGACCGCCCATGGCCAGCAGTGCGAAGCCGGAGACGACCATGAGCCCGTCCAGCACCAGAGGGCCCACGTGGGCCGACAACGCCCCGTAACCCCACGCCAGCAACACGTCGCGGACGTGGCCATAGCTGATCGCCGCCGCCCCGAGCGCGACGACGCCGGTGCCACCGAAACGCGCGACCTGCCAGAGAATGCCGGACCTCCAGCGCACCCGGCTCAGAATCTCGACCGACAGCAGCAACCCCAGCGGCCACACCCCTGCGCCGACCTGCGCCGCGACCGACGGCCTCCACTCCGGACCGTTGCCCGCGGCCGGCAGCCAGGTGTGCAACACGTTGGCGGCGACGGACATGAAGGTTCCGAACACGAACCCCGCCCACGACACGGCCTTGGCACCCCGACCGCTCTCCGGCCGCTGCACGCTGTCGCCGGCCGCCGGCCGCTCGACCACGGGCGTCGCCTGCACCTCCGCGCGCCTGGCGGCACCCGCCGAACCCGCCGCCGGCGGCATGACGAACGCCCCTGCCGCCACACCGCCCGAACCCGCCGCGACAGCAGAGTCGAGGGCGGGCCGGACATTGCCGTCGCCGGCGCTGTCGCCGACACTGTCGCCAGTCCCTCCGGCACCCGGCCGGCCGGCACCGACGAGTTCGACGCCACCGACGTCGTCGGCGACAGCACGCGCGTCACCCGCCGCCGGCCGGTCGCCCGAGGACTCCGCCGACGCCGGCGCGGTTCGGTCGCCGGCGTCTGCGCCACCCCCGTTCGAGGAGGCCGCCGGCTTCAGCGCACCGGTCAGCCTCAGGAAGGTCATGGCGGTGCGGACCTTGTGGTCGGTCGCCCCGGTCGCCTCGACCAACGCGGGCCGACCCGGAGGCCTGAGTCCCCGTGACCGTGCCTGCTCGTACAGCCGCTGGATCTCGCGCACCACGTCCTGGTCGACCGGCACGCCGACGTCGTCCGACACCGACTGCGCCTCCGCCCCGACCGCCGGAGCGTCCTGCACCGGCGAGGCCTCGTACACGATCGCCGACGCCGTGTCGCCGCCACCCGACAGGCTCACCCGGTCACCGGCCTTCCGGCCGCGCGCAACGGGTGCGGCGAAGCCCCCGCCGGCTCCAGCGGTTGGTCGGCCAACGGGTGGGGCTCTCCGGTCAGGGTCTGCACCGCCGTGGCGATCTCCGCCATGGTCGCCTTGGTGTAGACGAACGTCGTGCCCTGACGATTGGACGAGGGATCCGCGTGACCCGCGTACGCCCGCGCCACCGACACCCCGAAGATGCGTTCCACCCACGTCAACGTCGTGTGACGCAGCCAGTGGGTGCTGATCCCGAGGGTCCTGACACTCTCGACGTGCCGCCCGATCCGAACCCAGAGGTTCTCGTACCTCCGGCGCGTGATCGGACGCCCGTCCAGAAACCGGAACACACGCGCGTCGGGCTCCCGGGCTCCCCGGTCGTGCGCGTGGGCCAGCAGATGACGCATCATCGTCGGCGACACCGGCTGCCAGCGGGTCGTCGACCCCTTCTCCTCCAGCAGCACCAGGCACTGCTCCGGATCCAGACCGCCCAGCCGCAGCGCCAGCGCCCCGCCGCGGCGCGCGGCGGTCTCCAGGTGGAACCGCAGCAGCAACGCGTCCAGCGCGGGATCCTCCCCCGTGGTGGCGGCGGCCCTGAAGATCTCCCGCCACAACCCGGGACTGATCGCGTGCCGGCGAGACCGTCCCTTGCGGGGTTTGGTCACCTGGTTCATCAGGTTCTGCCGCGGCGTGAGGATCTGCTCGTCGACCAGGTACCGGTAGATGCAGCGCAACGCCTCGTAGGTGTGCAGAACGGCTCCCTGACCACCGTTGGACGAGCGACGCCGCTTCGCGTTCGCGCGCACCCACTCGAACAACTCGTGCACCTCGGCCGCCGCCGGCTCGTCGCACCTGCGTTCGCCCCACCGCCCTTCGATCCGGGTGAAATACGGGGCGTAGACGAGCAGGGACGCCGTGGGGATCGCCTCGCGCACCCTGGGGATCACCTCGGCGAAGGTCGGCACGACCTCCCGCGCGGCCCTGTCGACCAGGTCCTGCGGCTCGACGCCCATCCGGGCCAGGAATTGCAGGGCCATCTCGACGTCGGCCGGATCCGCCTTAGCCGTCGCCATCCCGATCACCTCCGCCCGCGGTGTCGCCGGTGTCGTGACCGTCGTGGGTGTCGTGACCGTCGTGGGTGTCGTGACCGTCGTCGGCACCGGGCGCGGTGCCCTGCTCGCGCATCCCGGACACCAGCCGGAACGGGTCGGGAAGCAGGTCGTCCAGGCGGTCCAGCCCGTGGACGACCAGGGCCGACAGCGCGGGCACGGCGACCAGCAGGACGCGTTCGCGGTCACGGAATCCGCACCACCTGCGGGTGCGGGCCGGGATCAACACCATGTGGCGCTTGTTGACCGCGTGCCTCCCGAACGGGGAATGGCGCACGACCAGCGTCTGGCCGCCCGAGACACCGATGTCCAGACGGGTGCCCGGAATCCAGCGCAGCTTCCCGAACAACGCCCGGTCCACCAACCGGCCACGATGGTCGAAAATCGCCATCGAGTACGTGCGCAGATGCCGCCGCCGGGAACTGGCCAAAGGGAGGGCGTCGGGTGTGTCCGCACGCCGCACGAGGATGTCCCGGACTCCGGGAGAAACGCCTGCGGCACCGGAGATCGACCGGTCGGACGGCGTCCGCACGAGATCGATACCGGGGATGATCCGCTCACTCACCGTGAGCACCTCCCGGCCTGCGGGAGATGTCCGACGGAGCGGTGCCGCCCGCGCGAAGCCGGGCTCGATGACCTACCTTGTAGGTGGGATGCATCCCACTGTTGAGTGTCCGAGGGGGGACTTGAACCCCCACCCCCTTGCGGGGACTAGCACCTCAAGCTAGCGCGTCTGCCATTCCGCCACCCGGACTCGGCTCTCGCCGTGGTGTGGTCATAGATTACATGATCGTCTTTTATGGTCCAAATCGGGGTGTCCGTTGCCGGCCGTCTCCGCGTTTTTGCTGGTCAGCGGCTTGTGGTGTGTTGTTGGTTGGGTCTGCTGCCGGGGTGAAGTCGGTGTGAGTGGTTGGGCTCGTGGGCCGGGGGAGGCTTGGGCGGGCCTTGTATGGGTGGTGTGGCTGTTGGGTGTGGTTGAGGAGGTGTCGGTGCGGTGGCGGAGGGTGGGGGTCTGGGGTTCGGCGCGGGTGGGGTGGAGTGGCAGGGGAGTTGGTTCGGCTTGGTGGGGCGGACGCGTACGCGGTGTTGCCGGTGGCGGGTGAACCTGGGTTGGGGACGCGCTCGTGGCCTGGTGTCGGGTGCGGGCGGTGCATGCTGGCCATGCGTGGGTGTGTGAGGGAGTGACGAGGCGTCGCGTCGTCGGTGGGCTCGGCGTGCGGCAACGGCTGGATGGGCCTCATCGGGTGTCCACGCGCAGCGCGGCCAGGCGGTGCGGCGGGGCCAGCGGATCTGCCAGGCCCAGCCGAGTTTTTCGAACGCCCAAATCACGCGGGCGGACACGTCGAGTTGGGCGCGGTCGACGCCGCGCCGCGGTCGGCGAGGTGGGGGTACGGTGGGCGCATCGAGCGACCGGCGCGTGACGGGGCGGGGCCGGCCGGCGTGGGCGGGAGGCTCCGGTCCGGCGCGGCCGCGCTGCTGGTCGTCCTGGCG
>NZ_JAPSLK010000070.1:0-8400 GCF_031180885.1 Saccharothrix sp.
ACCTCGTGTACGTCGTGAACGTTACGCCGGTCGTGAAGGCCCGGCTCTCGATCTTCGTGAACCTGTGGACAGGGAACTCCCCGTCGAACAGCGGAACCCCTCGCCCGAGGACGATCGGGTGGATCTTCAGCACCAACTTGTCGATCTCCGGCAGCAGCGCCGCCGCCAGCTTCCCGCCCCCGCACAGCCAGATGTCCAAACCGGACTCCGCCTTCAGCGCCCGCACCGCCGACAGCACGTCCTCCGAAATCACCGTCACGTCGTCGGGAACGTCGGTCAAAGTGCTCGACACGACGTACTGCCGCAGGTGCGCATAGGGACTCGGCAGCCCACCGGGCACCTCATAAGTCGCCCGCCCCATCACCACGGCGTCGAACGTCCGGTTCGGCACCTCGTCCAACCCCAGCGCCTGGCGACCGGCCGTCGGCAGCGCGTCCGGGTAGTCCTCGAACAGCGCGGTCATGTGGTCGCCCTCGAACAAGAAGTCGTTGTACGTCCCGTCCGGCGCGGCGATGAAGCCGTCGAGGGACATCGCGACCAGGTAGGTCAGGCTTCGCAAGATCAGCTCCATGCGTCGGGTAACAACGACGACTGTAGTACTTTGGCTGTAGTGGTTGTCAACCCTCTAATGTGGAACCCGTGCGGCGGCGTGGCGGCGAGCAGGCGGTTGGAGCACCGCCCCTCAGGGGCAACCCCTGGGAGCACGACTCGAAGCACCCACTGCGCCCAAGGCAGTACGGCACGCTCCGCGTGCTTCCCTGCCCGACGTGGCGGAGAAAGCGTCGTCCCACGCCGTCGCACCCCATGGCCACCGCATGACCGCATACGAAACCCTCACCGCATACGAAACCCTCACCGCATACGAAACCCTCACCGCATACGAAACCCTTACTGCGTACGAAACCTTCACCGCGGCCGGAACACACGCCGCGGTCGGAACACCAGCCGAAACCCTTGCCGCGGCGGCACTTGACGGGCCGTGGGACCGCAGCGGGCTCGCCGAACGGCTCGCGGACGTGGTGGGGCCAGTACAGGCGGAAGACCTCGCGGTTCGGCTCCTGGCGCTCAGCCCGTCCGCCCCGCACGGCGGGACCGAATCGCTGGCGCGCCTGATCAAAGACCTGAAACCCCGAGAAGCACCAGAAGAACAAAAACCCCGGTGGCGCGGCAACGTCCCGCGCTGGCACACCACCGACGAACTCGCCCGCGCCCTCGACCTCGACGCCGGCGAGCTGGCCTGGTTCGCCGACACCCGCGCCTGGAACCGGCACGCGCACGAACCCCTCCGCCACTACCGGACCTGGTGGCAGGGCCGTCGCCTGATCGAGTCGCCCAAGCCCCGCCTCGCCGAACTCCAGCGCCGCCTCGTCCGCCACCTGCTCGACCGCGTCGACCTCCACGACGCGGCCCACGGCTTCCGGCGCGGCCGGTCGATCGCCACGTTCGCCGCGCCCCACGCGAACAAACCCCTGGTCGTGCGCCTGGACCTGGAAGGCTTCTTCACGTCCGTCACCGGCGCGCGCATCCGCGGTCTGCTGGAGTCCTACGGCTACCCGCCCGCCGTGGCCGCCGCGATCACGGGCCTCCTCACCACCCGTACCCCGCCGGACGTGACCACGAAAACCGACTGGCCGCTCCGCCGCCGCCTCGCCGCCGCGCACCTCCCCCAGGGCGCCCCCAGCTCACCCGCCACGGCGAACCTGATCGCCCGCAACCTCGACCGCCGCCTCACCGGACTCGCCCGCAGCCTCGGCGCGACCTACACCCGCTACGCCGACGACCTCGCGTTCTCCGGCCCCGAAGACCTGCCCCTGCACCGCCTCCTGCCCGGCGTCAAGAAGGCCGTCCACAGCGAGGGTTTCCGGATCAACCCGGACAAGACCCGCGCCGCCGCGCAGCACCAACGGCAGCGCCTCGCCGGTCTGGTCGTCAACCACGCCCCGGCGGCCTCGCGCGCCGAGTACGACGACCTGAAAGCCACCCTGCACAACTGCGCCCGGCACGGCCTGGAGTCGCAGAACCGCCACGGACACCCGGACTTCCGGGCCCACCTGCGCGGCCGGGTGGAGTGGGTGTCGGCCGGACGCCCGGCCCGCGCCGCCAAGCTCGGGGCGCTGTTGGACGCGATCAGCGGCTGAACGGACCGCCGATGATGGTCATCGCCACCACGATCACGGAGAACCCGAACGCCGAGTACAGCAAAGCGTCCACGCTCCGGCTGCGGATCGCGATCAGGCCCGCCTGCTCGTCGGTCACCAGCACCCGCAGCAGCGCCGCCAGCAGCAGCGCGACGCCGATCAGCACCGCGCCCTGCCGCCAGTGGTACTGCACGATCCGCACGATGCCCAGCACGACCACACCGACCACCAGCGCGAACGGCAGGTGCTGACCCGCCGCCGACCGCCAGCGCTGCTCCGGCATCAGCTCCACCGCCCTCAGCCCTCCACCGAGTCCGAGCCCGAGCCCGAGTCCGGAACCGCGCCCGAAACCGCCAAGCCGCGTTCGGCCGCCTCGACCGTGTTGGTCAGCAGCATCGCGATGGTCATCGGCCCGGCCCCACCGGGGATCGGCGCGAGGAAACCCGCCACCGAAGCCACGTCCGGGTGCACGTCCCCCACCAGACCGGCCTCGGTCCGCGTGATGCCGACGTCCACCACCGCCGCGCCCGGCTTCACCATGTCCGCGGTGATCAGCCCGGGACTCCCCGCGCCCGCCACCACGATGTCCGCCCGCCGCACCTCGGCCGCCAGGTCCTTGGTCCCGGTGTGGCACAGGGTCACGGTCGCGTTCTCGCTGCGCCGGGTCAGCAGCAGCCCGATGGGCCGCCCGACCGTCACACCGCGCCCGACGACGGTCACGTTCGCGCCCGCGATCGGCACGTCGTAGCGGCGCAGCAGTTCCACCACACCGCGCGGGGTGGCGGGCAGCGGGGCCTCGTCGCCCAGGACGAGCTTGCCGAGGTTGACCGGGTGCAGGCCGTCGCCGTCCTTGGCCGGGTCGATGCGCTCCAGGACTGCGTTGGCGTCCAGGTGCTTGGGCAGCGGGAGCTGCACGATGTAGGCGGTGCACGCGGGGTCGGCGTTCAGCTCGTCGATGACGGCTTCGAGCTGCTCCTGCGTGGTGTCGGCGGGCAGGTCGCGGCGGATCGACGTGATGCCGACCTTCGCGCACGCGGCGTGCTTGCCCTTCACGTACGAGTGGGAGCCCGGGTCGTCGCCGACCAGGACGGTGGCCAGGCCGGGCGTCACCCCCCGCTCGGCCAGCTTCGCGACCCGCGCCCGCAGGTCGTCGAAGATCGCGTCCCGGGTGGCCCTGCCGTTGAGGATCGTCGCCGTCACGCGCCCCATCTTCGCATCAACGGCGGCTCGGCAGCGCGGCGACCGCCACCGCCAGCAAGGTCAACACCGTGCCCACGACGGTCCACCACGACAGCCGCGAACCCGCCGTCGGCACGATCGCGTCGACCGCCACCGCGCCCACCAACTGGCCCGCGACCTGCGTCAACCCGACCAGCAGCACCCCGGTGAAGCGGACCGCGAGGACCGCCGACCCGATCGTGCAGATGCCCAGCGCGCCGCCCGCGTAGAACCACGGTTCGCTCGGCGCGGCGGTCGGGAACCCGCGCACCACCACGTCCACCGCGCACACCACGAGCAGCACGGCGGTGCCGGTGGTGAAGTTGACCAGGGTCGTCACCCGGGTGCTGCCCGCAGCCTCCCGCACCAGCCCGTTGACCGCCTGCTGCCAGCCCAACCCGATGCCCGCCAACGCCGGCAGCACCGCCAACCACAGCGCGGACTGCGAACCGAGGTCGTCCGCCACCGCCACGGCCACCGCGGGCACCGCCAGCACCGCGCCCACCACGCGCGGCACGGTCAGCGGCTGCCGCGTCGGCCCGAGCCCGGCCCGGTCCACCAGCAGGCTGCTGACCACCTGCGACGCCACCGCCGCGATTGTGAACGCGGCCACCCCGAGCGCGGCGACCGTCAAGCCCTGCGTGGACACGAAGAACGCCCCGCACGCGCCCCCGACGCACTGCCACCACTTGATCCGCCCGGACCGCAGCGCCTCGGACAGCCGCGCCAACCCCGCCCGACCGGCCCGCGCCGGCAGCACGATCACCAGCAACAGCGCCAACCCGCCGCCGAACGACACCAGCGCGGCCAGGAACCCGTCCCGGAACACGTGCCCCAGCTCGCCGTTCAACCGCCCCTGCACCGCCAGGAACACGCCGCCGACGAACGCGACGCCCGTCCCGACGAGACGGGGCCGGACCCCCACCGCGTCCCGGGACCCCACCGCCTCAGCCAACGCCACCGGCCGCCACCGCGCCAACCGGCTTCGGCGCCCGCACCCGGCTCGCCAGCACGACCCCCAGCACCGCCGCCGAGGCGCTCGCACCCGCCGCCGCGGCCGGCCCGACCAGGTCCAGCAGCCACCCCGCGACCGGCAGGAACGCCGCCTGCCCGGCCGTGGTGAACGCGCCCAGCCACCCGAACGCCTCCGCCTTGCGCCCCTCCGGCGCGATGTCGCTGATCCGGGTGTTGTTGGCGGCGATCGCGGGCGCGATGGCCATCCCGCCCACCGCGAGCACCAGCCCGATCAACCACACCGACGACGGCTCCATGACCGGCGGCAGCACCGGCACCAGCGCCACCACGCCCAGCGCCAGCAACACCATCCGCCGGGTGAACCGGGGCTCGCCGTGCAGCCCGCCGGCGATCAGCCCGCCGACGACCGACCCGATGCCCCACACCGCCGTCAGCACCCCCGCCAGGCCCGGCGACCCGAGGTCCCGTGCCCACGCGATGATCACCAGGTCGATGGTGAGCAGCGACGCCACGATGCACAGCCCCGTGGACAGCGCGAACACCATCGACGGGTCGGCCAGCAGCGTCCGCCCGGAGTGCTTCGCCGAGGAAGGCACCGGCTCGTCCATCCCGGCCCGCCGCAGCGCCGCCCGGAACCCGAACGCGCCCAGGACCGCCAGCGCCCCGCACATCCACAGCGCCGCGTAAGGGTTGAAGAACGCCACCACCATCGCGGTCAACGCGGGCCCGATGACGTAGATGACCTCCTGCATGGACGCCTCGACGGTGAACACCGCCGTGCCCGCCGGCCCGGTGGCCATGCGCGGGTAGGTGGCCCGGCTGATCGGCGTGACCGGCGGCATCATCACCCCCGCGACCGCCGCCACCAGCACCGACAGCGGCCACCACGCCGGCGGCAGCACCAGCGGGACGATCCCCGCGGCCAGGATCGCCGCGCCGTAGCCCAGCGCGGTGACCAGCAACAACCGGCTCGCCGGACTCCGGTCGGCGGCCCGGCCGCGCAGCGGGCTCGCCACGCCCAGCCCGACCGCGAACGCGCCGCCCACCAGACCCGCCGCCGTGTACGACCCGGTCCACCCGGCGATCAGGAACGACGAGGCCAGCGGCGTGCCTGGCATGTGCACACGCCCCAGCAGCGACCACATGAGCAAAGCGGGGAGTCCTGGTACGGACGCGAGTTCGCGATAGGGCCGCAGCACGTGCCCCACTCTGCACCCGAACCCCGACAAAACCCGCCCGAATATCGGCGGGAACCCGGAGCCCTCGGCTAGCGTCTGCACCCTCTGGAGGCACAAGCGAGGGGACAGCTGTGACCGATCCCACGGGACGCCGAGCCGAGCTGGAGGCGCGCAACGCCGCCATGCGCGAGCACGTCGACAGCCTCCTCACGGAGCTGCGCGCCAAGACCGCGGAACTGCACGAGACCGCCGCGCGGGCCCAGGCGGTCAGCGCAACGGCGGTGTCCCGGGACGGCAGCGTCCGCGCCTCGGTGGACTCGACGGGCGCGTTGACGGCGCTGGAGTTCTCGCCCAACGCGTTCGAGCGCACCACCCCGGAGAAGCTGGCCAAGCTCACCACGGAGACCGTGCTCCAGGCCGTCGCCAAGGCCCGCGCGGAGGTCAACGAGGTCCTCGCCCCGGCCCAGGAGGGCGCGAGCGTCGACCTGTCGGAGTTCCTCCCCGGCGTGCCGTCCCTGGCCGACCTGCTCCCGAAGCCGCCGGCGGTGCCGTCCCCGGCACCGCCGCGCCGGTCTCCCGCTCCACCCGATGACGACGACGGCGACACCATCATGGACAGGAGTGGCTGGTGAACGGCGGCTTCCAGGTAGACGTGGCCGGCATGCGGCGCGGTGGCGCCCAGTTCAGCGCGGCCGGTGACTCGTTGGACGGGGTCTTCCAGGCCTTGAACGGGGCTTTGCAGGCCGAGGGGCAGTGCTGGGGCGGCGACGAGTCGGGGCAGGCGTTCGCGCAGCAGTACGTGCCGAACTCCACGGCGACCTTGGAGGCGTTCAAGAACCTGGCCAAGGCCTTGCAGGACATCCGGACCGGGGTCGACCAGTCGGCCGACGCGTACGAGGGGTCCGACCAGGGCAACGCGACCGGGATCTCCCGGACCTACTGACGGTTTTCTGCTGAGGGGCGCGAGCGGTGGGTATCGAGATCCCGAGCGAGGTCACGTGGCTGTTCCCGATCGTGGTCGGGCAGAGCTGGCCGGAGGGCGACGAAACGGCGCTGCGCCGCATGGCCGACGCGTACCGGACCGCCGCGCAGGGCGTGAAGTCGGTGATCGACGAGGCCAACGGCGCCGCGTCCACGGTGACCGCCAGCCAGACCGGTGAGGCGGCGCAGCGGTTCGAGGAGTACTGGCGGAAGTTCGCCGGCGGTGACGACTCGTACCTGCCGAAGCTGCAGAAGGTGTGCGAGCAGCTGGCGGAGAGCTGCGACAACTCGGCGCTGGAGGTCGAGTACACCAAGCTGTCGATCATCGCGTCGCTCATTGCTTTGGCGATCGAGATCGCGGCGCTGATCGCGGCGGCGTTCGGGACGTTCGGCGCTTCGACGGCCGGGATTCCCATCGCGCAGCAGGCGACCCGGTTGATCGTGCAGTTCACGTTCCGGCAGCTGGTGATGGCGATCCTGCGCGAGGTGGCCATCTCGGTCGGGATCGACGTGGTCATCCAGGGCATCCAGATGGCGCGCGGCGACCGTTCGCAGTGGGACTGGGGCAAGACCGGTGAGGCGGCGGTGTCGGGTGCCGTCTCCGGTGTTGTCGGTGGTCTGTCGGGTGGGTTGAAGTTCGAGGGCGGTGGCCTGGCCGGGCAGATGGCCGTGGGTGCCACGCGGGGTGCTGTCGAGGGTGCCGCGTCGACCGTGGGCACGGCGGCGGTGATGGGCCAGGACATCAGTGCGCGGGACGTGTTGCTGGGAGCGACGTCCGGTGCGGTGTCCGGCGGTATTGGTGGTGCAAAGGACGGCCTGACCGTTGAGCCGCCCCGGATCACCCCTGGCGATCCCGGCGGTTCCGTCTCCCGGCCACCGGACATCGGCCCCGCTCCCGTGCCTGGTGCCGCCCCAACGCCGACCGCTCCCGGCCCGTCCGTGCGCCGAGACGGCCTGAACCCGGTGGGCCGCGACGGCACCACCACATCCGCCGTCTCCGCCCCTCCCGCACCGAGCCCTGCTTTCCCCACGGTCGCCGCGCCGCCTCCCAGCGTGGGTGGTGACTCGTCGCCTCCGCCGGTCGGTTCCGGTGGTAGGGCGACTGTCCCGACTTCCCCGGTGACCGGCGGAACCTCCTCCATCACCGGCCGCTTGGGCGCACCCACTCCTTCGACTGCGCCGACTCCGACTCCGACCCCGGCTCCCGGCGGTTCCTCCCCGACCGGCCGGGCACCCACGTCTTTCAGCGGCTCTCCGATCGGAGGCGGCCCGATCTCGACCGGGCCAACTCCGACCAGCCCGACTCCTGGTACCGGGTCGGTGCCGGGTGCTCCGAGTGCCGGCGGAACCAGGTCGGGCGCGCCACTTCCCGGCCCGATGCCGACGTTCGGCACTCCCGGCACACCGTCTTCCCCGGGATCGACTCCAGGCACTCCTTCACTGGGCAGCCCGACTCCAGGCAGCTCACCTGCCCCCGGCACCACCCCGGGCGGACCGCCCCTGAGCGGCACGACTCCGGGCAACCCGCCTCTTTCCGGCAGCACTCCGGGCGGCCCGCCTCTGTCGGGCAGCACTCCGGGCGGGCCGCCTCTGTCGGGCACAACGCCGGGCGGGCCGCCGATGGGCGGGACGACACCGGGCGGTTCGGTTCCGGGCGGTACGCACGCCGGGACGCCGATGATGGGCGGGGTCATGCCCACCTCGCCCATGACCGGTGGCGCAACCCCAACTGGCGGCGCAACCCCAACTGGCGGCGCGACCCCGACCGGTGGCGCGACTCCCACCGGTGGGCCGACCCCGACCGGCGGTGCGACTCCGACTGGCGGCGCGACCCCGACCGGTGGCGCGACTCCCACCGGTGGGCCGACCCCGACCGGCGGTGCGACTCCGACTGGCGGCGCGACCCCGAC
>NZ_JAPSLK010000070.1:8500-29987 GCF_031180885.1 Saccharothrix sp.
GGTGCGACTCCGACTGGCGGCGCGACCCCGACCGGTGGCGCGACTCCCACCGGTGGGCCGACCCCGACCGGCGGTGCGACTCCGACTGGCGGCGCGACCCCGACTGGTGGGCCTACGGCGACTGGCGGTCCGACTCCCGGCACTGCGCCGGTGGTCGGTGGGCCGGCGGCCGGCGGGTCCGGGGGAGGGGTTGCGGCGACTCCGACCGCGACCGGCCCTGCCGGAACCGGGAGCGGAACCGGTACGTCCGGTGGTCATTCCGGTGCGCCGATGGGTGCGGGTGCGATGGCGCCTCCTCCGATGGGTGCTGCCGGTGGCGGTGCTACCGGTGGTGGCGGTGGTCGGGGGCCTTCCGCTCCGGTCGGTGGTGGGTTCTTCAGCGATCCCAACCCCGGCGGGCGGGACCAGAACAACCGTCCCAACGACTCCACGGGCACCAGTTCGGTCACCGGGATCCCGGCGCAGTCCTATTCGCCGGCACCGCACATCCCGCACCAGAACTCCCCGGTCATGCCCGAACAGCGCGGCCCGGCCACCCAGCAACCAGGCACGCCCCCACCCGGCACCTTCGGCCCCCAGCCAGGCGGTTTCGGGCCACAGCCAGGCGGTTTCGGCCCTCAGCCAGGCGGTTTCGGCCCTCAGCCGGGCGGTTTCGGCCCCCAGCCCGGCCCAGCCGGCCCCCAGCCGACACCCACGCCAACCCCGCGCACCGAATCAACACCCGCCCCGCGCACCGAGACCCCGGCCCCTCGCGGCACGGAAGCCCCGGCCCCTCGCGGTACCGATGCCCCGGCCCCTCGCGGTACCGATGCCCCGGCTGCACGCGGCACGGAAGCCCCGGCCGCTCGTGGCACCCAGAACCCGACGCCCGGCGACACCCCGGCCACCAGCCGTGAAACCCCCGCCGACCGCACCACCCCGGCACCCGAGGCCACCCCGGCACCCGAAGCCACCCCCACCCCCGAGACCCCGGCACCCACCACCGACTCCACACCGGAACCGACCGCCGAAACCACCGCCGAAACCACCGCCGACCCCACCGCCGACCCCACCGCCGACCCCACAGCGGACACCCCGGCGGACACGGTCGGCGAGCCCGGCGACGAGCACTCCCCCGCCGCCGGCCACGCCTGGCCCGAAGACAGCCAACCCACCACCACCCCCGCCGACCCCTTCCCCCACAAGGGAGTCTGGGGCAACCCCGCCGGCGTGGTCCCCGGCTTCTCCCACGACGGCCCCTACCACTCCTTCCACGACAGCACCGGCCCCACGGACCGCGAGGTCGGCACCTACGACCAGCGCGCCGCCGCCATCGTGGAACCCACCTACCAGCCCTACGGCCCCCACGGCAGCTACGAGCCCTTCATCCAGGCGCACTCCAAGCCCGACGGCTCCATCAACTGGCCGCCGAACCAAGGCGCGGACGGCCCCCGGGTCGTGGTCGAACTCCCGGCCGGCACCGTGCTCGACCGGTTCGGCAGCCCCCAGGGCGACTTCCTGTCACCCCTGAACACCGACGGCAACCCGTACGGCTTCGGCGAACGCGCGATCCTCCCGGACAGCCTCGGCAAGGGCTACCACGTCTACGTCCTCGACGCCCCGCTCACCGTCGAGCTCGCCCCCGTCGCCCCGGCCTTCGACCAACTCGGCGGCGCGCGCCAGCTCCAACCCGTCGCGCACCCCGACCTGGTCGACCCGAACACCGGCCAGATGAGCGTCCAGCGGCTGATCGACCTGGGCCTGATGCGCGAGGTGGACGTCCCGCCCGCCGACGGCAAGGTGCTGCCGCCCGACTTCGGCACGTTCGACGAGAACGGCAACGTCCGCACCCCCGACCCGGTCACCGTCGACCAGGCCCGCAACGGCGCGTTCGACGACTACACCCCCCACGAACCCGCACGGGACATCGGCCCGGTCGCCCACCAGGGCCCGATCCCGCTGAACCAGGTCTCCCAACGCGTCGACCAGGCGATCCGCAACAGCCAGGTCACCGACGCCGGCGTCGCCCTGCACACCGAGCCCCACCTCAACGACCTCGCCAGCCGCATCCCGCCCACCGACGGCCACGCGGTCCTCGACATCCACACCGACGGCGACGGCGTCCGCATCGGCGACCGGCACTACACCCGCGCCGAACTCACCGAGCTGATCAACAACCACCCGGACCTCGCGAACCGGCCGCTGGTGTTCGTCGGCTGCGACGCCGCCGCGGGCGGGGAGAACAGCCTCGCCGCGCACGTCGCCCGGGAGACCGGCCAGCCCGTCATCGCCCCGGACCGCCTGGCCTGGTCCGACCAGCACGGCAACCTCTACTCCAGCTCGCCGACCGAGTCCGGCGGCCCGAAGATGCCGCCGGACGGCGGCTGGCACCGGTTCGAACCGGACGGCACGAGCACCCCGGTCGGCGAGAACGGGATGCCGCCGGGCCACGAGCCCAAGGGCGACCCGGCCACCGGCGAGCAAGAGCACCGCGGGCGCCTGGACATCGAGCCCCAGGTGCAAACCCCCTGGCAGGAACCGCAAACGACGCACCGGCAGACCGTCCAGACCACCGAATCGCTGTTCCGCCAAGGCGATCTGCCCCGTGACACCCGCATCGAGGTGCAGAACCCGAACGGCGAGGTCCGCACGGTCGTGCACGTCGACGCCGACGGCAACGTCTTCGTCGACGCCATCGCCCCCAACACCCGGCACGGCGACAACCCGGAGGTCCTGCACCCCGCGCCGAACGCCCACTACCGCGTCGAGACCGGCCACCGGCACGACGTGTTCGTGGCCAACCCGGACGGCACCCGCCAGACCACCACGGACACCATCAAGATCGGCGGCCAGGAGGTCCAGGTCCAGCGCACGGTCCTGATCGACCCGCCGCCGCCCGCCGCCAACGGCCGCGTCACCATCGACCGCGACCACCCGATGGCGCCGAAGCCGGGCGAGGCGTTCACCGCGCGCACGGACCTCCCGCCGGACACCCGGATGGAGGTCTACGACACCGAGGGCAACCACCGCGGCACCGTCCAGACCGACGGCGACGGCCGTCCGAAGTGGATCGCCGCGCCGGACTTCCTCGGCGACACCCGCAACCCCGAGGTGACCAACCCGGTCCCGGGCGCGAACTACAACGTCGACCGCGGCCCGCTGCACCAGGAGTTCACCACCGACGCCAACGGCCACCCGCAGAACGCCGTCGACCGCGTCGAACCGCCCACCGCGCACCAGAAATCGGTCGACGACATCAAGCAGGGCCAGCCGTTCAGCCGACCCGGCCAGGTGCACGACCCCAACACCGAGTACGTCGTCACCGACGAGCACGGCCAGCGCCGCGGCCGGTTCCTCACCGACGACACCGGGCACGTGGTGTTCGAGGAGACCCACTCCGGCCAGCGCAGCCGGGTCAACGCCGAGATCACCCAGGCGCCCGCGCACGCCCAGGTCACCTCGGACGGGTTCTACGGCCTCGGCCGCGCCGAACAACCCACCCGGACCTGGCCCGCACCGGCCAACGAGGTCGAGCTCACCCTGGAACGGGCCAAAGTGGACGGTGAGTACGTCTACTCCGTCAAGGTCACCGGCGACACCTCGTCCTGGACGCCGCAGCAGCACGCGGCGGTCACCCGGCCGTTCGGCAACAGCGACCCGTTCTCCGCCCGCGCGGACCTGCCGCCGGGCACCCGGTTCGTGCTGGACGACCACAAGAACCAGGGCTACGGCACCTTCCAGACCGGCGACGACGGGTCGGTGGGCTTCGCGCACACGTTCCGCCCGTTCAGCCCGGACCTGAACCTGCCGCTGCCCAACGCCGTCCTGGTCGCCGACAACGACATGTGGCGGGGCCGCACCAACCGCGACGGCGAGACGGTCGCCACCACCGGCCGGCCCGACCTGTCCTCCGGCGGCGCGATCCGCCGGGACGGGGCCGCGCAGGTCGAGGTCGGCGCGCACGGCGAGGTCGACGGCAGCGGCAAGAAGCTGTCCGACGGCGGCCACCACCAGGGCAACGAGCTGGGCTTCCCGGGCGAGGCGGCCAACCAGTCCAGCCAGCAGCGCGACCAGAACCAGGGCAACGGCCGGCCCGCGTTCGCCACCGACGAGACGTGGCACCGGATGGAGCGGGACCGGTCGAAGTTCATGAAGGCCGGCGGTACGGTCGAGATCATCGACACCTTCGCCCTGCGCGACCCGCTGACCCGGCACCCGCACACGTACCAGACCCGCTGGCGCGTGACCCGCGAGGACGGCACGACCGAGATCTACGTCAGGAGCTACCCCAATGAGCACAACGCAGCCCTCTGGCCAGCCGGCTTCTGAGCGGCACGACGAGCTGCTCCAGGTCATCGGCGGCCTGCTGCTGGAAGCCGCTCCGGACGGGTTCCGCCGCGTCGACCTGCTGGTGCGGATGACGGTCGCCGTGCAGGACCTCGCGCTGACCGTGTACATGCCGGACGGCTCGACGCCCGAGGTGCTGCCGCCCGAGGGCTTGGCGGAGGCGTTCGCGCAGCTGCGCCAGGCCACCTACCAGCCGGGCCGGGGCGCGTGGTTCTCGTGCCGGTGCGTGGTGAACGCGCCGCTGCGCATCGACATCACCTACAACTTCGACCACGACCCGCAGTTCGACCCGCCGGTGCCCGCCGCGGACTTCGCCCGCGACCTGGCCGCGTTCCCCCGGGACGAGGCGTTCGTTCCGGACTGGCTGCGGGACAAGCTCGCCGAAGCCGCGACCGAGGAGCAGAACGCATGACCGCGCCGCAGTTGGACACCGAGGACCAGAACGCGATCCTCGGCTCCCTGACCACGCTGCTGGTGCAGCGGCTGCGCGGCGACTGGGAGCAGCTGTTCGTCGACTTCCGGATGATCGGCCGGTACCTGGAGGCCGAGGTGTCCGGCCTGACCATGTACGGGTCGTCGTTCCAGTGGCGGCTGCCGGACGAGGCGCTGCCGTTCTTCGTGCAGCTGCGCGAGGGGATGGCGCGGCCGGGCGGCGGCGCGTGGCTGTCCATGAAGTTCCACCTGGTGCACCCGGACACGTACTCGGCGGAGTTCAACCGCGACGCGGAGCCGGACTGGACCTCGCCGCCGGACCCCGAGCACTACGCCCGCGAACTCGAACTCCACCCGAGGGACTCGGTCCCGGCCTGGCTGGCGGAGAAGGCCGGCCTCCCGACCCCCGAGCCCACCGCCGCCCAGGCCGGGGCCGAGCAGGCCGGCGCCGCTCAGCCCGCCGCCGGCGGCCCGGCCGGCGAGTCGGAGGGCGGGACCGCGCGCGAGGCCGACGAGACCTCCGAGCCGCCGACCGCGCAGATCCCGGTGCAGTCCCCGGCCGAGGGTGCCGCCGAGCTGTTCGCCGCGCCGCTGTTCGACGGGCTCGACGCGCAGGGCGTGCCGACCTTCGCCGACCGCCCCCGCCCGCACCCGCAGGAACTCGACGACGTCCTGGCCTACCTGGAGGGCGCGCCGGTCGTCCTGGCCGCCCGCTCCTACGGCAAGGACGTGTTCAAGCCGGACGCCACGCCCGGCGTGCCGCTGTCCTTCCACACCGACGGCACGTGGGTGTGGCCCGGCGGTGTGGCCTACTACCTGCGCAACCACCACGTCCCACCCGTGCCGCAGCTCGTGCAGCACATCCGGGACAACGGCTACGCCGTCCCGCCGGTGTCCCCGGACGCCGAGGCCGCCGCGACCGCCGTCGCCACCGGTCAGGCCGAGAGCGCGCTGCTGCCCCCGTACACCCCGCGCGTGATCACCGACGTCGACCGCCGCGCGCTGGACCAGCTCAAGGCCCGCCTCGACCACTACGGGGTCGCCGAGCACGAGTACGGCCTGGTCGAGCCGCGCCCGGACGCCCTGGTGCTGGAGCCGGCACCCGGCCCGTCCGGTTGGCAGGTCCAGTTCTGGGACTCCAGCCGCGGTCCGCACGGTCGCCCGAAGGTGTACGAGCACGCCGTGGACGCGGCGAAGGTGCTGCTGGCGGAGCTGCTGTGGCGCGACGACCGGGACGCCGAGCGCGCGGGCGGCCGGGCGCAGGTGGTGCAGCCGGTGGCGGACATCCAGCCGCTGCCCGACGAGCCGCCGCTGTCGCTGTTCCGCGACCGGGAGGCGGTCGTGCTGCCCGCGGGGACCGAACTTGATCGATTCGGGGCCGAGGGCGGCAACCTCGTGTACGCGGCGGGCACCCTGTTCGGCAACCGGTCGCTGCCACCGGATTGGCTGAACCGCCGCTACCACGTGTATCGCGTCCAGCAGCCGGTGCCGGCCGTGAAGGGCATCGCGGTGCCGTGGTTCGGGCAGGCCGGCGGCGGCACGGGGTACTTCCTCGTGGCGTCCGTGCGCGACCTGCTGGCCGACGGCCGGCTGGTGGAGATCGCCGAGGCCACGACGCAGCCACCGGCGGTCTAGGGACGGTCGCACCCCGTGGTTCGTCCGTTCGGCGCAACGGGGTCCCGTGCGCGCACGGTGAGTCGCGGGGGAAGATGGTGGGCGTGTCCGAGCCGAAGCCGTTGAACCCGACCGAGCAGGACGCGCTGGTCAAGCAGATCGGCCTCACGCTGATGCGGGCCGCTCCGGAGGACTGGCGCCACGTCACTGCCGAGTACCGGGCCACCGGCCGGTACTTCGAGCTGACCGCCGAGGTGCGGGGAGCGGACGGCGCGCTGCGCGCCTGGCAGCCGCCGCAGGAGGTGGCCGGCCTGTTCGCGCGGCTGCGCGCGGGCATGTACCGGGAAGGGCGGGGGAGCTGGTCCAACGCCCGCTACCAGCTCGACCACCCGTCCAGCTACAACCTCGACTTCGACCGCGCCGAGCCCGCGTGGCAGACGCCACCGCCGCCGCAGGCGTACGTGGACGAGGTGCGCTTCTTCCCGCGCACCGAGGAGAACATCCCGGACTGGCTGCGCCGCCGCCTGGCCGCCCAGCAGCCCGCACCCCAGGCCCCGGCCCACCAGACCCCGCCCGGCCCGGCGCTCCCGGCCCAGCCCGGACCGCCCACGCCTCCCGGCGGCCAGCCCGCACCGGCCCACGACGTCTTCGCGCCCCACGAGCCGCACGCCTTCGACACCCCGGCCCACGAAGCCCACGCCTTCGACCCGCCGGTCCACGAGGCCGAGCCGCACCCCTACGGCGCGCCCCACGAGCCCGTCGAGGAGACCCAGCTCTTCCCGCCACCCCCGCACGAGGCCGCGCTCACCGCCCCCGCCCACGACAGCGCGTCCGCCCACAACAGCGCTCCCGGCCGCGACTTCGGCGCTCCCGGCCGCGAGCCGCGCGACTTCGGCGCTCCCGGCCACGACGCGCGCGACTTCGGCGCTCCGGCCCACGAGCCGCACGACTTCGCCCCCGCACCGCCGGACCCCGGCCACGAAGCCCACGCCCCGGCCCAGCCCGCCCCCGCCGGCCCGTCGACACCCGGCGGCGGCCTGCCCGGTCCTTCGACACCGGGCTCGCCCGCCCCCTCGACACCCGCCCCGGCCGCCCCCTCGACACCCGGTTCGGGCCTGCCCGTGCCACCGCGCGGGTTCCGCACGGCCCGCGTCTTCGACGGCGCGGGACCCGGCGGCCGACCCTCCGTCAACCGCCCGCCCGTCCCCGACGGCGAGCGCGAGCTGCTGCTGAGCTACCTCGACCGCGCGCCCGTCGCGGTGATCGGGCGCGGCTTCGACGCCGACGTGCTCAACCCCGACGCCCCCGCCGTCGTGCCGGTCGCCTTCCAGACCGACGGCCACTGGATCTGGCCCGCCGCCGTCGGCTACTACCTGCGCGCGTACGGCGTGCCGCCCGAGCCCGAGCTGGTGGAGCGGGCCAAGGCCAACGACTACGTCCTGCCCGAGGTCCCCGAGGACGCCCGCGTCGCCGCCGCCGCGAACCTCGGCGCACCCGCCGCGCCCCGCGACACCGCGCTGCCCGTGGCCGACGTCCCCGAGCCGTTCGAGGCGTTCGCCGAGCAGGAGCCGGTGGAGGTCGCCACGACCGTCGCCACCCCGCTCCCCGAGCTGCCGGACGAGCCCGCCGAGCAGCCCCAGCGCGCCGACGTCGAGGAGACCGCGAACCTCACCGAGCTGCGCTCCGACCGCGTCGAGTTCGCCGACAGCGGCCCGCCCTACCGGGTGCGGTTCGAGGAGGACGGCCCGGTCATCGACGACCGGTACCGCCGCGAGTCCTATGTGGACGGCATGGACCTCTTCGCGCCCGCCCAGTACGACCGGGACGCCGAGGAGGTCGAGACCACCCAGGCGTGGAACCCGTTCGCCGAGGAGGAGCCGGAGCCCGAGCCCGCCGAGGAGACCGCGGAGGTGGAGGTCGTCACCGGCGAGCCCGCCGCCGAGGAGCGGGTCGAGGAGGAGCCGGAGTACGCCGAGGAGCCCGTCGCCGAGGTCGAGGAGGACCGGGCCGAGCCGGTCGAGGCCGCCGAGGAGACCACGGAGTTCGACCAGTTCCACGACGAGGACCGGTACGAGCAGCCCCGGTTCGAGCAGCCGGACCGGTTCGACGACGAGCAGTTCACCGAGGAACAGCCCCGCTTCGAGGACCCCGAGCAGTCCCGCTTCGAGGACCAGCCCCAGGCCCGTTTCGAGGACCAGACCACAGCGCACTTCGAGGACCAGGGGCACTTCGAGGACCAGGGGCACTTCGAGGACCAGGCCCGCTTCGAGGAGCCCGAGCCCGAGCCGGTCGAGCCGCGCCAGGTCACGCCGGAGGAGGACCAGCAGCTCGCCGGTGTCCGCCGCGCGCTGGACGAGCTGGACGTGCCGCCCGCCGCGTACCGGTTCGGCGAGCCCGCCGACCGCACGTGGGTGCTGCGCACGGAGGGCCCGGACTGGGAGGTCTCCTGGTTCGACCACGGCCCGACCAACCCGGTCCGCTTCGACCGCGTCGAGGACGCCGCCGCCTACCTGATCGGCAAGCTCGTCCTCACCGGCCGCCGCACCCCGCGCCCGATGCCCCCGCCGCCCCCGCGCCCCCAGCCCCCGCGCCCACCCCTGAACGGCGAGCCCTTCCACGACGAGCCCCACCGTCCCCCGGCCGAGGGTTTCCGCGAGGAGCCCCACCGCCCGCCGGTCGAGGGTTTCCGCGAGGAGCCCCACCGGCCGCCGGTCGAGGGTTTCCGCGACGAGCCACACCGGCCGCCGGCCGAGAACTTCCGCGAGGAGCCGATCCGGCAGCCCATGAACGGCGAGGCGTTCCGCGAGGACCGCCCACCCCTGAACAACGGCTTCCGCGAAGAACCCCCGCGCCGCCCGACCCCGCCGCCCGCGCCGCCGCAGCAGGAGGCCCCCAAGCCCGCCTCCCGCCAGTGGCCGATCACCCCGCTCAACGGCGAACCCCCGCTCACCCTCTTCCGCCACAAGAAGATGGTCGAGCTGCCCTCGGGCATGGAGGTCGACCGCTTCGGCGACGGCTCCGGCAACCTCGTCTACGTCGCCGGCACCCCGTTCCCGGAGCGCTCACTGGTCCCGTCGTGGATCAACCGCCCGTACCGGGTCTACCGCCTGCGCCGCCCGGTCGAGGTGCTGACCGGCGTCGCGGTGCCGTGGTTCGAGCAGCCCGGCGGCGGCACCGCCTACCTGCTGCCCAAGTCCGTCGACGACATGATCGCCGACGGGGTCCTGGTGGAGGTCGCCAACCAGGAGGCCCCGACTCACTGAACGCGGAGGCCGTGGGCGCAGGCGTTGGCGATCGCCAGCTCGACGTCGACCACGGCACCGCGCAGCGACGCGGCCACCAGCCCGTTGGCGTCCACCCGCGCCCCGCGCAGGTCCGCGCCCTCGAACGCGCACCCGCGCAACCGGGCGCCGGTCAGGTCGGCGTCCCGGAGGTCCGCGTCGCGCAGGCCAGCCTCCTCCAGGTTGGCCTCGCGCAACCTCAGCCCGCGCAACGACCTTCCGCAACCGCGCCCGCGACAGGCCGGCCAGCGTGAGATCGCTCTCGACCAGCTCCACGGGCCGCAGCACGCAGTCCACGAACACCGACCCCAGCCACGTACGTGCACCCGTGAAGGTCGCCGACGCCAGCGTGGCACCCCGGAATGTGCAAGACCGGAACGCGGAAGCGGAGTGCTCGGACGCCCCCGGGTCGGTGCGCTCGAACGTGCACTGGGTGAACGTGCACCCCGCCGTCACCAGCCGCCGCAGGTCGGCATCGGTGAAGTCGCACCGCTCGAACGCCCGCCCCTCCCACCGCTGCCCCATGAGGTTCGCGTCGCTGAAGTCGTCCCCCACGATGATGTCCACTGTCACACTTTGTCATCGTTCGCCGGTTGGTAACCTCACCGCGTCGGGCAAACCGCCCGATGCGCCGGTCCCGGAGTAGAGACCGCCGCTGACAGGTGCTGCCTGCCTAGTGGTCGTGCCCGGGGACTGAAGCCGTCAGATCGTCATTCGGGAAGGCTCATGACCCGCACGCCCGTGAACGTCACCGTCACCGGTGCGGCCGGCCAGATCGGCTACGCACTGCTGTTCCGCATCGCCTCCGGCCACCTGCTGGGCCCGGACGTCCCGGTCCGCCTGCGCCTGCTGGAGATCCCGCAGGCCGTCAAGGCCGCCGAGGGCACCGCGATGGAGCTGGACGACTGCGCCTTCCCGCTGCTGTCCGGCATCGACATCACCGACGACGCCAAGACGGCGTTCGACGGCGTGAACATCGCCCTGCTGGTCGGCGCCCGCCCGCGCACCAAGGGCATGGAGCGGGGCGACCTGCTGGAGGCCAACGGTGGCATCTTCAAGCCGCAGGGCGAGGCCATCAACGCGGGCGCGGCGGACGACGTGCGCGTGCTGGTCGTCGGCAACCCGGCCAACACCAACGCCCTCATCGCCCAGCAGCACGCGCCGGACGTCCCGGCCGAGCGCTTCACCGCGATGACCCGCCTCGACCACAACCGCGCCCTGTCGCAGCTGGCCAAGAAGCTGGGCGTGTCGGTCACCGACATCAAGAAGCTCACCATCTGGGGCAACCACTCGGCGACCCAGTACCCGGACCTGTTCCACGCGGAGGTCAACGGCCAGGTCGCGGCGCAGGCCGTGAACGACCAGGACTGGCTGGAGAACACCTTCATCCCGACCGTCGCCAAGCGCGGCGCGGCGATCATCGAGGCGCGGGGCGCGTCCTCGGCGGCGTCGGCGGCCAACGCGGCGATCGACCACGTGTACTCGTGGGTCAACGGCACCCCCGAGGGCGACTGGACGTCGGCGGCGGTCGTGTCCGACGGCTCCTACGGCGTGCCGGAGGGCCTGATCTCCTCGTTCCCGGTCGTCTCCGAGGAAGGCCGCTACGAGATCGTCCAGGGCCTGGAGATCGACGACTTCTCCCGCGCCCGCATCGACGCCTCCGTGGCCGAGCTGGTCGAGGAGCGCGACGCGGTGAAGGCCCTCGGCCTGATCTGAGTCCCGGCTTCGGAACAGCCCCCGTGCCTACCCGGCCACGGGGGCTGTTCTTCGGGCAAGCTGGCACCCGTGACCAAGAACCCGTGGCCCGTCCCGCAGCCCGAGTTGTCGCCGACCACCCACCCCGCCCTCGCCGCCACCGCACGGGCCGCCGCCCGCGCCTACCAGGCGGCGCGAACCGCCCACACCCGCGCTGAGCTGCGCGAAGAGGTGGCGGGCGGTGCGGACGGCACGCCCACCATGCGGGTCGACGCCATCGTGGAAGCCGCGATCGCCGAGGCCGCCGCCGAGGCGGGCGCGAACCTCCTGTCCGAGGAAGCCGGGTTCGTGGACAACGGCTCGGCCGCGACCCTCGTCATCGACCCGGTGGACGGCTCCGCCAACGCCGCGCTGGGCGTGCCGCTGTCGTGCTTCGCGGGTGCTCTGGTTATCGACGACCAGCCCGTCGAGGCTCTGACCGTCTGGTTCGACACCGGCCGGGCGTGGTCGGCGAAGGCCGGCGAGCCAACCCCGTTCCGCACGTCCGGCCGCACGGTGTTGAAGGGCGCGTCGGTGTGCTTGATGCGGCCCAAGCGCGGCACCGAGGACGCTTGGATGCGCATAGCCAACGCTGCCGACCGCATTCGGGTGCTGTGCACGACGTGCCTGGAGACCATGCTCGTCGCGGAGGGTTCGGTGGACGCCTTCGCCGACCCGGGCTCGGACACCCACCGCCTGATGGACCTGATCGCCGCTCTGGTGACGGTGCCGGCAGCGGGTGGCGCACTGCTCGACCTGCACGGCCGGCCGTTGACGTTCTCCCTCGACCTGACCCGCCGGTGGTCCGGCATCGCGGCGGCGACCCCCGCCCTGGCCGACGAGCTGATCAGCACCATCCTCGGCTGATCAGCGGTACCACTCGACGGTCTTGGCGATCGCCTCCTCGTGCGGCGTGACCGGCATGGGTCCGAAGGTGTTCTCGAACGCCGAGTGGTCCACCACCCACGGCTTCGTGCGCTGGTGGGCCAACTCGCCCATGCCCCGCACCCGCTTGTCGAACAACGCCATGACCTGCACAGCCGCGTGCGGCAGGGCCATCGGCTTGGCCTTCTTGCCAACGACCTTGCCGGCCAGGGCGATGAACTCGCGGACGGTCAACGTCTCCGCGGCCGGCGTGTGCCAGACGCGGCCGTCCGCCCGGGGGTCGTCGCCGAGCAGGACCTGGGCGCGGGCCGTGTCGGCGAGGTAGGCGAAGGTGTGGCGGACGTCCAGCGCGCCGAACCAGAACGGCTGCCGGCCCGCGGCCAGCGGCTTGAGGATCAGCTCGCCGGGCAGGGAGCCGATGCCGCCGGGGCCGTAGTAGTCGCTCGACCGGGCCAGGACCACCGGTACGGGGGCGGCGAGCAGGCGTTTGCCGAGGGCGCTGCGGAGCTTTTCCTTGGTGCCGACCGGGCGCTCCGGTGTGTTCTCGTCGAACGGCTCGGGCACGGGGCCGTACGAGTACAGGTTGTCCGCCAGGACCAGCTTCGCGCCGGCGGACTCGGCGGCGGCGACGGCATTGTCGAACATCGTGGGCAGCATGGCCGCCCAGCTCGTGTAGGGCACGTTGGCGGCCATGTGGATCACCGACGCGCCGGCCGCCGCCTTGATCGCCGACTCCCGGTCCATCAGGTCGGCCCGCACGTCCTCCGCCCCCTCGGGCACACCGCCCGATCGGGTGACACCGCGCACCTCGCGGCCGTCCTCCACGAGCTGCCGGGTGATCTCGTGCCCGATGCCCCGACCTGCGCCCAGCACCACGACGGTCATGTGAACCCCTTACACCGCTGATGACTTCTAACTTGTGTTAGAAGTTCTAACACAAGTTAGAGTGCCTTCTCAAGGAGGTGGCGGGGACGTGGTCAACACGAGGCGCGCGAAGTACCGCGAGGAGACCAAGGAGGAGGCCAAGCGCATCGCCCTGGAGCAGTTGGCGGAGCTGGGCGTCGAGGGGATCTCGGTCAACGCCATCGCCAAGCGCATGGGGGTGACCGGTCCGGCGCTCTACCGGTACTTCAAGAACCGCGACGAGCTGCTGAACGACCTGGTCAGGGACGCGTGGAGCGATCTCGCGGACCAGGTGGAGGGGTCCGTGGCGAGGACGGTGGGCAGGCCACACCGCGAGCGGGTGCACGGCTTCGCCGGAGCGTTCCGGGCCTGGGCGCTGGACCAGCCGCACCGCTACCTGCTGCTGTTCGGCACGCCCCTGCCGGGCTACCACGCACCGCAGGACACGATCGCCCTCGCGCACCGCACGATGAGCGCGTTCCTGGCCGTGCTGGCCGAGGGCGCGGCCGACCACGGCCCGGTCGACCACTCCTGGCAGGCCGCCGACCGGGCGGGCGACCGGCCACGGCGGACCTCGGACCGCGAGCCGATCGACCGGTCCTGGCAGGCGGCGAACGCCGCGCCGGTCGACTCGTCCCAGCAGGCGCCGGGCACCCCCTCGGGGGAGACGGCGGACACCGCGCCTGCCGACCCGTCGTCGCACGCGGCGGACCGCGCGCCGGACGACGGGCTGTCGCAGGCGGGTCCCGCGCCGGACGACGGGCTGTCGCAGGCGGGTCCCGCGCCGGGCGACCGGTCGTCGCAGGCGGCGGACCGCGCGCCACTCGACCCGTCGTCGCAGGACTCAGCTCGCGTGCCGGGTGACCGGTCGGTGCCGGCCGCCGACCTCACCTTCGCCGAGCAACTCCAGGCCTGGGCGCGGTCGCGCGGGGAGCGGGGGTTGCACCACGCCGTCCTGCTGACCGGACTGCGCGCGTTCACCCGGCTGCACGGCGTGCTCAGCTTGGAGGTCGCGGGCCAATTCGGGCCGATGGGATTCGACCCGGCGCTCCTGTACCGCGCCGAGGTGGAGTCGTTGTTGTCGGACTAGCTCCGATCAGCGGCAGCTAGTCGCCGGTCCGGGGCTCGACCAGGCAGTCGGGGCCGGGGTAGACCAGCCCCTCGTGCCCGTCGGAGAAGCGGACCAGGTACGGGGGCGCACCCTCCTCGCCACGCACTTCCAGGATCTCGCCGACGCGCTCGTCGAGACCCACAGCGCGGCTGTGGACGTGCAACCGGTCGCCTACTGTCGCGTGCATCTGCAACACCTCCGGTGCATCACAGCGTAGGACGCATCCGAAGGTACCGACAGCCTGGCGTTTCCGCTCAGCCGAAAGCCTCCCAACCGAAAGCCTCCCAACCGAAAGCCTCCCAACCGAAAGCCTCCCAACCGAAAGCCCTTCAGCCGAAAGCCCCTCAGCCGCCAAAAAGCCCCTCAGCCGCCGAAAAGCCGCTCAGCCGCAAGCCTGGGACAGCTTGTTCACCGTCTCCAGCTTCTTCGACGTCCACTCGGCGAGCTTGGCCGGGTCGAGGTCGTTCACGGTCAGCTGGCTCATGGTGTCCGAGACGCCGGTGATGGCGTCCTTGAGCGTGGCGTCACCGGCCTTCGCGGCCAGCTTCTCCAGCTCCTCGGCCTTCGCCTGGGTCTCCTGGACGGCCTTCTGCGGGTCGGCGGCGTTCGGGGTGAAGCCGGCGAGCTTGAGCGCATCCAGGCACAGCTGCGCCTTGTCGGCGGCCTGGCCGACCGAGTTCGCGGTGTCCTGCGCCTGCTGCACGGCTTCGCACCCGGACACCGCGCCGACGAGCCCCAGTGCCAGCAGGATGGTGGCGACCGGACGACCTGCGCGCATGTGAACTCCCGTGTGTTAGGTGGTGCGTGACCGTTTCGCCCGACTCTACCGACGTGCGTACAGCCGGCGCACCACATCGTCGATCTCGGGCTCCTCGACCACGAGATCGTGCACGTCGGCCTGAGCCGCGACGGCGGCGATCACGGCCGCGGCCGTCGTCTCGTCCTTGCGGAACGTGAGGTGTTGTCGCAACCCGCCCAACTCAATGCGCACGTCCACGACACCCCGGATGCCGGTCAGCGGCTCGGAAGGTTTCTCCAGGTCCACGACCAGCACCCGCTCCGGCACGACCTCCGCCCGCAACGCCTCCAGCGGGCCGTCGGCGAGCACCGTGCCGCGGTCGATCACCACCAGGCGCGGGCACAGCCGTTCGATGTCGTCCAGGTCGTGGGTGGTGAGCAGGAGGGTGGTGCCGCGCTGCGCGTTCAGGTCGGCCAGGAACTCGCGCAGGCGTTCCTTGGACTCCAGGTCCAGCCCGATCGTCGGCTCGTCCAGCACCAGCAGCTCCGGGCCGTGCAGCAGGGCCGCGGTGACCTCGCCGCGCATCCGCTGGCCCAGCGACAGCTGCCGCACCGGCCGGTCGAGGAAGCCGGACAGGTCCAGCAGCTCGACGCACTCGGCCAGCCGGCGGGCGTGGTCGCGGGCGTCCACCCGGTAGATCGAGCGCAGCAGGTCGAAGCTGTCCCGCAGCGGCAGGTCCCACCACAGCTGGCTGCGCTGCCCGAACGCCACCCCGATCCGCCGCGCCAGGTCCCGCCGGGCGCGGGACGGGTCCACGCCCGCCACCCGCACGTGCCCGGAGGTCGGCACGAGGATGCCGGTGAGCATCTTGATCGTGGTGGACTTGCCGGCGCCGTTGGGCCCGACGTAGCCGACGGCCTCGCCCGCGGCGACGTCGAAGCTGACCGAGTCGACCGCGCGGACCTTCGTCCGGGCCCGGCGCAGCCGCCCGACCTTGGTGGTGACGGTGAACTCGCGGCACAGCTCGCGGACCTCGATCATGACCCGGTCCCTCGGTAGTGGCGAACGGCGAACCGCCACACCAGCCCCGCGCCGACGGCGGCGGCCAGTGCGACCAGCGGTGAGATCCAGCCCAGGAACGCGGGACCGCCCAGCGGGTCGTCCCGGCCGAGCAGGGCGAGCCCGGGGTAGTAGGCGACGAACGCGCCGGGCACGACGAACGCCATGAGCCGGCGCAGCCACCCCGAGTACACGGTGACGGGGTAGGAGGTGAACGCGTTGCTGCCGTAGGTGACGCTGTTGGCCAACTCCTGCCCCTCGACCAGCCAGAAGCACACCGCGCACGCCACCACCCACACCGAACCGAAGATCACCGCGCCCGCGAGCGGTGCCGCGGCGGCCAGCGCGACCTTCGCCGGTGTCCACGCGATGTCGTTGTGGCTGAGGGCGTAGGCCATGGCGGCGAGGCCGAACAGGGTGCGGCCGATGCGCTTGAGGCGGATGTCCGCGACCATCACCTGCGGCAGGGTGCCCAAGGGGCGCAACAGGAGCATGTCGAACGAGCCGGCGCGGATGTAGTTCGGCAGCTCGTTCAACTGGCCCGCGGTGAGGTCGGCGAGGCCGAACGCGGTCGACGAGATCGCGTACATGAGGATCACCTCGTGGACCTCGAACCCGCCCAACGCCGTGACGTGGCTGAACAGGATCGTGATCGCGGCGAGTTCGATCGCCTGCACCAGGGCCTCGGCGAAGACCTCGATCGTGAAGGAGGTCCGGTACGAGAACTGCCCGCGGAGTCGTGCGACCAGCAGCCGTGCGTAGGTCTCAACCACCTTGGACCACCACCTTCCGCACCGCTCGCGAGAGCACGAGGTTCCCGGCAGCCAGCACGACGACGGCCCAGAACGCTTGCAGGGCAAGGACGGTCCACTGTGGACCTTGTTCGAGGAAGACGTCGATCGGCGCTTGGATCAGGTAGGGGAAGGGCGTCGCCCAGAGGACGTCCCGCGCCCACTCGGGCATGAACGCGAGCGGCACGATCAACCCGCACAGCAGGCCGCTGGAGACCTCGTACATGTTGCGCACGCCCCGGCTGTCGAGCAGCCAGAACGTGGTGCAGTTGAGGATGAACCGCATCCCGAAGCTGATGACCAGCGCCAGCACGGCACTGACCGCGAACAGCGGCCACGTGTGCGGTTCGGGCCAGCGGAAGGGGAAGAACAACGCCCCGATCGCGACCGGCGGCACGAGCCGGACCACCGCGGCGTAGGCGGCCCGCCCGACGTCCTCGGCCAGCAGTGCGGCTTGCAGGTGCCACGGGCGGTAGAGGTCGACGACGACGTCACCGGTGCGGATGCGTTCGGACAGCTGGGATTCGCCCCACAGCACGACGAACGCGAGCAGTCCTTGGCCGAGCCACACGTAGGTGACGGCGGAGGCGGCGTCGTAGCCGGCGACCGGTGCGGCGCCGACCGCGGCGACGAGGACGGCGGTGCGGAGCATGCCGAAGACGACGTTCGCGGTGAGCCCGGCGAACATCGCTTGGCGGTAGGTGGAATAGCGGCGGAATCCGGCGAGCGCGAGATGCACGTAGGCGCGCACGTCTTACGACCCTAGGCCCGCTCGCAACCGGATTTCCCCGCCCACCCGGCCCGGTTCGGCTCGGTCCCGCTCGGCCCGGCTTGGCCTGGCCCGGCTTGGCCCGCCCTAGCCTCGCTCGGCCCGGCCCGCGGGCGTGTTCTTGCCGGGCGTTGCTCGGCGTCCGCTGCTACCGGGGCGCGGCGAGGATTCCGTCGAGCAGGCCGGGGTAGAGGGCGTCGAGGTCGTCGCGGCGCAGGGTGCTGATCCGGGCCGTGCCGCGCGGCTGCACGCGGACCACGCCGGCCTCGCGGAGCGTGCGCACGTGGTGGGTCAGGGTCGACGCGCTGATGCCCAGGTCCAACTGCACCCCGCAGGACAGCCCCTCGTCGGCCTGCGCCAGCTCGCGCACGATGTGCAGCCGGATCGGGTCGGCCAGGGCGTGGAGCACCGCCGCGATCCGGATCTCGTCGCGCTCGGGGTGCGGCAGCACTGCGGTCATGCGTCCCATCCTACGATACTTATCGAAGTTCGATGGAATTCGTAGTACGGTTCCCGTCGAAACATCACGCGATCGGGGGAACCTCACCTCATGTCTGCCCGCACCTACCTGCTCACCGTTGGTGCGTTCACCATCGGCACGAGCGGGTACATCGTGTCCGGCGTCCTGCCCGCCGTGAGCCACGAGCTGAACGTCTCGCACGCCACCGCAGGCCAACTGCTCACCGCGTTCGCCATCGCCTACGCGATCTCGTCACCCCTGCTCGCCGCGCTCACCGGCCGGTGGGAACGCCGCACGCTGCTGGTCGCCGCGCTCGCGGTGTCCGCCGCGGGCAACCTGCTCGCCGCGTTCGCCCCGAACTACCCGTTGCTGCTGGTGGCGCGGGTGGTCAGCGCGCTGGGCGCGGCGGTCTTCACGCCCGGCGCGACGCTGGTCGCCACCGTGCTGACGCCGCCCGACCAGCGTGGCCGGGCCGTGGCGCTGGTGTTCGGCGGGTTGACGTTCTCGCTGGTCCTGGGCGTGCCGGCGGGCAACCTGCTGGGTGAGCCGTTGGGCTACCGGGGCGTGTTCGGGCTGATCGCGGGCGTGACGGCGCTGGCCGCGGTGGCCGTGCGGATCGGGCTGCCGCGGGTCGAGGCGCCGCCGGTCGTGGCCCTGCGCGAGCGGTTCGCACCCGCCGCGGACCGCCGTGTGATCACCGTGCTGGTGCTGACCGTGCTGGCGTGCTTGGCCGTGTTCAGCGTGTTCAACTACATCGCCCCCCTGCTGACCGCGACCGCGCACGTCGACGGCCTCGCGATCAGCCTGCTCCTGGTCGCGTACGGGGTCGGTGGCGTGTTCGGCAACTGGGCGGGCGGCCGGATGACCGACCGGTTCGAGACCCGGCGGGTGCTGATCGTGCTGTTCAGCGCGTTCACCGTGGTCCTGGCGACCTTGCCGCTGACCATGACCACGGTGCCCGGGGCGGCGATCGCGTTGTTCCTGTGGGGCGCGCTGACGTGGTCGGCCAACCCGCCGATCCAGGCGTGGCTGATCGAGCCGGCGCCGGAGAACAGCGGTTTGCTGTTGTCGCTCAACGCGTCCGCGATCTACCTGGGGGTCGGGCTGTCGGGCGTGGTCGGCGGCCTGGTGATCAGCCGGGTCGGGCTGCTGCCGCTGGCGCCGATCGCGGCGGTGCTGTCCGTTGTCGCGCTGGTGCTGGTGGTGTTCGCGCTCCGGCCTCAGGAGCCGAAGGCGCTGGTGGTCGTCTCGCCGAGTTCGGGGTCTTTGGCGAAGCAGTGAAAGTAGCCGCGGTCGCCTTCGGTGAAGGCGATGGCGGTGATCTCCCAGTTGGTGGTGTCCACGGTCGGCCGCGTGTTGGCCTTCATCGCGTCGGCCGTGCACACCCCCTTGACCTCGGGCGCTTTGACCAGTTCCTCGTTGTCCACCTGCGGGACCGCTCCGGACAGCCACCCGCCCGCGAACGCTTCCCAGAAGTGCGGGATCGAGCAGTCGGCGGCGCGCCGGGCGGTGGACGCTTTGCCGCCGACGGAGTTGATGCCGTGGTAGCAGGTGGGTTCGGCGACGCAGTAACCGGTGTCGCACGCTTTCAACCGCGGCGGCGGCTCGACGCTCTTCTGGCCGCTGGTCCCGCCGGGCTTGGCACCGGCCGCAGTGGTGTTGGTGTCCTTGGACACCCACCACCACGCCCCCACCGCCACGACGGCCGCCACCACCGCAGCCCCCACCACCACGGCCCACGGCTTCTTGCCGGACGCCTTCTGCCGCGGCCCCTGCACCGACTCCGCCCGCGGCCCCGACACCTGTGGTGCCGGCCCGTTCTGCGGCCATGCCACCTGCTGCCTCGGCACCGGTTCCGGAACAGGCGAAACCCGCAACTCGTCCCGTGATTGGCCTTTCAACTCGTCCCTCAACTGGGCGGCTGAGGGTGTCCGGTAGGCGATGTCCGGGGTGAGCGCCCGCACCAGCGTCTCGTGCAGGTCCCGGGGCACCCCCGCCACCACCGGCACCGGCGACCGCAACACCTCGCCCAAGTGGTCGAAGGACTCGATCGGCCAGGGGACCGGCCGGGGCGGCTTGCCCGCCAGCAGGTCGTACAACGTGGCGGCGAGCGCGTAGACGTCGGCGGCCGGCGTCGGCTGGGCCATCGCAAAGGCCTCGGGCGGCGCATAACTGGGGCTCAGCGCATCCCGCGTGACCGTCGACCCACCCTCGGCGTCCAACAGCGCCGCCAGCCCGAAATCGGCCAACTTGGCCGTGCCGTACCGGTCGATGAGGATGTTGCCGGGCTTGATGTCCCGGTGCAGCACCCCTTCCGCGTGCGCCGCCGCCAAAGCGTCGGCCAACTGCACACCCAACTGCCGCACCCGTTCAGCCGGCAGGGGTCCTTCCCGCCGCACGAGGTCCGACAGCGACCCGCCCGTGCACAGCTCCATGACCAGGTAGGGCGTGCCCTGCGGGGTGATGTCGGCGGCGTGCACGGCCACCACGTGCGGGTGCCCGGACAACCGGGCGGCGGCGTGCGCCTCCCGCAGAAACCGCCGCCGGTCGCGGTCGGTCTGCAACACCCGGTTGTCGATCTTGACCGCGACGTCCCGGTTCAACTGCACCTGGCGGGCGCGGTACACGGTGGCGAACCCGCCCTGCCCCAACGGTGTGAGGTCGGCCAACCCCGGCAACTGCACGCCGGGACTCTAACCTCACCCCTTGGCCGCAGCCTTGGCCGCCTTCTTGAACTCCCGCACCTGGCCGAGCGACACGGAGTCCACGACGTCGGCCACACTCCGCCGACTACCGACCTCCCCGTATGCCCCAGCCGCCTCCCGCCACCCCTCGGGCTCCACCCCGAACTGCTTGCCCAGCAACGCCAAGAAGATCCGCGCCTTCTGGTCCCCAAACCCGGGCAACGCCTTCAACCGCTTGACGACAGCCTTCCCGTCCCCGTCCGCCCAGATGCGCGAGACGTCCCCGCCATACTCCTCGACAACCGCCCGAGCCAACGCCTGCACCCGCTTGCCCATCGACCCCGGGAACCGGTGCACCGCGGGAGGCGTGGCCATGAACCCCGCGAACTCCTCCTCATCCGCCTCAGCCACCAGCTGCGGCGACCACCCACCCATCCGCTCAGCCAACACCTTGGGCCCGCTGAACGCCTTCTCCATGGGGATCTGCTGGTCCAGCAACATGCCGACGAGCAGGGCGAACATGTCCGTGGCCAACAGCTCGTCGGCCTCCGGGTTCTGGGCCAAGCACACCTTCCGGGTCATGCGGTCATCGTCGCACGTCGGGGCCGAGTGCGACGGGTGAGCGGTCAGACCTGGCCGACGAAAACGGCTTTGTCGGCGCCGAAGGTGGGTTGGAGGGTGATCTGGAGTTCGCCGGGC
>NZ_JAPSLK010000070.1:30087-40233 GCF_031180885.1 Saccharothrix sp.
GCCGTCCGCCCACGTGTAGCGCTGACCCCACGTCGGCGGGGTCTTGGCGGGTTCGGGCTGGGCGGTGGAGTCGGTGCCGGCGTTGCCCACCTGGCCCTGGTTCGTGCTGCCGTCGAGGATGCGGTCCAGTTCGGCCACGGCCGCGGACTGCGCCATCACGGTGAAGACGATCCCCAGGACGCACAGCACGGTGCCGGTCGCCGCGAGCACCTTCTTGCTGCCGAAGAGCGCGATGACGCCGAGAACGATCCCGACCGCCGCCGCGACAGCGGTCACGTTGTTCAGGAAGACGACCGGCGAGCCGACGACGCCGATGACGCCCAGGATGAGCGCGGTCCACGCGAGGCCGGCGAAGCGGGTCGGTTTCGGGGCGGTCTGGACCGGCGCGTGCGGCATCGGCGCACCTTGCGGGAAAGTCATGGTGTACACGTCCTCGGAATCGATGTACTGAGGAATCGCGAGCACCTTCGAACCCGTTAACCGAGCCGGTTTTCATCACCCGATCGTGTGGTTGCGGGTAACGCTGCGGATTGCTGCGCGGTATCGCTTGCCCAGTCGATTAGCGGTCGAATTCGGGGATCAGGTCGCCGAGCAGGCGGAGGCTGGTCATGACGGAGTCGTGGGACAGGTTGCCTACCTGGTGGAAGGCCATCAGGCGGTCGATGCCGAGGTCGGCGTAGGTGCGGAGCTTTTTGCGGCAGGTTTCCGGGCTGCCGACGATCAGGGAGTCCTGTGCGTTCAGGGCCTCGAAGATCTCCTCGTCGGGGACTGCCTCGCCCTGGAGCACCCGGCCGATCACGAGTTGGGCGGGGTTCGGGCCGGTGAACGCGGCGGCTTCGGCGCGGAGGAAGTCGCCGGTCAGGCCGCCGCCTGACGGGTCTTCCATCAGGCGTTTCTGGTGTTCGACCGTCTCCACGAAGGCCGCTGCGGCCTCGAAGAACGTCAGGGCCTGGACGGTGTACCAGGCGGCGGCCGCCACGGCGCCGTTGCGGATGGCCTGTTCGTCGGTTTCCGCGCAGTGGACGAAGGTGAAGAACGCGATCTGGTTGTTCACGTACTCGCCGACGGGCTCGGTGCAGGACTCGGCGGCCGCCCGGTACAGGGCGACCATGCGGCGGACGCGTTCTACCGATTCCCAGATGGTGGTGCCCAGGACACCGACGCCCCGCCGGCCGGCCTCCTCGAACGACGCGGGACTGGCCGCGGCCTGCCACAGCGGCGGGTGAGGGGATTGCAGGGGTTTGGGGACGATGGGCACGTCGTGGATCTCGAAGTCCTCGCTGCGGTACGAGAAGCGTTCGGACGTCCACATCTTCGGGACCATCTCGAACGCCTGCTGCGTCTGCCGCCGCACGTCCGCCGGGTCGATCCCGAACAACCGCCACTCCGGCGCGGTCGAGCGGGTCAGGCCCAGTTCCAGACGGCCGCCGCTGAGCACGTCGAGCATGGCGGCTCGCTCGGCGACGCGGATGGGGTGGTTGAAGCGCGCGGGCGCGAGGACGGCCGCGTGGCCCAGGCGGATGCGGGACGTCTGCTGCGAGATCGCGGCCAGCATCAGCTCCGGGGCCGACGACAGGCTGAACTCCTCCGCGCCGTGGTGCTCGACCTGCCACCAGCAGCCGTAACCCAGCGAATCGGCCAGCTTCGCCTGTTCCAGCGCCTCGTCGATGCGCGCCGCCTGGTGCCCGTCCGACCACGGGCGCGGGTCCTGGATCTCGTTGAAGACGTCGATCTTCATCGGCGGGCTCCTGACGGCGGGCGGCGTGGTTCGCGGAAACCTAGCCCGTGGCGACCGGGCGCAGGGAGCGGCCAAACGGCTGATCAGCGCACGATCGGCACGACGCGGCTGAGCAGGAGGCGGTACGCCTCGCGGTCGACCGTGGCGGGCTCCTCGGCCAGCCAGTCGCCGATCTCCTCCACGAACTGCGCGGGCGTCATCGGCGGCACGGGCACGTCCACGTCGTCCGCCGTCACCTCGCCCGCCCGGCTCGGGTACACCAGCAGCACGGTGCGGATGTCCAGCCACGGCAACAGCTTCCGGTACAGCGCGAGGCTGCGCGGCAGGCGCGTCCCGCCGCCCCGGAACGGGTGGCCGTTGCGCCACAGGGTCCCGTCGTCCGCGGCCGTGTAGTGGCCGGGCAGCCACGCCTTCGACTCGATCAGCACCAGCCGCCGCCCGCACAGCACGGCGTGGTCGACGTCGGCGAACACCGAGTCCGGCCACGCCAGGCCGTGGAAGATCCGGGCCCCGGGCAGCCGGGTCAGGTAGCGGCTGAGCAGGTCGGCGGTGATCCGTTCGCACGGCCGGTCGTCGGTCGTGCCGTGGACGACGTCCGTGTCGACCGAGGCGGCGAACGCGCGGTCCGCCCGCACCGCCGCCACGTACCGCTTGACCAGCCGGAACGCCGCCACCGCCGCCGCGGCGACGACCACCAGCCACAGGGCCAGCGTCAACGGCGAGAAGTCCAGGGCGAACACCGGCACCAGCAGGAAGAACCACCCGCACAGCGCGGCCAGCGCGGGCGCGTGCCCGGGGCCGGCGACCGGCGCGTACCGGACCCGCTGCGTGGTGTCCACCAGGTGCCACCAGGCGATGCCGCCGAGGTCCACGGCGGGCGTCGGGGGGACGAAGTCGGGGTCCTCGCCGAAGTTGCGCAGCCGCCCGACCCGTCCGGTGCGCGGGGGGCGGGTCCCCGCGGGGCGCGTGCCCGGTCGGGTGAACGTCGGGCCCCGGTCGTAGTCGCGGCGCCGGGCGGGGTCGCGGAGGGTGTCGTAGGCCTCCTGGAGCATGCGGAAGGTCAGCGACGAGCCGCCCGCGTCGGGGTGCATGACCTTCGCCAGCGACCGGTAGGCGGTCTTGATCTCCGCCGGGGAAGCGTTGCGACCGACCCCGAGGAGTTCGTAGTAGTCGACCCCGCGCACGAGGGCAGACCTTAGCGGCACTGTCAGTCGGGGCGTGGTCACGGTTAGGGTTGGGGTGCTCGCTGGGACCTGTAGCGCAGTGGTTGACGCGCCCTCACCTCGGTGCGGGAGGACGCCGGTTCGAATCCGGCCTGGTCCGCGCCCCGCCCTTGCTCCGTCCGGGTGGCGGGAGACCACCTCTCGCGTCCACTGTGGACGGTGTTGGGGGCGGGTTCGAGTTGCCGGGGTTCCCGGGTGGGAGCAGGCTGCGTCCATGGCGACTTGCGACGTCTGCGGCAACGACTACTGGATGACGTTCGAGGTGCGCACCGTCGGCGGCGTGCACACGTTCGACAGCTTCGAGTGCGCCATCCAGCGGCTCGCGCCGCGCTGCGAGCACTGCGACTGCCGGATCCTGGGTCACGGCGTCGAGGTGGAGGGCCGGTTCTTCTGCTGCGCCCACTGCGCGCGCAGCGCGGACAGCCTCGGCGACCAGATCCGCGACACCGTCGGCTCGCACCCGGGCTAGGGCAGTTCCAGCACCAACCGGCCGTTGACGAACGCCGGCTGGAGGTCCCCGCGCGCGTCGACGCTCTTGGTGCCGTGCGGCAGGACCTCCTCGATCGCGCTGAACGCGAGGATGTCCGACACGCCGTAGCGCCCGCGCAGCGACCGCTGGCCGGGGAACCGCAGCGCACGGCCCTCGCGCCGGTCCCGGTGCGCCAGCGCCGCCCGCAGGGCCCCGCGCGCCAGGGTCTCCGGACCGGCCAGGCGCTGGAGGCTGCCGTTGTGCACGGCGACGCCGTAGCCGCGCTCGATGAGCGTCGACACGGTGTTCTCCGACGGCACGTCGGTCAGCCGGAACGACATCGCGTGGTGGTCCTCCACCACGTGCACGCACACCAGTTGCGCGTGGAACAGCAGGGACTCGTACAGCGACACCGCCGTCGCGTCCGCGGTGGTCGGGTCGTCGTGACCCGCGTCCAGCCCGAGCCAAGTCGTCATCGCACGTCCACGAGAGTCGGTGTCGCTGCCCGTTGTGCGGAGCCGAAGGTAGAACGGGTCGTGCCCGTTCCGGAAGTCCCTGGTCGGAAAGGGGTTCCCGACCTGCGGTTCCGCGGTGGCGGCAGGGGCGTGCGCCGAGGTGGCGGTGCTCGGCAGAACCCTGTGCACGCGGTGCAGGCTAGTCCGATCGGGTGATGTTCGGGTAGCCGGCGAATGGCCGCAATCCGAATTCCGGATCGGGGTCCGGGCCGAGGTCCAGGTCGGGAGCCGGATCGGGACCTAGATCGGGAGCAGGTCGAACCCGTCCAGGAACGGGAGCGCGCCGATGGACTGCAGCGCCGCCGCCGACAGCCACACCGAGAGCAGCGTGATCAGCGGCCCGACGATGGCCATCTCGACCGTCCCGCCGGTCTGCATGCGCATGACCTTCGGCGGCGCGACCGGGAACCACGTCTTGCCGCCCAGCGGGATCGGCCACAGGATCGGGCAGCCCTGCTCGGTGATCGCATCGCCCAGGTAGTGCGCGACGCACCCGATGCCGACCGCCACCCCGCACGCCGCCGCGCTGGCCGGCGTCTGGGCCGTCCACGCCACGCAGACGACCGTGATCACGCCGGACACGACCGTGATGAGCAGGGCGTCCTTCTGCGGGCACCAGTCGTTCATGATCCCGCGCACGGCCAGGCCGGCGAACACGAACATCAGCGCCGGCAGCGCCCACTTCTGGGACTGCTGGACCACGGCGGTGGTGCCCACGGCGGCGGCCAGCGCGAACACCAGCGTGTGCGTGAGGCCCCGGTGCCCGCCGTCTCGGTTGGAGTCCTTGCGGGTCCGCGTAGCCCGGTAGACCCACGAGCTGACCGTGTTGATCGCCGCTGACGCGCCCGCGCTGACCGGCCCGAACGTCCGCGATATGGTCGAGGACGGGTGGTCCAGGTCCGGCAGCAGCGCCGCACCGGTGGCCAGCACCGCGCCGACGGCCCAGCTCTGCGGGGTGAGCTGGCCGATGGGATGGTTGTCGGCGAGCGCGGTCACCGCCGCCCAGGCCAGTAAACCGCTCATGGCGTGCGTGGGTCCGGTCGACATGGTGCCCCCCTCCAAGATCGTGTCGTGGAGGCTAAGGCATTGTGACCCCGTTCCCATTTAAGCCGTGGTGGGACACAAGCAGCCGGACATAGCAGTACGCTTGTCTTGCTTGCACTGTCGCGAGAGGAGCGCCCTGAGTATGGGCAAGATCAAGGTTCAGGGAACCGTCGTCGAACTCGACGGCGACGAGATGACCCGGATCATCTGGCAGTTCATCAAGGACAAGCTGGTCCACCCGTACCTGGACGTCAACCTCGAGTACTACGACCTGGGCATCCAGCACCGGGACGACACCGAGGACCAGGTCACGATCGACGCCGCGCACGCCATCAAGAAGCACGGCGTGGGCGTCAAGTGCGCCACGATCACGCCGGACGAGGCGCGGGTCGAGGAGTTCGGCCTGAAGAAGATGTGGGTCTCGCCCAACGGCACGATCCGCAACATCCTCGGCGGCGTCGTCTTCCGCGAGCCGATCATCATCAGCAACATCCCGCGGCTGGTGCCGGGCTGGACCAAGCCGATCATCATCGGCCGCCACGCCCACGGCGACCAGTACAAGGCCACCAACTTCAAGGTGCCGGGCGCGGGCGAGCTGACCATCACGTTCACGCCCGAGGACGGCTCGGAGCCGATCCAGCACGTCGTGGCCAACTACGGCCCGGACGGCGGCGTGGCGCTGGGCATGTACAACTTCAACAAGTCGATCGAGGACTTCGCGCGCGCCTCGTTCTCCTACGGGTTGCAGCGCAACTACCCGGTGTACATGTCGACGAAGAACACCATCCTCAAGGCGTACGACGGCGCCTTCAAGGACATCTTCCAGCACGTGTTCGACACCGAGTTCAAGACGCAGTTCGAGGCCGCCGGCCTGACCTACGAGCACCGGCTGATCGACGACATGGTCGCCGCCGCGCTCAAGTGGGAGGGCGGCTACGTCTGGGCGTGCAAGAACTACGACGGTGACGTGCAGTCCGACACCGTGGCGCAGGGCTTCGGCTCGCTGGGCCTGATGACCTCGGTGCTGATGACCCCGGACGGCAAGACCGTCGAGGCCGAGGCCGCGCACGGCACGGTCACCCGCCACTACCGCCAGCACCAGGCCGGCAAGCCGACCTCCACCAACCCGATCGCGTCGATCTACGCGTGGACCGGTGGCCTGAAGCACCGCGGCAAGCTGGACGGCACCCCCGAGGTCACCGGCTTCGCCGAGACCCTGGAGAAGGTCATCGTCGAGACCGTCGAGAGCGGCAAGATGACCAAGGACCTGGCCATGCTGGTGGGCCCGGACCAGGAGTGGCTGACCACCGAGGACTTCCTCGGCACCCTGGACGAGAACCTGCAGAAGCGCATGGCCGGCTGAGCCTGGCTGTGATCGAAGGGGACCGCTCACCCGAGCGGTCCCCTTCGTGCTTCTCGGGGCGTGACCGGGTCACTCGTTCGGTTCCCCTGCCGGGTGGTTTCGGGCCGCGGACGTTCAGCAAGCCGCCCGCCCGCGCTATATCTGCACCTCAGGAGCGGTGTCGGGGAGGCGTTGGCGATGTTGGGTATTCCGTTGCGCGGGATGATCGTGATCGGCGTGCTGGGCGCGGCCGGGCTGATGTACGTCGCCAACGGCGGCAAGCAGCTCGTCCCCGAGCCCACAGCGCAGGAGTGCAAGGTGACGGTGACCGCGGACATCCTCAACGTCCGCTCCGGCCCGGCCGACACCCAGCCCATCGTGGCGACCGTCCAGCGGGACGCGGTGGTGAAGGCGGAACGCCTGGTGCAGAACGGGTTCCGGCTGCTGTCCGACGGCCGGTGGGTCAACGACCAGTTCGTCACGCCCACCTCGGACAGCAACTGCGCTTAGATTGGGGTCATGTTCTTCCGATGGCGGGCGTCCCGTCGCACCGAGGTGACCTCGTGCGCGTGCGAGCCCGAGTGGCCCGAGCTGCGCGCGACCCTCGACGGCCACGAGGTCCGCGGCGTCCCGTCGCCCGAGGGCAGCAGCCCGCTGGTGTGGCAGCTCGGCCTGGTCGCGACGTGCGCCCGCTGCGGCGCGGTGTACCCGCACGGGTGGTCCGTCGCCGCGCGCGATTAGGCTCCCGACCCGTGCTGACCGTCTCCACCGTGAACGTCAACGGCCTCCGCGCCGCCGCCAAGAAGGGCTACCTCGAGTGGCTCGCCGCGACCGCGGCGGACGTCGTGTGCATCCAGGAGGTGCGCGCCGAACCCGGCCAGCTGACCGACGAGGTCCGCGCCCCCGAGGGCTGGCACACCGCTCACGCCCACTCGGAACTCAAGGGCCGCAACGGCGTCGCGGTGCTGACGCGCGAGGCGCCGCAGGCGGTGCGGATCGGCTTCGGCGCGGCGGAGTTCGAGCACTCGGGCCGGTACGTCGAGGTGGAGCTGGCGGACGTCGTCGTCGGCAGCCTGTACCTGCCCAGCGGCGACGTCGGCACGCCCCGGCAGGACGAGAAGGAGCGGTTCATGGCCGCGTTCCTGCCGTACCTGGTGGAGTTGCGCGAGAAGGCGGCGGCCGACGGTCGCGAGGTCGTGGTGTGCGGTGACTGGAACATCGCCCACCGCGAGGCCGACCTGAAGGCGTGGAAGACGAACCAGAAGTCGTCGGGCTTCCTGCCGTCGGAGCGGGCGTGGCTGTCCGACGTGTTCTCGTCGGGTTATGTCGACGTGGTCCGGTCGTTGCACCCGGACGTGACGGGCCCGTACTCGTGGTGGTCCTACCGCGGCAAGGCCTTCGACAACGACTCGGGCTGGCGCATCGACTACCAGGTGGCGACCGAGGGTTTGGCGGCGCGGGCCACGAGTGCGGTGGTCGAGCGGGCGGCGACCTATGGCGAGCGGTGGTCGGACCACGCGCCCGTCACGGTGACGTATGCCTGAGTCGCTGGACGAGGTGCGGGCGGGCATCGATGCGATCGACCGGGAACTGGTGCGGTTGCCGGCGGAGCGCCAAGGGCTGGTCAAAGCGGCTGCGGGGTTCAAGAGGGACGAGGACGCCGTGCGAGCGCCCGACCGGGTTGCGCAGGTGATCGCCAAGGTGCGGGCGGAGGCGGAGGGGGCCGGGTTGGCGCCGGAGGTCGCCGAGGCGGTGTGGCGGGCGATGATCGGGGCGTTCATCGAGTTGGAGTTGGTCGAGCACCGGCGCTGAACTGCACCGATCCACCCGACGACCGGCTTCGCTCGTTCGGCCCCACTTCACCCGGAGTTCGTGACCGCGCACCGGAAATCGTGAAACTCTTTCACCCTTCGGACGGGTGAAGGGACGGGCGATGATCGACCGACGGCGTTTCCTCCAGGCCACCGGGTTCGCGGGCGCGACGCTGCTGTGGAGCGGCATGCCCGCCGGCGCGGCCACGACCGGCACGACGCTCGACGTCGCGGCCACCGCCACCGGCACCGGGTACCGCAGGCTCGCCGCCGGACCCGGCTGGCCGCTGGTCGTCCGCACCGACCTCGCCCCGCCCGACCCCGCCCGCGCGGACCGCCGCACCCCGCTCGCCTGCTTCGTCCAGTTCACCGACATGCACATGGTGGACACCCAGAGCCCCGCGCGCTTCGAGTACACCCACCCGCTGCTCGGCGCGGGCGCGTTCCGGGCGCACGAAACCCTCGCCCAGCACACCAGCACGGCCCTGGTCCGCAAGGTCAACACGATCCGGACCGGCCCGTTCACGGGCCGCCCGATCGACTTCACGATGACCACCGGCGACAACACCGACAACCACGAACAGGTCGAGCTGGACTGGTTCCTCACCGTCCTCAACGGCGGCCGGATCACCGCCAACACCGGCGACCCCGCGCGCTACGAAGGCGTCCAGAACTCCGGCGTCCCGGCCTACTGGAACCCGGCCGGCCCCGGCGACGACTACCAGGCCAAGGGCTTCCCGCGCCTGCCGCACCTCCTCGACGCCGCCATCCGCCCGTTCGACAGCCCCGGCCTGCGCATCCCGTGGTACTGCACGTTCGGCAACCACGACGACAGCGTCGTCGGCTCCCTCCCCGACGGCATCCCGTTGCTCGACGCCCTCTACACCGGGAACCGCAAGGTCATGGGCTTCGCACCGGCCGACAGCGCCCGCATCGCCCGCGCCATGACCGACCCCACCCACGCCGCCGACGCCGCCACCGTCCTGGCCTCGAACGCCGGCCTGGTCCGCACGGTCACCCCCGACACCCGCCGGAAACCCTTCAGCACCGCCGAATTCGTCCGCGCCCACCTCGACCCGCGCAACACCGGCCCCGGCCCCGCCGGCCACGGTTTCACCGAGGACAACGCCGACGGCATCGACGTCTTCTACACCTTCCGCATCGCGCCCGGCGTCACCGGCATCAGCCTCGACACCACCACGACGGCCGGCTTCGCGGACGGCTCGATCGGCCTGCACCAGTACCTGTGGCTGGAGAAGACGTTGCGCCGCAACAGCTCCCGCTACTACGACGCCTTCGGCATCCCGCACCGCCAGTCAGTGACCGACGAACTGTTCATCCTCTTCAGCCACCACACCAGCTGGACCATGGGCAACGTCCTCCCCGACCGCCGCCGCCCCCTCGACCCGCGCCTGACCGGCGACGCCCTGGTGGCCCTGCTCAAGCGCTTCCCGAACGTCGTAGCCTGGGTCAACGGCCACACCCACGAGAACCGCATCGTCCCGCACGGCTCCGGCGACCGCGCGTTCTGGGAGATCAACACCGCCGCTCACGTCGACCACCCGCAACACGCCCGCATCGTCGAACTGGCGGACAACGGCGACGGCACCCTGTCCCTGTTCACCACCCTCGTCGAACCCGACGCCCCCTACGCCGCCGACTACGACGACGCGACCCCGTCCGGCCTGGCCTCCCTGGCCCGCGAATTCGCCTTCAACGACCCCCACGCCAACCTCAGTGCCGCGGGTGCGGTTGGAGACCGGAACACCGAACTGCTGGTAGCCGGCCGATCACCGGTGCGCTGAGCCTCGGGAACCCGCACAGTGCGCCACGTCACTACAGGTCGGACACGGAATATGAGCGGCCTAATGTCGTTGACGTGACCGTGGACATCTCGATCACCCCGCCCGAGCCGAGGCCGAGTGCGGTGGCCATGCGGCGTGCCCTGCGTCGGGCCGCTGATGGTGCCGTTTTGGATGTGACCGAGGCGTCGGTGTTGTTGCG
>NZ_JAPSLK010000011.1:0-184575 GCF_031180885.1 Saccharothrix sp.
TCGCGGTCGCCGCGGACCGCAGCACCGCCCGGGCGACACCACCGGGCGTGCCCGGCGGCACCACGAGCAGCCGGATGCGGGTGTAGTCGGAATTGACCAGGGTGACGGTGTCGGGCTGGATGGAGTGGAAGCCCTCCATCCGCACCACCACCTCGCCGACCTCCAGCGTGCGGTCGGGGAGGTCCCAGGACGCCAGGTGGTAGGAGACGCGGCGGATCCCGCCGTCCGCGCCCAGCTCCGCGATCAGCGCCGGGAACTCCGTCATGGCGTCGGTCGACCGGGGCCACCAGGCGCCGTCGACCGCACCACCTCGTGCGGCGAGGGGTTTCATCGTCAGCCGCGGTGCGGCGCGGACCGGTTCGGGGGACAGCGGTGCGGTGGTCATGGAAGCGGGTCCTCCTCGGGCGGGCGGGAAAGCGCGCCGGATGTCGTCGTGCGCCCAAGGCGGAGCCTGCTTGACCGTCGACATGCGACAGACCGAAGTGGACACTCGAGGACCAGCCGAACTGCCCACGGGTGGGGCAGTTCGGTGGACAGGTCCTCCGGCCGGGCTCGCCCGCCTCGCCGACGTGCCCCCTGGGTGAGCGCCTCGTCCGACTTCGGTCGATGCTGCTCGGCGGCCATCGTGGCCGGTGGGGTGGCGGTGGGCGGCTCCGGTCTCACACGGGGTGTGCCGTCCCCGGCCGGGTGGTCCGGCCGGTCTGGCTCTCTTCGTCGAGCACGACGCACGGACTTGCTCGACCAGGTCAACGTTACGCCACCGCGGCGGATTTCCGCTGAGATTCTGCTGAGAATCATGAGAAAAATCGAACGCCGCGAAAATTCCGGCGGAGGTGTAGGCTGGCCGTATCGGGTCACGGTGGAATTCAGGTTTCCCGTCACCGCCAGGACGATCGGACAGCAGGTCCAACCATGGCGACCAGCAGCAGCTACGTCTCCCCGTACGGCCTCACCCCGGGCTCCGCGCGCCAAGTCCTGCGCGAACCCCCGACCCTCGCCCACGACCTCGCCCGATCCGACGCCGGAGGCACCGGGTACACCCGCGGCCGACCGCCCTTCCGGCCCGGCGTCCGCGGTCGCGCCTGACGCACACCGCCTGCTCCGGAGAGGCGGGTCACGAGTCCGGGACGTTCGTGGTCGGCGGCGATGGGCTATCATGGAAACTGAGGAGCCGTGTTGCTCCGATTCACCAGGTCGTCCGACCTGAGGTTTCCCTCCCGCTTGCCGCCGGCGCAAGTCGTACCCGATCCGGGACGGCGGCCACGCGGAAACGCACAAGCTCGGAAAACGTACACTTTCGCGTTGACCGCACGCGCGACAACCCCGAACTCAAGGAATTTCAATGAATGCAGTGACATCGTCGGAGCGCGACATCGAGCGCGACCATCTCGTCGTCTTCAGCCACCCCGGCGCGGAGGAGAGCCGGGCTGTTCGTCCGGGAACGAGCCTTGTCCCCATGCCGCGCTTCCAGGCGCCGCAGCCGGCCGGCCGGAGCTGACAAAGCCTGCCGCGGGCGAGGAGGTCCCCGCCCGCGACGCCGGGGTCTACAGCACCCGGACCGAGGTGGCGTGCGGGCCCTTGCGGCCCTCGCCGAGTTCGAACTCCACCGGGCGGCCGTCCGCCACGCCGTGGAAGTCGTAGCCCTGGATCTCGGAGTGGTGCAGGAAGATGTCCGCCCCTCCGCCCGCCGGGGTGATGAACCCGAAACCCTTGGCGCCGTTGAACCACTTCACGGTTCCTTGCGTCATGAGACATGCTCCTTCTGCTGGTCGGGACGTGTCGTGCACGTCCCGGGGCGAACGGTTCGGGTGCCGGTCCCACGCGCCTGCTTCGAAGCGGGTGTCCGGGTCGGGCAGGCCCAACATGGACAGCAGCTCGACGCAGTCGCCCGGGTCCAGCGAGTGGCCGGCCACGGTCAGCGCGGCCCGGGTGCGTTGCGCGGCTTGGGCTTCGTCCTCGGCGGCCCGCGCCGCGGCGAAGCTCCCGGCCACGACGCGTGACCGGCTCGGCTGTCCCGGAGGTGTCATCGAGAACTCCTTGCCCACGGCGGGGTGGCTGTCGTGCGACGACGGCGAGGCGCCCGGTGGACAGGGCGGGGGAGGCGGTGCGGAGGTGGGTCGATTCTCCGGCGGCAAGCCGGTGCTCCCGTCTCCGGTCGACGTCGCGCGGACCGGACTGGGTTGGGTACCGCAACGGCGGGGTGCCGGCGTCTCGTGCCCAACCCGGCCGACTGTACCGGATGGAAGCACGCGCGGGCGTCATCGGCGCAGTACTGTTCTGGACATGTCGGAGAACGCCGGTGGTCCAGCACTCGATCCCACGCTGTCCGAATGGCTCAAGGCCCGCGCGGAGACCGAGGCCCACCTGACCGGTCGGCCCACGCCGATCGACGTCGCGTGGGCGCAACGCCTGGCCGACCTGCTCACCACCGAGCGGTCGTGGCAGGACCAGTACACCGACCTCATCGCGCTGGGCAGCAGCGGCGGCAAGTTCCCCTCCTCGAACCGCTGACGCCCTCGGCACGCGCCCGACCGCCGGGTGGACCCGGGTTCAGTCCGTTGTGGACTGTGCTTCGACGGAGGAGTACGCGCGGAACCAGTCCACCACGAACTCCTTCGGGTACGGACGATCCGACACCTGGTCGGGGAACTCGTAGATGTTGAGCATGAACTGCATCGGGTAGTCCGGCGACTGGGCGACGGTGCGCACCGGGTGGCCGTCGAAGTGGAAGACGACCTGCTCCGGGGTCCACTCGGCGCCGTAGACGTGGAACTCGCGGAGGTCTGCCTGGACTTCGACCTTGGCGAAGTCGTCGGCGATGGTCGGGTCGCCGAAGGGGTGCAGGCCCATCCCGATCACGCCGCGGTCGGGGTGGACGTCGCGGCCGAAGACCTCCATGATGCAGATCTCCGCGGAACGGTGTGGCTCGTCCTCGAAACCGATCATCCACAGCGCGGCCATCGTGGCGGGGTCGTCGCTGACCTTCGCGCGCAGTTCGAAGCGCCCGTAGTGGGGTGTGAACAGGCGCAGCGGCCGTTGTTCCTCACGCACGACGGCGGCGTCGGTGAAGCGGTGTTGCCCGATGCGGCTGCCTAGCGGGCCGGAGTAGACACCGGTCTGGAGAGAGGAGACTTTGAGCGCGCCGTCGAATTCCGGGCACCACGGTTGTTGGTCTTCGTCGATCCGCAGGCGCAGCTCGCCGTCGGCGATGCGATAGCGGGCGGCGGAGCGTTCGCGGGTGCTCCACTGCGGGAGGTAGTGGGGCAGCCACTTGCCTGTGTCGAGCGTGGTGCCGTCGAAGGTGTCTTCGAAGGCCAGCTGGTACCGCTGTCCGACGGTGTCGATGGCTGTCCACCCTTCCGGCCCCGGGCCGGCTCTCGACCGGCGGCTCTCGCCGCATTGGACCACGGCCCGGTGCAGTGGCCAAGGGCGTTTCGGGTCCCCGGTCAGCCGAGACCGGAGAAGCGGCGGCCGTCGACCAGGCCCGGCGGCACCGCGACCTCCTCGGTGTCGTCGGCGGAGAGGGGGCCGGCGGGGAGCAGGACGAAGTCGTCGGCGACCACGGCGACGTACCCGTTGTGCCGGAGGTCGCCCACGGCCGTGGCCGGGACCAGGGTTCGCGGCACCCGGTCGGCGTCGCCGAGGAAGTCGGCGGGGAGCAGGACGAAGTCGTCGGCGACCACGGCGACGTACCCGTTGTGCCGGAGGTCGCCCACGGCCGTGGCCGGGACCAGGGTTCGCGGCACCCGGTCGGCGTCGCCGAGGAAGTCGGCGGGTGTCGGGTCGTCGGGGTGGTGGAGCACCTCGGCGACGCTCAGCCAGCCCACCCGCCGCACCGCGCGGTCGGCGGTGAAGAGGATGGCGCGGCCGCCGGGGTCGAGGCGGACCAGCACGCCGACCGCCCGGCGGGGTGTCATCAGGAGCCTCGGGCCGCGCACCCTGAGTGAGATCTCACGGACCGCGATAACGGCGGCCAGGTAGCCGGGCACGGCTGTCCCGGCCGGTCCCCACGGCCACCACAGGACGCCCGCGACGATCGCGCACAGGCAGAGCACGATGATCCGGAGCCCGGTCGTGCGGGTGCTCTTGCCGTCCTCCGGGACACCGGCGACGACCACGGGCAGTTCGCCCAACGCCCGCCGCTGGCGCCGGGCCCACCACGGCCGGACCGCCAGCGCCGCCAGGCACACCAGGGCGAACACGCCGAAAACGGTGCGCGACACCGGGTCGTCGAACAACCACGCGGCGGCGAGCAGCGCGGCGACCGCGCCGACCTCCAGCCGCCACGCCAGCAGCACGGGCACGGCCCAGACGAGCGGATTGGTCGAGCCGCCCGCCACCAGCACCGCCACGAGCGCCACGGCCCACACGACGAGGAGCAGGCAGCCCCACCTCGGCCACGCGGCGGACCACCGCTCGGCCTGCGCGGAGGTCAACGGCGGCGCGTCGGGCCGCCACCCGCCCGGTTCCCCCTCGGACGTCATGCCTCCGACGTTACCGGTGCGCCCGGTCGGTGTGATCGGCGCCGCGTGTTCGCTGCCCCACAGCGACACCGGCCGTCGTGCTGCTCCGCGATGCCGGTCTCCGGCGGCCGTGCGGAGAGTCCGAACCGACCCCGTGCCGCTTGCCGATCGGCCGGTGATCGGGTTCGCGACCCTCGGCGTCCCCGTCGAGATGCGGGATCAGGGCTGGCCCTGATTACTTCCGTGCCTGCCGGGGCGACGATTGCTGTCGTGGCAGTGGGAGATGTCGTGGGCCTGGTTGTCGTGGTGGTGTTGGTGGCGTTAGGCGTCCTGGTCGTGGTGAAGGGGCGGCGGCGGAAGGGGCAGGGGCGGGCGGTTTCGGGGGAGGTGCCGGTGCCGCGGTTGCGGGTGGTGGCGCTGGGGGTGCAGGGGTCCGGGAAGACGGTGTTGTTGACCGGGATGTACCGCAAGCTCCAGTCGCCTGGGGACCGCGGGTTCCACCTCAAGGTGCCGTTCGACCAGTTGATCGAGTTGAACCGGTGGTACCGGGAGGTGGCGGGCAGCGACACCGGGTGGCCCGCGGGCACCACGCGCAAGGACATGCGCGAGTTCGACTTCGGTGTCATGACGACCGTGGGCGACCGCGCGGCCACGGTGTTCGACATCGGGTACCTGGAGTACCCCGGGGAACTGCTCACCGACCCGGACGCGCCGGGATCGACCGCGCAGCAACAACTCCTGGCTGCGGTACCCGAAGCCGACGCGTTGATCGGGATCATCGACGGACTGCGGGTCCTGCAGGCGCACCAGGGTGATCGGCGTGGGCTGTCGGTCCTGCACACGACCCTCGACGCGATGGTGCACTGCATGTTGACCGTCCGCGCGCCGATCGCGTTCGTGATCACCAAGTGGGACGTGCTCGACCAGTTGCACGAGGACGAGAACACGCGGCTGGAAATGGTGCGGGACCTGCTGATGGAGGTGGACGGGTTCCGCGACCTGGTCACCGTGCACAGCGCGCGGCGGGTCGTGCGGCTGATCCCGGTCACGGCGGTCGGCCACGACTTCGCGGTGCTCGACGGCGACACCGTCCGCAAGCGGCCGGACGGCCGGTTCCAGCCCGCGAACGTGGAACTCGTGCTGTCCGCCGTCGTCCCGGACGTGTTGCAGCAGGTGGAGTTGGCGGTGGACGTGCGCACCCGGCAGGCGATCATGGCCGAGGCGCAGCGCCGGCTGCGGGTCGGTCCCGCGGAGGCGCTGCGGACGCTCACCGCGTTCGTGGCGGAGCGCGCGGCGAAGGCCGTCGCCGCCACGGCGGGCGGGTTCACCGCGGCGGGGCTGGCGCTGCTGCTGGAGTCGCGCGCCGAACCGGATCCCGGGTACCAGGAGCGGCTGTCGGCGTTGGACGAGGCGGACCGCTGGGCGGAGGAGTTCATCCAGGCCCGGCGCCGGGTGGTGCGGCGGTTGCAGGACCAGGTCGCGGTGTTCGAGGGCCGGCTGCCCGCCTCGCGGTTGCGCGGGGACGCCCCGTGACGGCGACGGGGTGGCCGTTCCTGATCGCGCGGGGACGGCGGCGTGGGTACTCGGTGCTGCTCGCGCCGCCGCTGCTGCGCAAGGAGTACGGGGTGCTGGAGGACGTCGTGGGTCCGGCGTCCGGGGTCCAGGTGGCCACCGTGCGGGGTGTGCGCGTGGTGTGGGAGGAGTACGGCGTCACCGAGGCCGACATCGGCGGGGAGCCGTCCGACGAGCACAGCCGGCCGTTGCGGCTGTTGCACGGGGTGGTCAGCCGCGAGCGCGTGGAACCGTCCGAAGTGGACATGGGTCGGGTCCGGGCGGTGGCGTTGGAGACCTATCGGCGGTTCCTGGCGGACGAGGAGGGGTTCGCTGTCGAGTGGTCGGAGCCGGTGGCCGTGCCGGTGCGGCGGCGGTCGCAGCGGTCGCGGCGGTGGCTCGCGCTGCCCGTCGCGGCGGCCGGGGTGCTGCTCGCGGTCGTCGTGATCATCGCGACCAGTGAACCGGAACCGGGACCGCCGCCGCCCTGCCCGACCACGACGGCACCCGCGACCGCGCCCGCGACCACCTGTCCGTGACCGTGCGGACGCGAAACGAAACCGGCCGGTCGGACGACTCCTCTGGTGGAACCGCCGACCGGCACCGAGGTGGTCATGGACAGCGCCCGTCGTGGCGACGGCGGATGGACGCCGCTGCTCGTCGTGCTGCTGGCGGCGGTGGGCGTGGTGATCGGCGCGGTCGCGGTCACGCTCAAGGTCGCGGACGGCTCGCACCCGTGGTCGGACACGGTCCTCAGCGGGCTGAGCGGGTCGTTGTTCCTGCTGGCGGGAGTGGTGACGCACCTGCGCCGCCCGGGAAACCGCACCGGTCTGCTGATGATGGTCGTCGGTGTCGCGTTCTTCGCCGAGGACCTCCAGTTGTCCACCGACCCGGCGGTCTTCAGCGCCGGCCTGCTGTTCGTGCACGCCTCGACGCCCGCGATCGTGCACCTGGTCCTGGCGTTCCCGCACGGCCGGCTGCCCACCACCGCCGCCAGGGTCCTCACCGCCACCACCTACGCCGTGGTCTACGGCTACACCGCGCTGCGCGTGCTCACCTACGACTCGACCGACTTCCACCGCCCGGAGAACCTGCTGCTGGCGGCCGACCGCCCCGATCTCTTGGCGACCGCGACGGACGTCCTCGACGCCGTCGGCGTGCTGATCGCGGCCGGTGTCGTCCTGACGCTCGTGCGGCGCTTCCGCGCCGCGGACCCGGGTCTCAGGGCCGCGCTCGCGCCGGTGCTGCTGATCGCGTTCATCGGCGGCATCGCGGCGCTCGCGGGCAGCGCCGTGGGCGGGCGGCACTCGCTGTACCCGGTGCTGGCGCCGGTCTACCGGGTGGCGTTCTGCGCGTGGCCGCTGGCGTTCCTGGCCGGCGCGCTGTGGACGCGCCCGCGCCGGGCGGTGATCGCGGACCTGCTGATCGCGGCCGGCCGCCCGGACGCCACCGGGGGACTGCGGGACACGCTGGCGGTCGCGTTGCGCGACCCTTCGCTGCGGTTGGGCCGCTGGCGGCCCGACGCGGGCGGGTTCGTCGACGACCGGGGCGCCCTGGTCAGCGCGGGCACCGTGCTGCGCGACCGCGAAGGGCGTCCGCTGGGCGCGTTGTCGCGCACGGAGGTGCCGTGGGAGGACGTCCGCACCGCCGAGGCGGTGGCCGCGCTCGCCGCGCTGGTGCTGGACAACGAACGGCTCGCCGTCGAGGCCCGCGAACGGCTCGCCGAGGTGCGCGCGTCCCGGGCGCGGCTGGTCAGCGCGGCCGACGACGAGCGGCGGCGGGTCGAGCGGGACCTGCACGACGGCGCCCAGCAGCAGTTGGTGGTGCTCGCCCTGATGCTGCGCATGGCGCGGCACCGCTTCGACGAGCTGCCCGAGCGGGACCCGGTGCTCGCGGACCGGCTCGACCAGTGCGCGGCCCGGCTGGACGAGGCGCTGGCCGCGTTGCGGGAGCTGGCCCACGGCATCCACCCGGCGGTCCTCACCGAGGCCGGCCTGGTGCCCGCGTTGGGCGCCCTGGCCGCGCGGTCGCCGCGACCGGTCGACGTCGAGGCGGCGGACCTGCCCGACCTGCCCGCGCCGGTCGCCGCGACCGCGTACTTCGTCGCCGCCGAAGCGGTCACCAACGCGCTCAAGCACGCCCGCGCCGAGACCATCCGCGTCGCCGTGCGGTGCGAGCCGGGAACGCTGCACGTGTCGGTCCACGACGACGGTGTCGGCGGCGCGGACCCGGCGGGCGGCACCGGCCTGGTCGGGCTGCGGGACCGGGTGGGCGCGCTCGACGGCACGCTGGAGATCCGCGGCGGACCGGCCGGTGGCACGGTCGTCCACGCCGCGCTGCCCCTGGAGGAGCGATGACCAAGCGAGTGGTGCTCGCCGACGACATGACGTTGTTCCGGCAGTTGCTCGCCCAGTACCTGACCGGTGCCGGCTACCACGTCGTGGGCCAGGCCGAGGACGGGAAGTCCTTGCGGGACATGGTGTCCGCGCTGCACCCCGACCTGGCCGTGGTGGACATCCGGATGCCGCCGGCGGGCCGGCTGGAAGGGCTGGAGACCGCGGTCTGGCTGCGCGCCCGGCACCCCGGCGTGGCGGTCCTGCTGCTTTCGGAGTACCTGGAGGCCGCGCACCTGGCCACGCTCGTCGGCGGGCAGGCGACCGGCGTCGGCTACCTGCTCAAGAACCGCGTGTCGGACAAGGACTTCCTCGCCGCGGTCGAGCGCGTGGCGGGCGGCGGCTGCGCGGTGGACCCGGAGGTCGTGTCGCTCATGCTCGCCACGCGCCGGCGCGACGGGTCGGCCGACCTGACCCCGCGCGAGCGCGAGGTGCTGGCGCTGATGGCCGAAGGCTGGTCCAACCAGGCCATCGCCGACCGCCTGCACCTGACCCCGAAGACCGTCGAGACCCACATCCGCAGCATCTTCCAGAGCCTCGGCCTGGCCACCGAGGCGGAACACCACCGCCGCGTGCTGGCGGTCCTGACCTACCTGCGCTCGACGTAGGCCGTCACCGCCTCCGCCGTCAGCGCCGCCTTCGCCACGAACCCGGCCGCGCCGCACCGGGCCACCGCGTCCCCGTAGCACTCCTCGTCGCGCACCGAGCACAGCACGACCACGCTGTCGGGCACCCGCCGCCGCACCTCCCGGCACACGTCGAACCCGTCCCGGTCGGGCAACCCCACGTCCAGCAGCACGACATCGGGCCGTTCCCGCACCGCGCGCGCCACGGCGTCCTCGCCGGTGGCCGCCTCCGCGCAGACCCGGTACCCGCCGGCCTCCAGCAGCACCCGCGCGACCGCGCGGAACTCCGCGCTGTCGTCGACGATCAACGCCGTCCGGCCCATCACCCGATAGTGCCACCCACCGCCGCGTGCGCATCAGGGCGAACCCTGAGGATTCGTCGCAATCCCGCGGTGAGGCTCCCGTCGGCGGGTACCCGAGCACGTGTGGACCTGACGTTGTTCCTCACGGGCGACGTGATGACCGGCCGGGGCGTCGACCAGATCCTGCCGCACCCGGGTGACCCCCGGCTGTGGGAGCGCTACGTCCGCGACGCCCGCCGCTACGTCGGGCTGGCGGAGGAGGCCAACGGCCCGGTGCCCCGCCCGGTCGACTTCGCCTGGCCGTGGGGCGACGCGCTGCGGGTGGTCGACGACATCGCGCCGGACGTGCGCGTGCTCAACCTGGAGACCGCCGTCACCCGCAGCGACGACGTGGCCAAGGGCAAGGGCGTGCACTACCGGATGACCCCGGAGAACCTCGGCTGCGTGACCGCGGTCCGGCCGGACGTGTGCGTGCTGGCCAACAACCACGTGCTGGACTTCGGTCGCCGGGGCCTGGCCGACACCCTCGACGCGCTGCACGCGGCGGGGGTCGGGACGGCGGGCGCGGGGCGTGACGTGGCGGAGGCCGAACGGTCCGCGGTCGTCGCGGCGGGCGGGGGCCGGGTGCTGGTGTTCTCGTTCGGCAGCGGGTGCAGCGGTGTGCCGCGGGAGTGGGCGGCAGGCCCCGGCAGGGCCGGTGTGGCGTTCCTGCCCGACCTGTCCACGGGCACGGCCGAGCGCATCGCGGGGGTCGTGCGGCGCGAGCGGCGGCCGGGCGACGTCGTGGTGTTCTCCGTGCACTGGGGGTCGAACTGGGGCTACGACATCCCGGACGACCAAGTCGACTTCGCCCACCACCTGATCGAGCACGGCGTGGACCTCGTCCACGGCCACTCCTCGCACCACCCGCGACGGTGCGAGGTCTACCGCGGCAAGCTCGTGCTCTACGGGTGCGGCGACCTGGTCAACGACTACGAGGGCATCGGCGGCTACGAACAGTTCCGCGACGACCTGCGCGCGCTGTACTTCCCGACTCTCGACCCCGAAACCGGCCGCTTGCTCCGCTTGCGGGTGGCGGCGGTGCGTGCCCGTCGGATGCGGCTGCACAAGGCGTCAGGGGAGGACTCCCGACACCTGCGATCGGTGCTGGGGGCAGAAGTCGAGCTGATCTGACCGGTCGCGCGGGTGCCGCGGTGAAGGTGGTGCCCGAGGGGGCGTCAGGACTGTGGGTGTGTGTCCGATCGGTGGAACTCCCAGACGTCCACCCGCCCACGCAGGTCGGGCACGACGCTCCGCCAGGACGGGTCCAGGGGGAGATCGGCGCCGGCGACCTTGCGCGGTGCGGACCAGCCGGGGGTGGACGCCTCGGTCAGGTTCAGGATCGCGTTGGCGGTGGTGCGGACTCGGTGTGCGCCGGCGTGGGACAGGACGGTGCGGATGCCGTCCAGGCCGTCCGGCCCGCCGCCGGAGTGGAGGTGGCGTTGGTCCTCGGGGACGTCGGGGAGCAGGGACGAAGGGCGTTGCGGCGGGTTGACCGCCAGCAGGTCGGCCTTCATGGGGGTCAGCATGGTCCAGTCCGCCTCCCACAGCGTCAGTCGGCGTCGGGCTTCCGGGCCGAGTACGTCGGTCACGTTGCGGGCGGTGTCGGCCAGTGCCGCCGGGTCGTAGTCCTGCGCGATGACGTGACGAGCGCCCGCGGCCAGGGCCGCCACGGTCGCCAGGCCGGCGCCGCAGCCGGCGTCCACCACGACCAGGTTCCGGCAGTCGGTCAGGGTGGCGGCCAGCAGGGCCGAGAACGTGGACGGTCGGTGGACTCCTTCGCTGACCGCGAGTTTCCGGCCGACGACGTTCCAGTGCTCGATCTCCGTGATGTCCACGAGGTGATCTCATGTCACGCCCGGTCTCCGTGTCAAGCGCTCATCTTTGTCCTATGTGGACAGTCGCGTGGCGAGGTCGGTCACCGCGGAGCGGATCTGTTCTGGGGGCATGTGGGTGTCGGCTTCCCGTCCCCGCCGCCCTGCCCGCTGACGGCGAACGGGTACTCGTTCCGGTCGTAGCCGGGCTTTGCCCACCCGGCTGCCGGGTTTGGCGCCCCTGAGCGCATCCCGACGCCGCTTCTCCGAGCCTTCCCGTTGCAGGGTCAGCAGGACCTCCTTCGGGTGTCCTTGCGCTGCTGGGAGCCGGACCAGATGGTATTCGTAGAGGTTGCTGCGCCTCTCGAACCGATTACCGGGAAGAAACCAGGTTGGAGACCAGATCGTCGGCTTCGGCGAGCAGGGGGCGGAGGTCGCCGCGGGTGAGCGTGCCGTGCAGGACGGTCAGTTCGGCGTCTTCGATGCCGCAGTAGCGCGACACCCCGTCCCGCAGTTGGAGTTCCAGCAGACCGGACATCCCGCGCCGCGCGAACTCGTTTTCCGGTTCCCCGGCCAGCCCGATCCACCGCATCCGCTTGCCGCCCAACCGCGACGGGCCGTAGGCGAAGCCGTGGTTGAACACCCGGTCGATCCAGCCCTTCAGGATCGCGGGCGGCCCGAACCACCACACCGGGAAGACCACCACGACCAGGTCGGCGGCCAGGACCCGGGCCATGTGCGCGCGGACCTCGGGGGAGTAGGACTTGCCCGGGTCGGACCAGTCCGGCTCGTCCTCCGCGGTCATGCGCGGGTCGAAGCCCTCGGCGTGCAGGTCCAGCACGTCCACCTCGGCGCCGGCCGCCGCCAACCGGGCCTGTGCCCGGTCGGCGACGTGCGCGGTCAGCGAGTCGCGGCGCGGGTGGGCCACGACGAGCAGCGCCTTCACCGGTCGCCCGCCAGGCGCACGAGCATCTTGCCGGTGTTCGCGCCGCGCAGCACGCCCAGCAGCGCCTCGGGGGCGCGTTCGAGGCCGTCCACCACGGTCTCCTCGGTGCGCAGCGACCCGTCCGCCAGCCACCCCGCCGCCTTCCCGACGTACTCGCCGAACAGGTCGAAGTGGGAGGTGACCAGCATGCCGCGCAACGAGATCTCCTTCTTGGCCACCTCGTAGAGGTTGCGCGGGCCGGCGGGCGGCTCGGTCAGGTTGTACTGGGCGATCGCGCCGACCAGGGCGATGCGGGCCCCGGTGCGGGCCGCGCCGATCGCGGCCTCCAGGTGGTCGCCGCCCACCGCGTCCAGGTAGACGTCCACGCCGTCGGGCGCGGCGGTCGCCAACTGCCCGGGCAGGTCGCCTTCGCGGTAGTCGATCGCGGCGTCGTAGCCGAAGTCGGCCAGCTTCTTGGTCTTCACCGGGCCGCCGGCCGAGCCGATCACGTGTGCCGCGCCCAGTCTGCGGGCCAGTTGACCGGCGACGCTGCCCACCGCGCCGGCCGCCGCGGAGACGAACACCACGTCACCGGGCCGCACCGGAGCCACGCGGGTCAGCGCCGCGTACGCGGTGAGCCCCGGCGTGCCCAGCGCGCCCAGGTAGGCCTGCGGGGGAGCGGTCGAGGTGTCCACGACGGTCACCGCGGCGGCGTCCAGCACGGCGTGCTCGCGCCAGCCCAGGAAGTGCGTCACCACCGCGCCGACCGGAACGTCCGAAGTGGACTCCACGACCTCGCCGACCGCGCTGCCCTCCAACGGCGCGCCCAGCTCGAACGGCGGGATGTAGGACGGGGTGTCGTCCATGCGGCCCCGCATGTAGGGGTCCACGGACATCCACGTGTTGCGCACCAGGACCTGGCCCTCGCGCAGTCCCGGCACCTCGGTGCGGACCAGGTCGAAGTGCTCCGCGCCCGGCTCGCCGACGGGGCGGGCGGCCAGGCGGACTTCGCGGCTCGTGCGGGTCATGTCGTTTCCTCCTGTTGTGCTTGCGACGTGATCCACACTGCTGACCGCCGGTTCGGATCCGGCTCGGGTTCTGTTCGGACTAGCGTGGGCGGCATGCGTTTCGGGGTGCTGGGTCCGCTGGAGATCCGTGCGGCGGACGGCACGCCGGTGCGCGTCGTGGAGCGGAAGGTGCGGCTGGTGTTGGCCGTGCTGCTGGCCGACGCGGGCCGCCCGGTGTCGGTGGACCGGCTGGTGGACGCCCTGTGGCCGGACCGGCCGCCGGGCAACCCGGTGCGCGCGGTGCAGGCCAAGGTCGCGCAGCTGCGCCGGGCGCTGGAGGACGCCGAACCCGGCGGCCGGGAGCTGGTGCGGCCCCTCGCCCCCGGCTATGTGGTGCACGCCGACCTGGACGCCGACCGGTTCACCGCCCTGACCGGGCGGGCCCGCCGCGCCGACGACCTGCCGCGGCGCGCCGAGCTGCTGGCCGACGCGCTCGCGCTGTGGCGGGGACCGGCGTTCGCCGACTTCGCCGACGACGAGTTCGCCCGGCCGGTCGTCGCCCGCCTCGACGAGGCCCGCCTGACCGCGCTGGAGGACCACGCCGAGACCCGCTTGGCGCTGGGCGACCACGCCGCCCTGCCCGCGGAGCTGGGGGAGTTGGTCGCCCGGCACCCGCTGCGGGAACGGCTGCGCGCGGTTCACCTGCGCGCCCTCCACCGGTCGGGCCGGCAGGCCGAGGCCCTGGCCGGTTACGAGGAGCTGCGCCGCCGCCTCGCCGACGACCTGGGCGTCGACCCCGGCCCCGACCTGACCGCCCTGTACCGGGCGATCCTCACCCAGGACGCCGCCGAAGCCGCCCCACCCACGCCCGCCCCGGCCGCGCCCACGCCCGCGCCCACGCCCGCGCCACCCGCGCCCGCCTCGGCCGTACCCGGCCCAGCCGTGCCTGCCCCAGCCGGCCCGCCTGCGCCGCCCGCCCACCCGACCGCCGCTACCGGCCCGGCACCCGCTACCGGCCTGACCACCGCCGGCGGCCCGACCGGCCCGACCGTCGGCACAGGCCCGACCAGCCCCGTTGCGGTGTCCGGCCCGGTGGTCGTGAGCGCTCTGCCGGTTCCGGCGACCCCGCTGGTGGGCCGGGCCGACCTCGTGGCCGACGTCGGTGACCGGCTCGCGACCGACCGGCTGGTCACCCTCGTCGGCCCCGGCGGCGTAGGCAAGACCCGCCTCGCGCTGGAGGTCGGCCGCCGCGCCCGGTTCCCGGACGGCGTCCGCCTCGCCGACCTCACCGGCCCCCGCACCCCGCTGGACGTGGTCGCCGCCGCGCTCGACGTCCGCGACGACGGCACCTGGGGCCTCGATCCCGTCCTCCTCGTCGACCGGATCGGCCACGCCCTGCGTGACCGCCGCCTCCTCCTCGTCCTCGACAACTGCGAGCACGTCATGGCCGAGGTCGCCGCCCTCGTCCGCGACCTGCTGGACGCCGCACCGGGCCTGCGCGTCCTGGCCACCAGCCGCGAACCCCTCGCCATCGCCGGCGAGGTGCTGGCGCCCGTACCGCCGCTGCCCGAGGCGGACGCCGTGCGCCTGTTCACCGAACGGGCCGCCGCCGTCGCGCCCGGCGTGCCGCTGGACGACGACGCGGTCACCGCCCTGTGCCGCCGCCTCGACGGCCTGCCGCTGGCCCTCGAACTGGCCGCCACCAAGGTGCGGGCGCTGGGCGTGCGCGGCGTGCTGGACCGCCTCGACGACCGGTTCCGCCTGCTGCGCGACGGCTACCGGGACGCCTCCGCCCGCCACCGCACCCTGCGCGCGGTGGTGGACTGGAGCTGGGAGCTGCTCACCGACACCGAGCGCCGGGTGCTGAGCCGGCTCGCCGTCCACGCCGACGGCTGCACGGTGGAGGCCGCCGAGCACGTCAGCGCGGTGGACGACGTGCTGGAGGCGTTGATCCGCCTGGTGGACCGGTCACTGGTCGTGGTCGGCGACGGGCCGCGCTACCGGCTGCTGGAGTCCGTCGCGGCCTACGGCGTCGAGCGCCTGGCGGAGGCCGGCGAGCTGGACGAGGCCCGTCGCCGGCACGTCGAGCACTACACCGCCTACGCCGAACGCGCCCGCCTGCGCGGCCCCGAACAGGGCCGCTGGCTGGACCTGCTCGACACCGAGGCCGCGAACATGCACGCCGCGCTGGCCCACGCCGACCCCGCGCACGCCGCCCGCCTCGCCGACGCCTTGGTCTGGCACTGGGTGCTGCGCGGACGGCTCGGCGAGGCGTTGCGCACCCTGGCGCCCGTGGCGTCGCCGTCCGCGCAGGCGTGGCGCACCGGCATCGCCGTGCTCACCGGCGACGGCGCCGACCGCGCGCGCCGCATCGCCGACGCCCTCGCCCGCGAGCCCGACACCCGGTCCCGTTGGTTCCTGGGGCACGCCCTGTGCTGCATCGGCGACCTCGCCGCCGGTGAACGGCTCGTCGAGGCGGCTCTGCACGACTTCCGCGCCGAGGGTGACCGGTGGGGCGAGGCCGCGGCGCTGGCCGACCGCGCCACCGTCCACCTGTTGCGCGGCGACCTCGACTGCGTCGCCGAGGACGGTGGGCGCAGCGCCGAGCTGTTCACCGAGCTGGGCGACCAGTGGGGCAGGCTGCGCACGGTGATGCCGCTCGCGATGCGCGCCGAGGTGTTGGGCGACTACGACGAGGCGGGCGCGCGCCTGGGCGAGGGCGTGGTCCTGGCGCGCAGGCTCGGCCTGTGGACCCAGGTCGCCGACCTGACCGCGGGCCTGGCCCGCATCGCGCTGCTGCGCCACGACCACGCCACCGCCCGCATCCTGCACGAACAGGCCCGCGACCTGGCCGCCGCGCACGGCCACCGGGCGGGCGAGGTCAACGCCGTGCTGGGCCTGGGCCTGGGCGCGCGCCGCGCGGGCGAGCTGGACACCGCCGAAACCCACCTGCGCGCCGTCCTGCGCTGGCACCACCAGGTCGGCCTCGACGGCGCGAACGCCCTCGTGCTGGCCGAACTGGGCTTCATCGCCGAACTGCGCGGCGACCCCGCGACCGCGCTGGACCTCCAGCGCCAGGGCTACGCGGCAGCCGAGCGGACCGCCGACCCCCGCGCCCTGGCGCTGGCCCTGGAAGGCCTGGCCGGCGCGCACGCCCTGGCCGGCCACCCTGCCACCGCCGCTGTCCTGCTGGGCGCGGCCGACACCGCCCGCCGCTCCCGTTGCGCACCCCTGCCCGAGGCCGAGCGGGGCGACGTAGACCGCATCACCGCCAAAGCCCGCGCCGCCCTGGGTCCGGACTTCCCCGAACACTTCACCCGCGGCACCAACCTGACCCCACCTCAAGCACGAGCGTTCGCCGACGCGAAAGCGCCTAGGACCCCTGCCAGTTGATCTGGAACCACTCCATGGATGTCAGTCGATCCGGTTGTCGACACTCTTCCGGCTGTCACCAGGTTCGGCGGCCTGGTCGGCCGTCAGCGCTGGAGAACACCCCGGTCGAACAACGACCGGTAGAACGCGAGGTGGCGTCGGGCCGCCTCGGCCCACGTGTGGCGGTTCGCCAGTGCCCTGCCGGCTTCGAGAAACGACCCGTTGTCGGCCAACGCGTCGCCCAGAGCCGCCGCGAACTCCGCCGGTGTGACCGCGAAGCGCGCCGCGCCGTCGAACACTTCCCGCAGCACCGGCAGGTCCCGCACCACCAACGGCACACCGGCGGCCAGCGCCTCCATCGCCGCCAGACCGAACCCCTCCTTCGTCGAAGGGAACGCGAACACCGCCGCCGACGCCACCAACGACGGCAGCGCGTCGTGGTCCACCGGCCCGAGCACGACCGGCTCCACCCCCAGCTCCCTCGCCCGCTCCTCCCACCGCGCCCGGTAGTCGCGGTAGTCGAACAACGTCTCCCCGCCCGCCACCACCAACCGCACATCGGGGTGCCGGGCCCGCAACAAAGCGCACGCCTCCAGCAAGTCGATCGACCCCTTGCGCGGCTCGATCCCGCCCACCGCGAGCACGTACCGCCCCAAGTGCTCCCAGCCCTGCCGCCGCGCGCGGGCGAACCGCGCCGCGTCCACCCCGTTGGGGATCACCTCGGCCGCGATGCCCCACCCGTCCGCCAACTCCCCGGCCACCGCCCGGGACACGCACACATGCGCGACCGGCGTCGTGATCGCCCGCTCGTGGCAGGCCGCCAGCTCCGGCGTGGTGAAGTGGTCGATGTGGTGCACCGTGCGCACGCACACGTCCACCGCGTTGGCGCTGATGCAGTCCTGCGCGTGCACGACGTCGAACCCGGACGGGTCGAACGCCTCCCGCATCACCGCGATCGACCGCAGGATCCGCGCCCCGACCTCCTCGCCCTCCACCTCCGGGAACGGCACCACCCGCACCGCCACCCGCGGGTCCACCGGCCGGAAGAACCCGGTGTCCCCGCCCCGCCCCAAGGTCCACACCGTCACGTCCGCGCCCGCGAAAGCCAACGCCTCCGCCAACGCCAACGTGTGCACCACCCCGCCGCGCGGCTTGGACGAGTACGTCAGCAGCGCCACCTTCACGCGTACGCCGCCGGTTTCCGCTCGGCCAGGTGGCTCAGCACCCGGCGCGCCTTGGCGATCTCGGCCGCCGGATCGACCTCCGCCACCGCGATCCCCGCCTTGGACCACGTGCGCGCCAGCACCTCCCCGCCCGGGCCGACCACCTTGGCCTGCCCCAGGAACTTCATCCCGCCCAACGCCCCGGTCTGGTTGGACGACGCCAGCACGACCTGGTTCTCCGCCGCCCGCGCGCAGTCGTACAGGTCGAACAGCCGGGACTGCCGGTCCTGCGCCATTCGCGGCGCGCGGTTGGTGATGCTGGTGGGCCACGCGGACAGGCACGCCAGGATCTCCGCCCCGTCCAGCGCCAACGACCGGGCCGCCTCCGGGAACGTCTTGTCGTAGTCGATGAGCATCCCGAGCCGGCCGACGGGCGTGTCGAACGCGGTGAACTCCTCGCCCGCCCGATACGCCACCGACTCGCCCGCGGGCTGGTGCACCTTCCGGTGCTTGCCGAGCACGCCATCGCCGTTGAGGCACACCGCGCTGTTGTACCGGTCGTCGCCGTCGGCTTCGCAGTACCCCACGCACACCACCATCTCCGCCGCCATCCGCGCCACCTCCCGGATCAGCGGACCGTCCGGCTCCAACGCGGGCGGCAACGCGTCGGGGTCCGGGTGCCGCAGGTCGGCCAGGTAGCCGCCGAGCGCGGCGTCGGGCAGCACCAGCAGGCCCACGCCGGACTGCCGGGCGTGGTCGATCAGCGTGCCGATGCGGCGCAGGTCGAAGTCGAGGTCGCGGCCGAACGCCGCCGCCGCGGCCCCGATGCGAAGGGTGCTCACGCGTGCATCATGCCCGGGCCAGGCCGTCGTCCAGCGGCTGGTAGGCCTCCGGTCGGCGGTCCCGCAGGTGCCCCATCGACCGCCGGGCCGCCGCCAGCGCCGCCGGCACGTCGATCTCCGCCACCGCCACGCCCGCCGCCACCCCGGTGGTCGCCAGCACGTCACCGCCGGGGTCGACCACCTTGGCGCTGGCCACGAACCGCAGCGCGCCGAACTCGCCGGACTGGTTCGCCGACACCCACACGACCTGGTTCTCCAACGCCCGCGCCCGGTCGAACAGGTCGAACCGGCGGGTCCACCGGTCCTGCGCCAGGTCGGCCGCGGGGTTCGTGCGACTGGCCGGCCACGCCGACGCGCACACCACGATCTCCGCGCCGTCCAGCGCCAGAGCGCGGGCCGACTCGGGGAATGCCTTGTCGTAGCAGATCATCATGCCGACCCGGCCGACCGGCGTGTCGAACGCGGCGAACCGGTCACCCGCGCCGTAGCTGGCGTTCTCCCGCAACGGCTGGTGCACCTTGCGGTGGTTGCCCAGCACACCGTCACCGCTCACGCAGACGACGCTGTTGTAGCGCACGCCGTCCGCCAGTTCGCAGTACCCGGCGGTGACGACCAGGTCGCCGGCCAGCGCCGCCAACCTTCCGATCTCCGGGCCGTCCAACGCGAACGCGGGCGGACTGTCCGCGCCGCCGTCCAAAGTGGACAAGTAGCCGCCCAGGCACGCCTCGGGCAACGCGAGCAGACCCACCCCGGCCGCCTTCGCGTCCTCGACCAACTCGGCAATCCGGCCGAAGTCGGCCTCCAGGTCGCGGTCGAACGGAGCCGCCACGGCGGCCACGCGCAGGACGCTCATGCGAGCCCCATTCCCGTCACGGCGTCCGTGACAGCGTCGGTGACGTCTCCGTCCGGCCAGCGCAGCGCGACACCGCGCCCGCCGACCAGTGCACCGCACAGCGCGCTCTCGGCCGGGCCGGCGGGCGGAGCCGGGGCACCGGGGTCGTCGGCGGTGAGCATGGCGAAGCCGGGGAAGCAGGTGAGCCAGTCACCCACCGTCGCCGTACGCGGCCTCGGCACCGCCGCCACGTCGAGCACGGCGGCGCAGCCACTGGCCTCGGCGAGCATCCCGAGCGTGCCGACGACACCGGCCATGGACACGTCCTTGGCGGCCTTGGGGCGTGCGGCGGCCACCGAGCCGAGCATCGCGCGCAGTTCGGGCGTGCGGCGGGTGGACGTGGAATCCCATTGGCGGCCTTGGTGACCAGCCCGCCACCCACCGCCCAGGTCGGCGGTGAGCCTTATGTGATGCCCAGGCTTCCCGCCACCGGCCGGCACCGGGTGTGCCGTCCGCCCCAGCGCCGTGACCGACAGCGCGGCGGGCACGCCGAACTGCGTGTGCCCACCGAGAACCGGCACGTCATAGGCAGTGCACGCCATGCGGAGTCCACTGAGGACTCTGGACGCGAAGGACACGTCCCGCGCGCCTATCGCGTCCAGCAGCCCGACCGGTTCGGCGCCCATCGCGGCCAGGTCGTTCAGGTTGACCAGGACCGAGCACCACCCCGCCCACTCCGGTGAGCGCTCCACCATCGACGGCACGATCGCGTCGCACGCCGCCACGAGATCGCTGCCGGGCACGGGAGCGCCGTCGTCCCCGACGAAGCCCGCGCCACCGGGGGCCAGTCCGTGCAGCAGGCGCCCAAGGTCGCGTTTGGTGGCGGCGACCAGCGCGGCGATGCGCCCGATCGGCCACCGCATCAACACGTGCGGACGCCCGGCTACGACGACGTCCCGCACCCGCGCCCACCCCAGCCGGGTGAACAGGGCCTCGTTGCGCGCCTGCACGGTCGCGTCGAACCGCAACGCCCCGGCGGCCTCGGCACGGGCACACGCCGCCCGCACCAGGGCCGGCCCCACCCCGCTCGTGCCGCGACTGGCCGGGTCCACGACCAGCCGCCCGCCCTGCCACCAGCCGATGTCCGGCTCGTCGACCCGGGCGGGATGCAGCCGCACCCCGCCCAGCACGCGGCCGTCGTCGTCGCGCGCCACCAGCACGACCGTGCGCGGATCGTCGTCGTGTTCGTCCAGGTCGGTTCCGGCGAACAGTTCCTGCTCCTCGACGAACACGAGCCGGCGCAGGTCCCGGTAGGCCGTGAGGTCGTCCGCCTGTTCGATCCGGAACCCCGGCCGCACCGGCCGTTCGCCCAGCAGCGCCACGACCTCGGAGGCGGCCCGGGACGGTCCGTCGAAGGCGATCATCCGCCCGCCGCCTGCAACACACCGCACGCGCCACACGCCGCGCACCCGGCCTCCTGCCCGGCACCGGTCATCCCCGCCGCGCGCAGCAATTCGGCGATCCGGGACGTCACCGAGGCGACCAACTCCACCGACGGCCCCGTCACGCCGTCCCGCCGCGCCAACGTGCCCGCCATCGGCCGGAACGGCACCGCGAACGGGTACACCCCGCGCTCGATCAACGCCGCCGCGCCCGCCACGATCGAATCGGCCTCCTCGCCCAGACCGATCAGCAGGTAGGTGGACACCTTGTTCCACCCGAACACCCGCACCGCCTCGTCCCACGCCGCCCAGTACTCGGAAAGCGGCACGGTCGACTTGCCGGGCATCCACCGGCGGCGGACCTCGTCGTCCAACGACTCGACGTGGATGCCGATCGCCGTCGCGCCCGCATCCCTCAGCTCGGTGAGCACGCCCAGGTCGGCCGGCGGTTCTATCTGCACCTGGATCGGCAGCCCCGGCACGGTTTCCAGCACTGCCCGAACAGCGCGCACCAGGTTGCGGGCACCGCGATCGGGACCGGCGGTGGTCCCGGTCGTCATCACCATCTGCCGGACGCCGTCGAGCCGGACCGCCGCCGCCGCGACCTCGGCCAACTGCGCCGGCGTCTTGGCCGCGACCGTCGCGCCGGACCGCAGCGACTCCTCGATCGTGCAGAACCGGCACCGCTGGTCCTCGCCGTACCGGATGCAGGTCTGCACGACGGTCGTGGCGAGCACGTCCTTGCCGTGCAACCGGGCGATCTGCTCGTAAGGTATGCCGTCGGCGGTCACCAGGTCGTAGAACTTGGGCCGGCGCACGACCGTCAGCGACAACCCGGTGTCCACCGCGCCGTGCCAGATCTTGCCGTCCCGGACCTCGTAGGGGCTGTGGGGGTTGCGGGGGAGTGCCGCGTTGGCACCGTCGACCAGGACGTGCCCGTCGTCGCTGGGCCCCGCGCCCTGCGGCCGGTGAACGGGTGCGTCGACCCGCACGCCGTCCACGGCGATGCCGACCCTCGCCGTGTACTTCCCAGTGCCAACGCGCACGACGACCCCCTAGAACATGTAGGTGGAGTTGATGACCGCGCCCTTGCGCGCGTAGTGGATCAACGCGTCCTGCACGTCCAGCGGGTGCGTGGGGATGACGCCCTCGATGAGGTCTTCCTCCCGCGCGCCGTGCAGCGACAGGCCGAACCGGCAGCAGTACACCTTGCCGCCCTCGGCGATGAACGTCTTGAGCTGGTCGTTGATGTTCAGCTCACCGGGGAACGCGGCGTTGCCGGTGGTCGGGAAGCCGCGGGTGGCCAGGCAGTTCAGCGAACCGGGGCCGTAGAAGTAGATCGCCGACTCGAAGCCCTTCCGCAGCGCGCGGGTCGCCTGGAGGATCGCCACGAAGCTCACCGACGACTCGTGCGCGATGCCGTGGACGAGGGTGAAGTACGTTTCCCCGTCCTCGGCCTGGTAGTCGGGGAACACCTTGGTGCCGCCGTAGAGGGAGGAGCCCTCGGGCAGCGAAGGGTGCGGGATCTCGTCGAGGCTCTGCTTCTCCAGTTCGGTCAGGTCGGCCATCTCGACTCCTCTTGTCAGCCGTAGAGTTCTTCGAACGTGCCGCGGAAGACGAGGTCGGCGAGTTCGCCGTCCCCGACCGCCGCGCGCAGGCGGGCGCACTCGCCGGGGTGGTCGCCCCACGGCTCGTCGCTGGCGAACAGGACGCGGTCGTGCCCGGTGCCGCGCTTGTCGATCTCGTCGGCGAGCCAGCGCGGCGCGAAGCCGATCGCCCACGACAGGTCGGTGTAGACGCGCTTGCCCCGGTCGATCCAGTCGAAGAAGCGCGAGCCGGCCAGCTTGATGTGCCCGCTCGCACCGCCGCCGAAGTGCACCAGGTGCACCGCGACCCGGTCGGCGTACCAGTCGACGAGGTGACCGACCTCGTCGACGTCGGACGCGGCGCCGGGCGAGGTGTGCACGTGCACCACGAGGTCGTGCTCGGCCGCCGCCGCGAAGATCCGGTCGAGGCCGGGGCGGCACGCCGGGTCGGTGGGACTGCCGCCGAGCAGGAAGCTCAACTTCAGCGCCCGCACCCCCGGCTCGCCCGCCAGCCGCAACGCTTTTTCGGTGCGGTCGTTGTCGCGGCTCAGCGGCGACACCCACAGCCCGGCCCGGACCCGGTCGTCGACGTTCGCCGCCTCCACGCACAACTCGTTGAAGGAGAACGCGATCGCGGGGTCGGGCACGCCGTAGTTCGGGATCACCAGGGCGCGTTCGGTGCCCTCGGCGTCGAGGTCGGCGATCAGGTCGGCGATGGTGGCGCGGGCGTTGCGGTCGGGGCGCACGGGCGGGCCGCCGTAGAACGGGTGGGCGGGCAGCACGCCGAGGTGCCGGTGCGCGTCGAAGACCATGGTCACCTCCGGTCAGGCCACGGTGCGCGGCGCGGTCCAGTCGTCGTCACGGGGCCAGGTGTCGGTGCGGGTGCCCGCGATCCAGCGGACCTCGGCCGCCGCCCGCGGTCGGGTGATCTCGCGGGCCAGGTGCTCGGCGTCGTCGCCGACACCGCAGAACCGGCCCGAGCCCCAGGTGTGCTGCCAGGGCAGGCCGAGGAAGTACAGGCCGGGGCAGCTGGTCACGCCGCGCACGTGCGTCGGGTAGCCCCGTCCGTCGAAGACCGGCACCTCGATCCACCGGTGGTCGGTGCCGAACCCGGTGGCCCACACGACGGCGGAAAGCGTTGCCGCTTTGACGTCTCCGGGTTCGTCGGGCGGTAACCACACTGGTGTGTAACGCTTTTCTTGCGGAGCTTCGATCTTTTGTCGCTCTATGTGGGCGTCGATGGAGTCCTTGATGCCCTCGGACACCGCGTCGGCGTGGTCGAGGTTGGTCTTGAGGTCGTTCGCGAACCGCAGCACACCCCGTTCGACGCCGATGAGCCTGCCGTGCAACCGCATCCCGTCCCGCGCGAACGCCCGCAGGTCGATGTCGCGCCCGCCGTCGCGCCCGGTGACGTAGTGGTTGACCCGGAACCGCACCGCGTCCGAGTCGTCGAATTCGTCGATCCCGCGCCGGTAGTAGCCCATCTCGTCCAACCACGCGACGACGTCCCTTCCCCGGTAGAAGCGGGCGACCCGCGGTGCCGTGCCGACCGCGAGGTGCACCCGGCGACCGGCCAGGTGCAGGTCTTCGGCGATCTGGGCCCCGGACTGCCCGCTGCCGACGACCAGGATTTCCCCGTCGGGGAGCTGTTCGGGATTGCGGTAGGCCGAGGAGTGCACTTGGGCGATGTCTTCGGGCAGCCGTTCGGCCAGGCGAGGGATCCGCGGCACCTGGTACGGCCCGGTGGCCACGACGACGTGGTCGGCGGTCAGGGCGCCGCTGGTCGTGGTGAGCTGGAATCCTTTGCCGGTGCGGCGAAGCCGGGTGGCGGCGACTCCTTCGAGCAGTGGTGGTCCGAACGAGCTCCGGTAGTCGCGGAGGTAGGCCACGACCTCGTCGCGCCCCATGAACCCGTCCGGATCGTCGCCGGAGTAAGGGAACCCCGGCAGCTTGCACTGCCAATTCGGGGTGACAAGGCAGAACGAGTCCCACCGCCGCGAACTCCACTCGCCACCCGCCCTGTCCTTCTCCAGCACCACGTGCTCGACGCCGCGCGCACCCAACCGGTGGCTCATCGACAACCCGGCCTGACCCCCGCCCACGACCACCACAGGGAGGTGCGTGCCGTCCAACTCGTCGCGCTCGACCACCGTTCGATCCCTTCGGACAGCGCGGATTCCGCGTCGGACAAGGGGTCTCGAAGAGTCCGCACCGCTTCGGCGGGATGCGATCAGACGGATGAAGTACAGCGCCGATCGATGTCGGAGGTGTTTCATCCGGAACGCCGCGACGTTACCTTGACCGCACCCCACCGCGGTGGGTGATCCCGTTGCGCCGTTGGGGTGGTCGCGGTCCGGTGGTGCCGACGAACGGCCGCCCGCGCCGCGGAAATGCGGTCAGGGCGGGCGCATGGGGTCGAGATCGCGGACCACGTCGGCCAGTCCGCGGACCGTCGCGGTCTCCGCGTCCGCGCGCCACGCCAGGGCCCAGCGCAGGCCGGACGCGGAAGGCCTCTCAGAACGGTCGCAGGTCGTGGGCGTTGCCCGGCAGCATCCCCACCCGCAGCACACCGGTCTTGCCCTCGGCCGCCGGCCGCGCCCGCGCCATGCCCTCGCGCAGGGTGCGGAACGCGGGCAGCAGGTCGGCGCGCAGTTGCTCACCGACGAGGGTCAGCCGGACCGAGCGTTGGCCAACCGGCGGGTGCTGACCAGGTCCGCGCGCGGATCCAGCAGGCCGAGAAACCTGCCGGCCGCACGTCCTTGTGCGGTGCCCAAGGTGCGGGGTGATCAGGCCGCGAGAGTCCACTGTGGACGATCGTGTCACAGGGGGACGGCCTGCCAGTGCTGGTTCGCGCCACCGCCGACCGGCCACTGGACGACCCGGGCGCCGTCGGCCGTCGACGCCCCCTCCACGTCGACGCACAGGCCGTGGCGTGCGTTCACGATGCGGACGTAGCCGGAGCCGGCGTCGACGAGCCGCCACGACTGGTTGTCGGAGCGGGTGTCGCGCCACTGGTCGAGTTGGGCGCCTTGGCCGGATCCACCGGGGCTGTCCAACACCAGGCCGCTGTGCCGCGCGACCAGGCGGACGGTGCCGTCGGGGTTGGGCGCGATCCGCCACTGCTGGTTGGCGCTGCCCGACCAGGCCCACTGGACGATCTTGGCGCCGTCGGCACCGCTGCCGCCGGCGACGTCGAGGACCTTGCCGCTGTGCCTGCCGACGAACCGGTACCACCCGGTCATCAGGGCCACGGTGATGTCGGTCCGGTGGCCCGCGACCAGCGCGACCTGCCTGGCGTGGGCGCCCAGCGGGGACGGCGCGACGGTGGCGGGGGTGGTCACCGACGTCATCCCGCGCCGGCTGATCAGCGTGACCTGCTGGTCGACGGCCGAAGTCAGCGACAGCGTCGCACGCCGCGCCGCGAGGTCCCAGGTGAGGCTGTGCACCTGGATGCGGCCACGGGCGCGCACGCCGGTGATCGTGCCCTTGGCCAGTTGCTCGGGCACGGCCGGGAGGATCTCCAGCACCCCGGGCCGGCTGTAGAGCAGCGCCTCGGCGAGCACACCGGGGATCGCGTTGGCCGCGTCGGCGTTGTAGATGTGCCGGTCCGGGTTGTGCGAGGTCATGAGGCTGCGGAAGAGCATGTCCCGGCCCAGGATCTTGCGGAGGTTGCTGTAGACGAGGTCGCCGTCCTTGAGCCGCGCGCCCGCCAACGCCCGGTGCAGGCTGCCGTGGGCCGAGACGTTCTGGTCGCCGCGCACGTCCAGCGCCCGCAACGCCGGCAGGACGAGGTCCGGCCGTTCCTCCGGGTTGATCTCGTGCAGCGGCCACGCGCCGTACAGGTGCTGGACGTGCCGGTGGTCGTACCGGTCGGTCAGCGTCGGCCAGGACCACTCGGCCAGCGCCCGGTCGCCGTTGACCCGGTAGTCGGGCATCGCGGCCAGCAGCGCTGTCCACCGCTGGACGCCCTGGCCCGCGCCCTGCTCGACGCCGAGGGCCTCGGCCGCGGCGATCGCGGCCCGCAACGCGTGCTTGCCCGCCATGATGTCGCCGGTGGCGTTGACCGACAGGGCGACGCCGGTGTTGCCGGGGCTGTTCTCCATCGAGAACGACGGCACGAAGACCGCTTTGCCGGTGCTGTCCCTGCGGGTCAGGAAGTCTTCGTAGAACAGCGCGAGTTCCATCAGCGCGGGCCCCAACCGGTCCCGGAGGAACGCGTGGTCACCGGTGACTTCGTAGTGCTCGATCAACGGGTACAGCAGCCAGTCCGCGCCGCCGGTCCAGGTGTGGCCGGGGAAGTCGCTGCCGTTGAAGTGCAGCATGTGCCCGTACTCGCCGTCCGTGCGGGACGGGGCGAGGAAGCCACGCGCGCCGTAGAGGTTCCGCGCGTTCGTGCGCCAGTGGTCCAGCTGCCCCAGCACGAGGGTGAAGTAGCCGCGCATGGCCTCGGGCATGTCCAGGATGTTGCCGCCCGCGACCTGGAGGTTGACGTTGGCGTCGGTGGTGAAGTCGCCCGCCCAGGCGGCGTTCCAACTGCCCGTCCAGATGCCGGTCAGCCGCGGCGGCAGGACGCCGCTGGAGCTGAGGAACAGGTACCGCCCCGAGTCGTAGAGCCGTTCCAGCAGGGCGAGGTCGATGACGTCCCGCCGCCCGTTCTGCCGGCTGATCAGCTCGGCGGTGGACAGCGCGCGGTCGGCGGCGGGGACGCCGAGGTCCAGGCGGGAGCGGTCGTAGACGGCGGTGTGCAGCGCGGTGTGCCGGGCGAGCAGGGCGGCGTAGTCGGTGCCGAGCCCGGCCAGGGCGGCGTGCAGCGGTCGGGAGTTCCACGCGGTCGACGACTCGTAGCGGTCGAGCTTGGTCAGCAGCAGCAGTCGGGTGGCCCCGGTGACGACGATCGTGGCGCCGTCGGCGCGGACCGCGCCGACGGTGTGGACGACCCGGGTGACACCTTCGTAGCCGAAGGCGCCCTGTCCCGCCGGGTAGGTGCCGCGCAGGTTGAGGTAACCCGAGCCGCCGTCGACGCTGGTCAGGATCGTGTAGCCCATGCTGCCGGGCACCCCGTCCAACGCGGGCTCCACGCTGAGGGTGGTGTCGATGGTCCGGCCGGGCGCCGGCAGCAGTTCGTGCACGACCACCCGGTCCGCCCGGGAGGCGAAGGCCCGCCGGGTCCACGTGCCGTGGGTGTCGGTCCAGGTCGAGGTGACCTCGCCGGTGCGGAAGTCGGTGATGCGCGCGTAGTCGTTCGCCGTCGTGGTGGGCGTGGCGATCCGCAGTTCGTAGCCCGGGTGGTAGGGCTGGGTCCAGCGCAACGTCCAGCCGGCCGCGAAGTCGCGGTTGGCCCCGGCGTAGTCACCCGCGAGTGCCTTGTCCCGCGCCGCTTCCAGTCGTCCGGAGAGCACCGGAGGGGTGGTGTTGCGGGTGCCGTTCGGCAGCACGAAGCGGTGGTGGTTGAAGATCACCTTCTCCAGGGCCGGCGCGCCGTGCAGCACCGCGCCGTACTCGCCGTTGCCGGTGAGGAACCCGTCGGTCCACGACGACGCCGGGGTGGTGTCGAAGATGCCGCGCTCCGGCAGGGTCACCTGCGGCGGTGGGGCCGCGCCGGCCCGGCCGGGCGGCAGGACCCCGGGCAGGGCGGCACCGGCGGTGACCGCCGCCAAGGTGAGGAATCTCCTGCGCTCGAAGGAGGTGTCCATGACGCGAACTCCCTTGTCCGTCGGACATGGGATGGATTTTTGGGCGCGCGCCGCCGAGGTGTCCAGTGGGTCGGCGGATTTTTCGGTTATATGGCGGATACCGGACATCTAGCGGCCGGCCCTTGAATCAGATGCGTTCCACGACCGACGGAGTGATGGGATGTCTCGATGGTCGTCCACATCGGACGTGTGCCCGGTGGGCGCGCTTAACGTGCGGTTCGCCGCTCGTTACATGAGCGTGCCCAACATCCCACGCCATGGCGACCCGTCGCACGTTTCTGCTGGGTACCGGGGGTGCGGCCGCGGCTGGCCTGGTGTCCGTGCCGGCCCTCGCCGAGCCCCGCGTCGAGCGCGGCGGCCGGCCGGACCCGGACCTCGGCCGGTTCACCATCGCGGTGATCCCGGACACCCAGTACCTGTTCGACCGGGACCGGGGCGACTCCGCGCCGCTCGACGCGTCGCTGCGCTACCTGCTCGACCACGCGGCGTCCGACAACATCGTGTTCATCTCGCACCTCGGCGACCTCACCGAGAACGGCCTGAAAAGCGAAATCGAGGACATCGGCCGGTCGTTTCGGGTGTTGGACCGGCGGCGGGTCGGTTACAGCGTGCTCGCGGGCAACCACGACCTCGACCCGCGCACCGACGACCAGCGGGGCCGCACGCCGTACCTGGACGAGTTCGGCCCGCACCGCTTCCGCCAGTCGCCGACGTTCCGGGGTGCGAGCGCGGACGGCTACAACAGCTTCCACGTGTTCAAGGCAGCCGGCCGGGAGTGGCTGGTGCTCGCACTGGACTGGCGGATGTCGGCGAAGGGCTTCGACTGGGCGCGCGACGTGCTCGCGAAGCACCCGACGCTGCCGGTCGTCCTCACCACGCACGAACTGGTCCACGCGGACGACGCCGGGCAGGCCGCGTTCTCGGGCTACGGCCGCCGCCTGTGGGACGAGCTGATCAAGGACAACGACCAGGTCTTCCTCACGATTCAACGGCCACTTCTGGCCGCCCGGCCGCGCCGTCATGCGCAACGCGGCGTGCAACGACGTGCACGTGCACATCACGAACTACCAGGACCGCTACTACGGCGGCAGCGGGATGATCCGGCTCTACCGCTTCGACCTGGCGCGCGACGTCATCGACGTGCGCACGTTCTCGCCGTGGCTGCTCGGCAAGAAGTCGACGAACGCGTTGGAGCGTGTGGAGATCGAGCGCACCGGTGACGTCGACCGGTTCAGCGTGCCGATCGACTTCGCGCGGCGGTTCGCCGGGTTCGCCCCGGTGCCGGTGCGCCCGCAGCGTCCGGTTCGGGACGTCGTCATCGAGGGCACGGTCGCCTATTGGCGGTACGACTCCCTCAAGGACCTGTCCGGCAACGGCAACGACCTGCGCCAGGTCGGCACCCTGGCGGTCGCGGACGACCACCACGCCGACTCGCCGAGCCGCGGCAGCCGGGTCTTCGGCAAGAACACCGACGTCACCCTCGACGCCGCCGCGCGGCAGATGTTCCGACCCCGCTGCCCGTGGACCTGGTCACCTGGTGGCGGCTGTGCGACGGCTCCGGCCTGCCGGACGGGCGCACCCAACTGCTGCCGCCGTACTTCGAACCGTGCTCGGCCAAGGACGCGTTGGAGGCGCGGCGACGCCTCGTGGGCCCCATTCCGGAACGGACCGCCGACCCGGTCGACGAGACGGGCACGTGTTCCGGCGTGTTCCTGACGACCTTCGTGCCGATCGCGGCGCTCGGCACCGGTGACCACCTCTTCGTCGACCTGCGACCTGGTCGGCGGCACGGCTGCGTCCAGTACTGGAGTCGAGACGACGGCAGCCGGGTCACCCCGTCATGGGACAACGTGACCGACATGCTCACCGACATCGCCAACGCGCTGCACACCGGATCTCCCGCACTGCGCTCCTACGTCGAGCAGGCCCGTCCTCATGGCTTTCGTGCTTCCCCGTACGTCCCGACGGTGGAAGACCGGTGCCTGGAGTGGCGTCGGAGCACCTGACAGCGGCGGTCACTCGATCAGTTGGTTCGGGTGAGCGTTCATAGCCCGACAGGGGAGGCTGAGTCCTACTGTGCGTGTATGAGGGTGTGTGTGTTCTGCGGGTCGTCCAGTGGTCGGGAGAGGCACTTGGACGTGGCTTCGGCGGTGGGCCGTGGGTTGGCGGAGCGGGGGATCGAGCTGGTCTATGGCGGTGGGCGGGTCGGCATGATGGGGGCGGTGGCGGATGGGGCGTTGGCGGCCGGTGGGACGGTGATCGGGGTGATCCCGCAGAGTCTGGTGGATTGGGAGGTCGCGCACCGGGGCTTGAGCGAGTTGCATGTGGTGGCGGACATGCATGAGCGCAAGGCGTTGATGGCGCGGTTGGCGGATGCGTTTGTGACGTTGCCGGGTGGGGCGGGGACGTTGGAGGAGATGTTCGAGGTGTGGACGTGGGCACAGTTGGGTCTGCACTCCAAGCCGTTGGGGCTGCTCGACGTCGACGGCTACTTCGGGCACCTGTTGAAGATGGTCGACCACATGGTGGAGGAAGGGTTCCTCAAGCCCGCCTACCGCGACATGCTCCTGGTCGAGGACGAGCTGGACCGGCTTCTTGACGCCTTTCGCGGGTACCGGCCGCCGGCTTACAAGTGGGTTGAGGAAGGTCCCTTGCGTTAGTGACCCGCCCGTCACCCCGGGAAAGATGCCGTGACCATGGGTGAGGACATCGCCCGCGTGCATGGCGTCCCACCACCGCACCCCGACTGCCACGTGACCGCGGCCTCCTCGCCCCCCGCAACGACGCCGCCACACGCGTCAGCCCCCGAACGGTGAGGGCCACCAGCGTGTCGGCCGGAGGCGGTCCGTGCTCGGGCAAGGTCAGCACCTCGAACCAGACCATGACACTGCGCGCCGCGCGATCGACCTGCACCGACAAGAACCGGCTCTCGTTTCAACGCGACGTTCAGGCCACTCCGGAGATCCTCGGTGAGCACCAACCGATCCCAGGATCCGCTCGAAGGAGCCCTAGAGGCGATGGGCCCATAGAAGCGGTCCGCACGCGTGCCATTCGAACTCGGGGCCGTGGTAGTGGTGGTGGAGGTGTGCGATGTACCAGAACACGAGGTCCTTCCCGTCGATGTCCTCGTTGTTGATGTGCGCGAAGATCCCGGCCGCGTGGGCGGTGCCCAGACGTCCTTTCAAGTCCTCCGGCCCGTGGTAGGCGACCACGTACATGTCCGCGGGTTCGAAAGCGTCCGACGGCCGGTCGAACGGTCCGCGGTTGATGACGTACCCGGCGCCGCTCTGCTTGTTGATGACCGACCACGCGTCCGCCGAGGCCGTGACCTGCCATGTCTCCTGGCGCAGCGGTAGCCAGCCGGGGCCGTAACCCCAATCGCTGGTGGCGTGGAGGTGGGCCAGGGCCAGGTTGTTCGCCGCGCCCTCGATGTCGAAGTCGAACCGCCAGTAGACGTGGTGCTGGTGGGTGGACGGGTGCTGGAGCCCGGCGCTGTGCATTTGCGGCAGGATGTGTCCGTCGGTGCGGAAGAACCACCGGTTGATCAGGTGGTACCTGCCGATGCGGTGGTAGCTCTCCACCGTCAGGTGGCGGAAGCCTCCCTGGTTGTGCTCGTAGACCTTCACCGGACCTTGCATGTTGCCGATGCTCAGCGGGTCTTTGTAGGGGCCTGCGCCCGAGTCGTAGCGGACCCGGATCATCGGGGTGCTCGCCTTGTGCAGGACCTTCTTCCCCCGGAAGCGCACGTCCCGGAAGGCGATGGCCTCGCTGTCGCCGTCGACGAGTTCCCACAGGAACGTCCAGACCGGAGCCTCGGGTGGCCAACTCACCCGCCCGGACACGCTCATGACGATCCCTCCTGCGCGACGAGGCCGGTCCTGACGACCTCGCGGTCGCTGAGGTCGACGATGGCGAAGGCGGTGGGCAGGTAGCGGTTCGCGGGGCCGAAGCGCAGGTCGACGAGCCGGTGCTCGTAGCGCCGACTCCGGAAGTTCACGTCCTCGACGATCAGGCCCACACCGGTGGCGACGTCGATGCCCGCCTCGGACAACCGACCGTCGTCGCGGACCAGTTCCAGCGCCTGGCTCTGCTCGGAGGCGGCCAGGGGCGGTTGGTAGCGCGCCTCCCGCACCTCGTGCACCGCTCTGCGGACCGGGTCGATCGTGGCTTCCACGACGACGTTGTCGGTGTAGTTGTAGATGATCACCAGCGGGTAGTCGGTCTGGCGGTCCAGCGCTTGGGTCCCGACCTCCAGGACCTCGTAGCGCTTGCCGTCGAGCTTTCCGGTGATCCTGTCGGAGGACAGGGCCGCGTCCACCGCTTGGCGGCGGCCCTCGTCGCCGGTTCGGGGTTCGAGCGACTCGTAGTCGACCGGTCTGGTGTCCGCCGGGGTCAGGTACTGCCGGAAGTCCGGCACGTCGACGAAGGGCGGATCGATGACCGGGCCGAGGTTCGGGATGTCGGCGCTGAACAGGCCGGGTGGGGGGAGCGGATCAGGAGGTCTTGCTTCTGCGTCAGGCACGATCTCAGCCATCTGCGCCTCCTAGGTGGTGAGGAGAGGTGCTCCAATCGTCCTAGTCGTGACCATCCGCAGAACTGACTGCACACGTGTGGGTGACGATTTGCACCCGATCGTGTCGGGTCGGGCGGTGCCGTTCGATCGGGCGGGTTTCTGTGCCTCTTCGGGCGCACGCACGACCCGTCACGGCCGGTCGCCGACACGCGACCATCGCGCTGTGTGGGGGAAGCATCGGCGTCCGGTGGCACCGGAGCGCACCGCGGCCGTAGCACGGTCCGCTCAGCGCAAGGACGGCCAGGGCGAGGACGGCCAGCGCGGCCGGTTCGTGTCGGCCGAACGGGTCCTCGCCCTGCAAGGCGCGGCGGGCAACTCGGCGGTTGGCGCGCTCGTGCAGCGGACCGTCGGTGACGGCCACGACCTGCGCGGCAACCGGTTCAAGGGCAACGTGACGTTGGAAGCGGTGTACGACGGCGAGCGCACCCTCCAGCGGGGCGCGACCGGCCTGCCCGTCACGATCCTCCAGCAGGCCCTGGCCGACGCGGCGTTCGCGTCGACCGTCAACGGGCAGTTCGGGCCGCGCACCCGTGACGCCGTGCGGGCGTTCCAGACCGCCAAGGGCATGACCGGCGCGGCGGCCAACGGGGTCCTCAACGCGGCGACGATGGACCTGCTCGACCAGCACTTCCTCGGCCACGCACCGGAACGGGCGATCGCCACCGACCCGACCAGGGCGTTGACCGACGGCACCCGCGCCCTCAGCCCCGCCGAACAGGCCGCGCTGCGGGCCGCCGTCACCACCGAGCAACGCGCTCCGGGCGGGGCGCTGCCGACGTTCCACCAGACCATCGCCTCCAGCCCTGACCCGTACGAGGTCCGCATCCGCGACGCCCTCAACGCCGACATCACCGCTCAGCACACCCGCCTCGTCACGTCCCGCCCGCCGCGGACACCCGCCAACCTGATGGGCGCGGCCGAGATCGACCGGGTCGCCGGGCGGGCCAAGGCCGTGACCGACGCCGTCTTCGGCCGGTACCAGACCGGCCCGGCGCTGGCCTTCGGCCTCAACATCCGGGACCAGTTCGACGTCCGCAGCGCCGAGATCGCCGCCTCGCCGGCCGCGGCCGACGCGGCGGCGGCGTGGCGGGTCGACAAGCTCCTGCAAGGCGAGGACGACATCAAGGAGATCGACCGGCAGCACGGCGCGGTGCAGAGCCGGGCCGCCGAAGCCGCGCTGATCGCCCCGATCCGCACCGCGGTCATCGCGGCCCGCCGCGCCGAACTGCTGGCCATCCACCGCAACTGGCCGGCCTCCGCGGGCGGCGGCGAGATCAACCTCCAGCGGTACCGGGGCCCGACCGCGGCGGCCAACCGGAACATCCTGTGGCGGCTGTTCTCCACCGTCATCCACGAGTACGTGCACACGCTCGAACACCCGACCCACGTGACGTTCCGGGAGGCGCAGGCGGCGCAGCGCGGCGGGTTCGTGCTGCGCGAGGGGATGACGGACTACTTCGCGAAGATGGTCTGGGACGGTCTCACCTTCGACACGGCGCTGCGCGCGCACATCGAGGGCACCTTCCACGACGCGGCCAACCCGACCGCCCACCCGATCCCGCCTCCCGCTCGTTACGATGAATGGATCAACGCCGAGCGTGCCGTGGGCATCATCGGCGTCCGCAACGCGATGGCCGCGTTCTTCCTCGGCCGCACCGACCTCATCCGAATGTGAGGACCGCCCGATGAGCGAGGTTTGGGACGCCGTTGCCACGCGCGACTTCCGCGACTGGCGCGGACTTCCCCGGGACGCGCGGTACGCCGACTTCGACGCCCGCTTCCCCCGCCTGACCGACGCCGAGGCCCGGGGTCTGCTGGGCAGCGCCAACGAGATCGCCTACTACCGGGTTCACCTGGCGGAGGGCTATCCGCAGCACCTGAAGGCGTGGCGGCAGGACACCCGGCTCGTGCTGATCGAGGCCACGCTGCCCGTGCTCGCCACCACGCTTCCCGAACTCACCGCCGCCTTGGGCGAACCCGCCGCACTGCTGGACTTCCGGTGGGACGTGCTCGACGTCCCCGAAGGGGTCCACGTCCACCCGGACCGGGGCATCGCCCTGTTCGTCGGGCCAGAGGGGCAACTGCTGCGGCTGAGTCTGTTCGCGCCGTGCGACCTCGCCGAGTACATGGCGACCCGCCGGACCACAGACCGACTGGTCGAACGTCCCTGATCGGTCCGCCCCGTGGCCGCCATCGTCAGGATTGTGATCAACCGCCGACGTTTCCTCGGGTCACGCTGGTCCCCGTGTGCGAGGCAGCGTCGCTTGCCTCCGTGTCGCGGGTCAGGGTGATGCCTTCGGCTTGCAGTTCGGCCTGCCACCCCGTCGAGGTGCCATCCACCGCGAAGTCTGGCCACGCGCCCGGCCGCGTCGATGAGCGCTTTCCAGGTTCGACGTGCGTGGTCCGCGTCGCGGTCGGGAACGACATCTCGCAGGTGGGCGATGGCGGTCTGCGAGTCGGCATCGTGGGTTTCCTCGACAGCGAGTTCACGGATGACGGCGCAGCGGCTGTTTGAACGGCCGATACGATTATTGCGGATTTCGTGTGATCGGATGCGCGACTTCAACTCGCTGGTCCGCGTTGTGCGTTAGGCGGCGTGATCGACCCGGGCGACGATGCCCTTGAGGACCAGGTCTATGCCGGTGAGGAACTGTCGGCGGTCGTCGTGGTCGCGCATCTGGGCGGCGATGGTTGTGATGAACGGGTAGTCGTCGGGGTCGAGGTTCTGCCATGCCTCGAACGCGGTGTCGAGGAACTCGGCGCGTTCGGGTTTCCCCCCGTCGTGCGGGCCTTGAGTGGTGGCGCCGATGAAGTAGTGGACCAGGGTCGATGTCGTGGTGAACCAGTCGGGTTGCGGCACGCCCAGTGCGCGCATCGGTCGGCCGAAGCTCTCGAAGATGCGCAGCGTCACCGATCCCCAGGGGTTGCGGGTGATCTGCGCGGCTAGTTGGGCGGCGAGCCAGGGGTGTTCGGTGGCTGCGTCGAACAGGGCCAGTGCGACGGCGCGGATCTCGTCCTCGGGCGTGTCTGCGGCGGGCGGTACGGCCAGCGCGTTGGCGATCACGGTGTCCGACGCGGCCTCCAGCAGGTCGTTCATGGTGCCGACGTGGTGGTAGATCGCGCCGGAGCCGGTGGAAAGGCGCTCCGTCAGCATCCGGACCGTCAGCGCGCTTTCGCCTGTGGTGTCCAGCAGCTCGATGGCCGCTTCGACGATGCGCTCGCGGGAGAGCACCTGCCTGCGGCGCTGTGACTGACGGGTCTGCGAGGCCATGCCGCCATCCTGCCAGCTTTGGAACACCGCTCCAAGTTGGAGTACTGTTCCAAAATTGGAGCGATGCACCAAACTGTGGAGGAGCCGTGTTCGACGTCGTGATCGCGGGGGCCGGTCCGGTGGGCCTGTTCCTGGCCGGTGAGCTCGCGCCGGCGGGCTGCTCGGTCCTGGTGCTGGAGCGGGACCACGAGCCGACCTCGCCGTTGAAGGCCTTACCGCTGGGCCTGCGGGGCCTGAACGCCGGGTCGGTTGAGGCGTTCCACCGGCGCGGGATGCTGGAGTCGCTGCTGAAGGCGTCCGGCGTCGACAACGTCGGTACAGAGTCTCAGGTGTTGCCTCGGGCCGTGAGTCACTTCGCGGGTATGCGGCTCGACGCGGCCAACATCCACGCCTCCGCTGTCGAGTACCGGCTGCCCGGGCCGGCGATGGAGGGCTTCATGACCAGCCTCGAAGCGGTCGAGACGGTGTTGGAGGAGCGGGCGACTGCCCTCGGTGCGCAGATCCTGCGGGGTGCTGCCGTCGACGCCGTGACCCAAGGCGGTGAGAGCGTCCTTGTGCGGGCCGGTGGACGCGATCATGCGGCGCGCTGGCTCGTGGGATGCGACGGCGGGCGCAGCGCGGTACGTCGACTCGCGAACTTCGACTTCGTCGGCACCGAGCCGTTGTTCACCGGCTACGTCGCCCATGTCAGCTTCGAAAACCCACAGCAACTGGACATGGGCTTCAACCCGACGCCGACCGGCATGTACCTGCGGACGCCCTTCGAGGGCCATCTGGGCATGATGGACTTCGACGGGGCCGCGTTCGACCGCTCGCAGCCGCTGACCCGTGACCATCTCCAAACGGTCCTGCGTCGGGTCTCCGGCACTCAGGCGACGCTGAGCGAGGTCCACCTCGCCACGAGCTTCACCGACCGCGCGATGCAGGCCACGACCTACCGGAACGGCCGCGTCCTGCTCGCCGGGGACGCGGCCCACATCCACTCCCCGCTCGGCGGCCAGGGACTCAACCTCGGCATCGGCGACGCCCTGAACCTCGGCTGGAAACTCGCCGCCACCATCCGCCGGACCGCGCCCGAGAACCTGCTCGACACCTACACCGCGGAGCGCCATCCCGTCGGCGCGGCGACCCTGGACTGGTCACGCGCGCAGGTCGCCGCGATGAACCCCGGACCCAACGCACCGGCCCTGCGGCGGCTGGTCCACGACCTCCTCGACACCCCCGACGGCACCACCCACGTCTTCCGCAACACCTCCGGACTGATCCGCTACGACCTGGGCAGCGACCACCAGCTCATCGGCCGCACCGCCCCGGACTTCCGGTTCCGCGACGGCACCCGCCTCGGCGACCTGCTGCGGGACGGACGGGGCGTCGTGCTCGACTTCACCGACGACCAGCGCCTGCGCACCACGGCCACCGCCTGGGAGTCCCTGCGCTACGCGACCGGGCCGGTGGACGACGACCTCGGGTTCGGGGCACTGCTGATCCGGCCTGACGGCGTCGTCGCCTGGGTCGACGACCACGAGTTCGAGCGTGCCGCGCGCCGGTGGTTCGGCGAACCCTGAGGCGGGTTACCGGTGGGCTGTTGCCGTGATGAGGGTTGAGGAGATGTACGAGTGTGGGGGACTGGTTGGGATGAAGAGTGTTTCTATGCCGGTGAGGTGGCGGTTCGTTTGGGCCATCGGGAGTTCGTGTTCCAGGTCGGCCGGGGTGCGTGTGCCTCGGAGGATCACGCCGATGCCGGCCTCGCGGCAGTAGTCGACCAGGAGTCGGCCGGGGCTGGAGTCGACGGTGACGTTGGTCAGGTCGCTGGTCATGTCGGTCAGCAGGGCCAGTCGTTCGGCGAGGGGGAGGCGGCCGGTTTTGGCTGGGTTGGTCAGGACGCACATGACGACTTCGGCGAACATGCCTGCGGCCCGGCGTGCCACGTCGAGGTGGCCCTGCGTGGCGGGGTCGAAGGAGCCGGGGAACACGGCGCGCATGACTTGCCATGGTAGCGGTCGTCGACTTCGTCAGAGGGGTGTTCGGGTCTTGGCGACCTGCTCCAGCAGGTGGGTTGTGCGGGCGGGGTTGCCGTGTTCGTGTTCCCATTTGGCTGCTGCCAGTCGGCGCAGCAGGACGTAGAACGGGATCAGGTGGGCGAACGCGGCTGCTTCGGCTGTGGTCGGTGCGTAGCCGTCCAGGACTGCGGGGAGGAAGTCCTCGTTGGCCACCGCGAGCACGGCCAGGTCCATCGCGGGGTCGCCGGCGCTGAGGTCTTCGAGGTCGATCAGACCGACTAGCCGGCCGTCGCGCACGACGAAGTGGTCGGGGCGGCCGTCCAGCAGGGTCAGGGTGCCGCGGCCGGTCATCAGGGGCTGGAGGTGGCGGCACCAAGCCGCGATCTCGTTGCAGCGCCGCGGCGGGACGTCGGTGAAGTCGGCGAGCCACGACAAGAGCCACGCGGTCCAGTTGGTCATCCACTCGGCGATGGTGTCGGGCCTGGTTTCGGGCTCGGCGTGAATCCGGCGCAGCAGTCGGCCCACGTCGCGCCGCACCGAGAGCGGGTGGGCGGCGGACAGCGGCTCGCCCTCGATCCACCGCAGCACGAGGTGGGACGGGGCGTCGTCACGACTGGCGTGGACTTCCGACACCGGCAGGCCTGCCGCGGCGAGCCGGGCGATCGCGGCCCGTTCCCGCACGAACGCGTCCGGCCGCTCGTCGGCCTTCACCACGAAGTCGCCGACCCTGGCGACCAAGCGGGTGGGGCGATCGACGTGGATCGTGACCGGTCCGGTGGGCAGACCGTGGCCGGCTACGACGGCGTCCGGGGCGACGAGCACACAGCCGATCCTGGGTGATCGATAAAGGGGGGTCGAGCGAATATCGTCATCCGGCGCGGGCGGACGGTGCATGGCCATCACCTCGCTGATTCACGGCGCAAGCGGCATGAGCAGATGTGCGGGGCGCTGTCGGCGGGTGTAGCGCATGATGGTCGGGTGCAGACGTTCATGGACGACGATGCCGGTTACGAGCGTTGGCTGGCGGGGCATCCGGACCTGTTCGTGGTGAACGCCGAGCGCACGCCGAGGCCGTCGTACCTTGTGCTGCACCGGGCGACGTGCCGGACCATCGGCGGTACTCCGGCTCGCGGTGCGCGGTGGACCGCCGACTACATCAAGGTCTGCGGTTCCCGGGTGGACCTCGAAGCGTTCGCGCGTGAGGTTGGCGGCGCGGCGCGCGCTTGTGGCCTCTGTGCTCCTTGACCTTGTCCGCCGGGTTGGTCTCCGGTGTTTGTCGAACCGGTGAGGGTGGAGCGGGCGTGGGCATTGACAAGTACTTCCTCAACCTGGCCGGTGAGTACCGTGTCGCGGCCGAACTGCTCAAGCGCGAGGTGTTCGCGACGATCACCTACGGGAACCGCAAGGGTGCGGACATCTACGCGATCGGGGCCAATCGGCGGACGGCGGTGATCGAGGTCAAGGCGTCGAACACGAGCCGGTTCGTCACGAGCTTCTACCAGAAGTACGCCGACGAGACGAAGCCCCACCCGGACTTCTGGGTGCTGTACTCGCTGGCCGAGGACCGGTCGGAGCGGTTCTTCGTGTTGACCCACGGCGAGTTGGCGCACGTGCAGGCGCAACGCAACCATCCCGGGCAGGAGATGAGCTGGGCGGACCGCGCTCGGGCCGTGGTCGGCGGCGTCGACAACGTGCTCGCCGGGCAGCTTGCCGCCTATGAAGAGTGCTGGCACAAGATCGTGGACTACTGCTCGGCCGAGACGGCGTAGAACGCATCCATCACCGATTTCGGCGCGTGCTGCGCGATCGCCGAGCCGTTGTTGGCCGGTTTTGGCGCTGATGGTGTGCCGGCGAACCGCCTGATCGTCGGCACCACTGCGCTGCCCGTACTGCGGCGGAGAAGTCGGCGGCGGTGTCGATCGTGCGGTGGAGTCTTCCTACACCCGCAGGATGGCGGCAAGCTTCCTGATCACGCGGCCGCCTCGGGCGATGGCCATGGCTCCGAACACCACGACCATCCACGGCACCAAGCCCGCGCTCTTCCCGCTCGTCATGAACGCGTAGACCAGCACCGACACGAACAGCACGATGAGCATCGTGAAACTCAGCCCCCGCCACCACTTCAAATCGGTGGTGTTGTTTTCGCGGTAGTTGAAGTAGAAGCCCGCCAGGGAGAACGTGAACATGACCACCACCTGGGCGTCCAGCGAGGTCACGAACAGGGTCTCCGCCCGCGTGAAGTCCGCGAGTTTCGCCTCGGGGTGGAGGAGGTAGTAGCCGAACAAGTTCCCCCTCGCCCACGCCAACGCGGTCAATGCCGCGCCCACCAGGGAGATGACCCCGCCCAGTGGGTGCTCCCAGTGGAAGCAGATGACCAGGCCGCCGGTGAGGAGCACGGCGGTGATCGCGTGCGGCAGGGTGGTCGCGCGCAGCCACCAGCCCGAGGTCGCCGCGAAGAACAGCAGGATGATGCTCGCGACCGTCCACGTCTTCCTGGCGTGCTGGGTGCCGCCCGCCATGCTCAGCAGGTACTCGACCACCCAGTGCCCCAGGCATTTCGGCTCGCCGTACTTGCGCCGGGTGGCTCGGCGACCGCATGGAGTTCCGTCCTCGTCGTCCACGGATCGGACGTAGGCGCAGGAGAAGCCCAGCGTTCTCACGCCGACACCTCATACGCCTGGCTGGGCGGCAACTGGCCCGCCCGTGCCGCCACGACCTGCTTGTGCAGCCAGTGGATCGCGGCGCGCCGGCTGGACTGCCACACCTTCCACCACGGGCCTTCGGTGAGCGGCACGGAGAACCACCGCTTGAGTGCGTCCACGGACACCGCGTGCTCCGCCACTTCGTCGACCACCCGGCGACGGCGGCGCCACAGCATTCTGCCGACGAAGTTGCCCAGCAGGCCGAGCCCTGAGATGGCGACCATGGTGATCGCCAACCATTGAGGGAGGAACGAAGAGTCCGCCGAAGGGTTCTCGGCCAGGATGTGCATGAGCATGCTGGTGAGACCGGTGGCCAGCATCGCGAGGTAGACGGCGGCACCGATGTAGGAACGGCGGATCGTCCGGCTCAGCGCCTCCCGGGTGACCTCGGCCCAGCCGGGGTTGTTGACCAGCCACAGCGACCACTTGCTGAACCGGTCCCACTCGCTGGGCAGGAAGTCCCGGTGCCGGCCGTCGCAGCCGTTGCGGTCCGACGCGACGAGGATCTCGTGCCAGGCGTGGCTCAGGTCGTCGTAGCCGAGTTCGAAGTTCGGCCGCCCCTCCTCCCAGTCCTGGAACAGCTTCCGGTCGAACGGCAGCCAGTGGAAGCTCTTGCCGTAACCTGGGTCCCCCCAGTGCCGCACCAGGGCCTCCCTGCTCGGCACCCGGTTGACCACCGTCTCCACGCGCATCCGGTTGAAGTCCTCGACGGTCTGCGTGCAGTTGCTCAGGATCGTCTCGCGCGAGTCCTTCGCGCCGGCCCGCGCGGCGGCCACGACGAACGGGTGGTGCGCGGCCGTGATGGCGTTGACCACCAGCGGGTCGAACTGGGCGCCGCAGTCGATGACGACGCAACTCGCGCCCTGCCGGACGCCCCGGTCGAACGCGGCGTCGAGGATCTGCCGGCACACCGCGTTGGAGCGGCGGTCCTTGATCTCGGCCACGAGGTTGAACACGAACAGCTTGTCGCTCGTCCGCGCGGCGGGCAGCAGGAGGATCCGGCCGCAGTCGAACCTCTTCAGGTACTCCGGTGTGACGTCGAGCAGCCGGTCGTTGAGGTGGCGTTGCTGGGTGCGGGTCGGTTCCTTGGAGAACGCCGCCACGTGGTCGGCGAACGTGCGGACCGACCCGATGTCGACCTTGGCGCGCTGGCACCACTCGCTCGTGCCGCCGTGCTGGGCGATGTCGGCGTCGAGGTAGAGGACGTTGTTGCCGGACTCGGCGAGCAGTTCGGCGGTCATCATCGCCAGCGTCGTCTTGCCGACACCGCCGGACGTCCCGACGAACGCCCAACTCGGCATGGGAGGCTGGTACGGGGCGGGAGCCGGCAACGGGATGCTCCAATCCGAGCCTTGGGCGGCCACGTGCAGGGACGGGGTCTGGCTGTCCCTGGTCTCCCGCCGCACCACGTCACGGATCTCGGACATCAGCGCGGTGACGCTGGCCCGGCGGTCGGCGTGGTCGCGTTCCAGGACCGAGAGGACTGCGGAGGTGAAGTGGCCGTGGCCCCGGCTCTCGTTCTCGCGCGCCACCTCGTTCGGGCCGCACGCGGAGACCACGACCCGGCCGTGGCCCTCCATGCGCAGGAAGTCGTCCGTCGCGTCCACCGCACCGCCTCGCGCGCCGATGGCGAACCCGCGGCTGTCGCCCGCGAAGGCGCCGCTGAAGCAGGTGTCCAGCATGACGAGCAGCCGGCGCGTCTTGATCCGGTGCAGCAGCGCCCAGACCTGCTGGACGGGGAACGCCGAGGCGAGTGGTTGGTCGATGTCCGCGTCGTGGGGGAGCAGGAACGTCGACCAGCCCCGGTCGCTGTCCGCGCTTTCGCGGAGGTCGGACATGCCGTGCCCGGACCAGTAGATCAACACGGGGTCGTCCGGGTCCCGCACGCGCTCGTTCAGGCCGACTTCCAGCTCCCAGTGGATGTCCCGGCGGGTGGCGGCCTGGTTGGTGAGCGTGACGACTTCGAAACCCGCGGACTTCAGCTGTTGGGACACTTCCTCCGCGTCGTTGACGGCGCACTTGAGCGACGGGATCCGCTTCGCGGCGTACTGGTCGATACCGACCACGAGGGCGTGCGGCACTGTTCCTCCCTGCGAGCCTGAACGGGCTACCGGCGACCGAGGGTCATCCCGCCGGGTTCTGGGTCGTCGTCGCGCTTCCGCTCCGCCTTGGCGAGTTCGGTGGCCAGTCGCTCGGCTTCCTTGGCCGAGTACCCCTCGATGGACACCGATCTGCCTTCGACCTCGAAGCGGTGCACCTTCCCGCGATGCCGTCGGAGGAACGCCACCAGCGTGCCTCCCACGGCCGTCCACGCGGCCGGGTTCTGGGCCGTGGCCACGATGATCTCGACCACGGCCGAGCGCGTCGCGCCTTGCGGGACGCGGAAACCTTGTGCGGTGAGGTGCTCGCTGAAGTCGTCGGCGAACGTGGCGGGCAGTCCGATGGACAACTCGGCGGAACCATCGGCCGAGACGAGTGTGAACATCTTCGTTCCCGGGTCGTGAGGCATCCCCGGACGGTAATCAGTCACGTCGGGGACCCCTCCCGACACAGGTTCGCGCTGGTCATGCCGCACGGTTCCGCGACCCGATGCACCGCCGGTACAACGCCGGTACAGCAGTCCGGTCGATCACGTGAACGATCACGTGATCGACCGGAGTGCCGTGCCCGTCCTCGTCAGTCGCGCAGGCTCCACTGCTGGCTTGGGCCGCCGTGGCAGTCCCAGAGGTGGATCTTCGTCCCCCTGGCGGTGCCGTTGGCGACGGTGTCGACGCACTTCCCGGATTGGACGCCGGTGATGGTGCCGTCGGGGTTGTTGTTCCACTTCTGGTTGGTGCCGCCGTGGCAGTCCCAGATGATGACCGCGGTGCCGTTGGCGGTGCCCTTGCCGCTCGCGTCCAGGCACTTGTCGCCGAAGACGCGCCACTCCTTGTTCGCCGTGTAGGTCCAGCGCTGCATGGTGCCGCCCCAGCAGTCCCACAGGTGCACGCGGGTGCCGTTGGTGCTGGTGCCGTCGGGCACGTCCAGGCACCGGCCGGACTGGCCGCCGACGATCATCGGCGGGAACTCGTACCCGGCGGCGGTGATGGTGGCCTGGACGGCGTCCTCGGTGGCGTTGGACGGGAACCCGAACGTCACGGCGCCTTCGAAGAAGTAGCCGGAGCCCGTGGGGCTGTTGTCGCCGCCGGTGCCCAGCAGGACCGAGTTCTCCATCTTCATCGGCGAGTAGCCGTTGGGCAGGCGACCGGAGTACGTGGTGGTCAGGCCGCCGCTGTTGCCGTTGCCGTACTTGAGCGTGAAGTTGGTGGTGCCGTTGTTCTTCAACCAGGCGCTGACGAACGGGTAATCGACGCCGGGGTTGTTCGGGTCCTTGTTGGGGCCGGTCTCGTTCTGGAACAGGCCCCACTCCAGGTCGGCCTGCACCCACGGGCCGGTTCCCACGCAGCCGCCGAACCAGCACGCCTTGCCCCAGTAGATCGCGTTCATGGTGGCGCGGGCGTCGGCGTTGTGCGAGTTCTGCGCGGTGCCGTAGTCGAAGCAGCACCCGCCGTTCACGCCGGTCGAGGAGGTGACCATGTAGATCCCCTCCGGCTGGGCCCCGACCGGCACGCCCTTGGCGTGGTCGACCCGGTAGCCCACACCGGGGGTGACCATGACGCCGAAGACCTGGCGGCCGCCGACGGTGAGCGGGAGCGCCATCGCGTCGGCGCCGATGTCGGAGCCGTTCGGCCCGGGGCCGGGCCAGTAGCCGCCCCACGAGATGGGCATGTCGTTGTGGTGGGCGGTCTGGTCGTAGATCTTGGTGATGGTGCACCGCGTTCGGGCGCAGAACGAGATCTGCGGCGCGGAGTTGGCGACGCCGCCGGCCGCGACCGGGCCGATGTCGAGGTACCTGTTGTCGGAGGCGCGCTGCACCTGGTACAGCGGGCCGTTGTAGGAGGCGAACAGCGCCCGGGTGGTGCTGTGCGCCGCCGCGCACGGGGTACCGCCCGCGGCATAGATGTCACAGGGCAACGATGCCGCGGCCTGGGCGGCAGTGCCGCCGACGAGCGAGCTGCCGACGAGCGTGCCGGCGATCAGCGTGGCCGTTGCCATCGCCGACAGCACTTTCCTTAATCGGTTTCGCGCAACCATGTCGAACCTTCCTGGAGCGGGACGAGTGGGCTGATCGACTCCGGGCGCGGGTCAGTAGCCGACGCGGAAGGTCGCATCCGCGCGGGCCGTCGCGGTCGAGATCTCGTCGATCCGCAGGACGAAGCCGAAGTGGCGCAGGTACCGGGTCGGGTAGTTGACCGAGCGGAACGACGACCAGGAGGCGTCGGCGAGGCCCGCGACGCGGGTGAACGTGGCGTCGGCGGCGAAACCGGCTGTCCCGTCGTTGCGCGCGAGCTTGACCTCGAAGCCCTGGTGCCGCAGGAAGTGGCCGGGCAGGTCGACCGACTCGAACGACACCGCGCTCGGGTCGGACAGGCCGGCCCGCACCCGCCACTGCGACTCCTGGTACGGCTCGAACGGCTGCTCGTCGATGCGGCCGACGAAGTTCGAGTGCCGGACGAAGTGGCCCGGGAAGTTGAGCGACTTGACCCGGCGCCAGCTCGTGCCGCCGTAGCGGGCGAGCAGGCGGTCGCGGTCGGCGGCGGTGATCGGGTGGACCGTGTTGTGCTTGCCGTTCAACGGCGCGGTGTAGGACTGGCGGCCGACCTTGGTCCACGTGCCGGCGGCGAGATCGCCCTCCCACAGGTCGAACTTGGCGTTGGGGCAGTAGGTGTCGCCCCACAGCCACCACTTGTCCGCGGTCAGCGACTTGACCAGCGTCGGCGCCTCGGTGCACCGGTTGTCGCCGATCGGGGAGGTGTAGCGGGTGAAGCTGCCCGGTGCCAGCGACGTCGAGCGGGCGCCGAGGAGCCCGGTGGTGGCGTCGTTGCGGTAGTACAGGTAGTTCATCCCGTTCAGGTTGGTGATCACGTGGGAGTCGATGACGGACGTCCCGGGGTCGAAGAACACGACCGGCGCGGTGGCCGTGACGAAGTCGGTGGTGTAGGAGACGGCGATCACCGCGTGCGAGCCGCCCGGCGGCACGGTCGAGAAGGTGATGCCGTAGGCGTTGCGCGACGGGTCCCAGTGGATCGCGGGCGCCCAGCTGAACGAGGTGGTGTTGGTGCTGTTGACGTTGAGCAGCCGGTCGGCCGACCAGTTCACCAGGTCGGGCGAGGTCCAGACGTGGATGTTCTGGTTGGGTTTGCGGAAGTCGCTGTTCACGGGGATGTCGGTGGCCACCAGCACCCAGGTGCCGTTGTTCAGCCGGGTGATGAACGGGTCGCGGATGCCCTTGGTGCCCGCGGTCGGGATGAGGACGGGGTTGTTCTCGTTGAGCGGTGTCCACTCCAGACCGTCGTCGCTGACGGCGAGGTGGACGGCGTTGACACCGCCCGCGCCGTTCAACGACTCCTTGAAGTAGCCCATCACGTAGGCGGCGTCGGCCGCCTGGGCCTGCGCGGGAGCGGGGCCGACGCCCACCGCGAGCCCTGATGCGACCAGCCAGCAGGCGGCCAACCCGAGAAGTCGTCGCACGGTCGTTTCCTCTCGTCGGGGCACGGCGGGTCAGCTCGTCACGCGGAAGGTGGCGTCGCCGCGTCCGGTCGCGGTGGTGATCGGGTCCAGCCGCAGCTGGTAGGCGTAGTGGCGCAGGTAGCGGTCGGGGTTGTTGTAGGACTGGAAGGACGACCAGGTCGGGTCGGCGAGCCCGGCGACCTGGCGGAAGGTGGCGTCCGCGGCGAACCCCGTGGTGCCGTCGTTGTAGGCGAGTTGGAAGTCGAAGCCGTAGTGCCGCAGGAAGTAGCCGGGGAAGTTCACCGACTCGAAGGAGACCGTGCCGGTCCCCGCCAGGCCGGGCCGCAGTCGGAACTGGGAGTCGTCGAGCGGGCTGACGTTGGGGTCGATGCGCACGTCCATACTGGCGTGGCGCACGTACCGGTCCTGGAAGTTGTACGACTGGAGCCGCTTGGCCGGGGTGTTGGGCCAGCGGGCGAGGACGCGGCTCTCCTCCGCGGCGGTGAGGGTCGTGATCGCGCCGTGGCGTTTCGGGGTGCCGCCCATCTCGTAGCCGGTCGACGGCTGGAGCCGGTAGGTGCCGACGTCGAACGGGTCGGTGGTCAGGATCGGCCGGTACTCGCGCACGCCGTTGGAGTCGAGGTGGTCGATGTAGAGGGCCCACTCGTCGCGGTCGCGGAACTTCGTCCACACCGGGCCTTCGACCACGTGGCCGGTGAGGCCGATGCTGGAGAGGGTGCCGAGGGTGGTCCACGTCCCGAGGATCGAGTTGCTGCCCTCGACGGTGTTCTGGTGGTCGCCGGAGACCCGCACGTAGCGGTAGTCACCGACACCGGCGGGCACCTCGGTCATCTGGGTGTCGACGATCGGGGTGGTGCCGGGTGGGTCGATCCAGATCTGCGGGGTGGTGATGGTGCGGAAGTCCTTGGTGCGGGCGTAGTAGATGCGGTACTTGAACACGCCGTTCACCGTGGCGTTCGTCGCCCAGTACAGGACGTAGTCGTTCGTCTCGGGGTTCCAGATCGCCTCCGGCGCCCAGGCGTTGCGGCTGCCCGGGATCGCGCCGGCGACGTTGACCAGCCAGGGCCGCGACCAGGTGACCAGGTCCGTCGACTCCCATACCACGAGGCTGGGGCTGCCGTTGGTGTAGGTGGAGCCGCAGCGGATGCACAGGTCGGTCGCGACGATCCAGTACCGGCTCCCGTCGGGCGAGCGCACCAGCGCTGGGTCGCGCACGCCCTTGGTGCCGATCGGGGAGTGCAGGACCGGCGCTCCGCCGTTGAGGTCGTTCCAGTGCAGGCCGTCGGCGCTGTGCGCGAGGTACAACCGTTGGCCGGTCGCGGAATCGCCGGTGAAGTGCACCATCAGGTAGCCCGGTTCGGCGGCGGCGGCCGGTTGTGGTGTGGTCAGGGCTTGGCCTGTGAGGACGAGGCACACGGCGAGGACCATCGCCGAGAGCCGGGCGTGCAGCGCGCGCATGGACATCTCCTGTCGCCTTCAGGCCGTGGGGGTCAGGTGGTCACGCGGAAGGTGGCGTCGCCGCGTGCGGTCGCGGTGGTGATCGGGTCGAGCCGCAGCTGGTAGGCGTAGTGGCGGAGGTAGTGGTCGGGGTGGTTGTAGGACTGGAAGGACGACCAGGTCGGGTCGGCGAGCCCGGCGACCTGCCGGAACGTGGTGTCCGCCTTGAATTGCGCGGTGCCGTCGTCGGGTGCGAGGACGAAGTCGTAGTTGCGGTGCCGCAGGTAGTAGCCCGGGTAGTTGACCGACTGGAACGACACCGTCCCCGTGCCCGCCAGGCCCGGCACGAGGCGGAACTGCGCGTCCTGGGCGGGGCTGACGTTCGGGTCGATGCGCACGTCGAAGTTGGCGTGGCGGACGTACCGGTCCGGGAAGTTGTACGACTGGAGCCGCTTGGCGGGTGTATTGGGCCAGCGCGCGAGCACCCGGCTCTCCTCCGCGGCGGTGAGATTGAGGATGGAGCCGTGGCGCTTGCGCGCGGTGCCGACGCTGTAGTCGGAGAGCCTGCGGAAGTTCTGCGTGCTGCTCAGGTCGGTGGAGGCGAGGGGCAGGTAGCCCGTGCCGCCGGCGTTGTCCAGCCACAGCGCCCACTCGGCGCGATCGTTGAACCGCGTCCACATGGGACCTTCGACCTCTCGACCGGTGAGCCCGAGGTGGGACAGGTTGCCGATGGTGGTCCAAGGTCCGAGGATCGAGTTGCTGCCTTCGACGGTGATCTGGCCGTCTTTGGACGCCCGGTGGTAGCGGTAGCCGCCGACGCCGGTGGGCGACTCGACGATCTGGGTGTCGATGATGTGCTGCGTGCCCGGCCGGTCGATGTAGACCTGCGGTGCGGTGAACGTGCGGAAGTCCTTGGTGCGCACGTAGTGGATGCGTTGCTTCCGAATGCCGTTGAGTGTGGAGTTGGTCGCCCAGTAGGCGACGTAGTCGCCGGAAACCGGGTCGTGGATCGCTTCGGGTGCCCAGGCGTTGCCCGCGCCCGGGATGCCGCCCGCGACGTCGAGCAGGCGCGGAGCGGACCACGTGACCAGGTCGGTGGACTCCCACACGACCAGCGACGTGCTGCCGTTGTTGGCCGCGTCGTGCCACGACCGGCCGCTTCCGGACATCCGCAGGTCGGTGGCGATGATCCAGTACCGGTCACCGGCGGGCGAGCGGACCAGCGCCGGGTCGCGCACCCCGCGCTCGCCGACGGTGGACAGCAGCACGGGGGCGCCGTTGTTCAGCTCGGTCCAGTGCAGGCCGTCGCGGCTGTGGGTGAAGTAGACCTGCTCGCCGATCGGGTGCTCGCCGGTGAAGTGCGCCATGAGGTAACCGGTGAACGGCTCCAGCGCCTCGGCCCGGCGGGCGGTCGTGACCGACCAGGAGGTGAACAGCAGGGCCACGGTGGCGACCAGCGCGCTGACCCTCGTCAGTGCTCGTGACACGGTGATCTCCCTTGATCACAGCGTGCAGGTGATCGGTGCGAGGGGTTCCCGCGACGTCACGGTGGACGTCGCGGGAACCGCCGGGGATCAGATGAAGCGCCAGAGGTGGCTGTTGCTGCCGTTGTCGTCCCAGATGACGATCTGCGCGCCCTGCGAGGTCGAGCCGCCGCTCACGGCGAGGACGCGGCCGCCGTTGGCGCACTGGATGCGGAAGTGGCCGTTCGTGCCGTAGCGCAGGCGCCACTTGTGGTCGGCGGTGCCGTTGTCCGACCACTGCAGGACGCGGGAGCCATTGGCGGTCCCCATGCCTTCGACGCCGAGTACCTTGCCGCTGTTGCTGTTGCGCAGCCGGAAGTAGCCGTCGGGGTCGAGCAGGGCGGTCCACAGGTGGTCGGCGGTGCCGGTGTTGCCCCACTGGATCACCAGGCCGCCGTCGGCGGTGGACATGTTCTGCACGCCGAGAACGAGGCCGCTGGCCAGGTTCTGGATGCGGTGGGTGCCGGAGGGCACGAACCGCCAGTTGTTGTCAGTGCTGCCGTTGTCCGGATCTTGGACCGCCTGCGCGCCCTGCGCGGTGGAGCCGTTGAGGATGCCCAACATCTTGGCGCTGTTGACGTTGCGCAACTTGTGGGTCCCGTCGCCGTTGTCCACAATGGTCCAACGGTGGTCGGCGGTGCCGTTGTCGGACCATTGCAGCACGCGGGCGTTGTCGGCGGTGGACATGTTCTCCACGCCCAACACCTTGCCGCTGTTGACGTTGCGCAGCTTGACCGCCGAGCCGTCGGGGACCAGCTGCCAGTTGTGGTCGGCCGTGCCGTTGTCGCCCCACTGCAACGCCAGCCCGCCGTCCGCGGTGGACATGTTCTGGATGCCGAGCACCAAACCGCTGGAGGCGTTGAACAACCGGTAGCCCGCGTCCGTGGCGCCGCCGGTGTTCCAGTAGACGGTGTAGTTGTGCCCGTGCGCGTCGTAGAACGGCCCCAGGTTCACCGTCGCGCCGTTCGCGGTCGCGGTGAACGTCAGGGACGACGTGCTGGTCCGGGTGACGGAGGCGGTGTCGAGGACCGGCAGGGCGCTCAGGGCCGTGTTGCCGTAGTTGCCGGACAGCACGACCGGGCCGTAGGTCACCGCGGCGACCGCCGGGTTGTCGTTGGCGGGCACCATGGTCAGCCGCATGGGCAGGCGCAGCGAGACCACGTCGCCGGAGGCCCAGGAGCGGGTGACGCTCGCGTACGTGCCGGGGGTCGTGGTGATGTTCTGGGCGACACCGTTGACGCTGATCGTCGCGTTGCTCGTCCACGACGGGATGCGCAGCCGCATGGTCCACGACCCGCTCACGTTGCCGGTCACGGTCAGCGAGGTGGTGTCCGACACCGGGTACGTCGTGGTCTGGGTGACGGTGATGCCGCGTTCCGACCAGTTGAGCGTGGACGGCGTGTAGAGGTTCACCGTCAACGTCGTGCCGCTGTGGAAGAAGATCGAGTTGGCCAGCGAGGTGTTGACCTCCAGCGCGGTGCCCTGGCAGCACCAGAACGTGCCGTAGTCGGTGCTCCAGTTGCCGCCGCCCCACGCCGGGCCGGTGTTGCCCCGGCGGTGCCCGGGGTTCAGGCCGGTGAAGTAGCAGATGTGCCCGTGCGGGTCGGCCGGGTTCTGCTGCCCGATCAGGTGGTTGAGCAGGGCGCGCTCGTAGAAGTCGAAGTAGGAGGCCCGGTTCGGGTCCAGCAGCCACAGCTCGCGCGTCAGCTTGAGCATGTTGTAGGTGTTGCACGCCTCGGCCGTGTCGGTGTTGAGGTACGCGGCGATGGCGTTGGGCGCGCGGAAGTGCTCGGCCTGGCTGTTGCCGCCGATGACGTAGGTGTGCGCGGCGACGGTGATGTCCCACGCGTTGGAGGCGATGTCGCGGTAGCGGGTGGTGCCGGTGGCCTTGTACTCCCGTGCCGCGCCGATCCACTTCGGCACCTGCGTGTTGGCGTGCAGGCCATTGAGCCGGTCCTGGTTGGCCGCCAACGGGTCGAACACGGCGGCGTGGTCGAACCGCTGCGCCGTCGCCAGCCACCGGGCGTCCCCGGTCTGCTGGTACAGGTCGGCCAGCACGGCGTTCATCCCGCCGAACTCGGTCTGCAGCACGCGCTGCATCTGGGCGGTGGTCAGCCGACCGGTCCGCCAGTCCACCCAGCCGGCGAACCGCAGCAGCACGTCACGCGCCTGGGTGTTGCCGATGTGCCGCCACACGTCCAGCAGACCGGCCAGCGTCTTGTGCAGCGAGTAGTACGACACCGACTTCGGCGAGCCCGCCTCCATCGCGTCGAAGTCCGACTCCGGGAACCCCGACAGGTAGCCGGTGTTGAACCCGGCGGCGGCGTTGTTGGCCTGGCACTTGGCCAACTCCGCGACCATGTAGTTGGCCCGGTCGCGGGACGTGGTGTCGCCCAGCACCGCCCACGCCTGCGCCCACGCGCTGAGGAAGTGCCCCTGGCTGTGCGTGCGGAACGGGAAGTCCGGCGCCTCCCAGCCGCCCAGCGGCGCCGCGCCGCCCGTCGACAGGCGGTGGTTCGCGCGGAAGTTGTAGAGCAGCCGCTCGACGTCGATGAACCGCAGGTAGGACAGGGTGCGGTTCTGGTTGTCCAGCCAGCGGCCGGTGGTGAGGCGGACCTGGCTGAGGTCGAACGGGAAGGTCGACACGCCGATGTCGCCGCGGACCGGTGGCACCGAGGCGGCGTGGGCCGTCGGGGTGGCCATGGCGGGCACGGCGGTCGCGAGGGCGGCGACCCCCGTGGCCTGCAACAACCTGCGCCGGTTCAAGGGGTGTCCCATCGTCGACAACCTCTCCATCGGGGCCGGACGGATGTTAGCGTTAACAATTCAAAGTGCGGACAGGCCGGTGGCCAGTCCTGAGTTGACTTCATAGCTAACAGCCGGCTTGGCGGGTTGTCAACGGTCCGGTTCGGGCTTTCTGCACTGAACCGACGCAGAGCTTGTTAGCGCTAACAGATCTGGCGACCGGGCCGAGTGCGGCGTTCCGCCGCACCCCGCGGGCTCAGTCACCGGTGGCGGCGGCGATGAGACGGGCGAGTTCGGCCGGCTTGGTGACCATCGGCCAGTGGCCGGAATCGATGTCGACGTACTCGACCTGCTTGACCGCACCGAGTTCGGGGATGTCGCCGGCGGCGATCCACTCCCGGGCCTGGTCGGGGCTGTACTCGGGGCAGATCAACACCACCGGGACCTCGAACCGGCGTTCGTCGGCCAGGCGCACCACGCCCTTGGTCACACCTTCGGGGACCGAAACCGCGGCGGCCTCGAAGGCGCGCCGGGCGTCCTCGTCCAGGTCGGCGGAGTCCGGCCCGTCGAACGGCGCCCAGCCGGGGAAGGGCATGAGGCCGTCGACCGGTTCGAAGAAGTCGGCGTAGGTGCTCCCGTCGCCGGCGGGGAATCCACCGATCATCACGACCTTGGCCACCTTCTCCGGTCGGGCGTCGGCGGCCAGCCAGGCCAGGCCGGCCGCGGCGGAGTGCCCGACCACCAGGGGCCGGTCCGGCTCGGCGTCCACGGCGGCGAGCACGGTGGCGACCTGGTCGGCCAGCGTGGCGGACGTCGAGCCGTCGCCCTGGCCCGGGAGGGTGAGCGGCACGGGGTGGTGGCCGAGGTCCCTCAGCACGGGGACGACCTCGTCCCAGGACGATCCGTCGAGCCACAGGCCACCGATGAGCAGGATGCGCACGATCAGTCTCTTTCTCCAGTGCTGGACGGCCACTCGCCGTCCACGCCGGGAGCCACAGTAGGACTGGTTCCGGACGATCTGCTTCCGGTTGTCACCCCAACCGGCGTGGGGCGGGCTCGGCATCGCACCGAGCCCGCCCACTTGCTAGCGCTGCAGGGTCAGCACACCCGGCAGGTACGGCAGCAGGCCGTAGTCCGTGCCGTCGGACTTGGGGTCACGTCCCTGGTAGAGGAACTGGAGGTTGCAGGGGTCGATGGTCTTGGTCTGGTCGGGGTTGGTGCGCACGATGTCGCCGTGGCTGATGTCGTTGGTCCACGTCGCGCCGCTGTTGGCCTTGCCCGCGAACGGGTTGGTCACCGTGGTGGCCTGCGGGGTCCACGTGCCGTTGAGGCTGGTGGCGGTGAAGGAGCGGAAGTAGCGCCCGGACGGGCTCTGCGCCTCGACGATCATGAGGTACTGGTTCTGGTCCTTGAGCTTGTAGACCTCGACGGCCTCGAACAGGTTCTCCGGCGTGTCGCTCATGATCTTCGTGTAGCTGGAGCCGAAGCTGCCCGGGAAGTTCCCGATGGGCATGCTGGCGCGGTAGATGTTGCCCAGGTCGTCGGCGAAGAACATGTACATGTTCGTGTCGTCGGCGATGAGCGTCTGGTCGAGCGGCGCCCCCTGCGGGAGGGTGCCCGTGAACAGTTGTTGCTGCGCGGACCAGCCGTTGGGGTTGGTGGGGTCGGTCGAGGTGCGGTAGGAGAAGGTGTCCGGCCAACCCCACTGGTAGGCGAGCACCCAGATGTTCTTCGGCGCGTGGTAGATCAGCGTCGGCGCCACGGCGTTGAAGGGCATCGAGTGCTGGGTGGCGGCGGCCATGTCCGACCAGTTGGTGAAGGGGCTGAAGACCGTCGACTTCCAGCTGTCCCCGGTGTCGTGCGTGGTGGCGTAGACGAGGTTCTTGCCGTTGTGGACGACGGCGCTGAAGTCCTTGAGCGAGACCCACCCGGACTTCGGGGTCGCCAGCGGGCCGGTCGACGTCCAGCGGTAGGTCGACGGCAGCGAGCACGTGCCGCTGCCCCCGCCGACGCGGACGAGTTGCCACTGCTGGTTGCTGCCGTTCCAGTCGCTCCACTGCACCACGCGGGCGCCGTCGGCGCTGGAGCCGCCCTGCACTTCGACGGCCTTGCCGCTGGTGCGGTTGATCAGCCGGACGTACCCGCTGTCGGAGTCGGCGAGGCGGAACTGCTGGTTGCCGCCGCCGTTGTCGGTCCACTGCACCAGGCCGGCGCCGTCGGCGGTCGAGGCTCCTTGGACGTCGGCGACCTTGCCGGAGTGCCGCGCCCGCAGCTTGTAGTAGCCGCCGCCCGCGTCGACGAACTGGAACTGCTGGTTGTTGGCGTTGGTGCGGGTCCACTGGATGAGGTTGGCGCCGTCGGCTGTGGACGCGCCGTTGACGTCGAGGGCCTTGCCGCTGCTGCGGTTCACCAGCACGTACCAGGCGGTGGTGTCCACCGTGGCGGCCGACGCCGACGTCTGGGCCACGGTGAGCAGCCCACCCGCGACGGCCGTGACCGCCACCGCGGCCAACCCCGACCGCCACCGACGACGCCACCTCGTGGTGCGCGAAAACCCGACCGACATGAGCACCCTTTCCTTTCGTCATTCGGACCCGCGATATGAGACGGGTCTTATCGGCGCGGACACCGACGACACGCGCGCACGGACCCACGCCTGCGGGTGTGCTGTTAGCGCTAACATCAAGCGGGGTGAGGGTCTGTGCGGATTATGGGGATATATGGGGACAGTTGAGGTGTCGATCTGCGGTGTGCCTGAACGCGCCAGGCGAACTGTGAACGATCACAACGACCGGCGTCAAGATGTAACGGGCATGTTTTCGCAAGAAAAACCCCAGCTGAGACGCTGGGCCTCGCTGGGGTTCTCGTCCGGCGCGCGGCCGACCTGGTGGCCGGGTCAGCCTTCGATGCGGCGGATGGTGTTGATGGGGCCGATGGAGTCGATGTCGGCGATGCGGACCGGCACGCCCTCGGTGGAGGCGTGGACGGCGCGGACGTTGTCCACGGCCATGGCCACGTGGTGCTGGTCGGCGTAGTAGACGATGATGTCGCCGGCCTTGACCTCGCCGCGTGACACCGCCCGGCCGACGCCGGCCTGGCCGTAGCTGGTGCGGGGGATGGCGACGCCGGCTGCGCGGTAGGACTGCTGCATGAGGCTTGAGCAGTCCCAGGCGTCGGGGCCGTTGGCGCCGTAGACGTAGGGGTCGCCGCGTTGGGCGAGCGCGTACTCCAGTGCCCTTCCGGCGGTGCCTGCAGGTACGGCGATGCGGGAGGTGTCGCCGGGGTCGGCGAGGGCTCGGCGGTCGGCTGCGCTGAGCGTGTCGTAGTGGGCGCGGGCTTCGCGGACTTGTTCGTCCAGTTCGGATTTGCGTTGGGCGATGTCGTCGGCGAGCTTGGCGGCGGCGGTGGTGGCCTCGGTCGCGCGGCGCTGGGCGTCGTCGGCCTGGGTGACCGCGGCGGTCAGCGCGCCGAGTGCGTCGGCGTTCTCGGTGGCGAGGACGTCGAGTGCGGCCATGCGGTTGAGGTAGTCCTGTTGCGAGTCGCTGACCAGCAGGGCGGACAGCTGGGTGAACCGAGCGCCTTCGAAGGTGGCCTCGGTGAGCAGGTCGACCTGGCCGCGCAGGTTCTCCTCGGCTTGGCGTGCCGCGGTCAGGTCGCCGTTGGCCTTGTCGAGTTCGCTCTGCTTGGCCTTCAGGTCGTCCTGAGCGCGCAGGTGCTCCTCGTTGAGCTTTTCGGCTTCACCGGCCAGTTCGGTGTACTTCTTCAGCGCCTCGGAGGCGTTGGGCGGCAGGGCCGGGTCGGCCGCCGCATGGGGGAGCGCGAGGCCGGCCGCGAGTGCCGCGGCGGCGGTGGCCGCGAGTGCGGCCCGGACGGTGCGCTGTGCGGGTGGTGACGCCACGATGGCGTGTTCCTCCTTGACTGCTTCCGTCATGAATGGTCTGAACGGGTTACCCCCCGTCAGGTCTCGGACAGGTTACGCAATGCCGGCGGATCCGTCCACTATCGGGGTTAGTACATGGCGGTAAGGTGAACGGTGCTGTTTGAGTTATTCGCCGGCGGGTGCCGGCCGGTGCTGCGCGGCCCGGCCAGTCCCACGTCGTCGCGGAGATCGGCCGGGCGCTGCGAACTTCTTGCTGCACCAGGGGGTCGCGCGTGGGTCAGTGGGCGAAGACCGGGCCGTCGGTGTTCGGCTTGCCGGTGGGCAGGAGCAGGGGCGAGATGACCGCGACGACCACGGAGACGATCGCGCAAGCCAGGAACGCGCTCTGGAACCCGGCCACCGACACCCTCTCGGTCTCCACGCTGGCGCCGGCGATCGCGGCGACGAACGCGATGCCCAGTGACGCGCCCAGCTCGTGGCTGGTGTTGACCACGCCGGACAACAGGCCCGCCTCGCTGTGGTCCACCTCGTGCATCGCGCTGGTGGTGGCCACGATGAACATGCACGCCAACCCGGCCGCGGCGATCACGAACCCGGGCAGCAGCTCGCCGAGCGCGGTGGTGTCGCCGGAGAGCCGCGCGAGCCAGAGGAAACCGCCGGCGGCGAGGGCCATGCCCGCCGCCGCGATCGGTCGCCACCCGACCTTGGCCGGCAGGTGCGAGCACAGGTGCACCGCGACGATCATCCCGAGCGCGACCGGCAGGAACGTCAAGCCGGTCTCGAACGCGCTGTAGCCGGCGATGTTCTGCAGGTACAGCGAGGCCAGGAAGAAGCTCGCGATCAGCAGGCCCGCTCCCGACACCATCGCAACGTTGCCGCCGACGACGTTCCGCCTGGTCAGCACGGGTATGGGGACCAGCGGGTGCGCGGCCCGGCGTTCGACGACGACGAAGACCACCACCAGGGCGACGCCGACCGGCAACGGCACCAGGGTCGTGGCCGACCCCCAGCCGGCGCCGCCCGCGTTGACCAGGCCGAAGATCAGCGAGGCGGTCATCGCGGTCATGAGCACCGCGCCCAGCCAGTCCGACCGGCCCTCGACCTTTCGGCGAGCGCCGGGATCGACCAGCGCGAACGTGGCGACGAGCACGCCGACGCCGACCGGCACGTTGATGAAGAACGCCCATTCCCAGCCGGGTCCGCTGGTCAGCGCGCCACCGAGCAGCACGCCGACGGCCGAGCCGGTGCCGCCGATCGCGGCCCACGCGCCGAGCGCCTTGTTCCGGTCCGCGCCGTGGAACGTCGTGGTGATGATCGACAGCGCGGCGGGGGACAGCAACGCCGCGCCCGCGCCCTGCGCCAGCCGGGCGGCGATGAGCATCGCGCCGTCGACCGCGAGGCCGCACGCCAGCGAGGCCGCGGTGAACACCGCCAGGCCGACGGCGAACGTCGTGCGCCTGCCGACGATGTCCGACAGCCGCCCGCCCAGCAGCAGGAAGCCGCCGAACACCAGCGTGTAGGCCGACACGACCCAGGGCAGGGCCGCGCGGCCCAGTCCCAGATCTGCGCCGATGCTGGGCAGCGCGACGTTCGCGACAGTCACGTCGAGGATGACCATGAACTGCGCCAGGCACAGCAGGGCCAGCACCCGCCACCGCCCCGGGGCAGGGGAGGCTCCGTGGCCGTGACCGTGGTGCGCGGCAGGGGAATGGCTCACCGGGAACTCCAGAAGTCGAACGGAAGTGTTAAGGAAAGCTAGCTCCCGGTCGACGATGAAGTCAAACAGTGGTGTAAGAGTTGGAGGTCACTCGGGGGCCTGCGCGGGGATACGGGTATGGGTCAAGGCGGTCGCCTTATGGGTGGAAGCGGTCGCCTCGGCCCGCGGGAGCGGGAGTCGGCTGGGGAGACGGTGCGTTAGAGGCAGCCGAGCGCGACGAGGACGAGCAGGCCGCCGAGTCCGGCGACGGTGGGCAGTGCCATCGCGGTCGTGCCGGCGGCCACGCACAGCACGCGGCCCAGCAGCGGGCTCCGGTGGCGGCGGACGCCGGCCAGCCGCTCCAAGCGGACCTCCACCGCGTCCTCGCCCATCGCGAGAGCCGTGCCGGGTGTGCCGTGCTGCGACACCTTCAGCAACGCGGTCCGGACGGCGTCCACGCCGCAAGCCCGCACGGCCGCCGCGTCGGCGGCGAGTTCGACCAGGGCCCTCACCGCCGCCGGCGCGTGCCGGAACAAGGGCAGGAACGGCAGCACCGTGGCGATCGCCTCGCTGGCCGCGACCAGCAGGTGGTGACGGCCCGCCAGGTGGGCCCGTTCGTGGGTGAGCACGGCGGCCACCTGGTCGTCGGTCAGGTGCCGGTTGAGCCCTTCGGTCGCGACCACGACGCCGGGTGTGCCGGCGAGGGTGAACGCGAGCGGTTCGTCGTGGTCCAGCCACAGGGTCGACGGTGAGCCGGGCTCCTGCCGGGCGGCCGTGCGCAGGGTGGCCAGGTGTTCGCGCCGCGTGCGCGCCCGCCGTCGTGCCGCGCGGGCGCTGACCACGGCGAGCCGGGCCAGCAGCGCGGTGACCAGCACCAACCCCGCCACGCCACCGGCGGCTTCGACACTGGGCGTCATGCCGTGTTCGAGGTACGACCAGCAGTCGTGCATGCGGCTGAGCAGGTGCGTGCCGTGGTCGGGCACGAGCAGCAGCGCCACCGCCAACGTGAGGGTCGCCACGACACCGACGGCGGACGCGAGCCACGCGACGATGGACAGGGTCGGGTCGACGTCACGGGCGGCCAGTCGGAGCAGCGGCCGGGGCGCCAGCACCCCGACCAGGCCCGCCGTGAGCAGCAGCGCGGCGGCGACGGTCACGTCTTGCGGGACTTCCGCGGCAGGGCCTTGCGCAGCAGTTCGGTTTCCCGCTCGGACGCCGACCGGGCGAAGTGCAGCAGCGCGCCCTCGGGGTCACCGGACGCGGTCAGCACCTCGCGCAGCGCCTTCGCCGCCGCCTCCGTCCGGCTCACGGCGGCTTCGTAGCGGAACGCCTTGCCGTCGCGCTCGCGGTCCACCCAGCCCTTGCGGTGGAGGTTGTCCAGCACGGTCATGACGGTGGTGTAGGCGAGGTTGCGGTCGTTGTTCAGCTCGTCGAGCACGTCACGGACCTTCATGGGTGCGGGCGCGCGCCACAGCACCTCCATGACGGCCGCTTCCAACTCGCCGAGCCCGTGCATCGCGCCCCTTTCGACCGGCACATCGTAGCGGCCGGGCCGGTTGGGCGACTCCTCCTACTAGTAGATATAGTAGGACCCTCGGGTCGGCGTCCCCGCGCCCGACCCGCGCCGCCGGGTATTCCCCCCTTGTCCGGCGGCCCGCGTCGGGCGGGTGTGACGTGTCGCTCCCGGACACCCGCCCGACGCCATTTCGCCCGCTCCCCGTGGGGTTTCGGCGGGCGATAGCCTGGTTCGCCGAACGGTTCGCGGCGGAGGGGGCGCAGATGGGCGAGACCGATCCGCACATCCACGTCGAGCAGAAGGTGCTGCGGGCGGGACCCGAATTCCGCAACCTGATCTCGTCGATGCTGGGCCGGGTGACGGACGCGCCGAGCGTCGTCACGACCGGCTGCGGGCTCCGGGTGCCCTACGCGATGACCTCCCACCGCCCGGAGAGCGTCACCTGCCTCGCCTGCCGGGAGCACGCCCACCGGGAGTTCCTGCGCTTCGCCGACCAGGTCGAGCGCCTGCACCCGATACCCGGCACGACCATCGCCGGCGCCGACGTGGCCGAGGCGGTGGAACGGCTCCGCGACCGCGCGAAGAGGTGGAGTCCCTGACATTTGAAGCTCCGGCGGAGCAAGGTGTCACAGGTGGACCGCAAGTCCCTGTTCTTTTGGTTGACACCTGCCAGAAGTGCGCCTACGTTCGGCCTCGGCCGTGGACCGGCCGGCGGAACGGGGGTCTCCGATGTTGGCAGGTCTGGGTCGGTGGGTCGCGCGTCGACGCGTCCCGGTGCTGATCGGCTGGGTCCTCCTCACCGTGGTGGGCGCCGCGTTCGGTGGCGGCGTGTTCGACCGGGCGCAACCGGTCGACAGCCTGCGGCCGGGAGCCGAGTCCACGGTGGCGCAGGCCCGGATCGACGAGTTGTCGCCGGACGGCGAGGTGATCGTCGCCGTGCTGGCCGGACGGGACTTCAACGCCACCGAGCTGGTCTCCAGCGCGAGCAAGGTGATGTTCGACATCCGGGCCATCGAGGGGGTGGCCCAGGTGGTCGACTCCTACACGACCGGGGCCCACCGGGTGTCCGACGACAACCAGAAGTCGCTGGTGACGGTCGAGCTCAAGCCGGAACTGTCCACAGAGGAGGCTCTCGCCGCCGCCGACGAGGTGGCCGCCGCGCTGCGCCGGATCGACGTCCCCGAGGTCCTGGTCGGTGGCAAGTTGTTGGCGGAGCGGGCGTTCGGCGAGCAGGCGGTCGAGGACGCGGTGTTCGGCGAGTCGGTCGCGCTGGTGGTGCTGGTCGGCCTGCTCGTCGTGCTCCTGGGCGGTGTGGTGGCGGGCAGCTTGCCGCTGGTGGCCGCGTTGGCCACGATCGCGGGCGCGTTGCTCGCGTTGACCGGGCTGGCGGGTGCGGTGCCGGTCAACGAGTACGCGGTCAACGTGGTGACCCTGCTGGGCATCGGCCTGGCGGTCGACTACAGCCTGCTGGTCGTGGCCCGTTTCCGCGACGAACGCGCGGCCGACCCGGATGCCCCGGTGCCGGAGCTGCTGGCGCGGACGGTGGCCACGGCGGGACGGGCCGTGGTGGTGTCGGGGCTCGCGGTGGGCATCGCGCTGGCCGGGCTGTTCGTCTTCGCCGATCCGTTGTTGGCGGCGATGGCGATGGGCGGTGTGCTCGTGGTCGGCCTGGCCGTGGTGGCTGGGGTGACGCTGGTTCCGGCTTTGATTTCGTTGGCCCACAAGCGGATCCCGCAGCCGGGCACGCGGACGTGGGTGTGGCGGCGGCGTGGACCGGGCGTGCCGGCCGGGCTGGCGGCGTTCGCGCAGAAGCGGCCGGCGTGGGTGGCGTTCGGCGTGGTGGTCGGGCTGCTGGTGTTGAGCCTGCCGGTGCTGCACGTCAACTTCGCCGACTCCGGCGCCCGGTCGCTCCCGGCGGGCAGCGAGGAGCGGCGGGTCGTCGAGGTCGTCGAGCGCGAGTTCGGCGGGGTCGACCCGATCACGCTGGTCATCGAGTCCGAGGACACCGGCGCCGGGGTGCCGGCCCTGCTCGCTCGACTGGACGCGCTGGACGGCGTGTTCGAGGTGGAGCAACGCGCCGACCGGCCACCGGGTGTGACGATCGTGGACGTGCGGCTGGACGAGCACACGTCGAGCGAGCGCGCCCAGCAGGTGGTCCGCGAGATCCGGGCCGTGGACACGCAGGTCCCGGTGCTCGTCGCGGGACCGGCCGCGGAGCTGGTCGACGCCAAGGACGCCACCGCCGCTCAGCTCCCGGTCGCGCTGCTCGTGATCGTCGCCGCGACCGCCCTGCTGCTCTTCGCCCTGACCCGCTCGGTGGTGGTGCCGGTGAAGGCGTTGGTCATGAACGTGCTGACGCTGACGGCGACGCTCGGCGTGATGGTCGCGATCTTCCAGTGGGGCTGGGGTTCGAGTGTGCTCGGCTTCGAGTCCCACGGCGCGCTCGACCTCACCACGCCCCTGCTGCTGTTCGTCTTCATCTTCGGCCTGTCGATGGACTACGAGGTGTTCCTGCTCGCCCGGATCAAGGAGGAGTGGGACCGGCGGGAGAGTGACGACGACGGTGACCGGGCCGTGCTGGCGGGGATCGTCGCCACCGGGCCGGTGATCACGGCGGCCGCGCTGGCGATCGGCGTGGTCTTCCTCGGCTTCGCGCTCGGTGAACTGGTGGCGGTCAAGGAGATCGGTGTCGGCATGGCGGTGGCGGTGCTGCTGGACGTCACCGTCGTGCGCGGCCTGCTGCTGCCCGCCGTGATGGCGCTGCTCGGCCGCGCGAACTGGTGGCCGGGCACACCGCTCACCACGAAACGCCGCGTGCCGGAGTTGCCGGCGGGCTCACGCGGAGTCGCGTGACCTGAACACGACCCCATCGTCCTGGGCCGTCCTGCTCCTGGGCGGCACCGGCTTGGTCGTGGCGGTGCGCGGGCGCGGCGCTCGCCGCCGACCACCCACCCGTGACCAGGGCCGTCACGTGCGGGAACGCGGGGTGGCAGGCGGAACAGGCCCTTGAGCTTGCGCAGGGCCTTGCGGTCGCCGGAGGCCGTCGCCACCCCCGTCTCGATCGCCTCGGCCAGGCTCAAGCGCTGGCCGATCACGTCCACGAACGCAGCCTCGCCGATGGTGATGGTGGCGTCCGGGTTCGGCCTGCGGATCGGTGGTCGGCCGCTGCTGCTGGTCGCGGGAGAGCTGGAGGAGACGGTCGAGGGCGGGCTGTTGTTCCACCGGCTCGACGAGTCGGTCCTGGTGTTCACCGATACCGCCGCCGCTGGCGTTGTCCCGTGGACCACGTCGCGGCGGGGTCTCGTCCGGATCGACGAGGGCAGTCGACGCATCTGACGTGCTCAGCGCCCCGGTGAGCTGGATCTCCCGGGTGTCAAGGACGCGTAAAGGACCCGTTCGGGCGTGTAAGGGAGCCATCAGGTTCGCCGATCAGCCCCACCCCCTGGCGCACGCTCTCCAGCGTCACGGCCGCCAAGTGGGCGGCTGGTTGGTCGGGAAGGGAACACGCTCATGGCCGATCTGGCCTACGCGTTGCTGCTGATCGGGGTCTTCGCGGTGCTGGCGCTGGGCGTGCGCGGTCTGGACAAGTTGTGAGCGGTACGGGGGTGGTGGCGAACGTCGTCGGTGGCGTGCTCGCCCTGCTGGTGATCGGGTACCTGTTCGTCGCTCTGCTCAGGCCGGAGAAGTTCTGATGTCCTCGACCACGGCCGGCCTGCTCCAGATCGGCGTGTTGCTGGTCGCCTTGGCCCTGGTGCACCGGCCGTTCGGCGACTACATGGCCCGCGTCTACTCCAGTCCGCAGCACACGCGGGTGGAGCGGGTGATCTACCGCATGACCCGGGTCGACCCCGACTCCGAGCAGCGCTGGAGCACCTACGCCTACGGCGTGCTCGGGTTCTCGTTCGTCGGGATCGTGTTCCTCTATGTGCTGCAACGGTTCCAGTCACTGCTGCCGTTCGACTTCGACCGCGGTGACGTCGGGCCGGGCATGGCCTTCAACACGGCCGTCAGCTTCGTGACCAACACGAACTGGCAGTCCTACGTGCCGGAAACGGTCATGGGGCACACCGTGCAACTGGTCGGGTTGACGGTGCAGAACTTCGTGTCGGCCGCCGTCGGCATGGCTGTCGCGATCGCGCTCGTCCGCGGGTTCGTGCGGAGTCGGACCGACCGGCTGGGCAACTTCTGGGTGGACCTGGTCCGCGGTGTGGTGCGCATCCTGCTGCCGGTCGCGTTCGTGTTCGCGATCGTGCTGGTGGCGTGTGGTGTGGTGATGAGCTTCAAGGCCGGCGTGGACGTGGACGGGAACACCGTCGCCACGGCCCCGGTCGCGAGCCAGGAGGCCATCAAGGAATTGGGCACCAACGGCGGCGGCGTGCTCAACGCCAACTCGGCGCACCCGTTCGAGAACCCCAACGGCTGGTCGAACCTGGTCGAGATCTTCCTGATCCTGGTCATCCCGGTGTCGTTGACCCGCACGTTCGGCACGCTGGTGGGGGAGCGGAAGCAGGGTTACGTGCTGCTGTCCGTGATGGGCGCGCTGTGGGGCGCGATGCTCGCGGTGATCTGGGCGGCCGAGGCGCACGGCCTCAGGCCGTTGGAGGGCAAGGAAGTCCGGTTCGGCATCCCGTCCTCGGCGTTGTTCGCCAACGCCACCACGGGCACGTCCACGGGCGCGGTGAACTCGATGCACGACAGCTTCACCGGCCTGGGCGGTGGCGGTGCGCTGCTGAACATGCTGTTCGGCGAGATGACGCCGGGCGGTGTGGGCACGGGCCTGTACAGCATCCTGGTGATGGCCGTGATCGCGATGTTCCTGGCTGGCCTCATGGTCGGTCGCACGCCGGAGTACCTGGGCAAGAAGCTGGGGCGGCGGGAGGTGACGGCGGCGGCCGTGTCGATCCTGGCCATGCCGACCGTGTTGCTGATCGGCGCGGGCATCGCCGCGATCCTGCCGGGCACGCAAGGCGCGTTGAACAACCCCGGCGCGCACGGCCTGTCGGAAATCCTCTACGCCTACGCGTCGGCGTCGAACAACAACGGCAGTGCGTTCGCCGGGATCACGGTCACCAGCGACTGGTTCCAGGCCTCGCTGGGCGTGTGCATGGCACTGGGTCGGTTCGTGCCGATCGTGGCCGTGCTGTGCTTGGCAGGTTCCCTTGCCGCGCAACGGAAAGTGCCGGTCACGGCGGGCACGCTGCCGACCACCGGGCCGTTGTTCGCCTCGCTGCTGGCCGGTGCGATCGTGCTGGTCGCGGCCCTGACCTTCGTCCCCGCTCTCGCTCTCGGTCCCATCGCGGAGGCCCTGCTGTGACCGTCACGACCGATCGTCCGCAAAGGACTCCCGAGGAGGTCCGCCACGACCTGGGCCACCAGGTCGCCGCCGGCGTGTTCAACCCGCGTCAGCTCGTCACGTCGTTGCCCGACGCGCTGCGCAAGTTCCACCCGCGCCACCAGGTGCGCAACCCGGTCATGTTCGTCGTCTGGGTCGGCTCGATCCTGGTCACGGTGTTCGCGATCGGCGACCCGAGCGTGTTCACCATTGCGGTGGCGTTGTGGCTGTGGTTCACGGTTCTTTTCGCCAACCTGGCGGAGGCGGTCGCCGAGGGGCGGGGCAAGGCACAGGCGGAATCGTTGCGGCGGACCAAGAAGGACGCCGTGGCCCGTCGCCTCACCGAGGACGGCTCCGAGGAACGCGTCCCCGGCACCGAACTGCGTGTCGGTGACCTGGTCGTGGTCGAGGCCGGTGAGGTGGTCCCGGGTGACGGTGACGTGGTCGAGGGCATCGCGACGGTGGACGAGTCGGCCATCACCGGCGAGTCCGCCCCGGTGGTCCGTGAGTCCGGCGGTGACAGGTCCGCGGTGACGGGTGGGACGACTGTGCTGTCGGATCGGATCGTCGTGCGGATCACCACCAAGCCGGGGGAGACGTTCGTCGACCGCATGATCGCCCTGGTCGAGGGCGCGCAGCGGCAGAAGACGCCCAACGAGATCGCGCTGACGATCCTGCTGTCCACGTTGACGATCATCTTCCTGCTGGCGGTCGTGGCGTTGCAGCCGTTCGCGGTGTACTCCGGCGGCGAGCAGTCGGTGATCGTGCTGACCGCGCTGCTGGTGTGCCTGATCCCGACCACGATCGGCGCGCTGCTGTCCGCGATCGGCATCGCGGGCATGGACCGGCTCGTGCAGCGCAACGTCCTGGCCACCTCAGGCAAGGCCGTCGAGGCCGCCGGGGACATCGACACGCTCCTGCTGGACAAGACCGGCACGATCACCTGGGGCAACCGCCGCGCCACGGAGATCATCCCGGTCAACGGCACCAGCATGGAGGCCCTGGTCGACGCGGCCCGCCTGTCGAGTCTGGCCGATGGCACTCCCGAGGGCCGCAGCGTCGTCGAGCTGTGTGTGGTCGAGCACGGCCGCTCCGCCGACGCGACCGACCACGAGAAGACCGGCGAGTTCGTGCCGTTCACCGCGCAGACCCGGATGAGCGGCATCGACCTGGACGGCCGGCGCATCCGCAAGGGCGCGGCGAGCGGGTTCGAGGTGTCCGAGGAGACCCGCCGTGTCGTGGACGGGATCGGCGCCGATGGAGGGACTCCGTTGGTGGTGGCCGAGAACGACGTGGTGTTGGGTGTGATCCGGCTGTCCGACGTCGTGAAGCCAGGCATGAAGGAGCGCTTCGCCGAACTGCGCGCGATGGGCATTCGCACGGTCATGGTCACCGGCGACAACCCGTTGACCGCCAAGGCGATCGCGGCCGAGGCGGGCGTGGACGACCACCTGGCCGAAGCCAAGCCCGAGGACAAGATGGCCCTGATCCGGCGGGAGCAGGAAGGCGGTCGGCTGGTCGCGATGACCGGCGACGGCACCAACGACGCCCCGGCGCTGGCCCAGTCCGATGTCGGCGTGGCCATGAACACCGGCACCTCGGCCGCCAAGGAGGCCGGGAACATGGTCGATTTGGACTCGGACCCGACCAAGCTGATCGAGATCGTGGAGATCGGCAAGCAGTTGCTGATCACCCGGGGTGCGCTGACGACGTTCAGCGTGGCCAACGACCTGGCCAAGTACTTCGCGATCCTCCCGGCCATGTTCGCCGCCATCTACCCGCAGCTGGACAAGCTCAACATCATGCACCTCGGGTCGCCGCGGTCCGCGATCCTGTCCGCGGTGATCTTCAACGCCCTGGTCATCATCGCGCTGATCCCGCTGGCCCTGCGGGGCGTGCGCTACCGCCCGTCCAGCGCCGCCGCGTTGCTGCGGCGCAACCTGCTGGTCTACGGCGTGGGTGGCATCGTGGCGCCGTTCGCCGGGATCTGGCTGATCGACCTGCTCGTCCGACACATCCCCGGAATCGGGTGAACCCCATGCTCAGGCAAGTCGCCGCGGGGCTGCGCGTCCTGCTCGTCCTGACCGTTCTCACCGGCATCCTGTACCCGCTCGCGGTGTGGGGCGTATCCCGGCTGCCCGGCCTGCACGCCAACGCCGAAGCCGTCGACACCACGTTGGTCGCGGTGGACCGAGAGGGCGACCAGTGGTTCCACACCCGGCCCTCCGCCGCCACCCTCCCGGCGTCCGGCGGGTCGAACAAGGGCGAACGCAACGCCGACTACGACACCGTGGTCGCCGAACGCCGAGCCACCATCGCCCACCGCGAAGGCGTCCCAGAAGCCCAGGTCCCCCAAGACGCCGTCACCGCCTCAGCCTCCGGCCTCGACCCGCACATCAGCACCGCCTACGCGTTGTTGCAGGCACCGCGGGTGGCGCGCGAGAACGGTCTGACCGAGGACCGCGTGCGCGAGTTGATCACCGAGCACACCGACCGCCGAGCCGCCGGCCTCCTCGGCGAACCGGGCGTCAACGTCACCGCCCTCAACCGCGCGCTCAAGGCGGCCCCATGAGTTGTTAGCGCTAACTGGACACTGGGCACGTCTTGACAGCGCGTATCGCGGGCAACACTCTGTGTGTCGAGCTTCGGATGTGAGCGCAAACATCTGTAGGCGCCCTCTCGACGACGAGCAGGAGACAGCGTGGGTGGAGCCCGAATCTCATCCGTGCGGCGAGCGGGCGCGATGCTCGCCGCCGCGGTCCTGGTGGCGACGACCCTGACGTCGGGGTTGGAGGAACCCGCGTCGGCGTGGGACAACGGGGTCGCCACGACCCCGCCGCTGGGCTGGAACAGCTATGACTCGTTCAACTGGAACGTCACCGAGGCGCAGGTCAAGGCCAACGCCGACTACATGCGGGACAACCTCAAGCAGCACGGCTGGCAGTACATCGTCATCGACTGGGCGTGGTACTACCCGGGCCAGGGCACGGGGAGCCCGAACCAGGACGCCAACTTCCAGCCCCGGCTGCGCACCGACGCCGGCGGCCTGCTGTGGCCGGACACGACGCGGTTCCCGTCCGCCGCGGGCACGAACGGGTTCAAGCCGCTGGCCGACTACATCCACGCCGGGGGTCTGAAGTTCGGCGTGCACCTGATGCGCGGCATCCCGCGCCAGGTGGTCGCCGACAACCTGCCGGTGCCGGGCACGAACTGCCGGGCGAACGAGATCGACAACGGCACCACCGCGGCCTGGCTCAACCTGAACTGGGGCCTGGACATGAGCCACCCGTGCGCCCAGTCCTACCTGGACGCCCAGTTCAAGCTGCTCGCCTCGTGGGGCGTGGACTACGTCAAGGTCGACGACATCGCCGCGCCGACCTACCGGCAGGCCGAGATCGAGGGCTACAAGCTGGCGATCCAGCGCAGCGGGCGCCCGATGGTGCTGAGCCTGTCGCCCGGCCCGACGTCGACCGACAACGGCGCGCACGTCGCCGCCAACGCCAACATGTGGCGGGTCGTCAACGACCTGTGGGACAACTGGCCGCAGTTGGAGGCGCTGTTCGAGCGGTTGCACGCGTGGACACCGCACCGCAGGGCGGGCGCGTGGCCCGACCCGGACATGATCCCGATCGGGCGGCTGTCCCAGCGGGGTCCGGTCGGCGAGCCCCGCTACTCCAACCTCACCCCCGACGAGCAGCGCACCCTGATGACCCTCTGGTCGATCACGAAGTCGCCGCTGATGTGGGGTGGCGACCTGACCCAGAACCGGGCGTCCGAGCTGGCGCTGATGACCAACTCCGCCGTGCTGGCCGTAGACCAGCACAGCACCAACAACCGCCAGCTGTTCAGCGGCACGCACACCGCGTGGACCGCGGACGTGCCGGGCAGCGGCGACAAGTACATCGCGCTGTTCAACCGGGGCACGGCCACGGCGACCGTGTCGGCCTCGCTCGCCGAATTCGGGATCGGCTCCGCGACGGTGGTCGACCTGTGGTCGGGCGCGAACCTCGGCACGGTCTCCGGCACCCTGTCCCGCTCCCTGCCCGCCCACGGCGCCGGCCTGTACCGGCTCACACCGCGGACCACGGTGCCGGTGCCGCCCGAGCAGACGCTCACCGCCCGGCACAGCGGCAAGGTCGCGGACGTGTTCCAGCTGTCCACTGAGGACGGTGCGGATGTCGTGCAGTGGGCCGCGAACGGGCAGACCAACCAGCGTTGGCGGTTCCGCGATGTCGGTGACGGCACGTTCACCGTGGTGAACGTCCACAGTGGAAAGTGCCTGGACGTCTACGGCGGGACGGGCGCGACCGCTGACGGCGTGCGGGTGGCGCAGTGGACGTGCAACGGCCAGACCAACCAGCGGTGGCGGGTGCAGGACGCGGGCGGCGGTTACGTGCGGCTGGTCGCCCAGCACAGCGGCAAGTGCCTCGACGTCACCGGCGCCGCCACCACCGACGGCGCGAAGCTGGTGCAGTGGACGTGTGGCACCGGCGCCAACCAGCAGTGGACCCGCCGCGACGCTTGACCCCGGCGGGAAGGATCGGCGGCGGAGCATCCCGCTTCGCCGCCTTCCCCGCCCGCCACGGCGAGCAACTGCGCCGCCTACCTGCGCGCGCTCTACTGGTCGGGATGGCCTGCCGAGGCACTGGCCCGACTACGAGGGCGTCCTCCGCCCCGCCGACGAACCGGCGTCGATCCGGTCCGGCCTGACGGCCCTCCACCACGCGATCCTCACCAGGACCCGACCGCCGCCGCCCTCGACGTCCGTGACTACGGGAGGTGGGGCTTCGACCAGCGGAGCCACAGCCTGTGCTGCCCGATCGACGCGCAGCAGACGACGACCGCTCCAGCGCCAAAAGTCGTCGGCCCTCTCGGGCGGTCGCGCACGTGGAAATTTGCCGGCCAAACCGGCGCACAGGTCATTCGGGGTGTTGCGGTAGGCTCTACCGCAGGTGGTGGCACTACCTCGCATTGATCAGCGTGCTGACCCGACTGTGCGGCGCGATGGGCTGTGCCGGGCGGCTCGATCAGATGGCCTGGAGCATTCCCATTCGGTCCGCGAGACCACGAAGATCGGAACCTCCGGCGTCTCGCCGCGAGCGGTTCCAGATTTCACTGACGATTTCCCGCGCCCAGAAGCTGTGGCCGGTTCGGGAGGGGCCGAGCTTGTGCGCCTTCTTGAGCAGTTTGAGCACTTCGGCGTCGCGACCGCGCAGCTTGTGCAGCGCGCGGGCGTGGTCGATCAGGAACGCGACTTGCCGAGACCGTGCGGGGATGTTCTCGAGCCGCACTCGACGTGCGACCTCGGCTGCGCGTACTGGATCGTCCGCTTCGAGCGCGATGGAGATCCGCCAGAGGTCGACGTTGGTCCGGGAGAACGCCAGGAAGAACGCGTTGGTGCCGGGCGTGCGGGCCGCCAAATCGGCGGCTTCCTCGACGGCCGCCTCTGGATCGCCTGTCCCTGTGACACCGGCGCTGAAGGCGGCGGTGAGGATGGAAGTGCCGTAGACCTCGATGGACTCGGGCGTCTTCGTGTCGAGGAGTTCGGCAGCCTTCTGCGCCAGCGCCGCTGCTCGCTTGTACGCGCCGAGGCCGACAAGCGCCTGAGTCCGGGCGAACTCGGACGCGGCGATCCACAAAGGATCATCCAACTTCTTGGCGGCGGCGTTTCCGCGCTCCGCGGCGACCCATGCGAGATCCACGGCACCGAGGTTCTTCACCAACAAGGCCGTGACCTGGGTGGCCTGCACGATGCTGCGTAGCGCCTCGGGACGCTCGTCCCCGCCTTCGGCCGCGATGGCGTGCAGGTCTGTCAGCAGGGAGGGGAGCGCTCGTCCGACTTCGACGTACTTGCAGGCTTGTCGCAACTCGGCCAGGTTCGTGGTCTGCTCGGCGAGTTCAGCGATGGTTCGCCGCGAGGGCTCATCGACGTCGTCGAGGCTCGTCGAGAGCAGGGCGTGGCGGATGGCGGGCAGAGCTCCCTGCGCCTCGCTGTCGGAGTCGGCAGGGTCGACCAGCACGTGCGTGATGCCGAAGTCGGCGATACTGCACTCTAGCGCATCCGCGATCTTCGTCAGCGTGCTGCGTCGTTCGATCGGCACCGCTCCGGTCTCGATGCGGGACAGGTAGCCCTTGGTGAATCCGGCGCGATGCGCGACCACTTCCAGCGACAGGCCGCGCATCCTGCGGATGCGGCGGATCTCCTGCCCGATGCCGAGGCTGTCCGTCTCCATGCAATCCACCGTACGGCTCGCCCATATGGGTGGTCTACAGCAAGGTTTCATGCCAGGAAACTTTCACCCGCTCGTTGGCCCTAGCGTTCCTGGCGTTGGCCGGATGGCCGGGTTGGGAGACGAAGCCATGTTGGACCAAGACGCCGATGTTGGACACGTGACCTGCTCTGAGGTGCAGGTCGACGCACCTCCGGCGTTGCCAACGGTGGTCGGGGTCACAGGGGACGTGAACTCGACCGCCGTGGGCGGGAGCGGGCCGCACGTCCCGTCGATCAGCGGAGCAGCGGCCCGCTCCCCACTTCCGCTCAGCCCGGGGGCGGCTTACTACGCCCAAGCGTTCGGCTGGCCTGTCGTGATGGCGGGCGACGCCGTGGCGGCGGTGTGCGGCACCCGGTTGGCCGCCTTCACGATGCCTTCCGGCCTTGGCGGCGAGGTCAACCACCTGTTGAAGATCCACATGCTCAACGCGCCGGTCGTGGAGCTGCTCACTGAGGCCGGCCGAACGCTGTGGGTCTTCCTCTGCGAGCCTCGGAGGTCCGCTTCCCCGGCTTCCTCGCTCACCATCCATAGGGTCGCGCACCACGGCGAAGGGTCGACCGTGCTCTTGCCTCCCACCGTTGGCACAACGGCCGGTTCACCTCGGTGGGTCGACCAGCCCCAGTTCGGCATGAAGGTCGAGTTGCCCCCGTGGATGAGTGTCTTCGCGTGCATCCGCAGGGCAACGCTTCGTTGATCCAGCCCTTAAGGGCTGAGGACACCCGATCTCGGTCGGGGCATGTGCTGCGTTGGCGTACATGCTCCGACCGCGCCATCGACTCGGAGATCCCGATGGACATCACGGAGATGATCAGCCGCCTGCGCTTGGAAGGCGGATTCCGGCTGTTGCCCCTGTTGAGCCACACCGGAGAGGTTGCGGGCATCCACCTGACCCGGTTCGCGGCAGGGGGTTTCGTGGACGTCATGCAGGTCTGGCAAGAAGGCTGGACGAGTTTCGCGCGTGTCAGGGACAGCCTGGACTTGGCTGCGCCGCTGGGTGTCCCACCCACCGAGCGCAAGGTGGCAGACGACTTCGCCGTCATCGCGAACGCGCTGCTGCTGGGAGAACTGCCCCCGACCACATTGCCGATCGTCCCGTAGCCGGGCTGTCGGTTCACAGGCCCTTCGGGATGCAGCATCACACTACCGAGTGTGCACTCACCCACCCGCTGCCCCGATGTGGAGACACGGCGGGCCGAGGAGAACACTCCCCGGCCCGCCGTGCGCTTACTCCCCGCCGCGTAGCCTCGCTCGGACGGTCCAGCCGTCCGAACCTTGCTCGAACGTGGCGGTGAGCTGGTCGTGGCCCAGTTCGCCGCACTCGTGCCAGTCGTCCACCAGTTCGGCGAGCTGGTCGGATGCCCGGCTTGTGCCCGCCTCCATGAGGGCACCGTCGGGGAGGACCACCGCGATGCTGTCGGCGAAGCCCACGCCGATACCCCAGCCCCAGGACGTGCCGAGGCTGGCAGGCGAAGTGGTCTTCGCGAGCACGAAGGCGTTGAACGCCTCCCGCTTCGCGCGGTCGACCGGAAGGAAGCCCGGTAGTGGTGTCGATCCGTGTGCCTGGTTGAGCAGGCTGGTGGCGATCGTGCCGGGCTGGTTGTGCAGCTCGTGTGCGCTGATCCACCACGCAGGCCCGTCACCGGTCGACACCGAGGCGTCCACGTACCGGATCGGCAACCCCAGCTCGGTCACGACGTCCGGGGCCATCTCGATGAAGCTGCCCGGTTGGATGTCTCCGCCGCGGATCGGATCGGCCACCTCGCACCTGACGACCACGTTGGCGCACGCGATGTCCGCGACCTTGACCGGGGTGACGATGACGCCGTCCTCGACGGTCTGCTCGACCCAGGGCGCTGGAATCACGTGGGGTGTGGTCCAGGCGATCACCCTGTCGAACGGCGCTCCTTGCGCCCATCCCTGGAATCCGTCGGCGGCGTGCACCTCCACGTTCTGGTGGCCGGCCTGGGCGTGGAGCGTTGCGGCGCGGGCCACCAGTTCCTGGTCGACGTCGATCGAGACGACATGACCGCTTTCGCCGACGATGCCCGCCAGCACGGCGCTGGAGTACCCGGACCCGGTTCCGATCTCCAGTACCCGTGCTCCGGGGTGGAGGTCGAGCATGGCGACCATTTTCTTGATCCGGCTGTCCGCCGTGCTTTGTCGGACCGGGCTTCCGTCGGCGTGCTTGACCCAGGTGTCGTAGTCCACGGTCGCGGCTGCCGCCGGTGGGTTCTCCGTCACGAGGTTGTTCCTTTCCTTGTCGGTGCTGAAGAGATGACGAGCAACCGCTGATAGGTCGCGGTCGTGTCGGGTTCGCCGATCGGGTTGCCCGCGTGGTCGCTGACCCAGGCGTGCGCCTCGAACGGCGGTGTTCGGACCCCTTGGCACCAGGTCACGCCGTGTCCACGCAGGCCCAGCAAGTACACGGCCGCCAGGGACCGTTCAAGGCAGGCGACCCGGAAGGGCATGAAGCGAGCCCCGGAGTCGATCGCGTGCAGTACCCGAAGCACCTCACGAGGGGTTGCAGGACGCCGTGAATGGCGCGCGCACCAGCGGGCCGCTGCGGTCATCCGGTCGAAGGGGAGCAGGCGCAGTGCGACTCCGACGGCGAGGCTCGCCGCCGCGCCGATGAGCGTGGCCAGTGCGGAGGAGCGTTCCGGTCGCCCGGTCGCCATCGGGACGCTCACCGGTCAACCTCGACAAGCCCGGCCCGCTGCAACTGCTCCACGAATGCGACGAGGTCCCGGCGGACCCGGTCGACGGAGACGCCGAAGCGCTCGCCCACCGCTGCCGCCGCTGCGTCGCTGTCCGTGGGATGGTCGGACAGCGCTTGCCAGATGGCCGCGCCCGTCGGGTTGCACTGATGGAGCTTGCCGGTCGCCTCCGCCAGCAGCACGAGGTTGCCCTCGGTCACGACCGCCGACACGTCAGGTCGAAGACGCACGCGCACGGTCGACGTCCTCTCCCCGCAACGCGGCCGACCGCTTCTCCCAGCCACGCAACCACACCTCGGTGCTGACGAGGGCGTCCAACGCCCCCAGTCCCACCGGTAGCCCGGCCGTGCCCTGGTCCACCGACCACCGCACCGCGACCTCGTCCACAAGGCCGAGGGCGCCGAGACGAGAACCGGTGAACAGTTCGTGCAGAACGTCGGCGTTGCGTCGGATGCCTTGATACGCCAGGGCGCTGTAGTCGCCCTTGGTCCTGCGGTTGGCGAGTTCCGCGGGCACCAGGCCGACTGCGGCACGCTGGATCAGCGGCTTGGCCTGTTCTGGTGTCGTCCGCACCCATGCCGGTGCCGACCAGCACGCGCGCACGACGTCGTCGTCAAGGTAGGGCGCGTGGTGGTTGACGCCGTTGGCCGCAGCCAACTCCGAATAGAGCCGCTGTTTGCGACCGAACACGTTCAGCGCCATCCAACTCGCCGAGTCACCGATGCCGAACGGGCCAGGCACGACGGGCGAGTCATGCTCGGCGGCGTGCCGACGAAGGCGGGCCGCGACAAGGTGACGTGCTTCGGGCGTCATCCACTCCGCGACCCTGCTGTGCCCGAGCCACGTCACGAGAGTGGCGAATCCGCGTCGGCGCGTGTTCCCACCCTCCAGATGGTCGGCCTCAACCCTCAAGGCGTCGCCGTAGCCGGTCTGCCTGAGCGCGACGCCTGCCCGAACCAGCCAGTGCGGTGCTTCGTGACGAAGGCTTGCCCAGCCGTTGACGTGCTTCCCGAACTCCCGCAGGGTGCCGACCCTGGCCAGGTCACCGAGGTAGGAAGGAAGCGCGCTCAACACCGCGTCCCCGCCGTCCCCGCTCAGGTGCAGGTCCGACCCGGTGTCCGCGATGCCGCGAAGCCACCAGGCGGACCGGCTTGAGTTGGCCACGTGGGCCGCCGGCTCGTCGAGGAACGGGACGCTCTCCAGGTCGGAGTACGGGACCACCTCTCGCGGAACGAGCCACAGCAGATGCTCAAGACCGCCGGCGTGCTCGGCGACCTTGCGCGCCGTGCCGACGTCATCCACACCAGGCACGGTCAGCGAGATCGCACTGACGGAAGCGTCCTGCGCACGCGCGGCCAGCGCCGCGACGGTGGAGGAGTCCCAACCACCGCTGAGATCGACAGTCGGATGCCTCGCTTCATCGACCCGACCCGTGACGGCACGGGACAGCGCGTGGCCCACGAGGTCACCCGCCTTGCGCACGTCGTTTTCCGGAGCGGGCAACATCGTCAACTGACGCGGCTGCACGCGGTGGCCGGTGACCTGCAAGGCCCAACCGGGGCGAAGCGCGGCCACCTCCGACCACGGTGAACCCGGCCACCACACATCGGCCGCACCCGGCACCAACAACCTCGTCGCCAACCACTCGCGGGACAACGTCCCGTCCACAAGGGACGCGAGCCGGTTCGCATGTGAACCGGCCACAGGCTGTCCTTCCGGTGTGCGCGCGTGGAACACCACGCGCTGACCGGCCAGATCGCCGGTCACCACAATCATGTCTTCACTCGCCGCGATCACGACGCAGCTTCCACCCACGGACGTCATCGCCGTCAGGTCGCCCGCGGCGACCTGACGGGCGACCGTCCGCTGATCCTCGCGGGCAAGCGAGCAGTGGCCGAGTATCAACACCGAGGTGCCGTTCGACTCGGCCAGGTGCACGCGATCGGACGGCCCGGACGGGCCATGCCACAGTCGCATCTGTGCGACGTCGACACACGCCCAGTCCGGACCGATACCCGCTCGAACTGCGAGGTGGGAACTACGGTCGGCGAGAGTTGCCAACCATTCCACTATCGACTCAGTAGTAGTACTCGCCCATGTCGGCGGTGTCGTCCTGCGAGTTCCCGTTGGTCAGCGCCACGACGTCACCCAGCTCGACCACCTGCGGCGTCTCGTAGATCATCGCGTCCGACCCGCTCGGGGTTCCCTTGACGGCCTGCATGGCCATGTCCTTCCCCGTGCACTCACCCGGCGGGAATCCTGGCCACGGTTCACGATCATCGCAACCCGCAGGGTCTCTTATTACCCGATCGGGCTAACCGAGTCCATGGCGTTGCGGTCACGTGACGACGAATGCCGCAATAGTGCGGAATCGCTTACGGCACGAGGGTCATCTGCGTGTTCTCCCGGTAACCGAGTCCTCGGCCGACGTCGCGGTATGCCAGGCTCATGGCGGGTGAGGTGCACGTAGGGGGATGGCGTGGCAACGAAGTCGGGCGTCGGACTACTGCCTCTCGTGCTCGTGGCGGCCGGGGTCGTGGTCTTCTGGCCGGAGTTGCAGGAGAAGTTCGGTGACGTCGTCGGTGGTGTAACCGGAGGTGTCGAACTGGTCGGAGAGGGGGAAAACCGGTTCATGGTCGCGGCATCCGCATCGTCCCGCGTCGATCAGTGCACCCCTCAGAAGAGTCTTGCCGAGGGCGCCTGCGAAGACCTCAAGTTCATCGTCTTCGATGCCTCGAAGATGCCGTTCATCGCGCGGAACATCTCCCAGGCGTGGAAGACCGGCAGGGAAGGAGTTCTGACCAAGGACTCGCAGGCTGAACCGCAGAACCGCAAGGAGGTCTGCCTGCCCTCGTTTCCTCGCGCGTTCGGCGGCGAGTGCGACGAATATCCGTTCGCCAGTACTCGGCAAGGTGGGCGCGGCGCGCGCGAGATGGAGGTTCCGGCACGTGAGAACCGGTGTCAGGGCGGTACAATCAATGCCCAGCAGATCGTTCGCGGCATCAAGGACGGCGATGACTACCTGGTAGTCATCATCCACCCCGAGAACATCGCAACCGGTGACTACCAAGGCGTGGACATCGCGATCGAGAAAGAGACCTGCGGGTGAGCGAACCCACGAACGTGACGAACCTCGACATCGAGATCAACCACGGCCAAGTCTACATCTACTCCGACCCGCCGTGGCGCGTCGATCCGGCCCAAGCGGAAGCGGTGCTCCGCGCACTGGACGACGCGCAGAACTCCGGCCGCTACGTCGGGGTGGCGGCGGGCCTCGTCGACCTGGTGGTCCCCACGAACTGGAACTTCAACGCGCCGATGCGCGTCGAGGTGTGGGCCTCGGAACCGACACCGGACCATGACGACTGGGACAACGTCGTGGACGTCGACCTCAGCATCGTCGATGACACCTTGCACTTCGAGGGCTCCGGAGGGCGGCCGGCGATCAAGTGCACGGTGCCGACCGGGGACTACCGCGCGCGCGTGGCCGGGAGGGGCTACGACGAGCTGAAGGACAGGGTGGAAGGCATGGACAGCTACCGGCTGCAACTCTGGCCACGACTGGTCGATGCGCCCCCGACCCTTCACAGGCGGTGGGCAGGCTGGTGATCGGTGGCCGTGCGGATCGGTCACGAACCGGCGGGCTGTCCAGGGCGGTCACGAGGTGGGCGTGATCCTGGCGCGCATGGGCCGGAATTCGCCCGCTCCGGCTTCCCCGACTCCGGACTCGTCCCGGCCGGAGGCGGAGGCGGTCTTGCGTGTCCGGGACGCGCGGGCCGCAACCGGCGTGATCAACTCTTCCATCCGGCAGCCCAGGATGTCCGTCAACGCAACCATGGTCCGCAGGCTCAACCGCTCGGGCTTGTCCAGCACAAGGCGATTGACCTGGTTCGGCGAGAGGTGGCTCGTGCGGTCAGGTGGGGCAGGTCGTTGGCGCGGGGCGGTTGTCGAGGCGGTCCTGGGTCCAGGCGAGGAGTTCGGGCAGCAGGGGTGAGTCGGGCGCGACGACGCCGAGGTGGTCTCGTCCGGGGTACGTGCGGTGGTCGACGACGCCTCCGGTCGCGCACCGCCGGCGGACGTAGCCGTCCTGTACCGACGGCAGGATGAGCGGGTCGCTCCCGCCCTGTGCGACGAGCAGCGGGGCGGGGATGGGGCCGGTGGGGGTGTTCTCGCGCAGCCGCGCGCCGAACGCGCCGCTGGTGGGGTCGCCGTTCCAGATCGGCCGGTCGAACAGCAGCGACGTCATCACCGTGACCGTGATCGACGGTTCGGTCAGGCAGCGGCCCGCCATCTCGCGTGCCTGGAGGCGGGCGGTCGGCCGGACCATGGCGGAGTAGTCGACGTCCGGGTAGATCTCGCTGTAGGACTCGATCACGTAGGCGGCCAGGACGGTGGCCTGCCGCAGCCCGCCCAGGTTGTCGACGAGCCCGGACAGGTCGGACGCGGGCGCGAGGGCGGCGACGCCGAGGACGTTGGTCTGCGGGGCGTAGGTCGGCGCGAGGATGCCGGTCCACAGCGCGGCGTGACCGCCCTGCGAGTGCCCCCAGACCACGGTCCGCTCGGCGAGGTCGACACCGCCGAGGTGGCGGGCGGCGCGGACGGCGTCCAGCACGGACCGGGCCTCGCCCTGCCCGATCAGGTACGGGTGCGGGCCCGCGGTGCCCAGGCCCGGGTAGTCGGTCGCCACGACGACCCAGCCGCGCGCGAGGACTTCGGCCGCCGCGGGGATGGCTCCGGGGCCGAAGGGATCGGCCGCCAGCGAGGGCGCGCAGCCCGGTGTGGCGCCGGTGGTCCCGTGCGCCCAGGCGATGACCGGGCGCGGACCGGGAGGGGCGTTCTCGGGCGCGAGCACCAGCCCGCTCGCCGTCGCGGGGACGCCCTCGTCGCGCGTCGTCGTGTACAGGATGCGCCACGCCCGCGCGCCGGCCGGGACACCTCGGGTGAAGGGTTCGCTGCGCAGCAACAGGCCGGGCGTGGTCGGCGCGTCGGACGGCGGGTCGTAGAACGCGTCGGGCCGGGGCGCGGCGCCGTGGACCCGCACGCTGACCACCAGCAGCGCCACCGCCACCACCAGCGCGCACACCGCCGCGACCGTGCGGGTCCAACGCGGCAGCACCCGCTTGCCGTGCCCGGGGCGGACCGCTGTGGCGACCAGGTCGACGCCCACGAGCACCAGCCGCGCCCCGAACACGACCGCGACGACGATCTCGGTGATGTCGGGCCAGCTCAGCGCGAGCACCCCGAAGACCACCGCCGCCACACCGCGCACGACCACCGTCACCCGCTGGTCCGCCGCGCCGCGCAGCCCCGTCACGACGTCCACGACACCGGCGACGATCAGCGCCACGCCGGCCAGCACGGTGATCGTGCCGATCGCGACACCGGGCAACAGGATCACGAGGAGACCCGCCACGACCCACGCCACGCCGACGAGCAGCGCCACCCGGGGCATCGCTGACGCGCGCGCCGAGGCCAGCTCGCCGAGGCCGGCCACCGCCATCCCGACGGCGACCAGCAGCACCAGCACGGCGACGGAGCGGAACGGGTGCGCGACCAACACCGCACCCAGCAGGACGCACAACGCGCCGACGACTCCCGCGATCCACCGGACGTGAGTCTTGGGCCGCCTCGCGGCGGGTGCATGCCAAATGGCCACCATGGCCACATCCAACCCCGCGCGTGTGCGGGCGGCTTTCGAGGAGGGCAGAGGAACCTCATCGGGTGACGCGCCGGGCTTGCTCGGGGGGTGGTGGGAGCGGGCTCGCGACGGCGGCCCGGCGACGGTGGTGGCGCGGCGGTGGTGGCGCGGCGGGGTGTGCGGCGGGTGGTGGGGCGTTTGGGCGGGCTCTCCCACCTCTGCTTCCACCCGCCCGCCCCTCCCTAGCCGCCAGCCACAAGCCGGCGCACTGGCGCGCCCAACGCGCTGCGCGAGTTGTTCCGCGCCGCAGGCCGTTCTGCACCGTGAGTAATGCCCGTGTGCGCGGTACACCGTGAGTAGAACGCGTCCAAATCTCCTGTAGCCCTTTCGGGTATTTCGGTTTGCGAGCAACTCGCACAGTTGCATTTATTCGCAATGCAACCGTTACACCCAATCGGGTGACACGAACATACGCTTCCCATACGGCTTAATCGACTGGTCGGCACGCTCGGTGACCAACCGGGGACTGTGGGCGCGCTGACCTGCTGGTTCGGTCGTCGACCGGCCACCGCTATACGGCCGCGTCGATGATACCTGCCGGTGAGCTGAAATCCATTCGCATGCGCGCGAAGCGAACCGCTTCGGCAATTCCGCACGCCCATGACTGTCCCTGCCACGCTCGGGAGAATTGATGACGCGAACTCCTGCTTCCGTGCTCGCCGGTCCGACCCGGGCGGTGCCCGCCGTCGGCTGGTGGGAGTTGTTCGAATGCCGGGCCCAGGCACGGCCCCGCGACGTGGCGCTGGTGGCAGACGGCGTCGGGTGGACCTTCCGCGACCTCGACCGGTGGGCCGACCGCGTCGCCCGCCGCCTGCGCGACGCCGGGGCGCGGCCCGGCGCGGTGGTCGCGTGCGCGGTGCCGAGGTCGGCGGGGGCGGTGGTGGCGCTGCTCGCCGTGGCGAAGACCGGTGCCGCCGCCCTGCCGCTGGACCCGGCGCTGCCTGCGCGGCGGCGGGAGGCGATCCTGGCCGACGCCGACCCGGTGGTCGTGCTGACCGACCTCGACACCGACCTCGACACCGGCCTCCAGACCGGACTTGACCTCGGCACCGGCACCGGCCTCGATCTCGGCACCGTTCTCGACGCCGGCCGTGACGGTCGGCCGTTGGGGCGGCAGGAAGAGAGGCCTGCCTACGTCATCTACACGTCCGGCTCCACCGGCACCCCCAAAGGCGTGGTCGTCGGCAACGCGAGCCTGGTCAACCTCCACGGCGAGCTGAAGGCCCGGCACTTCCCGCCGCACCGCCGGGTCAAGGTCGCCCACGGGCTGCCGTTCGGCTTCGACGCGGCGTTCGACCCGCTGTTGTGGATGGTCGGCGGGCACGAGGTGCACCTGGTCCCCGACGACGTGCGCACCGACCCCGACCGGTACGTCCGCTTCGTCGCCGACCACCGGATCGACGTGGTGGAGACCGTGCCCGCGCACGTGGTGGCGCTGGTCGACGCCGGGTTGCTCCACCACCCGCCCGAACTGCTGTTCCTCGGCGGTGAGGCCATCGGCCAGGAGTTGTGGACGCGGCTGCGCGACACCCCGGGGCTGCGCGCGGTGAACCTCTACGGGCCGACCGAGTGCACGGTGTTCGCCACGTCGTGCCGCCTCGACGAGTGCGAGGCGCCCGCGATCGGGCGGCCCGTCGCCAACACCGTGGTCGAGGTCGTGGACGACCGGTCGCGGCCGGTGCCCGTCGGGCAGCCCGGCGAACTGGTGATCGGCGGGCGGTGCGTCGCCTTGGGCTACCTCCACGGCGAGCGGTTCGACGGCTGGTTCCACACCGGCGACATCGGCCGGCTGCGGCCGGACGGGCGACTGGAGTGGTTGGGGCGCAAGGACGGCCAGGTCAAGATCCGCGGCCACCGGGTGGAGCCCGGCGAGGCCGAGCACGCCCTGCTCGCGCTGCCGACCGTGCGCCAGGCGGTGGTGCGCGCCGAGGGCGAGGGCCTGGACGTGCGGCTCGTCGCCTACGTCGTGCCCGCGCCCGGCGCCGACCTCTCCGACGTCCGGGACCGGCTGCGCGAGGTGCTGCCGGACTACCTCGTGCCCTCGGTCGTCGCGCTGGACCGGATGCCCGTCGGCCCGACCGGCAAGGTCGACCGGCGCGGGATGTCCTCGGCGCAGCGGTTGGTCGCGGACCTGTTCCGGGCGGTGCTCGGCGACGTCCGCGGGGTGACGCCGACCAGCGACTTCCTCGACCTCGGCGGGCACAGCCTGGCCGCCGCCGCCCTCGCGGCCCGGCTGCGCGTGGTGGGCGTGCCGTGTTCGACGCGGGACGTGCTGACCCTGCGCACCGTGGCCCGGCTCGCCGGGCTGGTGACCGCGCACCCGGGGAAGGAGTGAGTGGCGTGGACTACGACGTGATCGTGGTCGGCGGCGGGCCGGGCGGGGCGACGGCGGCGACGCTGACCACCATGGACGGTCACCGCGTTCTCTTGCTGGACAAGGAGTTCTTCCCGCGCTACCAGATCGGCGAGTCGCTGCTGCCCTCGACCGTGCACGGCATCTGCCCGATGCTCGGGCTGCGCGGGGAGATCGAGCGCGCCGGGTTCGTGCGCAAGCGCGGCGGGACGTTCCGGTGGGGCGCCAACCCCGAGCCGTGGACCTTCGCGTTCGCCGCGTCCGACCGCATGGCCGGGCCGTGCTCGTACGCCTACCAGGTCGAGCGGACCCGGTTCGACGAGTTGCTGCTGGACAACGCCCGGCGGCACGGCGTGGACGTGCGGCAGGGGCACCGGGCGGTCGGGGTGGTCCGGGACGGGGGTCGGATCGCGGGCGTGCGGTACGTGGACGACGCCGGTGCGGAACGGGTCGCCACGGCCCGGTTCGTGGTCGACGCCTCGGGGCACACCAGCAGGCTGCACCACGACGTCGGCGGCCGGCGCGAGTACTCGCCGGTGTTCCGGAACCTGGCGCTGTTCGGGTACTTCGAGGGCGGGCACCGGATGCCCGCGCCGAACTCCGGCAACATCCTGTGCGTCGCGTTCCCCTCGGGCTGGTTCTGGTACATCCCGCTGTCGGATTCGCTGACCAGCGTCGGCGCGGTGGTCCGGCGGGAGTCCGCCGCGAAGGTGCAGGGCGATCCGGAGGCCGCGTACGCGGCGCTGATCGCCGAGTGCCCGATGATCGCGGGGTTCCTGCGCGGCGCGCGGCGGGCGACCCGGTCGCCGTACGACAAGCTGCGGGTGCGCAAGGACTACTCCTACGACCGCACCCGGTTGTGGGCGCCGGGCATGGCGCTGGTCGGGGACGCGGCGTGCTTCATCGACCCCGTGTTCTCCTCCGGGGTGCACCTGGCCACCTACAGCGCGCTGCTCGCCGCGCGGTCGATCAACAGCGTGTTCGCCGGCATGGACGAGGACCGGTGCTTCGGCGAGTTCGAGGCCCGCTACCGGCGGGAGTTCGGGTTGTTCCGGGACTTCCTGATCGCGTTCTACGGGCTGCACGTCGACGAGGGCTCCTACTTCTGGCAGGCCCGGCGGATCAGCGCGCAGCGCGGCGGGCGGCTGGAGGCGTTCGTGAACCTCGTGGGCGGGGTGAGCGGCGCGGACTTCGCGCGCCTGGACCCGGGGGTGGCGGGGTCGGGGGTGGCGGGCTCGGAGGAGCGGGACTCGGAGGAGCGGGACTCGGGGGTGCTGGGCTCGGGGGTGCTGGGCGAGTTGATCGCCGAAGGGGTGAACCTCCAGTTGCGGGGGCTGTTGGGCGGTGGTGCCGAGCCGCCGATGTTCCCCGGTGGCCTGTCGGCGTCCGTCGACGGTCGGCGCTGGGTGGTGCCGGCGGCGGCCGGTGCGATCCCGTGATCGCGACCGCGCTGGGCGCGATCGCCGTGCTGCTCGGGCTGCTCGGGCTGGCCCGGGTGTTCGGGGCGGCGGCGGTCCGGCTCGGGCAGCCGGCGGTGGTGGGGGAGATCGCGTGCGGCGTGCTGCTCGGGGTGGTGCTCGCGGCGGGGGACGTCGAGGTGCCGGCGCGGGTGGGGACCACGGTGGACGCCGTCGCGCAGCTCGGGCTGGTGCTGTTCCTGTTCTGCGTGGGCGCGCGGCTGGCGCCGGGGGTCGGCGCACCGGGGCGGGAGGTGGTCGCCGTGCTGCCGCTCGCCGCGGGCGCCACCGTCGTGCCGTTCGCGCTGGGCGCGGCGCTGGCGGTGTGGCCGGCCGCGCGGCACGCCCCGGCGGGCACGGGCGTGTTCGTGCTGTTCGTCGGCGCGGCCGTGGCGGTGACCGCGCTCCCCGTGCTGGCCCGCGTCCTCGCCGAGCGCGACCTGCTCGACCGGCCCGAGGGGCGGCGGGCGCTGGTCGCGGCGGCGATGGCCGACGCCGCCGCGTGGCTGGCGCTCGCCGTGGTCGTCGGCGGGTCGGGGGGCGCGTCGTGGGTGCTCGTGGCCGCGTTCGCCGCGGTGCTGCCGGCGCTGTCCCGGTTGCCGCGGCGCACGCCGGTGGCGGTGTTGGCCGTGATCGCGTGCGGGGCGGCGGCGGTCACCGAGGCGGCCGGGCCGCACGCCGCCATCGGCGCGTTCCTGGCCGGGTTCGCGGTCGGGCGCGGCGGCGCCGAGGCACTGGCCCCGGTCGCCGGGCTGCTCGTGCCGCTGTACTTCGTCCGGGTCGGCCACCGGGTCGACTTCGCGCTGCTGGACCCGTTGCTGGTGCTGGAGACCGCGGCCGTCATCGTCGTCGCGGTGGTGGGCAAGCTCGGCGGCGGCTACCTCGGCGCGCGGCTCGCCGGGCACCCGCGCCACGACGCCGCCGTGTTCGGCGTGCTGATGAACACGCGCGGCGTCACCGAGATCGTCTTCGTCACCATCGGGCTGGAGCTCGGCGTCATCGACGGCGCCTTCCACACCGCCCTGGTCGCCATGGCGCTGGTCACCACGGCCATGACCGGACCGCTGCTCAACCGCCTGCGCGTCACCACACCGGAAAGGGGTGTCCACCCATGACGACCTACGAGCCCGAGCCGTGGCGGATCAAGATGGTCGAGCCGATCCGCGCCACCACCCGCGCGCACCGGGAGCGGGCGATCCGCGCGGCGGGCTGGAACCCCTGCCTGCTGCGCGCCGAGGACGTCCACATCGACCTGTTCACCGACTCCGGCACCAACGCCATGTCCGACCGCCAGTGGTCGGCGCTGATGCGCGGCGACGAGGCGTACGCCGGGGCGCGCAGCTTCTACGTGCTGGAGCAGGCGGTCCGGGAGCACTACGGCTACCCGCACGTCGTGCCCGTGCACCAGGGACGCGGCGGCGAGGCGATCCTGTCCCGCTGCCTGCTCGGCCCCGGCACCCACGTGCCCGGCAACATGTACTTCCCGACCACCCGCGCGCACCAGGAGCTCAACGGCGCGACGTTCCACGACGTGATCGTGGACGAGGCCCACGACCCGGTCTCCGAGCACCCGTTCAAGGGCGACGTCGACCTCGACAAGCTCCGCGCGCTGGTCGAGGAGGTCGGCGCGGACGCGATCCCGTGCGTGTCGGTCGCCGCGACCGTGAACATGGCCGGCGGCCAGCCGATCAGCGTCGGCAACCTCACCGCGGTGTGCGAGCTGGCGCACGCGCACGGCATCCCGGTCTTCCTCGACGCCGCGCGGGCGGTGGAGAACGCGTGGTTCGTCAAGCAGCGCGAACCCGGCTGGGGCGACAAGTCGGTCGCCGAGATCCTGCACGCGCTGTGCGCGCCCACGGACGGCGCGGTCGTGTCGGCGAAGAAGGACGGGCTGGCCAACATCGGCGGCTGGGTCGGCCTGCGGGACGCGGACCTGGCCGACCGGGTGCGCGCCGAGGCGTTGCTGTACGAGGGTTTGCACACCTACGGCGGCATGGCGGGCCGTGACATGGAGGCCATCGCGCAGGGCATCGCCGAGTCCGTGGACGAGGAGCACATCCGGTCCCGCGTGGCGCAGGTGGAGTACCTGGGTGCACGCCTGCGGAACGCCGGGGTGCCCGTGGTGCGCCCGTTCGGGGGCCACTGCGTGTGCGTGGACGCCGCCGCGACCCTGCCGCACATCCCGCGCGGGCAGTTCCCCGGCCAGACCCTGGCCGCCGCGCTGTACGTGGTCGGCGGCGTGCGGGGCGTCGAGCGGGGCGGCGTGTCCGCGGGCCGGGACCCGCGCACCGGCGACAACCGGACACCGGCCCTGGAACTCCTGCGCCTGGCCGTCCCCCGCCGCGTCTACACCCGCTGCCACATCGACCACGTGGCCGACAGCGTCATCAAGGTGCACCAGGAGCGCGAGGAGATCACCAGCGGCTTGGTGTTCAGCCACGAACCCCCCGTGCTCCGCTTCTTCCAGGCGCGGTTCGCCCCGGCCGGCGGGGAGTCCATCTTCGGGCGATCGTGACGGGAGGACCGCGCGGTGTGGGCCACCGGGTGGTGGCCCACACCGGCCTGTTCACCAGAAGTGCGCGACGTCGACCACCAGCCGGTTGGGCAGCGTGAACGCGCGGAACGGCAGCCGTGCGCGTGTGCCGAGCCCGACCGTCGTCCGCCCCTCGAACGACCCGGCCCACGCGACCTGCCGGAACGTCTGGTACCCGGTCACGTTCACGAGTTCGTCGCGGTTGGTGAACGTGTAGGTCGGGTTGCCCCACTGGTCGTAGGCGGGTGAGATCGCGGTGATCCGCAGCTTCGCCCCGCCCCGGAGGGGCACGAGTCTCCCCGAGCCGTCCTCGTACACCTGGTCGACGTACTGCACGTGGTAGCCGTCGCTGTTGCCGCGGAAGTCGAACACCAGCCGGTCGTAGCAGTCGTGCCTGCCGGCGCGCAGACCGATCATCTCCCCGGTCACGGTGGACGTCGCCGATTTGGGCAGCGATCCCCACGTGATGCCGCAGTACGGCGCCGCCGAGGCCGTCGCGGGCACGACCAGGGCCGCCGCGACCAAGGTCGCCACTACCAGGACTGCTTTGCGCAGCATCTTCGTCTCCCTTCACTTATAGAGCCGAGCACCTCGGCTCTATAAGGAGTGACGTCTGTCACAGGGGGAGGTTGCCTGCCGATGTCGGTCCCAGTGCGGTGCTCCGCCGCCGGCTCGCCCCGATCGTGCCGCTGGTCGCCGCGCGGTCACCATGGCCTCACGCCCTCGGCGGATGGCTGCTTGGGGCGGGCGGACCGCGTTACGCGGTGGTGGGCAGCTCGGGGAGCGTCACCGGTGCGCCGTCGTGCTCGCCGCCCCTGCAGGTCGCCCCGGTGCCGTCCTCGTCGGGCAGCGGCAGGCCACCGCCCAGGAGGCACTGCACGAGGGTGACCTCGTCGGGCTCCGCCGCGGCCGTCCCGGCGCTCGCCGCGACCACACCCACCGCCAGTGCGGCCGTGGTCAGCAGAGCTGTCCCGAATCGCTTCACGATTGCCTCCTCCTGCGCTGCTCGTCAGCCTGCTTCTCTGCTACCACGGGCCGGACACCGCTGCTCGCGGTCTCACCCCCCGAACGACGACGTGTCCCTTTCGGGTTCACCGGGCACCGAGCGGGGGCTGGACGAAAAATCCTCGGCCGGGCGGCAACCTTCTGCGCCGGCGGCGGCAACTGGAGGGCAGATCCGAGGGTGACCACGTGGTGGTCGCTTGGGCGACTCCAGGAGTGCTGCTGATGAGTGAGACCCGGTCCGCGGGCGGCCGGCGCGGTGGTGTGGTGCCGCGTGAGGGGAAGCGTCACGGTGGGCGGTGGACGGTGTTCGCCGTGGTGATGGGAGCGGTGGCGCTTGGGAGTCCGTATCTGTTGTTCATGCGGGACGACGACCCGGACGCGGCGAAGGTGGACGCTTCCGCCTACTACCAATTGGTCTCCGAGCACAACGGCAACGCGCTCGACGTGGCCGGGGCGGACACCGCGGACGGGGTGAGGATCCAGCAGGAGAAGCTCACCAAAGGCGCGGCCAGCCAGCAGTGGCGGGTGAAGCCGGTGGAAGAGGGCTTCTACCAGTTGGTCAACCACAACAGTGGGAAGGTGTTGGGGGTACGCCCTGCCGCCTCGCCGGCCAACGTGGAGCAGCAGTCGGACACCGGTGCCATCACCCAGCAGTGGAAGATCACCGACGCCGGTGACGGGTCGGTGAAGATCGTGTCGCGGAGCAGCGGCATGGTGCTGTGCGTCAACGACGGGTCCGACGGCCAGGCTGTCGTCCAGACCGCCGACCGGGACAGTGCCGACCAGCGCTGGAAGTTGGCCAAGGCCGAAGTCGTCGCCACGCGCTCAAAGCCGGCCGTGGCGCAGCCGAAGCCCACCACCACCTCCGCCACGCCCGCCCCGACAGCACCGGTCAAGTCCGGCCCCTACACCTGGCGGAACGTCCAGATCGCGGGTGGCGGCTTCGTCACCGGGTTCGTCTTCAACCCCACCCGCCAGGGCCTGCTGTACGCGCGCACCGACATGGGCGGCGCGTACCGGTGGGACGGCGCCACCAACAAGTGGATCCCGCTGACCGACTGGGTCCCCGACTGGAACATGCTCGGCATCGAGAGCATCGCGACCGACCCGGTCGACCCCGACCGCCTCTACCTCGCCACCGGCACCTACACCAACGACTGGGCGGGCAACGGCGCGATCCTGCGCTCCACCGACCAGGGCCGCACCTTCCAGCGCACCGACCTGCCCTTCAAGCTCGGCGCCAACGAGGACGGCCGCTCCATGGGCGAGCGCCTCGCGATCGACCCCGCCAACCCCGCCACGCTGTACCTGGGCACCCGCAAGAACGGCCTGTGGCGCAGCACCGACCACGGCGTGACGTGGAACCAGGTGACCGGTTTCCCGGTCAAGGACGGCGCCGGCAGCGGCGTCGGCCTGTCCTTCGTGACCTTCGGGCCCGCCGGCAGCAAGACGATCTACGTGGGTGTCGCCGACAAGACCACCTCCCTCTACCGCTCCACCGACGGCGGCGGCACCTGGCAGGCCATCCCCGGCCAGCCCACGGGGCAGTTGCCGCACCACGGCGTCCTGTCCGGTGACGGTTCGCTGTACGTGACCTACACCGACGCCCCCGGCCCGAACGGGGTGAAGGCCGGTTCGGTGTGGAAGTACAGCGGGTCCTGGAAGGACATCTCGCCGATCCCCGGCAACGGCTTCGGCTTCGCCGGGCTGGCGGTGGACCCGCAGCGCCCGTCCACGGTGATGGTCACGACGCTCGACCGCTGGTGGCCCTCGGACGAGTTGTTCCGCTCCACCGACGGCGGCGCGACCTGGAACGCCCTCGGGGACAAGGCCGTCCGGGACGCCTCCGCGGCACCGTACGTCGGCACCGGCATCGGGCACTGGATGGGCGCGCTGGCCATTGACCCCTTCGACTCCGGGCACGTCCTCTACGGCACCGGATCGGGGCTCTGGGCCAGCAACGACGTCACCGCGGCCGACAGCGGCGGCCCGACGCACTGGACGGTCCCGGTGAAGGGACTGGAGGAGACCGCGGTCCTCGGCCTGGTCGCGCCGCCCGGCGGCAAGCTGATCAGCGCGCTCGGCGACGTCGGCGGGTTCCGCCACGAGGACCTGGACCGGGTGCCGGCCGCCGCGATCTCCGGACCGCGCTTCACCAACACCACCGGCATCGACTTCGCGCAGGCCAAGCCCAACGTCGTGGTGCGCGTCGGCTACAGCAACGAAGAACGCGGCGCCTACTCCACCGATGGCGGGGCCACCTGGGAACCGTTCGCCGGTGCTCCGGTGAGCGCCGCGGGTGGTGGCTCGGTCGCGATCTCGGCGGACGGCACCACCGTGGTGTGGACCGCGTCGGGCCAGGTCCCGTACGCCTCCACGGACCAGGGCAAGACGTGGAAGGCGTCCACGGGTCTGCCCACGGGCACGGCCGTCGTGGCCGACCGCGCCACGCCGGGCACGTTCTACGCGCTCAGCGACGGCAAGTTGTTCGCCAGCACGGACGGAGGCCGCAGCTTCACCGCGCGCGCGAGTGGGCTCGGCGGGGGACGCCTCAAGGCGGCTCCGGGCAACGCGGGCGACCTGTGGATCGCGGACGGCGGCAGCCTGTCGCACTCCACCGATGGCGGGGCGAGCTTCCGGAAGCTGGACGGCGTGCAGCGGGCCGAGTCGGTCGGCTTCGGCAAGGCCGCCCCGGGCACCCGGTACCACGCGCTCTACCTCATCGGCACGGTCAACGGCGTCACCGGGATCTTCCGCTCCATTGACGGCGGCGCGGCCTGGGTGCGGATCAACGACGACCGGAACCAGTTCGGCGGGAGCGCGGCCGGCGTGATCACGGGGGACCTCGAGGTCTACGGCCGGGTCTACCTGGGCACCAACGGTCGGGGCGTGCTGTACGGTGACCCGTCCTGACCACTCGGAGCACGCGGAAAGGACAGCCGGCGGACATGCTCGCTGATGACACGTCGGCGGAGTTCCACGCGTTCTTCGACCGGCACTACGCCGAGCTGTCGCGGCTGTCCTACCTGCTGACCGGCGAGGCGGACGCGGCCGACGACCTGGCCGCGGACGCCCTGGTCGCCCTGTGGCAGCGCTGGGACCGGCTGCGCGACGCCGAGCACCCGCTGGCCTACGCCCGCGGGGTGGTCGCGAACCTGGCCCGGGAACGCATCCGCAGCGCGACCCGCGAGCGCCGCCGGATCGCGTTGTTCTGGTCGCACCGGCCGCAGCAGGCGCACGGCCCGGACGTCGCCGCCGTGGTGGACGTCCGGGCCGCCCTGGACCGGTTGCCGTTCCGCAAGCGGGCCTGCGTGGTGCTCCGGCACGCCTTCGACCTGTCGGAGAAGGACACCGCGCTGGCGCTGGGCATCTCGGTCGGCGCGGTGAAGAGCCAGACCTCGAAGGGGCTGGCGGAGTTGGAACGCCTGCTCGGTGCGCGAGCGGCGCAGGACGTGGCGGCGGGGAGGGGGATCCGGTGAACGACGAGATCAGCAGGCGGTTGCGCGAGGCCGCCGAGGCCCACCAGCCCGATCGCGGCCGGATGCTGGCCCGCGTGCAGCGCGGCCTGGCCGGCGCCACCGTCCGCCGGACCCCGGGCATCGCGCGGTCGTGGCCGCGGGTGGCGTTCGCGGGCGTCGCGGCGGCGGGTGCCCTGGCGATCGCCGGCGTGGCCGTCGCCGCGATCGTCGTCGCGCCGGAGCGCCCGGACACCGCGATCAGCGCCACCACCCCGGCCCCGAGCACGACCACCCGCACCACCGAGGCCCCGACCCCGCCGCAACAGGGTCAACCGGAGCACACCGCGAGCCGTTCGAGCGACCCGACCCCGACCTCACCCGAGAACCGGGCGTCGGACGGGCCGCTGGCGGCGGAGGGGTCGATCGACCCGCACAGCCACGCCTACTGGAGCCAGAGCCGGCTGATCCTCAAGACCACCCAGCCGCTCACGGCGCTCACCGTGGAACTGCGCATCAGCCAGACCGGCGGCGTGCAGACCACGGGCCAGTGGCAGACCGGTCCCGCCGACGACTTCACCATCACCGTCCAGGAGGTCGACGGCACGCTGGTCTACCGCTGGGTCCTCAAGCCGGACCGCACGGTGCCGGCCGGAGAACACGCGTTCGCCGCCCAGTACAACCACCAGAGCGGTCCCCGTGACGCCCACGCCGACCGCTACGAAGCGCAATCCGGCACCCACACGGTCCGGGGCACCTTCACGGCCGTGAAGTGAGGGTCCTCAGCGCCGGGCGGGGTCCTCGAAGATGACGTGCTGTGTGGGTGAGGCGTCGCTGAGTGCCCACAGGGCGATGCCGTTGGCCGTCACGACCACGGCGGAGGCGAGGACGGCGACCACGAGCCGGCGGCGGCGTTCCTTGCGCCGCCACCGGGCGCGGACCTGGCGGTAGGCGTCGGGGGAGGTGGTGACCTCGTCGGCCGCGGACCGCAGCGCGTCCGCGAGCCGCTGTTCGCTATTGCCCACCGTCGGCCTCCAGCACCGCGCCCAGCTTCGCCATGCCCCGCGCGGTGTGGGCCTTCACCGCGCCGGCGCTGATCCCCATCGCCTCGGCGATCTCCGCCTCCTTCAGCCCGAGCCAGTACCGCAGCACGAGCGCTTCCCGCTGGCGGGCGGGCAGCTCGCGCAGCGCGTCGAGCAGAGCGCGCTGGTCGTCCCGGACCAGGGCCTGCGCCTCGGCCGAGTCGACGTCCTCGCGCACCCACTCCACGTGCTTGCGCACCACCTGGAGGTGGCGCACCCGCATGCGGACCAGGTTCACGATGACCGCTCGCAAGTAGGGTAGCGCCGCTTGCGTCGAACGGAGCTTGCGCCAGTTGCGATGGAGCTCGCAGAACGCGTCCGCGACCACGTCCTCCGCCTCGGACTCCGCGCCCAGCAGCGTGGCCAGCCGGACCAGCTCCAGGTGGTGGCGGTGGAACACGTCGGACAGCGCGGCCTCCCGGTCGGCGTCGCGCGCCGCCAGGGTCTCCACGGTGTCGGGTTCGCGCTGGTCAGCCACTGCGGCGGACCCCGTCGACCAGGGCGCTGACCGCGACCGCGACGACCAGGTTGGCGGCCAGCGCGACCACCGCCGCGTACACCTGGAAGCCGCCGATCACCACCACGGCCGAGAACCCGCCGGAGGTCACCAGCAGCGTGCCCGACAGCATCCCCACCGCCCACCCGGCGAGCAGGCCGGGCGCGGACAGCAGCCGGGTCACCGGCCCGAGCGCCACCGCCGCGAACGTTTGCAGCACCCACACCCCGCCCAGCAGTTGGAGGTTGATCGTGTCCTGCGCGGGCAGCAGCACCGCGAAGCTCAGCGCGCCGAACTTGACCAGCAGCGACACCACCCGGGCGATCCCGTTCTGGGCCTTCGGGGTGGTGTTCGGGTTGACGTACTCGACGTAGACGTTGCGGGTGAACAGCATGGCCGCCGCGACGGACATGATCGACGCCGGCACCAGCGCCCCGATCGCCAGGGCGCCGAACACCAGCCCGGCCGCCCACCCCGGCATCAGCCGCTCGACCAGCATCGGCACGGCCAGTTCGGCCCGGCCCTGCCCGGTCACGATCCCCATCCCGTGCGCGGCCACGCCGAGCAGCGCGAACAAGCCGAGCACCGCGGTCCACCCGAGCAGCGCCATCGAGTTGCGCCGCAGCACCTGCTCGCCGCGCGCGGCGAACGCGGCGGTCAGCACGTGCGGGTACACCAGCAGCGCCAGCGCCGACCCGACCGCGAGGCTCACGTACGCGCTGGACAGGCCCGGGTCGAGGTGGGTGGTGACGACACCGCCGTCCACGCCCGCCACGACACCACCGGCCCGCCGCTCGGCCTCCCCGAACACGTCGCCCAGGTTGCCCAGCAGCACCATGACGACGACGATCGCCACGAAGATCAGCACGCCCTTGAGGAACGCGATCACCGCCGCCGCGCGGATGCCGTTGCGGTAGGTCGCGATCGCCAGCACCGCGAACACCAGCGTCAGCAGCAGGTCGCCGACCACGCCCGCCGGGTAGACGCCGAGCACGACGAGCACCGTGCGGATGCCGAGCAGCTGGAGCGCCACGTACGGCATCGTGACCAGGATGCCGGTCAGCGCGACCGCCAGCGCGAGCCCGGGGGAGTCGTACCGCACGCGGACCACGTCGGCGATCGTCACCGCGCCCACGTCCCGCGCCTCCCGCCACAGCTTCGGCAGCAGCCAGAACGCCAGCGGGTAGACGATGACCGTGTAGGGCAGCGCGAAGAACCCGATGGCGCCCTGCGCGTAGACCACGCCGGGCACCGCCAGGAACGTGTAGGCGGTGTAGATCGTGCCGCCCATCAGGAACCACGTCGTGACCGTGCCGAACCGGCGGCCGGCCACCGCCCACTCCGTGGGAGTGGGCAGCACGTCGGCGCGGCGGAACCGGCGGGCGGTCACGGCCAGTGCCGAGGCCAGCACGAGGACGGCCGCGAAGGACAGCAGCGCGGGCACGTCGAGTCCGGTCACAGCCGATCCTCCGGGGTCGCACGGCGCACGCGCCGAAACATACGCGACACGAATTTCGGCATGTGTGTAAACCGAACGATCCGGCTGCGCAACTCATGGGTGACGCAGGCCCACGAGCAGGAGGTGCGACGGTGCACCAGGCAGTACCCCGGCGGGTGGTGTGGTGACCTTCCGACTGGACACCTTGGCGCGCAACGCACTGCGCCCGGACGAGGTGGTGCTCGTCGACTGGCACGTGACCGGCTTGTGCTGCGCCGACTCCGGTGAGTTCTCGGTGCGCGCGCTGCGCCGGACCCGCCTGCCCGCCCGGGCGCGCCCCCTCGACGCCACCCCGTCCGGCGCCGTCTACGCCCACCCGACCGCCGCCGCCCACCTGGCCGGCCGCGACGTCGCGGTGAGCTGCCGACGGGTCGGCCCGATCCGCTGGTTCACCACCGACCTCCCACCCGACGCCGGCCTGCGCGCCTGCATGGGCCGACTACCACCCGCCTAGAAGTTCCCCTTCCCAGTCGACCGACTGTCGCTTGTGGACAGTCGGCGTAATGCCGCACGCCCTTTTCCGTCCCGTTGAAGGAGATCCATGAACGTGAAGAAGATCGCGGTGTGGACCGCGGTCGCGCTCGTCGGCGCCCTCGCCTGGGCGGTGCTGGCGCTGTCCCGAGGCGAGGAGGTGTCCGCGGTCTGGCTGGTCGCCGCGGCGCTGGGCTCCTACGCGATCGCCTACCGCTTCTACGCCCGGTTCATCGCGCGGCGCGTGCTCCGCGTGGACGACACCCGCGCCACGCCCGCCGAACGGCTGGACGACGGCGTCGACTACCAGCCCACCGACAAGCGGGTCCTCTTCGGACACCACTTCGCCGCGATCGCCGGCGCCGGACCGCTGGTCGGCCCGGTGCTGGCCGCGCAGATGGGCTACCTGCCCGGCACGATCTGGATCATCGTCGGCGTGATCTTCGCGGGCGCCGTGCAGGACATGGTGACGATGTTCTTCTCGATGCGGCGCGACGGCAAGAGCCTGGGCCAGATGGCCCGCGACGAGATCGGCCCGGTCGGCGGGGCGGCGGCGCTGGTCGGCGTGTTCGCGATCATGATCATCCTGCTGGCGGTGCTGGCGCTGGTCGTGGTGAACGCGCTGGCGAAGTCGCCGTGGGGCACGTTCTCCATCGCGATGACCATCCCGATCGCGTTCTTCATGGGCTTCTACCTGCGCGTGCTGCGGCCGGGCCGGGTGGCCGAGACGTCCGTGATCGGGGTCGTGCTGCTGCTGGTCGCGATCGTGGCGGGCGGCTGGGTGCAGACGTCGAGCTGGGCGGCGTTCTTCACGTTGGAGCCCCGGACGCTCGTGCTGTGGCTGGTCGGCTACGGGTTCCTCGCCTCGGTGCTGCCGGTGTGGATGCTGCTCGCGCCGCGCGACTACCTGTCGACGTTCATGAAGGTGGGCACGATCGTGCTGCTCGCGGTCGGCGTGCTGGTGACGACGCCGGTGCTCAAGACGCCGGCGTTCACGGACTTCGCGTTCAGCGGCACCGGGCCGGTGTTCGCCGGGTCGCTGTTCCCGTTCGTGTTCATCACGATCGCGTGCGGCGCGCTGTCCGGGTTCCACTCGTTGGTCGCCTCCGGCACGACGCCGAAGATGATCCAGAAGGAGTCGCAGGTCCGGCTCATCGGGTACGGGGCGATGCTCGCCGAGTCGTTCGTCGCCGTGATGGCCCTGATCGCGGCGTGCCTGCTCGACCCGGGCCTGTACTTCGCGATGAACTCCCCGGCCGGGGTCGTCGGCACGACGGTGCAGTCGGCGTCGGCGGCCGTGACGCAAATGGGGTTCACGATCACGCCCGAGCAGTTGCAGGCCGCGGCGGCGGCCGTGCAGGAGTCGACCCTGGTCGCCCGGACCGGTGGCGCGCCGACGTTCGCCGTGGGCATGTCGGAGATCTTCTCCGGCATGATCGGCGGGGACGCGATGAAGGCGTTCTGGTACCACTTCGCGATCATGTTCGAGGCCCTGTTCATCCTGACCACGGTCGACGCGGGCACGCGGGTCGGCCGGTTCATGCTCCAGGACGCGCTGGGCAACGTGTGGAAGCCGTTCGCCCGGGTGTCGTGGCGGCCGGGTCTGTGGATCACCAGCGCGCTGGTCGTGCTGGCGTGGGGGTACTTCCTGTACGCGGGTGTGAGTGACCCGTTGGGCGGCATCAACCAGCTGTTCCCGTTGTTCGGGATCGCCAACCAGTTGCTGGCGGCCATCGCGTTGACCGTGTGCACGACCTTGCTGATCAAGAGCGGTCGGCTGAAGTGGGTGTGGGTGACCGCGGTGCCGTTGGCGTGGGACGTGGCGGTGACGTTGACGGCGAGCTGGCAGAAGGTGTTCAGCGCGGACCCGAAGCTCGGGTTCTTCGCCCAGCGCGAGAAGTACGCCTCGGCGTTGGAGAGTGGTCAGGTGCTGGCGCCGGCGAAGAACGCGGACCAGATGCAGTCGATCGTCACCAATTCCACTGTGGACGGTGTGCTGGCGGCCGTTTTCGCGTTGTTGGTGATCGTGGTGCTGGTGGACGCGATGCGTGTGTGGGTGCGCACGATTCGTGGTGGTGAGGTTTCGAGCACCGAGGTCCCCTACGTGGCTTCGGAGCTGGTGCCGTCCGTGCGGTGAGGTCTGGGCCTGGGTCGCGCCGGTGGCAACCACGGGTTCGCCGGCGCGTCCTTGGTGGTGAGGGCTTCTTCGAACCTGACGTCTCCGGCGACGTCCCGCCGGACCGGTCGAAGGAGGCGTCGCCATGACGACGCGAAGAACGATCACATTCGTGGCCGCCCTGACCCTGGCGCTGCTCGCCGGCTGGTCGCCCGCGGGCGCCGCGCCCACGCCGACCGGCACCTCGGACGTCGTGGTCACCCACGACGAGCCGGCCACGCCCGCGGTGGTCAGCGGCATCCGGCTGGGCCGCCACCGCGGTCACGACCGGCTGGTGTTCGACATCTCCGGCACCATGCCCAGCTACTCCGCGCGGTACGTGCGCGCGGCCTACTCCGAGGGCGGCACGCGCGTGCCGGTGCGCGGGGCGGTGGTGCTCGTGGTGTCGCTGCACCCGGTGGACACCACCAGGCCGCCGGCGGTGCCGGCGCGGACCGGGCTGTCGACGATCCAGGACGTGGTCGGGTTCGACCACCACGCCGGCTACCTCAACCACGCCATCGGGGTGAGCGACCGCAACGGGTTCCGGGTGTTCGAACTGGCCAACCCGACGAGGCTGGTCGTCGACGTCGCCCACGACCTGCCCGCCCCCACGTCGACCGCGTTGCGGGCATCGCCGGCCGGCGACGACCGCAACGCGACCCTGACCGCGATCCGCACCGGCGCGCATCCCGGTACGACCGCGTGGTCCTCGACTTCACCGGACCGAACACCGGCCTGCGCCACGTCGTCGCCTACCGGGACGGCGCGCTCCGGGTCGACCTGGGCCACGGCACGGTACGGGACGCCACGGGCACCCCGACCTACACCGGCCCTTGGACGCTGAGTCCCGGGCTGGCGCAGGTCCGCACGATCCGGATCGTGAACGCCACGGCCGACCTCACCACGATCCTGATCGACGTGCGCCACCAGGCCGGGTTCCGCGTCCTGACCCTGCGCTCCCCGGACCGCATCGCCGTCGACATCGCCCACTGACCCGAACGGGTGAGCGGTGGACTCGTGCGATACATGCGCATGGCCTAATGTCCCGGTGCGTCCAGTGCACAGTGAAAGGCGGGTTCTCGTGACAGCAGCACATCTGGAGCACACCGAGCACGGTCACGCCCACGGCGAGGGCTGCGGTCACGTGGCCATCCCGCACGAGGACCACGTGGACTACGTCCACGACGGGCACCTCCACCGGGCGCACGACGGGCACTTCGACGAGTGCGAGCCCGCCGGTCACGGTGCCCACGAAGAGCACGGCCATGCGCACGGCGAGGGGTGCGGTCACGTGGCCGTCCCGCACGGCGACCACGTGGACTACGTGCACGACGGCCACCGTCACGCCGTTCACGGCGAGCACTACGACGAGCACTGACGCGCCGGAGGTCCGCGGTGCCGACGGGCACCGCGGACCTCGGTCAAGGCCGGACTTCGACGGCGATCAGGGCTGCACGGTGAACGTGTAGCTCTTCTGGCCGGTGCTGACCGGGCTGCCGCCCGAGGTGGTCGCGGTGACCTCGAAGACGACGGTGTAGGTGCCCGCGGCCTCGAACGCCCAGTTGGCGTGGGAGTGGGTGTTGACCGCCAGCGTGCGGGTGTCGGGCAGGCCGTTGCCGCTGTCGAACCACACGGTCGGCGTGCCGAACGCGCCGGTGGTGTAGACGCTGAAGTCGTCGGGACCGGTGACGGACACGAGCTTCACGGTCACCGAGTTGTTCTGCAGCACGCCGGTGGGCACGCCCTCGGTGTTCATGCCCGGCCACAGGACCCCGCTGACCTGGCTCTGCGGCAGGACCCAGACCGTCGACCCGGGCGTGCCGAGGAACGCGTAGGCGCTGCTGGACGGGACGGTGGTCTTGCTCGCCGGCACGGCGACCAGCGTCACGGTGGACGGGTCGCGGTCGACGGCGGGGGTCACGGTGCTGTCGCGCAGGTCGAGCGTGAGCGCGCTGCCGGTCCAGTCGACGTCCAGGGCGTCGACGTGCCCGGCGGAGATGGTGACGGCGGCGTGGGCGGTGCCCGTGGTGAGCAGGGCGAGGCCGGCGGCGAGCGCGGCGGCGGCGAGGCGGGCGATCATGAGTTCACCTTGAAGTGGTAGGTGGCCGGGGCGGACACCACGCGCTCGCCGGTCGCGGCCAGCGTGCCGACGGCGCGGACGGTGACGCTGTAGCAGCCGGCCGCCTCGAAGGCCCAGTTGGCGTGCAGGTGGCTGGCGGGGGACAGGTCGATGCCGTCGGGCAGGCCGTTGCCGCTGTCGACCAGGACGGTCGGCGCGCCGACGGCGTCGGTGGTGAAGATGCTGAAGTCGTCGGGGCCGTAGACGCGGGTGACCTTGAGGCGCAGCGAGCCGTCGACGAACACGCCGGGCTGGATCTCCTCGGTGGCGATGCCCGGCCACAGCAGGTTGGTGTCCTCGACCTGGGGCAGCACCCAGACCGGGGCGCCGGGCTTGCCGAGGAAGGCGTAGGCGGGGTCGGCGGGCACGGTCGTGCGCGCCTCGGGCTTGGCGACCAGCAGCACCTCGGAGGGTGCGTACTCGCTGCCGGTGGTCTCGTCGTGGACGTGCAGGTCGAACTCGCCGTCCTCGAAGGCGACGCCGAACACGTCGACGTGCCCGGTGTCGAGCGTGGCGAGCGGTGCGGCCGTCGCCGGCGCGGCGACGAGGCCGGACAGGCCGGTCACCGCCGTCAGCAGCAGGGCGATGCGTGCGGTTCTGCGCAAGGTCGGTGCACTCCAATCGGGTCGTGCGGTCCGGTGGGACCGCGCCGGGAGCGTCGCACACGACAATCGTTTTCAATAGACCCGAACGGCCTACACGCCAACGACAGTCGTTGTCGGTAGGGCCGGATGGCGTATTGAAAACGGTTGTCATTGATATTAGGTTCGCGGTGCCCCGCCGGTCGGGCGACGGGTGTCTGGAGGTTCGAGAACAGTGCGTGCGCCTTTACGGGCCACCGCGTCCTTGTGTGCGGTCCTGCTCGCGGTGACCGCGTGCTCGTCGACCGGGAGTCGGGGTGACGACGGCCTGTCGGTGGTCGCCACCACCGAGATCCTGGCCGACCTGGTCCGCAACGTCGGGGGAGAGCGCGTCCGGGTCGACTCGCTGGTGCCGCCCGGCGGCGACCCGCACTCCTACGAGCCCACGCCGGCCGACGCGAAGAAGGTCGCCAAGGCGGACGTGACCTTCACGAACCACCTGCTGCTGGAGGAACAGCGGCTGATCAAGGCCATCGACGCCAACGCGCGCGAGGGGACGCCGAACGTCTCGCTGGCCGAAGCGTCGGAAACCTATGGCGCGCACGTGATCCCGCTGGTGGAGAACGTCGGGCTGGACGTGCTGTGGCTCGGGCTGCGGGTGCGCGGCGACGGCAAGCAGCGCGGCGCCACGCGCACCTCCGAGGTGCGGCTGACCGCGACGGCCGTGGAGGGGCCGGGGAAGCTGGTGGCGTACCTGACCGAGTCGCTGGGCAAGCCGGTGGTGTACTTCGACTCCGGCGACGGTCTGTCCGATGTGGACTCCACGACGTTGCCGCCGGCCGCGCACACCCACCTCAACTGGGCGTTCACCGCGCCGGGCACCTACCGGCTGACGCTGCGCGCGGCACTGGTCAACGGCGGCGAGGAGGTTCGGCTGGGGGAGAGCACGTTCACCTTCGCGGTGGGCGTCGACCCGACCGGCATCGCGCCCACCGTGCTGGGCCAGGGGCACACCGACCTGACCGTCGACCTGGACACCGGCGAGCTGTACACGTTCAACGACCGCGCCGGCGGCACCACCCAGGACGTCGTGCCCGCCGCGCAGGCCGTGATCGAGGTGCCGAACAAGGCGATCACCACGGTGCCCGACGACCCGCGGTTCGCCTTCCTGGGCGCTCCCGGCGCGTCGGTTCACCAACTGCCGCAGGCTGTGCTGGGCAAGCACGTGCACGGCGAGATCGACCCGCACCTGTGGCAGGACGTCCGCAACGCCCGCGCGTACGCCGAGCTGATCCGCGACACGCTGCGCACCGCCGACCCTGACGGTGCGGCGGACTACGACCGCAACGCCCGCGACTACCTGGCCCGGCTCGACGAACTCGACGCGAAGGTGCGGGAGACCGTGGCGAAGGTGCCCCGGCAGCGCCGACACCTGGTCACCACGCACGACGGGTTCGGCTACTTCGCCAGCGCCTACGAGATGACCGTGGCCGGGTTCGTGGTGCCCAACCCCGCGCAGGAACCCAGCGTCGAGGACGTGCGCAAGCTGACCGAGACCATCCGCAACCTGAAAGTGCCCGCCGTGTTCATGGAACCCAACCTCGCCCAGCGCGGCTCGGTGCTCACCCAGGTGGCCCGCGACCAGGGCGTGCGGGTGTGCCTGCTGTACGGGGACTCCTTCGACGAACGCACCCGCAACTACGCGGACATGATGCGCCACAACGCGGAGGAGATCGTTCGGTGCCTCGCCTGATCCAGGCCCTGCTCGCGACCGCCGCACTACTGCTCTTCACCCCGGCCGCGCACGCCCAAGCGCCGGTGGTCATCGCGGACGGCCATGTCGACCTCGGTCCGCGCCTGGTCGACGGCCGGTGGACCCTCCAGATCCGCGACGACACGGGGGACGGGCCGGTGTGGCGCGAGCCCGCCGACGTCGTGCTCCAGATCGGGGACGCGGCGAAGACCACCGTGCCGAACGACCCCGCGTACGCGTTCCTGGGCACGCCGGGCAGCGAGGTGTGGGTGCTGCCGCAGGTGCAGGACCAGCGGCTGGTGTGGCCGGGCTGGAACACCCAGGACCCGAGCATCGCCGAGGTCGTCGGCCGCGAGGTGGACTGGCGGTTGCACGGCGTCACCGGACCCGGTCGCTTCGAGCTGTTCCTGACCGGCAACTTCGGCACGCCGCAGACGATCTTCAGCAGCGGACGGCCGTACCCGCAGGAGACCGGGGTCGAGGCGGGCACCCACGTGCACGGCAACTGGGTGTTCACCGCGCCCGGCGCCTACTCGCTGGACGTGGAGATGGCCACGGCGGACGGCCGCGCCGACCGCGCCACGCTGAAGGTCCACGTCGGACCCGGCGACCCGGCGACGGCGTTCCCCACGACCTCCAGCGCACCGCCCGCCGACACCCGCGCGGGACCCGTTGAGGCGCAAGGTGTTCCGTGGGGCTGGATCGCGGCGGGCGGCGTGCTCGTGGTGGCGTTGGTGGTCCTGTTGTCGCGCCGGGCGAGGAGGAACGATGGCTGACCCGGTGCTGGACATCGCCGGCGCGACCGTGCACCTGGGCGGTCGGGAAGTGCTGTCCGAAGTGGACTTCCGGTTGGCGCCGGGTGAGCTGGTCGGGTTGATCGGGCCCAACGGCGCGGGCAAGACGACCCTGCTGCGCACCGCGCTCGGCCTGGTCCCGGTCCACCGGGGCACGGTGGTGGTCAACGGCCGGTCCCCGCGCCGGGCGCAGGGCTCGGTGGGGTACGTGCCGCAGCGCCACGAGTTCGCCTGGGACTTCCCGATCACCGTCGAGGGCGCGGTCGCCACCGGCCGCACCCACCTGACCGGGCCGCTGCGCCGCCGCACGGCCCGCGACCGGGACGCCGTGGCGCACGCCCTGGACCGCGTCGGCATGACGCACCTGCGGACCAGGCCGGTCGGCGAGCTGTCCGGCGGCCAGCGGCAACGGGTCCTGGTCGCCCGCGCGCTGGCCCTGCGGCCCCGGGTGCTGCTGCTGGACGAGCCGTTCACCGGCATCGACGCGCCCACCCAGGAGTTGCTGAGCACGTTGCTGTCCGGCCTGCGCGACGAAGGGGTGGCGGTGCTGACCACCACCCACGACCTCGCCGCCGCGACCGCGTTGTGCGACCGGCTGTGCCTGCTCAACCGCACGGTCGTCGCCGACGGACCGCCGTCGGCGTTGGCGGACACCGACATCTGGCTGCGCACCTTCGGGCTGGACCGCGCGGAGCAGTTGCTCAAGGCGTTGGGGGTGACCGGGTGACCGCGTTCCTGGAGGCGCTGGCCGCGCCGTGGGAGTACGACTTCTGGCGGCGCGCGCTGGTGGTGGCGTTGATGTCGGGTGTGGTGTGCGGGGTGATCGGCAGCCACGTGGTGTTGCGCGGCATGGCGTTCATCGGCGACGCCGTGGCGCACGCGGTGTTCCCGGGCATCGCGGTCGCCTTCGTGCTCGGCACGAACCTGGTGCTCGGCGGCGCGGTCGCGGGCGTGGTCACCGCCGTGCTGATCGCGGTGTTCACCCAGAACCGGCGGCTGAAGGAGGACTCGGTCATCGGGATCTTCTTCGCCGCGTCGTTCGGGCTGGGCATCGTCATCCTCAGCACCGCGCCCGGCTACGGCGGGTCGCTGGAGTCGTTCCTGTTCGGTTCGATCCTGGGCATCAGCGACTCCGACGTGGTGTCGGTCGCGGTGATCGGCGCGCTGGTGCTGCTGTGCACGGCGGTGTTCAACGGCCGGTTCGTGGCCGCGACGCTGGACCGCGAGCAGGCCCGCGCGATGGGGCTGCCGGTGTTCCGGCTGGACGTGCTGCTGCACGTGATGGTGACCCTGGCCATCGTCATCTCGTTGCAGGCGGTGGGGAACGTGCTGGTGCTGGCCCTGCTGGTCACCCCCGCCGCGGCGGCGCGGCTGCTCACCGACCGCCTCGGCGCGATGATGCTGCTGGCCCCGCTGATCGGCGCGGGCGGCAGCGTGCTCGGCCTGTACCTCTCGTACGCGCTGGACCTGGCGGCGGGCGGCCTGATCGTGCTGACCCTGACCGCGGTGTTCCTGCTGTGCTGGTTCTTCGCGCCGCGCCACGGCCTGCTCACCCGCCCCCGCCGGGCCGCCGCCCTCGCCGAGGAGAAGTCGTGACCCCCACCCGAACCGCCGCACTGCTCGGTGTGGCCGCCGCCCTCCTGATCACCACACCCACCGCGACCGCCGAGCCCACGCCGCGTGTCGCGGATGCGGCGGACGCCGTGGACGCCGTGCTGGACGTCGAGAACGGCGCGCTGGCGCTGGAACCCCGCCCCGACCAGCCGACATCGCCCGACCAGCCGGCACCGGCCGACGCTGTCGAGGTGGCCGCCGGCGCCGAGCGGGTGGAGTTGCGCTGGGACACCACCGGCATCGAGCCGGGCACCGTGTTCGGCGATGCCGTCCGGCTGCGCGCCTCGGTCGTCGAGTCCGCGCCAGTTGAGCCCGCGCCAGTCGACGCCGCGCCGGTCGAGTCCCCGGCGGACGAACCGGTCGTAGTGCCCGTCGCTTCCAGCGGAACCCTGGAGCTGGACGCACTGCCGGCCGGCGAGCACCTGCTGCGCGTCGAGGCCACGGCGCACACCCTCGACGGCACCCCGCTGACCGCCACCCGCGACTACCCGGTGTCGGTCGCCGCCGCACCGAAGGCCCCCGACGTCCCGGAGGCGCTTCCGCAGACCCCGGCCGTCGCCGCGCCGCAACCGCGCATCGAGGCCGCCGCGCAGCAGCCGCCCACCGCCACCGGCCGCGTCACCCTCAACCAGGGCCACGTCGACGCCGTCGCGCCCCGCCTGCTGCCCGACGGCCTGCACGTCCAGGTCAAGGACGGCACCGCCACCGGTGTCACCACCTGGCGCGAACCCGCCGACGTCGAGTTCCGCGTCCCTGCCGCCGCCCGGACCGAACTGCCCGCCCAACCGGCGCTGTCCTTCCTCGGCAACGCGGGCAAGCAGGTGTTCCTGCTGCCGCAGACCCAGCGGACGGACCTGCTGTGGACCGGCTGGAACACCGAGGAGCTGCGCCCCGCCGACGTGTCCGGCGCGGTGACGTGGCGGCTGACGGCGGTCGACGGGCCGGGTCCGTTCGGCCTGTTCACCACGGGCTCGTTCGGCGCGCCCGAGGTCATCTTCAACAGCGTCGACGGCCTGCCGGACACCCTCTCGGTCCCGCTGGGCACCCACGCGCACGCCAACTGGGCGTTCGCCGAACCCGGCCGGTACCGGCTGACGTTCGCCGTCGACGCGCAGGCCGCCGACGGCCGTCCGCTGACCGACACGGAGACCTTCACCTTCGTCGTCGGCGACGGCGGACAAGCGCAGCAGCCGGGCGGCACCGACCGGCAGACCGGCACGCCGAGCCGCCTGGCCTCCACCGGTCCCGCCGCCCTACCCGCCACGACGGGTCTCGCGCTCGCCCTGATCGTGACGGGCACGGCCGTCCTCGTGCTCACCCGCCGCCGCCCCGCCAAGGAGAACCCGTGACAACCCCGGCCCGCGCGCGGGCGGTGGTCGCCGCCCTCGCGGTCACCGCGTTCGCCGCCCTGTCCCTCACCGCGCTGTCCCACGGCCCGGCCACCGCCGAGCAGGCCCCGACCGTCGTGGACGTGGGTCACGTGGACCTGCTCGCCCCGGTCGTCGGCGAAGACGGAGCGCTCGACATCCGCTACACCTGGCAGGGGACGGACTTCGCCCCCGAGCGGGTCGTCACGCACGTCAAGCCCGGCGCGTACACGACGGTGCCGGACGTCCCCGGGTACGAGTTCCTCGGACCGGTCGGCAGCGACCTCTGGCTCATCCCCGAGGTCCAGAACGACAACCTGGTCTGGGCGGGCTGGAACACCGAAGACCTGACCTCCGCCGACGTCGACCCGGCCTCGGTGCGCTGGAGCCTGGACGCCGTCGCCGGCGACGCGCCCGGCAGCCCCGCGCCGGGCCGGCTGACCGTGTTCGCCACGAGCCCGGTCGGCGAGCCCCTGCCGCGCGTGTTCGACACGTCCCAGCCGCTGCCGCAGCGCAACCCGCTGGCCACGGGCACCCACGCGCACGCCAACTGGACGTTCTCCGCCGAGGGCGTCTACCGGCTGACCTTCACCGTCGAGGCCACCACCCCGGACGGGAAGCCGCTGCGCGACACCGCCACCTACGCCATCGCCGTGGGCGAGATCGACCCCAAGACCGTCAAACCCGGCACCGGCGTCGACCCCACCACGACCACCACGACGACCACCACCACCACGACAACCACGACCACGACGACCACCCAGACGACGACCACGACCGTCCCGCCCGGGTCGTGCGTGGTCCTCAACGACGGCCACGTGGACCTCATCGCCCCGCGCCTGCACGACGGCGCGCTGCGCACGGAGGTCAAGGACGGCACGGCCGGCCCGGACAAGGCCGTGTGGCGCGACCCGGCGGACGTGGTGGTGCACCTGGTCCCGGCGGCCCGCAACACCGTGCCCGCCGACCCGGCCTACTCGTTCCTCGGTGCGCCGGGCTCACCGGTGTGGCTGATCCCGCAGACCCAGATCCCCGGCGTCGTGTGGGCAGGGTGGAACACGGAGTCGTTGCCTCCGCAGGAAGTCTCCGGCGATGTGAAGATCCGCGTGACGGCGGTGGAGGGTCCCGGGCGCGTAGGGATCTTCCTCAGCGGTGTGGCGCCGACCGTGCTGGTGGACTCCGGTGACGGGCTGCCCGACACCATCTCCGTGATCCTCGGCACCCATGCGCACGCCAACTGGGCGTTCGGCGCGGAGGGCACGTACCGGCTCACCGTCGAGGTCACCGCGACCCTCGCCGACGGCCGCACGACCACCGACTCCGACGTGTTCACCGTCGCGGTCGGCAACGTCGACCCGACCGCCGGCAAGACCTGCGCACCCCCGACCACGACCACGTCGACCACGACCTCGCCCGGCCCGGTCCCGACCACCTCGCCGGCGGGGTCCTCACCCAAGCCGGCGGGCTTGGCGTCCACCGGCGTCGGCGGGGTGGGCACGGCGGTGCTGCTGGGCATCCTGCTGACCACCGCGGGCGTCGCGGCACTGGTCCTCACCCGACGCAGGCGCACCCACAGCGGCTGACTGGGGGCGGCGGGCGCACCTGCGGCGGCTGACGTGGAGGCGGTGCAGGCGCACCACGGCGGCCGACCGCGGCGCGGGGTCCGGGCGCACTGGCCGGACCCCGCACCGCGCCTCAGCGCTCGGGCACTGGCCGGGGGAGCGGGAAGACGTGGTCGTGGTCGTGTGGCTCGAAGTCCTCCCACAGCGGCAAAGGGTCGTCCAGCAGTCGCCACGCGGCGGGACCCTCGGCCAGTTCGGCATCGGTGAGCAGCGCCGGGTCCAGGCGGCGGCGCGGCTCGTCGGGGTCGAGGCCGATGCCGATGAAGACCAGTTCCTGGCGGGCGGCGTGGCCGTCGAGGAGTTCGCCCGGTTCGATGGTCAGGTTCGGCCCGGCCTGGGACCACACGGCGAGGGTGTGCGGTCGGCTGGCGATGTGGCAGAAACCCTTGCTGCGCACCACACCCTCCCAGTCCGCCAGCGCCGCGACCAGGCGCGCCGGGTGGAAAGGCCGGTCGGCGCGGTAGGTGACCGAGCGGATGCCGTACTCCTCGGTCTCGGGGGTGTGCGACCCGGCCAACTCCTCGGCCCAACCGGGTGCGGTGGCGGCGGTGACGGGGTCGTAGCGGCCGGTGTCGAGCACCTCGGCCAGGTCGACCACGCCCCGTCGAGCCCGGACCAGCCGGGCGTTCGGGTTGAGCTTGCGCAGCAGACCTTCCGTGGTGGCCAGCTGTTCCGGCGTGGCCAGGTCGGTTTTGTTGAGCACCAGCACGTCGGCGAACTCGACCTGGTCCACCAGCAGGTCGGAGATGCCGCGTTCGTCGTCCTCGGCGGCTTCCAGGCCCCGTTGGTCGAGCCGGTCGCCGCGTTCGACCTCGGCGAGGAACTGGGAGGCGTCGACCACGGTGACCATGGTGTCGAGGCGGGCGTGGTCGGACAGGCTCGTGCCGTCCTCGAAGGTCCACTCGAAGGTGGCGGCCACCGGCATGGGTTCGGAGATGCCGGTGGACTCGATGAGGATGGTGTCGAAGCGGCCGGTGCGGGCCAGTTCGCCGACGCTGTCGAGCAGGTCTTCGCGCAGGGTGCAGCAGATGCAGCCGTTGGTCAGCTCGACCAGCCGTTCCCCGCCCCGGCCGGAGACCAGCGAAGCGTCGATGTTGACCTCGCTCATGTCGTTGACCACGACCGCGACCCGGCGTCCCTCGCGGTTGGCCAGGACGTGGTTGAGCAGCGTGGTCTTGCCCGCGCCGAGGAAGCCGGACAGCACGGTGACGGGGACGCGCCGATCGGCGGTCGGGTGGTTCTCTGACAAGGTTCCTCCGATGGGCGTGGTGTCGACGATCAAGCGGTGGTCCGGCACCGCGCGCAGACGCCGGTCAAGGTGATGGACGGGCGAACATCCGTGAAGCCGTGGTCCGCGGCGGTTCTCCCGGCCCACCGCGCCACGACCGCGGCGTCGACGGGGACACCGCTGCCGCACCTCGTGCACATGAGGGTGGTGGCGTGCTCGCCGCCGGACCGCAGGTAGTAGAGGTGCATGCCGGCGTCGTCGACCATCGTGGCGGCGGTCCCCGCCCGGACCAGCAGGCCGAGGTGGCGGTAGATCGTCGTCAGGCCGATCCGCGCGCCCGTGCGCTGCGCGTGGTGGTGGATCGCGTGCGCGGTCGAAGGGCCGGGCAGTTCGTCGAGCGCGCGCAGCACCACGTCGCGCTGCGCCCTCGGCCGCGGTCCTTTGACGCCCCCGAAGGAGTGCACCGTCGGGGGTCAGGCCGCAACGGCTTCGACGAGGCAGAAACCCGAGGGCGGCAACGGGACCACGTCCTCGACGGCGAACCCGGCGCCGCGCAGCAGCACCTCGAACTCGTCCCGGGTCCGCTCCTTGCCCCCGAGGTTGACCAGCATGTTGAGGTCGCTGAGGTAGATCACGGGCGCGACGACGTCCGCCACCGCTTCCGGCAGGACCGGCTCCACCACGAGCAGCCGGCCGTCGTCGGGCAGCGCTTCCCGGCAGTTGCGCAGGATCGTCGTGGCGCGCTCGTCGTCCCAGTCGTGCAGGACGCTCTTGAGCACGATCGCGTCCACTCCGCCGGGCACGGACCCGAAGAAGTCGCCCGTCCGGATCTCGCAGCGGCCGGCGAGACCCGCCGCGGCGAACACGTCCCCGGCCCGGGCCGAACCTTCGGCGGTGTCGAACAGCACCCCGCGCAGGTTCTCGTGCCGGCCCAGGATCGCCGCGAGCAACGTGCCGTCGCCGCCACCGACGTCCGCGATCGCCGCGAACCGGCCGAAGTCGTAGGCACCCGGCAACACCGCGGCGGTCACGTGGGTGCCCTGGCTCATGGCGGTGTTGAACGCGGCGCCCAGTTCCGGTTCCGCCTTGAGGTGGTCGAAGAACTCCACGCCGAACGCCTGCTCGAACGTGGTGCGGCCGGTGCGCACGGCGTCGTCGAGCCGGTGCCACGCCGTCAGCATCACCGGATCGGTGAACACCCGCGCGAAGGCGCTCAACGACCCCGGCCCCGTCGACCGCAGCAGCATCCCGGCCTCCGTGAGCGCGAACCGCCCCGGCCCCGGCTCGGCCACGAGTCCGATGGCCGTGGCCGCGCGCAGCAGCCGGTGCATGGTGTCGGTGGGGGTCCCGCACGCGGCGGCCACCTGGCCGACCGAGCGCTCGGCGCCGTCCAGGGCGTCGGCGACGCCGAGCTTGACGCACGCCGCGACGACCTGCGCCGACATCGAGCCGAAGACGAGGTTCACCACGGCGAGCCGTGCGGCCGCGGTCGTGTCTGGTGAGTCGGACATGGTGGCCCCCGGATGGCGTGCGGACGACAATGATTATCAAAACCACCATACCGAGGTCGGGCCGCCCGCCGCCACGCGTCACCGGTTTTGGCTGAAGGTCCGCCGGTAGGCGCCGGGGTGGTGCCCAGGTGCACCCGGAAACGGCGACGCAGGTTGACCGCCGAGGCGAGGCCGACCCGGGTGGCGATGGCCTCCACCGGGAGGGTGGTCTGTTCCGGCAGGATCCGTGCGGCGTCGAGGCGGGCGGCGCTGCGCCATCGCCCATGCTGTGCCCGACCAGGACGACCGGTCCGTGTTCGGCGACCCGGCGGACGACATCGGTGACGTGCGCGACGTTGTCGGCCAGGCGGAGCCCGGCGAGTGCGACGGTGCCGCGGCCAGGGCGACCGGGTCCTGCGGAGCCTGGTAGGAGGGCGGGAAGTGGCCGGCGGGTCCGTGGCCGGGCAGGTCCACGGCCAGCGCCCGTCGGCCCTCCTTCACCAGTCCGGCGATCAGCGGGGCGAAGGAGCCCGCGTTGCCGTTGGCACCGTGCACGAGCACGAAGGTCGGTTCACCGCCCGGCGTGCACACCGCCGCCGCGCCCGCGCCGAGCACGGCGGTGCCCAGGAAACGTCGACGGGACAGTTCAGCCACGAGCGGCCCCCCTGCCGCGCCCGATCAGCGCCCGCCCGATCAGCGCCCGCCCGATCAGCGCCCGCCCGATCAGCGCCCGCCCGATCAGCGCCCACGCGAGCAGCGCTCCGCCGAGCCCGCCGACCACGAAATCCGCCCATGCGGACCGGGCAGGACACCGGGCGGATCAGGCCCGAAGTCGACGTCGACAGCGAGGTGGACGCGCTCATCACCCTCGCCGACGGCCTGACCGTGCAGGTCCTGCTCGGCAGGCACACACCCGAGTCGGCACTCGCCGCACTCCGCCGGCGCACCGCCGCCCTGCGGACCTGATCGGGCAACACCCTCGCCGGGCCGGTCCGCGGGGACTCTATGGTCAGCCGGACGGCAAGAACAGAAGTGAAGCGGAGCAACGGTGATCCGGGTAGTGGTGGTGGACGACGAGGCGCTGGTCCGGTCCGGGTTCGGGCTGATCCTGGGCGCCGCGGAGGACATCGAGGCCGTCGCGACGGCCGGCGGGGGTGACGCCGTGGAGACCGTCCGCCGGACGCGGCCGGACGTCGTGCTGCTGGACATCCGGATGCCGGACGTGGACGGGCTCACCGTGCTGCGCGCGTTGCGGGCGATGCCGGATCCGCCGGTGGTGGCGATGCTGACGACCTTCGACACCGACGAGTACATCCTGACCGCGTTGAACTCCGGCGCCGCCGGCTTCCTGCTCAAGGACACCGAACCCGAGCAGTTGCCCCACCTGGTCCGCACCCTGGCCGCGGACGGCGTCGTGCTGTCCCCCAAGGCATCGCGGACACTATTGCGCGGCCACCCCGGCACCGAACCGGCCCTCGACGAGGACGCGGCCCGCGTCCGGCTGCTCACCGCCCGGGAGCGTGAGGTCCTGGTCCTGGTGGCGGAAGGGCTGTCGAACGCCGACATCGGGGCGCGCGTCCACCTCGGTGCCGGCACGGTGAAGGACCACGTCAGCGCGATCCTCTCGAAGCTCCGGGTGACGAGTCGGGTCCAGGCCGCGCTCCTCGCACAACGCGCCGGGCTGCTCGACGAGGAGGTCGGTCGGTGAAGTGGGCCAAGCGCGTGCCCGCGCCGGTCGTCGACCTCGCCCTCGTGGTGGTGGCGGCCGTGGACGTGTGGCTGAACCTGGACGACACACCGCTCGGCGTCGCGCTGGCCGTGCCCGGCTGCGTCGCGCTGGTGTTCCGGCGCAGGTTCCCACTCGTGGTCTTCCTGCTCACGCTGCCGATCGCGTTGACGCAGGACGTCGCCCTCGCCCCGCTCATCGCGCTGTTCACGCTGGCCGAACGCTCCCGCGACCGCCGTCTCCTCGCGCTGTGCGCCGCCCTGCTGGCCGTCGCGAGCAGCGTGCCGTGGCTCCTGGAGAGCGACGGCAGCCGGACCATGACGCTGGTCGTCTTCGTCTACAACCTGGCGACCGCCGCGGTCCCGGTCCTCGTCGGCCAACTCGTCCAGGCGCGGCGGGACCTGGCGCGCCGGCTGGAGGAGATCGAGGAGGCCAAGGAGCACGAACGGGTGTTGCACGCCCAGGCCGTGCTCGCCCGCGAGCGCGCCCAGCTCGCCCGCGAGATGCACGACGTGGTCTCCCACCAGGTCAGCCTGATCGCCGTGCGCGCCGCAGCTCTGCAAGTCGCCACCAAGGACCCGGACGCCGAGGACGCCGCCCGCACGATCCGTTCCCTGAGCGTCACCACGCTCGACGAACTGCGCACCATGGTCACCTTGCTGCGCGCCTCGGGCGGCCGGGACACCGAACTGTCGCCGCAGCCCACCCTGGCCGACCTGCGCGGGCTGGTGGCGTCGAGCGGCACCCACGCGGAGCTGACCGGTGAACTCCCGCCCACCGTCGGAACACCCGCCCAGCGGGCCGTCTACCGCACGGTCCAGGAGGCGTTGACCAACGTCCGCAAGCACGCCCCCGGCGCGACGGCCCGCGTCGAGCTGTGGCACGACGGCCCCGACGTCGGCGTGACCGTCACCAACACCGCGCCCACCCGCCCTTCGCTGTCCCTCCCCGGATCGCGGCACGGTCTGGTCGGTCTGCGGGAACGTGCCGAGATCCTGGGCGGAACGCTGGAGTCCGGCCCGACCGCGGAGGGCGGGTACCGGGTGCGGCTGCGGCTTCCCCTCAACGCGGACTGAGACCGGGGGTCAGCAACTGGGTGGCGGCCAGCCGCGCGTACAGCTCGTCCGCAGCCACCAGTTCCTCGTGGGTGCCCACGGCCCGCACCCGTCCGGCGTCCATGACGACGATCCGGTCGGCGCCGGTCACCGTCGACAGGCGGTGGGCCACCACGAGCACGGTGGTCTCACGCGCCACGTCCGCGACGACCTCCCGCACCGCCAGTTCGTTGACCGCGTCGAGCTGCGAGGTCGCCTCGTCCAGCAACAGCAGTCGGGGCTTGCGCAACAGTGCACGCGCGATGGCGATGCGCTGCCGTTCGCCGCCCGACAGCTTCGAACCCCGGTGGCCCACCGGCGTGTCGAGGCCGTGGGGGAGGCGCTGGACGAGGGTGTCGAGCCTCGTCCGGGCCAGGACGTCGCGGAGGTCGTCTTCCGTGGCGCTGGGGGCGGCGAAGATCAGGTTCTCGCGGAGCGTGCCGGCCAGCACCGGAGCGTCCTGCTCCACGTACCCGATGGCCGCGCGCAACCCGTGCAGCGGCCAGTCGCGGACGTCCTTGCCGTCGACCAGGACCCGGCCGCCGGTGGCCTCGTAGAACCGTTCGAGGAGCGCGAAGACCGTCGACTTGCCCGCTCCCGAAGGGCCGACGAAGGCCGTCATCCCGGTGCCCGGCACGTCGAAGCTCACGTGCTGGTGGATGTACGGCCGGTCCGGGCGGTAGCGGAAGGACACGTCCTCGAAGCGGACCGACGCCGGCGTCTGCGGGGCGGTCTCGTGCCGTGCGGTCTCGTGCCGTGCGGTCTCGTGCTGGGCGGTCTCCTGCTGGGTGGCCGGCTCCGTGGACAGGCGTTCCACCTGCGCGATCCGCGCGATCGCGGCCGCGCCCTCCTGGTAGTGGGACACCGCGTCGACCAGCCTGGACACCGGCTCGATCAGGTAGAACAGGTACAGCAGGAACGCGATGAGCGTGGAGAGCGGCATCGCCCCGGATGCCACTCTGGCCCCGCCGATCCCCAGCACCGCCAGGAACGCCAGCTGCACGGCGAACCCGTCCGCCGAGCCCGCCACGGCCTCCCACTTCGCGCTCTTCACGCCGTGCCGCCACGCCCGCGTCGCCGCCGCGTCCACCCGGGCGGTCTCCCGCTCCTCGGCACCGGACGCCTTCACCGTGCGGAACGCGCCGAAGACCCGTTCCAGCGCGATGGAGATCTCCCCGACCGCCTCCTGCGAGCGTTCGGTGGCCTTGGCGATCTTCGGCATCACCAGCGCGACGGCCCCGCCGGCCGCCGCGACCACGCCGAGCGTGACGCCCAGCAGAACGATGTCCAAGACTGCCATGACGACGATCGCCGCGACGAACGCGACCGCACCCGTGGCCGCCGACACGACCGCCTGGGTGCTGACCGCGCGCAGCAGCGTGGTGTCCGAGGTGACCCGGGACATCAGATCGCCCGGCGGGACCCGCTCCCACTCCGCGAGCCGCAGCCGCAGCAGCCGCCCGATGAGGGTGCGCCGCGCGGCCAGCACCACCGACTCCGCGGTGCGCTCCAGCACGAAGGCGCCGAGCGCTTCCACGACGGTGCTCAGGACCACGAGGGCGGTGAGGGCCAGCACGATCCCGGCGATGGTCGCACCGGAGGAGAGCCGGTCCACCAGTGCCTTGGTGGCCAACGGTTGCAGCAGCCCGCCGGCGGCCCCGATCAGGGCGCACAGGAGACCGAGGGCGACGGCCCACCGGTGTGGCCGGACGTGTGCGTGCAGTGCCTTGAACGTCTGCCGGGCGGACAGGGGAGTGTCATCCGTCACCGGGGCGGACGCGGTGTTCACACAATGCCTTTCTGGACTGGGGTTGTCTGCCTTCCAGGGTGGGAGGCGCGGCCACCGCGTGCCCATCCGGCAACTGGCGGGTCCACCCCCGCCGGGTGGCGGGTGGAACCGAAGACTGCCGGATGTCCTACGACCCGTGCGCACCGCAACGGTTGTCGTATGACAGAAACGCAGGAGACCACGGCCTCGCCGGGGACTTCGACGGGGCGGCTGGTCGGCGTGGACCTGGCCCGCGCGCCGGCCGTGTTCGGCATGTACACCGTCCACATCGGACCTCCATTGTCCGCTGTGGACGGTGTCGGCGGCTGGATCCGGATTGCGGGCCAGGACGCTCGCGATCACCGCGGGTGTGCTCGCGCTCGTCACCCCGCAGGTGGCGTTCGTCCTGAAATCGCTGGTCGAGCCGATCCGGCAGAGCGTCAACGCCTACGACCCGCTCGAACGGCTCGGTGGCGTGGGCGTGCTCGACCTGCTGCTCACCGGCTCCTACCCGACGATCACGTGGATGTCGTTCGTGATCGCCGGCATGGCGCTGGGCCCGCCTCGACCTCGCCGCGACCACCGTCCAACGGCGCCTGGCCGCACTCGGTGCCACCCTCACCGTGACCGCCTACGGGATGTCGTTGCTGCTGGGCGGAAAGGACGCATTGAAGAGTGCGGCGGAAGACGGGGGAGCGTCCGGTTCGGTGTCCTTCGACGCGTTCAAGCCGGACATGTCGGCCTCGTCGCTGGTGACGGCCGGGCCGCACAGCGGGACCACGTTCGACATCGTCGGCAGTGCCGGGATCGCGATCCTCGTGATCGTGGGCGCGACGGTGGCGATGGACCGCCTGCCGCGACTGCGTCGCCTGGCGAGGCCGGTCATCGCCGTGGGTGGCATGTCCCTGACTGCGTACGTGGGCCACTTCTTCATGCAGTCCGCGCTGCCCGGGGACTCGTGGGTGCCGTTGCTCGTGCTCGTCCTCGGGGCTGTCGTGTTCGCCACGACCTGGTCCCACTTCTTCCGCCGCGGACCGCTGGAGCAGTTGCTCAACGTCGCCACCAAGCCGGCGAAGCACATCCGGTGATGGTCCGGTCGGGGGGCACCATTGGCTCGCGAAGTCGAATCGCTTCACCTGCCGGCGCGCCGCCGGGATTAAACAGCATCCTCAACGCACGCACAACGCCTTGCGTGACCTGACTCACCGCTCATAGTGTCTGTCCGGCGACGTTGTCGAAGCGCTTCGACTGCCAGTGCCGCGAGCTGTCTTCCCTGCGACGAAGGGTGATCCCAGTGTCGAGTTCCCCTGACTCCCCGTCCTCCTTCCCCGCCGCACCAGGCCCCGACAGGCGCACGGTCCTGCGGGCGGCGGCCGCGGCGGCCGTTGCCGGTGGCGTTCCGTTGGTGTCGGCCGGCAACGCCAACGCATCGCCAGGTCACTCCGGGCGGTATTCCTGGCGCAACGCGGAGATCGTCGGCGGAGGGTTCGTCACCGGGATCGTCTTCAGCCAGCGCGAGCCGGGCCTGGTCTACGCGCGCACCGACATCGGCGGCGCCTACCGGCTCGACAAGCGCACCAAGCGCTGGATCCCCCTGCTCGACTGGGTCGACTGGGACCACTACGGCCACACCGGCGTGATCAGCATCGCCACGGACGAGGTCGACCCCGACCGGGTGTACGCGGCCGTGGGCACCTACACGATGCCGGAGTGGGACCCGACGATGGCGGCGATCCTCCGCTCCTCGGACCGCGGCCGGACCTGGCAGACCACGATGCTGCCGTTCCGCCTGGGCGGGAACATGCCGGGCCGCGGGATCGGCGAGCGCCTGGTGGTCGACCCGCACCGCAACAGCGTGCTCTACCTCGGCGTGCGCGGCGGCCACGGGCTGTGGCGGTCCGTCGACCACGGCAAGACCTGGGGCAAGGTCGAGAGCTTCCCCAACGTCGGCAACTTCGTCCCGGACCCCAACGACACCGGCGGCTACAACGGCGACAACCTCGGCGTGCTCCAGGTCGTGTTCGACAAGCGCACCGGACGGCGCGGCCGGCCCACGAAAATGATCTACGTCACGGTGGCCGACAAGGAGAACATCCTCTACCGCTCCACCGACGCCGGCCGGACCTGGCAGCGGGTGCCCGGCCAGCCCACCGGCTTCATCCCGCACAAGGCGGTGTTCGACCACAAGAACGGCTACCTCTACCTGGCCACGAGCGACACCGCCGGCCCGTACGACGGCGCCAAGGGCGACGTGTGGAAGCTCGACACCGCGACCGACACGTGGACGCGCATCAGCCCCGTGCCCTCCACCAGCCCCGACTGCCGGTGGGGCTACTCGGGCCTGTCCATCGACCGGAGCAACCCGAGCACCCTCATGGTGACCACCCAGATCCACTGGCACCCCGACATCATCATGTTCCGCTCCACCGACGGCGGCGCGAGCTGGACCCGCGCCTGGGACCTGGTCTCCGACACCGAGCGCACGTTCCGCTACACCATCGACATCTCGGCCGCGCCCTGGCTGACCTGGAACGCCACCCCCGAACCACCCGTGTTCGCGCCGAAGCTGGGGTGGATGACCGAGGCGCTGGAGATCGATCCCTTCTCCTCCAACCACTTCCTCTACGGCACGGGCGCCACGATCTACGGCTCCGACAACCTCACCGACTGGGACACCGGGGGCACCGTGCGGATCGACGTCCGCGCCGGGGGCCTGGAGGAGACCGCGGTCCTGTCGCTGATCAGCCCTCCGGTCGGCGCGCACCTGTTCTCCGCGGTCGGGGACGTCGGCGGCTTCCGGCACACGGACTTCAGCCGTGCCACCAAGATGTACGACACCCCCACTTTCACCACGACGGTCGCCCTGGACTTCGCCGAGAAGGCACCTCGCACGATCGTCCGGGTCGGCCACCCCACGAGCGGCTGGACCCAGCGCTTCGCGATCTCGACGGACGGCGGCGACACCTGGACCCCCTCGGGGAGCGAACCGCCCGGCGTGACCGGTCCGGGCGTCGAGGACACCGCCGTCGCGGTCGCGGCGGACGGCGGCCGGGTCGTGTGGGCGCCGGCCGGGGCGCCGGTGAGCTGGAGCGCCGATGGCGGCGGGACGTGGACCGCCTGCGAAGGTGTGCCTTCGGGGGCGCTGGTGCGCGCCGACCGCGTCAACCCGGCGGTCTTCTACGCCTGCCACACGGGCACGTTCTACCGGAGCACCGATGGCGGCAAGCGCTTCACGCAGACCGCGGCGACCGGCCTGCCCGCCGAGGGCAACGTCCGGTTCAAGCCGGCGCCCGGCCACGAAGGCGACATCTGGCTAGGGGGTGGCAAGAAGGGCAAGGTCTACGGCCTGTGGCGCTCGACCGACGGCGGCACCTCCTTCACCCGCCTGCCGGGCATCGAGGAGGGCGACAACGTCGGCTTCGGCAAGGCCGCTCCGGGCAGCGCCTACCCGGCGGTCTACGCCAGCCTCCGCATCGGCGGGGTGCGCGGGGTCTTCCGCTCCGACAACGCCGGCCGGACGTGGATCAGGATCAACGACGACCGGCACCAGTACGCCTGGACCGGCAGCACCATCACCGGCGACCCGCGCATCTACGGCCGCGTCTACTTCGGCCCAACGGCCGCGGCGTGATCTGCGGCGAGCCGACCCGACCGTTCACCGGCGAGGCGTGACAGGTTCGGGGGCCGCCGTCCGGGAGACGACGGCGTCGAGGTCGTCGAGCCGGCGCTGGACGCGTTCGACGTCGGCGCTGCTGCCCTGTTGCCGGTACAGCTCAAGGGCTTCCTGCCACACCGCGCGGGCCTGCTCGGGCCAGCCGAGGGCGGAGTGGGGACCGCCGAGCTGGTCGAGGGCGTCGGCGGCCCTGGTCGTGTTGCCGAGGGCGCGGCACAGGGCGACGGCCTGCTCGTGGTGGCGGACGGCCTGGCGGTGGTGGCCGGTGCGGTGCTCGATGTAGCCCAGGCCGTCCAGGGCGCCGCCTCGCCGGCGGAGTCGTGGTGGTGCCGGTACAGGGCGAGGGCGGCCTTGCAGTGGGCGGGCGGTGTCGTGGTCGCCCAGGCAGGCGGCGTACCACCCGACCGTGTTGAGCGCGACCCGGACCGCGGAGCAGACCCGGATCGCGCACTTCTGGGCCAACGACCTCGACGACACCTACAAGCCGCCGGGCCAGCTCCACGCGCACACCCAGATCGTCGCCAAGCAGCGCGGACTCGGCACACCGGACAAAGCCCGGCTGTTCGCCCTGGTCGGCCTCGCCATGGGGGACGCGGGCATCGTCGCCTGGGACGCCAAGTACCAGACGTCCATCGACCTGTGGCGACCGGCGAGCGCCATCCGGCTCGCCGACACCGACGGCAACCCCGGCCACCACCGCGGACCCGAACTGGCGGCCCCTGTCCCCGGACGCGGACGGCACCCCGTTCTCGCCGCCGTTCCCCGCCTACGTCTCCGGACACGCCACCTTCGCCGGCGCGTGGGCGGGCGCGATGCAGGCCTACTTCGGCACCGACGCCATCACCTTCACCGCCACCACCGAAGACCCGTACGCGATCGGCGTGACCCGCACCTTCACCACCTTCAGCGCCGCCGCGCGCGAGAACGCCCGCAGCCGCGTCTACCTCGGCGTGCACTACCAGTTCGACGCCGACAGCGGCCTGTCCGCCGGAACCGCGCCGGCGCAGCACGTCGCGGCCACGTTCCTCCGCGACTGACGGCTCGCCCGGTCTCCGGCGACGGTTGCCCGTCGCCGGAGACCGGGTTCCGCGCGATCAGGGCTTGGCGCGGACCGGGAGGCCGGGGTTGCCGGACGGTTTGAAAGTGGCCCACGCCGCCGGGTCGCCGGAGTGGTAGATCGTCGCGGCCGGGCTGTCGGTGAAGACGTCGGCCTCCTGGCGGGGCGGTGTCGGACCCAGGTGGACCGCGGTCAGGGCCGGGTTGCCGCGCATGGCGCCCGGCCCGAGGCGGGTGACGGCCGGGGTGACGAGGGTGGTCAGCTTCGGGTTGTTGGTGATGGCGTTGTGCCACACCGTGGTCAGGCGCGGGGCGTGGAGCCAGCGCAGGTTCGCGAAGCCGGTGACCGCGTTCTTGTCCATCTCGGTGAGCGCGGGCAGGCGCAGGCCGAGGAGTTTGTGGTTGAGGTCGAAGCAGTTGATGCCCAGGTACTCCAGCTTGGGCAGGTTGACCGACACCAGTTCGTGGCTGTCGTTCAACGCGTTGCGGCCGAGGCGGCGCAGTTCGGGTGCGGTGAAGTACCGGAGGCGGGAGGCGTCGTCGAAGGCGAAGTCGTCGACCGCGGTGGCGCTCGGCAGGTTGACCTTGAGCAGGTACTGGTTGCGGCGGAAGGCGTCGTGGGCGATGGTGTCGACGCTGGGCAGGTAGAGGACGCTGAGCTTGGCGTAGGGGGCGTGGCCGAACGCCATCACGCCGATCGACCTGGCCGCGCGCAGGCTCACCTCGGCGAAGTTGTGGTTGCTGAACGCGCCGTCGGGCACCGCGTCCAGGTCGTCGAGGACGAGCTGCTTGACCCAGGTGTCCCACCAGCCGTTGTGCCAGAGGTAGGGGAATTTCCCGCCTCGGGCCTGTTGTCCCGCGCACGGCAGACCGGAGGCGGGGGTGCACTCGCGTCCGCTTTGGATGGTGCGCAGGTTGTAGACGTGGAGCCGGGTGAGGTTGTTCAGGCCGAGGTCGCGGTGGACGCCTTGGAGTGCGGCCAGGTCGGGGTCGGAGAGCGCGGTGCCGCCGGTGAGGTACAGAGCGATCCCGGTGGCCTTGGCCAGGTCCGGTTTGCGTTGGGCCAGAAGGGTTTTGAGGGTGTTGGTGGTGACGTCGTACTGGAGGGTGAGGGTGCCCTCGGGCAGTCGGTGGTCGCCGGGTTTGCTCGCCCGGTAGGTGTAGCGGTCGTTGCGGCTCAGGTCGGGGTCGTTGGCGAAGACCGGGTCCGGGCCGGGGTCGGCGGTCGGGTCCTCGGGCAGCACCCCGTCCGAGTACGGCAGGACCGGTGGCGCGCTCGGAGTGGTGGACGTGGAGGTCGGCGACGAGGTGGTCGTCGGTGCGCTTGAGGTGGCGACAGCGGTGGTGGTGGGCGTGGTGTCTGCTGTGGACGTGGGAGGCTGGGCGGAGTCTTCACCCGAGGTGAGGATGACCGCTCCGATGCCCGAGGCGGCGAGGACGATGCCGACGACCACCAGGATGGCTTTGCGCTTCATATCGGTGTTCTGCGTCCCGCCGCCGAGTCGTAGGTGCTTCCGGGTCGAGGGATGTGAACGCTAACATCCACTCGTTGCCGCCAACAAGGTCGACGTCGCCCGAGGAGAACCGCATGAGCCCCGTCCAGCGCTACGGCACGGTGATCCGGCTGCGCCCGGAGAAGCGCGAGGAGTACCTGCGGCTGCACTCGGCCGTGTGGCCCGCGGTCGAGCAGACGCTGCTCGACGCCAACATCCGCAACTTCACCATCTTCCTGCACGGCGACCTGCTGTTCGGCTACTACGAGTACATCGGCGAGGACCACGACGCCGACCAGACCCGCATCGCCGCCGACCCGGAAACCCGCCGCTGGTGGACCTTCACCGACCCGTGCCAGGAATCCCTCGCCCCACCCGGCTCCGGCCACTGGTGGACCCCCATGCAGGAGGTCTGGCACCTGAACGACCCCGAAACGTCCTGACCCCTGCTCGGCATCGCTCGCGCTCCGCTTCCGGTCGCGCGCCCGGACCGCGACGAACAGCACGATCACGATGGCCCTCGCCGCGATGACGACGTACTGGAACGGGTTCGTCCAGCACACGCCGACGACGGCGCGAGCTGTTCGGTCAACCGTTGGAGAGCTGCGCGACCGTCCGCACTGATCTCGGCAAGACCGGCGTCGTCGGCTGCGCGGATCGTCCGTTGCACCTGGTGCGGCAACCGGTGGACTTCGGCAGCGGTCAGCGCCGCTCGGAACGCCTCCGTCGCGCCGTCGCGATGCCGGGCGCTGGCGGCGCTCTGCGCGCCCCGATCCGTGCTGTTCGGCGGTGCGTCCGGCCACCTCGGCGCGGTCTTCACCGAGTACGACGGCGGACGCGTCACCACGGATGGCGACCAGTCCCGCCAAGGCTGGGAACGCACGCACCGCCGCCTCGTCGCTCATACCGCGACGCTCCGCACGCGCGTGGAAATGCCGGTCCGGATGCCGAGGTGCGGAAGCGGGTTCGCGTTGACGCGGTGCACCACGCGGTGTCCGGTGAACGCTCGCCGACCGTGCAGCCATCGGTGGTTGTCGAGGATGTAGCCCTGTCCGGCGCTCAGGTCCAGGTCGGTCACGTGCTGATCGATCGCCGCTCGCAGCGTGACCAGATGTGCGTCTGCGGCTGTTTTGCGGGTCGGGATGACGTCCAACGGAGAGCACGGAGCGGAGGTGCTTCCCGACTGCGCCGCCGCTGGACTCGATCGGGTGAACTTCTCGATCTTCGGCACGACGGCCGACGAACTCGCCGAGACCCAGCACGCCCGCTACCGCAACCCCGAACGAGCGCAGCGAAAGATCGACGCCCTGAAACGCTCGATCGCCGTCTGCGAGGCGCACGGGGTCAACGCCGGCGCGAACATCGTGGTGCTCGACTACAGCCACGCGCCGCGCGTGCACCGCCTGCTCGATGAATACTCCCCACACCTGGCGGTCCGACTGCTCAACTCGCTGGACCACGGCCCGGCCTCCGTGGAGGCCATCGAGCGCATCCTGGCCGAACGCGGAGCGGTCGCCGAAGCGCACTACATCACCGCAGGTGTCTCCGCAGCACGCACCGCCTACCGCCTCCCGGACGGACGTCGGGTGTACTTCAAGCAGATTCGGCGCGTCCGACTGCCTGAGACGTGCACCGGATGCCGGTTCAACAACGACACCGACTGCCAGGAGGGCTTCTACGGCGTGCGGCTCTACTACGACCGCGCCGGCCGCTACCAGGTCGGTGTCTGCATCCAACGGATGGATCTGACCATGCCCCTCGACGACTTCCTCACCGGGCCGATGCCGGCACAAGTGCTGGCTCTGCGTGAGGTCGAATACGACCGACTCACCCGCCGCCACGCGGCATGACCGATCGACAGGGAAGGACGCACGCGAGTGCGGATCGAGCACGAAGCCAAGATCCTCGACATCGACCCGGCGGAGATGGAACGACGCATCCTCGACAAGGGCGGCCGGAAGCTCGGCGAGCGGTTCATGCGCCGCTACGTCTACGACATCACGCCCGGCGATCAGTCGAAGTGGATCAGGCTGCGCGACACCGGGGACGAGGTGACGCTGACGGTCAAGCAGATCACCAGCGACGCCATCGACGGCACGCACGAGACCGAAGTGACCGTGAGCGACTTCGACGCGACCAACGCCCTGCTCGGTGTGCTCGGGTTCACCGCGAAGTCGTACCAGGAGACCAAGCGCACGAGCTTCGTCCTCGACGGCGCACAGGTCGAGATCGACACGTGGCCGCGCATCCCGCCCTACGTCGAGATCGAGGCCGGATCGAAGGACGAGGTCGTTCGGGTCGCCGCGCTGCTCGGCTACGCCGAGGAGGAACTGACCGGGGCGAACACCATCAAGGTCTACGCCCGCTACGGCATCGACCTCGACAACATTCCCGAGCTGCGCTTCCAGGCATCGTCCGGTGTGGCAGACCAGGGACGGTAGCGCCCGGCAGCGACCAACGTGATCGGGACGGAATTGGCGTGTCCTCGCTGGTCGCGTCGGGCGTCGTCGACCTGGTCATCGCCCGGCTCTTCACGACGTGGTCAGTGGTGGTCGAGTAGGCGGCGGCCCGTTCCTTCGCCGACCATGTCGTGGAGTTTGCGGTGCAGGTAGCGGCGGGCCCAGGTGGGCATGGGGACGCCTTCCAGTTGGCGGTCCAGCCACTCGTTGATGTCGCGGTAGCGCAGCACCGCGCCCCAGGGACCGGGCTGGTGGCCCAGGCCGCGCATGTCCCGTGGATAGGGCGGCAGTTCGGGGGCCGGTGGGGTGACGTCGCCGAGTGCGGGGCGTTCGGGACCCGGGGTCGGTGCCGGGGTTCCGTCCAGCGCGTGGCGTCCCGGGAACGCCAGGTCGAGGACGGTGTCGTCGGTCAGCACGGCGGCGGCCGGCACCGCGGCGCGAACCCGTTGCAGCACTTGCGGTCCGGGCTGTGACCGCACCCGGGGATGCGCGTCGAGCCAGCGGGCCACCTGGCCGATCGCGCTGACGTGCTCCCGCCGGACCAGGTCGAGCCGCGGGTCGACCAGGTCGAGCGCGCGTGGTGGTCCGGGTTGCGGGTCCCGCTGCGCGGTGATCGCGGCGGTCACGGCGCTGTTGCCGACCAGGCCCTGCAACGAGAGCACGTGGTGCGCCGTGGGCGGCGGGGTTCGCGGTCCGGTCCCGCGCCGGCTGGTGCCACCCTCGACCGCCCGTGCTCTCGACACCCCGGGAGGGTCTCACCCCTCGACGTCCACGGGAGCGTCCGAACGGGCAGTCGACCGGACACCGGTCCCCGCCTGGCGCAGCGTGTCCGCCAGCCGTTCGTGCCGGAACTGGTGCGCCGCGCCCACCTGGCGCAGGAGTCCCCGGTAGTGGGCGTCGCGCAGGAACGCGATCACGTGCAGCGGCAGCTTCCCCGTGCCCCACAACCACAACCTGGCCAGCACGAAGCGCCCCCACGCGGTCACGTGCACCCCGCTCCACCCCTGGTCCAGTCCGCCGACGAACGACCGGGTGACCGCCGCCGCCAGTCCCGCCGCGAGACCGGCGGAGAGGCCGCGGAACACGCCGAACGCGAGCCCGCAGGCGAGCCCGCCGACCAGCCCCTGGGCGAGCGCCACGGTGCGGTCGCTGCGCAGGACGGTCTCCGGGCTGGTCGACGACGTCCCGTCGACCGGCACGCTGACCCAGTAGTCGACCGTCCGCGCGACCGCGACCGCCGTGAACGTGGCGAGCCCGGCGTTGGCGCCGTTGGCCAGCGCGGCGTCGAAGCCGCTCGTCGACGCGACCGCGGCGGTCACCACACCGGTCACGCACAGGCCACCGGCGAAGCCGATCCCGAGCCCGTCGGCCAGGTGCCGCCACAGCGGTCGTCGGGACCAGTCGGGCGGGTGCGTCCGCCAGAACCGCACCGGCACCACCGAGGGCAGCGCCGGTCGCGCGGTGGCCAGCACGAGCAGCGCGGTGCCGCCGAACGATCCCGCCGCCACCGCGCCGATCGCACCCCACAGCACCGCCTCGGCGGCCCGACCACCGATGACCAGCGGCAACCCGATCGCCGCGCCGACCGTCACCGCGAAGACCAAGCCGCCCAGCAGCGCGATCACGGACCGGGGCACCGCGCGGTCGAGTTCCCACCAGGTCACCTCGGACGTGTCGAGCCGCCGCACGTGCCCGGCGAGGAACGCGAGCCACCGCGTGGCGTCCTCGGTCGAGGGCGTGGGTGTCATCGGTCGGCGGACCCGCGTCGGCACCGGCCCCCGATCGGCGACCCAGGTCGGGTGGTACCGGGTCGTCACCAGCTGTTCGAGGAGGTGCTGCTCGATCGCGCCTCGGTCGGTGAACGCCAGCAGGTCCGCGGGGTCGGCGGCGCCTTCGACGTACCGGACGGTGGCCAACCACGCCATGAGGGGCGTGGACAGCGCGGCGGCGAGCGGCCCGTCGGGACGGCGGTCGAGGTGGTCGAACACCGCGTCCCACATGTCGGGTCGGAGCTTTGCCGTGGCGCTGCGCAGCAGGTAGCGGCGGACCGCGTCCAGGCGGGGCACCTCCATGTCCGCCACCGCCGTGGCCGCCAGCACCTCCCCGCCGCGGTGCCGGACGGCCGCCCGGTACTCGCCCGCGCGGGACGCCAGCAGCAGCGGCACGCCCTTGCGGAGCATGCCGTTGACCCGTCGCAGCGCCAGCGGCCGCAACCGCTCGGGCATCTCGTCGAAACCGTCCAGGACGGGCATCACCAGCCCCGACCCGACCAGGTCGGCCGCGCGGCCGGGGTGCCGGACCGAGGGGTACCTGGCCACCAGCTGCGCGGCCAGCCACTCCTCCAGGCTGTTCGTCGTGGGGTCCCAGTCGCGCAGGGGCGCCACGACGGGCACCGGTTCGCCGTCCTTGCGGCGACCCAGCAACCCCAGCACCACGTGCGCCAGCGTCACGGTCTTGCCGACACCGGGTTCGCCGAGCAGCACCAGGCGGTGCCGGGGCAGGCGGATCAGGAACTCCACCGCGTCGTCCAGTTCGCCGTCGAACACCTCGGGGCCGCTGGGCAGGACCAAGCCGCGCTCGTCGGCCACGTCCCACGTCAAGGCCCACCGGGCCGGCATCGCTTTGAGCAGGTGCTCGCCCTGCCATTGCCGACCGACGTCGGCGGACAGCTCGTCGAGCATCGTGCGCAGGGTCGGCGAGGTGGTCCGCCGCCACGGGATCACCGGTTGGAACTCGGGGAGGTCGAGCAGGGCGCTGCCGTTGTCCTCGACCTCCGTTCCGCCGGATGCGCGGTACAGGCGGGCGTGGAGTTCCTCCCACCGGAGCTTCAACTCCGCCGGGTCGACCCGGTAGAACTCGAGGAGCTTCCCGATCGTGTGCCAGGTCCGCAGCGACGCTTTGCCGTTCTCCAGCCCGGACAACCACGCGGGCGAGCAGTCGGTCCGCCGTGCCACGTGGCGCAGGGAGAGCCGGCGCTCCACCCGCAGCTCGCGCAACGCGCCGCCGAACCGCCGTCGCGCCTCGTCGAGCGTCTCCGGCACCTGCTCGGTCATGCGCACTCCCCGCTGGCGGCGTTCCTGCTGTTCAAAGGTGTTCACGGCGGTGGCCCGTGAACACGTGAACAGCTACGAACGCAGTCGTACCGCGTCCTCGACTCCCGGAACCCGCAGATTTGAGGACAGCGCCCGCACCGATCGGGTTAACCACCGCGCACCATCTGGAGGCCCCATGGCATACGCCACCGCCGCCGTGTACCCCTCTGCCCGCAACAGACATCGTCTGCGGGTCCTGTGCCAGGCGACCGCGGTCCTGCTCGTGGCCGCGGTGTGCGTCGACACGGTGGACCGCGTGCGCCTCGACGTCGCCGCGGACTCGCCCACGACGAACACCGCCACGAACACCGCCACCGCTTTCGACAGCCACCCGTCCGCGCCCGCCGCGATGATGCCCGACGCCCGTGTGGCGCGCGGCGACACGACCGGCACCCCGAATCCGCAGGACCCGGCTCCGCAGGACCCGGCTCCGGCACCACCTCCGACGGTGGCTCCGGTGGCCGAGACCGACAGCATCCCCGACACCATGGCGACCGGACACGACGTCGAGCCCACGCCCGACGAGTCCCCGTCGACAAGGGATGCCACGTCGGTGTTGCCGGACCTGCGAACCGGCTCGGCGGAAGCCGGATCGGCTCCGGAGACCCGACCCGAGACGAAACCCGAGACCCGATCGGAGACCCGACCCGAGACGAGGCCCGCGGGTGAGCCGGCGAAGACCTCCGCCCACCCGGCGGCGCGGCCGGCCGAGCAACCCCGGACCGAGGAGCCCGCCCGACCGGCCAAGGAGCCGCTGACCGCAGTGCCCGCGCGACCGGCCAAGAAGCCGCAGACCGCGGTGCCCGCGCAGCCCATGGGCCATCCGCAGGCGGTGGTCACCTGCGGGTCCGGCTCGGCCATGACCCAGCCGGTGCCCGCGACACCGGTGGAGCGCGTGATGGTCGGCATTCCGGTCGACATGAACGGGGGCGCCACGCCCACCATGCCCGGCCTGTCGCCTTCCGGGATGACCGCGGCCGGCGACCTGATGCCCGCGCGAGGGCCGGTGGCGGCGATCCCGATCCTCGCCCCTCCGGGAATGGTCGGCGCCTGCCCGGTTCAGACGGGCGGCACGCACGACCGGTCGATGGGCTGACAACGGATGCGGGCGCAGGAGGACGACCGGGCGGAGGCGCCCCGGTCGGTGCGGAACCAGGTGTCCGATGTGGTCGGCCCGGTGGTGCAGGCCGACCACATCGGAACCCTCACCCTGCACTCGGCGCCGGCGAGCGCCCCGCCGCCCGTCCGCCCGTCCCGTCGGCGGCGGCTGCTGCGCGTCCTGGTGCCGGTCGCGGCGATCGGGACGGTTTCGGTCGTCCTGCTCTACGCGTTCGGGGTTCCGGACGGGTGGTTCGGACCGACCGCGGCGCGGAGCAAGGCGTGCCTGGTCAAGGTGGACCCGTCCGTGAAGGCCGGGTACGTCTGGGCGGACCGGCCTCGCGAGTCGTCCTACGCGCCGTCCGAACCGCACCAGTGCAACTCCACGGGCGCGGTGAACACCGTGACCCGGGCAAGTGCCGGTCGCTACGCGGTGCGGTTCCCCGGTCTCGGGACCGACAGCGGAACGGTCGACGTGACCAGCGCGGACGTGAACGATCGAGTCTGCTCGGTGGAGCAGTGGGGACCCGCGCCCGACGACGAACACGACCAGGACGTCCACGTCGTGTGCGTCGACCGCGACGGCACGCCCGCCGACGCCTCGTTCACGGCGTCGTTCCTGTTCACCATGGGCGGTTCGGGCTCGATGGCCTACGTCCGGGCGGACAAGCCGTCCTCGCCGCCGTACACCCCGGACTCGAACCACCAGTTCAACCCGGTCGGCGGGCTGAACACGGTGGAGCGGGAACAGGAGGGCACCTACCTGGTCTTCCTGCCCGGCCTGCACGGGACCCCGGGCGGGATGGTCAAGGTCACGTCGCTGGGGTCGACGCCGAACGCGTGCTCACCCGTGGTGTGGATGCCCTGGCGCAATCCCGGCACCGGCAAGGACTTCCTGGTCGTCCGCGTGGCCTGCGCCACGCTCCGCGGCGTTCCGGTGGACGCGGCCTTCACGTTGAGCTACACGGTCGACCTCGGGTCCACCGCCGACGTGCGGATTCCCGGCGCGTACCTGTGGGCGAGCGAGAGCGGCGCCGCCGAGTACACGCCGATGAAGGACTACCAGTACAACTCCACCCACGCCCTCAACACGGTCAGCCGGACGGCCACCGGGACGTACACCGTCCACCTGCCCGGCCTGGTCCGGCCGGGCGGGAATCCCCAGGTGTCGGCCTACAACTCCACCGCGACGTGCGGCGTCGCCGGGTGGCGGCCCGTCGAGCACGAGCACCAGGTCGAGGTGGTCTGCCGGGGAGCGCAGGGTGAACCGGTCGACGCCCAGTTCGCTTTCCTCTTCCGCCAGTGAGCCGGGGTGCGTCACGGCAGGACGTCGAAGGCGTTGGGCAGATCCGCGCGGCGCAGGCGGCCGTGCGGGCGGCGGGCGCGCTCGACCCGTTGCCCGAGTCGACCCCGGGCGACCCGGGCATCGACCTCGACCCGCAGCCCTTGGAGCCGGTCCGGTGCACGGTCGCCGACGCGGACCTCGCCACGATGGGCACCGCAGCACCGGCTGCCGGGGCGCCGGCCACCGACGAGCAGGTCCGCGCCGAGGCCGAAGCCGAGGTGGAACGCGTGCTGCGGCAACGGGACCGGTTCACCGAGTTGGCGCTCGCCGAGCGGCTGGCCGAGTTGCGCCCGGATCGCCCGGGAAGGCGGGGGCGGCGAGTGGGCCGCGGGCCAGGCCGCGGCGTGGGAGGTGCTGCGCACGTTGGTGAGCCCGCGGGTCCGGTTCGACGTGTGGGGCGGTGGGTTCCGGTTCCTGCCCTGGCCGGGGTTCGAACACCGCGTCCCACATGTCGGGTCGGAGCTTCGCCGTGGCGCTGCGCAGCAGGTAGCGGCGGACCGCGTCCAGGCGCGGCACCTCCATGTCCGCCACCGCCGTGGCCGCCAGCACCTCCCCGCCGCGGTGCCGCACGGCCGCCCGGGCGGTCACGTGGAGCGCGAAGCCAACGCGTCCACGTCCAACCCGCTGATCTTCCCCAATTGGTCTTCCACTTGGGACACGGTGAGTGGAATAAGTCTTGCGGCGTGGGCGTTGGAGGTTCACGGACTCGAGGGGGCGGGCTGATGGTCAGTGTGAGTGTGGAGACCGCGGAGCAGACGGAGTTGCGGCTGCGGCGGGTGATCGCCGAGGCTGATCTCGTCGTGCACGACGGGGTGTGGTGCTTCGAGGAGTTCCCCGCCGACGAGCCGCCGGTGGTGACGCCCGAGACCCTGGCTTACGTGCGGGACCGGGAGAGCTGGAGCCGGCTGGTTCCGTTGACCGGTGAGGTCGACGGGGTCGAGCGGTTCGGGATCTTCTCCTTCCACTTCGTCGACGGGTTGGACAACAGCGGGTTCGTCGGCTGGCTGGCCACGCGCCTCAAAGCGGAGCTGGGGACGGGCGTCTTCGTGGTGTGCGGGAGCAACCGGGGGCGCGGCGGCATCTACGACTACTGGGGCTGCCCCGTCGAGCTGCTGGACCAGGCCATCGCGGTCGTCGAAGCGCTACGGGCGGGCTGACGGCGGCCGCTCGAACGCGGAAGCGTGGTCGGCGGCCCAGTCGGCGAAGCGGCGGGGCGGGCGGCCGGTGACGTCCTCGACGGTCTCGGCCGTCATGTCGATCGGCCAGAGCACGGTCCACTCCAGGTCGCTCGCCGCGACGGCCTGTTCCACCGGGCCTTCGCCGGTGCCCAGGAGGGTGACCCGGCGGACCCCGGCCGCGGTCGCCAGCGCCACGATCGCAGGGCCGGTCGCGAGGGGCGCGTTGTCCTCCCCGGTCAGGGTGAGCAGGTGCATGGCGGTGACGCCGTCCGGCGCGGGCGCAAGGCTTTCGGGGGCGTTGAGGTCTCCGCGCACGACTTCCACCCCGGCGGGCAGGTCGGCGTTCGATTTCCTGGTCAACGCCCGCACCCGCACACCGCGGCCGACGAGCCGGTCGACGATCTTGCGCCCGGGGTTCCGGTGGCTCCGGTCACGAGGACCACGTCCGTGTGCTGTTCGACGGTGCTCATGATCGCGACCCTAGAAGGCTTCCAGGTCAGCTTCTGTCCTCGATGTCGACCGGGTTCAGCGGGGGATGGCCTCGATGCGGGACTTGTGGCGCTCGCCCCACTCGCCCAGCGGCAGGAGCGCGGTCATCAGGGAACGGCCGAAGTCGGTCAGCGAGTACTCGACCTTCGGCGGCACCTCGTGGTGCAGTTCGCGGTGCACCAGGCCGCTGGTCTCCAGCTCGCGGAGCTGGTTGATCAGCACCCGCTCGCTGATCCCGGGGACCGCCCGGCGCAGCTCGCCGAAGCGCAGCGTCGCGCTGTGCAGTTCCCACAGGATCAACGGCTTCCACTTCCCGCCCATCACGTCGATCGCCGCGTCCAGACCGCACGTGTACGTCCGGTGCTTCAACGCCAACCCCCCGACAAAAGAGTCAGTACCCGTCAAAAATGACGGTACTTGATCAACTCCCGCGGTGCTCCGAGCATGGGTTGCGACCCCAAGAGTCGGAGGGAACGCATGAATCGCACACCGGTCACGGTGATCGGGCTCGGCTCGATGGGTCGGGCGCTGGCGGAGGCGTTCGTCGCCGCCGGTCACCCGACCACCGTGTGGAACCGCACGCCGGGCAAGGTGCCGCCGGGCGCGGTGGCCGCCGGGTCCGCCGCCGAAGCGGTCGCGGCGAGCCCGTTGATCGTCGCCTGCCTGTCGCACTACGACGCCACAACGGAAGCGTTGGCGGACGCGGACCTGAGTGGACGGTCTGTGGTCACGCTCAACAGCGGCACCCCGTCCGGGGCGCGGCGGATGGGGGAGTGGGCGGTCGGGCGCAAAGCCCGGTTCCTCGACGGGGCGATCAAGAACGTCCCGGCGGCGGTCGGGGCCGCGGACACGCAGCTGTACTACAGCGGCGACGAGTCGGTGTACGCCGAGCACGAGGCCACGCTGCGGGTCCTCGGCGGCGACACCTCGTTGCTGGGCACGGACGTCGACCTGGCGAAGCTGTACGAGTACGCGGTCGGCGGCACGTTGCTGCCTGCCCTGCTCGGCTTCTTCCAGGGCGCGGCGCTGGTCACCGGGCGGGGGCGCACGGCCGCGTCGCTGGTGCCGCACACGGCCAAGTGGCTGGACATGATCGCCTCGGTGCTGCCGACCCTGGCCGACGAGATCGACCGGGGCGAGTACACCGACCCGCAGTCGTCGGTGGGGGTGTTCCACGACGCCGTCCCGTACGACCACGAAGTCACCGCCGAGGCCGGCCTGGACGTAAGCTGGCACCAGCCGATGCACGACCTGCTGCGGCGGGCCGTGGAGGAGGGTCGCCGCGACCAGAGCATCGCCGCGTTGGTGGAGTTGCTGCGCGAACCCGCCTAGCGGATCGCTTGGGGGAAGCGCAGGACGCCGTCCGGGTCGTACCGGCGGGCCACGGCGCGCAGCCTGGGGAGGTTGTGCCGGTACGCGGTGGTGGCCCAGTCGTCCTGGAGCGGGTCGAGGTAGTTGATGTACGTGCCGGTGCCGATCAGGTGCGCCAGGTCCGACTGCACCTGGTCCACCTCCCGGGTCACCTGCTCGACAGGCAGGGTGCCGACGGTGCCGAAGACCTCCACGGACGTCGGCGCGCCGCGGTGCGGGTAGGCGGTGTCGGTGGGGGGCCGGGTGGTCGAGCGCACCGCCCAGCGCTCCGATGATGAGGAGGGCACTTTCCTTGTCCCGCACCGTGTCCGCGATGGCCGCAGGGTCGTGCCACAAGCCCTCGGCGATGCGGGAGGAGGCGCGGAAGGCGTTGCGGGGCGGGTGGCCGCCGGTCATGATGCCGATCGCCGCGGGGTAGTCGACCTCCGCGTACTCCAGCGGCGCGTCGATGCCCGCGGTGGCGAGCAGGCGGGCGATCTCCGCGCGCAGCGGACCGGACGGGCCGACCGCGCAGCCCGTCAGGTCCACCGCACCGGACGGCGTTACCACGCAGACGCAGGAGATTTCCGGCGGCAACGCCACGCTCCACGGCTGCCAAGCGCCGAGCACGTCCGCCGCCGAACCGGCCGGGAACCGGACGCGGAACACGGTCAGCACCTTCGGCGCGGGCACCGTCGAGAACTCGAAGGAGGTGACCACGCCGAAGTTGCCGCCACCGCCGCCGCGCAACGCCCAGAACAGGTCCGGCGCACGGTCGGCTGCCGCCGTGACGCGCCGGCTGTCGACGGTGACCACCCGCGCCGACCGCAGCCAGTCGCACGTCAGGCCGTACGTTCTGTCCAGCCAGCCCAAACCGCCGCCCAGCGTGAACCCCGCGATCCCCACCGAAGGGCAGTTGCCCAGCGGCAGGCAGCGACCGGCGGCGGCGAGCGCGGCGTAGACGTCCCGCAGGCGGGCACCCGCGCCGACCACGGCGGTGCCGTCCGGGCGCACCTCGACACCGGCCATCGGCCCGAGGTCCACCACCAGGCCCTCGTGCGGCGTGGAGTACGCGGCGTAGCTGTGCCCGCCACCCCGGGTGGCCACCGGGATGCGGAACCGGCGCGCCTCCGCCAGGCAGTGCTGCACGTCCTCGGGCCGCACGCAGCGGGCGATCGCGGCGGGCCGGTGGTGGTCGAACAGCGAGTTGAACGGCAGCCGCGCGGTGTCGTAGCCGGTGTCGCCGGGCAGCAGCAGCTCACCGGACAGCCGGGCGCGCAACCTCGCCCACCGGCCGGCGGCGACGGCCTCGGGGTGTCCCGAGACCGCCGCCGCGCCGCTCGCTACCGCCGCACCGGCCCAGCGCAACACGCTCCGCCGGGATGGCGCCACGTTGACCTCCTGGCAAATCAGCCGGTCGTGCCGGTGACCGTGCTGCCCGACTTGGTGACGTAGTAGGTGACCCGCGCGCCACTCCAGTAGTGGAACGTGAGCGTAACCCGGGAGTTGTCGTTCACCTCGGCGAAGAACTCCGACGTCAGCGTAGTGGCACCATTGGTGTAGTTCGGCGCGAACGTCCGGTCGAACTCCTTGTACGACGTCCAGTTGTGCGGGCCGGCGTTGGTGCCGTCCGCGTACTTCGCCTCCATGGTGGCCAACAGGTCGCCCCGGAAGTTGGTCGGGATCGCGAAGGAACTCGTGGAACCGGTGGCGTTGCTCAACACCGGGGTGTCGTACGTGATGAGGTTGATCCGCCACGGCACGCCCTGCGAGAACCGGGCGTGCAGCACGGCGTTCGTGCCGTACGCCCGCGACCCGCTCAGCCTGGTCATCGCCGACGCGGTGAGCGTGAGCTGGTCGCCGGAGACGGTGTAGTCGGTGCCGCGCACCAGTTCCGTCGAGCCCTGGTACAGGCCCGCGAACGTGGTCCCGTTGAGGTTGAGCGCGAGGGTCTTCGCGGTGACGGCCGAGGACCGGGCGCTGAACACCTGGTCGGAGTACGCGGTGCCGGAACGGGTGGTCCAGCTGGACTTGATCTGGGCGATCAGTTCCGGGTCGCTCCACTGGAAGGACGTGCGGCCGAAGTGCTGGCCGTTGTCCCACAGCATCGTGGTGATCTTCCTGGCCCGCGCGTAGTACCCGAGGTACTCGAAGAACTTCAGCTTCTCGCCCTGCTGGATGGTGTTGATGTGCCGGTCGAAGCCGAGCAGGCCGTACTCGCCGAGGATCACCGGGATGCCCTTGGACACGAACGTGTTGTAGGCGCGGTCGAAGGTGTCGGTGAGGTCCTTCTGGGCGGTGGCGTCGAAGCGCGTGCCGCCGGCGACGTTGACGCTGAACGGCCAGTAGCCGTAGTTGTGGATCGTCGCGATCAGGTTCGGGTCGCGGTAGCCGTTGATGGACGTGGCCAGCGCGTCGAGCCGGGCCTGGTCGCCGGAGGTGTGCAGGGTGGGCAGCACGAGCAGGCGGGCGGCATTGTTGCCCCCGGACCGGCGGACGATGTCGCGGAACGACGTGTTCAGCTCGTGCAGCAACTGGTCGCCGCGGGTGGCGTCCACACCGGTGAACTGCGGCTCGTTGACGCTCTCGAAGACCAGGTTCGGCGAGGCGTCCCGGAACGCCGCCGCGAGCTGGGTCCAGGTCGCGTTGTAGCGGGCGAGGACGTTCGCGCGGTCGTTCGGCATGGCCGCGATCCACTGCCACGAGTCGTGGTGGATGTTGATCATCACCTGGAAGCCGTCCGCCAGCGCCCAGCCGACGACCTCCTTGACCCGGTTGAGGTAGGCGGCCTCGATGGTGTAGCCCGGCGCGCCGCCCTGGTGCTGGCCCCACGTCACCGGGATGCGGATGCTCTTGAAGCCCTGCGCCTTCACGTTGTCCAGCAACGCTTCCGTGATGCGCGGGTTGCCCCACGACGTCTCGTCGGACCCGGTCGCGTCCAGCGAGTTGCCGAGGTTCCAGCCCGGCTGCATCGCGGCCACCCGCTCCATCGCGTTGCCCGGCACCGGGTTCTGCGAAGTGGTCGTCGTGGTCGTCGTGGTGGTGGTCGTGGTGCCGCCGTCGCAGGTGACGCCGTTGAGGGCGAAGGACGACGGCGCGGTGTTGGCGCCCGTCCACGAACCGTTGAAGCCGAACGACACCGACCCGCCGGTGGCGATCACGGCGTTGTAGCCGACGTTGGTCGCCGTCGCCTGGCTGCCCGACGAGGTCACCGTCGCGTTCCACGCCTGGGTGACCTGCTGGCCGGACGGCCACGTCCACACCAGCTTCCAGCCGTCGACCCGGTCGCCCAGGTTGGTGATGTTCACGTTCGCGCTGAACCCGCCGGCCCACTGGTTGGCCACCGAGTAGTCGACCCGGCACCCCTGCGCCGCTTCCGCTTGGCCCACCGCCACCAGACCGGCGCTCGACGCCAGCGCGGTCACCCCGGCGACCAGCAACCCGACTTGACGGCGCACTCGCGCCCCGATGCGCATTCCCGCCATGACGCCCCTCGCAATCGTGCGACTACCGTCCTGAGGTTTCCCGGAAACCCGCGGCGGGGGCAAGGAATCGATGCGCTTCGACCAGTGCGGAAATTTCGTCGACGCGGAAATCGAATCGAAATCGACGAAAAGGAGTTCGACTCGGCCCGGACCTCCTCCGGGCGGCGCGCCGGGGTCGGTGCCGGCGGGTAGTGGCCACCCGACCATCAGAGGATTGATGTGAACGTGCACATGGCGCATACTCAGCGCCGCCAAGGGCCAGTCCACGACGAGAGAGGGAGTACGAGCGCGGTTTGTTAGCGCTCACTCAGCTACCGACCAACGTCGATCGGAGCCAGCATGAACCGGCGCACCCGGGTGCTCGCGCTGTCGTCACTCCTCGTCGCGTCGACCCTCGCCCTGCCCGCCGCGCCCGCCTCGGCGGACGCCACGTCCACCGTCGTCAACGGGCCGGCCGCGCCGTCACCGCCGGGTCCGTGGACCAAGCGCGGCGCGGTGCTCCAGAAGCGCCTGGACCTCGGCATCAAGGGCACCGGCCACCACTCGGTGGTCCAGGCGCCCGGCACCGACACCCGGTACGTGGCCTACCGCCGGTTCGCCGTCCCCTCGGGCAACGGCACCAACCGCGAGGTCACGATCGACCGCATGGTCTTCAACCCCGACGGCACCATCGCCCCGATCGTCCCCACCCTGTGATCCGAGGGAGAGAAACCATGCAACGAACACGGTCGCGGACGGCCGCGGTGCTGGCCACGGCGCTCGCGCTGCTCGTCACCCACCTGCTCGTCGGGGCGGGTCGCGCCTCGGCCGCCGATCCGTTCACCGGGTACCTGATGGCGCACTTCACCGGGGAGAGCGCCACCGGCGAGCAGATCTACCTGGCGCACAGCAAGGACGGCCTGCACTGGACCGACCTGAACAACGGCGCGCCGGCCCTGGTGTCCACTGTGGGCACTCGCGGCGTGCGGGACCCCGCGATCGTGCGTTCCCCCAGCGGTGACCGGTACTGGATCATCGCCACCGACCTGCGCATCGCCAGCGGCATCTCGTGGGACGACGCGGCGAACCGGGGCAGCACGTCCCTGGTCGTCTGGGAGTCCACGGACCTGGTGAACTGGTCCGCGCCCCGCCTGCTCAACGTGGCCGGCTCGATCCCCGGCGCGGGTGACGCTTGGGCGCCGGAGGCGATCTTCAACCCGGCGACCAACGACTACGTGATCTACTGGGCCACGAACGCGACCATCAACGGGGTCCGCAAGCACCGCATCCACTACGTGCGCACCAGCGACTTCCGGTCCGTCACCGCGCCCCAGGTCTACATCGACCGGCCGGGCACCCAGGGCATCATCGACACCCAGATCGTCGAGTCGCCCACCAGCGTCGGCGGGTTCCGCTACTACCGGGCGTCGGCCGACGGGCACATCACGATCGAGGGCAGCGACAGCGTGCTGGGCTCGTGGACCCGGATCGGCGACCTGTCGCACATGGGCATCTCCAACGGCACCGGCGGCGGCAACGTCGTCGAGGGGCCGATGTGGATGCCGTTCAACGGCCGCACCGAGTGGGCGCTGTGGCTGGACCAGTTCGCCACCGGCCGCGGGTACATGCCGATCACGTCCACCAACCTGGGCAGCACCAGGAACTTCCGCACCGTGTCCGACTACCGGCTCGGCGGCACCCGCAAGCGCCACGGCGGGATCATGGCCCTGACCGCGGTCGAGGAGAGCCGGGTGCTGGGCAAGTACGCGAGCGTGCCGGTCAACCGGCTCCAGTCGTTCAACTTCCAGGACCGGTACGTCCGGCACGCCGACTTCGACGTCCGCATCGACGCCAACGTCAGCCCCGCGGCGGACGCGCAGTTCCGGCTGGTGAAGGGCCTCGCGGACCCCGCCGCGGTGTCGATCATGTCGGTCAACTACCCCGGCTACTACCTGCGGCACCAGAACTACGACTTCGTCCTGGCCCCGGACGACGGCACCGCGCAGTTCCGGGCCGACGCGACCTTCCGCCAGGTGGCGGGGCTGGCCTCGACGTCGTGGAGTTCCTTCCAGTCCTACAACCACCCCGACCGCTACATCCGGCACTACGCCTACCAACTGCGGCTGGACCAGATCACCACCGCCGTCGCCCGCAGTGACGCCACGTTCCGCGTGACGACCTGATCCGGCCCGGGGTGGACGTCGTTCGGCGTCCACCCCTTCCCACCCCTTGAGGAGAAAACCCATGCACCGAAGTCTGCTAGCTGGGAAAGCGCTTACCTTGATGCGTCTGTTGGCGTTGCTGGTGCTGGCCGCCGGTCTGATGACCGCCGTCCCGGAGTCGGCGCGCGCGTCCACGAGCCAGTTCAAGGGCGTCAACTGGGCCGATCCCCGGGACAACTTCGTCAACGGCGTGCTCTACCTGTCCGGGCTCAGCGCCTCCGACACCTACGCGTCGGCCACCGTCGTCGCGAACCAGGTGGTCGGGCAGATGTACTCGATCACCGGCGCCAACACGGTCCGGATGCCGATCAACGAACCCACGGTCGCCGACTTCTGGGGCACCTACACGGGGGCGATCGACGCCGCGCTCACCAAGGGCAAGGTCATCCTCGCGTACTGGGCGCACACCGGTGGCAGGCCGCCGAACATGACCGCGTTCAACCAGATGTGGGACCGGGTGATTTCGCGGTACGGCAGCAACCCGAACGCCTACTTCGAGGTCATCAACGAGCCGCACGGGTACAGCACGACCGACCTGAACAACATGTACAACACGTGGCTGGGCCGGTACTCGTCGGTGCCGCGCGGCCGGGTGATCCTCGACGGGGCCGGGTTGGCGCAGAACGTGCCCGCGGTGGGCAACGACAGCCGGTTGAACGGCACGCTGCTGGCGGTCCACGACTACTCGTTCTTCGCCGGGTACGAGAGCGAAACCCAGTGGGCGGACCACATCGGCAGCTACATCGGCAACTTCGCCTCACGGACGATCGCCACCGAGTGGGGCGGCGCCATGAGCCCGGGCACCAAGAACGGCGTGTACTTCGACCGGGTTGATTACAGCGTGCCGAGCGGGTCGTACATGGCTGATTACATCCGCGGGGTCAGCAGCAAGTTGCGGAGCCTGGGGATGGGCAGCGTGTACTGGCCGGGGTTGCGGGACGGCGACTGGTACAGCCTGACCACGCGGACCGGGAGCGGGGCCGACACCAGGCTGTCGTTGACCAACGCGTCCGGCCTGCTGCGGCTCCACTATGCGTGGGGCATCGGGGACGGTGGTACGAACGTGGCCAAGATCCGCAACGTCGCCACGGGTTTGTACGTGGACGGCATGGGCGGCACCGCGAATGGATCGACCGCCGGTCAGCGGGCGGCGGGTACGGGTCTTGAGCAGCAGTGGATCATCGAGAACGCGGGCGCTTACGTGCGGATCAAGAACGCGGCCACCGGGCTGTACCTCGATGGCGCGGGCAACACTTCCAATGGTGCCAACGTGAGTCAGTGGGCGAGTAGTACCAGCAACAACCAGCAGTGGACCGTCGTGACCGGTGCCACCAATGGCAACGACGTCCGCATCCGCAACCGTGCCACGGGGTTGTACCTCGACGGGATGGGGCGGACGACGAGCGGCGCGAACCTGGGGCAGTGGAGCGACAGCAACAGCAACAACCAGAAGTGGCGGATCGTCCCGGCGAACTGACCACGTGCGGCTCGGGACCGCGCGCGGATCCGGAGATCATCGGCCGCGCGCGGTCCCGGGCTGGTTAGTGGTGTGCGGTTTCGGGCCGGCGGTTCGCGGCGGGTGGTTCCGGGCCGGCGGTTCGCCACGCGCCGACCTGGCGAGGCGGGTCGCCGCCCGCGCCTGCCCGCGCCCGCCCGGCCGCGAACCGCCGGGGGCCGGGAAGGTCCCGGCCCCCGACGTTGGTCAGTTGCGCAGGGTCCACTGCTGGTTGGCGCCGCCGCCGCACGACCACAGGATGATCCTGGTCCCGTTGGCGGTCGCGGCGCCGTTGGCGTCCAGGCACAGCCCGGACTGCACACCCGTGATGGTCCCGTTGGCGTTGACGTTCCACTGCTGGTTGGTCTGCCCGTTGCAGTCCCAGATCACCACCGCGGTGCCGTTGGTGGTGCCCTGGTTGCTGGCGTCCAGGCACTTGTTCCCGTACACCTGCAACTGCCTGCCCGCGGTGTGGGTGAAGCGCTGGTTGGTGCCGCCGTGGCAATCCCACAGCTGGGCCTGGGCGCCGTTGGCGGTGCTCGTGCCGCTGATGTCGACGCACCGGCCCGACTGGCCGCCGACGATCATGGACCCACCACCGGGCTGCGTGCCACCCTGCCGTCGGGCCAGCGACTTCGACTCGGCCGACCGAGCGCCCTGCGCGTCCACGACGTAGAGCCGGTAGTCACCGGAGGTCGTGGGGACCTCGATGGTCGTTGCCGTGCCGCCCGCCCTGGTCATCGTCGGGCCTACGGCGAAGTTGGTCGTCCCCGGGGGAGCCAGCCAGACGGTCTTGGTCGCATCGCCGGCGCTGCGGATCGGGATCGAGGTCGTGCCGCTGCCCACGTAGGTGCTGTCGGGGAGAACGTAGTCGGGCAACGACAGCAGGTTCGCGGGGATGATGTCCCGGTACGCGTCCTCCAAGCCGGAGTTCACGGCGATGCTGTGCGCGGGTGCGGGCCACACGTAATCAGACGACACGATGATGTCGTGGATGGTGCTGTTCGGCAGGTTCTTGTTGGAGACCTTGTTGATCGGCCCGTAGGTCTGGGTGATGCTCAGGTCGTGCTTGCGGCCGAAGTCGTCGGAGTTGACCATCCACGTGACGTTCTTGTCCACGCTCAGCACGTTGTCGCGGAACGTGATGTACGCCGAACCCTCGTCCGGGTGCAGTCCGTACTTGTGCCCGGACGGGACACCCTGGAGGTAGTTGTTGGTGATCGTGGTGTTCGGCTGGCTGCCCAGCGTGTAGATGGGCGCGGTGTCGTTGAGGCGTTGGACCGTGTCGATGATGTGGTTGTGGCTGATGGTGTTGTTCCGCGCGGTGGTCGTGGGGCGGTTGGGGACGATGGAGCCCGACGAGCCGTCGAAGTTCCACCAGCCCCAGCCCATCGTGATGCCGTTCCACGGGGCCTTTTCGATCCGGTTGCGCTGCACGGTCAGCGTGTCGACGAAGAACGCGGAGATCGGGCTGTGGCCGTTGAACAACACCGCGCTGTCGTACAGGTAGTTGTTCTTGATCTCGATGTTCTTCGGCAGTCCCTCGACCTGCGGGGAGTACTTCTCGCGGTTGGACGACGTGTGGTCGCCGATGTAGACGTGCTGCGGGTGGCCCACGTTGATGGCGGACCCGCCGACGTCGTTGGTGAAGTTTCCGATCAATTGGGTGTTTTGAACGTCGTTGACCAACGTGATGGCATCGACTCCCGTGTGCTGCACGCGGTTGCGTAGCAACTGGATGCCGTCGGCGTTCTCCACCTGGATCGCGCCCGGCGCGGTGTCGACGTTGCGGTAGTGGTAGACGTGGAAGTTGCCCTTGACGTACGCGGTGTTGCCCAGGTTGCCCTGCTGGGCCTGCTTGAACACCGAACCGGCGACGTTGAACAGGTTCCAGTCGGAGTGCTGGACCGTGATGCCGGAGAACGTGATGTTGCGGACGTGGTTGGTCGTCGACGTGCCGGCGACCCGGAGCAGGGTGGACACGTTGTTGGGCGCGTAGACCGTCGCGGTCGCCATGTTCTCGGCGGCGGCCTTGTAGTAGTAGACGGTCTGGGCGGCCCGGTCGAAGTAGAACTCGCCCGGCGTGTCCAGGAACTCGTAGGCGTTCATGAACTTGTGGCTGCCGCCGACCTGGAAGTTGCCGTTGAACGCCCCCTGGGCGATCGCCCCGCCCGGCTGCTGGAACAGCGCGACCCGGCCGGAGCCGTCACTGGTGACCTGGCGGACGCCCACGATGGCGGTCTGCCACGTCGTCGCCGTCTCGATTTCGAGGTCGTCGGTGTTGCGGGAGATGGCGGGCAGGTCGGCCGTGGAGTACCTGGCACCGTCGCACTGCGAGCCGGACTCCCACGCCCACGGGGCCTGGCCGGCGTTGACGTTGTACGTGCCGTAGCAGCCCTGGGACGCGATCGTCTTGGTGGCCATGACGGCGCGCTTGTCGTTGACGTAGAGCGCCCGCAGCTTGTTGGCGCGGGTGAGCGGGGCCTTCCAGATGTTGCCGCTGTGCTGCGTCCAGCCGGTGACCTGGACGCCGCCGTTGAGGACCGGCGTTTCGTTGGGGTAGGCCGAGTACAGGACCCGGTGGCCGTTGGTGCCCGAGTCGCTGGGCGTCAGTTCGATGGTGCTGGTCACGGGGTAGTTGCCCCCGCGGAGGTAGACCTGGATGTCGCCCGTCATGTTCGCGTTGATGGTGCGGACGGCGTCGCGGGCGCGTTGGACGGTGCGGAACGGCGCGGTGATCGTCCCGGGGTCGGCGTCGTTGCCGTTGGGGGCCACGTAGAACGTCGCCTGGACGGCGGCCGAGGCCTCGGGCGGGCTCGCCGTGGTTGGTAGCAGCGCGGCGGACACGAGCACCGCCAGCGCGGTCAACGACCTCGCGGCGGTAGCGGCTGATCTCACCTTGTCTTTCCCTTCGCTTGACGCAGGCGGCCGAGGTGGCGGTGGGTCCCGGTGCGCGCAGGGTGGACATGCGGTCGGCAGCCGGTACCAAGACCAGGGCGCCGGCGCCTTCCGGCAAGCTAGCCGGCCGCGGCAGCCTGGGCAATGTCCGGTTTCTGCCAACTTGTTAACGCTCACTTCGGTACGGGATCACGACCTGAGCGAACGGCGCGGCGTTCGGTACTGTGCCGATCAGCGGAAACGGTGATAACCGCTCGTTCAGACCAGTGAACCGCGAGCCTCGCGCGTGACGGTTGTGAGCGTAACCATCGGGCGGGCCGGCGGAGGTGCGATGAGGCGACGGGACGGTGTTCCGCAGGCGTGGCCCGGTCGGTGGTTCCGCACCAGCTCACCGGTCCTCATCGGGCGCGGCGAGCACCTGGCCGTGCTGCGGGAGGCCGTGGCCCGCCGTCCCGCGGTCGTCCTGCTGGAGGGCGAGGCGGGGGTGGGCAAGAGCAGGCTGGTCGCCGAACTGCTCGGGGGCGACCTGGGCGGGGTGCTGCCGTTGGTCGGCCACTGCCACCAGGTCGGCGAGCCGTTCTCCTACGGGGCGCTGCTGGAGGCGTTGCGGGGCGTGGGGCCGGTGTTGGCCCGGCGAGGGGAGTTGAACCCGGTGATCGGGGCGCTGGCACCGCTGCTGCCGGAGATCGCCGCCGACCTGCCGCCGCCGTTGCCGCCGATCGGCGATCCCCGGGCGGAGCGGCACCGGCTGTTCCGGGCCGTGCGGGAACTCCTCGCTGGGCTGGGGCCGGCGTTGCTGCTGGTCGAAGACCTGCACTGGGCCGACGACGGGACCCGGCAACTGCTGCGGTTCCTGGCCGGTGGTCCGCCGGCCGATCTCGGCATGGTGCTGACGTACCGGCGGGAGGATTTGCCCGGGGGGAGCCCCCTGGGCGCGGAGTTCCGGTCCGCCGCCGGTGGGCTGGTGGCTGTGCTGGAAGTGGAGCCGCTGGACGTGGACGGGGTGGGGCGGCTGACCGAGGCGATCCTTGGCGCACAAGGGGTGTCGGCGGAGTTCGCGGCGCTGTTGCACGAGCGGACCGCCGGTATCCCGTTCGTGGTGGAGGAGACGTTACGGGCCTTGCGTGACCCGGCGGGGGCGGTGCAGGCGGGTAGCGCGCGGGCCAGGCGGTTGCTCGACGCGGTCAAGGTGCCGGTGTTGCTGCGGGATGCGATGGCCGATCGCCTGGCCACCCTGCCCGCGGACACCGTCCGCCTGGTCGAGGCGGCGGCGGTGCTCGGCACGCCCGCGCCCGCCGCGTTGCTGGCTCAGGTGAGCGGTGTCCCGGATGACGAGACGCCGACTGCGCTGGCGCACGCCCTCGACGGGCACGTGCTGCACGAAGTGGGGGAGGGGTACGGGTTCCGGCACATGTTGGCCCGCCAGGCCGTCTACGACACGATCACGGCTCCGGAGCGCGTCGCCCTGCACGACCGGGCCGTGGACGCGCTGGAGCGCGTGCAGCCGCGTCCGCTGGTGCAACTCGCCGAGCACAGCGAGCGCGCGGGGCGGGCGGCGGCCTGGTGCGCCTACGGCGAGGCGGCGGCCGACCGGGCCATCGACGCCGGTGACGCGGCGACCGCGACCACGTTGCTCCAGCGGCTGCTCGCGGTGCCGGTGCTGCCCGCCGACGTGGTCGACCGGCTGGCGATCAAGCTCGGGCGCATCGCCAACACCGGGTTGGACCAGCGCGACCCGACCGGGACGCTGGAGCGGTTGCTCGCTGACCCGCGGCTGGCCACGCCGGTGCGCGGCGAGGTGCGGCTGTACCGGGCGCTGCTGCTGGTCCGCCGGATCGGGCACATCCGGGAGGGGCGGGCCGAACTCGAACGCGCGATCGTAGAACTGGCCGACCGACCGGATCTGGTCGCCCGCGCCACCGCGGCGTTGTCCATGCCGTACTTGGGTACCGCCCCGCCGGAGGAGTTGGCCCGGTGGCGGCAGCAGACGGAGTCGCACCGGGTTGTAGCGGCCGGCGAACTGCGGATCGCCTTGCTGGCCAATGAGGTCGGGGCGCGGCTGCACCAGGGGCAGCTTGAGTGGCTGGCCGAGGTGCCGGGGGACGCGGACACGCTGGGCGGGCAGCAGCACCTTGCCCGGTTGCGGTGCAACGTCGCTGATGCGTGTGTGTGGCTGGGGCACTTGGAGTTGGGTGCTCGGTTCCTGCACGACGGGTTGGCGCTGGCGGCGAGCAGCGGTGCGCCGTTCGTGGTGAGCACTGGCCGGACGACCGAGGCGCGGTTGGACTGGATCACGGGGCGGTGGTCGGGGCTGGCGCAGCGGGCGCGCGGGTTGGTCGAGGAGTACCGGGACGTGACCAGCATGGCGTGCGAGCTGGAGTTGGTGCTGGGGTGGCTGGCTGCGGCGCGGGGGGACCGGGTGGCGGCGGCTGGGCACTTCGGTCGGACCGGGGCGCACGACCCGGCGGACGCGATCCTGCCGGTGGCGATCAGCGGGGCGGCGGGGTTGGCGTCGATCCTGTTGGAGCGGGGCGCGGTGGGTGAGGCGGTGGGGGAGGTGGAGCGGGCGCTGGCTGCGGTGCGGCGGACGGGGTGTTGGCCGTGGGTCGGGTTCCTGGTGCCGGTCGCCGTTGCGGTTTGGGTGGCGGCTGGGCGGGGTGGTGAGGCGGGGCGGCTGGTGGACGAGGTTGTTGAGGGGGTCGGGGCTCGGGACGTGCCTGCTGTGCTTGCTGCGGTGGCGCAGTGCCGAGGGGTGTTGGCCCGGGAGCGGGGGGACGATGTTGCGGCTGTCGGGCATTTTCGGGATGCGGTTGCGGGGTACGAGGCTATGTCTGCGCCGTACTTCGCGGCGTTGGCCAGGGAGCATGAGGCGTTGCTGACGCCGTCTGTGGACGTGTTCAGGGACCTGGCGGCGTCCTTCGATGCTCTTGGTGCGTCGAAGGACGCCGCCAGGTGTCGTCACGCGCTGCACACCCTCGGCGGTGCGGGACCGGCTCGGCGGGGACGGCGTGGGTACGGCAACGAGCTGTCGCCCCGGGAGGTCGAGATCGCGCGCTTGGTCGCGGCTGGTCGGACCAATCGGGCGATCGCCGAGGAGTTGTTCCTGTCCTCGCGGACGGTCGAGCAGCACGTGGCACGACTGTTCCGCAAGCTCGGCATCACCTCCCGCGCCCAACTGCGGGCCGACCGCCTCGACTGACGTGCCCCGGTCAGTAGTACTGGGCGAAGCAGAAGGTCAGTGAGCCGTAGACGTTGCACTGGATCTGCTTGGTCGTGCTGCCCTTGCCGCCCGTTCGGTCGGTCACGACGAGTTGCGGGGTGTAGGTGGCCGTTCGGGGCGGGTAGGTGTGCTGGAGCTTGACGCCGGTGCCGGTCGTCCCGTCGCCGAAGTTCCAGGTGTAGGTGGCGATGTCGCCGTCCGGGTCGGTCGACGCGGTGGCGTCGAAGTCGCACCTGGCCTGGTAGCAGTACACGGTGAACGACGCGGTCGGGGGCTGGGGGCCGGCTTGGACACGCCTTGACGTGGTCGCCGTCTTGCCGGTGTTGTCGGTGACCGTGAGCTTCGCGGTGTAGGCGCCGGGTGTGTTGTAGGTGTGGGCGGGCTTGATGCCGGTGCCGGTGGTGCCGTCGCCGAACTCCCAGGCGTAGGAGGAGATCGAGCCGTCGGGGTCGGTCGAGGCGGAGGCGTCGAAGGTGCAGGACGGGGTGGTCGACGAGCAGGTTGCGGTGAACGAGGCCTTGGGGGCGCCGGGGTCGTGGGTGCCCAGGTCGTCCACGTACAGCAGGCGGTTGGGTGAGTCCTTCGGGTCGGTGACCTTGTTGGTGGTCGCGGTGTCGAGGACCTTGGCGTTGGCGTCGGCCACCGCGATGCCCGGGGTGGCGCTGGTCGCGAGAACCAGACCGCCCGCCACGTGCGGGGTCGCCATCGACGTGCCGCTCATCTGGCCGGTGCCGCCGCCCCGGGTGGAGGACGTGATGGAGGTGCCCGGTGCGAACAGTTCGACGCAGCTGCCGTAGTTGGACGCGGAGTTGCTGCTCCACACGCTGCGCTTGTCCGCGCTGTCGGTCGCGCCGACGGTCAGCACGCCCTCCGCGGCCGCCGGGCTGTAGTTGCAGGCGTTCTGGCCGGCGTTGCCCGCCGCGACCGCCCACGCGACACCCGCCTTGACCGAGTTGGCCACGGCGGTGTCCACCGACGTGGTCCGGCTGCCGCCCAGGCTCATGTTGCCCACGGCGGCGGTCGGGGCGTTGCGGGTGACCCAGTCGATGCCCGCGATGATCTTGTCCCACGGGCCGCTGGAGTTGCAGTCCAGCACGCGGACCGAGACCAGCTCGACGTTCTTGGCCACGCCGTGGGTCCGGCCCCCGATCGTGCCCGCCACGTGGGTGCCGTGGCCGTGGCAGTCGCTCGCGTCGCTGTCGTTGTCGATGAAGTCGTAGCCGCTGGTCGCCCGGCCGCCGAAGTCGGGGTGGTTGAAGTCGACGCCGGTGTCCAGGACGTACGCTTTGACGCCGGAACCGTCGTTCGGCGCGGTGAAGGCGTTGTCCAGCGGCAGGTCCCGCTGGTCGACGCGGTCCAGGCCCCAGATCTCGGTCGCGTGCGCCATGGCGTTCTGCTCGACGTGGCGCACGGCCGGGTCGGCGGCCAATCGGCGGGCTTGCCGCTCTGTCATGCGCACCGAGAAGCCGTGCAGGGCGGCGGAGTAGATCTGCGAGACGGTTCCGTCGTACTGCTCGGCCAGGTTGGTCGCCATCGTGGACACAGCCGGCGTTTCGTGCAGGGTGACGATGTAGCTGCCGTCGATGGCGCCCGGTGCGCCGGTGCCGAGCACCTGGCCTTCGGCCGCGTGTGCGACGCTGACGCCGTTGAGCGTCAGCGCGATGGTCGAGGCCAGGCCGGCGCACAGGCCGGCCACCCGCTTGCTCCCGTGTGACATGCGAACCCAATCTCCTTCGGCCGTGGTCCACCCAGCATCGGCGCCGCGCCCGACCGAACAATTGGTATCGCGTCCTATTGCGTATACGGGTTTTTTGCTACGACGACCACCAGGAGAAGCCGTCGTCTCCGCGCGGCCCGCCCTCGACCACGTCCAGCGCCTCCTCGACGGTGGCGCACAACCCCAGCAGCCCGTCCACTTCGGTCACCCGCATCGGCCGCACCAGCGTGCGCGCACCCGCCACGACCGCGAACCCGGCCGCCGACCGCTCGGCGTGCTCCCGCACCTCGACCAGCACGGCGATGCCCATCGACCCCAGGAACGGCACACCCGCCAGGTCCACCACCAGCCCGTCCGGCCCATCGGCCAGGCACGCGAGGAGTTGCCCCCGGACCTGCTCGCACGTGCCGGTCTCGATCTCACCCCGGACCTTCGCGAACACCACACCCCGGCGCTTGGTGACCGCGACCGACACCGACTCCCGATCGCGGCGCGCCGTGCTCAGGTGGTGCCTCCCGAGCGGGACGTCCCTTCGCAAGGCGACTCCTCTCCGGATACGGCGGTTACTCAACGCACCGTCCACCCTCGCCCCCTCCGAGCGGTAGAGGACGGTCGGGTGAAGCAACCGTCCCGGCGATGCCCGTCGGGCATCGCCGCAGGTCTTGGACGTGGGCCGACCTGTACGGACACGATCGCGGCATGACCGACTCAACGAAATCCGGGCCGCCGGGCGCGGTCGGGCGGGTGACCCGCCGGTCCCTGTTGGCCGGTGCCGGTGTCGCGCCGACCGGCGTGCGCACGGCGATGGTGTTGAACGAGGCCACCTACCGGTGGGCGGGCGGCACGGGTCCGGAGGACTTGGAGCGGGCGTTGCGGTCCTGCAACACCCAGCCGGTCGGCCTGATCGAGCCCGAGGACGTGGCCGACGCCATCACGTTCCTTGTTTCACCCAATGCCCGCTACATCTCCGGCACCGTCCTGGACGTGACCGCCGGTGCCAGCACCCGCTGGAGTTCCTGAGGAGCAGAACAGATGCCGAGTCACCTGACCCGAAGGTCGATCTTGGGCAGTGGGGCCGCGATTGCCGTTGTCGGAGTCACCGCTGCGGAAGCTGCGGCCGAGGAGGTGATCAGCGATCCGCTGGGCGCTACCAGGGAAATGGCGGTCCGCTTCGACCTCAAGCAGTGGGACAGGTTGGTGCAGGTCTTCACGACCGAGGTCCACGTTGACTACACCGGGCTGGTGGGTGGTGAGCCGGCGACCGTCCCTGCCGCCACGCTCGTCGGGGACTGGCGGCGCAACCTGGGTCATCTGTCCGCCACCCAGCACATGTTGGCCAATCAGGCTGTGCGGGTGACCGGGCGCGAAGCCGGCGCGACCGCCGACTTCCAGGCCACTCACCGGAGTGGCCCGTTGGTCGGCGGTCGGCTGTGGGTGCTCGGCGGTCGCTATGACTACCGGCTCACGCGCGTGGGCGGGGGTTGGCGGATCAACTCGGTCACCATGCACCCGTTGTGGGAGCACGGGGACCGGACGATCATCGGCTTGCCCGCCGGCGGCCGGCGCCGGCGGGCGACAGCGCGTTAGACGGCCTCCCAGCAGTCGTCGTGACCCTTCCGGGGCGTGTACCGGCCGATGGCCTCGACGTTGCCGGCCGCGTCGATCGACCGGTACTCCACGTACTGCTTGCCGTCGGGTCGGACCTTGATCTCACCGCCCCGGTGGACCTGCCACTTGCCGCCCGAGATGCGGTACTCGGTGCGGGCCACGCCCGACGTGGCGTCGGAGGCGGTGAGCTTGACCCGGGAGGCCGAGGAGCCGCGTTCGGCCTTGGTGACCGGGGGAGCGGTGTCGACCTTCACCTCGACGGACTGTTCGGCGGAGGTGTTGCCGGCGGCGTCGGTGGCCCGCACCGCGACCCGGTGGGTTCCGTCGGTGACGGACACCGGACCGGTGTAGGGCCGCCACGGGCCGCCGTCGACGCGGTGTTCCAGCACCGTGCCGCCGGACGTGTCGTCGGTGGCCGTCGCGGACACCAGCGCCGCTTGCGTCCACCAGCCCTCGGGGCCGGGTGCGTTGTCCGTCTTCACGGTGAGCCGCGGCGCGGTGCGGTCGACCTTGACGGTGGTCGACTGCTCCGCGGAGACGTTGCCCGCCGCGTCGGTCGCGCGGAACGTGACCACCCGCTCACCGTCGTCGGCGAACGACAGCGGCGTGGTGTACGCGACCCAGTCGCCGGCGCCCACCTTGTACTCGACGCGGACCGCGCCGGGCTGGTTGTCGGTCGCGGACGCGGTGACGGTCACCGGAGCGGTCCACCAGCCTCCCGCACCCGGCGACGCCGGGTCGGTGACGACCGACAGGACGGGAGCGGTCCGGTCGGTGACGATGCGGAAGTGGTTGAACTTGGCGGGTTTCGACGCGGTCTGCGCGCCGCCCAGGGCGAACACGCCGATCCGCGCCCCGGCCAGGCTCTCGTTGACCACCGGTTCGAGCGAGGTCCACGTCTGCCCGTCCGCGCTGTACGAGCCGGTGTAGGTGGAGCCGGACTTGGCCAGCCGCAGGTGCCACACGCCCCCGGTCACACTGGCGCTGGGCTGCGGTTGGCCGACCACGTCACCGCTCTCGGTCCGCAGTTCGACGGCGCGCTGGACCGGCGTGCCCGCCTCGTTGACGGCGAGCTGGTCCAGCTTCACGTAGTTCGCGTCGTCCCGGTAGGCGATCAGGCCCGCCTGCTGGTAGCGCTCGTCGAACGCCGACGCGTCCACCTCCGTCTCGATCACCCAGTCGCCCTCGGGCGCGCGCTGGAGGATGAAGTTGCCCGGGGCGTCGGTGGCGCCGCCGTAGATGTCGCCGTTGCTGGTGTCGATGCGCAGGCCGCCATCGGTGACGGCGTAGCGGGTCGGGTCGGGCCGGACGACGGCGTTCCAGCGGCAGCCGTCCAGGGACGTGCCGGTGAAGTCGTCGTTCGGGTCCACGGCCGCGGTGTCGTCGGGGACCAGGGTGAACCAGTCGAACTCGGCGTCGATCACCGGCCGGTCACCGCCGCCGCCGACCAGCGACAGCAGGCCGACCTTCGGGTTCACCATGCCCGCCAACGCCTTGGTCTGCGGCATCGCGGTGAACGACTGCCCGTCCGCGCTGTAGGACGCGGTCAGGTTCTGCCCGTCGCTGGTGAACCGCACCCACACGGTGTCGGGGTACGCGGCGCCCAGCGGCGCGGTGTTGGACTCGCCGACCTCGTTGGGCTGCCCGGCTTCCTCGCGGATGAACTGGAAGATCCGGTTCGCCGCGTCGTCGGTGTCCGACCGGCCCTCGATGACCATCTTGGCGTAGTTGTCGTCGTCGCCGTAGATCACCAGACCGGCCTGCTGGTAGGCGCGCCGCGCCGGGAAGTGCACCTTGGCGGTGGCCTGGAACGGCCCGGACGGCAGGTCCTGCAACACGATGTTGGGCGTGTTGTTGGTGCCCGCGTAGATGTCCGAGGACGCGGACGGGATCACCAGCTTGCCGTCACGCACCGACAGTTCCTGGTTCTCCCGCACCACCGTGGTCCACCGGTTGCGGTCGAGCGCGGTGCCCAGGAAGTCGTCCGAGCGGCCGGCGAAGCAGGTCACGTCGGGGGAGCGGACGGTGACCGCGACGGTGGTCGAGCCGCTCGCGCCACGGGAGTCGGTCGCGGTGACCTTGGCGGTGAACGTGCCCGGCGCGGTGTAGGTGTGGCTGACCGACGCGCCCGTGGCGGTGCCGCCGTCGCCGAACACCCACGTGTAGCTGATCGGGGTGTCGCCGTCCGGATCGGTGGCCGACGCGGTGAAGTCGACCTTCAGCGGTGCGGTGCCGGTGTTGGGCGAGGCGGAGGCGGTGACGACGGGGCGCTGGTTGTGCGTGACGCCCCGGCCGGCGAACTCGACCCAGTTCAGGTTGGCCAGGTAGCCGGTCGTCGAGGTGCCCTCCGGCCGGCGGATGACGAAGAACAGTTCCGAGCCGGACGGGACGTCGTCGGCGATGTCCGCGGTCACCGTGGTCCAGGTCTGCCAGCCGCCGGTGCCGGCGAAGGTCGCCGTGCCCGCGAGCGGGCCGTCCGGCGCGCCCGCGCGGACCTCCAGCCGACCGCCGCCGGACGCACCCGCGACCCGGAACCGGACCTGGTCGATGCCCTGGAGCGTGGCCGGGCGCAGCGAGAACCAGTCGCCGTCGGTGATGAACCCGATGTTCTGGCCGCCGCCGGTGTCGGACGTCGTCTCGCGCTGCACGCCCGGCGAGTCCTCGCCGATGCCGTCCGCGGTGCGGCCGGTCGCCGTGTAGTACTCGGCCTCCTTGTGCTTGGGCTGGAGCACCAGGATCGACTCGCCGGTCAGCGGGGACGCGCCGTTGCCGCCCTTGTCGGTGTACTTCGCGGTGAGGACGCCGAAGATGTTCGCGCCCACGTGGCCCTCGTCGCCCGACATCAGCGCCAGGCCCTCGCAGCCGCGGTACTGCTCGTAGCCGTGGGAGTGCTCGTCGTGGCCCAGGGCGGGCTGCACGATGACCTGCTGGCAGTCGATCGTGCCGTCCTCGGCGTCGGTGACGGTGACCTTGTAGGAGACCTGGTCGCCGAAGTCGATGAAGCCGCCGTCGGTCGGCGCGGTCAGGGTGACCACCGGCGGGGTGTTGCCGACGACGATCCGCACGTTGGCCACCGCGGACCGGCCGCCCCCGTCGGTGACGGTGAGCCGCGCGGTGTAGTCGCCGTTGACGGTGTAGGTGTGGCTGGGCGCGGTGTCGGTGCTGTCCGTGGTGCCGTCGCCGTCGAAGTCCCACGCGAACGTCAACGGGTCGCCGTCCGGGTCGCGGGAGCCGGCCGAGTCGAACCGGACGGTCAGCGGCGCGTGCCCGGAGGTCTTGTCGGCCTTGGCCGCCGCGATCGGGGCGCGGTCGCCGCGGACGTAGTCGATGCGGTAGACGCCGCTGTCGGCGTTGTTGCCGCCGAACCCGGAGCCCCACTCGATCACGTACAGCGCGCCGTCCGGGCCGAACTGCATGGCGTGCACCCGGTTGAACGCCATCCCCGGCAGCATCCGGCTGATGTCCGCGACGCTGGTGCCCTCGGCGTTGAGCTGCAACGAGAACAGCCGGCCGTCGTTCCAGTCGCCCCAGATCGCCTTGCCGTCCCAGTAGGCGGGCCACTTGCGGGGCGAGTCGAGCTGCGGGTCGTACCGGTAGGTGCCGCCCGCCATCGGCGCGCCGCTGCCGCCGATCTCCGGGTTGCCCGTGCTGGTCTTGCCCTGCCAGATCTTCGTGCCGATCGCGGCGGGCAGTTCGGTGATGCCGGTGTTGTTCGGCGAGTTGTTCACGGGCTTCGCGCAGTCGAACGGCGCGCCGGACACGCCCGTGGCGAAGTCGTAGTCGACGTACGGGGTGTTGTCGCCCACGCAGTACGGCCAGCCGTAGAACCCTGGCCGGTCCACGATGTTCCACTCGACGCGGCCGTCCGGACCGCGCTGCGGGTTGCTGCTGCCGGCGTCCGGGCCGTAGTCGGCGACCTGGAGCTTGTTGGTCAGCGGGTCCAGGCCGATGCGGAACGGGTTGCGGAAGCCCATGGCGTAGATCTCGGGCCGGGTCTTGTCCGTGCCGGGCGGGAACATGTTGCCCGCCGGGATGGTGTACGTGCCGTCGGCCTGCGGGGTGATGCGCAGGATCTTGCCGTTGAGGTTGTTGCTGTTGGCCGAGGAGCGCTGGGCGTCCCACGGCGCGCGGCCGGCGGTCTCGTCGATCGGGGTGTAGCCGTCGGAGTTGAACGGGTTGGTGTTGTCGCCGGTGGTGATGTAGAGGTTGCCGTCGTTGTCGAACTCCAGCGCGCCGCCGGCGTGGCAGCACTGCTGGCGCTGGGTGGTGATGGTCAGCACGACCTTCTCGCTGCCGGCCACGATCGTGTCGCCCTGCAGCGTGAACCGGGAGACCCGGTCGACGGATTCGGCTCCGGCGGGGGAGTAGTACAGGTAGAGGTGGTTGTTGGTGGCGAAGTTCGGGTCCAGCGCGATGCCGAGTAGGCCGAACTCCTGTCCGGTGTAGACGTTCACCGTGCCGGCGGTGACCACCGCGCCGTCACGCCGGACGATGCGGATCGCGCCGTTGCGGTCGATGTAGAACACGCGGCCGTCGTCGGCGATCGCGAGTTCCATCGGGTTGGCGGTGGTGTCGTCGAGGGTGACCTTCTCGAAGGCGTTGGTGCGGGTGGCGGTGCAGTCGGCGTCGACGACACCGGCGGCGGTCTGGAGGCCCTTGAGCAGGTGGGTGAGGAAGGCCGGTTCGGTGTAGGACTCGTTGGTGTGGCCCAGGCCGGTGTACCAGGAGCGCCCGCCGTCGTAGTCCTGGCACCAGGCGATCGGGTGGCTGGAGCCCATCGTGCCGCCGCTGTAGGACGTCTCGTCCATCTCGGCGAGCACGTGCACGTCGGGGGAGGGGTCGGAGCGGAAGTCGTACCACTCGTCGAAGCGCCGCCACGACTGCGGCAGGTGGGACGTGGCGGGGTGCGCCGGGTCGGTGACCTTCACGGTCGCGTCCTGCTGCGCGGGGTGGCTCTTGAAGTAGGCGCCCACCAGGTCGCCGTACCAGGCCCAGTCGTACTCGGTGTCGGCGGCGGCGTGCACGCCCGCGTACCCGCCGCCCGCCTTGATGTAGCGCTCGAACGCGGCCTGCTGGTCGGCGTCGAGGACGTCACCGGTGGTGGAGAGGAAGACCACGACCTCGTACTGGGCGAGGTTGGCGTCGGTGAACGCGGCGGCGTCCTCGGTGTGGTCCACGGTGAAGCCGTGGTCTTCGCCGAGCTGTTCGATCGCGACGACGCCGGTCTCGATCGACGGGTGGCGGAAGCCCGCGGTCTTGCTGAAGACCAGGGCCTTGAAGGTCTCGTCGCCGTGTCCCGGGTGCGCCTGGGCCGGCGGGGCCAACGCGGCCAGCACCGCCACCACGACCGCGGCGACCGACCACCGTCTCCAGCCGCGCTTGGACGAACTCCCCATTGAGGCCTCCACTCGACGGGCGCGCTGGAGTCGCCCCCGATTAGTCAGTTGACTAAACAAATTAATGAGGCCTTTTTCACGGGGTCAAGGGCTGGGGATGTCCACAAGTCGCCACTGCCACGACCTGCTGGAAAGCGGGAATACCGCGTTCGGCGGCTTTACCGCACCGCGTCACGACCGGACACTGCGCGCTCCGCACCGCTCGACGTCCACGTACCACCGGGAACCACGGCGGCGCAGGCGGATGTCCGCCTCTGTGTCGGTGTTCGTCAGCTTCGCCAGCGCGGAACCGCGGCCGGCCGGGGCGACGGTGTCGACTTCGAGGTCGCGGAGGTCTTCGTCCAAGCGCTTCAACAAGGCCTCCGCCGCGCGCTCCGAGCGCCGGAAGGACAAGCGCCACAACGCTGTCGCGTCCGCCGACCGCAACGCCTCCGCGTACTTCCGCGCCGCGCTCTCCGGGTTTTCCGCGCCGTCGGTCGCCGGATCGGGCGGCCAGAGACCGGCGCGGATGAGGGTCGCGATCCGTGTGCCGCGCCGGGCCAGCGCCAGCCCGCCCTCGGACTCGTCCACCAGGTAGCGGTAGAGCAGGCCGCGGCCTTCCAGCAGGACGAGCAGGGTCGAGGTCACCCGCGTCGGGCTCGGGTAGAGGGACACGGTCGCCTCGTCGACCAGGTCCTGCCGCAAGCGCCTGCGCGCCCGGCCCGGCACGAACCACGGCGTCACCAGGACCAGCACGAGCGCGGCGACGGCGGCGGTGACCAGTGCGGTCAACGCCCACCAGTCCGCGCCGACCCAGCGGCCGACCACCCCGCCGTCCGCGGGATCGGTGCCCGGTTCCAGCGCGATCAGCACCAGGATCGCCGCTCCGTACAGAGCGCCGTACACCAACGCCCACCCGGCCGTGACCGCCGCGGGGTGGAAAGCGCTCTCCAACACCCAGGTCCCGTCGGGGCCGGCGAGCCGCCGTTGCAGCCGCCGACCGTGCACCCACGCCATGACCACCCCGAACACCACGGCGACGAGCACGCACCCGCCGACGATCCACAGGGTCACCGGCACGCGCCGGACCACGGCGGCGATCGCGAAGTACCCGACCACGGCCACCGCCATGGCGGCCACGGCACCCGCCGGACGCCGGGTCACGGCCGGCCGGCCCGGGCGACGACGCGGGTTGGCCAGGACGCCGAGAGGGGTGCGCAACGGCGCCCGGAGGCTGCCGATGACGAGCAGACCGCCCACGGTCAACGTGATCAGCAGGAACGACGACGCGGCGGGCAGCGTCGGCCCGCCCGGCCCGCCGTGCAGCGACACCTGCAACGCGTGCGCGGCCAGCGGCAGCACGGGCGTGAGCAGCACCAGGCCGTGCAGGAGGCTCCCGGAGCGCAGGGCCGCGTACCCGAACGCGGCGAGCAGCGTCGCGCCGCCGACCGCCGCGGCCACGCTGCCGGGACCGTCGCGCAGCACGCCGAGCAGCGCGAGCACCAGGGCCAGTCCGCCGCCGCCGAGCGCGAGCATCGCCAGGAACCGCGCGATCGGACCGCCGCGGGTCAGCCCGACCACCGCCCAGTACGGCAGCAGCGCCGCACCCCGCAGCCCGCGCGTGATCGGCCGCACCGCCTTGACCCCGCCCAGCCCCGAGTTGTCGCTGTCGACCACGGTCACCGCCACCGCCGCGGCCGTCGCCGCCGTCCGGATGGCCTGGTCGCTGGAGATCTCCTGGCCCAGCGGCTCCCGGCCGACCGCGGCCCGGTCGAACGCCCGCAGCGCCGCCACCCCCTTGTCCCGCGCGGTCGCCGGCAGCTCGGGGTCCAGCTTGGCCAGCTCGTCGAGCAGGGTCCTGTGCTCGCGGACGAACCGCGCGCCGTTGGACCGGGTGTCCGAGCCGTCGTCGAGGTCCGCCTCGACGGCCACCTTCAGGTGGGGCAGTTCCTCGACGGCGATCCGGGCCTGGAGGCCCCACGCGGCGAGCGTGGCGAGGTTCCGGGACACCGGTTCCAGGTCGACCGGCTCGACCGTCCCGTCGTAGACCCGCTCCAGCTCGCGCACCGCGCCCTCGATCGCCTGCTCGATCTTCTTCTCGCCCTCGGGCACCCCGCCGAACAACTCGACGACGAGCCCGTCGACCGCGGTCCGAGCGCGCTCTTCCACCACCTGCTCCCGGTTCGCCACGTCCGAACCGACGGTCTGCCGGTCCAGGTCGGCGACCCGGCGCAGGCGGCGCTGGTCGCACAGCACCCGGCACAGCATGGTGGCCGCGTCCAGCCGGCCCCAGATCCAGTCGTTGACCCGCCAGGAGCGCTTGAGGAACCCGCCGAACCGGCCCAGCGCCATCCCGCCCGCCTTGTCGTCGGAGGTGCGGCTGTACTCGGCGAAGTCGTTGTCGGTGTGCAGGCTGAGCTGGATGAGCTCCACCGAGCGGTCGAGGCCGGTGGGGGACTCGTCGGCCAGGCACGCCGTGGCCACCTCCAGCGCGAGCAGGCGGGACAGCCAGGCCGCCTGCCGCTTGGCGAAGCCCGCCTGGGAGTCGCTCATCTTCTGCGCGGCTTCGGTCGCCTGGTCGACGGTGAGCCCGGGAAGGTCGAGGGGCGACTGGGCCAACGCGCTCTCCGCCGCCGGTTTCGGCTCCAGCAGGAGGAGGTACCACGGGGTGAGCCCGCCGGCCTTGCGCTGGTCGTCGTCGAGCGCGAACAGGATGCTGCAGGCGTCGGCGGCCACCCGCCCGATCGTGTCGACCTCCGCGCGCACCTTGTTGCCCACGATCGTCTCGTCGTCGCCGATCATGTCGTCGGCGAAGGCCTCCAGGCGGTCGCGCCAGTACTGGAAGTCCAGCCGTGCCGCGGGTGCCTCGACCCACGGCCGGTCGCGTTCGGTGCGCAGGGCGCGGACCCGGTCGCGCACCCAGTGCAGCTCCAACCGGGCCGCGCCGATCCGTTCGGTGGCGCGGGCGAGGGGGCCGGGCTGGTCGGTCGGGACGACCCACAGCAGGCGTTCGGTCAGCTCCATCACCGCGGCGGCGATCCCGTCGACGATCGTGAACCCCCACCGCCACCCGTGCCGCCCCAGCAGGTCGTCGGCCACGTGGGGCGGCGGTTGCGCGGGCACGTAGGGCAGGCCCTCCCGGCCGGTGAGCCGGTCCCGCTGGGCGCTCTCCGCGGCCTGCCGGACCCGTTCGAACGGCCAGCGCTCGGTGTTGGAGCCGACGACGTCGAGCTGCCGGGTCACGATGTCCCGCGCCGCCCGCCGGATCCGCAGGTCCTGGTAGTGCGGGTGCAGGGCGTCCACCAGCGAGTACAGCCGTTCGGGCACGGTCGGTCCGGTCGGGTCGCGGCCGTGCTCGTCGGCCAGCCGGTCCAGCACCTCGTCCCGGCTGCCCCGGCGCGACGCGGCGACCCGGTTGTGCTCCTCGATCTTGTCCACGTAGGTCTTGGTGCCCTGGTTGCGCAGCGCCGCCAGCAGCCGCCCGCCGGTGCCCAGCGTGGAGGGCACGAAGTCCGGGTCCGCCGCCGCGGGCTCGTCGCCGGGCAGTTCGGCGTGCGGGAACACCAGCAGCATGACCCGCCGCACGGGGCCGCCGGCGGGCATCCGGTCGATCGCCTCCAGGGCCTCGGTGGTGGGCGTGTTGGCCAGCAGCCCGCCGTCCACCGCGAACCGCGACCGGTCGGTGCCCGCCCGGTCGGCCCAGGAGGCGAACGCGCGCATGTCCGGCCGGTCCGGTCCGGCGGTCCCGTTGACCGGGACGTAGGAGGGCTCGAACGCGAACGGGAACGATGCCGAGGACCGGGCGGCGAGCGCGAGTTGCGCGACCCTGGCCCTGAGGTCTTCGGGCCGGAAGTCGTCGCGGGGCTGGAGTTCCTCGCCTTTGCGGCCGCTGAGGGGGTGGTCGCGGCGGAAGGTGAACGTGCAGCGGTGCTCGTACTGGGTCAGCGGCTGGCCGAGGTCGTCGAAGGTGGGCTGGGGGACGCCGTCGAGCACGGTCGTGGTGATCCGCAGGTCGATCGGGCGGTCCTCCGGCCGGGTCGGCTCGTGGTCGGCGACCAGCCGTTCGAGCGCTTCCCGCAGCCGGGGCAGGAAGAACTCGTCACCGCGCAGCAGCGACACCGGCTGGCCCGCGAACGGCGTGCGCAGCAGTTGTTCCATGCGCCCCTGCTCCGACCACAGGCCGCGCAGCTCGTCCAGCCGTGCGTTGGCGTTGACCTGGGAGAGCGCGAGCGCGGCCCCGTTGATGCCGCCGGCGGAGGTCCCTGAGATGACGTCGGCGCGTGCTTTGCAGCCGACCATGTCGAGGAGCTTCCCGTAGACGGACGTGCCCCGCGTCAGCCGGTCCAGCTCCAGCACCGCGCCGCCCATCCAGACGGCCAGGCTCACCCCACCGTTCAGGACGACGGCGAACCGGATCTCCTCGGGCTCGACGGGCATGACGGCCTCCCCGGTCGTGCTGACCCGTCGGGCGGTTCCACCCCGGCGGGTGTACATGAAGTCGTCCGAGGGGTGCAGCGGGTTACGCCTCCACCAGGCGGGATGTCCGCAAGGGCAGACCTGGGCCGCACCTCTTCCACCCGACCGGGTGACGGGTGACGATGTGCCGGTCCCCGCAGGGGAGGAGGCGCCGTGGCCGAGTCCGCACGCGTCGACACCCCTGCGCCGCTCCGGGCCGCCTCCACAACCGTCATAGCCGATCGGGGGGACGTATGGGCGGCACAGAGCTGTACGACGACATCGGCACGGGGTACTCGCTGGGCCGTATCCGCCGGCTGCGCCAGGGCCTCGACCAGTGGGACGCGGGCTTCCGCCGCATCGTGTCGAACGCCTGGTCACCGCCGGGTCAGCCCGACGCCCAGCACGTCCCGGACGTAGATCTCGACGAACTCCGGCAGCCACGGGTTCTCGGCCATCCGGTCGAACACGCGCAGCAGCCCGGTGTCCACGGCGTCGGTGAGGTGGACGATGCGCCACAGGTTCAGCGGCTGGTCCTGGGTGCCGCCGGCGCCGTGCTGGACGTGGAAGATCGGCTGGAGGTCGCCCGCGCGCAGCAACTCGCCGTCCGGGCCGGGGTGTTCGGGCGTGCCGAGGAACGTGACCATCCGGGTGGCGTGGTCGACGTGGGTGCGTTCCAGCACCAGCGTGTACTCCTCCGGCGCGGTCCAGGATCGTTGCATCGAGCGCCGGACGAAGGTGTCGCCCTCGCCCCACGAGTCGGCGCTGCCCGCCGCGACGACGGTCGGGATGAACAGATCCGGGCGGCGGGCCTTGCGCACCTCCATGTCCCACAACATGTCCTGCGTGAACACCAGCGGCTCGCTCAGCTCGTAGCGCTCGGCCAGGGTCCGGTTGACGTCGACGGGCGGCAGCTCGTAGCGGGTGTTGGCCGGGTCGGCCCAGGTCTGCTCGAACGTCGCGGCGTAGTCGTTCATCGTCATCTCCTCGGAAGTGGTCCAAGTTAGTCACCAACTATGATAGTCATAGATCGTGACTATCTCCTTCGGCTTCTCCCTCGCCCCCACCCTCGACCTCGCCGGCCACCTCGACCTGCTCGCCGTCGCGGAGGCCGGGGGTCTGGACCTGATCGGCATCCAGGACCACCCCTACGTCGCGGACTACCTGGACACCTTCGTGCTGGCCGCCACCCTGCTGGCGCGCAGCGAACGCGTGACCGTGTTCCCCGACGTGGCGAACCTCCCGCTGCGAACACCGGCGATGCTGGCCAAGACCGCCGCGGCGCTCGACCTCGTCTCGGCGGGGCGGTTCGAACTCGCGCTCGGTGCGGGCGGGTACTGGAACGCGATCTCCCGGATGGGTGTGCCCCGCCTGTCCGCCGCCGAAGGCTTGAACGCGTTCGAGGAGGCCGTCACCGTCCTGCGCGGGTTCTGGCGCGGCGACGGCGCCCCGGTGAAGTTCGCCGGGACGCACTACCGGGTCGACGGCGCCCCGTCCGGGCCGCGACCGGCGCACGACATCGGCATCTGGACCGGGGCGCAGGGGTCGAAGGCGTTGGCGGTCACCGGGCGCATCGCCGACGGCTGGGCCGCGCCGATCCCGTCCTACCTGCCGTACGAGAAGTGGAGTGCCTCCAACGCGATCATCGACGACGCGGCCCGCGTGGCCGGGCGTGATCCCCGGTCGCTGCGGCGGATCGCGCAGATCGTCGGCACCATCACCGACCGTCCGGGCGCGGACGCCGACGTCGCCGCGACCGAGGGCGCGGCCCCGGTGCGGGGTGACGCGGGGCAGTGGGCGGCGCTGATCGAACGGCTGGCCACCGAGCAGCCGTTCACCTCGTTCGTCTTCTGGCCCGAGCGGCAGAGCGTCGAACAGGTCACGCGGTTCGCCCGGGACGTGGTGCCGGCGGCCCGCGCGCTGCTGGCTGGGCACGGTCTGTGACCGCGCGTACGGTGTGCTGATGAGCAGCCGGTCCGCCAGGAACAGGCAGCACGCCGACATCGGCGTACTGGCGGCTCGGCTGCTGTTCTCGGTGCAGGAGCAGCTGTACGCGCGCCTGGCCGAACAGGGTTTCGACGACCTGCACCCGCGCCACGGGGTCGTGCTGGCGTACCTGGACCCCGCAGGCATCCGGGCCACGGAAATCGCCGAACTGTCCGGCCGGCACAAGCAGGTCATCGGCACGGTCGTGGACGAACTCGAAGCCCTGGGCTACGTCCAGCGCCGCCCCGACCCCGCGGACCGCCGGGCCAAGCTCATTCACCCGACCGAGCGAGGGCTGGCGCAGATGCGCGCCGCCGACGCCGTCATGGCGGCGATCGAACGCCGCTACGCCCGCCGCCTCGGCGGAACCGGTTACGCGGGCTTCAAGCGCGACCTCGCCGCGCTGATCGGGTCCGCCTGACCGGCCCTCTTGTCGGTGACCGCCGAACAGCCCGGGTACCCACACCGCATGACCTCCGACAAGAAGACCGTGCAACGGTTGCTCGACGAGGCGGGGCGCACGTACGCGGACGAGGCCGGCATCCGGCTGACCAACTCGCCGTCGCCGCTGTACCGCCTGCTGGTGCTCAGCGTGCTGCTCTCCACGCGGATCCGCGCGGACATCGCGGTGGCCGCGGCACGCGAGCTGGCCAAGGCGGGCTGCACCACCGCGCGCCGAACGCTCGACACGACCTGGCAACAACGCGTCGACGCGCTGGGCCGGGCGCACTACGTCAGGTACGACGAGAGCACGGCGACAGCGCTCGGTGAAGGCGCTCAGTTGTTGCTCGACGAGTACCGCGGCGACCTGCGGCGGCTACGTGAGGAAGCGGACGGCAAGGTCTCCGAAATCCGCGAACTGCTCCAGAAGACGCCGCGACTGGGGCCGGTCGGCGCCGACATCTTCTGCCGGGAAGCGCAACGGGTGTGGCCCGAACTGCGCCCGTACCTCGACCGCCGCGCGCTCAAGGGCGCCCGGTCGCTCGGGCTCCCCGGCACGCCGGAGCGCCTGGCCGGCCTGGTGGACCAAGCCGATCTCGCCCGGCTGTCCGCGGCGCTGGTCCGCGTCACCCTCGACGACGCGGTCGCCGACCGGGTCAAGGCCGGCGGTGGTGGCTGAACTCGCCACCGCGAGGGCGTTGCTTTCTGTACATGTAGTTGTCACTCTACGGGCATATGAACATCTTTCATGTAGCCCTACCCTCTCGTCGTCGGGCTCGAACGATTCAGGAGCGTGCGATGAGAATGGCCCCCTTGGCCAGGTGTGCCGCCGTTGGCCTGCTGGTCGCGGCCGTGCTGCCGTCGACCACGACCCCCGCTGCCGCCGTGCCGCCGCCCAGCGGGACGTTCTCGGTCCTCAGCTACAACATCGCCGGGCTGCCGGAGGGCCTGTCCAGCGGCGACCCCGAGAAGAACACGCCGATCATCGGTCAGCGGATCCGGCCGTACGACATCGTCCACGTGCAGGAGGACTTCAACTACCACGCCTCCCTGTACGCCAACAACACCCACCCGCACCGCACGCCCACCAGCGGCGGCGTCCCGTTCGGCGACGGCCTCAACACCCTGTCCAACCACCCGTACTCGGACTTCACCCGTGACAAGTGGGACCGGTGCAACGGCACGGACTGCCTGACCCCCAAGGGTTTCACCTGGTCGCGCATCCGGCTGGCCGAGGGCGTGCTGATCGACTTCTACAACGTCCACGCCAACGCGGGCGTCACCGACGCCGACCTGGCCGCCCGGCGCGCCAACATCACCGAGCTGTCGAGGTTCATCACCGCCAACTCGGCGGGCAACGCGGTGGTCGTCGCCGGCGACACCAACACCCGCTACACCCGCACCGGCGACAACATCCGCGAACTGCTCACCGCCAACGGCCTGACCGACGCCTGGGTGCAGGAGGAACGCGGCGGCGTCCCGCCCGCCGCCGGCAGCCCCACGATCGGGTGCGACGACCAGAACGTCACCGACGCGTGCGAGGTCGTGGACAAGATCCTCTACCGCGGCAACCGGTACATCACGCTGAACCTGACCCGGTACGCCAACGAGAACGCCGCGTTCCGGACCGCCGACGACAAGATGCTGTCCGACCACTACCCGATCGCGGCCGACTTCCAGTGGACCCTCAACCCCGCGCTGTCGCTCAGCGACACGTTCGGAGGACCGCACGGCACGCCGTTCACCGATGTCGCCGCCGTTCCCTTGGCGCAGCGCGTCACCGGCGTCGGCATCCGCACCGGATCGCGGGTCGACCAGGTCGGCCTCACCTACGCCAACGGCACGTCCTTCACCCACGGCGGCACCGGCGGCACCGCTGGTCACCTGGCGCTGGGTGTTGGCGAGCACCTGAAATCGGTCACCCTCCACTCGGCGCAACGCGACGGCCACACCAGGATCTTCCGCGTCGGCTTCACCACCAACACCGGCCGCACCCTGTCCGGCGGCACCGAGACCGCGAACTCGGTCACCCACACCGCGCCCGCGGGCTGGCAGATCGCCGGTTTCCACGGCCGTTCCGGCGACGAGATCGACTCCCTCGGCGTGATCTACACGAGGGTGCCGTGATGGCGGGGACCGACCGACGCAGCTTCCTGATCGGCACCGGTGTCGCCGCCGGAGCCGTTCTCGCCGGCACCCCGGCCCGTGCCGAGCGCCGCGACGGCTACCTGTGGCTGGCCGGTGACCACCACATCCACAGCCAGTACAGCAACGACGCGATGTACCCGGTGGCCACGCAAGTGGAGCGGGCGGCCCGGCACGGCCTGAGCTGGCTGACCATCACCGACCACGGCAACGTCCCGTTCGCCACGTACAGCATCCCGCCGCTGCTGTCCGACATCGTCGCGGCGCGCCGCAACCCCGACGACGTCATGGTGTTCACCGGTTTGGAGTGGAACATCCCGGCGGGCGAGCACACCACGTTGATGCTCGCGCCCGGTCGTGACGAGGCCGGGCTGTTGCAGGAGTTCGTCACCCGGTTCGACGCACGGGTGAACGGCACCCGCGACGGCACGCCCGCCAACGAGGCGATCGCGTTGCAGGCGTTGGAGTTCTTGCGGCGATCGGTAGCCGACCGGCGGATCGACGACGCCCTGGTGCTGCCCAACCACCCGTCGCGGCTGGGCATCAACTCCCCGCAGGAGACCCGGAACTGGCGGGACACCGCGCCCGGCATCGTGATCGGCATGGAGGGCGCGCCCGGCCACCAGGCAGCCGGCCTGCCCGCACCCGGCATGGCCCGCGGCCGGGGCCTGTACGACTCCGCCCCCGGCCGGTACTCCTTCCCCGGCTACCCCGCCGAGTCCTACCGCACGTGGGGCGGTTTCGACTGGACCACAGCCACGGTCGGCGGCCTGTGGGACAGCCTGCTGTCCGAGGGCAAGCCGTGGTGGATCACGACCACTTCGGATGGCCACCAGGGCTGCGGGGACTGGGTGAAGAACCCCGTCGACAAGCTGGACCAGCAGGGCTACGACAACGTGCCCTACGACAGCGAGGGCCACACGTTCGCCAACACCGGCCGCTTCCCCGACCCCGTCAACGCCGGCCGCCCGATCACCGAGTACAGCTCGTTCCCGCCCGGGGCGTACAACAAGACCTGGGTGGGCGTGACCCGGCGCGGGTACCGCGAGGTGATGCAGGCGATGCGGGCCGGCCGGATGTGGGTGTGCCTGGGTGATCTCGTGGCCGGCCTGGACGTGCGGTTGCGCGGGCCCCACGGCGCGTCGATGGGCGGTACGGCCCGGGTGCGCCGTGGCCAGGTCGTGGAGGTGGTGATCAAGATCGACCTCGCCGACCGCCCGAACTTCGCCGGTCTCGTGCCGAAGCTCGCCCGGGTCGACCTGATCGTCGGCCGCATCACCGGTCCCGTTGCCGACCGGTCGACTTCGCACGCGCCGGACACGAAGGTCGTGCGGTCGTGGGAGGTCGATGGGCGCGGGCGCGGCGGCACGGTGGAGTTGGTGCACCGGATCACCGCGGACGGGCCGTTCTACGTCCGGGTTCGCGGCACTGACGGGAAGCGCAGCGCACCCGGTTACCACGGCGCGGCAGTCGACCCGGCCGGTCCCGCGATGGACGTCGTCGGCCAGGCAGACCCGTGGGAAGACCTGTGGTTCTACTCGAACCCGATCTTCGCCAAGACCGACTGAGGTGACCGCGGGGCAGCGGTTGCGCCGGGGCACGACGGTCCCGCGCGTGCCGCTGCCCCGATCGGCTCTCGGGTTGCGGTGCGACCGGCCTCGGGTATACCCGGACTGTGGCGCAGACGCCGATCGCCGGTGAGTTCACCCCTTACGGCCCATCCCATTGGGTCGTTCTGGGGCTGTTCGTGGCGGGCGCGGTGGTGCTGGTCGGGTTTGGGCGGGCGTATCGCGGGTCGGCGGCGGCCAGGCGGTTCGAGCGGGGTTTTGCGGTGGCCGTGTTGGGGGCGCACATTGCGGTGCAGGCGTATCTCATGGCGCCGCCGCGGTGGAACATCACGCATTCGTTGCCGTTGCAGCTCTCCGACCTCGCAGGCCCCATCGCCGCGTTCGCCCTGTGGACGCATCGGCCGTGGGCGTGCGCGCTGACCTACTACTGGGGGCTGACGCTGAGCGTCCAAGCCCTGATCACGCCGGTCCTGCGCGGCCCCGACTTCCCCGACTGGCGGTTCCTGCTGTTCTGGGGGACCCACCTGTTCACGGTGTGGGCGGCGGTGTTCCTGACCTGGGGTGCCGGGGTACGGCCGGACTGGCGCGGTTACCGGATCGCCGTCGTGGTGACGGTCGGGTGGGCCGCAGCGGTCTTCCTGCTCAACCTCGCCCTGGGCTCGAACTACGGCTACCTCAACCGCGCCCCCGAGACCGGCTCGGTGCTGGACCTGCTCGGCGACTGGCCGTGGTACCTGCTGCCCGAGACCGCGCTGATACTCGGCGTGTGGGCGCTGATGACGCTCCCGTGGACCGCCCGACGAACCTGAACGGACAACCATCGCGCACCGCCGTCGTTACCTCCACAACGGGGTTCACACCGCCGTGAACGCCCGACGAAGTGGAGGTGCCGATGCGCATCCTGACCGCCCTTGCCGCGGTGGTGGCCGCCTCGCTCGCAGCCGTCGTCCCTGCCCAAGCCGCTGAACCGCCCCAGAACGTCTGCATCGCGAGCGTCCCCGAGACCGACCCGTCGGCGCCCGGCCCGGTGAACATCTGCCTGACCGTGTTCAAACCCGCCGGCGCCTCCAAGGACCGCCGGGTGCCGGTGCTGCTGCACAGCCACGGCTGGGGCGGCTCCCGGACCTCGGCACCGGGGTCGTTCCAGCGGTACCTCGACGCGGGGTTCGGCGTGGTGAGCATCGACCAGCGGGGCTTCGGCGAGAGCGGCGGCAAGGCGCACGTGGAGGACCCGGCGTTCGAAGGGGAGGACGTCATCCGGGTCGTGGATCACGTCGCCTCCCTGGACTGGGTGCGCAAAACCTCAGCAGACGACCCGGTGTTGGGCGCGATCGGCGGCTCCTACGGCGGCGGCTACCAGTTCGTCGGCGCGTTCACCGAGATCATGAAGACCGGCCGCACCCGGTTCGACGCGCTCGCCCCGCAGATCACGTGGCACTCGCTCAACGACAGCCTCGCTCCACGCGAGGTCGTCCGCACCACCTGGGTCAGCGCCCTGTACGCCGCCGGCCTCGACGCGCACACCACGACCGTCCACGCCGGCTACGCGGAAGGCCTGGTCACCGGCGACTGGCCCGCGGCCATGGACGAGTTCTTCCGCGACAACGGCCCGGCGTTCCACGTCGCGGCCGGCCGGCGGCTGGACATCCCGGTCCTGATGCGCCAAGGCCTCAGCGACAACCTCTTCCCCCTGGACCAGGCCATCGACAACTTCGACCGCGCCCTGACCCCACGAGCCCGCGCCAAGAGCCTGCTCGTCGGCTACAACGGCGGCCACGCCCTGCCCAACGCCGTCCCGCCGGGTTACGCCGTCGCCGGCGACACCTGTTCCCACCGGCTCGGCGGCGCGGACTACGACACCCTCGAACTGCGGTTCTTCGCCGAGAACCTGCAAGGCGCGCCCCGCACCCTGACCGGCCACGGCCGCTACCACCTGATGACCGCCGAGGGCGGTTGCGTCAGCGTCGACTCGGTCGCCGCGAACACCTCCTACCCGCTCCCGGACCTGGTGACCTCGACCGTCACCCCGCAGGTGGTCAAGATCGCCGACGGCCCGCTGACCGTCGCCGGGTCGCCGTCGCTCGACGCGTCGATCACCACGCTGGGGCTGGACAGCCGCGCGTTCTTCGCGTTGAGCGTGGGCACTTCGCCGTTGGACGCGAAGGTCATCCAGAACAACGTCCTGCCGCACCGCGAGAAGGGCCTGGCCTTCGGTGCCCGCCGGAACATCGAACTGCCCGCGGTGGCCGCCACGGTTCCGGCCGGCCAGTCGCTGTTCCTCACCGTGAGCCCGGTGTCGGACATGTTCCTGTTGCACGGCAGCCGAACGCCTTACGCGATGGTGTTGAAGGACGTGGCGGTGCGGGTGCCGGTCGTGCGGTGAGCGAGCGCGTCGAGTTGCCGTCGTACGCGATCGGCGTCGGTGTCGCGCTGTTGTGACCGGTACAGCTGCAGCGCCTCCCGCCAGACCGCCTGGGCCTGGTCGCGCTGCCCGGCGGCGGCGTGGGAGCGCCCGAGCCGGTCGAGGCTGTCGGCCGCGGCGACGGTGTGGCCGCGGTCGCGGAACGGGGTCGCGGCCCGCCGGAAGCGGTGGACGGCCGCGCCGAGGTGGCCGGTGTCGTGGTCGATGCCGGCCAGGTGTCGGAGTGTGCGCCTCGCCGTAGGGGTGTGGGTGGCGGCCGGTGCCACTGGTGGCCGACGGCGGTGCGCTGGGCGGCGAGCAGGCAGTGGTGTTCACCGTCGAGCCGCGCGAGGGCCGTCGTGATGTTGGGGACGTGGCCGGGGCGGCAGCCCGGCGCCGGCGGGTCGAGGTGGAGCGGCTCGCGGCAGGGCTCCATCAACTGCGTCGCCGAGTCCGCGGTGTGCGGGTAGTGGTCGACCACGCGGCGCAGGGCGGTCTCCCGCTCGGGCGCGGGGACGGTGTCGGCGACCTCGGTGGCGTAGCGGCGGATGAGGTCGTGAGTTCCGCTGATCGGTGACCCCGGGCGGGGTGTCGTTGTGGACACCCCGCCCGCCCGACCCGCGAAGCCGGTTGCGCGGGTGATTGACACCGGTCGCGGGGGCGCTCCATGCTTTGTGCCGTCAGGCAAATCGACGTGATGCGCCGGACCCACCGCCATTCGGTCGCACACGGCCAAAGGGAGGGCCAGTGGTCCGTCAGACGGCTCATCGCCGCCTGTTGTCGGGGCGGCGCGCGGGGTTCGGTGTGTCGGCGGTCGTGGTGGCGTTGGCGGCGACCTTGACGGGGTTGGCCCCGGGGCAGGCCCGAGCCGACGTGCCCGAAGTGGTGGTCGACCACGGTGGTGCGGGCCAGGCGGTCATGCCGGGGTCCGGCAGCGCCGTGGTGAAGGTGTCGCTGTCCGCTCCGCCGCCGACCTCGACGACGGTGACGATCGCGCGGGACGTGCCGAGCCCGGTGTTCGTCAGCTCGCGGCGCACGTTGACCTTCACGCCGACCGACTGGAACGTTCCGCGGTCCGTGCGGATGATCTCGCTGCGGGACTTCGGGCCGGGGGAGTTCACGGTCACCGGCCCGGGTGTCGCCGGCGGGGTGATCCGCGTGTACTCCAGCACAATGCCGTTGCCGCCCAACGTGAACCAGGCCTGCCGGGTCGCGTTGAGCAGCGCCACCTTCTGGAATGGCGGCTTCTTCATCAACGCGACCATCACCAACTCCGGCCCGACGCCTTTGACCGACTGGACGTTGACCGCTCTGTTTTCCGGGGACGAGAAGGTGACTTCGGCGGGGACCGGTGACTGGGGGCAGTACGGTCGGGGTGCGGCGTTCCCCGCGCCGAGTTGGCGGCGTCAGCTTCTGCCCGGCGAGTCGGTGAGCGTCGGCTTCGTGGCCACCAGCACGCACGCGTCCATCGTCCCGTCGCTGCGCTGCGTCCCCGAGCCGTACCTCCTCACCACACCGCCGACCACCACAGTTCCGGACTGATCAGCCCGCGGTCGCCCGGAAGGGCAGTGGGCGTTGCCCTTCCGGGTGGCCTTGGGGGAGCGCTGGGCGGAGTCGGCGTGCCTACCGTTCAGTGTGTGGACGTGTGTCCGCGTCGGGGGAGGGGTCATGCGGCGGGATGTGCGGGGTGGGCAGCGGGGTGATCCGAGGCGGTCGCCGGGGCGTGCCGGGGCGGATGTGCCGTTGTGGAGCCGGATGGGGAATCGGGCGTTCACGACGGTGGTGCAGCGGGGGCTGCTCGGGGACACGTACCGGTTCCAGGTGAAGCGGGCGCGTTTCATGTCGATTCTCGGGAGTACGCCCGAGGGTCGGCACGCTCTTGAGGTCCAGAACGAGCACGGCATCACCCTGTCCTGGGTGGACGGTGGCGCGGCGTCGTACGACGGCGACTCGCGCTGCACCCTCAACCTCAACATGGACGCGGCTAGGCTGGCCGGCTACTTCGTCCACGAGATGTACCACGTGGAACGCAAGAAGTCCGGTGCTTCGCCGGACGCCGACGCGTCGCCCGACGAACAGCAGTACGTCGACCGCATGGTGGAGGAGGAGATCGAGGGCACGGTGCTGGGTTTCCAAAGCCGAATCGGCCAGTCCGGGCCGCTGATGCCCGGTGAGGAGTTCTACCGGTTGGCATATCAGGACGCGAAGAAGCAGGCGTTGGCCGGCGGTGCGGACGCTGCTACGGCGGAGGAGGCGGCACGGTCGGCCGCGCGGCGCGTAGTGCGACACCTGATCCGCCCAACCGACGGGTCGTGGCCACGCATCGCGCCGAGCACGTTGGAGTCCTACGAGATGTACTACCACCGCGTCTGGCGCAAATCCCACGCCGTCCGCCGCTGACCAGATTGGCCGGCATGGGTGGCAGGCGTACTCGTCCGGCGCGGATGGCGGCCGATCAGGTGTCGAGCACGTAGCGGTCGAAGCCCAGGCGCACCAGGTGTTCGTAGGCGGTCCAGACGTGGGGTGGGATGGGCATGGGGGCCTGGAAGCCCCGGTCGGCGTAGACCTTGATGCGTTGCAGGTCGCCGACGATCAGTTCGATCGTTCGGCGTTCGGAGGCGTCCTGGGCGGTGTACTCGGCGAACGTCACGGCCGGGGTGCTGACGGACCAGTCCACCTCGGGCCACTGGGCCAGGCCGGTGGCCAGGGCGCGGCGGGCCATGTAGGGCTTGGCTACCAGGATGGCGCGGTCGATGCTGATGCCGGCGTGAGTGAGAAGTGCGCGGCTGAAGGTGATGTTTTCGCCGGTGTTGGTCGCGGATTCCTCCAGGAGCATCGCGGAGCGGGGGACGCCGCGGGTGGCGGCCAGGTCCGCGAAGACCTGGGCCTCTGACCGGTCCCAGGACTCGGTGACCTTGCCTCGGCCGCCGGAGAAGACGACCAAGGGAGCGTGGCCCGACTTCCACAGGTCGGCCGCGTGCTCGGCTACCCGCAGGTCGTGGCTGCCCAAGACCAGGAGGGCGTCGGCGGTGGTTGGTGGCGCGGTGATGTGGTGGTAGTTCCACAGGATTTCGGCCAGGGCGCGGGCGTGGTCGGTGAGAGGTGGTTCGGTCACGCGTCCAGCCAGATGTAGGCGCCGAAACGGCCGGTGGGGCGGTCTCGGCGGTAGGAGAACAGTGCACGTCGCCGTGGACGGCGGCGGTCTGCACGGCCATGACCGGGACCGCAATTCAGCGGCCTTCGGGCTGATCGTACCAGCACTGCGCAGTCAGGGTGACGATGGCGAGGTAGCGGTGTTGTCGGAGGGCCGCCGTTTTCGCCTGTTCGTGGTTGAGCGGGTCCTTGTGCTGGAACAAGAGAGGGTGGAGGGAGCGGACCTCAGTGGTGGTCCGCCGTTCGTGGTCGGTGAGCGGCTGCCCGGCCTCCAGCCAGCGCTGGCGCAACGTCAGCGCAGGGTTGGACGTGCCGCAGGCGAACAGCTTCGAGCCGACGCCGGTGTAGGAGACTTCGGGCAGGTTGCTCGCGTCGTAGGTCCGCGGACCCTCCGGTCGGCCCCGGAACTCCCGGTAGTACCAGATCGGCGTGTCGACGGGCTGGGTGCTCGCACCCCAGCCCGTGCCGGCGGCGGCGGCGTCGAACGCCCGGATCTCGTCGGCGAGTTCGGTGTCGAAGCCGATGTACTGGGTGGAGACGGTGAAGCACAACAGGTGCTCCGTTTTCCGTGCGAACAAGCCGCCGGAGGACTCCGTGCCGCAGGTGTGGTCGACCGACGACTCCAACCACCGCGTCCCCGGCATGGCTTCGCGCAACGCCGCCATCCGCTCACCGGCCACCCGGGCCGCTGTCTCCCGATCCCGCGTCGCCTGCTCACCGTGGGCGACGGCCTTGTAGTCCACCGACGGCGACGCGCACCCGACCAGCATGAGCAGCGCCGGAAGCACTCTGACCAGAACCTTCATCGGATCCCCCTCCACTCCAAGACTCACACCGGTCGACGACCGTCGACCACGTCCGCCACCGGATCGAGACCGGATGGTCACTTCTCCGGCCTCCAGGCCGGTAGGACGGCAGCGCGCAGGTCGGGGTGCGGGGTGGGGACGGGGATCAGGCCAGCGCTCGTCGGTTCACGGGTGATGACGGCGGGGTGGGTGGGCCACGGGGTGAAGTCCTCGTGTTCCTCGCGGACGACCCGGCCCTCCCGGTGGACGCGGTAGGTGAACCGCAGGCGTTGTGCGCCGTTGTGGGGTGTGGAGGTCACGTCGGCGCGGTAGACGTCCGGTCCTACCTGGACCGGGGGCAGGCTCCAGCGGCCCGGGAGTGCGGGGTGGGCCGGTGGTGGGTCGAACAGGAGCAGGCCGCCGGGGGCCAGGGCGTTGGCGATCGCGTGCCAGATCGCGCGCCGGCCAGCAGGAGGCACGCAGGGGATCACGTTCGAGGCGACAGCCAGGTCGGCGACGTGGCGCAGGCCGGTCTCCTCGGCCGGGCACGGGTGGACGGTGACGCGGGCGCGCGAGCAGGCGGGTAGGCGGGCGATGCGGGCCAGCAGGGGCGTCCGCATGGCGCGGCACGGTTCGACCGCGTGGACGGGCACCGAGGACTCCCGGACCAGGACCTCGGTCTCGATGCCGGTGCCGGCACCGACGTCGACCACACCCACCCGCGCGTGACGGCGGCGGCGAAGCGCTCGCAGGCGCGGTGGTGGTCGCGGTCGTCCTGCAAGAGGTCGTAGAACTCGGTGGAGACGGTGTAGGTGGCCTCGCCGGTGGGAGCGGCGGTCATGGGCGTCCATTCCGGTGCCGGGTGCCGTACGGCTTGCCGGTCGCGGGCCGGGCCACCCATTTGTCACACGTCCGGGTTGTCCTGCGGGGTCGCGGGCGGCGGCGGGTACCAAGGGTGAAAGGCGCTTGGAGGACAGGGTGACGGCACTTCCCCGACTGGGTTCCGGGCTCGGCTACCGGCCGTCCTGGGAACCGTGGCTGCGTGGCGGGCAGTCGCCGGCGGCCTGGACGGAGGTCGTGGTCGAGCGGTGCGTGGACGAGTCCGGGGAGGACCGGGCGGCGTGGCGTGGCCTCACCGCGACGATGCCGGTCGTGCCGCATGCCGGAGGCCGCCTTCGACGTGCCGGGCGAGGACGACCCGGCCGCGGTGGAGGCCTGTGCGGAGTTGGCCCGCGAGTTGGGTGCGCCGTGGGTCAGTGGGCACCTGTGGCCGTCGCGGGGTGAGGTGCGGGGGATGGGGCGGCGTGCGCAGGAGTTGCAGGACCGGCTCGGGTTGCCGTTCCTGGTGGAGGTTGCCGAGTACGACTCGCCCGGAGTGGTCGCCGAGGTGGTGGAACGGTGTGATTGCGGGCTTGTGCTGAACCTGGCGTTGTTGGCGCGGGCGGATTCGGCGGCGTTTCTGCGACTGGTGCCGCTGGAGCGGGTTGTGGAGGTGCACCTGACGACCGGGGACGGGGACGGGGTGGAGGTGCACAGCGAGCCGGTGGCCGCGGAGGTGTGGGAACTGTTCGCCGGCATGGCCGCCGACGTGCGGGCGTCGGTGGTGGAACGTGACGGTGGCGGGCAGGCCGAGGTTGCCGCGGACCTTGAGCGTGCCCGGGCGATGTTGGGGTCATGAAACCCCGCGGGCCGGGCGGGCACCGTCGCGGCACACGGCGCTCGTCGAGTTCCTGGCGCGACGGCACGGGTGGCTCGGGGACGTCATCAGTGTTGAGGTGGAAGGGAAACCGGTTGTCGTGTGCTGCGGCGACGACGGCCCCAGCGCCTGGGCCGCCGACGCGGGGCTCGACTGGGGCGATGTGGAACGCGGTCTGCGCTCGCAAGCGGCGTTCTGCGACTACGAAGTCCTGACGGTGGACCCCGACGCCTCGAACTGACGCCGTCCACAGTGGACAGCTGGCTGCCCGGTCACGAGGGCGGTGGGGTGTAGCTGCGGAGGAAGGCCCGGACCCCGGCTGTGACGATCTTGTCGATGTCCGCCGGGGGCAGTGGGACCGCGCCGTAGAACGTCTGCTGGTTGATGTCGGTGATGGTCAGCAGGGTGAGGTGGGCGGCGGCCCGCTCGGCGTCGTCGATGTCCAGCAGGCCGCGGTCGGCGATCCGGCGCAGGTACGGGGCGAGGCGCAGGTGCGCGGTCTGGGGGCCGGCGTCGACCCACGCCTTGAGGACCGGCGGCGGGATGTGGGCCGCTTCCGCCTCGATCGCGCGGACCAGCGCGAAGTGGTCGGGGAAGGCGGTGACGGCGGCGACCCGGTCGAGGGAGAAGTCGATCAGGTCCTGCTCCAGGTCCGCGATCTTGTGCAGGTGCCGGTCCATGATCTGCGCGATGGCCGCGGTGACCTCGTTCGCGCCCTCCAGCGCGACGTCGAGGAACAGGCGCTCCTTGTCGGCGAAGTGGTTGGGGGGTGTCCGTCGCCGACGCGACCTGGACCGCCACCGCGTTCGGCTGGGCCGCCGCAGTCGGCGCGCCGCTGACCGCGGGACTGCTGCGCCGCCGCGGTCCCCGTGTCGCCGTCCTCGTGAACGCGGTCCTCGTCCTGCTCGGCACGCTGCTCGTGGCCTTGGCCCCGCCGCCGCCCGCAGCCTGCGCCGCCCGTCCTGCTCGCCGGACGGGCGGCGCAGGCCGCGGGCGGCGGCGGACTGGTCACCCTCGCGATCGGTCTGGCCGCGACACCGGGGCGGACCGGCGCGGTGACCGCCGGCATCGGTCTGCTCGGCGCTTTCGGACCGCTCGCGGGCTCGACGCTGTCGGCGATCTCGTGGCGCGTGGCGCTCTGCCTGTCCTTGCCCGCGCTGCTCGCCGTACCCGCTGTCCTGCGCCGCGTCCCCGCGCACCGTGACGAGACTTCTGACGGGGACGCCGCGGGTCTCGTGCTGGTGCTGGTACTGGCCAGCGCGCTGGTGCTCGTCCCGCGCTTCCCGGTGGCCGGGCTCGCAGCGGGGGCGGTGACTGCCGTCCTGCTCGCCCGGCACGTCAACCGGCACCCGGAGGGATTCGTGCCGCGGCCGGCCACGCTCATCGCCCTGGCCACCGGCTCCACGGCCTCGCTCCTCATCGCGCGGTACACCTCCCGGCTCGGCCCGGCGGTCATGCGCGTCGTGCTCGTGGCCGCCGCGGGTCTCGCCGTGGCCCTGCCACTGATCACGACCAGGCCGGTGGCCCACGCGGCGGCCACCGCGTTCGCGGTGTTCGCCGCCACCGCCGGGATGGCCTGGTACGCGGGACAACTCGGCGACGCCACGCCGAACGCGCACCGGCCCAGCGCACTCGGCCTGCTCACGCTCTCCTACCAACTCGGCGGCGCGTTCGGCCCGGCACTCGCCACCCTGCTGATCACGTGAACTCAGGCGCGGGTGGTGGCGGTGTGCTCGGCGGCGAAGCGGCAGGCTTCGGCCAGCTTCTCCGCCAACGGCGTGATCGTCCGGACGGCGAGCGAGGTGGACGTGGCCATCTCCGGGTCGACGAGTCGGTTGCACTCCACGGTGACCGGCGAGCTGGTGGACGGTGGTGGGCTGGACGCCGACTACTGGGTGCGCGACCTGCGCCGGCCGGTGCGGTTCGCCGACGTGGTCGCGGCGACGGCCACCAGAACGACCTGGAGCCCGCGCAGCCGGCCGAGCCGCTGGCCGAGGTGGGCGTGCTGAACCGGGCGTCGTCGGTGTGGAGCCACGTCCGCGTGCTGGAGGTCGACTCGGAGGGGACCGCCACGGCGGACGTCGTGGTGCTGGACGACAGGGAGCGGATCGTGGCCGAGCTGCGGGGACTGCGGGTGCGCGCCAACGAGCCCCGGCGCAACCAGGCTGTTGCGGCGGAGGTTCCGGCGGCGTCCGGCACGGTGATCTCGCTCAAGGGCGAGTTCCGGCTGGAGGAGTTGATCCGGGAGATCGGCCATGACCGCGTCCACTTCCACCACACCGACGTCCGGGACCGTGCCTCGGTGGAGGCGCTGATGCGCGCCACCCACGAGCGCTTGGGGCGGCTGGACGTGCTGGTGTGCAACGCGGGCGTGAGCAACGACGGCATGGTGCGCGACCTGGACCCGAAGGCGTGGGCGGAGGTGATCGACACCAACCTGACCGGGACGTTCACCTGCGTGCAGGAGGCGGTGCCGTACCTGGAGCGGCAGGGCGGCGGTCGGATCATCGTCATCTCGTCGGCGCTGTCCACGCGGGTGTCGCACGGGGCGGGCGCGTACTCGGTGTCCAAGGCCGCGATCGACATGTTCGCCAAGGTCTGCGCGGCGGAGTTCGCGGGGACCGGGATCACGGTCAACGCCGTCGCTCCCGGCATCATCGATCAGGGTTTGGGCGCGCGGCTGGCCGAGAACGACCTGGTCTGGGACGCCGTCGCGGGGCGGCAACTGGCCGGGCGGCCGGGCCGCGGTGGACGCGCGGGCGACCAAGAAGGCGTTCCCGCGCGCCGAGCCGCCGGGGCGGTTCGGCGCGGTGGAGCGGGAGAAGATCCGCCTGGTGGTGACCGGGGCGTTGGCCGACGCGCAGGTGGAGCCCGACGATCCCCGGTTGACCCGGGTCATCCTCCCGCGCCTGCACCGAGGTTCCCTGGACGGCGTCTACCGACCGTTGCCGGCCGACCTCACCACGGCGAAGGCGGTGGGGTTCGGGCACGTCACCGGGCACCTCGGTGCGGGAGACCTCGGGGCCAACCTGGCGGCGGTGGCGGCGGAGTCGGCGGCTTACCGGGGTGAGCTGGCGCTGGTGTTGAGTGCCGGGGCGGGCTTCACGTGGTCGGCGGCGGTGGTCGAGGCCCCATGAGCCCTGTCCGTCACGCACTCGGCGGGTCGACCCGCGCCGCACGTGACCCACACGGGTGTGACGGACTGCTGACCATTGGCGTTTTGTCATCGGCAGTTCGGGTGACGGCAATGCGTCGCTTTTCCTGAGGCTTGCTCGCTATTCCCGTTCCACCGCTCGTGTGCGCCGGTGCGGGAATCCGCAGGGGTGTCGCGCGACATCGGGCCGGTCGACCGGGCGTCGTTGTTCGCAATAGCCGCCCGTTCGTCGCAATCCTGGTCGGCTTCGCCGTCGCGATAAGCGGTCATACCATTTCGTCTGGAATCGGTTCCGACGTCACCGGGTGGCGCCATTCCCCTGGTTGCGGCGAAAGGGTGCTGGTGGAGGGCGCGGCGGGCACGGTAGCGTCGGCGGCCCCGGGAGCGATCCCGAAAAGGTTCTCCGCCCTTTTCGGGATCGCGCCGGGGAGTCGGCCGCCGCCTCTTCCGCATTTGGGCGACGGCATGCTGCGCATGTTCCATTCCGGCATTCCTGCAAACGTTGGAAAGGACCATTGGTGAAGCGAACCGCTTTGCGATTGGCCGGGGCGCTGGCCCTGGCCGCGGGCGTCGTCGGCGCATCCCTGCACCCCGCCGTCGCGGACACCTCCTCGACCCCGTCGGCCGCCGGCTCGACCGGGCCGAAGGTCAGCATCGGCCTGTGGAAGGCCTACCAGCGCGACCTGGGCCTCACCGGGCCGCAGGCCACCGACCGCCTGGCGCGGGAGGAGCGGGCGCGCGGCGTCGAGCAGCGGGTCCGCGACTCGCTCGGCGCCTCCTACGCCGGCAGCTACTTCGACCCCGAGGTCGGCGCGCTGGTCGCGTTGACCACCGACCCGACGAAGGTGTTGTCCGACAAGGACGTCCGCACCCGGGTGGTCGCGCACAGCGCGGCCGAGTTGGACGCCGTCAAGAACGGGATCGACGCCCTGGCCGGTCGCCGCGCCCCGGCGGCGGTCAACGGGTGGTACGTCGACGTGCGCACCAACACCGTCGTCATCACGGTCAACAAGGCCAAGGTGGACCCGGCGGCGCTGGAGTTCGTCGACCGGGCCCGCGCGGGCCGCGAGCACGTCCGCGTGGTCGAGGAAAACGCTTCCCCCGAACCGCTGGCCGACGTCGTGGGCGCCTGGCCGTACTACATCAACTTCGCCGGGCGCTGCTCGGTCGGGTTCACCGTCCACGGCGGCTTCGTCACCGCCGGGCACTGCGGACGTCCCGGCGACACGGTGTCCGACCACAACGGCGCGGTCACCGGCAGCGTCGCGGGGTCGACGTTCCCCTACTACGACTACGGCTGGGTGCGCACGAACCCGGGCGTGAACCTGTGGGGTTACGTCGAGGGCTACAACGGCTACTGGTACTACGTCCGCGGTTCCGCGCAGGCCGCGGTCGGCTCGGGCATCTGCCGCTCCGGGTCCACCACGGGCATGTGGTGCGGCACGATCCTGGCGCGCAACCAGACGGTCAACTACCCGCAGGGCACCGTCTACGGCCTGACCCGGACCAACGTCTGCGCCGAGCCGGGTGACTCGGGCGGCTCGTGGATCAGCGCCAACCAGGCCCAGGGCGTGACCTCGGGCGGGTCCGGCAATTGCCGCACCGGCGGGACGACCTACTACCAGGAGGTCAACCCGATCCTGGCGGCCTACGGCCTGACGCTCATCCTGTCCTGACGACCGGCGTGGGGTGCCGTCGCCTCGGCACCCCACGCCCGCCGCCGGTCACAGGTCGAGGACCAGGCGTGGGCCGCGCGACCGCGACACGCAGATCATCATCACGTCTCCGGCGGCCCGCTCCGCGTCGTCCAGCACGGTGTCCCGGTGGTCGGGAACTCCTTCCAGCACACCGGTTTCACACGTGCCGCAGGTGCCCTCCCGGCACGACGACAGCGGGGTGATCCCGGCGTCCTCCAGCGTCTCCAGGATCGACCTGTCCGCCGGCACGACCAGCGTCCGACCCGACCTCAGTTCCACCTCGAACGACGTCCGCTCGCCATCGACCGCCTTGAAGCGTTCGACGTGCAGGCGAGCGGGGGAGCGTTGTTCGACGGCGGCGAGGAGTGGTTCCGGGCCGCAGCAGTAGATCTCGGTGTCGTCGGCCAGGAACGAGTCCAGGTCGAGCAGTCCGGTCTCGTCCTGGGGGCGCAAGATCACCCGGTCGCCGTAGTTCTCGCGCAGTTCTTCGGCGAACGCCATGGATGAACGGGTTCGGCCGCCGTACAGCAGGCGCCACGGCACGCCCCGGGCCGCGACGGCCGCGATCATGGGCACGATCGGGGTGATGCCGATGCCACCGGCGATGAACAGGTAGCGATCGGCCGTCACCAACGGGAAGTGGTTACGTGGCCCGTTAACGCTCACCGTGGAGCCCTCGGTGAGCGTCTCGTGCACATATCGCGAACCCCCACGGCCGACAGGTTCGCGCAGGACCGCCACCTGGAAGATCGATCGGTCCGCCGGGTCGCCGCACAGGGAGTACTGGCGGACCAGGCCCGGCGCCAGGAGGAGGTCCACGTGTGCGCCGGGCTCCCAGATGGGGAGTGGATCGCCGTGTGGGTGGTGCAGGGTCAGCCGCACCACCCCGTCGGCGATGATCTCCTTGCGTGCCACCACGACGTCGATCATCGGGGTTCGTGGCCTTCCGGGTGGGCGAGCAGCCAGGTCCACAGGTCCACGGGATCGTCCGCGGCGCGCTCGGCGCCGCAGTGGCACACGCCCACCAGGAGGTCGGAGCCGGGCTCCCAGTGGATGCGGTAGATGACCGGGGCGTTCATGCCGTGTGCGCGGGTTCCGAGACCATGCGCTGGAGGATGCGTCGGGCCGCCAGACCACCGGTGTCGATGTTGATGGACAGCTCCTGGTAGCCCGCCGGTTCGGCCTGGATCACGCGTTCCAAGGCGTCCAACGCGGTGACGTCCTGGAGCACCACGGTCCGGTTGCTTTCTCGCAGGAAGTCCGACACCTCCTGGTCGTCCAAAGCGAAATCCCTGGCCACGGCCCAGAAGTCGTGCGTGCTGTGCCCGGTTTCCGGGGTGATGGCGTAGACGACCTCGACGTGGAACCCGTGCGGGTCGGAGCCGTCGGGCTCGGGCAGCACGCCGACCGGGGCGACCCGGCTGTGCAGCAGGTACAGGCACGGCGGGTGGTACTCGATGTCCTGCCAGCGGGTGATCCGGCCCTGGATCCCGGTGGACTTGGCGTAGAACGGCGGGCAGGCGGCGTCGGCCATGTGCCGGCTGACGTAGATGATCCCGTTGTCCTCGTCGACCTCCGTGGTGATCGGCGTGTTCGCGACCTCGGGTGTGCCGATGTACCCGCCGTGCAGGTACGTCTCGTGCGAGAGGTCCATCAGGTTGTCGACCAGCAGTTCGTACCGGGCGGCCAACGGTTCCATCCCGCTGACCGTGGTGTAGGCGGGGTCGGCGAGCCACGGTGCGCGGGGGATCAGGGCCGGGTCGGCCTGGCGGTCGCCGATCCACACCCAGACGAACGAATCCTGCTCCACCACCGGGTACGACGCCACCCGCGCGGTGCGCGGAATCCGCTCCTGGCCGGGGACGAACACGCAGGAACCGGTCTTGTCGTAGGTGAAACCGTGGTAGCCGCAGACGATGGTGTCGCCCTCCAGCCTGCTCGCCGAGAGCGGGAAGCGCCGGTGCACGCATCGGTCGGCCAGGGCCACCACCTCGCCCGCCTCGCTGCGGTAGAACACCAGCGGCTCGCCCAAAATCGTTCGGGCGAACAGCTCCCGTCCGATCTCGCGGCCGTAGGCCGCCACGTACCAATGGTTGCGCGCGAACGTCATGGGTTCGCAACCTCCTGCGGTGGCAAGGACTTGGGTTCGGAGAGTTCAGCTCGATGGGTCTCCGGCACGAACGCGGTCGCGACGAGGCTGACCACGCAGATCGCCGCCAGGTACAGCGCGGTCGACACCGACGTGCCCGTCGAGGCGTACAACGAAGTCGCGATCAGGGGCGCGAGCCCACCGCCGAAGATCGCGCTGAACTGGTACCCGAGGGACGCGCCGCTGTAGCGCACCCTGGTCGGGAACAACTCGGCCGCGATGGCCGCCTGCGGCCCGTACATCGCGGACAGGAACGTCACCGCCACCACCAGGCCGACGAACACCGCCACCGGACTGCGGGTGTCGATCAGCAGGAACAACGGCAACGACCAGAGGGTCGACAGGACCGCGCCGGCCAGGAACACCTTGCGGCGGCCCAGTCGGTCGGACAGCGCGGACAACGCCGGTGTCGCCACCAACTGCACGACGCTGGCGAGCAACACGAGCAGCAGCACGGTGCTCCGCGACATCTTCAGCGGGCCGGTGGCGTAGGACAGGACGTAGACGAGGGTGATGTAGCCGATGGTGTTCGCGGCCATGAACGCCAGACCCGCCAGGACGACCCGCCGCCAGTGGTCGCGGAAGAGTTCCACCACCGGCATCCGCGCCTTCGTGGACGCCACGAACAGCGGCGACTCCTCCAACCGGAGGCGGATGTAGAGGCCGACCGCGATGAGGACGGCGCTGAGCAGGAACGGCACCCGCCAGCCCCAGGACGCGAACTGCGCGGGCTCCAGCACCGAGGTCATGGTGAGGAACACGAGGTTCGACAGGATGATCCCGGCCGGCACGCCCATCTGCGGGAAGCTGCCGTAGAACCCCCGCTTCGTCCCGGGCGCGTGCTCCACGGCGACCAGGACCGCGCCGCCCCACTCGCCACCGACCCCGAGGCCCTGCACGAACCGCAGTGCCACCAACAGGATCGGTGCCCACACCCCGATCTGCGCGTAGGTGGGCAGCAGGCCGATGAGGATCGTCGCCACGCCCATGATCAGCAGGGACGCGACCAGCATCGACTTGCGGCCGACGCGGTCGCCGAAGTGTCCCATGAGGACACTGCCCAGCGGTCGGGCCAGGAAACCCACGGCGAACGTGGACAGGGAGGCCAGCGTGGCGGCCACGGGGGACAGGCGGGGGAAGAACTGGGTGCCGAAGACCAACGCGGCGGCGTTGGCGTAGATGAAGAAGTCGTACCACTCGATCGCGGTGCCGATGAAACTGGTGCTCGCGATCCTGCGGATGGACCGTTCGGGCGGCGTCGTTGCCATGGTTGCCTCCGCTGCGGGGGCGGGGATGGACCTCAGGTGTAGTGGCGGAGGACCGCCTGTGCGACGCATGCGGGCTTGTCGCTGCCGTCGATCTCGATGGTGAAGTCGATGAGCATTTCCACGCCGTCGCCCTTGACCTCGCTGACGTCGGCGACGAAGCCGTGCAGCCGGATCTTCGCGCCGACCGGCACCGGCGCGGGGAAGCGGACCTTGTTGAGCCCGTAGTTGACGCTCATGCGGATGCCGTTGATCGTGAGCAGTCGGGTGAACAGCGGGATGATCAGCGACAGCGTGAGGTAGCCGTGGGCGATCGTGCCGCCGAACGGCCCGTCGGCCGCTTTGTCGACGTCCACGTGGATCCACTGGTGGTCGTCGGTGGCGTCGGCGAAGAGGTTGACCCGGTCCTGGGTGATCTCCAGCCACTCGGTGCGGCCTAGATCGCTGCCGGCGAGCGCTTTCAGTCCGTCGAGGCCGTCTGCGGTGTTGTCCATGCGGTGTCGTCTCCTGCGGGTCGGCTCGCGCCGTAGCGGGCGCGCACGAGTTTCTTCAGCAGCTTGCCGGTGGCGCTCTGCGGGAGTTCGTCCACGAACACCACGGATTTCGGGATCTTGTAGCCGGCCAGCCGGTCGCGCAGGAACGCCAGCACCTCCGGGCCGCTGGCCTCCGCGCCGGGTTTGACGGTGACGACCGCCCGGGCCACCTCGCCCCACCGGTCGTCGGGGACGCCGATCACGGTGCACTCGGCGATCGCGGGGTGTTCGTGGAGCGCGCTTTCCACTTCGGCGGGGTAGATGTTCTCGCCGCCGGAGATGATCACGTCCTTGAGGCGGTCGACCACGGTGATGTAGCCGTCGTCGTCGGCGGTGGCGACGTCACCGGAGTGGAACCAGTCGTCGCTGAACGCTTTCTCGGTCTCGGAGGGGTTCTGCCAGTAGCCCTGCATGACATTGGGGCCGCTGACCACGATCTCGCCCTTCTCGCCGGGCGCGACGTCGGTCTGGTCCGGTCCGACCACGCGCACGTCGGTGAAGAAGTGCGGCACACCGGCCGTGCCCGCCTTGGCCTCGCTCATGTCCCTGGTCAGGAACAGGGCGCCGGGGGAGGTCTCGGTCATGCCGTAGCCCTGGCTGAACGACAGGCCGCGCCGCTGGTAGGTGCGGATGGTCGACTCGGGCACTGGTGCGCCGCCGCAGATGACCTGCCGCAGGCTGGACAGGTCCGCCTCGTCCCAGCGCGGGGCGGCGGCGATCGCGTTGTACATGGTGGGCACGCCGAACATGTAGGTGACGCGGTGTTTTTCAACCTGGTCGAGGACTTCGACGGGGTCGAAGGCGGACATGAGGACGACCGTGCCGCCCTTGATGAGCGTGGGCAGGCAGGTCATGTTCAGCCCGGCGGTGTGGAACAGGGGCGCGACGACCAGGGTCACCTCGTCGGCGGCCAGGTCGATGTCGACGAGGACGTTGACCGTGTTCCAGGTGAGGTTGCCGTGGGTGAGCATGGCGCCCTTGGGTCGCCCGGTTGTGCCCGAGGTGTACATGATCAGGCAGAGGTCGTCGAGGGTGACGGGTTCGTCGATCGGATCGGGTTCGGCGGACGCGATCAGCTCCTCGTACGAGGTCTCGCCCGGGGCTGGGTCGAGCGCGACGGTGTGCGGCGGTCGGTCGACGGATACCTGTTGTGGAGCGTGTACAAGGACATCGCTTCCGGAGTCGGTGAGGATGTGGGCCACTTCGGCCGGGGCCAGCCTGGTGTTGAGCGGGACGAAGACCGCGCCGAGGAGTCCGGTGGCGAACAGGGTTTCCAGGAAGGCGGGGTGGTTGGGGCCGAGGTAGGCGACCCGGTCGCCTCGGCCGACACCGTACCTTTGGAGGCCGTGCGCGAGGCGGAGGACTCGTTCGTGCAGTTGCTGGTAGGTCAGTTCGTGGCCTTCGTGGACCACCGCGACCTTGTCCGGGGTCTTGCGGGCCCGTCGCGCGGTCCACGAGCCGATGCCCTGGTTGCGCATGACCACCCCTTCAGTCCTTGACCAGGCCCAACAGGCGGGCTGCGTTGTCCTTGAGGATCTTCGGGCGGACCTCGGGCTTGATGTCGAGCTGCGCGAAGTCGGCCAGCCACCGGTCGGCGGTGATGAGCGGGTGGTCGGAGCCGAACAACACCTTGTCCTGCAACAGGGTGTTGGCGTAGCGGACGAGTTGTGGCGGGAAGTACTTGGGGGACCAGCCGGACAGGTCGATGTGGACGTGCGGTTTGTGCGTGGCGACCGCGAGCGCTTCGTCCTGCCACGGGAACGACGGGTGGGCCAGGATGATCCGCAGTTCCGGGAAGTCCACCGCGACGTCGTCGACCAGCATCGGGTTGGAGTACTTCAACCGAACCCCGCCACCGCCCGCCACTCCCGCCCCGATGCCGGTCTGGCCGGTGTGGAACAGAGCGGGCACGCCGAGTTCCTCGATCACCTCGTAGAGCGGGTAGGCGAGGCGGTCGTCGGGCGAGAACCCCTGGAGGCTCGGGTGGAACTTGAAGCCGCGGACGCCGTACTCCGTCACGAGTCGTCGTGCGGCCCGCGCGCCGGCCCGTCCGCGCCAGGGGTCGACGCTGGCGAACGGGATGAGCGTGTCGGCGTGCTCCGCGCAGGCCTGCGCGACTTCTTCGTTGGAGATGGGCGGGTGGCCGGTGGCGTGCTCGGCGTCGACGGTGAACACCACGGCGGCCATTCGGCGTTCTCGGTAGTACGCGGCGGTTTCCGGGATCGTGGGCAGGCGGTGGCCGTGTGCCTTGAAGTACTTCTCCGAGGCGGCGAGCAGGTTTTGGGGCAGGGCGGGGTGGCCGTCGGCGGAGATCTCGGCGTGGGTGTGGACGTCGATGGCCACCAGGTCGTCGATGTTCATGGCGTCGCCTCGGGGATGCCGTAGGTCTCTGGGCGTCGTCCGACCGATGTGGACCAGGTTGCCGCGATGGCGTCCGCGTCCCAGCCGCCGTCGCGGTAGGCGGTGCTGATTTCCTGGGGGTGCGACCAGAGCGAGAGCTTGTCCCCGCCGATGCCGATGGCCTGGCCGGTGATCCCGCGCGCCGCGTCGGAGGCCAGGAAGACCAGCAGTCCGGCGACGTCTTCGGGTGTGCCGAACCCTTCGCCTTGGCGCAGCCACTTCGGGAAGGGTTCGCCGCGCTGCTCGGCCTCTTCGATGAAGGGGGCGAACGCGGGGATGGTCTTGGTCATCGCGGTGGCCGCGATCGGGATGACGGCGTTGACCGCGATGCCGGCTTTGGCGCACTCCAACGCCCACGTGCGCACCATGCCGACGATGGCCGCCTTGGCCGCGGAGTAGTTGGTCTGCCCGAAGTTGCCCCGTTGTCCGGCCGGAGAGCCGATGACGACGATGCTGCCTCCGCCGCCTTGTGCACGCATCTGCCTTACGGCGGCCCGGACGCAGGTGAAGGTCCCGCGCAGGTGGACGTCGATGACGGTGTCGAAGTCGTCGTCGGTCATCTTCCACAGGACCCGGTCGCGCAGGACACCCGCGTTGGTCACCATCACATCCAGCCGGCCGAACTCCTCGACCGCCCGCCCGACCAGGCGGTCCGCCACCTCACTCGGCCCCACCGCGCCGACCTCGGCCACTGCGGTGCCACCCGCCGCCGTGATGGTGTCGACGGCTTCCTTGGCTGCCTGCTCGTCGGCGTCGTTGACCACCACCGACGCGCCTGAGCGGGCAAGAGCGGTGGCGTAGGCGAACCCGAGCCCCCGTCCACCACCGGTGACCACCGCGACCTTGCCCGTCAGATCCATCGTCAGACCCTTCCCTCGGTCGGCTTTGAAGTTAGGCTGATGCGTGTCGGTCGTCAAGAATCTGCCCAACATCAGGTGCGCCGAGGGCGCGGGTTACGCTCGTCCGGTGATCCCACAGGGCGATCCGTCGACTCAGGACGCGCAGGTCAGGCCGCAGTCGTTGATGCTCAGCTTCCTGGGCGTCTACGTGCTCAACCGGGGTGTCGCGGTGTTCTCCGGCAGCGTGATCGACGTGTTCGCGCGGGTCGGGGTGTCCGAGGAGGCCGTCCGGTCGACGCTGACCCGCATGGTCAAGCGGGACCTGCTGGCGCGGCACCGCCACGGCCGGCGGATGTACTTCGGCCTGACCGCGCGCTCGGCGGCCGTGCTGGAGGACGGCGAACACCGGGTGTGGCGCAGCGGGGTCGTGAACGACGACTGGGACGGCACGTGGACGATGGTGGGGTTCTCGGTGCCCGAGTCCTGGCGGAGTCAGCGGCACGACCTGCGTTCACGGTTGGTGTGGGGCGGTTTCGGTCCACTCCAGAACGGCCTGTGGGTCGCACCCGGGGTCGTCGACGTGCCTCACCTGGTCGACGACCTGAACCTGACCGAACACCTCAAGGTCTTTCTCGCGCGGACCGCCAAGCCCACCGAAGCCGACCAGATCGTCCACACGGCCTTCGACATCCCCGCCATCGCGTCCCGCTACCACACCTTCCTCCACCGCTGGGACCGTGATCGGCCGTTGCCCGACGCCCCGGACGACTTGGCCCGACAGTTGTTGCTGCACACCGAATGGCTGCAACTGGTCCGCCAGGACCCCCGACTCCCCGCCGAACACCTGCCCGAGGGTTGGCCGGCGATCCGCGCAGAGCAGGTGTTCCGCGCGCTGGCCGAGGCCTACCAGCGGCCGGCGTGGTCGATCGCCGAGTCGGTGTTGGACACCATCCCGGTCGAGGACCCCTAATTCGCTCGCCGGCTGGCCGCGTGCTTGTCGATTTCCGTGGCGGCGGCCCAGAGGTGGTCGTAGTAGTGGTCGAAGCACTCGCGCACGACCTCGCGGCTGCGGATGCGGATGCCCGCGATCCGGTCGGTGCCGCTGGCGTAGGAGATGAAGACCTGGTCGTCGTCGTAGATGCCCATGCTGATGGCGCCGGCGTCCTGGGAAACGTTGTCCAGCAGTCGCACGTTGTAGTGGCGCTTGTTGGTTCGGGCGCGGACGACTTCGGCGAGTTCGCTGTGGAGGTAGTCGGCCATCGACGGGTTGTCGGAATTGATCAGGATGCGGCGGAATGCGTGGTCGGGGGAGCTGTTGGCCCACTTCCGACAGGCTTTGAAGTGTCGTTGGACGGCTTCGTCGAGTTCGGTGGGGCTTTTGGTGCGGAAGTAGGTCACGTAGACCCGGCGCTGGGCGTTTTCGATGGCTTTGCGGGTGGCTTCGTAGAAGCTGGTGCGGTCGGCGTAGACGGTGACTTCGGTGGCGTCGTCGCCGGGTAAGCGGTGCTCGATCCTGGTGAGGATCATGATGATCAGGAGGAGGGCGGTGAGGATCAGCGGTCGTTCGACTTTGTCGAGGAGGCCGAGTTCGCGGTTCATGAAAACGGCGACGGTGTAGAAGACGATGAGTGCTCCGAGGCACACTTGGGTGAGCACTCGGATGACGAGCTTCGTCCTGTGGTCGATCTCAACGGCGAGCTTCCGCACTTCGTCCTCCCGGGAAACGCTTGGGTGATCATCACCCTCTTCGCGTAAGTCGTGCCGACTCGCAACGCTGTTACCGCACAGTTGCGGTGTTTCCCGTGGACCGGATGAGGAACCGCGCGCGAACGCCGCAGGGCGCTGGGAGGTTGCCTTGTCTTCGGAGCAACGGAGCGGGCTGTCGAGGCCTTTCTCGTTGTGTGGCCTGCACGCCAACATGGGCGGACACACCGGCGTCCCGAGCTTCGAGGGGGACGACGCAGGCCGGTTCTTCGCCCGGCACCTGAAGTGACTCCGGACTGTACTTCCGGCTGATATGCCCCGCCCCGGG
>NZ_JAPSLK010000011.1:184675-197721 GCF_031180885.1 Saccharothrix sp.
CCTGCACGCCAACATGGGCGGACACACCGGCGTCCCGAGCTTCGAGGGGGACGACGCAGGCCGGTTCTTCGCCCGGCACCTGAAGTGACTCCGGACTGTACTTCCGGCTGATATGCCCCGCCCCGGGCGCACCTACCATGAGCCGGTGAACGAGTTCCTCCGCTCCGTGTGGCACGAGCCGCGCGCCCCCCCGAGCACCCATGAACGCCTGGTGGGACTGGGTCCTCATCGGCGTGCTCGCGGCCCTCGCGGTGCTGGAAGTCGCGGTGAGGAACGACCTGCGTTCACCGGTCGTGTCACTAGCAGTGACCATGGCATTGCTGCCGACGTTGCGGTGGCGGCGGTCCCGGCCCTTGCTGATGGTCGGGATCGCCTTCGGTGTCTCCGCCCTGACCCCGGTGGTGACCCGCCATGAACCCGAACTGCACACGATCGTCTACCTGCTGCTTCTGCCGTTCGCGCTGTTCCGCTGGGGATCGGGCCGCGAGGTCGTGCTCGGCTCGGGGTTGGTGCTGGTCGCCGTGGGCTCGTCACTGGCCATGGGCACCTCGACCTTCACCGACACCATCGCCGGCCTGATCATCCTGTCGACGGTGGTGACCCTGGCCGTTGCGCTGCGGTTCCGGGTCCGGGCGCGGCTGCGGGAACTCGACCAGGTCAAGCTGCTGGAACGGGAACGCCTGGCCCGCGACCTGCACGACACCGTGGCCCACCACGTCTCGGCGATGGCCATCCGCGCCCAAGCCGGGATCGCCACCGCAGCCACGCACCCCGAGGCGGCCGTTGACGCGCTGCGCGTGATCGAGGCCGAAGCGTCCAAGGCGCTGGCCGAGATGCGCAGCATGGTCCGCGTGCTGCGCCAGGGCGAGCCGCTCGACCTGATACCGAATCCGTCCCTGGCAGACGTCGAACAGCTCGCCAGCCGACCGCTGTTCGGCCCGAAGGTGGACGTCGAAGTGGTCGGAGACGTCGAAGACCTGCCCCCGTCCGTCAGGTCCACCACCTACCGGCTCGCCCAGGAATCGGTCACCAACGCCCGACGCCACGCCCGCAACGCCTCCCGGATCGCGGTCCGGGTCGAAGTCGACGACAGCGCGGTGCGCCTGCGCGTGACCGACGACGGCGAGCACTCCACCCAGCCGACATCACGCGGGCACGGGCTGATCGGCATGGTCGAGCGCGCCCACCTGCTCGGCGGCTCCTGCGAAGCGGGTCCGGACCCCGAGCGCGGCTGGACCGTGACCGCCGTGCTCCCGCTGGTCAGGACGACCGCATGAGCGTCACCGTGCTCGTGGCCGACGACCAGGAGATCATCCGCACCGGCCTGACGATGATCCTCGACGCCCAACCGGACATCGAGGTGGTCGGCGCGGCGGCAGACGGGAAACGCGCGGTCGAGCTGGCCCGGGAACTGCGCCCGGACGTCTGCCTGTTCGACATCCGGATGCCCCTGGTCGACGGCATCGAGGCCACCCGCGCGCTCGCCGGGCCGGGCGTCCCCGACCCGCTGGCGGTCGTCGTGATCACCACCTTCGACCTGGACGAACTGGTCTACGCGGCACTGCGCGCGGGTGCCAAGGGTTTCCTGCTCAAGGACGCCGGCCCCGCCCTGCTGGCCCAGGCCGTGCACGCCGCCGCGAACGGCGAGGCCCTGATCGCGCCCAGCGTCACCGCCCGCCTGCTCGGAGCGTTCGCCGCCGCCGGACCGCCCACGCCGCCGGCCCAGCCCGTCGAACCCCTGACCGAACGGGAGGAGCAGGTCCTCGCCGCGGTGGCCGCCGGTAGCACCAACAGCGAGATCGCCCTCCAGCTCCACATCACGCTCAGCACGGTCAAGTCCCACATCACCAGCCTGATGACCAAGCTCGGCGTCCGGAACCGCGTGGAGATCGCGGCCTGGGCCTACGAAACCGGCCGGGTCGGCCGCCGGTAGCCGAAAGCACGACCCGGGTGCCGGTGGCCGAAAGTACGACCCGAACGCCGGTCTTCCGGCCGCCGATCGCGGCTCTTCTTCCGATGAACCGGGACCACCGCCGCAGCCACGATCGGGTCATGACGACGACAACGCTGCGCCACCGCGCCTGGGCACCGGCCGGCCTGGTCGCACTCAGCCTCGTCCCGGTCATCGCCGGCGCCCTCCGCCTGGTCGAGATCGGCGGCGGCCCGCGACTCCCCGGCGAGCCGTACTACTCCGCCGCGCCAGGCCCTTTGGTGGCGCACATCGTCACCGTGACCGTGTTCGCCCTCCTCGGTGCGTTCCAGTTCGCGCCACGGCTGCGGAGATCCGGTTGGCACCGGGTGGCGGGACGGCTGGTGGTCCTGTCCGGGCTCGGCGGGGCGCTGTCGGGCCTGTGGCTGGCCCTGTTCCAGCACCGCCCGGAGATCAGTGACCTGCTGACCGGGTTCCGGCTCGTGTTCGGCACGGCCTGGCTGGTGTTCCTCGTGCTCGGCTTCGCCGCGATCCGCCGCCGCGACTTCGCCCGCCACCGCGCGTGGATGGTGCGCGGCTACGCGGTCGGCATGGGCGCCGGCACACAGGTCCTCACCAACGCGCCGTGGGCACTGGCTGTCGGCACCCCGGGTCCGCTGACCGAAGCGGTGCTGATGCTCGCCGGCTGGCTGATCAACCTGGCGGTCGCGGAATGGCTCATCCGCCGCCCCTCCCCGGGTGTTCGCCCGGCACGCTCAGTGTCCACTGTGGACTCAAAGGCGGACTAGTCCGTTGCCTCGTGGGCGAGTTCGGTGACGAACAGGTGGTGCGAGTAGATACCCGGGTCGATCATCCGGCCAGGTGGCAACGCCCGGCCGTGCCGGTCCGCGCGCGGTCCGAAGCGGGCGAGGTCGTGTTCCTCTATGAAGTACTGGAGGCCGTGGCGGACATCGGACGGGTTCGCGATGGCGCGCAGCGCGGTGCGGTTGGCCCGGCAGAACTCCACGATGCTGTGCTTGCCCGGCGGTGTCGGGGTTCGGGTGCTGAAGCTGCCCAGCGGTGCCAACCTGATCAACTGCGACTGGATGTACGGGGGCACCACCACGTCCGGACGGGTCGCACGGGCGCTCTCGATGATCCGCAGGAAGCCGATGGCACGCAGTTCCGGGCCGATCGCGCGCAAGTCGACCGTGCGCGTGCCACGTCCGGCGTCCTTGGACGAGTTCACCGCGTACATGGTCACCCGGGAAGCGGGGATGCCCGCCCTGCGGATCGCGTCGGCCGCGCCGGCCGTCTCGTCGTAGAGGACCACTTGGCGCACCAGCGAACCCGCGACCGAGCCGGAGTTGAGGGTGGCGGCCAGGCTCAGCACGCCCCGGCTGTGCGCGGTCAGCAGGAACGCGTCGATCGTGGTCGGTCGGCCGATCCGTTGCAGGCACGCCTGGATCTCGCCGGCGGTGATGACGTTCCCGGTGGTGTTGTCGATCCCGGGGACGGCGATGGTGATCCAGCCCGAGCCGTCGGACGCGCTGCGCAATCCGTGTTGCAGCACGGCGTTGGTCCCCGAATCGCCGAGCACGCCACCCGCGGAGAAGTGCAACCGCACGTTGTTGGCCGGTCCCGCGCCGCGTGGCACGAAGATCGAGTACTGGCCGAACTCGGCGTTGCGCCGGTCGATCGCGTGCGGTGGGCGGGTGAAGCGGAACGTCTGCCCGCCGAAGCGGTCGCCGCCGTGTTCGCTCTCGACGGGGTGCACCGGCTGCCAGCCGAGGATGCCGCGCGCGATCGCCCGCTTGACCTCGACCAGCGCCCGGCGGGTGTCCGGGATCGAGTCGAGGTTGGTGCCGTCGCGGGTGACGTGCTCCGCACCGAGCATCGCGGGAGTCAGCGCTCCCCGTGCGCGGAAGTAGCCTTGCAACGCCGTGATGTCCGCCGCCGTGTTCGGCAGGCCGGGGCCGATCGGGGCGGACAGCCGGAGGTTGAGGAAGTGCTCGGCGACCGCGGGCGCCAGGGTCGGTTGCTCGTTGCGGCTGATCGCGGCGATGGTGCGGGCGAGACGGGTGCTGTCGACGCTCTGGCCGGGGGCGGTCCCGGCGATGCCCGTGCGCTCGTCGTGGTAGTCGTCGGTGCTGATGCTCCACAGGGCGTGCAACCGGTCCAGCACCACGAGGACGTTCTCCACCCGGTTCGCACCCGGACCGGACACCGCGCCCACCGCCCCGGTCGGCAGGTCCAGGTGCTGGCGCTGCACCCGGGCCACGAGCCGGGTGGCGGCCCGGTTGCCGGCCGAGCGCTGGAGGCGGAAGAGTCCGGTCACGTCGGGTCGCACCGCGGTGGTCGCCTGCTCCCGTGGCCCGTCCGGCTCGCGCCCGTGTGCCCGCACCGGCACAGCATGCGATTCGCCCGTTCGGCACTTCAACGCCGTCCACACGCCCGTGAGGGCGCACTTCACCGCCCCTTCGGGCATCGACAAGCCCGTCACGAGGTCGCGCCGTGGCTGCCCCGAGCGTCGCGGTCCAGCTCCTCCAGCTGAACGACCAGCGCCTCCGCACCCGACCGGACGGCCAAGTCGCGCAGCTTGGCCCGGTCCAACCCCGGGATCTCCAGCTGACGAGCGACTCGTTCTACCCGCGCCCACACCTGCCCGGCGTCCGCTCGGGAGCGTGCGGCCAGCAGCGAACGGGTGCGGCTGAGCAGAGCGCGCTGGCGCAGCCGGGCATCGTCGGACCACGGCTGGAAGAACCCGTTGCCCCGCACCACGAACGACCCGAGCTGGTACAGCGGCAGCGGCCCGTCGGGACCGAAGCTGCGAGCCGGCAGCACGACGCGCAGCAGGCCGTTCGGCAATCGGGCCACGCGGTGGTTGGTGAGGCCGTTCCGAGCGATCCAGTCCCGGGCCCGCTGCTCCTCGTGCTCCGGGTTCGCGGCGCGCTGCTCGTGCTCCAGGCTGCGGGCGATGTCGGGTGTCGACTCGACGAGCGCGCCCAGGTCCGGGTCCGCCTCGCCCGACGCCTGGCTGTACGCCAGGTACCGGTGCCGGCCGGAGCGCGACGCCCCGCGCACCACGATCAGCGGCAGGTAGCCGAGTTCGGGCGGGCCGAGCGGGCGGGGGTTGTCGATCCGCTCCGGCAGGTTGAGCCTGGCCCGGTCGGGGTGGGCGGACAGCGCGGGCAGGGCGGCCGGGTCGAAGCTCCAGCGGGTGAACAGGCCGTGGAAGCCGGTCGGCAGGTCGTCCGGCGGCAGCAGGGTGACCTTGGTCGGGTCGTAGCAGAACTTCGGCAGTGGCCGGCTGCCGAAGCCGTCGAAGTACAGTTCGCGGCGGTCCTCGTTGACCACCTCGTAGCGCTTTCCCTCCCGCACGGACCGCAGGCCGATGTCGGTGAGCCACCAGCGCCCCTCGGTGATCCCGAGGTGGCCCACCGCCTCCAACGCGCGCAGCGCCCGGTCCACCAGCGCCGGTTCGAGCGAGAAGAACCCCGCCAGCTCGGCCGTCGTCGACAGCCCCGCTTCGGCGATGCCGCGCGAGAGGTAGCGGTCGATGAGGTCGTAGTCCTCGGCGACGACCACGGTGGCCTGCACGGTCACCTTCCACACCGGCAGGAGCAGGGAGTGGATGCGGGTCGGGACGACTTCCCGTTCGAACGCGGCGTCTTCCAACGCCCGCTGCTCGGGGTAGGGGAACAGCTTGGTCCTGGTGCTCATCGCCCGCCGATCCGGTCGAGGACTTCCTCGTACCGCCTGATCTCGCCCGCCGCCGCCACGTGGTCGCGCAGTGCCAGGGCCAGGTCGCGGAACCCGGCGTCCCGGGACCTCGTCAAGGTGGTCATGTCGCCGACCAGCACGAGCTGGTCCTTGGCCCGGGTGAACGCGACGTTGGCGCGCCGCAGTTCCCGGAGGAACCCCACGTTGCCGTGGGGGTTGCTGCGGGTGAAGCCGTAGAGCACCACCTGGCGCTCGCCGCCCTGGAACGAGTCGACCGAACCCACGTTGAGCCGCACCGCGGCCTCGTTGCCGATCAGCTCCACGATCGCCTGGGTGACCGCCCTGACCTGGGCGGTGTAGGGCACGATCACCGCCCATTCCCGGCCCGCCGCGTGGTAGTGCGCCGCCAGCCTCGACAGCAGCAGCGCCTCGGCCGGGTTGTCGTAGCCCTGCTGCCGGTGGTCCCGCAGCCGGGCGGCCCTTTCCCGCCGCCGGTGCGCGGGCAGTTGCGCGGTGTCGACGAACACCAGCGGGCTGCCGAAGAGGTCGTCGTCGTGCACGCGCGTGCCGGCGGTGCGCAGGTTGCCCTGGTAGAACACCCGCGAGCTGAACTCGGCGACCACCGCGGGCATCCGGCGCTGCCACCGCAGCGGGACGACGTTCGTGCCGGGAAGCCGGTTAACCAGCAGTTCCAACGCGCTCTGCGCGAGCAGTGCGCGGATGCGCGGATCACCCTCGTCCCGACCCCAGTCCTCGACCTCGGAGTCCAGGAACGGCGGCAACTGCCGCGGGTCGCCGACGAGCACCGCCCGTCGCGCCCGCACCAGCGGCACCAACAGGTCCGCCGTGCCGATCTGCCCGGCCTCGTCGACGATCGCCAGGTCGAACGCCACGTCCGACAACTCCGGGCGGGACGCCGTGCCGACCGTGGTGGCCGCGATGACGTGGGCGTAGCGGACGAGTTCCGGGTGCAGTTGGGTGGTGGCACCCGACACCTCGTGGCGCCACTCGCCGAGCAGGCGCGCACGGGCTTGCAGCACGGGCAGTCGCGCGTCGAACCAGGACACCAGAGCGGTGAGGTCCTGCCGGGTCGTCACGGCGTCGGTGGTGTCGCGGACCAGTGGTGGCGGTTCGGCACCACCGACCGCGGCGCGGGACGCGTGCGCGGCGACCAGCGCGGACTGTCGTGCCTTCTCCGCCTGTTCGCGCCGCTCGGCCATCACCGAGACCGCGTGCCGCACCACCGGCGCCTGCTCGGTGACGGCCTCCAAGTGCTGCCGGGCGCGGCGCAGTCCCTCGGCGTGCTCCTGCCGAGACGCGTAGAGCACATCGACCCGCGACCGGAGTGTGGTCAAGCGCCGTCGCGCCCACCAGCCGAGCAGCGGGAACCGGACCAGCCGCGTGGCCCGCCCGATCCGCTTGTGCGCCTGTGCCAATCGCCGGTCGACGTCGTCCACAGTGGCCGTCAACTCGTCCACCGCGACCTGGGCGGCACCTCCGACCGCCCGCCGAGCCGCCGCCAGGGCGGCCTCGGCCCCGTCCAGCTCGGCGTACGCGGCCAGCAGCGTGTTCACCCGGTCGGCCAACTCGTCGGCCCACTTGCGGGCGACCTCCAGGTCGGCGAACTCGCGCAGACCGTGGTCGACGCCCGCGAGGATCTGCCCGCGCAACTGCCGTGCCTGCTCGTCCAGCAGGTAAGGGCGGCCCTCTTCGGTCACCATGCCCGGGTTGCCCACGCGCAGCACCACGAGGTCCGGTGACAGCCGGGGCAGGATGTTGTCCACGGCCCGGTTGGAGTGCGAGGTGACGAGCACCCGCTGCGGAGGTCGCCTCCACCCGTCACCGCGCGCCGCCGCGTCGGCGACCTGGCTGATCACCCGGGTCTTGCCGGTGCCCGGCGGTCCGAGCACCAGCATCAGGTCCTCGACGGCCAGTGCGCGCTGGAACGCCCGGAGTTGGTCGGGGTCGAGGTCCTCGGTCGGGGTGTCGGCAGCCTCGGTGAGCGGCCGGGTGCGGGCGTCGACCAAGGTCGTCAGCAGGTGCGGGTTGCGCGCACGCCGGTTCCGCAGGGTCGTGATCGCCTCCCGCTGCTTCTTGAACACCACGGTGCTCGTGGTCGTCTCCAACTCGCCGGTCTTCGGCAGCAGCTTCCAGTCCACGGCTTCGTCGAACCGGACCGTCACCAGCCGCCCGTCCGTGCGCACCACCTGGCCGCGGTGCTCGTCATAGCCCTTCACCTGCACGAACGCACCCTCGTCCGGCATCCCCGTGCCCGCCATCGTGAAGCCGTACACCGCGTGCGTCCCCTGCCGCTGCTCGCCGACCGGTGAGACTTCCCGGTAGGGATGGGGTTGCTCGCTCCGCGCCGCCGTCACCTCGATCCGCTCGGCCGCGTCGACGACCCGTTCCACGGTGTCGAGGAACGCCGCGTGCGCGGGCAGGAGCGCGGGCGACGCGGAGGCGTCGGCCACCCGCCGCACGAGCCGGTCCCACTGGTGCTCGATGTGCGGCCAGAAGGAGTTCGCGCGCTCGTCCAGGCCGCGGAGGGTGTCCACGCGTCGCCAGCCCACCGCGTGCAGGGACAGGAAGTGCCGCGCGAGCCGGTGGTGGTCCCTGATCCGCAACGGGTCGACCCACCTGACCATGTACCCGCGACCGGATTTGGTGGGCTCCAGGCGGGCGAACCACGCCGACCCGTGCACCAGGAGCGTGCGCCGCCCGTTGGACCGGTTGGGTTCGTCGACCGTCGCCGGCACGCCCTCGCGGGCGGCGGACAGCTCGGCCACCACCTGTTCGACGCTCTGCGGCAGACCGGGGTGGTTGCGCGTCTTCTCCCGCAGCCGGTGGTCGTCCTCGGCGGAGGCGACGAGGTGGATGACCCCGTTGAGGGGCAACTGGACGGAACGCACCATGCTCCTTCAGCGGACGGGACGTGCGAGGGCGCGCAGCCGCGCTCCGAGCGTCGCCGCGTCCGGGCGCTCGGTGGGTGTGGGGACCAAGGCCGCGTCGACCGTGTCGGCGAGGTCGGCGGGCACCTCGGGCACCCACGCCCGGACCGGCAGCGGGGCGCGCGGACTCGGTTGGCGGCCGGTGATCAGGTGGTAGGCGATGGCGCCGACCTGGTGGACGTCCGTCCACGGCCCGCCGGCGCCGCGCGCGAGCTGTTCGGGGGCCGGGTACTCGGGCGGCTCCAACTCGGTCCGCGCGAGGTCCCGTAGTTGGAGCGTGCCGTCGTCGAGCATCAGCAGCCTCGCCGGGGTGAGCGCGCCGTGCGTGGTTCGACGGGCGTGCAGGGCGGCGAGCGTCGTGCAGAGCCCGGCCAGGGCGTGGCACACCCGGGCCGGCACGCCGGGGTCGCGCACCGGTGCACCGGGGAGGAGCACGTCGAGCGGATCACAGGGCCGGTGCGACCGGGTCTCCGGCCACGCGGTCACCAGCGTGGTGACGTCCCCGGGTCCCTCGGCGAACTGGAGGACCGCCGGCAGTCCCGGTACGCCTGCCAGTTCGACCAGCAGTTCGTGTTCGGCGGCCAGCGCCTGCCGCGCTCGGCGGGCGAGCGGCGTCGACTCCCTGACTTCGACCCGGCGCAACCACCCGAACCCGCCGCGGGGGTTGAGCCGCAGGCACCGGGCCTGACGCACCACCGCGCCACCGTCACCGGTCGGGCGAGCCTCCGAGGGCCGGTCGTGCACGAGGTAGGCGGTATCGCCCACGTCGACCTCGGGCCCCAGCCCGGACGAGGGGTGGTCGGCCGGCGAACTGGACCATGCGGGTGGGGGAGCGGCTTGGTGGTAGAGGTGCACATCGCCGTAGATGTTCCCCGCCTGCACCACGGGACCGTGGACAACGCCGGGCAAAGCGTTGGAAGTGCTGCCGGCCCTGGACGGGACCGCGTCCTGTTGTTCCACTCCACCGCTCACGGCTGTCGGACTTGCGATGGAGGCAAACGTAGCCCCGCCCGGCCGAACGCGGACCGCAGAGTTGCGGGCAGCGACGAGATGTGGCGTTTGAAGGGACGTGGTGTCAGCGGCCGTCGAAGAGGTGTGCGAGGCGGGTTGGGGTCAGGGTTGTGTTGTCGAAGACGACTTCGCAGCCGTCGCCGATGGGGGACTGGACCTCCAGCCCTACGCGCACCGGGTGGGTGGAGTCGAGGCTGAATTGGCGGATGAGGTGCCAGGTGTTGCCGTCGGCCGAGCAGTGGAAGGCGTAGGCGCTGTCCAGGCTGCTGATGCGCAGCCACAAGCCGTCGGCGGCGACGGCCGGGCCGACTGCGTCGTCGGAGCGGCCGTTGCGGGTGACGACGGAGAACACGCTGGGGGTGCCGCCGGGTGCCAGTTCGTAGTTGAGCTTGGCCCAGGTGTCGTCGTTGGACCAGATGAACAGGGAGCCGGCGTCCCAGTCGGCGTGGAAGTCCACCTGGAGGCGGGCTTGGAGTTGCCAGTCGCCGGTGGGTGGGGTGGCGAGGGCGCGGGCGGCGTTGGTCTTGGTGGTCCAGCCGAAAGGGCTGCGGAAGATGTCGGTGTGTCCGGCCGCGGTCGCGGTGAGGCGGTCCTCGTGGCAGGTCCAGGACTGGGGTTCGACGTCCCACGTGTAGGTGGTGCCGGCGAGGAGGAAACGGCGGTCGGTGTCGAGTGGCATGTGCGTCCCTGCGGGTTGGTGCGGGCTGGGCGCCGCAAGTGTTGGCAGGGCCGGGTGTTCGGGTCAACCGACAACCGTGGACGAGCGCCTGGGTGGCCCGGCGCGGGTGTGCACCGGGCCACCCCCGTTCAACGGTTGTGGTGGACGGTGATGTCGACGGAGCCGTAGCCGGTGTTGCCGGCCTTGTCGGTGGCCTGGTAGGTGACCGTGTACATGCGGCCACCACCGGTGCCGCTGCGTTCGGCCCGCACGAAGATCCGGCCGTCCTCGGTGACCTCGACGTCGTCGGCGGTGGTGCCGTCGCCCTGGCCGTCGTCGGGTTCGGTGCTGGTGACGCCGACCAGCTTGACGGACGGGGCCGGGTCGGTGTCGTCGGTCGCGGTGACCCGGGTGTCGATCTGGACCATGCGGTGGTTGGGCGGCCAGATGTCGGTCGGGGTGGCGGTCACGGTGACGGTGGGCGCGATGACGTCGCCGGGGCTCACGGCTTCCTCGAAGATCTGCCGGAGGATGTCGGCGTAGTCGGCGGCCGTGCCGTTGGGGCGGAAGAAGTACAGGCCGCCGGTTTCCCTGGCCAGTTGTTCGAAGACGACCCGGGCGGACGGTGTGGCCGCCGTGGTGCCGAGGCTGGCGGCGACGCAGTCACCCGAGAGCATCACGTGGATCGGCACGCCCAGGCTGCGCGCCCGCGCGACGGCGGAGCTGATGTCGCCGCTGTGCGGTGAGGCGTCGGTGACCAGGACGATCTCGCCGGCGCTGTCCTCGTCGGCGGCCAGCCGGTCCAGGGCCATGTTCACCGCGCCCAGGGAGTCCTCGGGGCAGTCGCCGCCCCCGCCGGCGGACAGGGTGTTGACCGCGGCGATGGCGGCGGCGGTGTCCTCGGTGTTGGCCAGTCGCAGCGACGGGCTGTCCTTGAAGCTGATCAGCTCGTAGGAGACGCCGCGTTGCACCTGGTCGTAGTCGGTGCCGCGGGAGCCGATGAAGTCGGCCAACGCGGCCTTCACGCCGGCGAGTTCGTTGCCCATGGAGCCGGTGTCGTCCACGGCCAGGTCGACTCGCAGCGGCGGCCAGGTGGCGACGACGTTCTGCACCTTGACCTCACCACCGCACGAACCGGTGTGCGTGGTCTCCATGGCCGTGCGGTTGATCGGGTTGCGGGCGCCGCCGGCGGCTTTGAGGATGCGGAAGTCCACCTGGGCGCCGGTGGTCAGGAAGTTGTCCGCGAAGATGAACCCGTTGCGGATGCCGGCGATGGGGTCACGGGACACCGTCGAGGCCATGAACCCGCTGACGGCGGCGGTCTGCGCGCCGAGCGGGCAGGTGACGACGGTCTTGCCCTGGCCGACGATGTCGCCGCCCGCGGCCCGGATGGTGGAGACGACGCTGCCCAGGCCGAAGAAGACGCCCGCGGTGCCGACCTCGCCGGCCGGGTCCTCCACCGTGATCTGCTTGGTGGTCCGGTCGATGCCGTACACCTTGGCGGGGTCGAGCTGGTTGAGGTACCGCAGGCCGAGCCCGTGCAACAGCTCGCCGAGCAATGGTTCCTGCGCCACGGCGGCTTCGCTGTACTCCGCCGACAGTTCCGCGAAACCGGCGGTCGTCGGGGTCGTCGGGGCCGGCTCGGCCGCGGCCTGCGGCGTCCAGGAACACAAACCCGCGATCAACGCCACGACCGGTACGAGTCTTCGCCTTCTCGGTGTCATGTGCCCTCTTTCGAGTGAGCGGTACGTGTCTCCACGTGTCGCGACCGCTACCCCGGGCGTTATCCCACCGACCCGACGTCACCCGTCCGGCCCTCACCAGCGGACTGCGGGTACCCGTGGTGGCGGGTAGGGTGATGCGCGGTGTGCCGGGAAGCCTGGTCGGCGACGGACGACGTCACGCCCACGACCAGGAGACGACATGCGCGAGGCCGGCCGGTGACGCCCGAGAAGGCCTTCCGGGTCAGTGGCGCTCGACCGCGCGGAGCACCAGCGCGGCCACCACGAACCCCGCGATCAGCAGGGATGCGATTACCAGTCCGGACATGAGCGCATACCTCGTGTGCTTCGCACGGCCGACAGCCCGATGCTAGCGCACTCTGTGACCGTGGCCACAGGAACTCTCACCAGGGGTGTTCACCATGCGTGCTCGTGATCTCGCCCAGGATTACCCACTCGTCCGGTTGAGCGACAACGCGCTGGTCGCCGCCCGGCTGATCGCCGAACAGCAGCGGCCCGGCGTGGTCGTGGTCGACGACGACGGGAGCCCGGTGACGGTGCTGCCCGGCTCGCAGGTGTTGCGGTTCGGCGTGCCGGGTTATGTGCAGGAGGACCCGTCGTTGGCGCGGGTCTACGACGAGCAGGGTGGCGCGGACGTGTGTGTTCGCCGGCTGTCCGACCGGTCGGTGAAGGAAGTCCTGCCGCCCAGGGAGAAGCGGTACGAGCTGCCGATGGTGTCCGGGGACGCGACCGTGCTGGAGTGCGCCGCGCTGATGGCCCGGCTGCACACGCCGCTGATCGTGGTCGCCGACGACGACCGCATCCACGGTGTCGTCACGGCCTCGCACCTGTTGCAGGTGATCCTGAACGCCTCGGAGTCGCGCGGATGACGCTCAGCCAGGTCCTGTCGGTGGTCGTGTTCATCGGCGCCTACGTCCTGATCGCCACTGAACGGGTGCACCGCGTCGCCGCCGCGTTGGGTGGCGCGGCCCTCATGCTCGCCCTCGGTCTGACCGACGGCGAGACCGCGTTCCACTCGCTCGACGCCGGGGTGGACTGGAACGTGGTGTTCCTGC
>NZ_JAPSLK010000071.1 GCF_031180885.1 Saccharothrix sp.
ATAGTGTTTCGGTGGTCATAGCGGTTGGGGAACACCCGGTCCCATTCCGAACCCGGTAGTTAAGCCTTCCAGCGCCGATGGTACTGCACTCGTGAGGGTGTGGGAGAGTAGGACGCCGCCGAACATTTTTTCCCTGAAAGGGCTTGTGGTTGGGGGCACACGGAGATGTGCTCGAATCACAAGCCCTTTCGGCGTGTCCACAGCAGTAGAAGGAGTTCAGGTGTCGAGGTTCGGTGACCGTGCCGATCGGCCGGAGGGCGACCGTCAGCGCGGCCAGGGAGACCGACAGCGCCGATCCGATGGTGGCCGCGCCGGGGGAGATCGCAGGCAGGGTAGTGGCGGTCGCGACTCGCGCGGTGGCGAGCGCACCGGCGGCTACCAGCGGCGCGACGACCGGTCGGGTTACGACAAGTCCCGCGGTGGCTACGGCCGGGACCGCGACGACCGGGGCGGCAACCGCGACCGGGGCGAGCGCGGCGGCTACAGCCGTGGGGACCGGACCGAGCGGAACGACCGGGGTGAGCGCGGCGGTTATGGCCGTGATGAGCGCTCCGGCGGCTTCCGCGGCGGCGACCGGCGTGAGTTCCGGCCTCGTGACGATCGCGGTGGTGAGCGTCGTGAGTTCCGGCCGCGCGATGACCGGGGTGGTGAGCGTCGTGAGTTCCGGCCGCGCGATGACCGGGGTGGTGAGCGTCGTGAGTTCCGGCCGCGCGATGACCGGGGTGGTGAGCGTCGTGAGTTCCGGCCCCGTGATGACCGGGGTGGTGAGCGTCGTGAGTTCCGGCCCCGTGACGATCGCGGTGGGGACCGGCGTGAGTTCCAGCCTCGGGATGACCGTGGTAAGTACCAGCGGCGTGACGACCGGGGCGGCTACCAGCGGCGGGATGACCGGGGTGGCGAACGGCGGGAGTTCCGGCCGCGTGACGACCGTGGTGGGTACCAGCGCCGGGATGACCGCGGTGGGTTCCAGCGTCGTGACGACCGGGGTGGCGAACGGCGGGAGTTCCGGCCGCGCGATGACCGTGGTGGGTACCAGGGCCGGGATGACCGTGGTGGCTACCAGCGCCGCGATGAGCGTGGTGGGTTCGAGCGGCGTGACGACCGGGGCGGTTACCAGCGGCGTGATGACCGTGGTGGCGACCGGGGCGGTTACCAGCGGCGCGAGGAGCGCGGCGGTGAGCGTCGTGAGTTCCGGCCGCGTGACGACCGGGGTGGTTACCAGCGGCGGGATGACAGTCGGGATGATCGGCGGGACGAGCGCAGTCGGGAGCGGGCTGCTCGGTTCCAGGAGCGGATCGCCCAGGTTGAGGAGTCGGCGGTTGAGGCCCCGGAGGTCGACGTCGAGGCCGAGGACGTCCGTGGTGTTGAGGCCCGGGCGGTTGAGGCGGACGTTGTCGGGGCGGACGTTGTCGGGGCGGTGAGTCCTGAGGCGGTCAGTGCCGAGGTGGTGCCGGCCGGTGAGGACGCCGAAGGTGAAGATGCTCAGGGTGTCGACGCCGTAGAGAGCGACGTTGCGGAAGAAGCCGTCGAGGAAGAGCGGCGGGATGAAGGCGGTCGCGGGCGGGCGCCTGAGTTGCCCGAGGACGCCGACATCTCGATCCTCGACCCCGAGGTGAAGCAGGAGCTCCGCGGGCTGCCCAAGGGGCTGGCCGAGATCGTCGGTCGGCACCTCGCGGCGGCGGGCATGCTCGTCGACAGCGAGCCCGAGCTGGCGCTGGAGCACGCTCGGTATGCGCGTACCAAGGCCGCCCGCGTTGGGGTGGTCCGGGAAGCCGCCGGGTTGACCGCTTACCACGCCGGCGAGTGGGCTGAGGCGCTCTCCGAGCTGCGGGCTGCTCGGCGGATGTCGCACGGGGCCGGGCACGTCGCCGTCATGGCCGACTGCGAGCGGGCACTCGGGCGGCCGGAGCGGGCCATCGAGCTGGCGCGTGAGGCGCAGAGCTTGAAGCTCGACCCAGAAGAGGCCGTGGAGCTGCGGATCGTGGCGGCCGGCGCGCGGCGGGACATGGGTCAGCTGGACGCGGCCGTGGTCGCGCTCCAGGGCGACGACCTCGACGCCAAGCGGCGGGACCCGTGGAGCGCGCGGCTGTTCTACGCCTACGCCGACAACCTGGCGGCGGCAGGTCGTACCGAAGAAGCCATCCGCTGGTTCCTCAACGCGGCCCAAGCCGACGACGACAATGAGACCGACGCTGCCGAGCGGGCGTTCGAACTGGGCCCGCAGGACTGACCGAGGAGCAACCTGTGCCGTCCGACGCCCTGCTGAACCGCTACGACGCTCTTCTGCTGGACCTGGACGGCACCGTCTACCGGGGTCGTGAAGCCGTGCCCGGCGCGGTGGAGGCCGTTGCCTCCGCCCGCCGGCACGGCGTGGGCATCAGGTTCGTCACCAACAACGCCTCGCGCTCGCCGCGCGAGGTCGCCGACCACCTCACCGAACTCGGCTTCAACGCCGCGCTCGACGAGGTCAGCACCAGCGCCCAGGCGGGCGCCGAAATGCTGTCGGACCTGGTTCCCGAAGGCGCGACCGTGCTCGTCCTGGGCACGGACGCGTTGGTCGAGGAAGTCCGGATCAGGGGATTCGTGCCGACCCGCGAGGCGCACGGGGCGCTGGCCGTGGTCCAGGGGCTTTCACCCGACCTGAGCTGGCGGGACCTCGCGGAGGCCGCCGTCGCCATCCGGGCCGGCGCGCACTGGGTGGCGTGCAACGTCGACGCCACCCTGCCGACCGAGCGCGGTCTGCTGCCCGGCAACGGGTCGCTGGTCGCCGCCGTCCGCACGGCGACCGGGCAGGAGCCGCTGGTGGCGGGCAAGCCCGCGACACCGCTGCTGGAGCAGGCCGCGAAGTCCCTGGGCGCGGAACGACCGCTGGTGGTCGGCGACCGGCTGGACACCGACATCCTGGGCGCGGTGCACGCGGGCATGGACTCGCTGCTGGTGCTCACCGGGGTGTCCACCGCGCAGGACGTCGAGGCCCTGCCGGAGGAGCTTCGGCCCACCTACGTCGCGGCGGACCTCACGGTGCTCGATCGGCTACCGTGAAAGCGTGAGCTTCGAGGTTCCCCTCCCCGGCCCGCCGCGTGATCCGGTGGCCGGGATCGACGACGCGCTGGCCGGTCTCGACGGACTGGAGCAGTTGGACGTCGCCGAGCACGTGGCGCGGTTCGACGACGCGCACGCGGCTCTTACCGCCGCGCTCTCCAGCATCGACAAGGTGTGATCCGGTGCCGCGCAGGGCTCGGCTGGACGCCGAACTGGTCCGCCGCGGGCTGGCCCGGTCCCGGGAGCACGCGGGCCGGCTGGTCGCCGAAGGGCGGGTGACGGTCCGCGGCACGGTCGCGACGAAACCCGCCACCGCCGTCGAACTGGACACCGCCCTGGTGGTGCGCGAGGGCGACGACCCGAACTGGGCGTCGCGCGGCGCGCACAAGCTGGTCGGGGCGCTGGACGCGTTCCCCGCGATCAAGGTCGACGGGCGTCGCTGCCTGGACGCGGGCGCGTCCACTGGTGGTTTCACCGACGTGCTGCTGCGCGCCGGGGCTCGTCAGGTCGTCGCGGCCGACGTCGGGCGGGGTCTGCTGGACTGGAAGCTCCAGACCGACGACCGGGTCGTGGTCAAGGACAAGACGAACGTGCGGTCCCTTCGGCCCGAAGACATCGGCGGCACGGTTGAACTCGTCGTGGCCGATCTTTCGTTCATCTCGTTGAGGCTGGTGCTGCCCGCGCTGGCCGCGTGCCTCGACGAGGAGGGCGATCTGCTGCCGATGGTGAAACCGCAGTTCGAGGTGGGCAAGGAGCGGCTGGGCTCGGGCGGGGTCGTGCGCGATCCCGGTTTGCGGGCCGAGGCCGTGTTGGAGGTCGTGGCCGCGGCGGCCGAGCTGGGCCTGCGCCTGCACGGCGTGACCGCGAGCCCCCTGCCCGGCCCGTCGGGCAACGTGGAGTACTTCGCCTGGCTGCGCCGAGGCGAACCCCTGGACGCGGACTCCGCCGCCGCGCTCGTGCGAACCGCCGTAGCGGGAGGACCGCAGTGACGAGGGAGATCCTGCTCGTCGTCCACACCGGACGGCTCAGCAACGTGTCCGTGGCGCAGGAGGTGGCCCGCCGGTTCGCCGAGGCGGGCGTGCGGCTGCGCGTGCTCAAGGACGAGGCGCCCGAGCTCGACCCGTCCTGCTACACCCAGGTCGTCGCGGCCGACGACTCCGCCGCCGAGGGTACCGAGCTGGTGTTCGTGCTGGGCGGTGACGGCACGCTGCTGCGCGCGGCGGAGCTGGCGCGGGCCTGCGGGGTGCCGGTGCTCGGGGTGAACCTGGGCCGGGTCGGGTTCCTGGCCGAGGCGGACTACGACGCGCTGTCCGAGGCCGTGTCGCGGGTCATCCACCGGTCGTACGAGGTGGAGGAGCGGATGACGGTGGACATCACCGCGTCCGTGGACGGCCGGGTGATCGAGTCGACGTGGGCGTTGAACGAGGCCAGCGTCGAGAAGAGCTCGCGGGAACGCATCCTGGACGTGGTGGTCGAGGTCGACGGCCGGCCGGTGTCCGCGTTCGGGTGTGACGGCGTGCTGGTGGCGACGCCCACCGGGTCCACCGCGTACGCGTTCTCGGCCGGTGGGCCGGTGGTGTGGCCGGACGTGCAGGCGCTGCTGGTGGTGCCGTCCAACGCGCACGCGTTGTTCGCGCGGCCCCTGGTGGTGTCGCCGGCGTCGGTGGTGGCGCTGGAGGTCGACGCCGGCGGCCACCCGGCGGTGCTGTGCGCGGACGGGCGGCGGACGGTGGAGCTGCCGCCGGGCGCGCGGGTCGAGGTGGTCGGCGGGAAGACGCCGTTGCGGCTGGTCCGGCTGCGCGAAGGGCCGTTCACCGACCGGCTGGTGGAGAAGTTCTCGCTGCCGGTCCAGGGGTGGCGGGGGCCGTCGGCCTGAGCCGGGCGTTTAGAACACTTGTTCGCCCGACACTCCCACCCGAACGCCCATGGCCGGGTCGTCGCCCAGTAGTGTTCGCGCTGTGCTGGCCGAGATGCGCATCCAGGGCCTCGGTGTGATCGACGAGGCCACCCTTGAACTCGACGCGGGCTTCACCGTGGTGACCGGTGAGACCGGTGCGGGCAAGACGATGGTCGTCACCGGGCTCCACCTGCTCGGTGGTGGCCGGGCCGAGGCGTCGCGCGTGCGCAACGGCGCGGACAAGGCGGTCGTCGAGGGGCGTTTCATGGCGCCCGCCGGCAGTCCCGCCGCGAAGGTCGCCGAGGAGGTCGGCGGCGAGCCCGACGACGACGGGTCGGTGATCGCCGTGCGGACCGTCGGGGCCGACGGGCGGTCCCGGGCCCATCTGGGTGGGCGGTCCGTGCCGGTCGGGGTGTTGTCCGAGCTGGCCGAGCAGCTGCTGGCGGTGCACGGGCAGAACGACCAGCTGCGGCTGTTGCGGCCCACCGAGCAGCGCGCGGTGCTGGACCGGTTCGCCGGGGACGACGTCGGCGCGCCGTTGAAGAAGTACCAGGCCATCCGCGAGGAGTGGCTGCGGGTCGCCGCGGAGCTGACCGAGCGGACCGAGAAGGCCCGCGAGCTGGCGCGCGAGGCGGACCTGCTGCGGCACGGGTTGGCGGAGATCAACGCGGTCGCGCCGCAGGCCGGTGAAGACGTCGAACTGCACGACGAGGCGCGGCGGTTGGCCGACGCGGACCAGCTGCGGGAGGCCGCGACCGGCGCCCAGTACGCGGTGAGCGGGTCGCCCGAGGGTGATCCGGACATCCCGGGCGCGCTCGGGTTGATCGGGGAGGCCCGGCGGCGGTTGTCGACGTCGGAGGACCCCAAGCTGCGGGACCTGGAGCCGCGGCTGGTCGAGGCGGAGACGCTGCTGGCCGACGTGGGCGCGGAGATCGCCGGGTACCTGGAGCACCTGGACGCCGACCCGGCGCGGCTGGAGCAGGTGCTGGCGCGGCAGGCCGAGCTGAAGTCGCTGACCCGGAAGTACGCGGCCGACGTCGACGGCGTGATCGCGTGGGCGACGGACGCGGCGGCGCGGTTGGCCGGGTTGGACACCTCCGACGAGGCGTTGGCGGCGTTGGCGGCGCGGCGGGACGAGCTGGCGGTCGAGCTGGCCGGGTACGCGCAGCAGGTGACCGCCGAGCGGATCGCCGCGGCGGAGGAGCTGGGCAAGGCGGTGTCGGAGGAGCTGACCGGGCTCGCCATGCCGCACGCGAACGTCGAGGTCGCGGTGCGGCCCCGGGTGGCCGAGGCCGGGGACCCGCAGGCGTTGAACGTCGGTGGTCAGGTCCTGCACGCGGGCGCGTCCGGGGTGGACGACGTGGAGCTGCGGTTGATCTCGCACCCCGGCGCGCCGGCGCTGCCCGTGCACAAGGGCGCGTCCGGCGGTGAGCTGTCCCGGGTGATGCTCGCGCTGGAGGTCGTGCTGTCGCACTCGGACCCGGTGCCGACGCTGGTGTTCGACGAGGTGGACGCCGGGGTCGGCGGGCGCGCGGCGGTCGAGGTCGGGCGGCGGTTGGCGCGGTTGGCGCGCAGCCACCAGGTGATCGTGGTGACGCACCTGCCGCAGGTGGCGGCGTTCGCGGACCGGCACCTGGTGGTGGACAAGACCGCGGACGGCGTGCTGACGCGCAGCGGTGTGCGGGTGCTGGACGAATCGCAGCGCGTGGTCGAGTTGGCGCGCATGCTGGCCGGTATGGACTCGACGGACACCGGCCGCGCGCACGCGGAGGAACTGCTGGCGGCGGCGAAGGCCGACAAGGAGAGCGTCCCGGTGGTGCGGCGGAAGAAGCGGAAGTGAGCCGCCGCGACATCGGCGTCGCACTGCTGTTCGTGGCCGGGGCTGTCGCCGCGGTCGCGACCTTCCTGCCGTTGTGCTTCGTGGGGACCGAGCTGGGTGGCGGTACCTGGTTCGGGTTCACCATGACGAGTTGGGCGATCACCAGCGAGCCCGCAGACCTGTCCTGGTTGGGCGGGTCGGCGCAGTACGGGGTGCCGATCGTGATCTCGGCGGTGCTGCTGCTGGTCGCGGTGGCGTTGGCGTTCCTGCCCGAGCCGCAGCGGCAGGCGGGGCGGTACGCGGCGGTCGCGGCGACGGCGTTGCTCGCGGGGTCGGTGTGGACGACGGCGATGGCGGTCGTCGCGTGGCTGACGCCGCCGGCTTCGGACGAGCGGACCTTGGTGGAGTACGAGAGCGGGCCGGGGCTGTGGGTGCTGCTGGCGTCGGTGCTGGTGGCGGTGGTGGGGACGGTGCTCCTGCTGCGCAGGCCGGTGGTGGTGGCGGAGGGGCCGGTGGTCCACGTGCTCGTGGACACGGACACGCCGCCGATGGGGATACAGGTGGCGGTGCTGCCCGAGCTGCCGGAGGACAGGAAGTCGTGAACCGGCGGGTGGTGGGGGTGGTCGCGCTGGTCGCGGCTGCGCCGTTGGCGGTGGTGGCGACTTTCCTGCCGCTGTACGAGCAGGTGTGGCGGTTCAACCTGGGTGACCGGATGGACCTGAGGCACACGTCGTGGGCGGTGCACACGTCGAACGGGAGCGTGTTCGGGCGGGAGGCGCTGTACGGGGTGCCGGTGGTGGCGGCGGTGGCGCTGCTGGTGGTCGGCGCGGTGTTCGTGCGGGCGATGTGGGGGCGGCTGGTCGCGTTCGGCGGGGCGTTGATGCTGGTGGGCGCGGCGTGGGCGGTGGGCCAGCTCGCGCTGGCGACCTGGCGGGCGGGGCAGCCGGTCGTGGAGGGGTTGACCATCGACACCGAGGCGGGATTGGCGGTGCCGGTGTACGGGGTGGCTTGCGTGTTGGCGGTGGCGGGCGGGCTGCTCGTGCAGGAGTGGCCGGTGCGCGGGGTGGAGCCGGCGGGGGCCGTGGTGTACCGGGTGGACGAGGACGACCGCACGCCGCCGTTCGGGCTGGCGTTGCCTCCGGCCCCCGATGCCATTGTCCCACCGGGGTACGACAGTGCTGGGCACGGCGGGTTGGGGAGCGGCAGTTCTGGACATGACGATCCGGGTGGCGCGGCGTATTCGGGTGGCTTGGGCGGCTCAGCTGGGTCGGGTGGCGCAAGTGGGTTCGGCGGGTCGGCTGGGTTGGGCGGTGTGGGTGGCTCTGGCGGTTTGGGGGACGGGGGCTCGGGTGGTTCGGGTGGGGCGGGCGGCGTGAAGGGGGAGCGGTGAGCGGGCGGGTGGTGGGGGCGGTCGCGTTGGGGGTTGGCGCGGTGCTCGCGGTGTGCGGGTCGTTGTTGGAGCTGTACCGGATCGAGTTCGGGTTCGAGCCCGGGCGGACCGACCGGCAGGTGTTCACCGGGTGGCAGTCGAGCTTCGACTTCACCGGCATGGCGCAGCCGGAGAACATGCCCGGCCTGGGGTGGGGGTACCCGATCGTGGCCGCGGCGGCGCTGGCGGTCGTGAGTGTGGTGCTGTTGTTCCGGTCGCCGCTGCTCGGCGCGGTCGGGCGGGTCCTCGCGGTGCTGGCCGGTGGGCTGCTGATCGGGACCACGTGCTCGGCGTTCCTGACGTTGGAACGGCTGCTCGGCCCCACCGCGGTGGCGTACGGGACGACGACCGTCGGCGCGGGTCTGTGGGTGCTCGTGCTGGCGTGCCTGGCGGTCGCGGCGGGCGCGGTGCTGGTGCAGGAGTGGCCGCGGCGGCAGCCCAAGCCCGCCGGGCCCGCCGTGTACCGGGTGGACGGTGACGACGAGGACACCCCGCCGTTCGGCATCCCGATCCCCACCGATGAGATCGACGTGGACGGCAAAGGGGAATCCCCCGAGCGGGGGTAATCCGTCCACTGTGGAACAGTGAGCTTCCTGACCAGCCCGGATCGCCTCGGCGTGTTGGTCCGGCCGGCGCGCTGACGTGAGTCACCATCGGTTCATGAAGCTCTCCGGGTTGCTCAGCCGCGCGAACCACGACCTGCCGGGTGTCACGGGCGTCGCCCGCGTCGCCCGGCGGTCCGGTGACCTGCTGCGGCGGCTGAGTCCGGGTGACATCGCCGTCCTCGACCACGTCGACCTCGACCGGCGCACCGCCGAGGCGCTGGTCACCGCGGAGGTCGCGGGCGTGGTCAACGCGTCCCCGTCGATCTCCGGCCGGTTCCCCAACCTCGGGCCCGAACTGCTGCTGGAGGCGGGCATCCCGCTGGTCGACGGCGTCGGCACGGGCGTGCTGCGCGAGCTGAAGGACGGGACGAAGCTGCGCCTGCACGACGGCGCGGTCTACGTCGGCGAGCGGGAGGTCGCGCGCGGCGTCGAGCAGAGCGCCGAGTCCGTCGCGGACGCGATGATCGAGGCCAAGGCCGGGATGGCGGCCCAGTTGGAGGCGTTCTCCGCGAACACCATCGAGTTCCTGCGCCGCGAACGCGCCCTGATCCTGGACGGGATCGGCGTGCCCGAGGTGTACGTGCCGATCCGCGACCGGCAGGTGCTGGTGGTCGCCGGCGGTCCCCGGCACGCCGAGGAACTGCGGAAGCTGCGCAAGTACATCCGCGAGTACCGGCCGGTGCTGGTCGGCGTGGACGCCGGCGCGGACACCCTGCACGACGCCGGGTACAAGCCGGACATCATCGTCGGCGACCCGGACGGCATCGGCACCGGGACGCTGCGCGCCGGCTCCGAGGTCGTGGTGCCCGCCCAGACCGACGGCCACGCGCCCGGCCTGGAGCGCATCCAGGACCTGGGCATCGGCGCGGTGACCTTCCCCGCGTCCGGCAACGCCGAGGACCTGGCGCTGCTGCTGGCCGAGGCGCACGGCGCGAGCCTGGTGGTGACCGTCGGGTTGCAGGCCGGGTTGCGCGAGTTCCTCGACCGCGGTCACTCCGGGTCCAACCCGTCGACCTTCCTGACCCGGCTCAAGTTGGGCAGCAAGCTCGTCGACGGCGCGGCGGTCGCCACCCTGCACCGCAGCCGGGTGTCGCTGGGCGTGATGGTGCTGCTGGTGCTGGCCGCGGTCGTCGCGATGGCGGCGGCGCTCGCGGTGTCCGGGGTCGGTCAGGTGTACGTCGACGTGGCGGTGGACGGGTTCCGGTCCGTCGTCGACTGGGTCAAGGGGTTGTTCGGATGATCTCGATGCGCTACCACATCGTCTCCATCACCGCGGTGTTCCTGGCGCTGGCCGTGGGTGTCGTGCTGGGTTCGACCGCGATCAGCAGCCGGCTGCTGTCCGGGCTGACCGACGACAACTCGGCGCTGGGCAAGGAGGTCGCCGACCTCCAGACCGCGCGCAACGGGTTGAACGCCAGGCTCGCCGACGCCGACCGGTTCGCCACGACCGTGGGTCCGATGGCGGTGAAGGGCCTGCTCGCGGAGCGGACCGTGGTGCTGGTGACCACGTCCGACGCGCGGCCCGACGACCGGGACGCGCTGGCCGAGCTGCTGCGCGCCGCCGGGGCGTCGGTGACCGGGGAACTCCAGCTGACCGAGTCGTTCGTCGACCCGCGCAAGGCCGACCAGTTGCGCGACCTGGTGGCGCGGTTGCAGCCGGCCGGGACGCAGCTGCCCGCGGGGTCGGACCCGGGGACGCGGGCGGGCGGGCTGCTGGGCGCGTTGCTGCTGCTGAACAAGGAGACCAACCAGCCGCAGGCCACGCCGGACGAGACGGCGGCGGCGCTGGCGGGGCTGTCGACGGCCGGTTTCGTCAAGCCGGGGGCGGGGTTGCGGCCCGCGCAGCTCGCGGTGGTGCTGACCGGCGGGGCCTTCGCCGGTGACTCGGCGGGTGACCGGGCGGCGACCATCGCGCGGTTCGCGACCCAGCTCGACCGCTCGGGGGCGGGGACGGTGCTCGCGGGCGGCGAGGGGTCGGCGAACGGGAGCGGGCCGGTGGGGGTGGTGCGGGCGGACACGGCGGCGACGTCGGCGGTGTCGACCGTGGACAACGTCGGGTCGGCGGCCGGGCGGGTGGTGGCGGTGTTGGCGCTGCGGGAGCAGTTGGAGGGCAAGGCCGGGCGGTACGGGGTGGCGGGCAACGCCGAGGCCCCGGCTCCCGGCGCGGTGGGCTGAGGCGCGGTGGGCTGAGGCGCGGTCCGGCGGCGCGGTGGCTGAGGCGCGGTGGGCTTGGCTTCGGCGTGGCCGGCTTGGCGAGGGCGCGCTGGAGTTGGCTGGGCGCGGCAGGCGGTGCGGTGCGGCAGGCGGTGCGGTGCGGCAGGCGGTGCGGCAGTGGTTTCGGCGGGTGTGCGCGGTTCGCGGCGTGGCCTCCGGCCCCCGGTTCCATTGTCCCACGGGGTACCGACAGCGGGCGGTGGTGTGGCTTGGCGGGGTCGGGTTCGGGGGTCCGGCGGGGCGTGGCACGGGTCGGTGAACTGGTCGTGAACGGGCTAGGCCATCCGAGTGATGTCCGGGGGTACCGCCGGCGCGCTGGGTGACCGTCGCCGTGTTAGCGTTAGGGCCCGTGGACAGGGCCGGTCGCCCTGCGGAACTTCAGACCACGGGGAGCCTCCTTGGTGCTTCAGGCACGTACGACCAAGCACGTTTTCGTCACCGGGGGCGTGGCCTCCTCCCTGGGCAAGGGACTCACCGCCTCCAGCCTCGGCCAGCTCCTCACGGCCCGCGGCCTGCGGGTGACCATGCAGAAGCTGGACCCGTACCTCAACGTCGACCCCGGCACGATGAACCCGTTCCAGCACGGCGAGGTGTTCGTCACCGAGGACGGCGCGGAGACCGACCTCGACATCGGCCACTACGAGCGGTTCCTGTCGCGGGACCTGTCCGGGGACGCCAACGTCACCACCGGCCAGGTGTACTCCGAGGTCATCGCCAAGGAGCGGCGCGGCGAGTACCTCGGCGACACCGTCCAGGTCATCCCGCACATCACCGACGAGATCAAGCGGCGCATCCGGGCGATGGCCGAGCCGGGGCCCGACGGGGTGGCCCCCGACGTGGTGATCACCGAGGTGGGTGGCACGGTCGGCGACATCGAGTCGCTGCCGTTCCTGGAGGCCTGCCGGCAGGTCCGCCACGACGTCGGCCGGGACAACGTGTTCTTCCTGCACGTCTCGCTGGTGCCCTACCTGGCCCCGTCCGGTGAGCTGAAGACCAAGCCGACGCAGCACTCCGTCGCCGCGCTGCGCAACATCGGCATCCAGCCCGACGCGATCGTGTGCCGGGCCGACCGGGAGATCCCGGACGCGTTGAAGCGCAAGATCGGCCTCATGTGCGACGTCGACACCGATGCCGTCGTGGCGGCCGTGGACGCGCCGTCGATCTACGACATCCCCAAGGTGCTGCACGGCGAGGGACTCGACGCGTACGTGGTGCGCCGGCTCGGGCTGCCGTTCCGCGACGTCGACTGGACGGTGTGGGGCGACCTGCTCGACCGGGTACACAACCCGGCGGAGAAGGTCCGGATCGGCCTGGTCGGCAAGTACGTCGACCTGCCCGACGCCTACCTGTCGGTCACCGAGGCGCTGCGCGCGGGCGGGTTCGCGCACCGGGCCAAGGTCGAGGTCGTGTGGGTGCCCTCCGACGAGTGCCAGACGCCCTCGGGCGCGGCGCACGCGCTCGGCGGCCTGGACGCGATCCTCATCCCGGGCGGCTTCGGCGTGCGCGGCATCGAGGGCAAGATCGGCGCGATCACCCACGCCCGGACCCGCGGCATCCCGCTGCTGGGCCTGTGCCTGGGCTTGCAGTGCATGGTCATCGAGGCCGCGCGCAACCTCGCGGGCATCGAGGACGCCAACTCCTCGGAGTTCGAGGAGACCGGGTCGATGGTGATCAGCACCATGGCCGACCAGGAGGACGTGGTCGCCGGGCAGCGCGACATGGGCGGCACCATGCGGCTGGGCGCGTACCCGGCCAAGCTGGTGCCGGGCTCGCAGGTGGCGCTGGCGTACGGGGCGACCGAGGTGTCCGAGCGGCACCGGCACCGGTACGAGGTCAACAACGCGTTCCGGGACAAGCTGGGCAAGGCGGGCCTCGTGTTCTCCGGGACCTCGCCGGACGGCCGGCTGGTGGAGTTCGTCGAGCTGCCGGCGGACGTGCACCCGTTCTTCGTGGCGACCCAGGCGCACCCGGAGCTGAAGTCCCGGCCGACCAAGCCGCACCCGCTGTTCGCGGCGTTCGTGAAGGCGGCCCTGGACTACCGGCTGGCCGACCGGCTGCCGCTGCCGTCGGGCGCGGGGGCGGCGAAGTGACCGACCGGCACGAGTTCTCCGTGGTGTCCTCGCGGGACGTGCACATCGGCCGGGTGGTCGGGCTGCGCGTGGACGAGGTCGTCATGCCGGGTGGCGGGACGGCGTCGCGCGAGGTCGTGGAGCACCTGGGCGCGGTGGCGGTGGCGGCGGTGTCCGAGGACGGCCTGGTGACGCTGATCCACCAGTACCGGCACCCGTTGGGCAAGCGGATCTGGGAGCTGCCCGCCGGATTGCTGGACTCCGGTGCCGAGGAGCCTCTGGAGGCGGCTCGGCGGGAGCTGGTGGAGGAGGTCGGGCTGACGGCGTCGTCGTGGGTGACGCTGGTCGACGTCGCGGCTTCGCCCGGGTTCACCGACGAGGTGGTGCGGGTGTTCCTGGCGCAGGGGTTGTCTTCGGTCGACCGGGAGCACATGGGCGAGGAGGAGGCGGACCTGGAGGTCCACCGGTTCCCGCTGGACCAGGCGGTCGAGATGGCGCTGGCCGGGGAGATCGTGAACGGGGCGGCGGTGGCCGGGTTGCTGGCGGCGCAGGCGGTGCTGGCGGGGCGGGCTCATCCGCGGCCGGCTGATGCGCCGTTCGAGGACCGGCCGACGCGGTTCGCCGCGCGCTTGGACTGAGGTCGTGCCCCGACCGGGACAGCCGGTCGGGGCACAATGGCGTTCATGGGTGTGCGGGGGCCGGTGGCCGTGGCGGTGGGGGCGGCGGTGGCGGCCGGGGCGATGTTCTTCGTGGACCCCAACCAGCCGGGGTCGATCTGGCCGCCGTGCCCGTTGTTCGCCTTGACCGGCATCCAGTGCCCCGCCTGCGGGTCTACGCGGATGGTGCATGCGTTGTTGCATGGCGATTTGGCCTCGGCGTGGCAGCTCAACGCGGTGATGTTGGTGGCTGGGTTGCCGTTGTTGGCCTGGCTGTGGGTGCGGTGGTTCCGGGCGGCTCGGCGGGGCCAGGAGGTGCCGCCGGTGTCCGGGAAGGTCGGGGTGCCGGTGGTGGCGGTGGCCGTTACGTGGATGTTGGTTCGAAACCTGGTCGCGTAGCGGCCGACCTGGTGACGTGAGCGGCCGAGCTAGTCGCGTAGCTTGCGGCCCTGGGCGTCGGTGCCGCCGTTGACCAGCAGGATGATGCCGTCGATCAGCGACCAGATGCCGCAGCCGCCGCACGTCAGCAGCTGGGCGATGCCGATGCCGGTGTCGCCGATGTAGAACCGGCCGATGCCGAACGGCAGCGCCAGCTGCAGCACGCCGGCCGCGATGCGGGACTTGTCCGACAGGGGCTGGCCGGTCAGCGGGTCGACGCCGTACGGGGCCGCGGGGCTGGGGCCGTAGTAGCCGGGCTGGCCGTAGCCGGGCACCGCGTAACCGGGCTGGGTGAAGCCGGGTGGCGGGGTGGCGTAGTCGGTCGGCGGCGCGTAGTAGGTCTGCGGCGGCGGGAGGAAGTCCGGGTGGGGTTGCGGCAGGTCGTGGAACAGGGCCGCCAGCTCGCCCGCGGTCTGCGCGGCGGTCGCGAAGCCGACGCGCTGCTCGTACTCGCCGATCTCCAGGCGGCCCTCGGCGAAGTGGTCGTTGAGCGCGCTGATGGCCGCCTCGCGCTGCTGGTTGCCGATGCGGACCTGGTGGGGTTCGGACACGGACCAACGCTAACAGCCCAAGACCGTTGATCCAGCCGGAACGCGCCGGCCGACCTACGCTGACCAGGTGCTGGTCGGAGTACCCCGTGAGCTGAAGAACCACGAGTACCGGGTGGCGATCACCCCGGCGGGCGTGGTCGAGCTGGTGCGGCGGGGGCACCAGGTGCTGGTCGAGGCGGGTGCCGGGGAGGGCAGCGCCATCCCGGACGCCGAGTTCGCGGCGGCCGGCGCGCGGACCGTGCCGCAGGCCGACGACCTGTGGGGCGAGGCGGAACTGGTGCTCAAGGTCAAGGAACCGGTGCCCGACGAGTTCCACCGGATGCGGCCCGGCCAGACCCTGTTCACCTACCTGCACCTCGCCGCCAACGCCGAGTGCACCCGGGCCATCGTCGCCGCCGGCATCGACGCCATCGCCTACGAGACCGTCCAACTCCCCGACGGGTCGCTGCCGCTGCTGGCCCCGATGAGCGAGGTCGCCGGCCGGATGGCGGTCCAGGTCGGCGCGAACTGCCTGGAGCGCACCCAGGGTGGCCGGGGCGTGCTGCTCGGCGGCGTTCCCGGCACGCCGGCGGGCAAGGTGGTGGTGATCGGCGCGGGGGTCGCCGGGATGAACGCCGCCGCCATCGCGCTGGGCATGCAGGCCGAGGTGATCGTGCTGGACACCAACGTCAACCGGCTGCGGCAGATCGACTTCACCTACCGCGGCCACCTCCAGACCGTCGCCTCGAACGCGTACGAGGTCGAGAAGGCGTGCCGGTGGGCGGACCTGGTGATCGGGGCGGTGCTCGTGCCGGGCGCGAAGGCGCCGACGCTGGTCAGCAACCACCTCGTGTCGACCATGCGGACCGGGTCGGTGCTCGTGGACATCGCCATCGACCAGGGCGGCTGCTTCGCCGACTCCCGGCCGACCACGCACGACGACCCGACCTTCCGCGTGCACGACTCGACCTTCTACTGCGTGGCCAACATGCCGGGAGCCGTGCCGCACACCTCGACGTGGGCGCTCACGAACGTCACACTCCCGTACGTGACCGCCCTGGCGGACAAGGGGTTCCGGCAGGCCGTCGGGGACGACCCGGCGCTGGCGAAGGGGGTGAACGCGGTGCGCGGCACGGTCGTGCAGGCCGAGGTGGCCAAGGCGCACGGGCTGCCCCACGTCCCGCTGGCCCAGTTGTGAGGGACGTGGTCACGGCGTTCCTCGACCACCTCGCCGTGGAACGGGGCACGTCCCGCAACACCCTCGACTCCTACGGCCGCGACCTGCGCCGGTACGCCGAGCACCTGGAGCGCGAGTCGGTCGGTGACCTGGAGGCGGTGACCTCTGGCCACATCACGGCGTTCGCCGGCGCGCTGCGCGAGGAAGGGCTGGCGGAGTCGTCCGTGGCGCGTGCCCTGGTGACCGTGCGCGGCCTGCACCGCTTCGCCCACCGCGAAGGCATCGCCACGCACGACCCGGCCCGGGACGTCCACCCGCCGACCCCGCCGCGCCGGCTGCCCAAGGCACTGCCGGTGGACGACGTGCTGCGCCTGATGGACACCCCGGCCAGCCTGCGCGACAAGGCCCTGCTGGAGCTGCTGTACTCGACCGGCGCCCGGATCTCCGAGGTCGTGGGCCTGGACGTGGACGACGTGGACACCGCGGAGCGCACGGTCCTGCTCGACGGCAAGGGCGGGAAGCAGCGCCTGGTGCCGGTGGGGCGGCCGGCGTTGGCGGCGCTGGAGGCGTACCTGGTCCGGATGCGGCCGTCGCTGGTCAAACGGGGCACACCCGCGCTGTTCCTCAACGCGCGCGGCGGCCGGCTGTCCCGGCAGACCGCGTGGCAGGTCCTGAAGACCGCGGCCGAACGCGCCGGGATCAAGGCCGAGGTGTCCCCGCACACCCTGCGGCACTCCTTCGCCACCCACCTGCTGGAGGGCGGCGCGGACGTGCGGGTCGTGCAGGAACTCCTGGGCCACGCCAGCGTGACCACCACCCAGGTGTACACGCTGGTCACGGTGAACACCCTGCGCGAGGTCTACGCGACCGCCCACCCCCGAGCGACGGGTGGAACATGAGACGTGCACGGGTAGTGTTGTCCGACCCCGACCAAGTGGTTCGACCCCCTGGACGCGACCAGCTGGAGGAGCCGTGCCGGTGCCGAACATCGACGAGCCGGACCTGGCCGACATCCAACTCGGCCCCGTCCTGCACGCCCTGAGCGACCCGACGAGGCTGGCCGTCGTCCTCCAGATCCAGGCGGACGGCGAGCGCTGCTGCGGCGCGCTGGCGGTGGACGTGGCGAAGTCGACCCTGTCCCAGCACCTGAGGGTGCTGCGGGAGGCGGGCATCACCCGGACCCGGGCGTGCGGGAACCAGCGGTGGGTCTCCCTGCGGCGGGACGACCTGGAAACCTTGTTCCCGGGCTTGCTCGACGTGGTCCTGAGAGCCGCGGACCGCCGCCCTTCGCGCGTGCCCGGGTGAGAACTCCTCGGACCCGCTACGGCGAGGCGCGTTGCTGGTCGACCTCGGTGTGCTTAGGCTGCGCCCAGGCAGAGGACTAGGGATCGGGAAGGCGATGTCGACACCGGAGCACGCGGGCCAGGCGTGGGGTCCCCCACCGCCGCCGCCCACGCCGAGGTCCGGTGTGCCGCGCGCCTCCGTGGAGCTGAGCCTCGCCCCGCACGCGGCGCCGGCCGACGAGGACGCCGCCGAGCAGGCGGTGGGCGACATAGGCCCCACCGGACGACCGCTGCGCTACGTGCCCGAACCTCCCCTGATCGCCCACCACGGACCCGCGAAGATCCTCGCGATCTGCAACCAGAAGGGCGGGGTCGGCAAGACCACCTCGACCATCAACCTCGGCGCGGCCCTGACCGAGTTCGGGCGCCGCGTCCTGCTGGTGGACTTCGACCCCCAGGGGGCGTTGTCGGTCGGGCTCGGCGTGCACCCGCACCAGCTCGACCAGACCATCTACAACGTGATCATGGAGCGGGACGTCACCGTCCGGGACGTGATCATGCAGACCCCGGTCGAGGGCATGGACCTGCTGCCCTCCAACATCGACCTGTCGGCGGCGGAGATCCAGCTGGTCTCGGAGGTGGGCCGCGAGCACACCCTCGTGCGCACCCTGCGACCGGTGATCGACCACTACGACTACGTCCTGGTCGACTGCCAGCCGTCGCTCGGCTTGCTCACGGTCAACGCCCTCGCGGCGGCTGACGGCGTCCTCATCCCGCTGGAGTGCGAGTTCTTCAGCCTGCGCGGGGTCGCCCTGTTGATCGACACCATCGAGAAGGTCAGGGAGCGGTTGAACCCGAAGCTGGAGATCACCGGCATACTCGCCACCATGTACGACCCGCGCACCCTGCACTCCCGCGAGGTGATGGCGCGCGTGGTGGAGGCGTTCGGCGACGTCGTGTTCGACACGGTGATCAACCGCACGGTCCGGTTCCCGGAGACGACCGTCGCCGGCGAGCCGATCACCAGATGGGCCCCCCGCTCGGCGGGCGCCAAGGCCTACCGCGCGTTGGCGCGCGAGGTGATCGCCCGGTGACCCGACGCCCATCACTGCCGGGCGCGTCCGAACTGTTCCGCCTCACCAGCCCGTCAGCGCTCGATGCCGCCGTGCCGGAGCAGTCGACCGTGCCCGAGCAGGCCGCCGTCCGTGAGGAGTCGGCTGTGCGCGAGCAGTCGGCTGCGCCGGAGCCGTCGGCCGAGTCGGCGCCGCGGCGGGGGACGGGGCGGCAGAAGCACTCGACGAAGATCACCGTGTACGTGTCCGACGAGGAGCTGCTGGCGCTGGAGCACGCGCGCCTGGCGCTGCGCGGTGAGCACGGGCTGGCCGTGGACCGCGGTCGGGTGGTGCGCGAGGCCATCGCGATAGTGCTGGACGACCTCGAAGAGCACGGCGGCGACTCGCTGCTCGTGCGCAGGTTGCGCGAGCAGTGACCGGGGACGTTTCCGCGGAAGAGGTCCCCGACGGTCGTTTCAAGGTCCGGCTGACGAACTTCGAGGGTCCCTTCGACCTGCTGCTGCAACTGATCTCGCAGCACACGCTGGACGTCACCGAGGTGGCGTTGCACCAGGTCACCGACGACTTCATCGCCCACATCCGGGCGCTGGGCGACCAGTGGGACCTCGACGAGACGACCGAGTTCCTGGTCATCGCGGCCACCCTGCTGGACCTCAAAGCGGCCCGCCTGCTGCCCGCCGGCGACGTCGAGGACGAGGAGGACCTGGCGCTGCTGGAGGCGCGGGACCTGCTGTTCGCGCGGCTGCTGCAGTACCGGGCGTACAAGCAGGTCGCCGCGCTGTTCGGCGAGCTGGAGCAGGGCGCGTACCGGCGCTACCCGCGGTCGGTGGCGCTGGAGGAGCGGTTCGAGGGGCTGCTGCCCGAGGTGATGCTGGGCGTGGACGCCCGCCGCTTCGCCGAGATCGCCGCGGCCGTGTTCCGGCCCAAGCCGCCCAGGACGGTGTCCACCTCGCACGTCCACCAGCACCGGATCTCGGTGCGCGAGCACGCCTCGGTGCTGCGGGAGTTCCTGGCCGCGCGCGGGACGGCGACGTTCGCCGAGGTGGTGGCGGAGTGCACGGAGACGATCGAGGTGGTGGCGCGGTTCCTCGCGCTGCTGGAGCTGTACCGGGAGAAGGCGCTCGCGTTCGAGCAGCCCGACCCGCTGGGTGAGCTGCGCATCACGTGGGTCGGGGGGACCATCGAGGAAGCCGAGGCGGAAGCCCGTGACGAGGACGAGGAGTACGGGTGACCGAGCAGCCCGAGACCCAGCTCGACCAGCAGCCCGAGCAGGGGTCTGAGCAGGAAGAACTGCCCTTGGAGGCGGTCGAGGACAGCGGGTTGCCGGACCTGAGCGACGACCGCGAGTTCGAGGGCGCCCTGGAGTCCGTCCTGCTGGTCGTGGACACGCCGATCGACGAGAAGCAGCTCGCCGGGGTGTTCGAGCAGCCCGTGAGACGCGTCACGGCAGCCCTCAAAGCGCTGTCCGCGCGCTACACCGAGCAGGGCAGCGGCATCGACCTGCGTAGAATCGGGGAAGGCTGGCGGTTCTACACCAGGGACCGCTTCGCGCCATTCGTGGAGAAGCTCCTGCTGGACGGTCAGCGCGCCAAGCTGACCCGGGCCGCGCTGGAGACGCTCGCCGTCATCGCCTACCGGCAGCCGGTCACCCGGGCCAGGATCGCGGCGGTGCGCGGGGTCAACGTCGACGGCGTCATCCGCACGCTCGTCGCGCGCGGGCTCATCGCCGAGACCGGCACGGACTCCGACACGGGTGGCATCCTCTACCGCACGACCGAACTGTTCCTGGAGCGGTTGGGGCTGTCGTCGCTGGACGACCTGCCCCCGATCGCTCCCCTGCTGCCCGAAGTGGATGCGATCGACGATGTCTGACCAGGGACCCGAAGGGATTCGGCTCCAGAAGGTGCTCGCCAAGGCGGGCATCGCCTCGCGACGGGTGGCCGAGGAGCTGATCGAGATGGGCCGCGTCGAGGTGGACGGCGAGGTCGTGCGCGAGCAGGGCCGCCGGATCGACCCCGACAAGGCGATCGTGCACGTGGACGGCGTGCGCGTGGTCCTCAAGGACGACGTGATCACGCTCGTGCTCAACAAGCCGCGCGGCGTCCTGTCGACCATGCACGACGAGCAGCACCGGCCGTGCGTCGGCGACTACCTGGCGCACCGCAAGGAGCGGCTGTTCCACGTCGGCCGGCTCGACGCCGACACCGAGGGCCTGCTGCTGCTGACCAACGACGGCGACCTCGCCCACCGGCTCATGCACCCCTCCTACGGGGTGACCAAGACCTACCTGGCCGAGGTGCCGGGACCGGTGGCCAAGGACGTCGGCAAGCGGTTGCGCGCGGGCATCGAGCTGGAGGACGGGCCGGTCAAGGTCGACTCGTTCAAGCTCGTCTCCTCCGCGCCGGGGCGCGCGTTGGTGCAGGTGGTCCTGCACGAGGGGCGCAAGCACATCGTGCGCCGGCTGCTGGAAGCGGTCGGCTACCCGGTGCAGAGCCTGGTGCGCACCGCGGTCGGCGAGGTCCAGCTGGGCAACCAGCGGCCGGGGTCGATGCGCGTGCTCAACCGGCAAGAGGTCGGCTCCCTGTACAAGGCCGTCGGGCTGTAGGTCGCCCGAGTCGCAGGAGGGGCGTTCGACGGTCTCCCCCTGAACCCGTCGAACGCCCCGACACATGACTACGGCACCCGGGTTGTTCAGTGTCAGGACGTGGACGCTGAACAGCTTTCTCTGAACAATCGACCCCCCTGGCGGAGGGGGAGCGATGGCCAGATCGGAGAGCCCGTTAGCGTGCGGCTGGCGGCGGTGACCGGGAAGGCCGCGACCGCGCTGGCCCGCGAGTTCGCCGCCTACCCGGAGAACCTGCACCTGCGGGTCCGGCAGACCGTGATCGGCGGGGACGACGACCTGCTGCTGGTCGTGGACCAGTTCGAAGAGGTCTTCACGCTGTGCGTCGACGACGCCGAGCGGTCGGCGTTCCTGGCCGCTTTGACGACCGCGGCGTCGGCTGAGAGCAGCCGGACCCGGGTCGTGCTGGGTGTGCGCGCGGACTTCCTCGGGCACTGCGGGCGGTATCCCGAGCTGGTGGACGCGTTGCGCGGCGGGCACGTGCTGGTCGGGCCGATGGCCGCGGACCAGTTGCGGGAGGCGATCGTCGAGCCCGCCCTGGTCGTGGGCTGCAAGGCGGAGACGGCGCTGGTCACGAGGCTGGTCGCGGACGCGGCCGGGCGGCCCGCCGCGTTGCCGCTGGTGTCGCACGCCCTGCTGGAGACGTGGCGGCGACGGCGCGGGGTGGCGTTGACGCTGGCCGGCTACGAGGAGGCCGGTGGGGTCGAGCACTCCATCGCGCGCAGCGCGGAGGCCGTCTACCTGGGCATGTCCGACACCGACCGGGCGGTGGCCAAGCAGGTGTTCCTGCGGCTGATCGCGGTCGGCGACGACACCGGCGACACCAAGCGCCGGGTCCGGCGTGACGAGGTCGACCACCCCGAGGTGCTGTCCGCGTTGGCGGCGGCTCGGTTGGTGGTGCTGGACCGGGACACCGTGGAGCTGGCGCACGAGGCGCTGATCCGGCGATGGCCCCGGCTGCGGGACTGGATCGCCGAGGACCGGGCCGGCCTGCGGGTGCAGCGGATGCTGACGGACGCGGCGGACGTGTGGGAGTCGTTGAAGCGCGATCCGGGGGCGTTGTACCGGGGGACGCGGTTGGCGTTGGCCCAGGAGTGGGCGGCGGGTGGCGCGGAGCTGACCGCGGCCGAGCGGCGGTTCCTGGACGCGAGCACTGCGGCGGAGCTGGCGTCTACTGCGGCGGAGACCCGGCGGACGCGGCGGTTGCGGCGGTTGGTCGCGGTGTTGGGTGTGTTGCTGGTGTTGGCCGGGGTGTCGACGGTTCGGGCGTTCCGGGCGGAGCGGTCGGCGACCGAGCAGCGCAACATCGCGTTGGCGCGGAAGGTCGTGAACGAGGCGGAGGCGTTGCGCGACTCCGACCCGGCGTTGGCGGCGCAGTTGACCTTGGCGGCGCATCGGCTCGCGCCGCTGCCGGAGACGCGGGACGCGTTGTTGGGGGTTTTCAGCACGCCTTACGCGGTGCGGTTGGAGTCGGTGCGGGAGGTCGCGGTCAGCCCGCACCGGTCGGTCGTGGCCGTGGTGGAGGAGGGGACGCGGCGGGACGCGTTCTTGTACGACATGTCCGATCCGCGGCGGCCGGAGCGGTTGGCGGTGGTGGACCGGCAGCCGGGCGGCGTCGATGCGCTGGCGTTCAGCGCGAACGGGAAGGTGCTGGCCACGGCTGGTGGGTCGGTGGCCGTGGTGTGGGACGCGGAGGACGGTCGCAACCCGGTGCCGGCGGCGAAGGTTGACGTCGGGGCGCCGCCGGTTGCGCTGGCGTTGTCGTCCAACGGGCGGTTCCTGGCGGTTGGGCATGTCGACCGCGGGCCGCGGGTGTGGGACGTGTCCGATCGGGCCAATCCGCGGTTGGTGGCCGATCTGGAGGGCGGGTCGTCGCGGTCGCTCGCCTTTTTGACCGATCAGGTGCTGGTTGTGGCCGATGGGTCGCACGCGCGGGCGTCGCGGGTGGTGGATGGTGGGTTTGTCGAGTTCGCTGCCCATGACGGGTGGGTGAACGCGGTCGCCGTCGCTGATGACGGGCGGCTGGTCGCGGTGGCGGGGACGGATCGCCGGGTGGAGCTGTGGGACCTGGCCGAGTTCGCGCGGCCGGTTCGGGTGGCGGTCGTCGAGCACGCTGACACCGTCACCGCGCTGGCGTTCAGCGCTGACGGGCGGATGCTCGCCACCGCGGGGGTCGATCGCACCACCAAGTTGTGGGATCTGACCGAGCGGTCACTCCCGGTTGAGATCGCGGTGCTGGAGGGGCATGCGGGCGTGATCAGCGCGGTCGGGTTCCCTGCCGGGGGTCGAGGGGTGCTCACGGCGGCGGCGGACGGGACGGCCCGGCTGGTCGACGTGTCGGATCTGCCGATCGTGCAGTCTTCGCAGATCCGGACGTTGGTCGTGAGTCGGGACCGGGACCTTGCCGCGACGCTCGACGTGGGTGGGGTGTTGCGGCTGGTGGACATCTCGCAGCCTCGTGGGCCTCGGACGGCTTGGCCGCTGACGCGGCACCCCGGGCGGGTGCGGGCCGCGGCGTTGAGCGTGGACGGCGAGCACGTTCTGACCGTGGGCGAGGACCAGCGGATGCGGCTGTGGCGCACCGCCAACCCGGCGGCCCCGGACCTGGTCGGCGAGGTGACCGGCGGTGCCCTGCTCAGGGACGGCACCCTGGTCAAGAGCGGGCCGCACCTGGCGGTCGAGTCGCCCGACGGTCGGACGGTGTTGTTCGACCTGGACTCCGCGGGGGGTGCTGCTGGGGCCGTCGCTGGCCTTGGTCGGGCCGGAGGACGGGCGGGTCGCGGTGGTCGCGGTCAGTCCGGACGGGCGGCGGATGGTGATCACGCGTGCGGCGGGCGGTGTCCAGGAATGGGACGTCTCCGACTCGTCGCGGCCCCGACTGTTGACCGACGAGTACTACCGGCTGTGGCCGGGGCCGGCGTCGGTGGCGCTGGGCGCCGAGGGCGACCGGGTCGCGATCCAGGAGAACGGGGACGCGGTGCTGGTGCCGTTGGGGGGTGAGCCGAGGACGTTGGCGGCGGACGCGCGGTCGGTGACGGTGAGCGGAGAGGTCGCGGCGGTGGCCGGGGCGGACGGGAAGGTCCGGCTGTTCGACGTGTCGGACCGCGACGCGCCGCGGGGGATCGGTGTGGTGCGGGCGCATCCGGGGCCGGTGGCGGAGGTGCGGTTCGCCGGGGACGGGCACACGTTGGTCACGGCGGGTGGGACGGAGATCCGGTTCTGGGAGACGGACGTGAACCTGGTGGTGGAGCGGATTTGCGGGGCGGGGCACGGGTTGGGGGAGGACGATTGGGCGCGGCACTTCCCGGACGTGCCCTACGCGCCGCCTTGCGCCCGGTCGTAGTGGCCAGGAGCGTGCCGGCGCGTGGTAACGGTTGCCGCGCGGCGTGGAACAGGGATGATTCGTGACTGTGATTTCTCGTGCACGCATTGTCGCGGCGGGGGAGGAGTCTCTAGATTGAGCCGGGTTGGCTGGGGTTGATCAACTGGAAGTAGGCGTTGCGCGTGCGTGCGCTCACCCGAGGACTGCTCGGTGTGGCCGGGTTCCTCGTCGTCTGGGAGCTGTTCGGCCGGTCGCGGCTGGTTCCCGCGGAATACCTCCCACCGCCGTCCGTGGTCGGTGTGGAGTTGGTCAAGTTGTTGGGGGACGAGGGTTTCCTGCGCGATGTCATCGCGACCGTCCTCGCCCTGCTGATCGCGGTGGGACTGTCCATCGCGATCGCCGTCCCGCTGGGACTCGTGCTGGGCAGCGTCCCGGCCGTGCGGCACGCCACCCGGGCGGTCGTGGAGTTCCTGCGGCCGATCCCGTCGGTGGCGTTGATCCCGTTGGCGGTCCTGCTGCTGGGCATCGGGCCGGAGATGAAGATCACGCTGGCCGTGTACGCGGCCGTGTGGCCGATCCTGTTCAACACGATCTACGCGCTCGACGAGCTGGACCCCCTGCTCGTGGAGACCGCGCGCGTGTTCGGGACCGGGCGCGTGCGGGTCCTGTTCTCCGTGGCGCTGCCCAGCGCGTTGCCGTTCGTGCTCACCGGCATCCGGTTGGCCGCGACGACGAGCCTGGTCGTGCTGGTCAGCGTGGAGCTGCTGGCGGGCGGTTCGCGCGGGCTCGGGCAGTTCATCATGGAGGCGCGCAGCGGTGGCGGGCGGATGGACCTGGTGCTCGCCGGCACCGTGGTCGCGGGCGTGATCGGGTTCCTGCTCAACGAAGGGCTGGAACGCGCGCAGCGCCGGTGGGTCTCCTGGAGCACGGTCACCGGAGGACGGTCATGACCAGGTTCTTCCAGCGGTGGGCCGTGTTCATCGGCCTGGTCGTGGTGTGGGAGCTGGCGACCTGGTTCGCCGACGACCCGTTCTTCCCGCGCCCCACCGAGATCGCCGAGGCCGCGCACACCCTGTGGTTCTCGGGTCCGTTGTTGTTCACCGACAACGTGTACGAGCACGTGCTGCCGAGCATCGGCAGGTTGCTCGCCGGTTGGGGTGTCGCCGCCCTGATCGGCATCGCGCTCGGTGTCGCGCTCGGCCGTTCCACGACGGCCATGCAGTTCGCCGGTCCGCTGCTGACGTTCATGCGCTCGATCCCGCCACCCGCGCTGGTGCCGGTGTTCCTGCTGGTGTTCAACGTCGGCACGCAGATGCAGCTCGCCACGATCGTGTTCGGCGTGCTGTGGCCGATCCTGCTCAACAGCGTCGACGGCGCCCGCTCCGTCGACGCGACGAAGTACGAGACCTCGGCGGTGTTCCGCATCCCCAAGGCGCAGTGGGTCCTCGGTGTCGTCCTGCCGGCCGCCGCACCGAAGATCTTCGCCGGGCTCCGGGTCAGCCTGTCGCTGTCCCTGGTGCTCATGGTCGTCTCCGAACTGGTCGGCACCGACAACGGGATCGGGTCGCAACTCCTCGTCGCCCAGCGGGAGTTCGACTTCCCCGACATGTGGGCCGGGATCGTCCTCTTGGGAGTCCTCGGCTACGCCCTCAACACCGTGCTCCTCGCCTTCGAACGCCGGGCGCTGGCCTGGCAGCCCAAGGCTTCCGAGGGGCGCACCCCCGCGACGGTGGAGGAATGACATGACCGCGATGCTCTCCGTGGCCGAACTCGGCCACACCTACCAGGCGAAGGACGGCGCCCACACCGCCATCGACGACCTGACGTTCACCGTCGGCGCCGGCGAACTGGTGTGCGTGGTCGGCCCGTCCGGCTGCGGCAAGTCCACGCTGCTGCGCACGATCTCCGGCCTGATCCGGCCGACCCGCGGCGAGATCAGCCTGCACGGCGACGCGGTCCACGGCGTGCCCGACGACCTGGCGGTGGTCTTCCAGGACTACAGCCGCTCGCTGTTCCCGTGGCTGTCGGTGCAGAAGAACGTGGAGTTCCCGCTGAAGCGGTCGCTGGGCCGGGCCGAGCGCCGGGCGCGGGCGGCGGAGGCGTTGGAGTGGGTCGGGTTGTCCGGTGCTTCGCGGAAGTACCCGTGGCAGTTGTCGGGTGGCATGCAGCAGCGCGTGGCCATCGCGCGGGCGCTGGCGTACCGGCCGGCGTTGCTGCTGATGGACGAGCCGTTCGCGTCGGTGGACGCGCAGACCCGGTTCGAGCTGGAGGACCTGCTGCTGAAGGTGAAGGCCGAGCACGACACGACCGTGCTGGTGGTGACGCACGACATAGACGAGAGCGTGTACCTGGGGGACCGGATCCTGGTGCTGTCGTCGTCGCCGGCGTCGGTGGTGGCGGACCTGCGGGTGGACCTGCCGGCGGTGCGCGACCAGATCACGACGCGGGAGTCCGAGGCGTTCGTGGCGCTGCGGGCGGAGGTGGCGCGGCTGCTGAACGTGGGGAAGGCGTCGGAGGCGGTCCGGGCCCGGCGGGCGGCGGACGAGGAGCAGGCCGCCAAGTGGGCGGAGGCCGAGCGCGCCGAGGCGTCGCGGGCCGAGGCTTCGCGGGTGGATGCCGAGGACCGGGCGGCGACTTCGTAGGGCTTCGTTGGTTCGCGGACGGGTTCGTGGACGGGTTCGTGGGACGGGTTCGCGACGGGCGATCTCCGGGCGGGCGGCACTGGTGCCGGGCCGGTCGGGGGTCGCCCGTTCGTCGTTGTGGGGCGGCTGGGTGGGGCCGTTGCGGGCGCGGTGGGCGACGCTGGCGTGGCGGGCGCGGCTGGGTGCGGCGGTGTGGCTGGGCGCTGCCGGCGGGACTGGCGGGCGGCTGTGGTTGGGCGTTGGTGGCCGGTGTGGTTTCGGCGAGGTGTCGCGGCCAGGGTGCCGGTGCGGCGGCCAATTGCATTGTCTGGCAAGGGAATTGGGACGGGCGAATCGATGTGGCCGGCGGCGGTGCCGGGTGGGGCGGGGGTCGCCCGTCATTCCTCAGAGCGGGTCGGGAGCCGGCCGCTGGCCCCCGATTTCCATTGTCCCACAGGGGTACGACATTCCGGTTGTCGCGCCCCCGGGGGTAATTCTCCCGCCGGGGTACGACAAAATTGCGGATCGTCGTGAGCGGTCGAAGTCCGCGGATCACGGGCCGACGTAGTTTTGGGCGAAATAGCCCGCCGACGAGCCGGACGCGATGAGGTGTTCCAGCCTCGCCTGGCCCAACCGGCTCAGGAACGGCTCCGGCGAGCGGTGGATCATGAAGACCATCCACTGGGAGAACTCCTGGGCGCGCCACACCCGGCGCAGGCACACCTCGGAGTACGAGCGGAGGCCCGCGTCATCCCCCGTTCGGGTGTACTCCATCAGTGCAGTGGCCAGGACCTCGGCGTCGTGGAGGGCGAGGTTCATCCCCTTGGCCCCCACGGGCGTGATGATGTGCGCGGCATCGCCCAGCAGGTAGAGGTTGCCGTGGTTCATCGGTTCGACCACGTAGCTGCGCATGTCCAGGATGCGCTTCTCGATAATGCGACCTTCCGTCAACTTCCAGTCCGAGTCGCGCAACGCCAACCGCTTGTGCAACTCCGCCCACACGCGCTCGTCCGGCCAGTTGTCCACCGTGTCGTCCACGGGAACCTGGAGGTAGTACCGCGAAACGGTGGAACTGCGCAGCATGTGCCCGGCGAAACCGTCGGGGTGCAGGGCGTAAATCACCTTGTGCGTCGACGGCGGCGCCTCCGCGAGGATCGACAGCCACTCGATGCCGTGCTGGTGCGAGAACTCCTGCACCGCGCCCTCGGGGATGCTGCGCCGGGTCACGCCGTGGAAGCCGTCGGCGCCGGCGATGAACGAGCAGTCCAGGCGTTCCCGCACGCCCGACTCGGAGGTCCAGGTCAGGTACGGCGAGGACGTCTCGATGTCGTGCAGCTCCACGTCGGTCACGGAGAACCGGACGTCCCCACCGCTGTCGGTGAACGCCCCCACCAGGTCCCGCACGACCTCCTGCTGCGGGTACACGTAGTGGGTCTGCCCGTCGTAGAGCGACGAGTAGTCCACCTCGTGGGCCTGCCCGTTGACCCGGAACTCGCACGCCCCGTGCCGATCCGCCTCTCGGAGCAACCGGTCGGCCAACCCGTGCTCGGCCAGCATCCGGACCGCGCGGTGCTCGATGACGCCCGCGCGCGGCCGGGTCTCGATGTACTCGCGGGTGCCTTTTTCCAGTACCACGCAAGGGATTCCACCTTGGCGGAGCAGGTTGGCCAAGGTCAGGCCGGCCGGCCCGGCGCCCACGATTCCCACCGGACGGAGGTTGCTCTGTCCGGCCCATTCCCGATCAAGCTCACTCACCGAGCACTCCAACCTCTGGACAGCCTGTGCAAAGATGCTCACCGAAGGTAGTGGATCAGCCTTCGAGTGTCGGTCGACTGGGGTCTTGTCGAACCATCAAAGTCACTTTGAGTGGTTCTTCCAGGGCCACGGTCGCCCGTGCATCCTGCCCCCGCAATGTCGCCACTCCAACAGGAGATGCCCCCCATGACTCGAAGAGTCGGCCTCTCGGCACGAAGGATCATCGCCGGTCTGTCCGCGCTTGCGATGCTCGCGGTGGTCTCCGGCTGTGGTCTGCTCGGCGGTTCCGAGGAGAAACCCGCCGACGCCGCACCGGGCAAGGTCGAAAAGACCAAGATCAAGCTTGGTCTGCTCCCGATCCTCGACGTCGCGTCGGTCCACGTCGCGATCAAGAAGGGTTACTTCAAGGAAGAGGGTCTCGAGGTCGAGCCGGTCAACGTGCAGGGTGGCGCCGCGGCCATCCCGGCGCTGATCAAGGGTGACCTCGACATCACCTTCGGCAACTGGGTCTCGTTCTTCACCGCGCAGAGCAAGGACGCGGCCAAGGCGGTCGACGGCCTGAAGCTGATCAACGACGGCTACCAGGCCAAGCCCGAGATGTTCCTGATCCTCACCGGGCCGGACTCGACCATCAAGTCGCCGAAGGACCTCGCGGGCAAGACCATCGCGATCAACACCTTCAAGAACATCGCCGAGCTGACCGCGAAGGCGACCCTGGAGGCCAACGACGTCGACCCCAAGACGGTGACCTTCAAGGAGTTCCCCTTCCCGGACATGGAGGCCGCGCTCCAGAACAAGACCGTGGACGCCGCGTTCATGGTCGAGCCGTTCATCAGCAAGGCCCAGCGCACGATCGGCGCGATCACCGTCCTGGACGCCGCGTCCGGCCCGACCGACAACATCCCGGTCGCGGGCTACGGCACCACGGGCAAGTTCGCCAAGGAGAACCCCAACACCGTCGCCGCGTTCCAGCGCGCGATGGCGAAGGGCCAGCGCGACGCGGCCGACCGGCCGACCGTCGAGCCGCTGCTGGTGGAGTACGCCAAGGTCGACAAGGAGACCGCGAGCCTGGTCCACTTCGGCGAGTTCCCGACCACGCTGGACGCCACGCGCCTGCAGCGGGTCGCCACCCTGATGAGGACCTACGGCTTGTTGGAGAACGACTTCGACGTCAAGCCGATGTTGGTCACATCGGGCTCGGGTAGTTGATCCGCCGGGAGGGGGAGCGGCACCGCGCGAACGGCTCCCCCTCCCGGTGTTTCCCGGCCGGGTCTGTGCGGTGAAAAAACCGTGAACCGGGGTTAGCGTTCGTTTAGTCCGTCTCGCATGGGTCTGCGGGACAATGGTTGATTTGCAAAATACCGCGTTCCTCGTCCGAACGGCGGTATGACTCCCGGCGGTTTTCCACCAAGATCCACCGGGTTTGTAGGGATGTGTTGTCAACTGGCTGGGGGGCTGGGGAGTGTGCTGACGGTGCGCGGTCACGACGACCACGCCTCCGGGAGAGAACCGGAGCGGATCCAACTCGACGAGGGCGTCGCGGCAGCCGGCCCGCCCGACTCGGGTCCGAGCACAGGCACCGCGCCGTCCGCCGACCGGGGCATCTCCCGGTGGCGCCTGCGCAACTGGAGGCTGCGCAGCAAGCTCGCCGTGGTGCTCCTGGTGCCCGCGCTGAGCACGCTCGCCCTCGCGGGCCTGCGGCTCAACACCCAGCTCGACGACGTCGAGCTGTTCGGCAAGGTCGAGCGCGAACTCGAGCTGTCCGCCCAGGCCGCCGCGGTCGCCGACGCGCTGCAGCTCGAACGCGACGCCGCGGTGTGGTTCGTCGCTGGCGGCCGGGCCGACAACAGCGCCGAGCTGGTCACGCGGTCGGCCAAGGTGGACGCCGAGGTGAGCAAGTACCGCGAGGTCGCGCGGTCCACCACGGGCGTCGAGGACAGCGTGCGGGAGGCGTTCGACAGGTCCCTCCAGTCGCTGGACGGCCTGCCCTCGCTGCGCAACACCACGCTGACCACCCGCTACCCCGACATCTCGGTGGCCAGCGCCTACACCCAGATCCTCAGCGCGCTCGCCCAGGTCCACCGCGCGACCGCGAGCAGCCTGAGCAACGAGACGATCACGCCGCTGGCCGGCGCGAACCAGGCGCTCTACAGCGCCAAGGAACAGCTGTTCCAGCAGAACGCGATCCTGCTGTCCACGGCCAAGCGCGGCGAGTTCGCGCCCGGCCAGGTCAACGCCCTGCGCGCCGCCCAGTCCCGGTTGGACGCCGCGCTCACCGACTTCGCGGTCACCGCGAGCCAGGAGAACCGGCAGCGGTTCTCCGACGTCGTGTCCGGCGCCGCCGTGGACGCCCGCAACCGGCTCGTGCAGCTCGCCCTGGTGCAGCAGGACGAGTCCGGCGAGGTGTCCATCTCGGACGCCGAGGTCATGCGCGTCGGCGAGGAGACCGCCGGTCTCATCCGGACGGTCGCGCTCAACATCGAGCAGCAGGCCGACGCGGAGGCCGTGCGGCTGACCGAGGAAGCCCGCGGTGCCGCCTGGCGCGACGCCGCCCTGGTCGCCGTGGCCCTGCTGGTCGCGTTCGCCCTCATGGCCTTCGTCGCCCGCTCGATGCTGACGCCGCTGCGCATGCTGCGCCGCTCCGCCATGGACGTGGCCCGCAACCGGCTGCCCGAGGCGATCAAGCGCATCCGCTCGCACCGCGACCCGGAGCGCGCCGCCGAGGAAGCCCTGGTGCCGGTGCCGATCCACACCACCGAGGAGGTCGGCCAGGTCGCGCGGGCGTTCGACGCGGTCCAGCGCGAAGCCATCCGCCTCGCGGTCGAGCAGGTGGCGCTGCGCGCGAACGTCAACGACATGTTCATCAACCTGTCCCGCCGCTCGCAGGCGCTGGTGGAACGCCAGATCACCGTCATCGACCGGCTGGAGCAGGACGAGCAGGACCCCGACCAGCTCGCCTCGCTGTTCGAACTTGACCACCTGGCCACCCAGATGCGCCGCAACAGCGAGAACCTGCTGGTGCTCTCCGGCACCACGGTCAACCGCCGCGTCACCCGGCCGGTCCCGATCTCCGAGGTGCTCGGCGCGGCCGTGTCCGAGGTCGAGAAGTACGCCCGCATCCAGATCGCGCCCGCGCCGGAGCTCAAGGTGCAGGGCCGCGTGGTCAACGACCTCGCGCACCTCATCGCCGAGCTGCTGGACAACGCGACCGCGTTCTCCAAGCCCTCGACCAAGGTCACCGTGCGGGCCATCGAGACCCGGCGCGGCGAGGTGTCCATCCGCATCCACGACCGCGGCGTCGGCATGCAGGAGCAGGACATCGTCGAGGCCAACACCAAGCTCGCCGACCCGCCCGAGGTCGACGTGTCGGTGGCCCGCGAGATGGGTCTGTACGTGGTCGGCCAGCTCGCCAAGCGGCACGAGATCCGGGTGACGCTGAGCAACAACGACGACATAGAGGGTGGTGTCACCGCGCAGGTCGTCCTGCCGGTGTCGCTGCTGCACCGCGGCCCCGAACCGGCCGCGCCGCGCCCCGCCGTGCCGCCGCGCCAGGCCGACCCGTCCGTCGAGGACAGCGGTGTCGGCGTGCTGGCCGGCGTGCCGAAGTGGACGCCCGACCAGTTCGGCCCCGACCGGATCGCGGGCGACCGGTACGCGCCGCCCACCGAGGTGACGCCCGCGCCGTTCCCGCAGCCGGTGGCCACGCCCGCGGACGACAACAACTTCTTCCAGGTGGAGCAGTCGCCCGCGACGGACCTGTTCACCGCCACGGTCACCGAGACCCTGCCGCCCAAGCCGGGCGCGCCCGACTACAGCTACCCGGGCGTGTCGAGCCCGCCGAAGTCGCTGCCGCCCGCGGTCGAGGAGGAGGACGACGCCTCCACCCAGCGGCTGCCGATCTACGAGGACGTGCTGTCCCGCTGGTTCCAGGGCACCGAGGCGTCGGAGGCGCACGTGCGCGGTGAGCTGCCGCCGGAGACCGAGGCCGAGAAGACCATGTTCGCCGACCGCGTCGACCTGGTCGGCTCGGACGAGTCGCCCGCCGAGCGCACCATGTTCGCCGACCGGGCGGAACTGGTCGGCGACGACAAGCCGGAGAAGGTGGAGCGGGTCAGCCCGCAGCCCACCGCGGCCGGCCTGCCCAAGCGCGCGCCCGCACCGTCACCGGTGCCCGCGTCCACCCCGACCTCCGGCTGGGGTCCCGCGGACGACGGCTGGTCGGTCGCGAGCAACGTGCTGAAGTCGGCCGTGGAGGACACCACCAGCGCCGGCCTGCCCAAGCGCACCCCCAAGGCGCGCCTCATGCCCGGCTCGCTCAGCGCACCCCCGCCGCGGGCCGGCGCCCCGGCGCACACCACCAACGGCAACGGCGCCGCACCCGCCGGCACCGCGACCGCCGTCGCCACCGCACCGCCGCGCCGGTCCGCAGACCGCCTGCGCCAGCGGTTCGCCACCTACCAGCGCGGTGTCCAGATGGGCCGCGAGTCCGCTGACGACAACGGCCTGCCCTGGGAGGGCTTGTCGTTCGACAACGCAGACAACAAGGAGCAGAAGTGACCACCGCAGCCGAAGAACTGGACAACTTCAGTTGGCTGGTCGACGACTTCGTGAACCGCGTCGCGGGCGTGGCCCACGCGATCGTGGTCTCCGCGGACGGCCTGCTGCTCGCGTCCTCCGAGCGCCTGCCGCTGGACCGGGCCGAGCAGCTGGCCGCCGTCGCCTCCGGCCTGGTCAGCCTCAACCTCGGCGCGGCGCGCTGCTTCGAGGCCGGTGACGTCAAGCAGACGGTCGTCGAGATGGAGCGGGGCTACCTGTTCCTGATGTCGATCTCCGACGGCTCGTGCCTGGCCGTGCTGGCCGCGCCGAACTGCGACATCGGGCTCATCGGCTACGCGATGACCCGGCTCGTGGAGCGGGTGGGCGTCCAGCTCACCCCGGAGATCCGGTCCCAGCTGCACGTCGCCATGCGTGGTTAGTCCTCCTTCGGTCCTAGGGAAAGTGGAAGCAACATGAGCGGCGGACGAAGCCTGTCGGTCACGTCGACCAAGATCGTGGTCGCCGGCGGGTTCGGCGTCGGGAAGACGACGTTCGTCGGTTCGGTGTCGGAGATCGTCCCGCTCACCACCGAAGCGGTGATGACCGAGGCGAGCGTCGGCGTGGACGACCTGACGAACACGCCGAACAAGATGACCACCACGGTGGCCATGGACTTCGGCCGCGTGTCCCTGGACAGCGACCTGATCCTGTACCTGTTCGGCACGCCCGGGCAGCACCGGTTCTGGTTCATGTGGGACGACCTGGTGCGGGGCGCGATCGGCGCGGTGGTCCTGGTGGACACCCGGCGCCTGTCCGACGCGTTCGCCTCGATCGACTTCTTCGAGGACCGCGAACTGCCGTACGTGGTGGGGGTGAACTGCTTCGACGGCCTCCTGCACCACCGCATCGAGGACATCCGGGAAGCGCTCACGATCGACCCGTCGATCCCGATCGTGCCCTGCGACGCCCGCAACCGGCAGTCGACCAAGCAGACCCTGATCACCCTGGTGCAGCACGCCATGCGCCAGCCGACCTTCGCCTGATCTCCGCGCATCGCTTTCGGGAAGACCTCGCCGCTCACGGCGGGGTCTTCCCTTTGCGGCTCGGAATACGGGGATATTGGCGCGACCGGGCGGGTTCCGGTGCGCCACACTCCCGGCCATGCCCGATTCCTACGAAGACGTGGACCTCGCCTCCCTCTACGACACGATCAACGTCTGGGGGCCCAGCGACGACTTCTACCTCGACCTGGTCATGGCGGCCGAGTCCGTGCTGGACGTCGGCTGCGGCACCGGTCTGCTGCTGAAGACCGCGCGCGACCGGGGCCATCGGGGCAGGCTGGTCGGGCTCGACCCGGCCACCGGGATGCTCGCCCAGGCCCGCACCCGCGACGACGTGGACTGGATCCAGGGCGACCTGTCGACGGTGTCGTTCGACCGGGAATTCGACCTGGTCTTCATGACCGGCCACGTGTTCCAGATCTTCACCACGGACGAGCAGGCCTCGGCGGTGCTGAGCGCCGCCCGTCAGGCGTTGCGGCCCACCGGCCGGCTCGCGTTCGAGTCGCTGAACCCGGAACCGATGCCCTGGCGCAACTGGGTTCCGCGCAACGCCTCCACCTACACCGCCCCCGACGGCACGGACTTCCGCGTGGTGCACGACATCGTGTGGGAGGACGGGGACCTGGTGCACCTCACCGAGACCTACGAGGGGCCGCGTTGGTCCGAGCCGCAGGTCGACCAGGCCACCATGCGGTTCGCGTCCGTCGAGAAGATTGATCAATTGTTGGCCGGGAACGGGTTCGAGGTCGAGCGGCGCTACGGGTTCTGGGACCGCTCTCCGTACGCTCCGGCCAGCAAGGAGATCATCACGGTCGCAACGCCGCGTCCGCGCCCGGCTGATCACTGATCACCAGTGCGCCGGTCGCCCGCAGCATCGGCACCACCGCCGCCAGCGCCCCGCGCGCGAGCGGCTCGTCCGGCGGCTCCGCGAGTTCCACGCCGTGCAGGACGTGCCGCTCCACCAGGGCGAGCTCGGGCAGGCTGCACGAGAAACCGTGCAGCAGGCGGCGGACGCCCATGTCCGCCAACGTGGTCAGGTTGTCCTCCACGACGTCCGGTCCGCCGACCGGCGCGTGGGCGTCCAGGCTCAGCCACAACCGTTGCGGCGCAAGGGAAGAACGGTCGAGAGCGGTGCGCACGACGGCGGCCAGGTCCGGGTCGCGGGACTGGTCGGCGGACAGCCGCACGACCACCGGCGTCTCCTCGACGGCGGCGAACGCGCACGCCTCCTCCAGCAGCCACGTGCCGAGGTGGCCGCTCAACCCGAGTTCGTCCGCGAACTCCAGGCAGTCCTCGTGCCCCACCACGCCGAACTCGGCCTCGTCCCAGCGCAACCGGGCCGCGTACGCGAGGCGTTCGCCGGACGGCCGGAGGACCGGGCGGTAGTCGATCGCGATCTCACCGAATTCCAAGGCACCTGGCATAGTTGCGAGCAGCGAAAGGCGCTTGCGGTCGCGTGCGTCCTCACCGGCGTCGTAGATGCCCCACTGGCCCTTGCCGCCGCTCTCCGCGCGCCGCAACGTGCTGTGCGCCTGGCGCAGCAACGCCATCGCGTCCACGCCGCGCGCGGCCGTCCGCACGAACCCCATGCCCGCCGAGACCGCGACCCCGTGACCGGACAGGTGCACCGGCTCGGCCAGCGCCTCGTCGATCGCCGCCGCGAGCGCGGAAATGCTTGGTGTGTCAGGGGAATCCTCGATCAGGATGACGAATTCGTCGCCGCCGATCCGCGCCACGGTCGCCTTCTCGCCCACGACCACGGCCGACAGCCGACCGGCGACGACCTTGAGCAGTTCGTCGCCCGCCTCGTAGCCGATGCCGTCGTTGACGATCGCGACGCTGTCCACGTCGAGGTAGCACAACGTGATCGAGCCGGGCTTGCCCAGGACCTCCTCCAGTTTGGGCAGGAAGCTCTGGCGGTTGGGCAGGCCGGTGAGCACGTCGTGCAGGGCTTGGTGGCGCAGGTATTCGCGGAGCACGCGTTGTTCGGTGACGTCCTCGATCACCGCGACCCGGTACCGCGGCCGGCCGTCGGAGTCGTGCACGGTCGACAGGGCCACGTTCGTCCACATCGGATCGCCGCCCGGACCGGCGAACTGCTGCTCGAACCGGACCTCGTCGCCCGCCGACCACGCCGCCCGCAACGCCGCCAGGTCACCGGGTTCGAACACGTTCTCCGCGTCCGCGCCGGACGCGCCCGCGGGTTGTTCGGCGGCGTCGGGGACCTGGCGCAGCATCCGCACCAGTGCGGGGTTGACCTCGACCACCGCGCCGTCCCGGTCGAAGATCGCGATGCCCACCGCGGAGGAGGCGAACACCTGCCGGAACCGCGCCTCGCTGTCGTGGAGGGCGTGTTGCGCCTGTTCCAGCGAGAGCAGCAGGGACGTCCGCACCTTCTCCTGCTCGGTGAAGATCTGCCGGCGCACCGCGTTCGCGTAACCGGCGGCGACCGCGGCCAGCACGCTCGCGACGTGCTCCGGTGACGCGCCGGTCAGCGCGGGCAGGGCGCCGCCGAGCACCTCGACCGTGCTGCGCAGGCTGTTCAGGCCGGTGAAGCGGGCGTCGACCAGCCACTCGCCGACCTCGTCGCCCTTCGTCGTCGCGTCGGGCCCGGTAAGGACGTCGAGCCGGCGGGCCAGGTTCGCCTGGATCTTCGCGCGCGACAGCGGGGCGTAGGCGCTGTCCACCAGGACCTGCGTCCACCGCGCCACGACCTGGGCGCGCGTCGGCGCCACCCCGGGAGGCTCTCCCGCGGCGCTCTCGCGTGGTGCGTGTCCGGTCATGGTGGGGTCGCCCGGCGGCGGTGGCGAAGATCAGGTCGGCAAATCTTGCGTACCCCGACCGCGCCGAGTCAAGGCTTGCGGCCGACTACCGCGTACAGGTTGGCGCGACCCGGGTCGTCCGGCACGTCCTCGGGTGATTCCGGCCGCCACTCCGGCGTGAACACCAGGCCCGGCTCGACCACGTCGAAGCCGTCCATCATCGCCAGGACCTGCTCGCGGGTGCGCGGCGTGATGGGCTCGGCGGTCTGCTGGAAGATGTCCGCGCCCGCCGCCATCGCCTGCGGCATCCGGTCGGGGGTGAAGTGCGACAGGGCGAGGTAGCTGCCCGGCGCGAGGGCGTCGCGGTAGCGGGCGAGGACGCCCCACGGGTCGTCTTCGTCGGGGATGAACTGCATGACGCCCACCGCGAGCAGGCCGACGGGCGCGTCGAAGTCGAGCAGGGACTTCGCCTTGGCCACGACCGCTTCGGGTTCGCGCAGGTCGGCCAGGATCGCGGTGGCGCGCGGGTTGTCGGCCAGGAGCAGTTCGGAGTGCTTGATGGCGACCGGTTCGATGTCGACGTAGACGACCCGGCAGTCCGGGTTGGCCTCCTGGGCGACCTCGTGGACGTTGCCGACGGTGGGGATGCCCGAGCCGAGGTCGAGGAACTGCGTGATGCCCGCGTCGACCAGGGCGAGGGCGGCGCGGCGCAGGTAGGAGCGGTTGAGCCGGGCCATGTCGCGCACCGGCAGCACCCGGATGAGCGCTTCGGCGGTGTCCCGGTCGGCGGCGAAGTTGTGCCCGCCGCCCAGCAGGTAGTCGTAGATGCGGGCCGAGCTGGGAAGCTCGACGTCGACCCCCTCCGGCGCCCAACTCACCCGGTCGACCACCGCGCACCTCTTTCACCCGTGAGGAGATCGAAGACCGAGCCACTTTAGCGACCAACCCCACGCGAACGAACCGCCCGGGGCTTGGTTTTCACCCGTACGCGGTCACTGGGTTGTGTTTGCCCCGTCGCGGGAACACGTCCCGCGACGGGGCTAGACGCAGACCCAATCGGTCACCACGGCGTTCCCACCGGCATCGATGCGGAACCGCACGGGTCCCGGCGGCGGTGGTCCGAGCAGGAAGCAGCCCAACTCGTCCAACTCGGTCTCCTCCACCGGTCCGGACGCGGTGAGCAACTCGACCCGTCCGGCGCGGGCGGGCAGGACCTGTCCCGCGATCCCGGCCTCGGTGACCTCGACCTGGACCGAGATCCCTTCGGCGTCGAACACCAGTTGCCGCGCGGTGGCGGCGGCTCGGGCGCGTTCGGCGAGCTGGCCGTCGAGGATCGAGTCGTAGCTGGTCAACAGCATCAGCTCGGCGTCGACCGTGCGCCACGTGAACGCCGCACGCGCTGCTTCGGCGAACTCCGGCGGCACGTCCCGCGCTTCGGCGAGAGCGGCACGGAGCTCCGCCAGCAGGACCTCGTCACTCTCCCACCCGAACTCCGACCCCGTCACCACCGCACCCACCTCCTCGTCCTCGTCGTTGTCCTCGTCGTTGTCCTTGTCCGCCAAGCCCCGCCACTCCCACCCTCAGGTGCTTCCCCCGACCAGTCCCACTCCGTTCTTGGCGTTCGCGACCGTCCCCGTCCCGGTCTCGGTTCCCGTTTCCAGGAATCGAACGACGGCCGGCGTCTTGCGCAACTTGTCCAGGCACCGGATGCGGGTCGGGCCGATGCTGCCGACCGGCATGGCGAGCTGCTCGCTCACCTTCGCGTAGGTCGGCGGCGGGTCCGTCATGAGCTTGGCCAGCAGTTCCCGGCACTGCTCGGACAACAACCGGAACCCGTCCCGCAGGGCCTGGAACCGCTGGGCGGTGTCGATCTCGTCGTCGAGGTCCGCGACGACGTCCACCGAGCCCGCCTGCTCCTCGTCGGCCAGGGGGTCGAAGGGCTGCGTGCGCTGCTGCATGCGCAACATCCGCAGGCACTCGTTGCGGGTCGTCGTGGAGATCCAGCCGGGCAGGGCGTCCGGGTCGCGCAACCGGCCGATCTGCTCGACCAGGCGCAGCCAGAGCGTCTGGTTGACGTCGGCAGCGTCCGCCGGCCGCAACCGGTGCTTGTAGATCACCGACAACACCAACGGCGTGTACCGCTCGACGATCTCGTTCCACGCGCGCTGATCGCCCTCGGCCGCCGCGTCCACCAACGCGGCGATCGGGGATGCAGGGGTCACGTCCCCTCCCGGGCTCGACCATTCTCGTAGCTTCCACACACTACGGAGCCCCCAGCCCCACCCCAGATACCTCCCACCCAATCCCGCCCAGATGGCCCCACCCCCACCCCAGCATCCACCCCTCACCCCGAACCTCTCGCCCGCCCCTGCCCCGCGCCCGCCGCCCCCCACCCCGCGGCCCACGCCCCCCGTTACCTTTTTCGTAGTTCCTGATCAAGGAGCTGTGGTCGCCGGGTCCGGCATGACTGACGCCCCCAGTCGAAGGCATGATCCGGGGGGTGGTGTCACCGGACCCGGTGGCATCGCCGGA
>NZ_JAPSLK010000072.1 GCF_031180885.1 Saccharothrix sp.
GCGCCTGCCCGCGCCGCCGCGCCTGCCCGCGCCGCCGCGCCTGCCCGCGCCGCCGCGCCTGCCCGCGCCGCCGCGCCTGGCGCGGTCCGCCCCTGCTGGGGCTCCGCGCCCCCGCCCCGCGTCTGCGGTCCCAGCGCCGCCTATCCCGTCCGCGCTCCGCCCCCCGCCCTGCCCGCCCACCCGCGCCCCGCCCCACCGCGCCGCCCGCACCACACGCGCCTCGCCCGCGCCTCGCGCAGTCCGCACCCCCGCGCCAACCCGCTCCCACCCCCCGACCACGCCCCGCACCCGCCCCACACCCAGGTGAACGACGTGTTACGTCAGAGGGATCTGAAGTTTCCGCCCGGCGTCTTGTCGCACGTCAGCGCTGTGCTGAGGATCACTGACCAACCCCGCCGGCAAGCGGCCCCCAGGAGGACGACGTGGTCACCGCCCCAACCCGAGAGCGCAAACCGATCTACAAACACCTGTACTTCTGGGTGCTCGTCTCGATCGTGCTGGGCGTGATCGTCGGCTACGCCTTCCCCACCCAGGCCGCGGGCCTGAAGTGGATGGCCGACTTCTTCGTCGCCCTGGTCAAGGTCGTCATCGCGCCGACGATCTTCTGCACGGTCGTCGTCGGCATCGCGGGTCTGGGCAACCTCGCCAAGGCGGGCGGCCTGGCGATGCGGACGATCGTCTACTTCACCGCGATGACCACCGCCGCGCTCGCGATCGGCCTCATCGTGGTCAACATCGTGCAGCCCGGCCACCACGGCCCGGCGATCCCGATCAACGACGACGCGGCGGCCAAGACGCTCGCCGACGCCAAGACCGCCGAAACCGGCGTCACCGGGTTCATCCTCAGCCTGGTGCCGAAGTCGTTCGTGGGCGCGTTCACCGACGGGCAGCTGATCCAGGTTCTCGTGGTGGCCATCCTCGTCGCCATCGCGGTGGCCGGCATGGGGAAGCGCGGCGAGAAGGTGGTGTCTGCTTTGGACACCTTCGCCAAGGTGATGTTCGGCGTCATCAAGATCGTCATGTACGCGGCCCCGATCGGCGCGTTCGGCGGCATCGCCTACACGATCGGCAAGTTCGGCGGCACGATCCTGGGCAAGCTCGCGTGGCTGATGGGCTCGTTCTACGCCACCTGCCTGCTGTTCATCCTGGTGGTGCTGGGCGGGGTGGCGCTCTACGCCGGGTTCTCGATCTTCAAGTTCGTCCGGTTCATCAAGGACGAACTGCTGATCGTGCTGGGCACCTCGTCCTCGGAGTCGGTGCTGCCGCGGATGCTGGTGAAGCTGGAGGCGGCGGGCGCGGACAAGTCCGTGGTGGGCCTGACCATCCCGACCGGCTACTCGTTCAACCTCGACGGCACGTGCATCTACCTGACCATGGGCGCGATCTTCATCGCCCAGGCGACCGGCCACGACGTGGGCCTGGGCACCCAGATCGGCCTGCTGCTGTTCATGCTGCTGGCGTCGAAGGGCGCGGCGGGCGTGACCGGCGCGGGTTTGGTCACGCTGGCCGCCTCGCTGACCGCGTTCGAGGCCAACAGCGCGATCCCGGCGGTGGGCATCGCCCTGATCGTGGGCATCGACCGGTTCATGTCCGAGGCGCGCGCCATCACCAACGTCATCGGCAACGGCGTGGGCACCCTGGTGGTCGCCCGCTGGCAGGGCCAGCTCGACCGGGCCCGGCTGAAGGAGGTCCTGGACGACCCGTCGAAGGTCGACGTGGACGACCTGCTCGACCGCCAGCACGCCGACGACCAGGCGGACGACGACCGGGTGCCGGTGGGCGCCGGCGCCGGCCGCGTCACCTGACCACCCGACCCCGTGAGCCCCGCAGCCCCAACCCCGCGCCGGTGGAGCTGCGGGGCTCACCCATGTCCGCGCCGGTCGGGGCTCACCCACGTCCGCGCCGGCCGAGGTGCCGGCTCGCTCGCGGCCGGTGGTGCCGGGGTCTGGTGGGCCTGTGCCTGAAGCTTCGGGTGTGCGCGGTCGGTGACCGGTGGTCCGAGGCTCGCCCGTCCACCTCCAAACGCCACCCACCTGGGTGAACTTGCCGAGAACGCGCTGCTGTCGGCAAGCTCTCACCTGGCGCGCGCGACGACCGCCACTCAGTTATGCTTAACAACGCGTAACAAGGTCAGGCCCAATGTCGCTCTGCCCGCTCGAATCGTTACGCGTCAATGACCGGGATCACCCGTTGGATGGTGTGTCTTGGTTTCGCGACTGTTAAAGTCGCGTCAACACGCGGGCCATCGTCGTCCCGTGCCCAGCAACCGGATTCCTAGGAACTGGACACGAGGACTCGTTCTTTCGTAGGACGACGAAGGAGGTCTGCGCAGTGATCTTCTCCGCCATCCCGTCCCCGCAGGGGTTGTACGACCCGACCGCGGAACGTGACGCCTGTGGTGTGGCGATGGTCGCCGACATCCGGGGCCGGCGGTCGCACGCCATCGTGGTGGACGCCCTGACCGCGCTGGCGAACCTGGAGCACCGCGGCGCGGCGGGCGCCGAGCCGACCAGCGGCGACGGCGCGGGCATCCTGCTGCAACTCCCCGACGCCTTCCTCCGCGAGGTCGTCGACTTCGGCCTGCCCGAGGCCGGGCACTACGCCGCCGGCATCGCGTTCCTGCCCGCCGACGACGAGCGGCGCGCCAAGGCGCAAGCGCTTGCGGAGCGGATCGCGCAGGAGGAGGGCCTCACCGTCCTGGGCTGGCGCGACGTCCCGGTGGACCCGGACCTGGCGGACGTGGGACCGACGGCGCGGTCGGTCATGCCCCACTTCGCCATGCTGTTCGTGGCCGCCGAGGAGAACGGCGAGGGCATCGCCCTGGACCGCCTCACGTTCGCCCTGCGCAAGCGGGTCGAGCACGAGACCCGCGCGGCCAACGTCGGCACGTACTTCCCGTCGCTGTCCGCCCGCACGATCGTCTACAAGGGCATGCTGACCACCGGCCAGCTGCCGGCGTTCTTCCCGGACCTGCGCGACGACCGGCTGGCCACCGCCATCGCCCTGGTGCACTCGCGGTTCTCCACGAACACCTTCCCGTCGTGGCCGCTCGCGCACCCCTTCCGGTACGTGGCGCACAACGGCGAGATCAACACCGTGCGCGGCAACCGCAACCGCATGCGGGCCCGCGAGGCGCTGCTCGCCAGCGACCTCATCCCGGGCGACCTGGCGCGGCTGTTCCCGATCTGCGACCCGGACGGCTCGGACTCGGCGTCCTTCGACGAGGTCCTGGAGCTGCTGCACCTGGGTGGCCGCAGCCTGCCGCACGCGGTGCTGATGATGATCCCCGAGGCCTGGGAGAACCACGCCTCGATGGACCCCAAGCGCCGCGCGTTCTACGAGTTCCACGCCAGCCTGATGGAGCCGTGGGACGGCCCCGCCTGCGTCACCTTCACCGACGGCGCGCTGGTCGGCGCGGTGCTGGACCGCAACGGCCTGCGCCCGGCCCGCTGGTGGCAGACCGCCGATGGCCGCGTGGTGCTCGCCTCCGAGACCGGCGTGCTGGACGTGCCCGCGGACCAGGTGGTGGCCAAGGGCCGCCTCCAGCCGGGCAAGATGTTCCTGGTCGACACCGTCGAGGGCCGCCTGGTCGACGACGACGAGGTCAAGACCCGCCTGGCCGCCGAGCTGCCCTACGACGAGTGGCTGCACGCCGGCCTGCTGGACCTGGCCGACCTGGCCGACCGCGAGCACGTGGTGCAGAGCCACGAGTCCGTGGTGCGCCGCCAGCTCACCTTCGGCTACACCGAAGAGGAGTTGCGCATCCTGCTGGCCCCCATGGCGGTCGGCGGCATGGAGCCGCTGGGCTCGATGGGCACCGACACCCCGGTCGCGGCGCTCTCCCAGCGCTCCCGGCTGCTCTACGACTACTTCGTGCAGAACTTCGCCCAGGTCACCAACCCGCCGCTGGACGCGATCCGCGAGGAGATCGTCACGTCCGTGTCGCGCGTGATGGGCCCGGAGCAGAACCTGCTCGAACCCGGCCCGGTCAGCTGCCGGCACATCAAGCTCGCCTACCCGGTCATCGACAACGACGAGCTGGCCAAGCTCATCCACATCAACGACGACGGCGACCTGCCCGGCTTCGCCTGCACCGTCCTCAACGGACTGTACGAAGTGGACGGTGGCGGAGCCGCGCTGGAGGCCGCGATCGAGCGGGTCCGGCGCGAGGCGTCCGAGGCGATCGCCGCCGGCGCGCGCATCCTGGTGCTGTCGGACCGCGACTCCGACCACCGCATGGCGCCGATCCCGTCGCTGCTGCTGGTCTCCGCCGTGCACCACCACCTGGTGCGCACCAAGGAGCGCCTGCGGGTCGCGCTGGTCGTGGAGTCCGGCGACGCCCGCGAGGTGCACCACATCGCGGCGCTGCTCAGCTACGGCGCGGCGGCGGTCAACCCGTACCTGGCGTTCGAGACCATCGAGGACCTGATCTCGCAGGGCGCGGTCACCGGCATCGAGCCGCGCAAGGCGATCCGCAACTACGTGCAGGCCCTGGTCAAGGGCACGCTGAAGATCATGTCCAAGATGGGCATCTCGACGGTCGGCGCGTACACCGCGGCCCAGGTCTTCGAGGCGGTCGGCCTGTCCGGCGAGCTGCTCGACGAGTACTTCACCGGCACCGTCTCCAAGCTCGGCGGCGCGGGCCTGGACGTGCTGGCCGAGGAGGTCGCGCTGCGGCACCGCCGCGCCTACCCGGACAACCCGACCGAGCGCGTGCACCGCAGGCTCGAGGTGGGCGGCGAGTACGCCTACCGCCGCGAGGGCGAGCTGCACCTGTTCACGCCGGAGACGGTGTTCCTGCTCCAGCACGCCACCAAGACCGGCAAGCAGGACGTCTACCGCCGCTACACCGAGGAGGTCGAGCGGCTGTCCCGCCAGGGCGGCACGCTGCGCGGCCTGTTCTCGCTGCGCACCGAGGGCCGCACGCCGGTCCCGATCGACGAGGTGGAGCCGGTCTCCTCGATCGTCAAGCGGTTCAACACCGGCGCGATGTCCTACGGCTCGATCTCCGCCGAGGCGCACGAGACGCTGGCCATCGCGATGAACCGGCTGGGCGGCCGGTCCAACAGCGGCGAGGGCGGCGAGGACCCCGAGCGCCTCTACGACCCCGAGCGCCGCTCCGCGGTCAAGCAGGTCGCCTCCGGCCGGTTCGGCGTGACCAGCGAGTACCTGGTCAACGCGACCGACATCCAGATCAAGATGGCGCAGGGCGCGAAGCCCGGCGAGGGCGGGCAGCTGCCCGGCTACAAGGTGTACCCGTGGATCGCGCGGACCCGGCACTCCACGCCGGGCGTGGGCCTGATCTCCCCGCCGCCGCACCACGACATCTACTCCATCGAGGACCTGGCTCAGCTCATCCACGACCTGAAGAACGCCAACGAGCAGGCCCGCGTCCACGTGAAGCTGGTCAGCGAGGTCGGCGTCGGCACGGTCGCGGCGGGCGTGGCCAAGGCGCACGCGGACGTCGTGCTGATCTCCGGCCACGACGGCGGCACCGGCGCGTCCCCGCTGAACTCGCTCAAGCACGCGGGCACGCCGTGGGAGATCGGCCTCGCCGAGACCCAGCAGACGTTGCTGCTCAACGGTTTGCGCGACCGCATCACGGTCCAGGTCGACGGCGCGATGCGCACCGGCCGCGACGTCGTCATCGCCGCCCTGCTCGGCGCCGAGGAGTTCGGCTTCGCCACCGCGCCGCTGATCGTCGCGGGCTGCGTGATGATGCGGGTCTGCCACCTGGACACCTGCCCGGTCGGCGTGGCCACGCAGAACCCGGAGCTGCGCAAGCGGTACACCGGCCAGGCCGAGCACGTGGTGAACTTCTTCGAGTTCGTCGCGCAGGAGGTCCGGGAACACCTGGCGGCACTGGGTTTCCGCACCATCGACGAGGCCGTGGGCCACGCCGAGCTGCTGCGCACCGACGACGCCATCGAGCACTGGAAGGCGGCGGGCCTGGACCTGACGCCGGTGTTCGAGGTGCCCGAAACCCCTTACCGCACGGCGAAGCGCCGCGTCCGCGAGCAGGACCACGGCCTGGCGCAGGCGTTGGACCGCACGCTCATCCAGCTCGCCGAGGCGGCGCTGGAGGACGCGCACCCGGTGCGCCTGGAACTGCCGCTGCGCAACGTCAACCGCACCGTCGGCACGCTGCTCGGCGCGGAGGTGACCCGCCGGTTCGGCGGTGACGGCCTGCCCGACGACACCATCCACGTGACCTTCACCGGGTCCGCGGGCCAGTCGCTGGGCGCGTTCCTGCCGCGCGGCATCACGCTGGAGATGATCGGCGACGCCAACGACTACGTCGGCAAGGGCCTGTCCGGCGGCCGGATCGTCGTGCGCCCGCACCCGGACGCGCCGTTCGCCGCCGAGCAGCAGGTCATCGCGGGCAACGTGATCGGCTACGGCGCCACGTCCGGCGAGATCTTCCTGCGCGGACGCGTCGGCGAGCGGTTCTGCGTCCGCAACTCCGGTGCGCTGGCGGTGTCCGAGGGCGTGGGCGACCACGCTTTCGAGTACATGACCGGCGGCCGGGCCGTGGTGCTCGGCCCCACCGGTCGCAACCTCGCGGCCGGCATGTCCGGCGGCATCGCCTACGTCCTCGACCTCGACCCCGCCGACGTCAACAAGGCGATGGTCGAACTCCAGCGGCCCGGCGCGGACGACCTGCGCTGGCTGCGCGAAGTGGTGGAGAAGCACCACAAGCTCACCGGGTCGGCCGTGGCCGCGTCGCTGCTCGGCGACTGGCCCCGCCGGTCCGCTTCGTTCACCAAGGTCATGCCCGGCGACTACCAGCGCGTGCTCGAAGCGATGCGGCTCGCTCGCGCGGAGGGCAGGGACGTCGACCAGGCGATCATGGAGGCCTCCCGTGGCTGACCCGTACGGTTTCCTCAAGCACCCCCGCCAGGACGCCAAGAAGCGGCCCGCCGCCGAGCGGCTCGACGACTGGCACGAGGTGTACGCGCACGTCGACCCGGAGGTCCGCGACCGCGAGGTGCGCACCCAGGCCACCCGGTGCATGGACTGCGGCATCCCGTTCTGCCACTCGGGTTCCGCGGGCTGCCCGCTGGGCAACCTGATCCCCGAGTGGAACGACCTGGTCCGCCGCGGCGACTGGGAGCAGGCCTCGGACCGGCTGCACGCGACCAACAACTTCCCCGAGTTCACCGGGAAGCTGTGCCCCGCGCCGTGCGAGGCGGCGTGCGTGCTGGCGATCAGCCACGACGCCGGCGGCGCGGTGACGATCAAGAGGGTCGAGGAGACCATCGCGGACGTCTCGTGGGAGCAGGGGCTCGTGCAGCCCTACCAGTCCCACGTGTCGACCGGGAAGCGCGTCGCGGTCGTCGGTTCCGGCCCGGCCGGGCTGGCGGCGGCGCAGCAGCTGACCCGGGCCGGCCACGAGGTCACCGTGTACGAGCGGGACGACCGGCTGGGCGGGTTGCTGCGCTACGGCATCCCCGAGTTCAAGATGGAGAAGAAGGTCCTCGACCGGCGGCTGGCCCAGTTGCGCCGGGAGGGCACGAAGTTCGTCACCGGCTGCGAGGTCGGGGTGGACCTGACCGTCGAGCAGCTGCGCGAGCAGTTCGACGCCGTGGTGCTCGCGGTCGGCGCGCTGCGCGGCCGTGACGACACGACGACGCCGGGTCGGGAGCTGAAGGGCATCCACCTGGCGATGGAGCACCTGGTGCCGGCGAACCGGGCGTGCGAGGGCGACGGGCCGTCCGCCGTCGACGCCGCGGGCAAGCACGTGGTGATCATCGGCGGCGGCGACACCGGCGCGGACTGCTACGGCACGGCCTCGCGCCAGGGCGCGGCGTCGGTCCTCCAGCTCGACCAGTACCCGCAGCCCCCGGCGCAGCGCGACGACACCCGCTCGCCGTGGCCGGTGTGGCCGTGGATCCTGCGCACGTACCCCGCGCACGAGGAGGCGGGGGAGCGGAAGTTCGCGGTCGCGGTGGAGAAGTTCATCGGCGACGACGAGGGGCACGTCCGCCAGATCCAGCTGCGCAAGGTGCGGGTCGAGAAGGACGCCTCCGGGCGGCGGCAGGTCGTGCCGACGTCGGAGGAGGTCGAGGTGCTGCCCGCGGACCTGGTGCTGCTGGCGATCGGCTTCGAGGGCGTCGAGCACATGCCGCTGCTGGACGGCCTGGGCATCTCGTTGACCGCGCGCGGCACCATCTCGTGCGGCTCGGACTGGCAGACCCAGGCGCCCGGCGTGTTCGTGTGCGGCGACGCCCACCGCGGCGCGTCCCTGGTGGTGTGGGCGATCGCCGAGGGCCGCTCGGTGGCCAACGCGGTCGACAAGTTCCTCACCGGTTCGTCGGACCTGCCGTCGCCGGTGATCCCGAACCAGTTGCCGCTCGCGGTCGTCTGAGGTTTGTGAGGGAGCGGTCCACTCCGGACCGTTCCCCGCTCCGCGCGTAACGACGGGACCACTTTTCCCGACGCTAACCCCAAAGAGGGTGGGCCGAGCCGGGAGGTGGGCCATGACGTCCGACGCGCTGCCGGCCCGCCTCGCCGCCACCCGCGCCCGCTACGAAGGCCGTGCGGCGCAACGCAAGCACGTCCGCGCCACGGTCGCGCGCCGCGGCGTCCTGCACACCGACACCCCGCACCGGGTCACCCACCGGTTGAACCGGCTGGGCGTCGACTGGCAGTTGGCGGCGGCGGTCGAGGGCGGTGCGTCGGCGGTGCGGTGCGGTCCGCGGGAACTGGACCTGGAGCGGCTCATCGGGCGCAACACCGTGGTGGACACGGGTTTTCTCGACTGCGGCTTGGCGGCGGCGCGGGCGGTCGGGCGGGTGGACGTCGCGGGGCGGTCGGCGACCGGGGTGCTCGTCTCGCCTTCGTTGTTGCTGACGACCAACACGGTGTTGCCGAGCGTGACGGAGGCGGCACGGGCGGAGGTCGAGTTCGACGGGGTGTCGACGGGGTTGTGCCCGGAGCGGCTCTTCGTGACCGACCTGGTGTTGGACTTCACGGTGGTGGCGGTGCGGGAGGGTGGGCTGCCGCCGCACCTGCACCTGGTGGAGCACGAGGGCAAGGCGATCCTGGGGGAGCGGCTGACGTCGGTGCGGTGGCCGGCGGGTGGGCCGAAGCTGTTCGGGTTGCGCGAGCACGTGCTGGTGGACGTGCTGGACAACTACGTGCACTACGAGCCGGGGCTGGACGTGTCGGGTGGTCCGATCTTCAACGACCAGTGGGAGGTCGTGGCGCTGCACCACTCGGGCGTGGCGGACGGGTCTTCGTGGTGCGCCGGGGAGGGGGTGCGGATCAGCCGGGTGTTGCGGGCGTTGCGGGAACGACCGTTGAGCGGGGAGGCGGCGCAGTTGCGTGCCCAGGTCTTCGACACCGCGCCGGTCGTGCCCGAGGCGGACGCGGAACTGCGTGCGGCCCTGGTCAACCTGGACATCGGCCGCAGCCGCGTCTACTACGACCCGGAAGCCGACCGAGCCGCCCGCGACCGTTATTACGCGGGCATCCACCCAACCCGTGCAACCCTGCACGACCTGCTGGTCCGAACCCACGTCCGCTGCCCCGCGTACCGCCCGTGCCGAATGCTGTACCCGTGGGTGGACCTGCACCCGGACCTGAAGCTCCACAGCCTCCACTCCGGCGCGGCGGTCGATCCCGCCGACGTCATCAGGTCGGACGTCGAAGCCGAGGCGGCGCGGGCCCGCCGTTTCCGCGACTTGGCCGCGGCCGGCCTACCCGATCCCGGCACCCTGCTGGCGGAGTTCGAGGTCCTGGAGGAGGTCCTGCCCTTCAACTGCGAACACGCAGTCCCACCCCTGCTGTTCGACCGCCGGGAACCGATGCGCGGCGACCTCCACCACCAGTTCACCCGCGAGGTGGGCGACACTCCGACGGCGGGGGAGTGGGACCGAACCGGCCCCGTGGCCCGCGCAACCCTGTACTTCCTGGTCCGCTACCCGGGCGTGGTCGACGACTCCCTGATCCCAGATCTGCTCGACTGGCACCACCGCGACCCGGTAACCGACCACGAGCTGCACCGGAACGCCGCGATCGCCGAAATCCAAGGCAACCGCAACCCCTTCATAGACCACCCAACCTGGGCCCTGGACATCTGACCACCCCACCCTGCCCCTCCCGAACCCCTTCCCGGCCCCACCCACTGCCGCGCGCCGAACCCGCTTGCTCGTTCGCGCCCGCCGGCCCGCTGCCGGGCACCCCGTCCGGTCCGCCCGCTGTTGCGCCCCAGCCGGCGCGCCCGCCGTCTGGCCCAGCCCAGCCGTGCCAGCCCCGCCGCCGGCCGCGTCCGCCCAGCCCAGTCCGCCGCTGGCCGCGTCCACCCAGCCAATCCCGCCGGCCGCGCCAGCCAGCCTGACCGGGGAGCCGGGGCGGCCGAAGTCCTCGTCCGCGGGCCTTGCCGCGGGTGCCCCCGTTTGGCCCGCGCTCCTCCCTCTACACGGGACGCGCGAGTCGGCGAAAAGTCGCGGATCCTGTATGTCACACGATCGGGTGACATACAGGTAGGGCCAAGATCGAGTCAGCCAAAGCCCTGCTCTACCGGTCGCACCGACCGGATGTGGCCGACCAAGAACTCCCGCTGCTCCCCATGCGGCCCATTCGCCGTCAGGTTGCCGGCCGCGTGGTCCACCGGCGTTATCACGTGCCGGATCGTGGTCCGCGGCCCGTCCGCCACCGCTATCTCCACCGACGTCCGCGTCACCAGCGCCTCCGCCAGCAGCATGACCTCCGAATCCCGCAGCACCAACGACTGGTCCCGCAGCAACCTCACCGTGTTCAACCGGCGCGACTCGACCCGGGGCGGGACGATTCTCGGCCGGGGGCGTTCGCGTTCCAGCAGCGCCACCGCCAACTTGGTCAGTTCCTGGTCGGTCAGCGACGCCCGCCATCGGCGCCACGCCGGGATCTTGCGCGGCGGTGGTTCGACCCGGCGGCGAGGGGTTCGGTCCACCACGCCATCCGCGGTGGGGGCGTAACCAGCCGCCCGTAGCAGGGCGAGGGTTTCGTCCGCCGGCTTCGCCGATGCCAGAACCGTGGGTCCTAAGAGTTGCAGGGACAACGGGGTCAGGGAGCGGTGGCCGGCTATTTCGGTCAGCAGCTCCGGGTCGTCGGTGCACACGCAGCTCGCCACCGCCGTCACGCTGATCCGCCCCTGCCGCCGCGCCACCTCCCGCACCAGCCGCTCGACCGACTGCGGCACCCCGTGCTCCGCGATCGACGCCAACCGGGCCAACAAGCGGTCCGGACTGTGCCCCGCGTCCAACGCCCGCCGCACGCTCGCACCGGTGAAACGCCAACCGCCCTCCGCAGCGTCCGCGGCCAGGTCCAGCACCGCGGACAGCTCGTCATCCGGCAGACCGCCCACCACCGCCGTCAGGTCAGGCCGCAGCAAAGCGGTGGTCACGGCGGGTGGCACGAAGCGGTCCGCCACCTCCGACTCGCGCCCGGCCAGCACCGCCCGACCCAGCGCGGTCAGAGCGCCCAGCGCCACCAACCCCACGGTCTCGGCCTCGACCAGCGCCGCCTCCGTCACCACCCGCCCCTGGTACGCGGGCCGGCTCCACGACAGCTCCGCCACCACCTCGTGCCGGTGCTCGAACGCCTCGTCCTCGCCCAGCCGCGCGTACCGCTCCAGCAACCCCCTCCGCGTGATGTCCCCGCACGACAACGGATCCGCCAGCGCCGGACGCGACTTCCCGGGCTGCCACACCATCCGCGGCCACGCCCGCGCCAGCGCCGCCAGGCGGTCCGGTGGCGGCGCGCCCCGCCACGAGTCCGACCGGGTCGTCGGCACCACCCGCCGGTCGCAGTCCGCGGGCGCCAGCAACCGCGCCTCCACGGCCAGTTCCAGCCACAACCTGGTCCGCGCCTCGTCCGCCCGCAACAACGCCGCGATCCGCCGCAGCTCCCGCACGCCGACCCCGCCCCGCGCGCTCACCACCTCGCCGTCGCACAGGTCCACCAACCGGGCCACACCGTCCACAGTGGACGTGGCGAACGCCGAAGCCGCCCGGTCCGCGAACACCCCGTTCTGCACCACCCGTCGGGGCGTGCGCGGCGCGGGGGTGATGCGGCGCGGCGGTTCGGCCGAACAAGGGCGCAGGTTCGGGGCGGCGCTCACGGCATCGCCCACCGGCCAGACCAGGGCACGTGCCCGCAACTCCCCCAGCGCCCGCTTCAGCTCGGCCCGCCCGGCCTTCCCGTTGCACCGCAAGCTTTCCGCGAGCGCGTCCACGCCCACCGGCTCCGCCAGGCCGCCCAGCGCCAGCACCGCGTCCAGCACGTCCCGGCACCCGTGGTCCAGACCGTCCACCGCCAGCCGCAGCGACGCAGCCGTCGACAGCTCGTCGGCCAGCGCCCGCAGCGACCGCGGCCGGGTGTCGGCCGCGTCCCGGCGCAGCGCGAGGACGTCCTTCAGGTCCGGTGCGTCGAGTTCGCGCAGCCAACCGGCCAACGCCGATTTCCTACCCACTCAGCCGATTATGCACATAACGTCACCAGTCCGTGATTGTCTGCGATAGAGCGTCCGAATGGTGCCACGAATGGACGAACGTAAGCTGAGCGCCGTGGAATTCACCGGCTTCGGAGAGCACGCCATCGACTTCTTCGACGGCTTGACCGCCGACAACTCGAAGGCCTTCTGGGAGGACAACAAGCACGTCTACCAGTCCGACGTGCGCGCGCCCATGGAGGCCCTGCTGGCCGCGCTGGAACCCGAGTTCGGCAAGGGCAAGGTCTTCCGCCCCTACCGCGACGTGCGGTTCAGCAAGGACAAGACCCCCTACAAGGACCACTGCGGCGGCGTGGTCGAACTCGGCCGCGGCGGCGGCGCGCACTACGTGCAGGTCGGCACCGAGGGCCTGTTCGTGGCGGGCGGGTCGTTCGCGATGGCCACCGACCAGGTCGCCCGCTACCGCGAGTCGGTCACCGACGACCTGCGCGGCCAGGCCCTGGAGAAGATCCTCAAGAAGCTCGCCAAGCAGGGCTGGGAGCTGCGCGGCGACAAGCTCAAGCGCGCGCCCAAGGGCGTCGACCCCGACCACCCGCGGGTCGAGCTGGCCAAGCACAAGCGGCTGTACGTGGCCAAGGTGTGGCCGCCGGACGACACCCTGCACGAGCCGGGGTGCTACGACCGGGTCCGCAAGGCGTGGCGCGAGGTGAACCCGCTGGTCGACTGGTGCGCCGACCACATCGGGGTCACCGAGGTCGGCTTCCGCTGAGGACCCGGCGCGCCACCAGCCACCCCAACCCGATGCCCAGGACGTCCACCAGGCCGTCCACGACGTCCCCGCCGCGCCCCAGGCTCGTGATCACCGCCTGCAACACCTCGGACACGACCGCGTAGGCCACCAGCCCGCCCAGCAGCGGCCACGCCGGCAGCCGCGCCCGCAGCCCGGTCGCGGCCAGCAGGGCGAACAGGAGGGCGTGCACGACCTTGTCCATGCCCGGTGGGGAGTCCGGCACGCCTGACTGCGGGGTGAACAGCACGATGACGCTGAGCAACACCGCGGTCACGAACGGGAGGATTCTGCGTCCCACGGGCCAGATTGTGCCTGTTTCGGCGAGATTACCCCCCGGTACATCCTGATCGGTCCAGTGAAGGGGACTACGCTCTCCAGACGTGAGTCGACGCGCGAAGATCGTCTGTACGCTGGGCCCTGCCACCGCGACCGAGGAGAAGGTCAACGAGCTGGTAGCGGCCGGTATGGACGTGGCCAGGATGAACTTCAGCCACGGCAGCCATGCCGACCACAAGCAGGTCTACGACCTCGTCCGCGCCGCATCGGACCGCACCGGGCGCGCGGTGGGCATCCTCGCCGACCTCCAGGGCCCCAAGATCCGGCTCGGCCGGTTCGCGCACGGCCCCGTCGAGTGGCGCACCGGCGACGTCGTCCGGGTGACCGTCGAGGACGTCGAGGGCACGCACGACCGCGTCTCCACCACCTACAAGCAGCTCGCGCACGACGCCAAGGTCGGCGACCGGCTGCTGGTGGACGACGGCAAGGTCGGCCTGGTCGTGACCGACGTCGAGGGCCCGGACGTGGTGTGCGAGGTCGTCGAGGGCGGCCCGGTCAGCAACAACAAGGGCCTCTCGCTGCCCGGCATGGACGTGTCCGTGCCGGCGCTGTCGGAGAAGGACATCGAGGACCTGGAGTTCGCGCTCAACCTGGGCGTCGACTTCATCGCCCTGTCCTTCGTCCGCTCGCCCGCCGACATCGACCTGGTCCACCAGGTGATGGACCGCGTGGGCCACGGCCGCCGCCCGGTCATCGCCAAGATCGAGAAGCCCGAGGCGGTCGACAACCTCGAAGCGATCGTCCTCGCGTTCGACGGCGTGATGGTCGCCCGCGGCGACCTGGGCGTCGAGCTGCCGCTGGAGCACGTGCCGCTGGTGCAGAAGCGGGCGATCCAGATCGCCCGCGAGAACGCCAAGCCGGTGATCGTCGCCACCCAGATGCTCGACTCGATGATCACCAACTCGCGCCCGACCCGCGCCGAGACCTCCGACGTCGCCAACGCCGTGCTCGACGGCGCGGACGCGCTGATGCTGTCCGGTGAGACGTCCGTGGGCCGGTACGCCATCGAGACCGTGCGCACGATGGGCCGCATCATCGAGGCCGTGGAGACCGAGTCCACGCAGGTCCCGCCGCTGACCCACGTCCCGCGCACCAAGCGCGGCGTCATCTCCTACGCGGCCCGCGACATCGGCGAGCGGCTCAACGCCAAGGCCCTGGTCGCGTTCACGCAGTCGGGTGACACGGTGCGCCGGCTGGCCCGCCTGCACACCCACCTGCCGCTGCTGGCGTTCACGCCGGAGCAGAGCGTGCGCAGTCAGCTTGCTCTCACGTGGGGCACCGAGACGTTCCTGGTGCCTAAGGTGGACTCGACGGACGAGATGGTCCGCCAGGTGGACCAGTCGATGCTGCACATCGGCCGGTACCAGCCGGGCGACCTGGTCGTCGTCGTGGCAGGCTCCCCGCCTGGCACCATCGGCTCGACCAACCTCATCCGGGTGCACCGCCTGGGGGAGGAAGACCACGCTTAGGGGATGACGTGACCGAGGCTGCCCGGGCCGCCGCTGCCGCCGGCTACGCGGACCTACCGCTGGACACCGACGGCGTACCGCACGGGCAGCCCGTGCTGGACCGCCTCGTCGCGCTGCTGGACCTGGAGCGCATCGAGGAGAACATCTTCCGCGGGGTGTCGCCCGCCGAGTCGCCCGTGCGGGTGTTCGGCGGGCAGGTCGCCGGGCAGGCCCTGGTGGCCGCCGGGCGGACCGTCCCGCCGGAGCGCCGGGTGCACTCGCTGCACTCGTACTTCATACGAGGCGGTGATCCGACCGTCCCGATCGTGTACGAAGTCGATCGCATCCGTGACGGCCGGTCGTTCACGACCCGCCGGGTGGTCGCCATCCAGCACGGCAAGGCGATCTTCGCGCTGTCCGCGTCCTTCCAGCTGGACGAGGACGGCATGGACCACTTCGAGCCCATGCCCTCGGTCCCGTCCCCGGACTCGCTGCCGACCTACGCCGAGTCGGCGGCCGGGTACCTGGAGAAGGTCGGCATGGCGCGGCTGCCGAGGCCGATCGACATCCGGTACGTCACCGAGCCGCCGTGGCGGGCGCGCGAGGGCGGGCCGGGCGAGGCGCGCAGCCAGGTGTGGATGCGCGCGGACGGCAAGCTGCCCGACGACGACATGCTGCACGTGTGCGTGCTGGCGTACGCGTCGGACATGACGTTGCTGGACTCGGTTCTGGTGCGGCACGGCGTGTACTGGGGCACGGACAAGCTCCTGGGTGCCTCCCTGGACCACGCGATGTGGTTCCACCGCCGGTTCCGGGCCGACGAGTGGTTCTTGTACGACTGCGAGTCGCCATCGGCGTCCGGCGCACGCGGCCTGGCGACCGGCCGCTTCTACGCCCAGGACGGCCGACTGGTCGCAACGGTGGTCCAGGAAGGCCTGCTCCGCTTGATGCGCTGACTCCGCTACATGAGCTGGTTGAAGGAGTACGCCGACGCCGGCATCCCGCACTACTGGCTGCTCGAACTGGACGACCCGATCACGCTGACCGCCTTCTCCCTGGTCGACGGTGGCTACAAGGTCGTGGCGAGCGGAAGCGGGAAGGTGAGCCCCTTCCCGGTCGTGCTCCACCTGCCCTCCCCGATCACTGGCTGGATCGCAGCGCTGCCCACATCGCGCGGACGTGTTCTTCGCGGGTTGCTTCCGCGCCGATGGCGATGCGGACCGCGAAACGGCCGTTCACCGTGGTGTGGGTGAGGAAGGCTGTGCCCTCCGCGTTCACCGCGTCCATCGCCCGCCGCGTGGCCTCGTCGCCGTCGCGGTGGGCGATGGTCAGCAGGGACAGCGAGCGCGGCACGACCAGTTCCCAGTCCGAGTCCTCATCGACCCAGGACTCCAGTTTCGCCGCCAGGTCCACGTGGCCGCGCAGGTGCGCGCGGATGCCCTCCAGGCCGTACCAGCGCAGCACCGACCACAGCTTCAGCGACCGGAACCGCCGTCCCAGCGGGATCTGCCAGTCGCGGTAGTCCACCACCGCCCCGGATTCCGTCGCGCTGTTGCGCAAGTACTCCGGCAGGATCGTCAACGCGTCCACCAGCACATCGGGGTGCGCGGTCCAGAACAGGGACAGGTCGAACGCCGTCAGCATCCACTTGTGGGCGTTGGCGCAGAACGAATCCGCTTTCTCCACCCCCGCGAACAACCCCCGGAACTCCGGGCACAGCGCCGCCGGACCCGCCCACGCCGCGTCGACGTGCAGCCAGATCCCGTGCCGCGCGCAGACTTCGGCGATCTCGGCGACCGGGTCGATCGCGCCGGTGCCGGTGGTGCCGATGGTGGCGCACACGAGAACCGGGCGGCGACCGTTGTCCACATCGGACTCGATCTGCCGGGCCAACTCGGCCACGTCCATGGCCAGCACGTCGTCGACAGCGATGGACCGCACGGCCTCCTCACCGAGACCGGCCATCCTCGCAGCGCGTTCGATGGACGAATGTGTCTGCGAGGAAACGTAAACAGTCTCGGAACCGTCCACACCGGACTGTCGCCACTTGCCCGAACCCCGGTGCAGCGCCGCGAGCATCGCGACCAACGCCGCCGACGACGCCGTGTCCTGGATGACCCCACCCCCGACGAACGACCGGGGCAGACCCATCGCGCCGACCAACTCGTCCATCAGGTGCTGCTCGACCTCGGTGGCCGCGGGCGAGGTCGACCACAGCATCCCCTGCACGCCCAGACCGGACGAGATCAGGTCGCCCAGCACCGAGGGCAGGGACGCGTTGGACGGGAAGTACGCGTAGAAGCCGGGGTGCTGCCAGTGGGTCGTGCCCGGCACGACGACCTGGTCGAGGTCGGCGAGCAGGCCGGCGAAACCCTCGCCGTGCTCGGGCAGCGGCGCCAGGCGGGAGCGCACCCAGCCGGGCTCGACCTGGGAGCGCACGGGCAGGTCGCCGAGACGCTCGCGGTAGTCGGCGATCCAGTCGATGACCTCGTGGCCGATGCGGCGGAACTCGTCAGGCTGCATACCCGCACGTTAACCGGCGGACGCCCGATCCTGTTTGTCGGTGGGCGAACGGCGTCAGACGCGCCGGCGGCGGTGGGTGGGGCGGCGGTCGGTGGGCGGGGTCAGGGCGCGGGTTTCGACGCGTTCCAGGACCACCGAGCTGGTCAGGTTCCGGACCTCGGTGCGGGAGGCGATCTTGTCCATCAGGAACGCCTGGAGGTGGGTGCTGTCGGCCACCGCGATGTGGATCAGGAAGTCCGCCGTCCCGCTGACGTGGAACAACGACCGCGTCTCCGGCTGCGCCATCACGAACGCCCGGAACGCCGCCACCACGGGACGCGTGTGCGGCCGGACGTTCACCGACACCACCGCCTCCAGCGGCAGGCCCGTCGTGCGCGGGTCGACCACGGCGTGGAAACCGGTGATCACGCCCAGTTCGCGCAGCCGCCGCACCCGTTGCAGGCACGTCGACGGCGCGAGCCCGACCAGGTCGGCCAACGTCCGGTTCGGCAGCGTGGCGTCGTTCTGCAACTCCTCGAGAATGCGCCAGTCAACCGAATCCAGTTCGGCTACTTCTGTCACAACCGAACAGTCTACTGAACTGGTGGCGCGGAACCGAACCTTCGCCGTGGACTGTCGCCGTGCACATCGCCTGGACCTCCTTCCTGCCGGCCGTCGTGGTGATCACGATCGTCCCCGGCCCGGACTTCGTGCTGGTCACCGGCAACGCCGTGCGCGGCGTCCGGCTCGGCGCGCTCACCGCGCTGGGCGTGGTCACCGGTCTGCTCGTGCACGCCACGCTCGCCACGCTCGGCCTGTCCGCCCTCGTCGCGGCCGCGCCCACGGCGTTGCTGGTGGTGAAGGCGATCGGCGCGGCCTACCTGCTGTACCTGGGCGTGATGACCCTGCGCTCGCGCGGGGCCGCCGCCGCACCGCCGCGCTCGGACCGGTCGGTCTTCCTGCGCGGCCTGCTGTGCGACCTGCTCAACCCCAAGGTCATGCTCACGTTCCTGAGCCTCGTCCCGCAGGCCATGGACCCGGCCGCGCCGCCCCTGCCCCAGGCCGCGCTGCTGTCGGCGGTGGCGGTGGGCGTGTTCGCGGCGTTCTGGGCGGTGGTCGTCCCGCTGGCCGGCCGCCTGGCGACCCTGTTGTCCCACCCGAAGGTCCGTCCGGTCTTCGAACGCCTCTGCGGCACGGCCCTCATCGGCATGGCGGCCTCGGTTCTCGCGGCCTGACTGCATCAAACGGCCCATCGCGCATCGAAGGGGTCGGCCGCATGTCGCAGACCCGGGCTCGCGGCGCTGCCAACGCCGCGAGCCCGACTCGAAGAAACGTCACAGGGTCCACTTCTGGTTCGCGCCCGTCGTGCACGTCCAGATCTGCAACCGCGTCCCGTCGGCCGAGTTGTTCCCCGTGACGTCCAGGCACTTCCCGGAGAACTGGTTCACCAGCCGGCCCGCGGAGTCGTGCGTCCACTTCTGGCTGGACCCGGTGTGGCAGTCCCACAGGTGGGTCACGGTGCCGTCCGCCGAGCTGGGGCCGCTGACGTCGAGGCACTTGCCCAGAGCGCGCAGGGTCCCGTCCGACGCGCGGGTCCAGGTCTGGGCGGCCGTTCCGTTGCAGGTGTAGAGCTGCACGGCGGTGCCGTTGGCGGTCGCCGCGCCGGCCACGTCCACGCACTTGCCGGCCAGGCCGGTGATCGCGCCGCCGCCGGAGCCGGGGGTGCCGGACCAGGTGAACGTCGCCGACGTCCGCGCGGGCAGGGTGTAGGTGAAGGACTGGTTGCCCCAGTTCACCCGCACGGACTGGGCCGAGCCGCCGCCGTTGTGCGCGATCAGGGCCTTCGACCCGTCCGGGTTGCGGTAGGCCACGTTCTGCACGGTGCTGTTCGCGGTCGAGTCGATGCGGAAGGCGCCCGGCTTCACGAACTTCGTCAGGTGCCCGGTCGTGTAGTACTCGATCGTGTAGTCGACCTGGCCGGCCCGCGACCCGCCCTCCTGCACGGTGATCAACCCGGTGCACGTCCCGCAGCCGCCGTTGTGCGGCCCCATGAACTGGTTGAGCGCGAGGGACCACTTCACCAGGCTTCCGCTCCAGTTGCGGGCGTAGTTGACGATGTCGGCCATGTCCTCGTTGTGCTGGTTGGAGATCCACGTGCCGCCCGAGTGCTCGGTGCTGAACTGCCGCACGCCCGGGTACTGGTTGTGCACCTGCGTCCCCACGGCCGGGTCGCCGAAGTAACCGTGCCAGGCGATGCCGCCGAACAACGGGTCGTTGCGGACGCCCGCGTCGTTCAGCACCCCCGAACCGAAGTTCGCGTAGTCCCCGTAGTTCCAGTCGTGCACCAGGACCTTGGTCGACAGGCCCGCCGCGCGCAGCGCCGGGTACACGTGGTTCTTGGTGAACTCCACCAGGCCGGACGGGTTCCAGCTCATGCCCGGGTAGTTCATGGCGGTCGGGTTGGACGCCTGGCAGCAGTTCGGCTCGTTCTGCACGGACAGGTAGTCCACGGGGATGCCGGCGTTCTGGTAGCTCTGGATGTACTTCACCAGGTACTGGGCGTACGTGGGGTAGTGCTCCCACTTCAGCCAGCCCATCTGGTCCATGCGGCCGTTGTCCTTCATCCACCCCGGCGCGCTCCACGGCACGCCCTTGACCCGCAGCGCCGGGTTCAGCGACTTGGCCTGGCCGGTGAGGAGGCGGACGTCGGTGTCGTAGCCGTTGGCGCCGAAGTCGCTGAGGTCGCAGCACGTGTCGTCGAGCGAGACCATGCCCGGCCGGGACAGGTCGGACGCGCCGATCGGGTTGCGCACGAACGACAGGCCGATGCCGTCGACCGGGTGGAACAGCTTGCGCATCACGGCATCGCGCGTCGCCGCCGACACCGGGCCGCCCCGCAGCAGGTAGGCGGTGGTGTCGGTGATGGACGCCCCACCGCCCTCGAACTGCTGGTAGGTGGTGCCTTCGTTGACGGTGATGGTGTGGGTGGCGCTGCCGCCGCTCGCGCTGAAGTCGACCGGCGGCTGCTGCTGGAGGCCCCGGGTCACCGTCCGGCCCCCGCTGTCGGAGGTGGTGGTGAGCCAGACGTCGACCTGCGCACCCGCGGCACTGGCGGCAGGTACGGCCAGGCCGGCGGCGAGCACGGCCGCTATCGCGGCGGTGGTGGTGAAGACCCGACGGTGGGAGGGCACCTCGGACTCCTTTCGGCGAACTGCAACAAATGAAACAAATCTGGAACACGCTCGCACGCAAAAGGAAACAGCTCGCCGAATACCGCTGTCAAGGGCGGCAAAAAGCCCGGTAAATACCGGGAAACACGGTCAGCGCACGGGTCCTGTCGAATCGCGGACCACCAGTTCCGTGGCCAGTTCCACGTGCAGCGCCTCGACCTCGTGCCGGTCCAGCAGGCGCATCAGCAGTGTCACGGCCAGGCGCCCCATTTCCCGCACCGGCTGCCGGACGGTGGTCAGTCCCGGCGTGGTGGCACGGCTGAGGTCCAGGTCGTCGAACCCCGCGATCGACACATCTCCCGGCACGTCCAACCCGCGCTCCCGCGCCGCCCGCAAAGCGCCCACGGCCATCTTGTCGTTGAACGCCACCAACGCCGTCGGCCGCTCGCCCAACACCTCGTTCGCGGCCCGGTACCCGTTCTCCTCCGTCGGCTCGTCGACGTGCCGCACCAACTCCGGAGACGGCAGCACCCCGACGTCCGCCAACGCCGCCGCGTACCCCGCCGACCTGCTGTCGCTGGCCAACCAGTCGCGCGGCCCGCCCAGCACCCCGATCCGCCGGTGCCCCAGCTCCACCAGGTGCGCGACCAGCTTCCGCGCCCCCGCGAAGTGCGCCGCCGACACCGCCGCCACGTCCCGCGGCAACTCCGTCCGCGGGTCCACCACGACGAACGGGAACTTCCGGTCCCGCAGCCGGACCAGCTGCTCAGGCGGTTCCGGCGGCAGGACGAGGACGGCACCCGCGATGTCGGGGCCGAGTGAGGGCAGCACGGACGTCTTCTGCGCCGATGTCCCCGCGTCCAGGACCACGCGCCGGCCGTGCTTGGCCAGTTCCTCGGCGACCGAGGTGACGATCAGGCCGAAGTAGTCGGTGAGGAGGTAGGGGCAACGGACGTGCACAGCGCCGGGCCTGGTGCGGTTGCGCGGTTTCGGCGCCTGCGCCCCGAGCCGTTCGACGGCGCGGAGGACCAGGTCACGGGTGTGCTCGGCGACGTTCGCCTGGCCGTTGAGCACGCGCGACACGGTCGCGATGGACAACCCCGTCTCGGCGGCCACGTCCCGCACCGTCGCCCGCGTCATCCGCACCCCCGTTCCAGTCGTTGTTTCATCAAGTTACAGCGTTCGCGGTGCGCGTGGGCCGGCCACTCGACGACATGTGGGGAACAAGGGTCACAGGCACGTGCGCGCGGGCGTGGAGTTGGGGCAGGCTGTGCAGATGACCACCTCCGAGGCTCCCGCGCGGATCGGCGTCACCGGGCTCGCCGTCATGGGCAGCAACCTCGCCCGCAACCTCGCCCGGCACGGCTTCCGCGTCGCGGTGCACAACCGCAGCGCCGCGCGCACCAAGGCACTGATCGCAGAACACGGCCACGAGGGCGACTTCGTGCCCGCCGAGACGTTGGAAGAACTCGTCGGCAGCCTCCAGCACCCCCGGCAGATCATCATCATGGTCAAGGCCGGCGCGCCCACCGACGCCGTGATCGACGAACTGGTCCCGCTGCTCGACCCGGGCGACATGGTGATCGACGGCGGCAACGCCCACTACGCCGACACCCGCCGCCGCGAGGCCGCCCTGCGCGAGGCCGGGCTGCACTTCGTGGGCACGGGCATCTCCGGCGGCGAGGAGGGCGCGCTCAACGGCCCCTCGATCATGCCGGGCGGCTCGAAGGAGTCCTACGAGCACCTCGGGCCGGTGCTGGAGGCGATCGCGGCCAAGGTGGACGGCGTGCCGTGCTGCGTCCACGTCGGACCGGACGGCGCCGGGCACTTCGTGAAGATGGTGCACAACGGCATCGAGTACGCCGACATGCAGCTCATCGCCGAGGCCTACGACCTGCTGCACCGCGTGGGCGGCCAGACCCCGGCGCAGATCGCCGACGTCTTCCGCGGCTGGAACACCGGCGACCTGGAGTCCTACCTGGTCGAGATCACCGCCGAGGTGCTCGGGCACGCCGACCCGGACACCGGCGCGGCGCTGGTCGACGTGATCGCCGACGAGGCCGAGCAGAAGGGCACCGGGCGCTGGACCGTGCAGGAGGCGCTGGAACTGGGCGTCCCGGTGACCGGCATCGCGGAGGCCGTGTTCGCGCGGTCGCTGTCCGGGCGGGTGGACCAGCGGAAGGCGGTGCGGGAGGCGTTCGGGGCGTCCGAGGTGACCGCGCGGCCCGACGACTCCCTGGTGGAGGACGTCCGGCAGGCGCTGTACGCGTCCAAGGTGGTCGCCTACGCGCAGGGCTTCGACCAGATGCGCGCGGCGAGCGCCGAGTACGGGTGGGACCTCGACCTGGGCGCGATGGCGACGATCTGGCGCGGCGGCTGCATCATCCGCGCCCGGTTCCTCGACCGCATCCGCGAGGCCTACGACAAGGACCCGGAGCTGGCGTCGCTGCTGGTGGACGACTACTTCCGGGACGCCGTGAAGAGCGCCGAGGAGGCGTGGCGGCGGGTCGTGGTGAAGGCCGTGACGGCGGGTGTGCCCGCGCCCGGGTTCGTGTCCGCGCTGGCCTACTACGACGGCCTGCGCTCGGAGCGGCTGCCCGCGTCGCTGGTGCAGGGGCTGCGCGACTTCTTCGGCGCGCACACCTACCGGCGCACCGATCGGGCGGGGAGTTTTCACACTCTCTGGTCAGGTGACCGTTCTCAGGTGGACGCCTGAGCCCGCCGGCTCGACCATGGCCGGGTGCGTGAACGCTTCCGGCAACACCCCGTCACGGCGGGCTACCTGCTCGCCGTGACGGGGCTCGCCCTGCTCATGCGGTTCGTGTTCGCGGACGGGTTCACCGCGCAGGTCCGCGAGTCGCTGAGCACCAACCCGGCCAACCTGGCCGACCACCCGGTGAACGCCCTGCTGGGCAGCGCCTTCGTGCTGGACCCCGGCGACCCGTTGGTGTTCACGGTGCTGGTCCTGGCCGCCGTGGCGGTGTTCCTGGGCGCGTTCGAGCGCGAGGTCGGGCCGTGGCGGGCGGTCGCGGTCGTGCTCGCCGGGCACGTGGGGGCGTGCCTGGTCGTCCTGGTGGTCATCCTGCAGGGCGCTTATCCGTTCGACCTGACCCACGTGACCGACGTCGGGGTCAGCTACGTGGCCTTCGCCGCCGCCGGGGCGGTGACGGTGTTGCTGCCGGTGGTGCTGCGCGGGCCGTGGATGGCGCTTGTCGTGGCGTACCCGTTGTTGTCGGCGGAGTGGTACGGGCTGGTGCCCGAGTTCGGCGCGGTCGGTCATGTAGCGGCGGCGTTCATCGGATCGGGTTGTGGGGCGTTCGCCGTTCACCGGGTCTACGCGTCGGTGGGGCGGTAGGCCCGTCACCTGGTGTGACGGTCGAGACGAAGATCAACACAACCGGGTGGAACCGCTGTCAGGCGCGCCACATCGTCGTCATCATGGAGGGGACGCGAGCCGCGTGACGCGGGCTGGCGGTCCCCTGTGCCGACTCCATGTGCGCCGACACGGAGGTGCCACCGTGGCGACTCCCCACCACCGCGCCGAGGCCGAGCCCACGCTCGAAGCCCACCGGCCACACCACGTGCCGCCTCTGCCGCCGCGTCGCGTGCCGGCCTCACCACCCCGCCGGGTACCGCCCTTACCACCGCGCCGCGCGCTGCCGTTGCCGCCGCGTTAGGCCCGCCCTCCCCGCCTGGCCCGCTTCGACCTTTCCGCCTGCCCCGCATCGCTCCGGTGCGGGGGCGGTCCCCCTTTGTCCCGAGAGGAAAGCTCCGTGAACCGACCGCGCCCCAACAAGTCCCACGCCGGCGAGCACACCACCGCCGGGCCCCCGGAAGGGCTGGCCGCCGTCCTGCGCTACGACGTGCCCGCGTCGATCGTCGTGTTCCTGATCGCCGTCCCGCTGTCCCTGGGCTTCGCCGCCGCGACCGGCGCGCCGCTGATGGCCGGGCTCATCTCCGCCGTCGTGGGCGGGATCGTCGCGGGTGCGCTGGGTGGCGCGCCGATGCAGGTCAGCGGGCCGGCGGCGGGGATGGTGCTGATCACCGGCGGGGTCATCGCCGAGTACGGCTGGGCGGCCACCGCGATGATCACCGTCGGCGCGGGCCTGGTGCAGGTGGTGTGCGGGCTGACGCGGGTCGGGCGGGTCGCCTTGTCGCTGTCGCCGGCCGTCGTGCACGGGTTGCTCGCGGGGATCGGCGTGACCATCGCGATCGGGCAGCTGGTCGTGGTGCTGGGTGGGCAGCCGGGGTCGACGGTGTGGGTGAACCTGTCGCGGCTGTTCGGCGTCTTCGACGGGTCCGCGTTGGTGGTGGGGCTGGTCGCGGTGGCGGTGCTGGTGCTGTGGCCGCGGGTGCCGCGCTCGTCGTACGTGCCCGCGCCGCTGGTCGCGGTGCTGGTGGCGACGGTCGCGGGCAGCGGGATGGACGTCGCCCGGGTGGACCTGCCGTCGGGGGCGCTGGACCAGGTCGTGCTGCCGCAGATGCCGAGCGGGACGTTCTGGGGCATCGCGTTCGCCGTGCTGGCCGTGGCGGTGGTGACGGCGGTCGAGTCCCTGCTGTCCGCGGTGGCCGTGGACAAGCTGCACGACGGGCCGCGCGCCGACCTCGACCGGGAGCTGGTGGCGCAGGGCGTGGCGAACGCGGTCGCCGGGTCGCTGGGCGGGCTGCCGGTCAGCGGCGGCATCGCGCGCGGGTCGACCAACGTGGCGGCGGGTGCCCGGACGCGGGCGTCGTCGGTGCTGCACGGGGTGTGGATCGCGGTGTTCGTGCTGGCGCTGGGGTCGGTGCTGGAGCTGATCCCGTTGGCCGCGTTGGCCGGGGTGCTGCTGGTCGTCGGTGTGCGGTTGGTGAGTGTGCGGCGGATGCAGACCTTGTGGCGGCACGGCGAGTTCGGCGCGTACGCGGTGACCGGCCTGGGGGTCGTGGCGCTGGGCTTGGTGGAGGGCGTGCTGCTGGGGGTCGCGGCGGCGGCGCTGCGGTCGTTGTACCGGTTGACCCACAGCTCGGTGCGGGTGGTCGAGGAGCCGGACGGGTGGCGGGTGGTCATCCGGGGTTCGCTGGTGTTCCTCGGGGTCGGGCGGCTGGTGCGGGACCTGCGCGCGATCCCGTTGGGGCAGAAGGTGGTGCTGGAGCTGCACATCGACTTCCTGGACCACGGGGCGTTCGAGGCGATCGACGACTGGCGCGCGGGGTACGTGCGGCTGGGCGGGCACGTGTACGTCGACGAGGTGCACGACACGTGGTTCTCCAAGGCGACGCGGGGGATTCCGGCGTTGCGGAAGACGCCTTTGTCGCCGTTGCCCCGGTGGTTCGCGCCGTGGTCGCACTGGCAGCGCTCGCGCGCGGTGACGTTGCCGAGGCCACGGGAGGACGCCGATCCGATGATCCGGGGGATGCACGAGTTCGAGCGGACGGCCGCGCCGTTGGTGAGGCCGTTCCTGGCGGAGTTGGCGGTGCGGGGGCAGCGTCCGCGGCAGTTGTTCATCACTTGCGCGGATTCGCGGGTGGTGCCGAACCTGATCACGACGAGTGGGCCGGGGGATTTGTTCTGTGTGCGCAACATCGGCAACCTTGTGCCGGTGGAGGGGGACGACTCGGTCGGCGCGGCGGTCGAGTACGCGGTGGAGGTGCTGGCGGTCGAGACGATCGCGGTGTGCGGGCACTCGGACTGCGGGGCGATGAAGGCCCTGGTGAACGGGTCTTCGGTGAACGGGCCGATGCGGGCCGGGTCGCAGTTGCGGTCGTGGTTGCGGGCGGCGGAGTCGAGCCTGATCCGGTTCCACGCGGCGGGGTCGGTGGACCTGCCGGTGGTGGAGCGGTTGGCGGTGGCGAACGTGGCGCAGCAGTTGGACAACTTGATGACGTATCCGTGTGTGCGGGAGGCGGTGGGGGCGGGGTCGTTGCGGTTGGTGGGGATGTATTTCGACATCTCGCAGGCGCGGGTGTATTTGGTGGATCCGGAGCGGGACGGGCTGGAACCGGTGAAGGCGTAGAGCTCGGGGGCTCGGAGGGTTCGGGATCCGGGCTAGGGCTCCGGGCTACGAGTTCCGGACTCGGGTTCGGGTGCCGGGTTTCCGGTGTCGAGTGTCCGGTGTCCGGTGTCGGGTTTCCGGTGTCCGGTCTCGGGACTTCGGACTCGGGGCGAGGGCTGGGGGCTCGGATTGTGGGTTCGCGGTTTCGTGGTGGGTGTTGGCCCTTTCCGGCCGGGTGTCCACCCGCCCACCCCCACCCTGGCCGCCAGGCACAAGCCAGGCGTGCGGTCGCGCCAAGCGCGCTTCGCGCGCAGACCCGCGCTGCGCGCGGGTCGCACGGCCCGGCGGAGCCGGGCCGTGCCGCCGCCTGCGGCGGCCCCGCCGAAGGCGGGTGCTTTTCGGGCTTTTGCGAGGTGGCCTGGGTGGGGGTGGGCGGGCGGAACGCCCGACGTGAGACGACCTCCGCCCAAACCGCAGCCGCATTCCAACCGCATCCCCGCGCCTGCATCCCCGCGCCTGCACCCCGCCGCCGCGGCCATCGCGCTGGCACCCCTGCGGCCATCCCGCCGGCACGCCCGCCTCCATCGCGTCCAATTGGCGGTGCGGCGTCGGTGATGCGCCTTGTGGTGGTGCGCGGCGGTGGTGCGGCGGCGCGCCTTGCGGTGGTGCGGCGGCGCGACTGTGGTGGTGCGGCGGCGTGTCCGGTGGTGGCGCGGCTCTGGTGGTGCGGCGGTGGTGCGGGGGCTCGCCTGGTGGCGTGGCTGTGGTGGTGCGTCCGGTGGCGATGCAGGTGGGCAGTGCGCGGGAGTGTGTGAGGCCCGCGGCGGAACTGGGCTCGGTCGGGGTGCGAGCTTGGTTCCGCCGCGGGGGTGGTCGGGCGGCGCGGAGGGGCTTGATCTTCGGGGGGGAGGCGCGTCGCCCGGCCAAGTTCTACACGGGGGTGCGGACGTGGCGGTTCAAGCCCGGGGTCTCCGCGCTCACCGTCAAAGCCAGTTGCGCGCCCAGGTAAGCCCGGCACGGGGACGGCAGGCGGCGGCTGAACCTCCTGGTCCGGCACGTCGGGCAGCGGCCGTGTTCGTCCGGGGTGTGTTCGTCCAGCAGGGTCTTCAGCGCGGTCACCACGCGGGGGAGTTCGGAGCGGGCCAGTTCCGCTGCTGTGTCGGGGTCGGCTGTGGCCGACAGGCGCACCAGGTTGGCCAGGTGTTCGTGCAGCGACCTGTCGAGCTGGCTGAAGACCGTCGTGGACATCTTCAGCGCTCCTTCCGAGCCTCGCGTGTGTGGTGTCCGAGGAGCAGCCTGCTTGCGGCGACCGGCGGCCTGCAAGTTGCACTACACGAATGGATGACGGCTCTTTGCTCCGCACGCACCCGGCCACACACTTCCGGGGGGACCACACGAGGAGGTGTGCCGATGCCACGCGGCTCCAGCCCGACGTTGCGCAAGCGCCGACTGGTCAGCGAACTGCGCAGGCTCCGGGAAGCCGCGTCGCTCACCATCGAGGAGGTCGGTGAGCGGCTGGAGTGCTCGGCGTCCAAGATCAGCCGCATCGAGACCGGCCGGGTCGGGGTCACGCCGCGCGACGTCCGGGACATGCTCGGCGCGTACGGCGCCGACGAGTCCACGCTGGAGGAACTGGTCCAACTCGCCCGCGAAGCCCGGCGCAAAGCCTGGTGGGACGAGTTCGGCGACATCGCGCCCGGCCGCTACATCGGGTTCGAGGCCGACGCCGACTCGGTCCGCACCTACCAGGGCCTGATGATCCCCGGCCTGCTCCAGCACGAGGCCTACACCCGCGCGCTCATCGCCGACGTGCTGCCCGACGCCGCCCCGAGCGAGGTCGACCGCCGGGTCGCGCTGCGCAAGGCCCGCCAAGCACTGCTGCACGAGGACGACCCGCTCACCCTCCACGTCGTGATCGACGAGGCCGCCCTGCGCCGATTGGTCGGCGGGGTGGACGTGATGTGCGCACAATTGCGGAGACTGAACGAAGTCGGCGCATTGGACAACGTCACCCTCCAGGTGGCGCCATTTCGTTCCGGCGGCCACGCTGCGCTGGACGGCCCGTTCGTGATCCTGACTTTCCCCGAGAAGCTCGATCCGGACGTGGTATACATCGAAAGCACGCGAAGTGACGTCTATTTGGAACAGCCGTCCGACGTCGCGAGGTATTCCGACATGTTCGCGCGACTGACTTCGGGGTCCCTGGGCACGGCTGAGTCAGCGGCGTTCATCGAGCAGGTCAGCCGCGAACATTCCGCCAACCGGGAGTGAACAAGCCCATGCAGCAGGAGTGGCGCAAGAGCAAGCGTTCGTCCGCGTCCGGACCGGAATGCGTGGAAATCGCGCTGAACGGCACGGGTGCGGCCGTGCGCGATTCGAAGAACCGCGGCGCCGGCGCGTTGAGCTTCGGCACCGCGCAGTGGTGGCGATTCGTCGAGGTGGCCAAGAGAGGCCGTTACGACGAGCGCTGAGCCGTGCCCCGTTCGGGGGCGGGTCCCACTCGGGGTCCGCCCCCGAACCGGTGTCCGGGCACCCCGTACGACCAAGGTCTGACGAGCCGTAGACCAGGGGCCGATGTGCCGGTCCCAACCGATCCGGTGAACTGTTCGCCCGACAGGGTGGTGGAGTCGGGTCGGGTCTTGCGCTCACCGGTGTTCACCTCCACGGCGTTGGCCGCGCTCATCCGATCGGGCAAGATCGGCGCGGCTGTGGGAATGAGCACCTGGGGGAGAAGACATGGCGTTGCTGACCGACGCGTTGGAAGGGCTGGCCGGGCTGCCGCAGCCGGCGGTGCTGGCGGTGACCGGCGCTTTGACGTTGGCGGAGTGCACGTTGGGGGTCGGCTTCATCGCGCCGGGGGAGAGCGCGCTGCTGCTGGCCTCGACGACGGTGACCACCGTGCCGCGGTTCCTGGTCATGTGGCTCGTGGTGTCGGTGTGCGCGGTGGTGGGCGACAGCATCGGCTACTACCTCGGGCGGCGGTTCGGCGACCGGCTGCGGGACAGCAAGGTCGTGCGCAAGCTCGGGCAGGAGCACTGGGACAAGGCCGGTGAGCTGCTGCGCCGGCGCGGGGCGTGGGCGGTGTTCTTCGCGCGGTTCATGCCGGTGGTGCGGACCCTGGTGCCCGCGTCGGCCGGCGCGTCGAAGCTGGAGTACCGGCGGTTCCTGCCGGCGTCGATCGCGGGCGCGGTGTGCTGGTCGGCGCTGCACATCGGGATCGGGTCGGCGGCGGGGGCCTCGGCGAAGTACATCGAGTCCGTGTTCAACGGTGTGATGTGGGTCCTGATGGGTCTGGCGGTGCTGGTCGCCGTGATCGTGTTCCTGCGCAAGCGCCGCAAGGCTGCGGCCGCCGCGGGGAACGTCAAGGAGCTGGAAGAAGTCGCCTGAACCCGCTGGTGGTTCCGACACCCGCTGGGCGTCGAAGGGGCCGCGTCCGAGGGTTCGGGTCCCGGGCGCGGCCCCTTCCACTGGGGGAGGGCAATGGGCGAGAGCCAGCCCCTACCGGATGGCTCTGCCCGTGGAGACGTCGAGGGGACGAGGGCGGGCCGGCGTTCCGCCGCCGCGGGCTGGATGCCCCTTGCACGCCGGCCGGCCCTCGTCGTTCTCGGAGAGCAGCGGGTGTTCCGCTGTCTGGCCCAACCTTCCACACCGGGTTCGCCCTGTGTGGTCGGTCGGACACGCATAGCGTAAGAATGCGGTCTACAGCGCGACTGGAGTCGTACTGAAGTGATCTCCTAGGCTGCTCGTGAGCTAGAGCCCTTCGGCGAAGGATCGGTCGGTGGAGTACGACGGCGGGGAGCCCTTGCGGTTCGAGGTGCTCGGCCTGCTCCGGGTGGTGCGCGGCGGCCGGGAAGTCGACCTGGGCGCCGCGAAGCAGCGCGCGGTGCTCGCGGTGCTGCTGCTGGCGCGTAACACGCCGGTCAGCCGGGACCACATCATCGAGGCCGTGTGGGGTGACGCCGCGCCCACCAGCGCGGTCAACCTCGTGCAGACCTACGTGGCGGGCCTGCGCCGCGCCCTGGAACCCAGCCGCGCCCGGCGCGCCCCCGCCGAGACGCTGACCTCGGTCGGCGACGGCTACCTGCTGCGCGTCGACCCGTCCGCGGTCGACCTGGACGCGTTCGAACGGGGTGTCGCCGCCGCCTCCCGGCTCCGGTCCACCGGCGACCTCGAAGCCGCCGCCCGCGTGCTGGACGAGGTGCTGGCGCTGTGGCGGGGTGAACCGCTGGGTGGGGTCACCGGTCTGTTCGCCGAGGTCGAACGGGGCCGGCTGGGCGAGCGCCGGTTGGCCGTGCTGGAGGAGCGGGCGGAGCTGCTGCTGCTCATCGGGCGCGGCGCGGAGCTGGTGCAGGAGCTGGGTGCGCTGGTCGCCGAGCACCCGCTGCGGGAACGCGTGCACGGGCTGCTGATGCGGTCGCTGTGCCAGGCGGGCCGGCAGGCCGAGGCGCTCGCGGTCTACCGGGAGGCGCGCCGGGTGCTGGTGGAGGAGCTGGGCGTGGAACCCGGCCCCGAGCTGCGCCGGCTCCAGCAGGCCGTGCTGTCCGGGGAGAACCCCGAGCCCGAACGGCCCACCCGCCCGATGGTGATCCCGCCGCAACCCGCCGAACCGGCCCTGCCGACCACGCCGGCCCAGCTCCCGCGCGCCCCCGTCTCGCTCATCGGCCGGGACGCGGAGTTGGCCAAGCTGGACGGCCTGCTGGCGTCGCACCCGTCCGGCGGGCTCGTGCTGGTGGTCACCGGTCCGGCCGGCGTCGGCAAGACCGCGCTCGCGCTGCACTGGGCGCACCGGGTGCGCGACGAGTTCCCCGACGGGCAGCTCTACGTCGACCTGCACGGCTACGACCCGAACCAGGAGCCGCTGGGCGCGGGCGAGGTGCTCAACCGGTTCCTGCGCACGCTCGGGGTGCCGTCGGCGGACATCCCGGTCACCGTCGAGGAGCGGTCGGCGCTGTTCCGCACGCTGGTCGCCGACCGGCGGATGGTGGTGATGCTGGACAACGCCCGCGGTTCCACCGAGCTGATGGCGTTGCTGCCCGGGTCGCCGTCGTGCGTGGTGGTGACGTCCCGGCGCCGGCTGGTCGGCCTGGTCGCGCACGCCGAGGCCAAGCTGGTCGAACTGGACATGCTGGACACCGACGCCGCCGTCGAGGTCCTGGGCCGGGTCGCGGGGCGCGACGGCGCGGAGGTCGGCGCGCTGCGGCGGCTCGCGGTGCTGTGCGACGGCCTGCCGCTGGCGTTGCGCATCGCCGCCGCCCGGCTGGCGGTGTCCCCGTCGCTGCGGGCGGCCGAACTGGTGGCGGAGCTGGACGACGAGCACGGCCGGCTGGCCGCGTTGGGGTTGGAGGACGAGGACTCCACCGTGCGGGCGGCGCTGGACGCCTCGCGCCGGGCGCTGTCACCGTTGCCGGCGCGGCTGCTGGCGCTGCTGGGCCTGCACCCCGGCCCGGACGTGACCGCGCACGTCGTGGCCGCGATGGCACGGGTCCGGGTGTCCGAGGCGCAGCGCGCGCTGGACGCGTTGACGGCGGCAAACCTGTTGTCCGTCAACGAAAACGGCCGTTACGGGGCGCACGACCTGGTGCGCGTCTACACCCGGACGCTGGCCGCCGAGCTGGCCCCGGCGCAGCGGCACGAGGCCACCAGCCGGATGCTGGACTTCTACCTGCACTGCGCCGACCTGGCGGACGGGCTGCTGCCGGTGGGCCGCGGGTCGGTGCGGGTGGCGCCGGAACTGGTGCCGTTGGAGGTGCCCCGCCTGACCGGTTCCGGCGACGCGATCGCGTGGCTGGACGCCGAGCAGGGCAACATCATCGCGGCGGCCGAATTCGCGGGCGAGGGGACGGAACGGGCGTGGTTGGTGCACGCCTGGCAATTGCCGTACACGCTGTCGCGCTTTTTCTGGCTGCGCACCGATCGGTCGACGTGGTTGCGGACGACGGAGGCGGCGATGCGCGCGGCGACTTCGTTGGGTGACCCCGAGGCGCGATTTGTGACGCTTTTCAACCTGGGCGTCGCGTTGAACCAGTTCCACCGGACTGATGAGGCTTTGGAGCGGCTCCGGGAGGCTTTGGAGGTCGCGCGGGGCAGCGGTGACGTGAGCGCCCAGGCCCGGGCGTTGACCACGGTCGCGGACATGCTGCACGGCCTGGGCAGGCTGGACGAGTCGGAGCGGTTCTACCGGGAGGCCCTGGAGGTTTCCCGGACGGCGGGCGCGCGCTGGGCGGAGGCGACGGCGCACCACAACCTGGGGCTGCTGTACCTGTCGAAGCGGCGGTACGACGAGGCGAAGAAGTGGCTGCGCGCGGCCGTGGAGATGTACCGCGAGGTGGGGGAGCAGTGCGGGGAGTCGACGTGCCACGTCGACCTGGCCGCGGTGCTGATGGAGTCGGGGGAGTTGTCCGACGCGGTGTCGTCGGCGCGGACCGCGTTGTCGGTGGCATCGGCGGCGATGAGCCCTTACCACCAGGCACTCGCGCACGACCGGTTGGCGGCGGTGTTCGACCGGCAGGGGATGGCGGGGGCGTTGGCGCACTGGCAGCGGGCGTTGGCGTTGTTCACGGAGTTGAACGCGCCGGAGGCTGATCGGGTACGGGCCCAGTTGGCCCGGACCAGGTCGACGGCTCCGACGCCTTGAGTTGTGCTCGGGTTGCTAAGTCGCTCGAAGGGCCTTCAGGTCTGATTTTCGCTTGAGAGTGCGTCAGCGTGCTTTTAGAGCGCGATGCGCGTTCATCCTCCGGGAGGGTGGAGCTGCGAAGATCATCCTTAAGTTAGCGGCATTGGGCCATACGGGGATGACACAAGCAAGAAGCCCGAGTTGGGGTGTGTGCCCCGGCGGCACTGCCCGACGGCGCTGCGCGCCGAAAGCAGGCGCTGCGCGCCGAAGAGCAGGGGGCGCTGCACGTCGAAAGGGTGGCGCGAAGGCGGGTGTGGTTGCGCTCTCACGCGCGGCTTGATCGGTCGACTGGTCCAGACCTATTGACAGAGTGGTCCAGACCTATTTACGTTTCGTTCGCTCCACCTCGCGTCGAGGCCGCCGCCTGGTGCAGGAGGTACCGTCAGTGCCCAGAAAGTTGTTGCCGCTGTTGGCATCCCTCGCCACGGCGGCCGGACTCGCCCTCGTCGGGCTGTCCCCGTCCACGTCCAGTGCCGCCACGGGCGAGGAGTGCCGTCCCGATGGGCTCTACCAGACCCCGGGTGTCGCGGTCCCCTACTGCTCGGTCTACGACACCAACGGGCGGGAGTCGTTGGGGGCCGACCACTCGCGTCGGGTGATCGGGTACTTCACGAGTTGGCGCACCGGCAAGAACGGCGCGCCCGCCTACCTCGCCTCCGACATCCCCTGGTCCAAGGTCACGCACCTCAACTACGCCTTCGCGCACATCGACGGCGCGAACAAGGTCTCCGTAGGCCCCGACGGCCCGGACAACGCGTCGACCGGCATGACGTGGCCCGGCGTCGAACTCGACCCCTCCCTCCCCTACAAGGGCCACTTCAACCTGCTGAACAAGTACAAGAAGCAGTACCCGAACGTGAAGACGATGGTCTCCGTGGGCGGTTGGGCGGAAACCGGTGGGTACTTCGCGCCCGACGGGTCCCGGGTCGCTTCCGGGGGCTTCTACAAGCTCGGCCAGTCCCAGGCCGCCATCGACACGTTCGCCGACAGCGCCGTGGAGTTCATCCGCAAGTACGGCTTCAACGGCGTCGACATCGACTACGAGTACGCCACCTCGAACAACCACGCGGGCAACCCCGACGACTTCTGGATCTCCAACGCCAACCGCGGCACCCTGTGGGCCGGCTACGAGCGGATCATGAAGACGCTCCGCGAGAAGTTGGACCGGGCTTCGGCTCAAGACGGCAAGCATTACCTGCTCACCGCGGCGGTGCCGGCGTCGGGGTGGTTGCTGCGGGGGCAGGAGGCGTACCAGGTCACGCGGTACCTGGACTACGTCAACATCATGTCCTACGACCTGCACGGCTCGTGGAACCACTTCGTCGGCCCGAACGCCTCGCTCTACGACGACGGCAAGGACGGCGAACTCGGGGCCGGCGGCGTCTACACCGCGCCGCAGTACGAAGGCATGGGCTACCTGAACACCGACTGGGCCTACCACTACTTCCGCGGTGCGATGCAGGCCGGCCGGATCAACATCGGCGTCCCCTTCTACACCCGCGGCTGGCAGGGCGTCACCGGCGGCACGAACGGCCTGTGGGGCAAGGCGGCGTTGCCGGACCAGACGAAGTGCCCGCCCGGCACCGGGTCCAGTGTCGGCTCGACCACCCCGTGCGGCAACGGCGCGTTGGGCATCGACAACCTGTGGCACGACCTGTCGACGTCCGGTGCCGAGGTCCCGGCGGGCGCGAACCCCATGTGGCACGCCAAGAACCTGGAGAACGAGATCACGCCGGACTACCTGGCCCGGTACGGCCTGGACCCGGTGAACGACCCGACCGACCGGATCTCCGGCAACTACGTCCGCTACTACGACAACACCCTCACCGCGCCCTGGCTGTGGAACGCCGACAAGAAGGTCTTCCTGTCCACAGAGGACGAACAGTCGCTCGCGGCCAAGGCGAAGTACGTGGCGGACAAGGGCATCGGCGGCATCATGATCTGGGAGCTGGCAGGCGACTACCGGTTCGACTCCGCCAAGGGGCAGTACACCATCGGCGACACCCTGCTCACCACGATCAACAACGGCCTGCGCGGCGCGGCCCCCTACGGCGCGCAGAAGGCCGCCGGGACGCCGCCGACCGAGGTGCTGAACGTGTCGGCGACCGTCTCCGGGTTCGCGCTCGGCGACAACAACTACCCGATCACGCCCAAGCTGAGGATCACGAACAACTCGACCACCACACTGCCGGGCGGCACCAAGATCGAGTTCGACTACGGCACCAGCGCGCCGGGCAGCATGTCCGACCAGTCCGGGTTCGGCCTGCGGGTCACCGCCAAGGGCCACACCGGCGCGAACGTGGGCGGCCTCAAGGGCGACTTCCAGCACGTCGAGCTGGCCCTGCCGAGCTGGCAGTCGCTGGCGCCGGGGGCGAGCGTGGAGGTCGCGCTGAGCTACCAGCTGCCGATCGCCTCGCCGTCGAACTTCAAGCTCACGTTCGGCGGCAAGTCCTACGCGATCGCGTCCGACCACCCGCGCGGCGGCACCACCACGCCGCCCACCTCGACCTCGACGTCGACCAGCACCACGACGACCACCACGACCACCACCACGACCACCACCACGACTCCGCCGACCTGCACCGTGCCCGCCTGGGACCGGGAGAAGGTCTACACCGGCGGCAACGAGGTCTCCCACCGCGGGAAGCGCTGGCAGGCGAAGTGGTGGACCAAGGGCGAGGAGCCCGGGACCACCGGCGAGTGGGGCGTCTGGAAGGACCTCGGGGCCTGCTGAGGGGCCCTGAGGCCCGCTGAGGGCATCCCTTACCCGCCGTCTGACACCCCTTACGGCGGCGGGTAAGGGCATCAACGCAGGAACCCACGTGAACACCCGATGCCGGGGGCGCCACCTCAGGACGAAGCTTCGTGTCACACCGGGAACGGAATGAGCCGGACCCGGAGGACAAGGAGACAAGTCATCATGGAATGGACCCCCGAGGCCATCAAGGCGGAGATCGACTACCGGCAGACGGCGCTGCGCGAGGACGCGGCACACGCTCGTCTCGCCCGGGCGAACTCGGCTCCCAAGCGCTCGTGGTGGCGCAGGTTGGCCCACCGGCCCCGGCCGGAGATCCCGGAACAGCGAAATGGCCACCTCGACGCCGCCTGAGGTGTGCGAACATGCACCCCGTGGCACGCCTTGGTTCCGGAATCCCCTTGGTGGCGCGTAGCCGGGAGATGACCAGGCTGCGCGCCGCCCTCGACGAAGCCGCCCGCGGCCAGGCCGGCGCGATCCTGCTGGCCGGTGACGCGGGCGTCGGCAAGACGCGGCTGGTCGACGAACTGGCCGCCTCCGCCGGTGACGTGCTCGTGCTCACCGGCAGATGTCTGGACGTCGGCGAGACCGGCCTCCCGTACCTGCCCTTCACCGAAGCGCTGGGGCAGGTGCGGGAGGCCGGTCTGCTCGACATCTCCGCACGTCCCGCGCTCGGCCGCCTGCTGCCCGAGCTGGCCCTGCCGGTGTCCACGCCCGGCGAGAACGGCCTGTCCGGGCTGCCGTCGCACCTGGTGGGCCGCCGCCCGGAGCAGGACGTCGGCCAGCTCCAGCTGTTCGACGCGGTCCACGGCCTGCTCGGCGACCTGTCCGACGACCGGCCGGTGCTGCTCATCCTCGAAGACCTGCACTGGGCCGACGCCTCGACCCGGTACCTGCTGTCCTTCCTGCTCTCGCGGCTGCGGTCGCAGCGGCTGCTGGTCGTGGGCACCTACCGCTCCGACGACCTGCACCGCAGCCACCCGCTGCGCCCCCTGCTCAACGAGCTGGTCCGGCTGCCCGCCGTGCAGCGCCTCGACCTCACCCCGCTCAGCGCGATCGACGCGCGGTCCTTCGTCGCGGCCCTGGCCGACGACCTGCCGGACGACGTGGTGCTGGAGGTCGCCGAGCGCTCCGACGGCAACCCGTTCTTCGCCGAGGAGCTGATCGCGGTCGCCACGTGCGGCTCGGGCAGCATCCCGTGGACGCTGGCCGAGGTGCTGCTGGCCCGCATCGAGCGCCTCGCCCCGGACACCCAGCACGTGGTCCGCGTCGCCTCGGTCGGCGGCCGGTCCGTGCGGCACGACGCGCTGCGCGAGGTCGCCGGCATCGACGACCGGGCCCTCGACGAGGCGCTGCGCGAGGCCGTCCAGCACCACGTGCTGATCGTCAACCGGGACGAGGTCTACACGTTCCGGCACGCGCTGCTGCGCGAGGCCGTCTACGGTGACCTGCTGCCCGGCGAACGGGTGCGCCTGCACTCCGCGTACGCCGCCCGGTTCGCCGCGTCGTCGGACCGGGGCGCCGCCGCCGCGCTGGCCCACCACGCCCTGGAGAGCCACGACCTGCCCCGCGCCCTGCGCGCCTCGGTGGACGCCGCGCAGGAGGCCAAGCGCGCCGGCGCGCCCGCGGAGGCGCTGCGGCACCTGGAGCAGGCGTTGAAGCTGTGGCAGGCGGTGCCCGAGGCGCAGCGGCCCGAGGGCGTGACCGAGATGGGCCTGCTGCGGCGCGCGTCCTGGGTGGCCGGGACCGCCGGGCAGCCCGAGCGGGCGATCGCGTTCGCGCGCAGCGGCACGAAGCTGGTCGACGGCTACTCGCCGGAGGAAGCGGCCGAGATGTGGCGGCGGCTGGCCCAGTCGTTGCAGGTCGTCGACGGCACGGAAGAGGAGAAGTTCGCCGCGATCGAACAGGCGTGGCGGCTGGTCCGCGACCGGCCCGCGAGCACGTCCCGCGCGTGGGTGCTCGCGGTGCTGGCGGCGTGCTGGCGGCACGAGCGGAAGTACGCGGAGGCGCGTGAGCTGGCCGAGGAGGCCGTGCGCGACGGGCGCGCGTCGGGCACCGAGTCCGCCGTGGCCGACGCCCTGGCCACGCTCGGCCTGCTCGACGAGGCCGCGGCGGACCTGACGTCGGCACGCCGCCACCTCGAAGAAGCCATCGCGTGCGCGATGGAGGTCGACGCGTACAGCACCGAGCTGCGCGCGCGGTACTTCCTGGGCCTGCACTTCTACGACCAGGGCGCGCTGACCGAGGCCGCGCGGGTGTTCGACGAGGGCATGGAGCGCGCCAAGGCGACCGGCCTGGCGTGGAGCGCGTACGGCCTGGAACTGCGCATCCTCCAGGTGCTGACCCGCTACCAGGTGGGCCGGTGGGAGGACGCCGCGGTCGCCGCCGAACCGCCCGGCCTGCGGGTGTCCAGCACGGTCTCGGCGCGGCTGGCGGCGGCCGGCACGCACATCGCGGTGAGTCGCGGGGAGTTCGAGCAGGCCGAACGCCTGATCGGCGAACTGCGCGCGGACTGGCACCGCGACCTCCAGATCGCCCTGATCACCGGTGGTACCGGGGCGGAGCTGGCGCTGTGGCGCGGCCAGCCGGAACTGGCCGTCGAACGGGCGCGCGACGCGATCGAGTGGACCCGGCGTGAGGGCGGCGAGTGGATCCTGGCCGGCATCCGCCTGGCCGCGCACGGCATCGCCGGCTACGCCGAACTGGCCCAACGCGCCCGGCGCCGGCGTGACGCGGCGGGTGAGGAGGCGGCGGTCAAGGCCGGTGTGGAGCTGGCCGAGTACGCCCGGACCACCGCCGAGATGGGGTTGCCGCGGACGGGGACGCTGGGTCCGGAGGGGCTGGCGTGGCTGGCCCGGGTGGTCGCCGAGGAGAGCCGGCTGACCGGTGCCGGGGACTGCACGCTGTGGCGGCGGGCGGTGGACGCGTTCGGGTACGGGTCGGTGTACGAGCAGTCGGTGTGCCGGTGGCGGTTGGCGGAGGCGTTGCTGGCGTCGGACCAGCGGGACTTGGCGGTGGCCGAGTTGCGGTTGGCCGACGAGGTGGCGTCGTCTTTGGGGGCCGTGCCGTTGAGGGAAGCGGTGGGGTTGGTCGCGCGGCGGGCGCGGGTGGCTCTGCATGCCGAGGTGGCGCGTTCGCAGGTCGATCCGTTCACGCCGCGGGAGCGGTCGGTGCTGGGGTTGGTGGCGTTGGGGCGGACGAACCGGGAGGTCGGGGAGGAGCTGTTCATCTCGGAGAAGACGGTCAGCGTGCACTTGACCCGGATCATGGCGAAGCTGGGGGC
>NZ_JAPSLK010000115.1 GCF_031180885.1 Saccharothrix sp.
CCGTCCACCACAGCCGCCGTCGGCTTGTCGCGTCGCCTTTCCCGACGATCACGCTTTCGATCGGCGGGAAAGGCGACGCGACGAGCCGACCCTCAGGGCGGCCGAGCCGCGACGCCGGAGGCGGCGCCGTCCAACACAGCCGCCGCGACGGAGTCGCGGCCGTCCAACACGGTCGTTGTCCACCGCCTGTCGCGGTGGACAGCGACCTTGTCTGGTTCTAGCGTTCTTTATCGTGACCACGCCGCAGGACGAACCCGACGAGGCCCGGCAGCAGCCGATTCCCCCGCCGCCCCCGTTGAGCGAGTCCGAGCTGTCCGGCTCCTCCACCGCCGCCCGGCCGCCGGTCCCGAACGAGGTCCGGATCGCGTTCTGGATCTGGGTCGCGGGTGCGGCGTTGTTCCTGCTCAGCGCGGTCTACACGTTGACCCAGCGGGACCAGTTCGTGGAAGCGGTGCGGCAGACGCCGGAGGCGCAGGGGTTGTCGCCGGAGGCGTTCGACGCGGCGGTGACCGCCAGTTGGATGCTGGCCGTGGTCGCGAGCGCGGTGCTCGGCGGGCTTTTCGTGCTGTTCGCCTACCAGGTGCGGGCGGGCAAGGGGTGGGCGCGGGTGGTGCTGGCCGTGTTGACCGCGGCGGTGCTGCTGTTCGTGCTGTTCGGGCCGTCGCTGCTGGGCCTGCTGATCGCGCTGATGAGCGTGGTGGCCGTGGTCATGCTGTACATGCCGAACGCCAAGGAGTACTTCGACGCGGTGAAGCGGTCCCGGTGACCGAGCAGCCTCCCACGACCGCCCGGGCCGCGGTCGCGATCTGGTACGCGCTGGCCGTGTTCGGCGTCATCAACGTGGCCTACCTGTGGATCCGCCGCGACGCGCTGGAGGAGGCCGCCGCGCGGGAGGGGTTCGCCGCCGGCGCGGTGACTGCGCTGTTGCTCCAGCTCACCGCGGTCGCGGTGGTGTTCGGGGCGGGGTACGTCGGGTTCGGGCGGATGCTGCGGCTGGGCCGGCGGTGGTCCCGTCGCGCGCTGACCGCGGTGGCGCTGCTGCACGTGCTGTGGCTGCTGCTCTCCGGGTCCGCCAGCGCGAACCTGGTGGTGGTGCTGCTCATCGTCGCCGGATGTGTGCTCACCTGGCTGCGCGGTACGGCACAGTGGGTGGAGCAGCACTAGCCCCCGGAGCCGACCATGCCCGAGCCAGACCCGTTCGCCTCGCCGTTCCACCACGTCCGGCTGCCCGGCGAACCGGAGCCGACCACCGGGTACGGCTACCTGGGGCCGATGCCCGGAGCCCCCGAGCCGTCCACCAACCCGTACGCGGCGCCGAACTACCCGGTGCCGACCGCGTACCCGTACGTGTCGGCGGGCAGCGTGCACATCACCGCGCTGGAGCGGCCGGTCGCGCTGCTGGTGGCGTCGTGGAGCTGGCTCGTGGCGACCGTCCTGGTGGTCATCGTGCTGCCGGGGCTGTTCTTCGTCTTCCCGGACGTGCTCGCCGACGAGCTGTACGAGGACTCCCAGGCCGACATCGAGCCGATGACCCGGGCCGAGGCCGAGGTCGTCGCCCAGCTGACGCCCATGTTCTTCGTGGCGATCTTCGTGGTCCTGGCGGTCCCATACGTGATCGCGGCGATCAAGCTGCGCGGCGGGCGGAACTGGCCGCGGGTGCTGCTCGCCGTGCTCGGCGCGGTGGGCGCGGTGTTCGGGTTGGGCATGTTGACGGCGTTCGCGACCGGGTCGATCCCGTACGTGAACTGGCTCGTGGGCACGGTGTGGGCGCTGCTGTTCCTCGGGGCCGTGTTCCTGGGCATAGTGGCGATGTTCGTCCCGCCGGCCAACGCCTACGTGAGAGCGGTGAGCGCCCGATGACCCAGCCGCCGTACGGAGGACCGGGGCAGCCCTGGGACCCGCAGCAGCACTACCCGCAGGCCGGGCAGGTCGAGCACGGCTTCCCCGCCATGCGCGGCGTCGACCAGCAGACCACCCGGGTGGTCCGGCCGCCGGTGGTCGCCGTCGGGTTCGTGCTGTGGCTGCTGGCCGCGCTGGCCTGGCCGCTGGGCTCGATCGTCCGGATCTCGGTCGAGGACGGCACGTTCGAGGGCTTCGGACCGATCATGTCGCTGTTCGTGTCCGGGTGCCTGTTCATCGGCGGCCTGTGGGGCGCGATCGCGTTCTACGGCGGCAGCTACTACGCCCGGATCGCGCTGTGCGGCGGGTCGCTGGTGGTCGGCGTGCTGGCGGTGGCGGCGGCCCTGGTCGCGGCCCGCGGCGACCTCGACGAGCCGTTGTCGTGGGTGGTCATCGTGGCGCGGCTGGTGCTGCCCGCGGTGGCGGCCGCGGTGAGCTTCCTGCCGGGCACCCGGCACTGGTTCGCGGGGAACCTCGGCTAGTGGAGCAGCCCGTCCTGTACGCCGAGCCCGGCGCGTCCTGGTGGCCGCTGCTGTGGGGGCCGGTGTTCGTGCTGGTGGGGGTGCTGGTGGAGGCGGTCACCGGCGGCGTGTGGTTCGCGCTGTGGGCGGTCGTCGGGCTGGTGCTGACCTGCTGCGCAGCGCTGTGGGTGGCCGGGCGGCGGCGCGTCTACGGCGTGCGGCTCACGCCCGTGGCGCTGCGCCTGGGCCAGGAGGAGTTGCCGGTCCGCGACATCGCCGAGGTCGACGGCGTCGAGCCGCGCGCGGGCGCGAAGGTGCTCGGCGGCGGGTGGACCGTGCCGCGCGGGACCTCCGAGGTGCCGATCCGGCTCCAGGACGGGACCGTGGTCACCGCGTGGGCACGCGACGCCGACGCGCTGCGCGGGGCCGTCCACCGCCTGCTGTCGCACCGGACGTGAGAGGCTAGCCCACCGTGACGACTCTTCCCGGGCTGCACCAGCCGAAGCGCGCGATCGTCGCGGGCGTCGAGGTGGCGGCGGCGGTGGCGCTGGCGTTCGCGGTCGCGTGGTGCTGGGACCGGGGTGTCCTGCGCTACAGCTACCCGGTCGCCGACGGCGCGCCCCTGGAGTCCACGCGCTACCTCGGCAACTGGATCGGCGCGGCGATCGGCCTGGCCACGCTGGGCGGCGTGCTGCTGCTCGACGCGGGCCGCCAGCTGCTGCTCGCGGTCCGTGCGCGTGGTCGGAAGCAGGCCGATCCGCCGGACGTGTGAGACTGGGGGGCGTGACTTCGACGCGATCCCAGGCGCTGTTCGAGCGCGCGGCGGCGGTTATCCCCGGTGGCGTCAACTCGCCGGTCCGGGCCTTCCACTCGGTGGGCGGCACGCCCCGGTTCATGGTGCGCGGCGAGGGCCCGCACCTGTGGGACGCCGACGGCAACCGGTACGTCGACCTGGTCTCCTCCTGGGGCCCCATGATCCTCGGCCACGCCCACCCGGCGGTGGTGGACGCGGTGCGCGCGGCGGCCGTCGGCGGCCTGTCGTTCGGCACGCCCACCGAGGGCGAGATCGAGCTGGCCGAGGAGATCATCGACCGGGTCGCGCCGGTCAACCAGGTCCGGCTGGTCAACTCCGGCACCGAGGCCACCATGAGCGCCATCCGCCTGGCCCGCGGGTACACCGGCCGGCGCAAGGTGGTGAAGTTCGCGGGCTGCTACCACGGGCACGTGGACGCGCTGCTCGCCCAGGCCGGGTCCGGCGTGGCCACGCTCGGGCTGCCCACGTCGCCGGGCGTCACGGGTGCGCAGGCCGCGGACACGATCGTGCTGCCGTACAACGACCTGGAGGCCGTGCGGAAGGCGTTCGAGGAGAACCCCGACGAGATCGCGTGCGTGATCACCGAGGCGGCGGCGGGCAACATGGGCGCGGTCGCGCCCAAGCACAACGCCGAGCTGCTGGAGCTGTGCCACGAGCACGGGGCGCTGCTGGTCATGGACGAGGTGATGACCGGGTTCCGGGTGTCGCGCTCGGGCTGGTTCGGGCTGGAGAACGTGCCCGGCGACCTGTACACGTTCGGCAAGGTCATGTCGGGCGGCCTGCCCGCGGCGGCGTTCGGCGGCCGGGCCGAGATCATGGCCCGCCTGGCCCCGTCCGGGCCGGTCTACCAGGCCGGGACGCTGTCCGGGAACCCCGTGGCGGTGGCGGCCGGCCTGGCCACGCTGCGCGCGGCGACCGACGACGTCTACCTGAAGCTGGACGCCAACGCGACCCGGCTGGGCGCGCTGTTCACCACGGCGTTGAGCGAGGCCGGGGTCGCGCACCGCGTGCAGTTCGCCGGGAACCTGGTGAGCGTGTTCTTCACCGAGGACGAGGTCACCGACTACGCCGGCGCCCAGGCCGCCCAGACCTGGCGCTTCCCCCCGTTCTTCCACGCCCTGCTGGAGCGCGGCGTCTACCCGCCGCCCAGCGCGTTCGAGGCGTGGTTCGTCAACGCCGCCATGACCGAGGAGGACTTCGCGGTGATCGCCGAAGCCCTGCCCCACGCCGCCCGCGCCGCCGCGGAGGCGAAGCAGTGAGCCGCACCGTCGTCCACATGCTCCGGCACGGCGAGGTGCACAACCCGACCGGCATCCTCTACGGCCGCCTGCCCGGCTTCAAGCTGTCGGAGCGGGGGCAGAAGCAGGCCCTGACCGTCGCGGAGCACTTGCGGGACCACGACATCGTCCACGTCGTCGCGTCCCCTTTGGACCGTGCACAGCAGACCGCCGCGCCCATCGCCGACTCGCACCGGTTGGAGCTGGCGACGGACGAGCGGTTGATCGAGGCGGACAACCAGTTCGAGGGCCTGAAGGTGGCCGTGGGGGACGGCGCGCTCCGGTCGCCCAAGCACTGGCCGAAGCTGGTCAACCCGTTCCGCCCGTCGTGGGGCGAGCCGTACCTGGAGATCGCCCACCGGATGCTGGGGGCCGTGCAGCGGGCGCGCCTGGCGGCGGAGGGTCATGAGGCGGTGTGCGTGTCCCACCAGCTGCCGATCTGGACCCTGCGGAGGTTCCTGGAGGGCAAGCGCATGTGGCACGACCCGCGCCGGCGCGAGTGCTCCCTGGCGTCCCTGACCAGCCTGGTGTTCGAGGGCGAGGAACTGGTCAAGCTGGTCTACACGGAGCCGGTGGGCGCGACCAACCCGAGGGTGACCGGGGCATGAAGCGGCTCCTGCTGGTCCTGCTCCTGGTCGTCACCGGCTGCTCGACCGGTGACGACGCGGTGGTCGCGGGCTCGGACTTCCAGCTCGTCGCCCCGGCCGGCCAGGTCCGGATCCGGTACGACGCGGCCGACCGCAAGGTCGTGCGCGGCCTGAACGGCCCGGACGTGCGGGACGGCTCGAAGACGGTCAGCCTGGACGACTACGCGGGCAAGGTCGTGGTGGTCAACATCTGGGGTTCGTGGTGCCCGCCGTGCCGGACGGAAGCCCCCGAGCTGCAGAAGGTCCAGGACGAGCTGGGGACCGACGTGCAGGTGCTCGGCGTCGCGGTGAAGGAGAGCTCCACCGACGGGCCGCGGGACTTCCTGGCCAACCGGCAGTTGTCGTACCCGTCGATCTACGACGAGTCGGGGCGGTCGATCCTGGTGTTCAAGGGGTTGCCGCCGAACGCGGTGCCGTCGACCTTCGTGCTGGACAAGCAGCACCGCGTGGCGGCGGTGTTCCTGGTCGGGGTCATCGCCTCCGACATCACGCCCATCGTGAAGGAGCTGGCGGCGGAGTAACGGCTCGTCGTTCCGCCGCGCAGCGGCTGCTTTTCGCTTTCGCCGCGCTCCGCGCGGCGGGCTGGCCATCAGCCATAGGCGGGCTTCGGTTCCCCCACCGTATGGCCTGCCCTCCCTCATCGGCGGCCTCCAGGCCGCCCTTGATCTTGAGAGCGCGTCAGCGCGTTCGAGCTTGAGAGCGCGTCAGTGCTGTTCAAGAGCGCGAAGCGCGTTCATTCTCCAGCAGCGCGGAGCGCGTTGCGTCTACACGCGCGAAGCGTGGATTTGAGCAGGTGAGCGCCGGTTTAAAGATCAAAAGCGCCTCGCCGGCGGGCGAGCCGCCAAGGATGACACAACTGCAAGAGCGGGGCTTCTTGCTTGTGTCATCCCCGCATGACCCGGCAAAGCCGACCACAGATTTCCCGGGTGCCGCTGAAAACTTTTGCTCGTTCCTCGCAAAACTTTTTGGCTGCACCCGGGAAATCTGTGGTAGCCCTTCGGGCGGGCCATACGGGGATGACACAAGCAAGAAGCCCGG
>NZ_JAPSLK010000116.1 GCF_031180885.1 Saccharothrix sp.
ACCGGGCCAGCGCCGACCGCGGCCTGACCACCCCGGACCTGTCCCTGTTGGTCGACGGCCTGCGCTCCGAGCGCGAGCAGGGCATCACGATCGACGTGGCCTACCGCTACTTCGCCACCCCGAAGCGCTCCTTCGTCCTGGCCGACACCCCAGGACACGTGCAGTACACGAGGAACACCGTGACCGGCGCGTCGACCGCCCAACTGGGTGTTCTTCTGGTGGACGCACGGAAGGGCGTCGTGGAGCAGACCCGCCGGCACGCGGCCGTGTTGGCGCTGCTGGGCGTGCCCAGGCTGGTGCTGGCGGTGAACAAGATCGACCTGGTCGACTACGACGAGGTGACCTTCACGCGCATCGCCAAGGAGTTCACCGCGCACGCCACCGCCCTGGGCTACCCGGAGGGCGCGGTCCTGGAGATCCCGGTGTCCGCCCTGGTGGGGGACAACGTGGTCGAGCGGTCCGACAAAACGCCCTGGTACCCGGGGCCGACCCTGTTGGAGCACTTGGAAACCGTCCCGGTCGAGCCGGACCCGCACGACGCGCCGTTCCGGTTCCCGGTGCAGTACGTGATCCGACCGCGCACCGCGGAACACCCGGACTACCGGGGCTACGCGGGCCAGGTCGCTTCCGGCACGGTTCGGGTGGGCGACGAGGTCGAGGTGCTGCCTTCGGGCTTGCGCAGCACCGTGGCGGGGATCGACACGTTCGACGGTCCGCTGACCGAAGCGGCGGCGGGGCAGTCGGTGACGTTGCTGCTGGCGCACGACCTCGACATCGGGCGTGGCGCATTGGTGGTCGCGGGGGATGCGCCCAGGGTCACCGACGAGTTCGAGGCGACCGTGTGCTGGCTGGCGGAGAAGGCGTTGCGGCCGGGGGACCGGGTGCTGGTCAAGCACGGGACGCGGACCGTGCAGGCCGTGGTCACCGAGCTGCGGGCGCGGTTCGACGAGCAGGCACTGTCCAGTGTGGACTCTCCGGGCACGTTGACGCTCAACGAGATCGGCCAGGTGGCCATCCGCACCGCCGAGCCTTTGCCGTTGGACGACTACGGCGCGGTGCGCAGGGGTGGTGCGTTCCTGGTCATCGAGCCGGCTGACGGATCGACGTTGGCGGCGGGCCTGGTCGGCGCGCCCCTGCCGGTCGAGGACGTCCGGCCTTAGCGGGCCCGGGGCCTGCCGTTGCGGGCGGGCCCCGGGCCGTTGGGCGTCAGAACTGGAGGAACCAGCTGTTCAGGGTGCCCACGTCCTGCGCGGCCACGTCCTGGATGCGCAGCTTCCAGGTGCCGTTCGCCACCTCGCTGGAGGCGTTGACCGTGTAGGTGGTGTTGATGTTGTCACCGCTGTCGTTGCTCGACGACTTCACCCGGTACGCCGTGCCGTCCGGCGCCACCAGGTCGATGACCAGGTCGCCCCGGTAGGTGTGGGTGATGTTCACGCCCACGCCCAGGGCTGACGGGGCGTTGCCGGCGACGCCCGAGACGGTGATCGAGGACTCCACCGTGGCCAGGTCGGGCAGGGTCAGCGGGGTGGTGTTCTCGAACTTCCGGCCCGGCGGGGTGCCGGTGCCGGCCAGCGTCCACAGGGCGTAGGCGATGGCGTCGCTCATGCGGTCCAGCGCGGTGGCGTTGATGTTGCTCGTGGTGTCGCACGAGCGGTGGTAACAGCGGTCGAACGCCACCCCGGCCTGGCCGCCCCACTTCTGCGCCTGCGCCGAGGTCATGGTGACCTCCGCGCCGGTGAACAGACCGCCGATCGGGATGCCCGCGCGCGCGAACGCCGCGTGGTCGGACCGGCCGCCGACCGAGGTCAGCTCCGTGGCGACCTTGCCGGTGAAGCCCGCCTCCAGGGTCTGCTGGAGCGCGAGCGAACCGGACGGTTGGCCGGAGGCGCTGTAGACGAAGTAGCCCGCGTTCGGGGAACCGATCATGTCGAAGTTCAGGTACGCCTTGATCTTCGACTTCTCCGTCGCCGGCAGGTTGTTGACGTAGTACGTCGAGCCGATCAGGCCCAGCTCCTCGGCGCCCCACCAGCCGAACCGCAGGTGCTTGCGCGGCTGGAGGTTCTCGCGGGCCACGGTCAGCGCGGTCTCCAGGATGCCCGCCGAGCCGGAACCGTTGTCGTTGATGCCGGGGCCGCTGCTGACGCTGTCGAGGTGGCCGCCGAGCATCAGGACGTCGTTCGGGTCGCCGCCGGGCCAGTCCGCGATCAGGTTGTAGCCGGTCGCCGAGTTGTAGGTGAACTGCTGGACCTGGGTGGTGAACCCGACCGCGTCCAGCTTCGCCTTGACGAAGTCGATCGACGCCTTGTAGCCGGGCCGGCCGTGCGCCCGGTTGCCGCCGTTGTTCGTGGCGATCGTCTGCAGGCTTTGCAGGTGGGCCTGGACGTTGGCCAGCGAGATGTCGGGCACGGCCAGGGTCGCCGGCTGTGCTGTGGCGCCGGGTGGGCTCAGCACGGCCGCGGCGAGCAGCAGGGCGCTCGCCACGGTGGTCGTCCGCTTCAGGGACATGGCTGCCTCCGCAGGGTGTAGGAAAGCCACGATGAGCCTGCGGGCTGCGCCGACCCGGCGGTAGCGGCGTTCGTCGTGGCTCGTTCGGGCGAAATGGGACTTCTCGATTTATTCCATCACTTCAGTGTGGATTGGAATTTAACGAGATGGCGTTGCCGGCACTCGCGGACGCCACGTTCGCGCTGTAGGCGAAGCGGCAGGGGGTCACGGTGGAGAAGCTGGTCGACCAGACCCTGGCCACGCTGTACGGGCGGCCCCGGGTGCCGCAGCTGAAGCAGCCCTTGGAGGGCTGAGGGTCAGCCCTCTTGTTGGGCGGCGCGTTTGCGGCGTTTGCCCTCGTGCATCGCTACTACTCGGGCGACCGGGATGGTGTGGCCCTCCTCGACCAGGTCTGCCGGGAGTTGTTGCGGCGCGGGGAGTTCCTCGGCCCACGGGTCGCGGGACTCCAGCAGGGCCGGTGCGGTGTGGACGGTGAAGTCGTGCGGGGTCACGTTGTCCAGGTCGTCCCAGGAGACCGGGAACGACACCGGGGTGCCGGGGCGGATCCTCGGACTGTAGGCGGCCACCACCGTGGCCCCGTACGCGCGGGTCGAGTCGAGGAAGACCTTGCCGCCGCGCTCCTCGCGGATGTACGCGGTGGTGGCGGTTTCCGGGTCCAGGCGTTCGGCGCGGGCGGCGAGGGCTCGGGTGGCTGCCGCCGCGTCGTCGTCGGAGGCGTCCACCGGGACGAAGATGTGCAAGCCCTTGGCGCCACTGGTCTTCACCGCGCCGGACAGGCCGGAGTCCGCCAGGGCGCGGTGGACCAGCCGTGCGGCGGCGACGACGTGGGCGAAACCCTCGCCCTCGGGTGGGTCGAGGTCCAGGACCATGTACTGGGGGCGGGTGCGGTCGTCGGCGCGGTGGAGGGGGACGTGGTACTCGATGGCGCGTTGGTTGGCGAACCACACCAGGGTCCGGCGGTCGTCGCACAGCGCGTAGCGGACCGAGCGGCGGGACGCCTCGGCCCACATCTCCACCGAGTTCACCCAGCCCGGTGTGTACTTGGGCAGGTTCTTCTGCATGAACGGGTCCTGGCCGCGCAGCACCCGCACCACCGACAGCGGCCGTCCGGCCAACCCGGGCAGGATGCGGTCGCGGACGGCGTCGAGGTAGTCCACGAGGTCGCGCTTGGTGGCCCCGGCGTCCGCGAACAGCGGCTGGTCGAGGTTGGTCAGCGCGACGCCGGCGCGTTCTTCGGCAGTTCCCACGCGATCACCCTCCACCGCTAGAGCAGCGCGGTCAACCGCTCCTCGACCGCGTCCAGCGCCATCCGCACCGCGCCCAGCGCCACGTTGTTCACCCCGAGCGCGGAGACGCGCAGGTCGGCGGGCACGAGCAGCAGCCGGCCGAGGCGCTTGCGGACGGCGTCGAACAGCACGTCGCCCGCCCGGGACACGCCGCCGCCGACGATGACGCAGCGCGGGTCCATGATCAACAGCTGCACGGCCAGGCCGCGGGCGAACCGGGTGGCGATGGTGTCCACAACGGACACCGCGGCCTCGTCGCCGGCGGCGGCGGCCTCGAACAGGTCGGCGATGTCGCCGGTCCGGGCGAGCCGGTCGCGCAGCGGCTGGTCGCAGCGGGCCATGCCCAGGCGCAGGATCTCGCCCGCGCCGACGAGCCGTTCGAACGCGCCGAGCCCGTCGGTGGGTGGTTTGGGTTCGTCGTCGAGGTCGGTGACCAGGTCGATGAACCCGAGTTCACCGGCCGCCGAGGACGCGCCGCGGTAGGGCTTGTCGTCGATGACCATGCCGGTGCCGATGCGCTCGCCCCACTGCACGAACAGCAGGTTGTCGCCGTCGTCGCCGCGCCACCGCTCGGCCACGACGGCGAGGTTGACGTCGTTCTCGATGGCGACCGGGCAGCCCAGCCAGTCCCGCAGTTCGGCGATGACGGGCAGGCTGGACCAGCCGGGGATGCTGGGCGCGAGCACGACCTCGCCGCGCTCGTGGTCGACGATGCCGGGGGTGCCGACGGCGACCGACCACAGGTCGGTGGGGGTGATGCCGGCTTCGGCGGCGACGTCGGTCAGCGCGGTGCGCAGCAGGCGGACCACGCCGTCGCCGGTGTGCCCGGCGGGGGTGACGGCCTGGTGCTGGGCCAGCACGGTGCCGGCCAGGTCGGCGACCATGACCAGGACCTTGTGCGGGCCGATGTCGATGCCGGCGACGTGGCCGAGTTCGGCGCGGAACCGGGCGCGTTGGGCGGGACGGCCGATGTGGTGCTCGGTGGTGCCGGAGAACTCGGCGATGCCCGCGTCGGCCAGCGCGGTGAGCGCCCGGGTCACGGCCGGGCGGGACAGACCGGTGGCGACGACCAGGTCGGACACCGTGGCGGTGTGGCCCTCGGCGTCGCGCAGGGCGTTGAGCACGGCGGTGGCGTTGATCCGCCGCAGCACGTGGGGACCGGTGGCCGCTGATCCGGTTGACACGCCCCGCCTCGCTTTCGCCTCGTGCCGCGCACGCTAGCAGAGCCAGCCCCTTGACAGGTGGTCCAGACCATAGCAGAGTATCGAACGGTTCGTTAGTAAGTGCGCCCTGTTCACGTCACTACAGGTTTGGGGAGGCCACGGTGGAAGACGTGAAGTACCGTCGGATCGCCGATCACCTGATCGGCGCGATCGACCGCGGCGAGTACCCGGTGGGCAGCGTCCTGCCCACGCTGCACGAGCTGATGGACCGCTTCGGCGTGGCCCGCGGGACGGCGCGCGCGGCCGTGGCCGTGCTCATCGCGCAGGGCGTGGCGACGTCCAAGCAGGGCTTGGGGACGCTGGTGTGCGGGACGACCATCCCGCCGCAGAAGCAGGTGCCGAGGATGCTGCCCGACGGGGCGACCTACCCGAAGGTCGTGCTCAGCGGCTGGACGGCGGCCGGCCCCGAGGTCGCGCAGCGGTTCGGCCTGGACACCGGGAGCCTGGTCGTGCATCGGGTCCGCCACCACCACACCGGCACGCGCGTGACCAGCATCGACCAGCAGTGGCTGCCGCGCAGCGTCGCGACGGTGATCGAGGAGCGGACGGGCCACGACATCTCGGACCGTTCCACCACGCCGCACCCGGACCTGACGCCGTTGCTGCGGACGGCCGGGTTGGACCCGATCGTGGCGACGGTGCAGTTGGACGCGCGGTTGCCCACGCGGTCGGAGGCGGACACGTTGGGGATCGCGGAGGACGAGCCGGTCTTGGTCGTCCACCGCATCACTCACGGTTCGTCGGGCACTCCGGTCGAGGCAACCACGTCGGTGTCCAGCACCGGCGGTTCCGCTCCCAAGTTCACCATTCCGCTGACCGGCTGACTTTTACGCTCCGCTTCTTGGACGCGCTTCGCGCTGGGACTTCGGACGCGCTTCGCGCTGGGACTTCGGACGCGCTTCGCGCTGGGACTTCGGGACGCGCTTCGCGCTGGGACTTCGGGACGCGCTGACGCGCTCTCAAGCTGAACGCGCCGGCGCGCTCTCAAG
>NZ_JAPSLK010000117.1 GCF_031180885.1 Saccharothrix sp.
CGGTGGGTCTTGCAGTTCGGGCAGAACTTCTTGATCTCCAGGCGGTCCGGGTCGTTGCGCCGGTTCTTCCTGGTGATGTAGTTCCGGTGCTTGCACTCCTCGCACGCGAGGGTGATCTTCGGGCGTACGTCGGTTGCAGCCACGGGTCCTTGCCTTTCTAGAGCGCACCTGCCCCGTGGGCCCAGTACGGGCTTACCGCCTGGCGGGGATCTTCACGAAGTAGCGGTGGCCGGACTTGAACCGGCGACACAGCGATTATGAGCCGCTTGCTCTACCAACTGAGCTACACCGCTTCGCACGACTACAGGCCGCGCATGCTAGCGCACCGCGGCCAAGTCGTGGAGCCCCTTTACGGAATCGAACCGTAGACCTTCTCCTTACCATGGAGACGCTCTGCCGACTGAGCTAAAGGGGCTTGCTCTTTCGTTCTTGCCGAGCGAGGAGAACTCTACAACAACGCCGCGCGGTTCACGAAATCGGGGGGTCCCTTCAGTGCACCAAGGTGAGCACCGTCTCATCCCGCGCGCCCCTGACCTGCACGGTTCGCGCCCGCAACCAGGCCTCGAAGCGCTCCTCGGACAGCGGCCGGGAGATCAGGTAGCCCTGCGCCACGTCGCAGCCCATCGAGACCAGTTGGTCGCGCGCGGCGTCGTCCTCGACGCCCTCGGCGACCACGGTGAGGCTCAACGAGTGGCCCAGCTCCACGATGGACCGGACCACAGCCATGTCGCCGAGGTCGGTGCCCATGCCGAGGACGAACGACTTGTCGATCTTCACCTCGTCCACCGGGAGCTGGCGCAGGTAGGCCAGTGACGAGTAGCCGGTGCCGAAGTCGTCCACGGCGAGCACGACGCCCATGGTGTGCAGGCGGCGCAGCACGGGCAGCGCCCGCTCCGGGTCGGCCATCACGCCGGACTCGGTCAGCTCGAAGGTGAGCAGCTCCGGCGGCACGTCGTGCTTGAGCAGCGCCGCCGCGACCCGGTCCGGGAACTCCTCGTCGGCCAGCGTGCGCACGGACAGGTTCACCGCGATGGACATCCGCAATCCGCGGTCGATCCACCGGCGGACCCGGTCCAGCGCCTTGTCCATCACGAAGTCGGTCAGCACGTCCACCAGGCCGGTGGCCTCGACGGCGGGCACGAACTCGTCCGGGTCGACGCGGCCGAACTCGGGGTGCTTCCAGCGCACCAGGGCCTCCGCGCCGACCACCTGTCTGCTGGGCAGCGCGACCTTGGGCTGGTAGTGGATCGACACCTGGCCGCTCTCCAGCGCCGACCGGAACTGGGTGACCAGCTGGAAGCGGCGCAGGAAGATCTGGCCCATCGACGGCGCGTACGCGCGCAGCGGCTCGCCCTCGCTGGTCGCCCGCACGGCCACGTCGGCCCGCTGGAGCAGGGCGTCGGCGTCCGGGTCCTCGATCTCGCAGTCGGCGGTGGACGCCCAGCCGACGACCGCGCCCGCCTCGACGGTGAGCCGGTCCACCGGGTACGGCACGGACAGCGCGGCCCGCAGGCGTTCGGCGATCTCCTGGATGCGCTCGGCCTGCCGGTCCACCAGCAGCGCGGCGAACGCGCCGCCCTCCAGGCGGGCCAGCGGCACCTCGGGGCCGAGTTCGTCGCGCAGGCGGCGGCCGGCCGCGACCACCATCCGGTTGCCCCAGGCCTGGCCCAGCGCGTCGGACACGGTGGACAGCACGTCGAGGTCGACCCGGATCACCGCGGACCGGTGGGCCTGGCGCATCGGCTCGGCGGCGGCCTCGCGCAGGCCGGGCCGGTTGAGCAGGCCGGTCAGCGGGTCGTGGTAGGCGTCGTGGCGCAGCCGGGCCAGCAGGCGCCGGTTGTCCACGGCGGTGGACAGGTGGCTGGCCAGGGTGCGCAGCAGCTGGAGGTCCGCCTTGCCGAAGCCGCGCCACCGGCTGAGCCGGTCGTGCACCTCGACCGCGCCGAGGAGCTGGGTCGCGCCGCGCAACGGCACCACCAGCGCTTCCTGCGCGTCGCGGCGGACCAGGGCCTCGGAGACGTCCTCGCCGGCGTCGACGATGCGGAAGTACCGCACCTGCGAGCCGGGCAGCTGGAGCATGGCGTCCTCGCGCAGCTGGCGCGGGTCGTCGCGGCGCATCCCCTGGGGCAGCGGCTCGCCGGCGACCAGGGTGCGCATCGGCGCTTGCGGGTCGGTGCGCAACCGCAGCACGACCCGGTTGGCGTTGAGCTGCTCGCGGATGCGCTCGGCGATGAGCTGCCACTCGTCGTCGTCGGCGCGGGCGTCGCCGCCGTCCGGGGCCGCGCCGCGCGGTCCGGTGGCGTGCCGGCCGGAGCGGGCCACCCGCAGCGACACCTCGCTGAGCGTCTCCAGGTCGCGCTGCTCGCGCAGCAGACCGGAGTAGGCGAGGTAGATCGCGGTGATGCCGGCGAAGACGAGGACGATCAGGACGCCGCCCCACGGGGCCTTGTCCGCGATCTCGTACCCGGCGAGGCCGGCGGAGGTGTTCAGCAGCGCCACGACCAGGGTCTGCAGCACCAGCCGCAGGCTCGGGCCGACGCGCATGCCCTTGCCCATCAGCCGCAGCGCGGTCAGGCCCAGGACGCTGGCCAGCAGCGGCACGGCGATGGTGCCCAGGAACGCGCCCGCCCACTTGGGGCCGTTGCCGTCCAGGAACAGGTCCACGGAGTGGGCGACCGCGAAGGCCACCGAGATCTCCATGAACATCAGGCCCGCGTTGTAGACGGCGCGGTCGAGCACCCGGCGGCCGAGCAGCGTGCCGACGCCCGCGACCACGTGCGCGGCGAGCACGACCTCGAACGGGGCGACCAACAGGCCCAGGACGAGCGGGATCTCGGTGAACGAGATGGTCCAGGCCACTCCGCTGCGCACGTCGACGTTGATGGCGAGCTGCTCGGCGAGCAGGAACCCGACGACGAGCAGCGGTCCGGTCCACAGGAGGTGCCTGGGGTCCCGGTCGGGCAGCCACGAGCCCACGGCGACCGCGGAGAGCGTCCCGGCGAGCAGGAGCAGTACCGCGAACACGCTGAACGCGCGGGTCGTGGACCGGGTCGGCGCGTTCGGCGCCGTGGCCGACACGTGGTCGGACATCCACCCTCCTCGTCGGCCGTCGTCGCGGTCGGCCGGGTCGCGGCCTACGAACTCCTGGCGTGACTGAGGGGTCCCGAACACCCACCGAGACCCCTCCAGGGGTGCCAATGTACCCCGGTTGGGCGACGAAATGGCAGGTCGTTGCACCGATTACCACGAAAGGTAACAGTTCGGCTCACACGATCAGCTCCCCTGCCAGCACCGTCACCGCTCGTCCGGCGAGCCGCACGCGATCACCGGCCAAGATCACCCGGACCTGCCCGCCGCGCGGCGAGGCCTGTTCGGCGAGCAGCTCCGCGCGGCCGAGCCGCGGCGCCCACCAGGAGGCGAGCGTGCAGTGCGCGGAACCGGTCACCGGGTCCTCCGGGACCCCGTAGGAGGGGTAGAAGCAGCGGCTCACCACGTCGAGCCCGGGGCGGTCGCCGGGCGCGGTGACGATCACGCCGCGGCCGGGGACCTCGGCCAGGGCGGCGAAATCGGGCTGGAGCGCGCGGACTTCCTCGGCGCTCGCGGCTTCGACGAGGACGTCGGAGACGCCCTGGGCGACCGCCTTGACCGTGATGCCGGGCAGGCCGGCCTTCAGCGGGGTGGTCACCTCGACGGGGGTGGCCGGGTCGGCCGGGAAGTCCATCTCCACCCAGCCGTCGCCGGTGGTCGTGCAGGTGAGGTCGCCGCTGCGGGTGGTGAAGGTCCGGTCGCCGCCCAGGACGTGCGCGGTGGCGAGCGTCGCATGGCCGCACAGGTCGACTTCGCGGACGGGGGTGAACCAGCGCAGCGGGAGAGGGCCTTGTTCTTTTAGGCGCACAAATGCGGTCTCGGCGTGCTTCATCTCCGCCGCGACGGACTGCATCCAGCGCTCGTCGTCCGCTTTGTCGTCGTCCTCGATCAGCACGACGCCCGCGGGGTTGCCCGCGAACGCCCGGTCGGTAAAGGCGTCCACCACGAAAATGCGCACGGTCGCAGGCTACGGCCATGGTTACTTTCCCGGTATGGACCCGCTACTGCCCGCCATCGCGCCGGTGCGGCAGCCGTACTCGTTCGCCGAGCTGACCGCCGACGCGTTGAACGCCAGTTGGGGCGCGTTGCGCACGCACAGCCTGACCTGGCACCCCGACGCCGACCTCGACGCCCAGGTGCGGGACTGGCCGCTGACCGGGGCCGGGGACCACGAGACCGCCGCCCTGGTGACCGTGCCGAGCCGGGCGGTGGCCGCGGCGGAGGTGCTGGTGCGGCACGGTTTCGCACCCCTGCTGGTGACCGCGGTGCGGCGGGCGGGGCTCGGCGGGCCGCCCGGCGCGGCGGACGTGCGGATCCGGCGGGTCGAGGCGGCGGACGTAGCCGTGGCCGTGTCGGTGAACGTGCAGACCGTCCGGTACGACGGCTGGTTCGGGATGGTCAACGAGCGGCCGTCCACCGCGGACCGGCTGCGCGAGCACATCGAGGCCCGGCTGACCTGGGACGAGCCGGGCCTTTGGCTGGCCGAGCGGGACGGCACGCCGCTGGGCGTCCTGTACTACGACATGCCGCCGCACTCGGACTGGATCGCGGGCCGCACGTCCGCGTCGCCGGTCGTCTACCTCGGACTGCTGGGCGTGCGGGAGGCGGCGCGCGGTTCCGGCGTGGGCAGTGCCCTGGTGGCGCACACCCACCGGCTGCTGGACGAGGCGGGCATCGCGGTCACCCTGCTGCACCACGCCCTGCCGAACCCGCGTTCCACCCCGTTCTGGTACTCCCACGGCTACCGCCCGCTGTGGACGACGTGGCAACGCCAGCCGGCTCTCTAGACGCGCACGAGTTCCTTCATTTCGCGGGGCGCGGTGTCGCGCAGCCCGTCGCGGATCACGTCCAGGCACTCCCGGGCCTTGGCCGCGGCCAGGTGCTGCGCGGCGCCGCTGCCCACGGCTTCGCGCAGGACGAGCCAGACGGAGGCGTCGTCCTCGCGGACGGCGGTGAGCAGTTCGCGGGGTTCCGGGTAGGGGTGCAGGGCGATGCGCTCGGTGTGCGCGCGGAGGTCGTGCAGGGTGTCGCGGTCGACGCCGGTGCGGATCAGGCGTTCGAGCTTGGCGGGCAGGTCGACGGAGACCAGTTCCGAGGAGGAGAGCGGGCCGAAGTTGAGGACGGCGTTCAGGCCGTATTCGAGGTCGTCGGCGGCGTTGAGCACCTCGCGGACGTGGTCGCGGGCGGCGGGTCGGGTGCGCCTGCGGACGGGGTTGCGCCGGAGGGTCGGGTTGCGCCGGAGGGTCGGGTTGCGCCGGAGGATTGGGTTGCGCCGGAGGATTGGGTTGCGCCGGAGGATTGGGTTGCGCCGGAGGACCAGCCCGAGGGCGACACCGACGGCGAGGGCGGCCAGGGCGACCCAGATTTCGCTCATGGGTTCGAGTCTGGTCGCCCGCGCACGACATCCGCGTGCGCGCACGACGGCCGGCGGTCTGGCAGCGCCGAGAGGTCACCCGGACTTCGGTTGCGCTGAACAGCCCAACCGATCGGCGTGGCGACGTGATCCGAACGGCCGAGAGGGGGAAGGTGACCCCGAGGCTCTCGTCCGCCCGAGTGAACCCCGATCCGAGGGGTACTCAAGCCGTAGGTCGAGACCTCCTGAGAGACAAGGGGATGCACAACGGGCGAGGGGGTCGCCATGACCATCGCGAAGGAACTGTCCAACCGGGCGAAGGCCATGCTGAAGGCCGTAGCCGCTGGCAGAGGCCAACTGTCGGGCGGCGTCGAGCCGGACCTGTACGTCGACGGCCTGCCGTGCTGCGACCAGACGACCACCCACGCCCTGGTCCACGCCGGCCTCCTCCGCGCCCGCCGCGCCGTGGGCCTGTACGAGCGCACGGACGCCGAACTGACCGACGCGGGACGAGCAGCCATC
>NZ_JAPSLK010000012.1 GCF_031180885.1 Saccharothrix sp.
GTTGTCGGCGTACTTGTCCTTGAACACCTCGGGGATGTAGTCGAACATGAACCGCTTGCCGTCGGAGTTGCGCAGCACGCCGCCGTCGCCGCGGACCGACTCGGTGACCAGGATGCCCTTCACCGACGGCGGCCACACCATGCCGGTCGGGTGGAACTGGATGAACTCCATGTTGATCAGCGACGCCCCGGCGCGCAGCGCCAGCGCGTGCCCGTCACCGGTGTACTCCCACGAGTTCGACGTCACCTTGAACGACTTGCCGATGCCGCCGGTCGCCAGCACCACCGCGGGCGCCTCGAACAGCACGAACCGGCCGGACTCGCGCCAGTAGCCGAACGCGCCGGCGACCGCCCCGTCGTCCTGGACCAGGTCGGTGACGGTGAACTCCTGGAAGACCTTCAACCGGGACTCGTAGTCGCCGGTCGCCGCGAAGTCCTCCTGTTGCAGCGACACGACTTTCTGCTGCAACGACCGGATCAGCTCCAGCCCGGTCCGGTCGCCGACGTGCGCCAGGCGCGGGTACTCGTGGCCGCCGAAGTTGCGCTGGCTGATCCGGCCGTCCTTGGTGCGGTCGAACAGCGCGCCGTAGGTCTCCAGCTCCCACACGCGGTCCGGGGCTTCCTTGGCGTGCAACTCGGCCATGCGCCAGTTGTTGAGGAACTTCCCGCCGCGCATGGTGTCCCGGAAGTGCACCTGCCAGCTGTCGTTGGAGTTGACGTTCCCCATCGCCGCGGCGATGCCGCCCTCGGCCATCACCGTGTGCGCCTTGCCGAACAACGACTTGCACAGCACCGCCGTGCGCATCCCGTGCTCCCTGGCCTCGATCGCCGCCCGCAGACCCGCGCCACCGGCGCCGATCACGAGCACGTCGAACGAATGCCGTTCCACCTCGGGCAAAACAGGCTCCTCAGTTGATGATGCGAAGGTCGGAGATGGCACCGGACGCGACCAGCGCGACGTACAGGTCGGTCACGCAGACGAAGATCAGCGACGCCCAGGCCAGCTGCATGTGCTTGGCGTTCAGCTTGGAGATCTGCGTCCACATCCAGTACCGCGCCGGGTGCTTGGAGAAGTGCTTGAGCCGCCCGCCCGCGATGTGCCGGCACGAGTGGCACGACAACGTGTACGCGCCCAGCAGCGCCACGTTCACCAGCAGCACGATGTTGCCCAGCCCGAGCCCGGTGCTCAGCGCGTAGAACGCGTCGAAGATGTTGATGAGCAGCAGGATCGAGGCGGCGTAGAAGAAGTACCGGTGCAGGTTCTGCGCGATCAGCGGGAACTTGGTCTCACCGGTGTACTTGCCGTGCGGCTCGGCGACGGCGCACGCGGGCGGGGACAGCCAGGCCGCGCGGTAGTAGGCCTTGCGGTAGTAGTAGCAGGTGACCCGGAACCCGAGCAGGAACGGGATGATCACCACCGGGGGCGTCAGGAACCCGGGCAGCTCGGGCAGCGGTCGGCCGAAGTGCGCGGCCGCCGGGAGGCACTCCTCGCTCAGGCACGGTGAGTACATGGGCGTCAGGTACCGGTACTCGTCGACCCAGTAGAAGTCGCCCATGAACGTGCGCACCGCCGCGTAGATCGAGATCAGCAGCAGGCCGGTGAACGTGACCAGCGGCGGTAGCCACCACCGGTCCGTCCGCAACGTGCGCTGGGCGATCTGCGCCCTCATACCTCACCTCGGTTCCACTTCGCTGTGGCGGGGACGGGAATGTTCACGGAAAAACCGAAGCCGGCCCCCGCGTCGAGATCGCGGGGGCCGGCCTGCGTCGGGCTCAGGTGTGGCGGTAGCCACCCAGACCTTCGTCGTCGGCGTCGTGCCAGAGCTTCGGGTCGTACGGCGTGTCGGGCACGACGACGACCTCCCGCTCGACCCGGGGCGCCTCGCGCTGCCGGGGTGTGCTGTCCAGGTCGAGCAGCTCCGTCGCGTCGATGTCCATCCGCTCGACGTCGTTCGCGAGCCGCTGCACGGCCGCGACGTCGCCGTACCGCGACCGCAGCGAACCGACGCACTGGCGAAGCTGGCCGAGCACGCGGCGCAGTTCCACGATCTCCGAGGCCGTCATGGTCAGCACCTCCCTTGGGGGTCCGTGTGCCGACTCTGCCCGCTCCAGGCGCTTGTGACAAGCACCACAAGTCGCCGCGTCGCGTCTCACCCACTGAATCGTTTTTGTGACGATCATGTGTCGTGACATAGTGTGCGTGCTGTCACGTCCGTCCGTGCGACGCCAGCGCTGCCGTCCCACCGGGCCCCACCACGGCCCGTGATCACCACCCCGGGAGACAGCGAACCATGAGCGTGCATCCCGTCGTCGCCGAAGTGACGGCTCGTATCGCCGCCCGCAGCGCCGCCGGTCGGTCCGCCTACCTCGACAAACTCGCCGCGGCCCACACCGAGGGCCCGGTCCGCCGCGACCTCGCGTGCTCCAACTTCGCGCACGGTTTCGCGGGCATCACGGGTGGCGACAAGGAGGCGCTGCGTGCGCTCCGTCGCCCGAACCTGGCCATCGTGTCGGCGTACAACGACATGCTGTCCGCGCACCAGCCGATGCACGAGTACCCCGCGTGGATCAAGGACGCGGCCCGGGCTCAAGGCGGGGTCGCGCAGTTCGCCGGCGGGGTGCCGGCGATGTGCGACGGCATCACGCAGGGCCGCGCGGGCATGGAGCTGTCCCTGTTCAGCCGGGACGTGATCGCGATGGCGACCGGGATCGCGCTGTCGCACGACATGTTCGACGCGACCGTGCTGCTCGGGGTGTGCGACAAGATCGTGCCGGGCCTGCTGATCGGCGCGCTGTCGTTCGGGCACCTGCCCGCGATCCTGATCCCCGCCGGGCCGATGGCGTCGGGCCTGCCGAACAAGGAGAAGGCGCGGGTCCGGCAGCTGTTCGCCGAGGGCAAGGCGACCCGGGAGAACCTGCTCGAAGCCGAGGCCGCGTCCTACCACAGCCCCGGGACCTGCACGTTCTACGGCACGGCCAACTCCAACCAGCTCGTCGTCGAGGTCATGGGCCTGCACCTGCCGGGCGCGAGCTTCGTCCCGCCGGGCACGAAGCTGCGCCGCGCGCTCACCGAGGAGGCCGCGCGCCGGGCCGTGGAGATCAGCCGGGGTGACGAGTACACCCCGATCGGCCGGGTCGTGGACGAGAAGGCCGTGGTCAACGGCGTGATCGCGCTGCTGGCGACCGGCGGGTCGACCAACCACACCATGCACCTGGTGGCCATCGCCTCCGCCGCCGGCATCGAGCTGAGCTGGGACGACTTCGCCGACCTGTCCTCGGTGGTGCCGCTGCTGGCCCGCGTCTACCCCAACGGCAGCGCGGACATCAACCACTTCCAGGCCGCCGGCGGCGTGCAGTTCCTGGTCTCGACGCTGCTGGACGCGGGTCTGCTGCACGAGGACGTGCACACCGTGGCGGGCTTCGGCCTCAACCGCTACCGGCAGGAGCCGGTGCTCATCGAGGGCGCGCTGACCTGGCGAAACGGCCCGGACCACTCGCTGGACACCGACGTGCTGCGGCCGGTGTCGGACCCGTTCGCGGCCGACGGCGGGCTGCGGATGCTGTCGGGCAACCTGGGTCGCGCGGTGATCAAGGTGTCCGCGGTGCAGCCGGAGCACCGGGTGGTGGAGGCGCCGGCGCGGGTGTTCACCTCGCAGGAGGACTTCAGCGCCGCCTTCAAGGCCGGTGAGCTGGACCGGGACGTCGTGGTCGTGGTGCGGCAGCAGGGTCCGCAGGCCAACGGGATGCCCGAGCTGCACAAGCTGACCCCGGGCCTGGGCGTGCTGATGGACCGGGGCTTCAACGTCGCGCTGGTCACCGACGGCCGGATGTCGGGCGCGTCGGGCAAGGTCCCGGCCGCGATCCAGGTCACGCCCGAGGCCGCCGTGGGCGGTCCGCTGGCGCGGGTGCGCGACGGCGACGTGCTGCGGGTGGACGCCGAGACCGGCACGCTGGAGGCGCTCGTGGACCCGGCGGAGCTGGCCGCGCGCGACCTGGTGGACTTCCCGCCGGACGCCCAGGCGTGGTCGGGCACCGGCCGGGAGCTGTTCGGCGCGCTGCGCCGGGCGGTCGGACCGGCCGACCGGGGCGCCAGCGTGTTCGGACCGATCGCGGCCTCGCACTTCGCGGGCCAGTTGAACCAGGAGGTGAGTCGGTGACCACCAGCAAGGACCTGCTGGAGCTGTCCCCCGTCATCCCCGTCGTCGTGCTGGACGACGCGGCCCACGCCGTGCCGCTGGCGCAGGCGCTGCTGCGCGGGGGCATCCGGGTCATCGAGCTGACCCTGCGCACGCCCGCCGCGCTGCCTGCCATCGAGCGGATCGCGGCGGAGGTGCCGGACATCGTGCTGGGCGCGGGCACGGTCACCGCGCCGGAGCACGCCGAGCAGGCGTTGAAGGCCGGGGCGTCGTTCTTGGTCACGCCGGGTTCGACGGACCGGGTGCTGGACGCGGTGGAGGACACCGGCCTGCCGTTCCTGCCGGGCGCGGCGACCGTGTCGGAGGCCATGAAGCTCGCCGAGCGCGGCCTGACGGCCCTGAAGTTCTTCCCGGCCGAGGCCGCGGGCGGCGCGGACTACCTCAAGTCCATCGGCGGTCCGCTGCCCGGCCTGCGCTTCTGCCCGACCGGCGGCATCACCCCGGAGACCGCGCCGAAGTACCTGGCGCTGCCCAACGTGGGCTGCGTCGGCGGCTCCTGGCTGACCCCGAAGGACGCCCTGGCCACCGGCGACTGGGCCCGCATCGAGTCCCTGGCCAAGGCCGCCGCCGCCCTCTGACGGCTGGTGCGGGCGCCGCCGACCGCGGTGGCGCCCGCACCGCGCGCCGACCCGCCGTTCGAGTCCGCTCGGACCCGCCGGCCGCCCCGGGTCCCCGTGCGCGTGGGTCAGGCGATGAGGGCGAGGGCTTCGGGGATCGAGTCGACCACCGGCATCCCGGTCGCCGCCAACCTCCGCCGCTCCCCCACACCCGTGGTCACCAGCACGGCCTGCGCACCGACGTGCCGCGCGGCCTCGGCGTCGTCCACCACGTCACCGATCACCACGACGTCCCGCGGGTCGAGCCCCTGGTGCTCCAGGTGCTCGGCCAGGTGCTCGGCCTTCGACCCGCCGCCCACGTCCACCCGCAGGCCGTCGATCCGGGTGAACAGACCGGTCAGGCCCATCCGCTCGACCAGCGGCACCAGTTCGTCGTGGAACCACATCGACAGCAGCGACTGCGTCCCGGACCACGTGCGCAGCAGGTCGGGCACGCCCACCGCCAGGCCGCACGTGTCCAGCAGCGCCCGGTACTCGACGTGGTAGACGAGGTCGATGTCGGCCCAGTCCTGTTCGGACAGCGCCCGGCCCAACACGCCTTCGTAGCAGGCGATCAACGGCCGGCTGAACACCGCGCGCCACTCTTCCAGGGTCAGCGCGGCCCGGCCGTACCGACCGCACACCTGGTTCACCGCGTGCAGCACGGCGTGCGTGTCGTCGAGCAGCGTCCCGTTCCAGTCCCACACCACGTGCTTCACGCGCATTCCCCCCACGGTCCCGGTTCCGCCCAGCCTGCCATGCGCGCTGCGATAGGTTTGGACCGCACTCGGGGAGGGGTGGGGGGACATGCGGACGACCACGGTCGCCGAACCCGGCTGGCAGGTCGGCCTGGTGTGGGCGGGCTTTCCGATCGTCGGCGCGGGTCTGCTGTGGGGCGTGCGGGCGGCGGCGGGGTGGCTGTTGTCCCTGCCGTGGATACCGTTCCGCGGTCCGCTGACGCTGATTGACTCCATCCCGGAGCCGTGGGGGACGCTGGTTGCCCTGGCCGTCGGCGCGGCGGTCGGCCTGTTCATCGCCGCCTGGGCCGCGCACGAGCGCCTCACCGTCGAACTGTCCGACGAGGCCGTCACGCTGACCAGCCGGGGCAAGTCCCACACCTTCGACCGCACCGAGGTCTCCGCGGCCTTCCTCGACCACAAGAAACTCGTCGTGCTCGGTCGCTCCTCGGAGGAGTTGGCCCGCGAGTCCCACGACCTGCCCGCCGACGCGGTGGCCGACGCCTTCCAGCGCCACGGCTACCCGTGGCTGGACGCCGACCCGCACCGCGACGACTTCCGCCGCTGGGTCGAGGACATGCCCGGCCTGCCCCCGGCCGCGAACGCCCTGCTCAAGGCCCGCGCCAAGGCGTTGAAGAAGCGCGATGACGAGGACGTCCGCGAGCTGCGCACCGAACTCGCCCGCCTGGGCGTGGTCGTGCGCGACGACCGCAAGCGCCAGTTCTGGCGCCTGACCGGCCAATCCGGCGACTGACTCCCCGTCCAGTCCGGCACCCGGCCAGTCCAGCGCCCAGCTAGCCCCCGGCGCCCGGTCAGCCCGACACCTGGCCAGCCCCGGTGCCCAGCCAGTCCGGCGCCCGGTCAGCCCGGCGCCCGGTCAGCCCGGCGCCCGGTCAGCCCGGCGCCCGGTCAGCCCGGCGCCCGGTCAGCCCGGCGCCCGGTCAGCCCGGCGCCCGGTCAGCCCGGCGCCCGGTCAGCCCGGCGCCTGACCCCGGTCAGTCCGGCAGGTAGTCCTCGACGTCGGCCTTCAGCTCGTCGCGCACCACCCGGTACGCCATGCCCTCGGCGTACCCCTTGCGCGCCAACGCGGCCACCAGCCGACGCAGCTTCGCCTGCTCGTCCACACCGGACATGGTGCGCAACTTCTTGCGCACCAACTCCCGTGCCCGCTCCTGCTCCGCCTCGTCGTCCACCGCCGCCAGCGCCTCGGCCGCGACCTCGTCGGCCACGCCCTTGCGCCGCAACTCCTGCACCAGCGCCCGCCGCCCCAGCCCCTGGTGGGTGTGCCGCGACCGCACCCACACCTCGGCGAACGCGGCGTCGTCGATCAACCCGGCCCGGTCGAACTTGCCGAGCACCAGTTCGGCCGTCTCCTCGCGGATGCCCTTGCGCAGCAGGGCGTCCTTCAGCTCCACGCGGGTCCGGGCCCGAGCGGTCAACAACGCGTAGCAGATGTCGGTGGCCTTGCGCTGCTCCTTGACCGGGTCCACCGGCGCGGCCGACTCCGGAGAGCCCTCAGCCCCCTCGGCCGACCGACCACGCCGCCGGGAGCCGCCGAACCGCCCCCGGCCACCGGACGACCCGTCAGTCACAGCTCACGCCTCCCCACCGCCACACACGCCACCGCCGGCACGGCACACTGCGCGACACCGCCGGCACCCGCCCCACCGCGGGCACCCGCACGCCACCGCCGGCATCCGCGCGGCACCGCTCATGCCTCCCACCGCCGGCACCGCGCACCCGGTGCCGGCCGCTCAGCCTCAGAACTCGACCGGCGCGGGCGCGGTGTCGTCGGCTTCGAGGGTCGCCCCGATGCCGAGCTTCTCCTTGATCCGCTTCTCGATCTCGTTGGCCACGTCCGGGTTCTCGCGCAGGAACTTCCGCGCGTTCTCCTTGCCCTGCCCCAGCTGGTCGCCCTCGTAGGTGTACCAGGCGCCGGACTTGCGCAGGATGCCCTGGTCCACGCCCATGTCGATGAGCGAGCCCTCGCGCGAGATGCCCACGCCGTAGAGGATGTCGAACTCGGCCTGCTTGAACGGCGGCGCGACCTTGTTCTTGACGACCTTGACCCGGGTCCGGTTGCCGACCGGCTCGCCGCCGTCCTTCAGGGTCTCGATGCGCCGCACGTCCAGGCGCACCGACGCGTAGAACTTCAGCGCCTTGCCACCGGTCGTGGTCTCCGGCGAGCCGAACATCACGCCGATCTTCTCGCGCAGCTGGTTGATGAAGATCGCCGTGGTGTTGGACGCGTTGAGCGCACCGGTGATCTTGCGCAGCGCCTGGCTCATCAGGCGGGCCTGGAGGCCGACGTGGTTGTCGCCCATCTCGCCCTCGATCTCGGCGCGCGGCACCAGCGCGGCCACCGAGTCGACCACCAGGATGTCCAGCGCGCCGGAGCGGACCAGCATGTCCGCGATCTCCAGCGCCTGCTCGCCGGTGTCGGGCTGGGAGACCAGCAGCGCGTCGGTGTCGACGCCGAGCTTGCGGGCGTAGTCGGGGTCCAGCGCGTGCTCCGCGTCGATGAACGCCGCGATGCCGCCGTTGCGCTGCGCGTTGGCCACCGCGTGCAGCGCCACCGTCGTCTTACCGGACGACTCCGGGCCGTAGATCTCCACGACGCGGCCGCGGGGCAGGCCGCCGATGCCGAGCGCGACGTCGAGCGCGATCGCGCCGGTGGGGATCACCTCGATCGGGGCGCGGCCTTCCTCGCCGAGCCGCATGACCGAGCCCTTGCCGAACTGCTTGTCGATCTGGGCCAGGGCCAGTTCGAGGGCCTTGTCCCGGTCGGGTGCCTGTGCCATCTGGAGTCCACCTCGTCGAAGTCTGCTGGGTCGCCGTTGCGATGTCGGGGCCGACGTTACGGGCGGGGTACGACATTTTTCGGCGGGGCCGGGTCACCTGCGGGGTTTCGTCACCCGGTCGTGCTGGGCACTATAGCCGAACAGGTGTTCGACCGCCTGTCCGACACGCCGGGTCACCGGCGGTGTTCCGGCACGTCGAAGGCGTCGCAGACGGCGAGCCAGATCTCCTTGGCCGGCACGCCCGCGTCCAACGCCTGGTCCGGGGTCCGGCCGCCGAGGGCGGACAGGACGTGGTCCCTGGCCACCATCTCCGCCCGGACCTCGCCGAACTCGTTCGCCATCAACTTGCGGAACACCGTGTTGCGCATCGGCCCCAGGCTAGCGCGCGGCCCGCCACGCGGGACTGTCGACGTAGTGGTTGTCGAAGCGGTCCCGCGAGGCCCGGATCTCGGCCGGGTCGGCCTGCCCGCGCTGCACCCGGTCCAGCAGCCGGTAGTGGTCGAACCGGACAACGACCGAAACCGCACTGATCCATAACACCACGGTTATCGATCTGGCTATAGCGACAACAAGCCAGGTGGTAGCCTGGATCTCATGGCCATGACCTTGGACGGTCCGCTGGCCGACCGGGACCGCTGGCAGGCCACGCGGTGCTCGATCGGCAAGGCGATGGACGTGATCGGCAACCGCACCGCCGTCCTCCTGCTCCGCGAGGCCTTCTACGGCACCACCCGCTTCCACGACTTCGCCACCCGTGTGGGCGTCACCGAGGCGTCGGCGGCGGCCAGGCTGCGCGAACTGGTCGACCTCGGCGTGTTCGAGAAGCGCCCCTACCGGGAGCCCGGACAGCGCACGCGGCACGAGTACGCGCTCACCGAGATGGGCCGGGACCTCCTGCCCACCGTCCTCGCCCTGATGCAGTGGGGCGACCGCCACCTCCAATCCGACGGCGCACCCCTGCGCGTGGTCGACACGTCAGGGGCGCCCGTGCGCGTGCAGGTCCGAGCCGACGACGGCCACGACCTGGCCGCCGAAGACCTGGTCCTCCAGGTGAACCGCTAGATCACGCAGAACTCGTTGCCCTCCGGGTCCGCCATCACCACGTGGTCGGGGACGCCGTCGATCGAGTCCTCGCGCAGCACCGTCCCGCCCGCCGCGACCAGTTCCCGGACCTTCGCCTGGACCAGCGGGCGGCGCACCTCGACCGGTGTCTCCCTGCCCCCGCCGTCGCCGACCTCGTCCCCCCGAAGATCGCCTTCCTGCCGCTGGTCGACGTGCCGGACGTCGAATGGGGGCTGGTCTGGCGCACGGCGGGCGAGACGGGTCGGGTCCGGGAGTTCGCCGCCGCCGCGCGCTAACCTCGACCTATGGAAGACCCCACCGGCCTGTCGTCGCCGATCGGCCAGATCCTCATCTTCGCGAGCCTGGTCGCCGCGCTCGTGGTGGGTCTGCGCGCCTGGTGGCACAACCGCAACCGCTGATCAACGCACCCGCTGCATCGACGCGAACAGGCACACCGCCAACAGCGGCAACGCGGTGAACCCCACCACGAGCCCCAACGCGGCATAAGACCACGCCGTCACCACTACGCCCGCCGCGACACCACCTATAGCGCCACCGATGTTCATGCACAGGTCGGACAGTCCTTGCGCGGCGGGCCGATCGGTCACCGCCACTGACTCGGTGAGCAGCGCCGACCCCGCGACCAGGCCCGCCGACCAGCCGAAACCCAGCAACGCCAACCCGGCCCCGAGCTGCGGCGCGTCGTGCGCGGGCGCCATGCCCGCGATGCCCGACGCGGCCACCACCAGCGCCGCGCCGATCGCCAGCACGGAGACCCGGCCCAACCGGTCCGCCATCCACCCGAACAACGGGCTCGCGATGTACATGGCGGCCACGTGCAGGCTGATGACCATCCCGACGACACGCAGCGACGACCCGGCGTGGTCCATGTGCACGGGTGTCATCGACATGAGCCCCACCATCGCCGTGTGGCACAGCGTGATCCCGCCCAACGCGAGCTTCGCGCCCGCGGGCAGCGACCGCCACACGGCGCCGGACCCCCGTGTGCCCCCCGCTCCCCCTGCGCAGTGCGCGGGCACCACGGCCTCCCGCGCCAGCACCAGCGGGTCCGGGCGCAGCAACCGCGCCACCACCAGGGCGGCCAGCCCGAACAGCACCGCCGACAGCAGGTAAGGCCCTGAGCCGACGGGCAGGCCGACGGCCACCGCGAACCGCCCGGCGGGGTCGGCCAGGTTCGGCCCGACGACCGCGCCCAACGTCGCCGCCCACACCACGACGGCCACCGACCGCGCCCGCTTGCGCGGGTCGGCCAGGTCCGCGCCGGCGTACCGGGCGGCGAGGTTCGCGCTGGTCGCGGCCCCGAACAGGACCAGGGCGGGCAGCAACACGTGCCACGACCGGAGCACCACCGCGCACGCCGCCAGCACCGCGCCCACCGCGCCCGCGACGTAGCCGAAGACCAGCGCCGGCCGGCGTCCGTGCCGTGCGGCGACCCGGGCCGCGGGCACCGCGAACACCGCCGCGCCGACCACGGCCGCGGTCTGCGCCAGGCCGCCCACGGCGTCGGAGTCCGACAGCCCGGCGGCGAGCAGCGTCGACACCGCGAGGCCGATGGTGACGCCCGCGGCGCCCAGCACCTGGGTGGCCGCCAGCACGCGGAGCACCCGGCGCTGCACCACCTCCACCCCGGTCATGATCATGGATCGTGCCAGGGCGGCGGGTGGCGGGGCAGCCCCCGTCCGGGTCAGGTACCAGGCTGAACGGTGTTTTCGAAGAAGTCGGCCACGTTGTCGGCGCTCACGTCGTCACCGCTGCTCTTGGTCACGATGCCCAGCAGCGGAAGGTCGTTCGCGGTGAACGCGAGCAGCCCCACGCCGCCGTTCGCGGTGGCCCGGTACTTGCCCTTGAGGCCGTTGCCGCCCCACTCCGCTTCGACCATGTCCGTCTTCAAAGAGCGCGCCAACGCGTCCGCGCTCTGCTGCGCGCCCGTGACGGTCTCGGTGAGCACGTACTGCACCGAGTAGTCGTCCTTGAGGGCGCAGCTCACCACCGTGCCCTTGATCTCGGCGATGCCCGACACGCCCGCCGAACCACCCGCCTTGCACGTGCTGGTGTCCGGGATCGTGCCCGCGAGCCGGCGCAGGCACTCGGTGAAGCCCTTGTCGTCTTTAGCGGTGTCGTTCTTGCAGTCTTGCGCGCTCAGCTCACCGGGACCGTTGAGCACGAAGATCCCGCCGATCACGGCGAGCACCAGCACCACGGCCGCGCCGACCGCGATGTAGACGTTCTTGCCCGGCTTCTTCTCTTGAGCGCGCGGGGACACGCTCGGGAAGTTGAACTGCTGCGGCACCTGGTACGGCCCGCTGACCGCCGGGTTCACCTGGTAGGGGCCGCTCACCGCGGGGTTGACCTGGTACGGCCCACTGACGCCCGGGTTCACCTGGTACGGGCCGCTGACCACGGGGTTCGGGCCGCTCTGCGCCGGGTTCCGGGGCGGGCTCTGGACCGGGGTCGGGCCGGTCACCGGCTTGGTGACCACCGTGGGCGGCTCGTTGGACACCTTCACCGGGTCCTTGGAGCGCGGCGTGATGCCGTCCTTGGGCACGTGGTGCGCGCCCAGCGCGACGGCGGTCTCCGGCTGGTCCAGGCTGGTCGGCACCACCCGCACCTGCTCGGCGATCATCGTCGCCACCAGCGGGATCCGGCTCGACCCGCCGACCAGGTAGATGCCCGCGAGCTGGTTGGGGGCCATGCCGGTGGCGCGGATCGTGGCCGCCAGCAGCTCCACGCTGCGCAACATGCTGGGGCGGATCAGCGCCTCCAGGTCCGACCGGTTGACCAGCACGTCCTCGAACGGCTCCGGCATCGGCACCTCGGTGTGCGCATGCCGGGACAGGGACTCCTTAGCGGCCCGCACGTCCTCTTGAAGAGCGCGGCGTGCGCGACGGTCGGCCGTGGTCTCCGGGCGCAGCAGCCGCTGCCAGCCCGCCGGGTCGCGATGGGACACCTGGCGGCCCACGTGCTCCAGCAGCGCCTGGTCGACGTCGAGGCCGCCCAGGTCGGGCAGGCCGTCCTCGGCGAGCACGGTGAACCCGTTCTGGGTGGCGCCGACGATGGCGACGTCGAACGTGCCCGCGCCCAGGTCGTAGACGGCCAGCGCCTGGCCCACGGCCAGCGAGGCGTAGTGCGAGGCGGCGGCGACCGGTTCGGGCACCGGCGCGATGTCGCAGGTCACGCCCGCCAGGCGGGCCGCGGACAGCAGCACGTTGCGGCGCGTGGGACCCCACTGCGCGGGGTGGGTCAGGCGGACCTCGTCGAGGGGCTCGCCGCCGAGCTGGCGGGTGGTCTCCTCCAGCACGCGGCGCAGCACGGCGGCCAGCGCGTCGGTGACCGGGACGACGTTGTCGCCCAGCAGCAGCATCCCGTCGTCGACCCGCCGCTTGGGGTTGGGCTCGAACCGCGAGGGGTCGAGTCGGGCGCGCCGCTCGGCGTCCCGGCCCACGACCAGCGAGCCGTCCTCCTCGCAGTAGACGGCCGAGGGCATGGTGGCGGACCCGTCCACCTCGACAACCCGGGGCGGCCTGCCGTGCGCGGCGAGCACCGCGACGGTGTTGGAAGTGCCCAGGTCGATGGACAGGACTCGCACAGTCACCCCTTTGGTCAGAACCGCGCTGATCGTGCCACAACCGAAAATTGTCGTACCCCTGGTTCAAGATGGTTGCCATGGATGTCCAGGCCGATTTCTCGCCCGCGACCCGGCAGTGGTTCGCCGGGGCCTTCGAGGCACCCACCTCGGCACAGGTGGGCGCCTGGGAGGCCGCCGCGGCGGGCGAGCACGCCCTGGTCATCGCACCCACCGGCTCCGGCAAGACGCTCGCCGCTTTCCTCTGGGCCCTCGACCGGCTGGCCTCCACGCCGCCGCCGGACGACCCCAAGAAACGCTGCCGCGTCCTCTACGTCTCCCCGCTGAAAGCCCTGGCCGTCGACGTGGAGCGCAACCTCCGGGCACCGCTGGCGGGCATCCGGCAGGCGGCCCACCGCCTGTCCCTGCCCGAACCGTCCATCACGGTCGGCATGCGCACCGGCGACACCCCGGCCGAGGACCGCCGGGCGTTCGCCCGCCGCCCGCCGGACGTGCTGGTCACCACGCCGGAGTCGCTGTTCCTCATCCTCACCTCCTCGGCCCGCGAGTCGCTGCGCGGGGTGGAGACGGTGATCGTCGACGAGGTCCACGCTGTCGCGGGCACCAAGCGCGGCGCGCACCTCGCGCTGTCACTCGAAAGGCTGGACGCGCTGCTGGAGCGGCCCGCCCAGCGGATCGGGCTGTCGGCCACGGTCCGACCGGTCGAGGAGGTGAGCGCGTTCCTCGCCGGCGGCCGGCCGGTGAAGGTCGTGCAGCCCAGGACCGCGAAGACCGTCGAGGTGGAGGTCGAGGTCCCGATCGAGGACATGTCGGCGCTGGGCGAGCCCACCGGCGAGGTGTCCGGGTCGGCGGCGGGCGCGGAGCAGCGGGCGTCGATCTGGCCGTCGGTCGAGCAGCGCATCCTCGACCTGGTCCGGGAGCACCGGTCCACGATCGTGTTCGCCAACTCGCGCAGGCTGGCCGAACGGCTCACCGCGCGGCTCAACGAGCTGGCGGAGGAGGCCGCGGAACTGGAGCAGGACCGGTTCCCGGCGGAGGCGATCGGGCAGTCCGGGCTGACCACCCAGCGGTCGGCGACGATCGCCCGCGCGCACCACGGCTCGATGTCGCGCGAGCAGCGGACCGTGGTGGAGGAGGAGCTGAAGTCGGGGCGGCTGCCGTGCGTGGTGGCCACGTCCTCGCTGGAACTGGGCATCGACATGGGCGCGGTCGACCTGGTGGTGCAGGTCGAGGCGCCGCCCACGGTCGCGTCCGGGCTGCAGCGGGTCGGCCGCGCCGGGCACCAGGTGGGCGCGGTGTCGCGCGGGGTGATGTTCCCGAAGTTCCGGGGCGACCTGGTGTCGTGCGCGGTGGTCGCGGAGCGGATGCGGGACGGCGCGATCGAAGCCGTGCGGTACCCGCGCAACCCGTTGGACGTGCTGGCGCAGCACGTGGTGGCGATGACGGCGATGGAGCCGTGGACCGTCGAGGAACTGGCCGGGTTGGTGCGGCGGGCGGCGCCGTTCGCCGCGCTGCCCGAGTCAGCTCTCCAGGCGGTGCTGGACATGCTCGCGGGCCGGTACCCGAGCGAGGAGTTCGGGGAGCTGCGCCCGCGCATCACGTGGGACCGGATCACCGGCGAGCTGCGCGGCAGGCCGGGGTCGCAGCGGCTGGCGGTCACGTCCGGCGGCACCATCCCCGACCGCGGTCTGTTCGCGGTGATGACACCGCCGTCGGAACGCGGTCCGGGCTCGCGGGTGGGCGAGCTGGACGAGGAGATGGTGTACGAGTCGCGGGTGGGCGACACGTTCCTGCTCGGCACGTCGTCCTGGCGGGTCGAGGACATCACCCACGACCGGGTGATCGTGGTGCCCGCGCCGGGGCAGCCCGCGCGCATGCCGTTCTGGAAGGGCGACGCGCCGGGTCGTCCGCTGGAACTGGGGCGGGCGCTGGGGAAGTTCCTCCGCGAAGTGTCCACGATGGACAACGAGACCGCGGCGGCGCGGGCCGCGGACGCCGGGCTGGACGAGTGGGCCACGTCCAACCTGCTCGCCTACCTGGGCGAGCAGCGCGAAGCCACCCGCCACGTGCCCAACGACCGGACCGTGCTGGTGGAGCGGTTCCGGGACGAGCTGGGCGACTGGCGGCTGGTGGTGCACTCGCCGTTCGGGGCGCAGGTCAACGCGCCGTGGGCGTTGGCGATCGCGGCCCGGCTGCGCGAGCGGCGCGGCATCGAGGTGCAGGCGGCGCACTCCGACGACGGGATCGTGGTGCGGCTCCCGGACGCGGTGGACCTCGACGGCGCGCAGGTGGTGGCGGGCGCGGAGGACGTGCTGCTCGACCCCGAGGAGGTCGAGCAGGTCGTGGTCGCCGAGGTCGGCGGGTCGGCGGTGTTCGCGGCCCGGTTCCGGGAGTGCGCGGCCCGGTCGCTGCTGCTGCCCCGGCGCGACCCGAAGCGCCGGACACCGCTGTGGCAGCAGCGGCAGCGGGCGGCGCAACTGCTGTCCGTGGCGGCGAAGTACGAGAGCTTCCCGGTGGTCCTGGAGGCGATGCGCGAGGTCCTCCAGGACGTGTACGACGTGCCCGGTCTCCGCGAGCTGATGGCGGACGTGCGGGCGCGGCGGGTGCGCGTGGTGGAGGTGGAGACTCCGGCGCCGTCGCCGTTCGCGCGCAGCCTGCTGTTCGGCTACGTCGGGATGTTCCTGTACGAGGTGGACGCGCCGCTGGCGGAGCGGCGGGCGGCGGCGCTGTCGCTGGACTCCGCGCTGCTCGCGGAGCTGCTGGGGTCCGAGGCCATCCGGGAGTTGCTGGACCCGGAGGTGGTCGAGGAGGTCGAGCGGTCGCTGCAACGGCTGACACCCGACCGGCACGCCCGGGACGTGGAGGGCGCGGCCGACCTGCTGCGGTTCCTGGGCGACCTGTCCGAGGCGGAGGCGGCGCAGCGCGGGGTGCGGCCGGAGTGGCTGGCCGAGCTGGTGTCGGCGCGACGGGCGATCCGGGTGCGCATCGCGGGCGAGGACCGGGTGCTGGCCATCGAGGACGCGGGCCGGGTGCGGGACGCGTTGGGCGTGGCGCTGCCGGTGGGCGTGCCGGAGGCGTTCACCGAGCCGGTGGCCGACCCGTTGGGCGACCTGCTCGCCCGGTACGCGCGAACACACGGGCCGTTCCCCGCGGCGCAGGCGGCGGAGCGGTTCGGGCTGGGCGTCGCGGTGGTGACCGGTGTGCTGGAGCGCATGGCGGCCACCGGACGGCTGGTGCGCGGCGAACTGCGGCCGGGCGGCACGCACACCGAGTACTGCGACGCCGACGTGCTGCGGCGGTTGCGGCGGGCGTCGCTGGCGCGGCTGCGGGCCGAGGTCGAGCCGGTGGAACCGGAGGCGCTGGGCCGGTTCCTGCCCGCGTGGCACGGCGTGGGCCGGCGGCTGCGCGCCGCGCCGACCGTGGACGACGTGTACGCGGTGGTCGAGCAACTGGCCGGCGCGCCGCTGCCGGCCAGCGCGGTGGAGTCCCTGGTCCTGCCCGCGCGGCTGCCCGGCTACTACCCGGCGCTGCTGGACGAGCTGACCGCGGCCGGCGAGGTGACGTGGACCGGGTGCGGTTCGCTGGCGGGCGGCGACGGGTGGATCGCGCTCGCGCCGGCGGACGTGGCCGACCTGCTGCTGCCCGATCTGGTGCCCGAGGCGGCGCCGGACTCGCCGCTGCACCGGGCCGTGGTCGAGGCGCTGGCGGGCGGGGCGCTGTTCTTCCGCCAGGTCGTCGACCGGGTGTCGTTGCAGGGACCGACGACCGACGGCGAGGTCGTCGGCGCCCTGTGGGACCTGGTGTGGGCGGGCGTCGTCACCAACGACACGTTGGCGCCGCTGCGCGCCCTGGTGGCGGGCGGCGGCACCGCGCACAAACCCAAGCGCGCCGCTCCGCGCGGCCGGTACGCGCGGATGCGCGCGGGTCGACCGGACATGCCCAGCCGCACCGGTCCGCCCACGGTCGCCGGCCGGTGGTCGCCGGCCGTGGTCCCGGCGACCGACCCGACCCGGCGCGCGCACGCCCGGGCGGAGGCGTTCCTGGAGCGGCACGGCGTGCTGACCCGGGGCGCGCTGGACACCGAGCGAGTGACCGGTGGCTTCTCCGGGGTGTACCGGGTGTTGCGGGCGATGGAGGAGTCCGGCCAGGTGGTGCGCGGTTACGTGGTCGAGGGTCTGGGCGCGGCCCAGTTCGCGGCGCGCGGAGCCGTGGACCGCCTGCGGGCCCTGTCCCGTCCGCCGGGCCAGGAGCACACGGGCACGCCGGAGGCGGTCGTCCTGGCCGCCGCCGACCCGGCCCAACCGTACGGCGCGGCCTTGCCCTGGCCCGACCCACTGGGTGAGGGCAAACACCGCCCGGCGCGCAAGTCGGGTGCCCTCACGGTCCTGGTGGACGGCCAGGCAACGCTGTACGTCGAACGCGGTGGCCGCTCCCTGCTGTCGTTCAGCGAGGACGACGACGTCCTGCGCGCGGCGGCGCAGGCGTTGAGCAGGGCGGTCCGCGACGGCTGGCTGGGCCAACTCGCGGTCCAACGCGCCGACGGCGGGATCGCCCTCGGCTCCCGGCTCGCCGGAATCCTCCAGGAGGCGGGATTCCGCGCGACGCCCAAGGGCCTCCGGCTCAGGGCCTGACCTTTCCCGACGGCTTGGATTGGGGGCTGTGGATCTTCCCGGCGACGGACACGTGCACACCGAGTGGTCGTGGGACACGGTGCTCGGCTCGATGGAGGCGTCCGGCGCGCGGGCCGTCGAGGTCGGGTTGCCGTCGGTGGCCTTCACCGAGCACGCGGACCTCACGCCATGGCGCATCCCCGACGACATCGTCCCGCGGCTGCCCGAGCACTTCCGGGTCAGGTTGCGGCCCGACGGCATCCTCGAAGCGCCCGACCTCGACGTCGAGGGGTACCTGGAGTGCGTCGCGCGGTGTCGGGAGCGGTTCCCGGGGTCACGAAGGTGCCGCTGCACACCGATGTCGTCCGCTGGTGGCACGAGGTCGGGGGCGACGCGGTCGCGTTCGGCAGCGACGCCCACGAACCCACCCTCGTCGGCCACGGCTTCGACGAGGCCGCCGCCATGGCCGAGTCGTACGGCTTCCGCCCCGGCCGAACCGCCCACGACCTCTGGCGCCAATAGCCGCCCGACGCCGGTGACCGTTCGGCGTTGGCGACCGTCCGGCGCCGATGACCGCCCGGCGCCGATGACCGTCCAGCGCCCGTAGCCGCCCGATGCCGGTAGCCGCTCGACGTTGGTGGCCACCCGGCGTTGGTCGTCGTCCTGTTCGGGCGACTACCGGAACAGGCTGCTGTACGCGTTGAGCGCGGGCTGGCCGCCGAGGTGGGCGTACAGGACCGTCGAGTCGCGCGGGATCTCGCGGGACGACACCATTTCGATCAAGCCCGCCAACGACTTCCCCTCGTACACCGGGTCCGTGATCATGCCTTCGAGGCGCGCGCCGAGCTTCATCGCGTCCACGGTGGACTCACCGGGCACGCCGTAGATGCCCTCGTGGAACCGCTCGTCCAGCACCACGTCCGACTCGGCGACCTCGACCTCCAGCAGCTTGCCGGTGGCCTGCGCGATCCGGGTGATCTGCGCCCGCGTGTCGCAGGGCTCCGCCGACGCGTCGATCCCGATGATCCGCCGGTCGGTGCCCGCGAACCCGGCGACCATCCCGGCCTGCGTGCTGCCGGTCACCGAGCACACCACGATCGTGTCGAACCGGACGCCCAGCTCGACCTCCTGCCGCTCGACCTCCGCCGCCCACCCGGCGAACCCCAGGCCGCCCAACGGGTGGTCCGACGCCCCCGCCGGGATCGGGTACGGCTTGCCGCCGGCCGCGCGGACGTCCTCGATCGCCTGCTCCCACGCGGGTTTCACACCGATGCCGAAGCCCGCCTCCACCAGCCGCACCTCGGCGCCCATCAGCCGGCTGAGCAGGATGTTGCCCACCCGGTCGTACACCGCGTCCGGCCAGTCCACCCAACTCTCCTGCACCAGCACGCACTTCAGCCCGGCCCGCGCCGCCGCGGCCGCGACCTGGCGGGTGTGGTTGGACTGCACGCCGCCGATGGACACCAGCGTGTCGCACCCGGTGGCCAGCGCGTCGGCCACCAGGTACTCCAGCTTGCGGGTCTTGTTGCCGCCGTAGGCCAGCCCGGAGTTGCAGTCCTCCCGCTTGGCCCACACCGCCGCGCCGCCGAGGTGCTTGGTCAACCGCTCCAGCGGGTGCACCGGCGACGGGCCGAAGGTCAGCGGGTAGCGGGGGAAGTCGCGCAGCGCCATGTCAGTTCTCCTCCAACAGGTCGAACAGGGTCGCCCAGTTCCGCTCGACCAGCCGCGCCGCGGAATCGGCGTCGGCGTCGGCGCACGCGGCGACGATCTCGTCGTGCATCACCACGGAGTGCCGCCCGGGCGCACCGGCGAACCGCAGTCGTTCGAGCCGGCGCACCAGGGGCGTGTAGCGCTCGATCGTGGCCGCGAGGGCGAAGTTCTCCGCGCACCGGACCGCGACGCCGTGGAACTCGTCGTCCGCGGCGAGCGCCGCCGGCACGTCCTCGGCGTCCAGCGCGGCGGCGAACCGGGCGTTGGCGGTGCGCATCGCGGCCAGGTCCGCGTCCTGCATGCGCGGCACGGCGAGGCGCGCGGCGAGGGCGTGCATCGCCTGCACGACCGCGAGGGCGTCGCGCACGGGTTCGGTGCGCAGCGGCGTGACGCGGGTGTAGCTGTGCGGCTTGGACTCGACCAGGCCCTCGTCGGCCAGCCGGGCGAGCGCTTCGCGGACCGGCGTGCGGGACAGCCCCAGGCGTTCGGCCAGCTCGACGTCCTTGATCGCCTCGCCGGGCGCGAGGTCACCGCCCAGGATCGCGTCGCGGATCGCGGAAAGCGCCTGGTCACGGTACAGCGCCCGACTGATATATTGCATACCACGACACTGTAGACGTCTCGCGGACCCACCGCTACCCCAGACGGCCGGCCCCGTTCAACCGGACGGCGAGCCGGGCGAACGGTCCGCGGCGAACGGGTCGAGACGTTCCGTGCGAGCCGGTTGAGAAGTTTCGCGTCGAGGGGCGGAAGTTTCCGGGCGGTAGCCGGAACCGGTCGTGGCGTGCCAGGCGTCGACACGGTGTGACTCGACGAATTCCCTTATCCAGAGCCGGTTCGTGGGCATGGGGCGTCGTCGCGGTGGCCCTCGCGCTCGCCGCGCTGCACATCTGGGGCATCACCGAGACGCCCGAGCGGAGCTTCTTCTGGTTCCTCACCGCCGCCGACCTCCTCGTCGCCGCGGTCGCCGCCGTCCACGCCCTGCGGTGGCCCCGGTACGCCGTCTTCGAGGAGGACGCGCTGGTCCTGGCGGGCCTGCGCGTGCCCTACGACTCGATCACCTCCGCCCGCACCGGCTGGGTGTCCGCCAAACCGTTCTGGCTCGCGTTCTGGCTGCCGAACTCGCTGGTCATCGGGCTCATCGTGGCCGCGCAGAACTCGACCAAGTTCGCCCGCGAGGTCGTGGAGGTCGACACGAACCACGGCCGCTTCCGCGCCCGGTGGCGGGACACCTACGGCCAGCGCGCGTTTGTCGACGCCCTGCGCGCCGCCCGCCCGGACGTCGAGCCCACCTACGGCCTCGACGGCACCAACCCCGCCCGCGACTGCACGCCCCGGCTCGGCGTCCCCGGCGGCCTGCTCGCGTGCGCGCTCTCGGTGTGGGCGCTGTTCGCGGGGCTGCTGAGCGTGGAGCTGACGGACCGGTCCACCTACCGCAAGCCCGCCTCCACCGAGGCGACCTCCGCCGCGGTGCGCACCCTCGCCGCCGGCTTCCGCGACTACGAGACCCTGCCCGGCGTCGCCGTCGACTTCCGCACCTGGCGGTGCGAGCGCCGCAACGGCATCCTCGGCCCCGCGCCCGACCTCGTCGAACTGCACCTCGTCCTGGAGAGCCGCGATCTGCCCGCGACCACCGCCGCCGCGGTCGAGGCGAAGATCCGCGAGGACGCCGGGATGGATGAACGCAGCTACGTCATGACCGTCGACGAGAACTCGGACCTGCGCCTGAACCTCCCCGAGACCAAGGGGCTGTCGGTGTGGGTCTCCACGGGCTGCGTCGACGTCGACGACGCCGAGCGGCTGCGCGGCGAACTGCGCGCCCTGGCCGCCGCCGTGGGCGTCCGCTGACGTCAGTCGGCCAGGGCCCAGAAGTGGACGGCGGAACCGTCGGCGGCGACGGTGTACCAGCGGCCCGGTCCCGCCGACCAGGGAGGACCCGAGATCGGGAACGGGTAGGCGATCCGGCCGCGCACCGTGATCGTCGTCGGGTCGACGCACCAGTGGCGCGGCTCGGGCGCGTGCGACCCGGTGCCCAGCACGGCGACGTCGTCGTGCGGGAACCCCGCCTGGTAGTCCCAGAACACCCGGTCGTCCCCGGCCGGCGGCGGCACGGCGGAGTCGCACTTCCACTCGCCCAGTTCCACGCCGTCCGCCGACCGGTGCACGTACACCGACCACTGGCCGGGATCGGTGGTGAGGAAGCGTTCCCCGGACGGGCTCATCGCGAGGAACACCTCCTCCGCGAACCGCTCGACGACGAGTTGCCCGCCGTCCAGCCGCCCCATGAGGACGGGTGAGTCCTCCTCGCCCTCGCCGACGGTCAGCGCCATGCGCGTCGGGTCGGGGAGGGGGAAGTGCCAGGAGTCCGAGCCGACCGTGCCGGTGTCGGCCCGGGCGAGCACCGAGCCGTCGGCCGAGTCGAGGACCAGCCACTCCTCGCGGATCTCGTCGCCGTCGTAGTTGCGGACGTGCGCCCACACGAGCTTGCCGTCCGGCGAGAACGCGGCCGAGCCGGTGTCCGCGTGCTCGTGGTTGCGGTCGTCGGCGTACTCGGCGAACGAGGCGTGAGCCTGCGTGCACACGACAGTGGACCAGCAGCCGTGCCGGACCTCCCACCGCACCGCGCCGGTCGCGTCCACGGCCCGCAGCGCGTGCAGGCCCGCGAACACCGCGAGGTCCGCCGCCGGCGACACGGCCACCGCCCCGTACCCGCGCGGCCAGGGCGCGGGGAACCGGACTTCACTCTCGCCCCGCACGACCAGTTCGGCGTCGCCGCGCTGCACCAGCAGCCCGTGGGTGATTTCCGGAGCGTCCGCCGATGTGGCGTCGAGCGGAGCGGCGACGGTCTCGAGGAGGCGTGCGGGGCACACAAGATCATGCGGCATGGTGGTCAATTCTCCACGAACGCCTCAGCGCGGCGTGAGGACGCAGAACTCGTTGCCCTCCGGATCGGCCAGCACGACCCACTCGACGTCACGCTGACCCACGTCCGCCCGCACCGCGCCCTGCGCCTCCAGGCGCGCCACCTCCAGCCGCAGGTCGCCGTCGGCGGGCGGCACGACATCGAAGTGCAGCCGGTTCTTCACCGACTTCGGCTCGTCCACGCGCACGAACTCCACCCAGAACCCGGTTTCCCGGCGCAGCGACGCGAACTCGGGGTGTGACCGCGTCAGCGGCAGGCCGGTCGCGTGCGACCAGAACCCGGCCAGCGCGACCGGGTCCAACGCGTCCACGACCACCGCCGCCACCGGCCCGACGCTCAGGTACTCCTCACGCGGCTCCAGCACGCAGAACTCGTTGCCCTCCGGGTCCGCCAGCACCACCCACGGCACGGACGCCTGACCGATGTCCGCCTCGCGCGCGCCCAGCGACTTCGCCTTCGCCACCAACTCCGCCTGGTGCTCCGCCGAGGTCGACGCCAAGTCGAGGTGCAGCCGGTTCTTGACCCGCTTCACGTCCCCCACCGGCACGAACACCAGCTCGACACCCTCGTCCAGCGCCACGTCCACCTCGTCGGCGCTCTCCCCCGTGATCGGCTTGTCCAGCAACGCGGACCAGAACCGGCCCAGCGCGCCGGGATCGGCCGAATCCACCACGACGTCGTACAGCCTGGTTGTCATGCAGCGAAGGTAACGTCTGCGCGCATGGCGGAACTGGTGCTCGGTCCGGTGCTGCGACACGTAGACGCGACGTCGGCCACGGTGTGGGTGGAGACCGACGCCGCGTGCGAGGTGGAGATCGCCGGGTACCGCGCGGCGACGTTCCAGGTGGGCGAACAGCACTTCGCGCTGGTGGTGCTGGACGGGTTGACGCCCGACACGACCACGCCCTACCGGGTGCGCTTGGACGACCACGTGGTGTGGCCGCCGCCGGACTACTCGTTCCCGGCGCCGCGCATCCGGACGTCCGGTGTTCGACGCATCGTGTTCGGGTCCTGCCGTGCGGCGAAGGGTCACCACGGTCCGGGGCACGACAAGCTGGGGCCGGACGCGCTGGACGCGTTCGCCAAGCAGCTCAAGGAGTTGCCGGAGGAGCAGTGGCCGGACGCGCTGCTGCTGCTCGGCGACCAGGTGTACGCGGACGAGCCGACGCCGAAGGTCAGGCGGTGGCTGGCGGAGCGCAGACCGGAGCCCGAGGGCGAGGTGGTGTCGTTCCGGGAGTACGCCGAGCTGTACCACGAGTCGTGGGCTGATCCGGAGATCCGGTGGCTGATGTCCGTGCTGCCGACGTCGATGATCTTCGACGACCACGACATCCGGGACGACTGGAACACGTCGCGGGTGTGGCGGGCGCAGATGGCGGAGTACCGGTGGTGGGGGCAGCGCATCCGGGCCGGGCTGGCGTCGTACTGGGTGTACCAGCACCTGGGCAACCTGGGCCTGGACGAGCTGGCGCGAGACGAGCTGTGGGCCAAGGTCCGCACGGCAGGCGGTAACGTGCAGGGTCTGCTGGAGGACTTCGCCGAACAGGCCGACCGGGAGGCCGACGGCCGCAAGCCCACGCGCTGGAGCTACCGCCGTGACTTCGGCCGCACCCGCCTCTTGGTCATCGACACCAGGGCGGGCCGAATCCTGGACGGCCCCGAGCGCCTGATGGTCAGTGACGAGGAGTTCGACTGGATCGAGCGCAACGCCGAGGGCGACTACGACCACCTGCTGATCGGCTCATCCCTGCCGTGGCTGATGCCCCACGCCCTGAGCCACTTCCAGTCCTTGAACGAAAAGGCCGCGGCCCGCCCCGGCCGACGCGGCCGCGTGGCCGAACGAATCCGCCAACTCGGCGACCTGGAACACTGGCCCGCTTTCCGCGCGTCGTTCGAACGCCTGGCCCGCCTGGTCCACCGCATAGGCACGACCCCGCAGGCCCCCAGCACCATCTGCATCCTCTCCGGCGACGTCCACCACAGCTACGCCGCAAGAGCCGAGTTCACCACCCCAACCCACTCAGAGGTCCTGCAACTCGTCTGCTCCCCGGTCCACAACGACCCCCCATGGTTCTTCCGCCCGATCTTCGCCCTGTCCTGGTCCAGACCTTTGGCCCGCTTCCTGCGCTGGCGAGCCACCCGCGCCGGCGTCTCGCCGGACCCGGTGAGCTGGCGCAAGATCAGCGGCCCCCACTTCGGCAACTCGATAGCCCTCCTAGACCTGACCACCACCCCCGCCCACTACCACCTCGAAACCGCCACCCCAACCGGCCTAACCACCGCCACCGACCTAACCTTCCCCCACCCACACCCCCACTTCGATCCCACTAACGAATCCACCCCCAACGCCGCCCCCACCGCCCACTCCGACCCCACCGCCGACCCTCACCCCACCGCCGCCCCCGGCCCCACCGCCAACCCCGGCCCCACCGCCAACCCCGGCACAGGCCCTAACTCCACCCCGGCCCCCGACTCCGGCCCCGCCCCCGGCCAGCACCCCTGACCCGGCGCCCACGACCAAGCCAGCCACCACGACCACGAACCCGAGCCGCCAGCCACGACCGCCACACCAGCCACGGCGACCGCGCGGTGGCGGGGCGACGGCGGTGGGGGCGATGACGACCGCGACGGCGACCAGGCGATCACGACCGCGACCGCGGCGGCCGGGGCGATCACGACCGCGACCGCGGCGGCCGGGGCGATCACGACCGCGACCGCGGCGGCCGGGGCGATCACGACCGCGACCGCGGCGGCCGGGGCGATCACGACCGCGACCGCGGCGGCCGGGGCGATGGCGACAGCGACCCGGACCGCGAGCGCGACGGCTGGGTCGACGGCAGCGCGACCGCGACTGTGACTGCAACGGCAACGGCAACGGCGACGGCAACGGCAACGGCGACGAGTGGGCCCGACGGCGACGAGTGAGCCCGGCCTCGGCGTTCGTGAGGTCGCCGAAGGGCCGCCCTAGAGCCGTTTTACGCTGGCCGAAGGGCCGCCCCCGGGACCGGTTCACGCCGCCGAAGGCCGCCCCCGCCGCCGCCGCCCCGAGGGCCGAGGGCGTCTGACGTCGCCGGGAAGCCCGGAACCCTGGGCCGCCGGGGACGCCGGGGAGCGGGCCGGGTGCCGCGCCGCCGACTCCTTTCCAAATCACGGGACGCGCGAGGCGAAGATTGGTTCCGGATCCTGCATGTCACTCGATAGAGGGAAGTCGTCGGAGGCTGTCGTCCGGACCATTTTCGCAGGTCCGGACGCACCCCACGCCTGTCACACGTTGGTGGTCACTTGGTGGCCAAGCGCAAAAGCGCCCAGAGTTGGGCGATCGCGTCGTGATCACCGATCGGCTCCACCTCCCGGTCCGGGATGCGACCCCACAGCCACCGGTACACCGCCATCGGGCTCCCCGTCACCTCCGCGTCCGCCGACTCCGCCTCCTCCGGCGTGGCGCGCCAAGCCAGCGACGGGTTGGGGCCCGTCCGTGTGAGCCACACGCGGTTGCCCACGCGGATCGCGACCGTCGACTCCCTCGTCCCCCGCACGCCCAGCACGTCCAGGCGGTGGCCGAGCCACAGTGACAGGACCTCATCTACACCGTCCTCCGCAACGTCATCGGGCACCGCGGTCACCGGGAGGCCGGCTGCCGCCTGGATGTCCATCCGGTGCATGGTCGCCTCGTGCGCGAGACGCCTGGCCCAGAAGCCGCACGTCCGGTCCTCCGGCCACCACGTCTCGCACGGGTCGTCCGCCGAACGCGCCGAAAGGGCCTCGACCAACGGACCGACAGCGGCGCGCACGTAGTCCGACAACGACTCACCCGGGAGCGGGTCCTGTTGCCACGTCACGGGTTGCAGGCCGTCGCGGACCCACTTGCCGGCCATCCGGAACAGGCTGCCCACGTGCCGGACGGTCTCGCCCAGGTTCAGACCCGGGCACGCGGGCACCTGGCGCTCGGGGCGCTGGTGCTCTGCCGACGCGGCCAAAAGCTCCGCCTCGGAAGCGATCACCTCGATCAAGCGGGCGTAGTCGAGAAGTCCCCTGGTCACAGCCCGTCCTCGCGGGGGTGCATGAGTGACTCGACCAGGTCGGCGAACTGCCCGGCCTGGCGGACCAGGTCGTCGGCGCTGCGCGGGTTCACCTGCCGGGTGATGCCCGCCAGCACCGCCGCCCGCGCCGGGGAGAACGACGCGAAGTACGTCGCCCACTCCGCCAGTTCCGGCGCCAAGCGCGGCAACAACACCCACACGCTGGTCGGCTTGGCCCGGCCCCGGTGCGGTCGGCCGCGCAACGCCAACACAGCCGCGGCGGATCGCATCGCGCCCAGGTAAGCGGCGGCGAAGCGGTCGGCGGGTTCGGTGGTGTGTTCGGCTTCGCGCAAGCACTCCCGGGCCTGCGCGAGGAGGCTGACGGCGGACGCCGGGGGCAGCGGGAGCGGGATGGAGGGGAAGTCGGTCGCGGTGGACATTTGCGGCCTCCTCGCGGCGTCGGGACGTCGACGACCGCCGCGGGGAGACGGCGGCACTTGGTGGTGGGGCGCTTCCCCCGCCCCACCACCAAGGCATAGCTCGAACACATGTTCGAGCCAGGTCAGCGTAACCCGGAAACCCGCTACTCCTCAACCCGCCCGCACGTGGTCTCATGAACAGGTGAGCGCACTTGACCACCCCGGTATCCGAAAGGTGGCGGCGGCCCTGGCCGAGGCGGGCCACCACGAGGCCGCCGACGGCATCGTCGTCCTCGCCGACGCCGTCCGCACCGCCGCCGCGGCGGCCGAGGCCGTGGGGGTGCCGGTCGGGGCCATCGCGAACAGCCTGGTCTTCGCCGCGGTCCGGGACGGTGTCCCGAGCCCGCTGCTGGTCCTGACCTCGGGCGCGCACCGCGCGGACACCGACCTGCTGGCCGGACTCGCCGGGGCCGACAAGATCGAGCGGGCCAAGCCGGACTTCGTGCGCGAGCACACCGGTCAGGTGATCGGCGGCGTCTCCCCGCTGGGCCACCCCGCGCCCATCCAGACCTTCGTGGACGTGGACCTGGAGCAGTACGACGCGGTGTGGGCCGCCGCCGGGCACCCGCACGCCGTGTTCCCCACCACCTACGCGGGCCTGGTCGAGCTGACCGGCGGCACACCGGCGCGGGTCGCCCGATGACCGCCGCGCCCTCCCAGCGCCTGGTCGAGGTCTCCGCGCGCGAGCTGAACTCCCGCCTGGGCGAGGCCCTGGCCCTCTACGTCAGCGCGATGAACTACCCGCCGGGCACCGCCGAGCAGCGCGCCCCGATGTGGCTCGCGCACATGCTGCGCGACGGCTGGCGGTGCGTGGTGGCGCTGGGCGAGCAGGACGAGCTGATCGGCATCGGCTACGGCTACCGCGGCGCGGTCGGCCAGTGGTGGCACGAGCAGGTCCGGCACGGCCTGACCGCCGTCTCCGGGCCGCGCGCGGTCGAGGAGTGGATGCACGACTACTTCGAGCTGACCGAGCTGCACGTCCTGCCGCGCGCACAGAGCCGGGGCATCGGCGAGGGCCTGCTGCGCAACCTCTTGAGCGGCGTGACGACCTCGCGCGTGCTGCTGTCCACCCCGGAAGGCCCCAGCAAGGCGTGGCGGCTGTACCGGCGGCTGGGGTTCGTGGACGTGCTGCGGCACTACCAGTTCACCGGGGACCCGCGGCCGTTCGCCGTGCTGGGCCGGACGCTGCCTCTCGACTAGAACGGCGAGACGAAGCCGCTCACCTTGAGGCCGGCGCCGTTGGCCAGGTCGCTGATCTTGCGCCACTTCGTGTAGACGACGCGGTCGCTGACGTTGCCCTCGACGGTCCGGATGTGCGTGGCGTGCCGGCCGGTGCGGTCGTAGGCGACCTCCACCACGACGCCGACGTGCGCGAACATCGACGGGTAGTCGCCGTAGACGATCACGTCGCCCATCTCGGCCTCGCCCGACGACAACGGCCGCCACTTGCCGTTCTGCTGGCCCCACTTCTGCCAGTACGTGGCCCAGTGCCCCTGGTCGACGCCGGGCGCGCCGGGCGCGGGCGACATGGACGGCTTGTCCTTCACACCCGCCTTGGTCCACACCCAGTTGACGAAGATGCCGCACCACTCGACCGGCCGCCGGATCGCCGGGTCGATCGCCTGGTACTTCAGCGGGTAGCCGTTGGGGCCGTCCTCGCGCTGCCCGATCTGGCTGAACGCGAAGTCCACGATGTCCTGCCGGACCCGCCACTCGGCCGGGTCCACGACCTCGTCCTGGGCCAGCGCGGGCGCCGCGCCGAACAGCAGCGCGCCCACCGCGGCCAACCCGACCGCGGACCGCGCGACTCGTCTCGACATGGCGTCCCCCTGGAAGCTCGGTGCCCCAGCATATGCAACAGAAGCCCCGGTGACACCGCCGTAAAGGCAGTCACCGGGGCACTGTTCACCTCTCAACCGTTCACAGTTCGGCCAGGCGCTCCCGCAGCGTGTCCAGGCCCATCGCGCCCATCTCCAGGGCATCCTTGTGGAACTTCTTCAGGTCGAACGCGTCGCCGTGCCGGCCGCGGGCCTCGTCGCGGGCCGCGAGCCACAGCCGCTCGCCGAGCTTGTACGACGGGGCCTGGCCCGGCCAGCCCAGGTAGCGGTCGATCTCGTCGCGCACGTGGTGCGGGTCGGTGATGGTGCGGGTCAGCATGAACTCCAGGCCCAGCTCCGGCGTCCACCGCTCGCCCTCGTGGAAGCCGGTGCCCTTCGGGATCTCCAGCTCCAGGTGCATGCCGATGTCGATGATCACGCGGGCCGCGCGGAACAGGTGCGCGTCCAGCATGCCCAGCAGGTCGCCGTCGTCCTCCAGGTAGCCCAGCTCGCGCATCAGGCGCTCGGCGTAGAGCGCCCAGCCCTCGCCGTGGCCGGACACCCAGCACAGCAGCCGCTGGAAGTTGTTCAGCTTCTCCGCCTGGTAGACCGCGGTGGCGACCTGGAGGTGGTGGCCCGGGACGCCCTCGTGGTAGACGGTCGTGACCTCGCGCCACGTGGAGAACTCGGTCTTGTCCGCGGGCACCGACCACCACATGCGGCCGGGGCGGGAGAAGTCCAGGGTCGGGCCGGTGTAGTACGCGCCCACGCCACCGCCGGGCGGCGCGATGCGGCACTCCAGCTTCATCAGCTCGTCGGGCAGCTCGAAGTGCACGTCGCGGACGTCGAGCAGCGCCTTGTCCGACAGCTGCTGCATCCACTGCTGGAGACCGTCCTGGCCGTGCACCAGGTAGCGCGGGTTGGCGTCCAGCGCGGCGGCGGCCTCGGCGAGCGTGGCGCCCGCCTTGATCCGGTTCGCCACCTGCTTCATCTCGTTCTCGATGCGGGTGAACTCCTCCCAGCCCCACTGGTAGGCCTCGGCGAGGTCCAGGCGGGCGCCGGTGAAGTAGCGCGACCACAGGCGGTAGGTGTCCTCTCCGACGGCGTCCTTCCGCGGGGCCTTCGGGGCCAGGTCGGTGCGCAGGAACTGGGCGAAGTCCGCGTAGGCCTCGGCGGCGGCCTTCGCACCGGCTTCCAGGTCGGTGCGCAGCGACGCGTCCACGTCGGCGTTCGCGATGAGGTTCGCGAAGTAGGACTTGCCGTTGGTGCGGCCCGCGTACGTGTCGCACTGCTCGGCGACCCGGGTGACCTGGCGCAGCGCCGCGACCTGGCCGCGGTCGGCGGCGTTGGCCAGGCCCGCGCGCAGGTTCGCGACCGCGTCGGGCATGGCCGCGAGCCGCTTGGCGATGGTGGCCCACTGCTCGGCGTTGTCGGTCGGCATGAGGTCGAAGACCTCGCGCAGGCTCTGCACGGGACCGGCGATGACGTTGAGTTCGCCCTCCCACAGCCCGGCCTCGTGGATCTCGAGGTCCAGGCCGACGCGCTCCAGGAACACGGCCTTGGCGTCCGCCTCCGACTTGTCCGCGGGCTCGGCGGCGGTGATCGCCGCGAGCGCGCGCTGGGCGATCTCCTTGCGGGCCGCGTGGCCGTCCGGCGAGTAGTCGGTCAGCTCGTCGTCGTGGCCGGGGGTGCCGATGAACGTCGCCGCGAGCGGGTCCGCCGCGGCGTAGTCGACCACGAACTGGTTGCTGATGCCGTGCACGCCGGCCGGAGAGGTTGCCATGAGCCGCACGTTACCTGCGCGTCGCTTCACCCCGACAGGTAATTAGCCGTCCGAACGACCACACTCGAGCGGTCAACTTTTGACCCGGCCGGCAGGATGGCCGCGTGTCCAGGGCCACAGCGCTCCTCCTGCCGGTGTTGCTCCTCGCGGTCTTCTCGCTGACGGGGTGCGTCCGGCTGCACGCCGCGATGGCGCTGTCACAGGACGACCGCGTGTCCGGCGAGATCGTCGCGGCCACCCCGCCGACCCGGGACAACGACCCCGGCCCGCAGCTCAGGGTGCCCAACGAACTGGCCAGCCGGGTGACCACCAAGCCGTACGCGGCGGACAACTACACCGGCACCCAGCTGTTCTTCAGCGGCTTGACCTTCGACGAGGTCCGCGGGCTGGCGGCGGCGACCAGCGCGTCGTCGAGCCGGTACCAGCTGAACTTCCGCCGGTCCGGCGACCTGGTGACGATGAACGGCTCGGTGGACCTGACCCAGGTGCCGGTGGAGCGGGCCGACATCCAGGTCAAGATCAGCTTCCCGGGTGAGGTCGTCGAGACGAACGGGCGGGAGGAGGAGTCGTCCACCATCGCTTGGTCGCCCAAGCCGGGTCAGGCTTCGATGTTGCAGGCGACGGTGCGGTACGCGGGGGAGAATTCGCCTTCGTACTTCGGGTGGACGATGCTGCTGGCCGGGTTGACTGGTGGGGCTACGCTGATCGTGGTCGTGTTGGCGATCGTGGCGCATCGTCGCAGCCAGGTGGCCTGACTGGCCCGACACACGCAACGGCCGCTTTTGCTTCTCGCCGCGCTCCGCGCGGCGGGCTGCTCCCAGCCACGGCGGGGCTTCGGTTCCCCCACCGTATGCCTGCCCGAAGGGCTACCACGGATTCCCCGGGTGCAGCCAAAAAGTTTTGCGAGGAACGAGCAAAAGTTTTTAGCGGCACCCGGGGAATCCGTGGTTGGCTTTGCCGGGCCATGCGGTGGGGGAACCGAAGCCCTTCCCTCCCCCATCGGCGGCCTCCAGGCCGCTTTTGATCTTGAGAGCGCGTCAGCGCGTTCAAGCTTGAGAGCGCGTCGGCGCTGTTCAAGAGCGCGAAGCGCGTTCATCCTCCAGCAGCGCGGAGCGCGTTGCGTCTACACGCGCGAAGCGTGGATTTGAGCGGGGAAGCGCAATTTCAAAGATTAAAAGAGCCTCGCCGGCGGGCGAGCCACCGAGGATGACACAACTACAACTGCGGGGAGTTGAGGTGTGTGCCCCGGCGGCACCTCCCGCCGGCGCTGCGCGCCGAAAAGCAGGCGCTGCGCGTGGATCAGCGGGTGGTGCCGATGGTGTCGACCACTGTCGTGGTGACCGAGGAGTAACTGGTGACGGTGCCCTTGGGGATGCCGGCGAACATCGAGTCGGATACCTTGCGTTCGCCGATCACCTCACCGGTGGTCGGGTCGAGAATGATTTCCTGGCGTTCGCCGTCCTCCGACATGCCCAGGGCCACGCCCTTTCGGCCGTCCAGGTCGGCGGCGTTGTCGGTGACGTCCAGGCCTGGGAGGTGGGTCAGCGCCCGGAGCAGGTTTGCGCGGATGTGGGCGGGAACCAGGCCCGTGCGCAATGCGTCCGCCACGTAGACCAAGACCTGCTTGCCGCCGCCGCTGTCGGTGCGCAGCCGTTCGTACAACTGCTCGGGGTCGGCGGGCAGGCCGGCCAGGAACTGCGGTTTCGGGAATTGCCAGGTGCCCTGGTCGGGGAGGCCCTGGGTGAATGCGCCGCCCTTCGCGCGCTGTTCCGGCCACGGCGACTCTTCCACCACTGCTCCGGCGGCGCGGGCTTCGGCCTCGGTGCCCTTGACCCACTTGCGGTTGCCGGTTTCCCGGCGGCGTTGCAGCCACTCGCCCGCGACTGGGTCGGCGGGAATCCACGTCTCGATGAGGTTTTCGTTGAGGAAGGAGAAGCTGTTGTTTTCCGCGCCGATCGTCTTCATCCACCAGGCGTGGGTGGTCACGTAGCGGTACTGGCCGTTCGCGACCGGTGGGTCGGTGGTGCGGGCGGCGATGTCGGCGGCGGTGGTCAGGGTTTCCCGGGCCTCGGCGGTGGCGGTGCTGGGCGAGAGCAGGGTTGTTTGCACGACTACGGCGATGGCCAGGATTGCGGCGGCTGCGGCTGCCAGGCGGCGTAGTGGGCGGGGCTGGGACGGGGCGGTTTTGATCAGCTTCAGGGGGGTTCGGGGTTCCGCCGCGGCCACCACGGTTGCCCGGACGGCGCCGAGGTTGCGGTGGTCGGGCTGGATCTCGTGGTACAGGCCGTCCAGGGCCCGGTCCAGTTCGTCGTCGGTCCACACTTCACGCATCGCCGTCCTCCGCTCCCCTGCTCGTAACCGCACTGTGTGACTGCAACCACCGGCGGACCCGGTGCAGGCGCGAGTGGACCGTGCCCACGGGAATGCCCAGGGCCTGGCCCACCTCGGTCGCGTTGAGCCGACCCCACGAGGTCAGCAGGAGCACGTCCCGGTCACCTGGCTCGAGTGCGGCGAGGGCGCCGGCCAGCTGACGGATCTGCTGCTGGGCGGTCACCCGCTCTGCCGTGCGGTCCTCGGGGGACTCCTGGGACCGGTCCGTCCCGACCATGCGGGACCTGGCCTGCCAGCCTCGGACTTCCTGGCGCACGTGCCGCCGGAGCAGGTTGCTGGCGATGCCGAACAGCCACGGCCGGACACCTGCCCGCGCGGGGTCGTAGGTGTGGCGTTGTTGAAGCGCCACCAGGAAGGTTTCCGAGACCAGGTCGTCGGCGGACTGGTTGCCGACCCGGCGGGACAGGTACGCGTGCAGCGGCACGGCGTGCTCGTCGAAGAGGAGTCCGAACGTGGCTGCCGGGTCCGGGCCGGTCAGGTCCGGGCCGGTCGCGGTTGGGCCGTCGTCGGGGGGTGGGCTCGGGGTTGGCCTCGCGGTCATCCTTGTCACGCAACTACTTGCCCGCAGGCCGCCGCGCCCTTCACGGGGCGCGGCGGGCTGACGGTCAGGTGCGTGCGGGGACCAGGCCCAGCCGGGCGACCACCTCGCGGGTCGCCTTCGAGCGGTTGAACGTGTAGAAGTGCAGCGCCGGCACGCCCTCCGCGAGCAGACGCTCGCCCATCTCGGTCACCAGGTCCACGCCCGCCTTGCGGAACGCCACCGGGTCGTCCGACAGGTGCTCCAGGCGGGCCGCCACCGACGCGGGCAGGGGCGCGCCGGACAGCTCCACCGACTTGGCCAGCGTGCGGGGCGTGGTCAGCGGCATCAGGCCGGGGATGAGCGGGGTGTCGCAGCCCGCGGCGGCCAGGCGGTCGCGCAGGCGCAGGAAGTCGTCCGGGTCCAGGAAGAGCTGCGCGATCGCGAAGTCAGCGCCCGCCCGCAGCTTCTGGACCAGGTACTTGGTGTCGGTGTCCAGGTCGGCCGACCTCGGGTGGCCGTACGGGAAGGCCGAGACGCCCACGCAGAAGTCACCCAGTTCGCGGCACAGCCGGACCAGTTCCTCCGCGTAGGTCAGGCCCTCCGGGTGCCGGACCCACTCGCCGTTGGGGTCGCCCTTGGGGTCGCCGCGCACGGCCAGGATGTTGCGCACGCCGACCGCCGCGTACCAGCCGATGACGTTGCGCAGCTCGGCCACGGAGTGGTCCACGGCGGTGAGGTGCGCCATGGTCACCAGGGTCGTCTCCTGGACCACGCGGCCGGTGGTGCGGATCGTCCGGTCCCGGGTCGAGCCGCCCGCGCCGTAGGTGATGGACACGAACGCGGGGTCCAGCGCCTCCAGTTCGCGGATCGCCTTCCACAGCACGCGCTCGTCATCGTTGTCCCGGGGCGGGAAGAACTCCACGGAGAACACGGGGCGGTCCGTGGTGATGCGTTCGACGACCGACGTCATGCCCCTCAGCCTAGAGGTAGGTCCGAGCAGTGGGAGAACCCTTTCACTGAGTGGAACGAGCCCCCCGGTGGGAGCCGCTCCGACGCGAGAGGTGACGATAGACGGGTGCCGCCCCACCCGTTGGACCTGGAACTGCCCAAGCACGTCGACGCAGCCCTCGCAGGCTACTTGGCCGACCGCAGGACCAAGGGTGCGCGCACCGAGGAGAACTTCGCGGGCGTGGTCGACGCGCTGGCGGACTTCGTGCTCGGCGGGGGCAAGCGGGTCCGGCCGACGTTCGCGTGGTGGGGCTGGCGGGCCGCGGGCGGCGACCCGGACGGTCCGGCCGCCGCGGCCGTGCTCACCGCGGTCAGCTCACTGGAGCTGATCCAGGCTTGCGCGCTGATCCACGACGACCTGATGGACGCCTCCGAGACCCGGCGCGGGATGCCGACCGTGCACGTCCGGTTCGCCCAGCAGCACCGCGAGCAGGGCTGGCTGGGTGCGCCGGAGCGGTTCGGGCTCGCGGCCTCGGTGTTGATCGGCGACATCGCGCTGGCGTGGGCGGACGACATGCTCTTCGCCGCCGGCCTGCCCACCGACGCCCTCCAGCGGCTGAGCATCCCGTGGCGGGACATGCGCACCGAGATGCTCGCCGGGCAGTACCTGGACGTGCTCACCCAGGCCCGCGGCGACGCCTCCCCGGACGCGGCGCTGCGCATCGACCGCCTCAAGACCGCCGCGTACACCGTCGAACGCCCGCTGCACATGGGCGCGGCGATCGGTGGCGGCAGCGCCGACCTGGTGGACGGCCTGCGGTCGTTCGGCACCGACATCGGCGTGGCCTTCCAGCTCCGCGACGACCTGCTGGGCGTGTTCGGCGACCCGGCCGTGACCGGCAAGCCCGCCGGGGACGACCTGCGCGAGGGCAAGCGGACGCTGCTGGTGGCGCTGGGCATGGAGTTCGGCGCGGACGTGCTGCACGACGCCCTGGGCAAGCCCGACCTGGACGTGGCCACCGTGGACGTGGTGCGCGCCAAGCTGGTCGAGGTGGGCGCGGTGGACGCCGTGGAGGAGCGGATCGCCGAGCTGACCGAGTCCGCCCTGACCGCCCTGGACCGCGCCCCGATCGAGGAGCCGGCCGCCCGCGAGCGGCTCGCGCAGCTCGCCGTCAGCGCGACGAAGCGGACCTCGTGACATGAGGACGGTCACCGGTCGCACCGACCACGTCGTCGTGGTGGGCGCGGGCCTGGCGGGGCTGTCGGCCGCGCTGCACCTGCTCGGCGCGGGCCGGCGGGTCACCGTGGTCGAGCGGGACGCGGTGCCCGGCGGCCGGGCCGGGCGGCTGGACCTCGACGGCTTCCGCTTCGACACCGGCCCGACCGTGCTGACCATGCCGGAGCTGGTCGAGGAGGCGCTGGCGGCGGTCGGCGAGTCCCTGGCCGACCGGCTCGACCTGCTGCCCGTCGACCCCGCCTACCGGGCCCGGTTCGCCGACGGCTCGGTGCTGGACGTGCACGCCGACCCCGAGGCCATGGAGGCCGAAGTGCGGCGGTTCGCCGGACCCGGGCAAGCGCAGGGCTACAAGGCGCTGCGGGCCTGGCTGACCGAGCTGTACCGGGTGGAGCGGGACGCGTTCATCGGCGCGAACTTCGACTCCCCGCTGGACCTGCTCACCCCGCGCCTGGCCAAGCTGGCCGCACTGCGCGGCTTCGCCCGACTGGGGCCGCAAGTGGCCCGGTTCCTCACCGACGAACGCCTCCAGCGCGTCTTCTCGTTCCAGTCGCTTTATGCGGGTGTTCCGCCACGCAAGGCGCTCGGCGCGTACGGCGTCATCGCGTACATGGACACCATCGCGGGCGTCTACTACCCGCGCGGCGGCATGAGGGCACTGCCTGACGCGATGGCCGCCGCCGCCCAGGACGCGGGCGCGGACCTGCGCTACCGCACCAAGGTCGCGTGGCTGGAACGCATCGGCCGCCGCGTCACCGCCGTGCGCACGACACAGGGCGAACGCATCCCGTGTGACGCCGTGGTCCTCACGCCGGACCTGCCGATGTCCTACCGCCTGCTGGGCCACCGCCCGCGCCGCCCGGTGCCGATCACGTGGGCGCCTTCGGCGGTCGTGCTGCACGCGGGCGTCGACCGGACGTGGCCGGAACTGGCCCACCACACCCTGTTCTTCGGCCGCGCCTGGGACCGCACGTTCGACGAGCTGACCCGCCGGGGCAGCCTCATGACCGACCCGTCCCTGCTGGTCACCGCGCCGCCGGACAAGGGGATGTTCGTCCTGGCACCGGTGCCGAACCTGCGGCTGGGCCCGGTCGACTGGGAGCGCGTCGGCCCCGCCTACCGCGACGAGCTGGTGCAGACCCTCGAACGGCGCGGCCTGACCGGGTTCGGCGACTCGATCAAGGTGGAGAAGCTGGTCACCCCGCGCGACTGGGCCGCCATGGGCCTGGCCGCCGGCACCCCGTTCTCCGCCGCGCACACGTTCGCCCAGACCGGCCCGTTCCGCCCGCGCAACCTCGTGCTGGACAACGCCGTGCTGGCCGGCTGCGGCACGACACCGGGCGTGGGCGTGCCGCCGGTGCTGATCTCCGGGAAGCTCGCCGCCCAGCGGATCACGGGGTCCGTCGGCGCAGGGTCGCGGCGCCGAGCAGCAAGGCCGCGAGCGCACAGCCCGCGATGACCAGCAGGTTGCGCACCAGCGTCCCGTCCACCTCGGACGACCGGGTGACCTGGGTCAACGCGTCCACCGCGTAGGACAGCGGCAGGGCGTCGGAGATCCAGTTCAGCGCGGTCGCCATCTCGTCGCGCGGCACGAACAGCCCGCACAGCAGCACCTGCGGCATCACGATCGCGGGCATGAACTGCACCGCCTGGAACTCGGTCCGGGCGAACGCGCTGGCGAACAGCCCCAGCGCCATGCCCAGCAACGCGTCCAGCACCGCGATGAGCACCAGCAGCGCCACCGAGCCCTCGATCTCCAGCCCCAGCCAGGTCAGCGCGACCGTCGCGGCCACCGCCACCTGCACGACCGCCACCAGCCCGAACGCCAGCGCGTAGCCCAGCAGCAGGTCCAGCTTGCCGATCGGCATGGTCATCAGCCGTTCGAGCGTCGCGGTCAGCCGTTCGCGCAAGGTGGTGATCGACGTGACGATGAACATGATCGCGAACGGGAAGACGCCCAGCAGCGCCGGCGCGGCCCGGCTGAACGCCTGCTCCGAGTCGAACACGTACCGGAGAAGCACGAGCAGCACCGAGGGCAGCAGGACCATCAGCGCCACGGTCCGGTGGTCGTGCCGCAGTTGGGTCAGGATGCGGCGGGTGGTGGCCAGGGTGTTCACGCCGTCCCCCTCACCAGCGCCAGGAACGCCTGTTCCAGGTCCGGCGACCCGGTCCGCTCGCGCAGCGCTTGCGGGGTGTCGTCGGCGAGGAGTTCGCCGTCGCGCATGAGCAGCAGCCGGTCGCACCGCGCGGCCTCGTCCATCACGTGGCTGGACACCAGCAGCGCCGCGCCCCGGTCGGCCAGGTCGTGGAACAGGTTCCACAGCTCCTCGCGCAGCACCGGGTCCAGGCCCACGGTCGGCTCGTCCAGCACGATCAGCTCGGGCCGGCCGAGCAGCGCCACGGCGAGACTCGCCCGGCCGCGTTCACCACCCGACAGGGTGTTGACCAGTTGGTCGGCCTGTCCTTTAAGACCTACTTCGTCCACCACGCGGTCGACGTCTGAAGCGGGCGCTTTCAAGACGGACGCGAAGTAGCGCAGGTTCTCCCGGACGGTGAGGTCCGCGTAGACCGATGGACTCTGGGTCGAGTAGCCGATCCGGTCCCGGAGGACCGCACTGCCCGCCGGGTGCCCCAGAACCGTGACCGTTCCGCCCGCCACGACCTGCACACCCACTACGGCCCGCAGGAGGGTCGTCTTGCCGCACCCGCTCGGGCCCAGCAGCCCCGTGACCGTGCCGGACGGCACCTCGAAGGCCACCCCGCGGACGACTTCCCGCCCGCCACGCACCACCCGCAAGCCGTCGACGCTGACGGCCACCGAATTGGCCATGCGTTGAATTGTCACCCCGCCGGGCCACCTTGGAAACCCCGCGAGGCCGCGTCGGCTCGTCGCGCGGCGTTTTCCGCCGATCGAAGGACGTGATCGACGGAAAACGCCGCGTGACGAGCCGACTACAGGCGGCCGAGCCGCCGGGACGAGGTCGCGGCAATCCAACACCGCAAAGCACCACTTACTCCAAGTGGTCACTCGCTCGTGTGACCTGCCCGTGCGAAGATCCCCCAGGCTGTTACGACCCTGTCACGCGTGTCCGCCATTGCGTGCCGACGCGCGCTCGCGTTGTGCGACGATGTTGCCGCGATGGCCGCGACCCCGTCCCTTCCCAGATCGAGCGCCGCACGTGTCGAGCCGGTGCGGCCCGGTGCTACCCAGGCGCCGGATCCCGGTGGCATACCCGTCCGGACCATCCTGCTCGGCGTCGCCGGCGTCATGCTGGTCGCGTTGGGCGGCACGGGCGCGGGCGCGATCCTCAAGCGCGACCCCCTGCTCACCGACACCTCGCTGAGCTGGATCCGCTACGGGCACGGGCACGACCTGGCCACCGCCGTCCTCTACCTCGGCCTCGGCATGGTCATCTGGGCGTGGGTGCGGCTGGGCCGCATGGTGCGCAACCGGCACGTGGGCAGCCAGGCCGTGCTCACCGCCGTGGTCGCCTGGACCCTGCCCCTGCTGTTCGCGCCGCCGCTGTTCAGCAAGGACATCTACAGCTACCTCGCCCAGGGCCAGATCGCCCTCAACGGCCTCGACCCGTACAAGGTCGGCCCGGCGGTCCTGCAAAGCCCGCTGTCGGACAACGTGAGCTGGGTGTGGCAGAACACGCCCGCCCCCTACGGCCCGTTGTTCCTCATGCTCGCCATGGGTGTCGTGGGCGTCACCAACGCGTCCGTCATCGGCGGCGTGGTCCTCATGCGCCTCGTGCTCGCCATCGGGCTCGGGATGCTCGTGTGGGCGCTGCCGGGCCTCGCGCGACACCTGGGCGGGCGGCCCGCCATCGCGCTGTGGCTGGCCGCCGCGAACCCGCTGATGCTGGTCCACCTCATCGGCGGCGCGCACAACGACCTGCTGATGGTCGGCCTGCTCGCGGCGGGCTGCCTGTTCGTGCTGGACGGCAAGCACGTGCTGGGCATCGCCGTGGTGACCCTCGCGTTCGCGGTGAAGGCCACCGCCGTGGTCGCGCTGCCGTTCCTGGTCCTGGTGTGGGCGCGGCGGCTCGACGGCACCCGCGGCGCCCAGCTGGGCAAGGCCATCGCGGGCGGGCTGGCGGTCTTCGTCGTGGTGTTCGGGGGCACGACCCTGGTCTCCGGGCTCGACCTGGGCTGGATCCCGGCGCTCAGCTCGTCGTCCACCATCGTCAACTGGCTGTCGCTGCCCAGCGCGGTCGGTGACTTCGTGCACACCGTGGTCAGCGCGTTCGTCCGGGTCGAGCCGGGCTGGTTCATGACCGTCGCGCGCGGCCTCGGGTCGCTCCTGCTGCTCTACATCGCGTGGCGGCAGTGGCGGGTGGCCGAGGACGGCGGTCCGGAGGCGGTGCGCCGCGCGGCCATCACCATGCTCGCGGTGGCCCTGCTCTCCCCCGCCACCCTGCCCTGGTACTTCAGCTGGGCGCTGGTGCTGGGCGCGGGCCTGGCGTGGACCACCGGTGGCCTGCGGAAGGTGACGTTCTTCTCGATCTTCCTGCTGCTGGTGACCTTCCCCAACGGCGACACGGCCCTGTACTCGTGGGGCTACCTGGCGCTGACCGTGGCCGTGTCCGCGCTGGCGAGCGTGACCCTGGTCAAGCCCGACCCGCTGAAGCTGTCCAGCAGGTACGCGTGACCGACCTGCAGGCCGCCTACGACCGCTGCCGAGCCCTCAACGCCCGCCACGGCCGCACGTTCTACCTGGCCACCCGGCTGCTGCCCAAGCGCCAGCGGCCCGCCGTGCACGCCCTGTACGGCTTCGCCCGGTGGGCCGACGAGATCGTGGACAGCGGCGCTTCCGCCGACCCGGCCGCCGAGCTGGACGACCTCGAACGCCTGCTGGCCGACGAGCTGGCGGGCCGCCCGACCGGCCACCCGGTGCTCACCGCCCTGGCCGACACCGCCCGCCGGCACCGCATCGACCCGGGCCTGTTCACCGACTTCCTGGGGTCCATGCGGATGGACCTGCACGTCACGGAGTACGCGTCGTTCACCGAGTTGGACAAGTACGTGCACGGTTCGGCGGCGGTCATCGGACTGCAACTGCTGCCGGTGTTCGGCACCGTCGTCCCGCGCGCCCACGCCGAACCGGCCGCCGCCGCGCTGGGCCGGGCGTTCCAGCTGACCAACTTCCTCCGCGACATCGGCGAAGACCTCGACCGGGGCCGCGTCTACCTGCCCATGGACGTCCTCGACGCCCACGGGGTCGACCGGGACCTGCTCGCTTGGTCACGTCGCACGGGACGCCCGGACCAGCGCATCAGGCGCGCGATCGGGCACGTCATGGCCGTGACGTTGGCCACCTACCGCGAAGCGGAGGACGGCGTCGACCTGCTCCAACCGGCGGCACGACCGTGCGTGCGGACGGCCCTGGTCCTCTACCGGAACATCCTGGAGGAGATCGCGGCGGCCGACTACAACGTGCTGGACAAGCGGGTCGTCGTCCCCCGCGCGAGACGGGCCGCGGTGGCGCTGCCAGGCCTGGTCAAGGCCGTGACCGCGCGAGCCGTGTCCGGGCGGCTCGCCTGGAACCGCCCGGACGACCACTGAAACGGAACTCAGAAACCCATCGCCTGGGCGCGCCGCTTGACCTCGCGACCGCGGTCGCCGCGCAACGCCTCGATCGGCGTGCCCGGCAGGGTGTCGTCTTCGGTGAACAGCCAGCGCAGGATCTCATCGGTCGAGTAGCCGGAGTCGCGCAGCACCGTGATGGTGCCGGGCAGCCCCTTCACCACGCCTCCGGCGGCGAGGAATGCGGCGGGGACGACGAGGACACCGTTGCGGCGCTCGGCGAGCAACTGGCCGTCGCGCAGCAACTGGTGGACACGGTTGATCGGCAAGCCGAGACGCTCGGCGACCTGCGGGAGGTCGAGCACCTCCAGGTCGGGAGCCAGCACATCCGCAGCGGCAGGAATCGCACTCACAGGCGCCACGATGCCACAACGCGAGGAGCAACGCCCTGCGCCAACCGGGTGGTCGGGGTACACCCGCGGGTCGCTTCCCGGACACCCCCTGTTTCATGCGACTTTGACACGGATCCCACACGCGGGTGGGGATGCTCGCAGCGCACGGCATCGGTCGGTTCCACCCCACCGTACGATCCACGGCTGTGGAAAGGTCGGCGACGAACGTGATCGGCGGGCTGCTCGAGCAGCGCTACCGAGTGGGCGCCCTGGTGGCACGCGGCGGCATGTCCACCGTGTACCGGGGTGTCGACACGCGCCTGGAGCGGCCGGTGGCGATCAAGGTCATGGACCCCCAGTTCTCCTCCGACCCGCAGTTCGTGGCGCGGTTCGAGCGCGAGGCGCGGGCCGCGGCCGGGCTGCACCACCCCGGCGTGGTGGCGGTGCACGACCAGGGCGTCGACGAGGACCGCGTGTACCTCGTGATGGAACTGGTGGAGGGCGGCACCCTGCGCGACCTCCTCAACCAGCGCGGCAAGCTGGACGTGCCGCTCGCCCTGACGGTGCTGGAGCGGGTCCTGTCCCCCCTGGCCGCGGCGCACCGGGCGGACCTGGTGCACCGGGACGTGAAGCCGGAGAACGTCCTCATCGGGCGCGGCGGCGCGGTGAAGGTGGCGGACTTCGGCCTGGTCCGGGCGGTGTCGACGCCGGGCATCACCAGCGACAACACGACCATCCTGGGCACCGTCGCCTACCTTTCACCCGAACAGGTGACCAACGGCTCGGCGGACGCCCGCAGCGACGTCTACGCGGCCGGCGTGCTGCTGTACGAGATGCTGACCGGCACGCCCCCGTTCGTCGGCGAGAACGCCATCTCGGTGGCCTACCGGCACGTCAACGACGAGGTCCCGGTGGTGCCGGACGTGCCCGCCGAGGTCGCCGAACTGGTCCGCCGGGCGACCCGCAAGGAGCCGTTCCTCCGACCGGCCGACGCCGAGGCGTTCCTGTCGGAGGTGGAGACGGCCCGGGCCGCGCTGGGCATCGCCGCGGTCGACGTGCCGGCGGTGACGCCCGCTGCACCGACGCCGCCCGGTTCGCTCGGCTCGTCGGGCTCGTCGGGCTCGTCGGCGGAGGCCACCGCCATCGCCCCGCTGAACCCCGCCGCGGAACCGGCGACGGTCCGCGTGCAGCCCGTGGGAGTGGGCGCCGGCACCGCCGTCGCCTACGCCGAACCGACCGTGCCGGTCCGCCGCCCGGAGCCGGCCGGCCCGCGGGGCACCATGGCGATGCCCCGCGGCCTGCTGACCGACCCCGCCACCGGCACCCCGCCCGGCGGCACCCGGACCGGCGGCCCTGGTGGTTCCAGACCGCGCCCCAAGCGGCCCCCGCGCAAGAAGACGCCCGAACAGCTCCAGGAGGAGATGCGGGCGCGCAGCAAGAAGCAGCTCATCACGTGGATGAGCATCGTGGTCGTGGCGGCGATCGTCATCGGCCTGACGACCTGGTGGCTGTCCATCGGCAAGGTCGCGTCGGTGCCCAACGTGGTCGGCAAGGAGCAGGAGGTGGCCACCTCGATCATCGAGGACGCCGCCCTGAAGACCGCCGTCAGCACGGAGAACAGCAACGACGTGCCGAATGGCCAGGTCCTGCGCACCGACCCGCCGGCCGGGACCGAGCTGACCCGGGGCGACCTGGTGAAGGTCGTGGTGTCGCGGGGCAAGCCGGTCGTCCCGCAGGTGGCGGCCGGGTCGGAGACGGCGGTGGCCGAGCGGGAGATCGCGTCGGCGGGCTTGAAGTCCCAGCTCAACCCGGCCGATGACGCGTTCAGCGACCGGGTGCCGAAGGGCAAGGTGGTGACGCTCAAGCCCGCGCCCGGCACGCCCGTGGACATCGGGACGACGGTGACGATCGTGCTGAGCAAGGGCGTGGAGCCCAAACCGGTGCCGAACGTGAAGGGCAAGACGAAGGACGAGGCCTTCGCCGAGCTGTCGGCCGCGGGCTTCGAACCGGTGGAGGGGCCGCAGGAGCCGTCCGGCGAGGTGGAGGGCGGCCGGGTGGTCCGCACCAACCCGGCGGCCGGGACGACGTTGACCGGGGACAAGCGGGTGACGGTCATCATCGCGGCGGACCGGGGCGTGCTGGTGCCGAACGTGGAGGGGAAGAAGGTCAAGGAGGCCAAGGAGGAGCTGCAGAAGGCCGGGCTGGAGGTCGAGGTGCAGTTCAACAACCGGGACCGGGCGACCGTGGTGAACCAGTCCGTCCGCGGCGGCGAACGCGTCCCGAAGGGCACCAAGATCGTCCTGATCGCCGTCTGACCTCAGCCCCCGCCGGCCGCCCCCGCCCAACGCTCCACCACGTGGCGGGCGGCGGGCGGCAGGCAGTGGTGGCCAGCCGCAGCGGCGGCGGCAGCGGTCGGGCGGCGACGGCCGGCGGGCTGTTCGACCGCGCCGGAATTGTCGGTGTCGGATGAGATAATGGTTCCGGGGGCCGGAGGCCACGCCCGCCGCAAATCACCGCACGTCCGGCGACCGCATGCCCGCTGGCTGTCGCCAAGCCGCCGAGCCCGGCCCGCGCTCAATCAGCCGCGCCCAGCCAGCCAGCCCACGCCAGCCCACGCCAGCCAGCCAGCCCACGCCAGCCAGCCAGCCCACGCCAGCCAGCCAGCCCACGCCAGCTAGCGCGCCAGCCAGCCAGCCCGCCAACCCGCGCGCCAGCCAGCCCGTCCGCCCGAGCCAGCGCCGAGCCCTGCCCTGCCCGGCCCGTCCGTCCGCGCCCAGCCGGCCACGAAGCACAACGCCCCGGCGGTCCGGAAAGGACTGCCGGGGCGTCTCGGTCGAAACTCGGTGCGTCAGCTGCGGAGCATCTCCGCGACCAAGAAGGCCAACTCCAGCGACTGCTGGGTGTTCAACCGCGGGTCGCAAGCGGTCTCGTAGCGCCCGGCCAGGTCGGTGTCCGAGATCTCCTGCGCGCCGCCCAGGCACTCGGTCACGTCCTCGCCGGTCAGCTCGATGTGGATGCCGCCCGGGTGGGTCCCCAGCCGCCGGTGCACCTCGAAGAAGCCCTGCACCTCGTCCACGATCCGGTCGAAGTGCCGGGTCTTGTACCCGGTGGACGACTCGTGGGTGTTGCCGTGCATCGGGTCGCACTGCCAGATGACCTGGTGACCCGACGCCGTCACCTTCTCCACGATCGCCGGCAACACGTCCCGCACCTTGCCGTTGCCCATGCGGCTGATGAGCGTCAACCGACCGGGCTGGTTGTACGGGTCCAGCCGCTCCACGTACTCCACCGCCATCTCCGGCGTGGTCGTGGGGCCGATCTTCAGGCCGATCGGGTTCGCCAGCAGCTCGGCGAACGCGATGTGCGCCCCGTCCAGCTGCCGGGTCCGCTCGCCGATCCACAGGAAGTGCGACGACAGGTCGTACAGCTTGGGCTGGTCACCGGCGGTGTCCAGGCGCAGCAGCGCCCGCTCGTAGTCCAGCAGCAGCGCCTCGTGGGAGGCGAAGATCTCGGTCGTGTGCAGCGACGAGTCGTCCACACCGCACGCCGACATGAACCGCAGGCCCCGGTCGATCTCGGCGGCCAGCGCCTCGTACCGCTCGCCGGCCGGCGAGGTGCGCACGAAGTCCTTGTTCCACTCGTGCAGCCGGTGCAGGTCGGCCATGCCGGCGGTGGTCATCGCGCGCAGCAGGTTCATCGCGGCGCCCGCGTTGGCGTACGCGCGGATCATCCGGGACGGGTCCGGGATGCGCGCCTCGGGCGTCGTGACCAGCGAGTTCACGATGTCGCCGCGGTAGGACGGGAGGCCCAGCGCGTCGATGTTGGACGAGCGCGGCTTGGCGTACTGACCCGCGATGCGGCCGATCTTCACCACCGGCAGGCTCGCGCCGTAGGTCAGCACCACGGCCATCTGGAGCAGGGTCCGGACGTTCGCGCGGATGTGCGGCTCGGTGTTGTCCGCGAACGTCTCCGCGCAGTCGCCGCCCTGCAGCAGAAAGGCCTCGCCGCGCGCCACGCCCGCGAGGTGCTCGCGGAGGCGGTCGATCTCGGCGGGCACGGTGATCGGCGGCACGCTCTCGAGCACCGCGCGCACCCGGCGCACCTGCTCGGCGTCCGGCCACTCGGGCTGCTGCGCCGCGGGGCGGCCCAGGGCGTCGTCCAGTCGCGTGCGAAGCTCGGGCGGAAGCGGCGGCAGCTCGGGAAGCGTGTCCACGGGCACGTCCACAGTCCAGTTCACGTGTTAAGGGTAGGGCGTCCACACTGAGAGACGGGCCCGGGTTGGCCTGGGCATGATGAGCGTCATGCCCGTCACCCCTGCGGATGACCACCTGGTGGACGACGACACCGCCCAGCGCCTCCTGTCGACCGCGACCGCGAACGTCCTGCGCGACCACCCCGTGCACTGGACGCACGTGATCGATTCCGACGCGGGGCTGGTGCCGCAGCGGGTGCTGCACCCGGTGTTCGCGGGGTCTTTCGACTGGCATTCGTGCGTGCACCAGACGTGGTTGATGGTCCGCCTGCTGCGCCTGCGCCCCTCCCTGACCGGCGCGGACGAGGCTCGCGCCGCACTCAACGCCTTGATCACGCCCGAGGGCTGCCGGGCCGAGGCGGACTTCTTCGCCGGTCCGATGGGCAAGTTCTGGGAGCGCCCCTACGGCTGGGCGTGGCTGCTCGTGCTGGACGCCGAGCTGCGGACGTGGGGAACGTCACCGTGGTCGCTGGAGCCGCTGTCGAACGTCCTCCGTGACCGGTTCCTCGAATGGGTGTCCCACGCCCGCCTGCCCATCCGCGCCGGCACGCACGCCAACACCGCCTTCGCGACCGGCCTGGTCCTCGACGCGGCCCGCGCGGTCGGTGACACCGAACTCGCCCGGGCCTGCGCGGAGGCCGCCCTGCGCTGGCACCGCGAGGACCGCGACTACGGCGGCTTCGAACCGGACGCGGCGGACTTCCTGTCCCCCGCGCTCACCGAGGCCGACCTCATGCGCCGGGTCCTGCCCGACTTCCCGACCTGGTTCGAGGCGTTCCTGCCGAACCTGGAGGAGGCGCGCTGGAAGGTCCTGCGCGAACCGGTCCCCATCGACGACCCGGGCGACCCGTACGGCTCCCACCTGGTCGGGCTGGCCCTGTCCCGGGCCTGGTCGTGGCGGTCCATCGCCGAGGCCCTGCCCGAGGGGCACCGCTACCGGGAGCCCGCGCTGACCGCGGCCGACGACCACCGCGAGGCCGGCCTGCGGTACGTCTCCGGGCACGGGTACTACGCCGAGCACTGGCTCGGCACGTTCGCCGCCTACCTGTCCCTGGGCGCGTTCTCCTAGACGCAAAAAGGCGCCTCCGGACGGGTCCGGAGGCGCCTTCCGCAAAGACCTCAGCCGAAGAAGACCTCGGCCTCCGCGTACCGCTCCAGCGGCACCGTCTTCAGCTCCGCCGTCGCCTCGGACAGCTTCACCCGCACGATGTCCGTGCCCTTCAGCGCGACCATGACGCCGAAGTCGCTCTCGGCCACCGCGTCCACCGCGTGCAGGCCGAACCGGGTGGCCAGGACGCGGTCGTACGCGGTCGGGATGCCGCCGCGCTGGGTGTGGCCCAGGACGACCGCCCGCGACTCCTTGCCGGTGCGCTCCGCGATCTCCTCGGCCAGCCAGGTGCCGACGCCGCCCAGCCGCACGTGGCCGAACGCGTCCTTCTCACCCGAGTGCAGCACCTCCGCGCCGCCCTCCGGCACCGCGCCCTCGGCGACGACGATGATCGGCGCGTACTGGCGCTCGAACCGCCGCTCCACCCACTCGACGACCTTTTCGACGCTGAACTGCCGCTCCGGCACCAGGATCACGTTCGCGCCGCCGGCGAGACCCGAGTGCAGCGCGATCCAGCCCGCGTGCCGGCCCATGACCTCGACGACCAGGGCCCGGTGGTGGGACTCGGCGGTCGTGCGGAGCCGGTCGATGGCCTCGGTGGCGATGTGCACGGCCGTGTCGAAACCGAAGGTGTAGTCGGTCGCGCCGAGGTCGTTGTCGATGGTCTTCGGCACGCCCACGACGCCGATGCCGTCGTCGGTCAGCTTCTTGGCCACGCCGAGGGTGTCCTCGCCGCCGATCGCGATCAGCGCGTCGACGCCCTGGTCGGCGAGCACCTGCCGGATCTTGTCGACACCACCCTCGATCTTGTACGGGTTGGTGCGCGACGAACCCAGGATCGTGCCACCCCGGGTCAGGATGTCCTCGACGTCAGCGAGCCCGATCGGCTTGGACAGGCCCTCGACGGGACCCTGCCAGCCGTTGCGGAACCCCACGATCTCCCAGCCGTGGACCTCGATGCCCTTGCGGACGACCGCGCGGATGACCGCGTTCAGCCCCGGACAGTCACCACCGCCGGTGAGCACACCGATGCGCATTTGCTTACCAATCTCTTCGTGGCGTGGGTCACCCAAGACTGACACGACCTGGATCGGTGCAGCAAGGCAGGGTCCACCTAGCGGACGGCGAACCCGCGGCGCAGGCGCTCGGCCTCGATCACCTTCCACCGGGCGAGGTTGTGCCGGGCGTCGGCCAGGGCGTCGTGGGCGTCCGCCGGCGCCTGCGGCAGGCGGGGTTTGCCGACGTCCTCCCAGCGCTGCCGCAGGTCCCGGGTGAACCGGGGCAGGCAGCGCGGGAGCGCCGGCATCGGACCCCACAGCTGGGCCAGGGCCACGTGGTCGTAGGCGGCGAACCACGCCCACAGCTCGATGTCGTCCCGGTTTGCCTTCGGGCCGCCGAGGAACTCCAGCAGGTCGTGGCGGATGCGCTCACGGCTGCGCCACGCCTTGTCCGCGGGCGGCGGCAGCTGGTTGAGCACGTTCGCCCGCACCCACGGCCCGGCCTTGTCCGGGTCGAACTCGGTGGAGACGGCGTAGAACTCGCGGCCTTCCTCGTCGACGACGCCGATGGAGACGAGGTCGATGGTCAACCCGTCTTCGATGAACTCACAGTCGTAGAAGAACCGCACCCACCAACCTTAGGGGTGACCGTCCGCCGACCATGAGGCCGGCTCGACCATGAGCACCGCTCGTCTCAGCCCGCCTTCGTCTCCGGCAGCCGGTCCGCGTCCGGCGCGGGCTGCTCCTTGGCCTTGGCGGCGTAGACGTCGACGTACTCCTGGCCGGACAGCTCCATCAGGGCGTACATGATCTCGTCGGTGATCGACCGCAGCACGAACCGGTCCCCGGACAGCCCCGCGTAGCGGGAGAAGTCCAGCGGCTTGCCGATCTTGATCCGGATCGGGTACGGCTTCCACATCCTGGAGCCGATCGGGTTCGCCTTGTCGGTGCCGAACATGGCGACCGGGATGACCGGCGCGCCGGACTCCAGCGCGATCCACGCGACGCCGACCTTGCCCTTGTAGAGGCGGCCGTCGGGCGAGCGGGTGCCCTCGGGGTAGATGCCGAGCAGCTTGCCCTCGCGGACGATCCGGACACCGGTGTCCAGCGCGGCCTGTGCTGCGGACGCGCTGGACCGGTCGATCGGCACCTGGCCGACGCCGGAGAAGAACCAGCGCTGGAAGGCGCCCTTGAGGCCCTTGCCGGTGAAGTACTCGATCTTGGCCGGGAAGGTGACCCGCCGGGAGAGCTTCAGCGGCAGGAAGAACGAGTCGGAGACCGCGAGGTGGTTGGAGGCGAGGATCGCCCCGCCCTCCTTCGGGATGTTCTCGGCGCCCTCGATGATCTTCGGTCGGAAGAACAGGTTCAACAGAGGCCCGAGAAAGATGTGTTTCATCAACCAGTAGAGCACCGCTGGGAGCGCCTCCTCGACGTGCTTCGATCCCCGGCGGCCAGCGTACGGATGCGACCGCACCAGGCACAACGAAGACGCGCGTTCGGCCGGTACGGTCGCAAGTGCCACCGGCTGCCGTAATCCGCAACACAACGGGCCCGTGGGACGATGAACCCTGGCAGAGGACGCGCCTGGAGGGGTTGGAACACGCCGATGAACTCCCGACGGGACCCGACGGACGGCCCGGAGGACGTGGACGCCACGTTCGCCGAGATCGTGGCCGGGCTCGAACGCGAAGGCGTGGGCCGGACCTGGTCCGACCCGGCGGACCCGGACGCGTTCGACGACGACGAGACCGAAGCCGAACCCGCGCGCCCCACCCGGCCCGAGGGGCAGCCGGCCGTGGCCACGGCCGACGACGACGAGGACGACGACGACCCGGACGACCACTTCGTACCGCCGGAACCGCCCCCGCTGCCCGCCCTGCGCCCCGGCACGATCGCGGCCCTCCTCCTGATGCTGCTCGGCGTGGTGCTCCTGGTTGCGCCCGGCCTGTTCGGCCTGACGGCCGGCATCGGCACCCCGCTGGCCCTGATCGTGCTGTGCTCGGGCGCCGGTTGGCTGGTGCTCCGCATCCGCAACGGTCCTCCGCCGGACTCCGGCTGGGACGACGGCGCGGTCCTCTGACGATGGGGCGGTCCTTTAGGGGGACGGTCCTTTAGGGGGACGGTCCTTTAGGGGGACGGTCCTTTAGGGGGTTGTCTCGCGTCGGTCGGGGGTTGTCTCGCGTTGGGCGTTCCGCCCGCCCACCCCCTCCCAGGCCTACCCCGCACAAGCCAGGCGCGCGGCGCGCGCCAAGCGCGCTTCGCGCGCAAGCCGCCGCAGGCGGCCCCGCCGAAGGCGGGTGCATTTGGGGCTTTTGCGAGGGGGCCTGGGAGGGGGTGGGTGGGCGGAACGCCCAACGCGAGACAACCTCCAATGAACCCCGAGCGCCGGCCCCAACCCCGAGCGCCGAACCCCGAGCGCCGACTCTAAGCTCCCCGATCGCCGAACCGCCGTTCAGCGCCGCCGTTCAGCGCCCTCGTTCAGCGCCTGCCGTTGCGTACCGACCGGGTGGTTGCCGCCTCCCGGGCCAACGTCGCCACCCCGACGATCCCCGCGTCGTCGCCCAACTGCGCCGTCCGGATTCGGGCAAGCGGCCGGTGCCCCGCGCCGGTCACCACCGCCGCGTACCGCTCCCGCGCGTCGTCCAGGAACAGCGGCGCGGACTCGGACACCCCGCCGCCGATCACGACCACCTCGGGGTCGTAGACGTCGGCCACCAGCGCCAGGCCCTCGCCCAGCCACCGCGCCAGGTCGGCCATCGCCCGCTTCGCCAGCGGATCACCGTCCCGCGCCGCCGCCGCGACCCGCCGACCGGTCACCGCCCGCGAGTCGCCCAGGGCCTCGCGCGCCAGCAACGTCGACACCCCGGGGTGCCGCGCCAGCAGTTCCACCGCGGTCGTGGTCAACGCGGTCCCCGAGCAGTACCGCTCCCAGCACCCGTTCTTGCCGCACGGGCAGGGCCGCCCGTCCGGCACCAACCTCAAGTGCCCCAGTTCCGGCGCCACCCCGTGCGCGCCGCGGAACACCTTGCCGTCGATCAGCAGCGCCCCGCCGATCCCGGTGCCGATCGCGACCAGCGCCGCGATCCGCGCCCCGCGCGCCGCGCCGAACCGGTGCTCGGCCAGCGCCGCCGCGTTGGCGTCGTGCTCCAGCACCACCGGCATCCCGACCCGCTGGGCGATCCGGTCCGCCACCGGCGCCTGCCGCCACGCCAGGTGCGGCGCGAACCGCACGGTCCGCCGGTCCGGCGCGACGAACCCGGCCACCGCCAACCCCACCGCGGACACCCTGTGCCGGGACGCGACCTCGGCGACCGCCGCCCCGATCGCCTCCTCCAACGCCTCCTCGCCGGACGGCGTCGCGGCCCGGGCGGTGTCCAGCACGGCCCCGTCCGCGTTCACCACCCCGGCCCGCACGCTGGTCCCGCCGACGTCCACGCCGACGGTCAGCAAGGCGACGACTTCTTCCGCACCACGGGGATGCGCTGCACCCGCGGCTTGGCCTCGGCCGGCTCCTCCGGCGGCGCGGGCTCGGGCTCGGCCAGCGCCGCCCGCAGCACCGCGATCAACCCGGCCACGTGCTCGGCCGCCTTGGCCGCCAACTCCGACCGCTCCCCGCGCACCAACGCCACCGCGTTGCACAACGGGCACCACCCGCACGTGCCCGGGTCGTGCGCACCGCCGGCGTGGGCAGATCCGCCGGCGTGGGCAGATCCGCCGGCGTGGGCGGACCCGCCACCATGGGCGGCGCCTTCCCCGGACAGCTTGTGCAGCCAGGGTTGGGCGCGCTCGGCGGCGGCGTCGAGCAGCAGGCGCAGTTCTTCGGCGAGCTTGGGGTCCATCACCGCATCCAGAGATCGGGGTCGGGGCGGAACCGCACCGCCAACCCGGTGTCGTCCAGTTCCGCGCCGACCACCACGCACCGCCGCAGCAACGACGGCAGCGCGACCAGCTTGCGCCGCCCGTCCACGGTCACCGCGAGGTCGTCGCCGACGCGCACCAGATCCAGGTCCGAATCCCCCACCGCCACGGCCAGCCGCAGCTCGTACTCGTCGTCCACGCGGACGACGTCGATCAGCGGCCCCTCCGCCGCCGCACCCTCCAACGGGTCGCCGTCCCCGTACAGCCGGGCGGCGATCTCCAGCAACGCCGGCAACCCCACCGGCTCGCCCGCCCGGTGCTCCACGCAGCGCACCGCACCGAGATCGGCCAGCGACGCCAGCACCGCGTCCTGCTCGGCCCGCCGCGTCCGCATCCACGAAGCCGCCGCGCCACGCGCCGCACCGGGGTGCGGCACGAGCCGGTTGGCCACCACGCCGTCCACCCGGATGCCCTGCAACGCCAGCGCGGTCACCGTCCGCCGGGTCTCCGCCGCGACCACCCGCTCCGGCGTGAGCACCAGCCGCACGCTGGTGGCCGGCGAGGTCAGCAGCACCCGCAGCTGTTCCAGGCTCTCCGCGAGCCGTCCGAGCGCGTCCGCGGTGGCGTCCCAGCGCTCGACCGACGTGCTGCCCGCGAGCCCCGCCAACAACCCGCGCACCACACGGCGGTGCGTGGGGAAAAGTCGCTCCAGATAGGACCCGAGGGCTTCCGGCAGCGACAGCAGCCGCAGGGTCTCGGCGGTCGGCCCGCAGTCCACGACCACGACGTCCCACGGCCCGGTCCCGGCCAGCCGCCGCACCTCCGCCAGCGCCAGCAGCTCCTCCACGCCCGGCAGGACGGTCAGCTCCTCGGCGTCCAGCTCGTCTACGCCCGCGCCGGCGAGCACCGTCCGCAGGTGACCGCGCAGCTCGCGCCAGGCGTCGTCCACCAGCGACCGGGGGTCGATCTGGGCGGCGTGCAGGCCCGCGTCCACCTCGGACACCGCACCGCCGAGCGGCACGCCGAACGCGTCGCCCAGCGAGTGGGCCGGGTCGGTGGACACGACCAGCGCCTTGCGCCCGCCGGCGGCCAGCGCGGCGGCGGTCGCGGCGGCCAAGGTCGTCTTGCCGACCCCGCCCTTACCGGTGAACAGCAGCAGGCGTGCGCTCATCCAGCGTTTTCCACCCGGCGCTTCAGCTCCTTGAGCGCGGTGTCCATGATCATCTTCTCCGCCTTGCGGCGGAACAGGCCGATCATCGGCACGACCAGCTGCACCGACAGCGTGTAGGTCACCTCGGTCGAGCCGCCGCGCGGGGCGAAGGCGTAGCTGCCCTCCTGGGACTTCTGCATCTGCCCCTTGACCAGGTGCCACGAGATCCGCTGCTCGGACCACTGGTCGTAGGCCAGCACGTACTCGTCCTTGATCGGCCCCTGGTCGATGTTGAACTTGACCTGCGCCGCGTACCCGTCCGCCCCGGTCTCCAGCACCTCGGTGCGCTTCACGCCGTTGGCCCACTCGGGGTAGGCGGCGAAGTCGGCGATCACCGCGACGATCTTCGCGGGATCAGCGTCGATCACGATGGACTGGGTGGACTCGTCGGCCATGCACGGCAGGCTAACAGTGTTGAACTGCCGCGACTCCGTCGCGGCGGCTCGGCCGCCCGGAGGGTCGGCTCATCGCGTCGCCTTTCCCGCCGATCGGAAAAGCTGATCGGCGGGAAAGGCGACGCGACAAGCCGACGGCGGCCTCGCGGTGGTGGTCACCATCGCAACACGTGGGGCGTGCCGCTTCGTTGGAAATGACCAACGTTCACGCACTCGGTCCACCCCACCCGAACCCGGCGAGCCAACGGCTGGTGGACGTGCCCGAACACCGACCACCGCGGCCGGACTTTGCGGATCATCTCCAGCAGTGACGTCGACCCCAGCTCCGGCCGTCGCGCCACCACGTCGTAGGTCAGCTCGGCCACCGCCGGCGGCACGTGCGTGCACAGCACGTCCACCTCGCCCAACCCCGCCAACGCCGCCCCGAACTCGTCGTCCGTGCGCAGGTACGGGTACCAGGGCGCGCCCGGCCGCCGCACGTACCCCGGCGACATGATCGCCCCGCCGGCGAACCCGAACCGCAGCCCGCCGATCTCCACCGACTCCCCGTCGAGCACGTGCACGCCCTCGCGCGCGAACGACGGCCACAGGTCCGGGCTGTCGACGTTGCCCGGCGTGGCGTAGGTCGGGGCGCTCATCGCCGGGAACAGCTCGGCGTACTGCTCCAGCACCGCCTCGCGGACCACCGACTCGGCGTCGTCGAGGCTGTCCCACAGCGACCGCATGTACCGGACGGTCTCCACGCCCATCCGGCCGCGCCGCAACCGCGCGAACACCTCGACCTTCTCCGGCCCGAACACCCGCCCGAGGATGCCCTTGCCGTGGTCGTAGTAGTCGACGAAGTCGACCAGGTCCCCCAGGACCACCAGGGCGTCCGCGCCGTCGCCTGCCCGGGCGAGGGCCTCGGCGTTGCCGTGGACGTCCGAGACGACATGTACCCGCACAGCCCCCGAATCTACGGCAGCGCGGGCGGCAGCCCCGGAGCCCGGCCGCCCTCCAAGGTCAACTTGAGGCCCAGCGAGACCTCCTTCGCGGCCAGCTGGCGGCGGCGCACCTCCTGCCGGACCCGCTTGGGCGTGACGTCGCCGCGGAGGTCGGCCCGGAGGAAGTAGTGCAGGAGCGTCCCGTCGAGCATCGGCTCCAGCCACACCTCCATCGTTCCGACCAATGCCCCCGCGACCGTCCAGCGCAGTCCCCGGATGCCCCGATCGAGGTAAACGTCCAGAATGAGGTCGGGCCAGTACCGCGCCCAGTCGGAGGGCTCGGCGAAGGCGCCCACGACCACCTCGGGAGGGACTGCGAGGAACGTCTCGTCCACCACGTCAACGCTCGGCACGGGTGGGAAGAGTGCCACGACACGGTCACGGAACGGTCCGCCGGCCTGTTTATCGCCGGAATCACACGCTAAGTTTCCTCACCGGTAACAAACAACCGTCCGGAGGTTGACGTGCGCGAGTTCAGCGTCCCGGCCACAGCGACCGTGGCCGCCGAGGAGAACCTCACCGACATGGTGTGGGCCAACGCGGAGCGCTTCGGCAACGCCGTCAGTTTCCGCCGCCGCGTCGACGGGACCTGGGTCGACGTGACCGCCCGCGACTTCGCCGCCCAGGTGCTGGCAGTTGCGAAGGGCCTGATCGCGGCGGGCCTCCAGCCCGGCGAGCGGATCGGCCTGATGTCGAAGACCCGCTACGAGTGGACCCTGCTCGACTTCGCCATCTGGCAGGCAGGCGGCGTGAGCGTGCCGATCTACGAGACCTCCTCCGCGGAGCAGGTCGAGTGGATCCTGTCCGACTCGGCGGCGAAGGCCGTGATCGTGGAGACCGCGGCGCACCGCGCGACCGTCGACTCCGTGGTCGCGGGCCTGCCCGAGGTGCGCAACGTGTGGACCATCGACGGCCCGAACGGCGACTCGGCGGGCGTGATCGACGAGCTGACCGGCCTGGGTGCCGCCATCACCGACGAGGAGGCCGCCGCCCGGCGCAAGGCGGTCGGCGCGGACGACACGGCGACGATCGTCTACACCTCCGGCACCACCGGCCGGCCCAAGGGCTGCGAGCTGACCCACCGCAACCTGCTGTCCGAGGTGCGCGCCGACATCCACGCGTTCCCGCAGCTCATGCAGGCGGGCGGCTCGCTGCTGGTGTTCCTGCCGCTGGCGCACATCCTGGCCCGCGCGATCGCCCTGTGCGGCACCTACACGCGGGTGACGCTGGGCCACACCGCGGACGTGAAGAACCTGGTCGACGACCTCCAGTCGTTCCGGCCGACGTTCGTGGTGGCCGTGCCGCGCGTGTTCGAGAAGGTCTACAACGGCGCGAAGCAGAAGGCGCACGCGGCGGGCAAGGGCAAGATCTTCGACGCCGCCGAGGCGACCGCCGTCGCGTACAGCCACGCGCAGGCGAGCGGGGGCGCGGGGCTGGGCCTGAAGCTCAAGCACGCGGTGTTCTCCAAGCTCGTCTACTCCAAGCTCCAGGCGGCGCTGGGCGGCCGGTGCATCGCGGCGGTGTCCGGCGGCGCGCCGCTGGGCGAGCGGCTGGCGCACTTCTTCCGCGGCGTGGGCGTGCCGGTGCTGGAGGGCTACGGCCTGACCGAGACCAGCGCGGCGGCGTGCGTGAACACCGAGGCGGCGTACCGGGTCGGCACGGTCGGCCGGCCGGTCGCGGGCACGTCGGTGCGCATCGGCGAGGACGGCGAGATCCTGATCAAGGGCGAGATCGTGTTCCGGTCCTACTGGAACAACGAGGCCGCGACCGCCGAGGCCCTGGAGGACGGCTGGTTCCACACCGGCGACCTGGGCGAGCTGGACGACGACGGCTTCCTCAAGATCACCGGCCGGAAGAAGGAGATCATCGTCACGGCCGGCGGCAAGAACGTCTCCCCGGCCGTGCTGGAGGACCGCCTCCGGGCGCACCCGCTGATCAGCCAGTGCATGGTGGTCGGCGACGCGCAGCCGTTCATCGGCGCGCTGATCACCATCGACCCGGAGTTCTTCCCGGCGTGGAAGGAGCAGAACGGCAAGCCGGCGTCGGCCACGGTCGCGGACCTGGTCGACGACGAGACGCTGCGCCAGACCATCCAGGCCGCGGTGGACGAGGCGAACCAGGCGGTGTCCAAGGCGGAGGCGATCAAGAAGTTCCGCATCCTGCCGGTGGACTTCACCGAGGCCGGCGGCGAAATGACGCCGAGCCTCAAGTTGCGCCGGGCCGTGGTGGCCAGCACCTACAAGCAGGACATCGAAGCGATCTACTCGGCGTGAAGCACCGACCCGCGCCACGGCAAGCCGTGTCGGATGGCGCCGCCTCCGGCGTCGCGGCTCGGCCGCCTGGAGGTCGGCCCATCGCGGCGTGATTCCACCGATCGGAAGGGCTGATCGGCGGAATCACGCCGCGACAGGCCGGCGCGGCCTCGCGGGTGGCGCGGGATCTCGCGCAGCAGTGGTTCGAAGTTGCGCCAATTGAGACCCTGGCGGTGTGATCGGCGCTACAGTTGGCCGGGAACAGACGAGTGGCCCGCACCGGAACCCGGTGCGGGCCACTCGACCCCCAGTGTTCGTTATCCGCTGGCGCGGATTCGAGAAGTTCTGTTGTCCCGGTCCCCCAACCGGGACGTGCTCAAGACTGCCTGAGCGCGCTGTCGTATCGCTGACGCGGCGATGACACGGGCCGTCAGCGGCCACGCGCGGAGGGCGGGGAACGGACGGGATGGCTGTCGGGTCGGGTCCGTGGTTCGGGCTGCTCGGCCCCCTCGACGTGCGCATCGGCGACCGGCCCGTGCCCGTCCGCGCGGGCAAGCACCGGGCGCTGCTGGCGGCGTTGTCCCTGCGTGCGGGCCGGGTGGTGGCCGTGGCGGAGCTGGTCGGGTTCCTGTGGGGCGACGACCCGCCGGCCCGGACCCGGGGCACCTTGCAGACCTACGTCATGCGGTTGCGCCAGCTGCTCGGGGACGCTTCGCTGATCCGCACCACCGCCGACGGCTACCGCTTGGTGGTGTCGCCGGAACAGGTCGACGTCCACCGGTTCACCACCGCGGCGGGTCTCGCGCGCCGGGCGGCGCTGGCCGGTGAGGCCGTCCGCGCCGCCGACCTCTACGCCGACGCGCTGGCCCTGTGGCGCGGGCCGGCGCTGGTCGACGTGCCGTCCGAGGCGCTGCGCCGCGCCGAAGCGCCCCGGCTCGCCGAACGGCTGCTGACCGTCCACGAGGAGCGCAACGACGTCGAACTCGCGCTGGGCCACCACGAGCGCCTGGTGCCCGACCTGCGCGCGCTGACCGCCGACCACCCGCAGCGGGACCGGTTCCGGGCGCAGTTGATGACCGCGCTCTACCGGTGCAGCCGGCAGGCCGAGGCGCTGGAGGTGTTCCGGCAGGCGGCCAACCCCGGCCCCGAGGTGCGCGCGCTGCACCGGGCGATCCTGCTCGGCGACCCGGCGCTGGCCGCCCCGGGCGGGCCGCCCGACCCGGACGTGCCCGACCAGTTGCCGCCGGACGCGCCGGACTTCGCGGGCCGGGCCGACGCCGTCGCGCGGGTCACCGATCTGATCGCCCCGACCGGGACCGCGGTGCCCGTGGTGGCGGTCACCGGGCCGGCGGGGGTGGGCAAGACCGCGCTGGCGGTGCACGTGGCGCACCGGCTGCGGGACCGGTTCCCGGACGGCCGGCTGTACGCGGACCTGCGCGGCTCGGACCGCGGCCCGGCGACGGCGGACGTGCTGACCCGGTTCCTGCGCGCCCTGGGCGTGCCGCCCGAGCAGATCCCGGTGGACTCCGACGAGCAGGGCACCCTGTTCCGCACGCTGCTCGCGGGCCGCCGGATGCTCGTGGTGCTCGACGACGCCACCGCCCCCGACCAGGTCCGCCCGCTGCTGCCCGGGACCGCCGACTGCCCGGTCCTGGTGACCAGCCGGCACGACCTGCGCGGCCTGATCGCCGTGGACGGCGCCCGCCGGGTCGCCCTGGACGTCCTGAGCACCGAGGACTCCCTCGAACTGCTCGGCGCCACCGGGCCCGCCGCGCGGGAACTGGCCCGGCGCTGCGGCGGGCTGCCGCTGACCCTGCGCGTCGCGGCGGCGGCCACGACGAACGGATCCGTCGACCGGTTCCTGGCCCGCCTGGGCGACCGCGACCCGGTGGCGGCGGCCCTCGACGGCCTGCCCGAGGCCGCCCGCCGGCTGTTCGGCCTGCTCGGTGTCGTGCCGGGCCCGGACATCACCGCCGAGGCCGCCGCGCACGCCGCCGACCTGCCGGTGGACGCCGCCGCGACCCTGCTCAACCAGTTGGCCGCCGCCCGCCTGGTCCAGGCCCACGGTGGCCGCTACCGCCGGCACGAGGCCCTGACCGGCCCGCCCGCGTCGCCCGAGGAGGTGTCCGCGGCCCGCGTGCGGCTGCTGCGCTTCTACGTGCGGGCCGTGGACCACTGCGCCGAACTGCTCTACCCGGACCTGATGCGCCTCCCGCCGTCCGACGGGACCGCCGTCCGCCTGCCCCGCGTCGAGACCGCCGCCCAGGCCCGGGCGTGGCTGGACGCGGAACGCCCCAACCTGACCGCCGCGATCCGCTCCGCCGCCGAGCACGGCCCCGCCGACGTCTCCTGGCGGCTGGCCGACGGCCTGCGCGGCTACCTGTGGATCGGCAAGCACGTCACCGAGTGGCGCACCGCCGCCCGCTACGGCCTCGACGCCGCCTCCGCCCACCACGACCGGGCGGGCCTCGCCGCGATGCACCAGAACCTGGGCGCGCTCCACTGGCGCCTGGGCGACTTCCGCACCTCCACCGCCCACTACACCCGGGCCGTCGAACTGCACCGCGCGGCCGGCGACCACGTCTGGGAGGCCGGCGTGCTCGGCAACCTGGGCCTGGTCAAGCTGGACGCAGGCGACCTCGCGGGCGCCCGCGACGACCTGGAGACCTGCCTGGCGCTGACCCGCGAGGCGGGCTGCGCCAAGAGCGAGGCGGCGGTCCTCACCGGCCTGGGTGTGCTGGCGATCGACACCGGCGAGCTGGCCGAGGCCGAGGACCTGCTCACCGAGGCCCTGTCGATCAGCACCGGACGCGGCAACCCGGTCGGGCGGATCTCGGCGCTGACCCTCCTGGGCCTGACCGCGCGGCTCCGGGGCGACCCGACCCGCGCGTTGACCCACCTGGACGAGGCCCTGCGGCTGAGCACCGAGGCGGGCTTCCGCGAGTCGACCGCCCGGGCCCTGGAGAACGCCGCCGCGGTCCACCTCGACCTGGGCGACCCGGGCACGGCGCTGGCGCTGGCCAACCGGGCTTTGACCGAACTGGCCGAGGACGGCGACCAGCGCACGACCACGAACGTCCTGGTCGTCCTGGCCGCCACCAGCCGGGCCACCCGGGACCTGCGCACCGCGGACGAGCAGTACCAGCAGGCCTTGACCAAGGCCCGGCACATCGGCTACCGGTTCGGCGAGGCCAACGCTTTGGTGGGCCTGGCCGCCGTCCGACGCGAGCGCGGCGAACTGGTCGAGGCGAAGGCCCTGGCCACCCGGGCGGTGGACCTCACCGCCACCCACGGGTTGAAGCTCATCGAGACGGCGGCCCGGGCGGAGCTGGCGAACCTCACAGATCGATGAGAGCCGCCAAGCGGTCGGCCAGGTCGTCCCAGCGCCACTCCCTGGTGACCCAGTCACGGCCGGCCTCGCCCATCTTCGCGGCCAGGTCCCGGTCCGCCAGCAGGCGACCCACCTCGGCCGCCACCGACGACACCGCGCGCCCGTCCACCACCGTGCCGGTGATGCCGTCCCGCACGGTCTCCGGCGCGCCACCCGACTGCCCGGCGACCACGGGCAACCCGGTCGCCGAAGCCTCCAGGTACACGATCCCCAGACCCTCGACGTCCAAGCCACGACCCCGTGTCCGGCACGGCATGGCGAACACGTCACCGGCGTTGTAGTGGGCGGGCAACTCCGACCACGGCACGGAACCCGTGAACACCACGTGCTCCGCGACGCCCACAGACTCGGCCAGGCGCTGCAACGACTTCCGGTACGGCCCGCCGCCCACCAGCAGCAGCGCGGCGTCCGGGGCCAGCCGCCGGATCTCCGGCAACGCCCGCACCAGCACGTCCTGGCCCTTGCGCGGCACCAGACGGGACACGCACACGACCACCGGCCGGTCACCCAAGCCGTACCGGGCGCGGATCTCCACGCGGGCCACGGGGTCCGGGGCGAAGATCGAAGTGTCCACACCGGACGGAAGGTGTTCCAGCGCCGCCATCGGACCGAAGGCGGCGGCGAAGCGGGAACGGGTGTAGCGGCTCACGAACGTGACGACGTCCACAGAGGACCCGATGGCGCGCAACGACTGCCGTGCCGCGGGCAGCATCGACCACCCCACCTCGTGGCCGTGGGTGGACGCGACGACCCGCGCGGCGCCCGCGTTGCGCAGCCACGGCGTCATGAGCGCCAACGGTGCCGCCGCGCCGAACCACACCGCCTCGCAGCGCTCGGCGCGCATGATGTCCGACGCCCGGCGCAGCACGTCCGGTGTCGGCAGCATCAACGTGCCCGGGTGGCGCACCACGGGGAACGGCTGGGCCGCGTCGAACTCCGGGTGGGACCCGGAGGGCGACTCCCACGACGGCGCGTAGACCACCAGGTTCGGCAGGCGGGTGGCCAGGGCGTGCAGGTAGGCCTGGATGCCACCGGGCCGGGGCGGGAAGTCATTGGTCACCAGCAGGGTCCGACGCACGCGCCCCACGTTACGGGAACGCCGCCCGGAGGAATTGCTGCCAGCCCCGCACCAGCCCCGCCACGTCCTCGCCGGTGGCTTCCAGCACGAGCGCGTCCATCCGCTCCGGCGACACCCGGCCCGCGCCCGCGATGCGGCGGTGCAACTGGACGAGGCCCGGTTCACCGAGCCGTTGCGCCAGGTACAGGTTGAGCGACCAGGACTGCTGGTAGGCCAGTTCCATGGACGGGCCGCGGAAGTCGGCGTCGGCGGGCAGCCGGGTGGGCAGTTCGCGTTGCAGCTGGGCGGCCAGGGCGGGCGCCGCCTTGCGCGGGGGCACGTCACTGCCCCGGTAGCCCACGTAGTCCGCGAAGCCCTCCAGCAGCCACATGGGCGCGCCGTCCACGGTCTCGCCGCGCGCGGCCACATGCGTGATCTCGTGCCGCAGCAGGACGCGCAACGACAGCGGTGACAACACGCTCGCGCCCGTCGGGTTCAGCACCACTCGCTGGCCCTGCGCGGTGTGCGTCTCGGCGTCGACCCGGTCGGCCACCGCGACCCCGGCGATCGACCCGTCGGCGAGCCCCGGCCCGACCAGGGCGCGCATCTCCTCGACGTTCCCCGGGATCAGCACCGCCACCTGCCGCGACCAGGCTGGGCCCCACACCTGCGTCACGGTGTCCACGGCGGTGTCCAGTTCGGCCAGCACCCGCGCGGCCAGCGGCTCGCCACCGGGGTGGCTCAGCACGAACCCGCCGGTCCCGGTCAGCACGTGGCACGGCCCGAAGTCCCACGGACCGCGCCAGGTGCGCTTGCCCAGCGGCTCCAGCGCGGTGTCGGAGTTGAGGAACCACCGGTCGCCGCGCCGGGTGAACAGGTAGGCCATCGGCTGCGTGCTGGGCACGACGTCCACCCCGCGCAGCCGGTAGGCCAGCCGCACGTCCGGCGCCCACACCTGGTCGGCGGCGGGCGGCGTGATGCCGGCGAGGTTCGTCTCGCCCTCCAGCCGGTACTCCCACTCCCCCACCGGCACGGCGGCCAGGTTGCGGAACAGCTCCCGCTGCCGGCGGACGAAGTCGGGATCGGCCTGCGGATCCAAGTCGGCGGTGAACGCCGCCTCGTCCCGCTCCAACACCGCCCGCGCCCGACGCTCAAGCAGATCGTGGACGGCCTGCTCACGCGGGTCCGACACGGCGACCGGCGGCGGCGCGGGCGTCTCCACCGGGGTCACGGCCAGCCCGAGCCCCGTCAGGAAGGTCATCGTCACCGCGATGGCCAACAACACCCGAACGCGCCTCACGTGCCTCCTGAAGTCGAACAGGGCCACCCTCGTCATGAGGATGGCCCTGCCCGACAGTATCCATTGCGCCGCCTTCGGCGTCGCGGCGAGGCCGCCTGGAGGTCTGCTCGTCGCGCCGTGTTCCGCTCCGATCGAAAAGCGTGATCGGAGCGAAGGCGCCGCGACAAGCCGACGCGGCCTCGCGTCGTCAGCCCGCGATGCGGCGCATGGCGTAGATCGTGCCCGGGTCCTCCAGGTCCACGATCTTCACCGGAACACCGTCGGTGGACGCGTGCACGACGCGCGCGTTGTCCACCGCCATGGCGACGTGGTTGCCGCCGTTGTAGATGATCAGGTCGCCCGCGGTGACCTCGCCGCGGCTCACCGGGCGGCCGGCGCCCGCCTGGCCGTTGGAGGTGCGCGGGATGGTCACGCCGGCCGACGCGTACGCCTTGGACGTCAGGCCCGAGCAGTCCCACAGGTCCGGGCCGGTCGCGCCGTAGCGGTACATGTCGCCGCGCTGGGCCAGGGCGAACTCCAACGCCTCACCGGCCACGCTCGCGGGCACCGCGATGTTGGACATGTCGCCGCGGTCGCTCAGGATGCCCCGCTCCTGCGCCGTGAGGCGGTTGAGCTGGGCCTTGACCTCGGTGATCTGGCCCTGGAGGTCCGCCTGGCGCTTCTTGACGTCCTCGGCGATCTTCGCGGCCTCGTCGGTCGCGTGCTGCGCCTTGGCCTGCGCGTCCGCGGCGCTGGTGCGCGCCTGCTCGGCGGCCTGGACGGCGCCGGACAGCTTGTCCAGGGCCTCGTTGTTGTCCGCGGCCAGCACGCCCAGGGCGGACATGCGGTTCAGGAAGTCCTGCTGCGAGTCGCTGACCAGCAGCGCCGACAGCTGGTTGAACCGCGCGCCCTCGAACGAGGCCTCGGTCAGCTTGTCGACCTGGACGCGGAAGGCCTCCTCGTCCTTGCGGGCCTGCTCGCCCGCGGCGCTGGCCTGCGCCAGCTGCGCGTTGGCCTGGTCGAGCGCGGCCTGGTTCTGGTCGCGCGCCTCCTCGGCCCGCAGCAGCTCCTCGTTGAGCTTGGTGGCCTCTTCGGCCAGCTCGTTGTACTTCTTCAGCGCGTCGGAGGCCGTGTTCGGCTGCGCACCTGCGGGAACCGGGGACGTGAGGCCCACCGCAGCGGCGGCCACCGCCGTGGCCGCGATCGCCCCGCGCACACCGCGCTTGAGTCGTTGCGACGCCACAGTCGCGTGTCACTCCTAACGGTCTTCGAACCGCCTACCGGGCGGGGACGCGCACGCGTCTACCCGACAGTCCCGACTCGCGTGGTCCGGCTCGGCACCCCGACAGGCCGATTCGGCGGTGAACTCGCGTCGCCGCCCAGGCTGGACGGCTGCCCGCCGCGAGATCTCGGCCAGGTTACGAAAGGTGAGGCCCCACGTCCAGCCACGGGGTCCGGAAAACCGTTCTCCTTCACCGATTTCCCCGAACGGCCCACCGTTGACCTCGGGGTGTGACCCGCCGTGGTGTGAAAAACACGACGCGTGTCACACCCGGCCCAACCGGGCGAGCAGCACCGCCGAGGGCACCGGGTGCGCGCCCCGCCGCCGGACGGAGTCCGCGACCGCCCGGTCGGAGGTCACCACGACCACCGGACGGCCCTCCGGCTCGGCCGTCACCAGCGCCCGGATCACGTCGTCGGCCAGCACGCCGGGGTCGCTGAACAGCACCCGCACCCCGCGCGGCGCGCTGGTCGGCACGGCCACCACGCCCGCGCCGTCGAACACCAGCGTCACCTCCGCGCCGGTGCGGGCGGCCAGGACGGCGAGCTGGTGCACCAGCCGGTCCCGCTGGTCGGACAGCGACAGCTCGGGGTAGCCGGTCTTGGTGACGTTGTAGCCGTCCACGATGAGGTGCACGGCGGGCAGCGCCAGCAGCCGGTCCAGCGCCGCCGGGTCCTCCACCCGGCCCACCGCGCCCTGCGCCGCGCTGGCACCCCGCACCAGGTCCGCCGGCCGCGGTCCCGCGCCGCCCAGCGCCAGTTCCCGGCGCAGGCCGTTCACCGCGCCGTCGAGGGTGTCCACCAGCAGCGCCAGCCGGACCTCGTCGGCCTGCCGGGCCTCCTTGGCGGACTGCCGGGCCACCTCGGCGTCGGCCTCGGCCCGCTGCGCCTTGGCCCGCTCGGTCTCCGCGCGCTCCCGCTCCCGGTCCCGTTCGGCGGCCAGCCGGCGCACCTCGTTCTCCGCCTCCGCGCGCACCCGCTCCGCCTGCGCCTTGGCCGACTCGGCGGCGTCCTTGGCCTCGCGCAGCCGCACGCCCTGCTCGCGCAGGCGCTTGCGCAGCCGTTCCAGCTCGACGTCGGCCTCCTCGCGGATCTTGTCCGCGATCCCGGTCGACTCGGCGCGCTCGGCCCGCAGCCGTTCCAGCTCCTGCTCCAGCCGTTCGGCGCGCTGCACGGCGTTGTCCCGTTCGGACCGCAGGTGGGCCTCGGTGGCGCGGCGGGTGACCAGCTCCACGAAGTGCGCCGCGACCTCCTCGTTCTGCAGGATCGCCGCCGCGCCCGCCGCGACCGGGTCCGGCGCGGTGGTCTCCAGCGCCGCCGGCCGGTTGCGCTGCAACCACTCCACGACGGCCGCGCGGAACGTGGAGGAGGTCTTCAACCCGTTGAGCAGGATCGTCGCCCCCAGCCGCGCCCGCTTGGTCGGCGCGAACCGCGCGACGGCGCGCAGCTGCTGCGGGACGTCGACTTTGGCCAGGTCACCGAGGGCGTCGGCACTCAGCTCCGCCAGCCGGGCGCGCAAGGGCTCCGGCAGCACCCCCCAGTCCACAGTGGACTCGACGGGCGCGTCCGGCTCCCCGGTCTCCCCGGTGACGGGCTCGTCGGCAGGCGCTATCGGGTCTTGCACCCGTACAGGGTATGGCCCCGCCCTACCCCGCACTGTGTTGGATTGCCGCGACTCCGTCGCGGCGGCGAGGCCGCCTGGTAGTCGGCTCGTCGCGGTGCGTTTCCCCGATCGAAAAACGTGACCGGCGGGAAGGGCACCGCGAGGAGCCGACGCGGCCACGCGTGTCTCACCTGCGACTCCACGGAGTGGTCATTCTCTGTCGTACCCCACCGCTAGGGTGCGGCCCGATGACCACCACCGCACCCGCCCAGCTCTCGTTCGACGAGTTGGGCACCCCGTTGCGCGACACCACCTTCGTCGTGTTCGACCTGGAGACCACCGGGGGCAGCAACACCGAGGACGCGGTCACCGAGATCGGCGCGGTGAAGGTGCGAGGTGGCGAAGTCCTCGGCACGTTCTCCACCCTGGTCGACCCCGAACGTGGTATCCCGCCGCAGGTCGTGGCGCTCACCGGCATCACCCAGTACATGGTCACCGGCGCCCCGAGGCTCGCCACGGTGCTCCCCGCGTTCCTGGAGTTCGCCGCCGGCTCGGTCCTGGTCGCCCACAACTCGGGCTTCGACGTGGGGTTCATCAAGGCCGCCTGCGAGCGGTACGGGTACCGGTGGCCGAAGCCCACCGTCGTCTGCACCGTGAAGCTGGCCCGCCGGGTGCTGTCCCGCGACGAGGCCCCGAGCTGCCGGCTGTCCGCGCTCGCGCAGCTGTTCAACATCGGCACGACCCCCGACCACCGGGCGCTGACCGACGCCCAGGCCACCGTCGAGGTCCTGCACCACCTGCTGGAGCGGGTCGGCAACCTCGGCGTGCACTCGCTGGAGGAACTGCTCGCCTACCTGCCCGAGGTGACCCCCGAGCAGCGGCGCAAGCGGCACATGGCCGCCCACCTGCCGTCCGAGCCGGGCGTCTACCTGTTCCGGGGCCCGAGCGAGGAGGTGCTCTACGTCGGCACCGCTTCCGACCTCCGGAGGCGGGTCCGGCAGTACTTCACCGCGTCCGAGGGCCGCCGGCGGCTGCGCGAGATGGTGGCGCTGGCGGTGCGGGTGGACGGGATCGTGTGCGCGCACTCCCTGGAGGCCGAGGTCCGCGAACTGCGCCTGCTGACCGCGCACAAGCCCGCGTACAACCGGAAGTCCAAGAACCAGGCCGGCTGGTGGTGGCTGACCCTGACCGACGAGGCCTTCCCCCGCCTGTCCCTGGTCCGCACCCCGCGCGCCGACGCCATCGGCCCGTTCCGCTCCCGCCGCCTGGCCGAGACCGCCCTGGACGCCCTGCTGGACGCCGTCCCCCTGCGCTCCTGCTCCCAGCGCATCTCGGCCCGCCGCCCCACCGGCACCCCGTGCGCCCGCTTCGAGATGGGCCGCTGCAAGGCCCCCTGCGCAGGTCTCCAGACGGTCGACGAGTACACCCCCGCCGTGACCGCCCTGCGCGCCCTGGTCGCCGGCCAGGACACCGCTCCCCTCCGCGTCATGGCCACCCATCTGGACGTCCTCTCCGACGTCCACCGCTTCGAAGAGGCCGCCACCCACCGCGACCGCCTGGCCGCACTGGTCCGCGCCCTCGACCGGGGCCAACGCCTGGCCGGCCTGGCCGCACTCCCCCAACTGGTGGCCGCGAGACCCGACGGCGAGGGCGGCTGGCAGTTCGCCGTCGTCCGCCACGGCCGCCTGGCTTCAGCGGGCGTCGCCAAGCGGGGCACCCGCCCCATGCCGGTCGTCGACGCCCTGGTCGCAGCGGCCGAGACGGTCGTCCCCGGCGAAGGCCCCCTGTACGGCGCACCCCCGGAGGAAACCGCCGTCATCCTCCGCTGGCTGGACCGCCCCGGCACCCGCCTCGTGTACTGCGACCAGCCCTGGACCTCCCCCGCGCACGCGGCGGCGACGTGGCGGACGTGGGTGGAACGCGCCGAGGCCGGCCGAGATCCGTACCGCGACCCGGCCCACTAGCATGTGGACCACCGTCGACTTGACCAGGAGGACCGCCGTGATCACCGCGATCGTGTTGATCCAGGCCGCCGCCGAGACCATCCCGGACGCGGCACAGGCGATCGCCGACATCGAAGGCGTCACGGAGGTGTACTCGTGCGCCGGCGACGTGGACCTGATCGCCCTGGTCAAGGTCGCCAAGCACGAGGACCTGGCGGACCTGGTGCCGGGCCGGATCTCGAAGGTGCCGGGCGTGCTGAACACCGACACCCACATCTCGTTCCGGTCCTACTCCAAGCGCGACACCGAGGCCGCCTTCGAAGTCGGCCTAGAAGACGCCTGACCCGCGCCGCGCGCCACCCGCTGCCACGCCGGACGCGCTTCGCGCACCGGAAAGCGAAAGGCCCCGCACCACCAGGTGCGGGGCCTTTGCCGTTCTGCGCTCAGTCCTCCGGCTGGGAGGGCTTGCCGGCCAGTTCGCTCGACGGCTTGTTCTCCGCCGTCAGCGCCTCCTTCGGCCCGCCGTTCTCCCCCCGAGCCCGAGCCAACGCCGCGGTCTCCTCCGGCGCGTCCGGCGTCAGGAAGCTGCCCGGCACCGGGTGCCCGGCCGACCCCAGCTTGTTCATCTTCTTCGGCACCGGAGCACCCTGGTAGGCCAGCTCCAGCGGGTGGCCGTGGGCGTCCACCGGGCCGAGCGGCTGGTGGACCTCGATGAACTCGCCGTGCGGCAGGCGCTTGATGATGCCCGTCTCCACGCCGTGCTCCAGGACCTCCCGGTCACCGCGCTGCAAGCCGATGCAGATCCGGTAGGTGATGAAGTACGTGATCGGCGGGATCACCAGCAGGCCGATGCGGCCCATCCACGTCGTCGCGTTCAGCGAGATGTCGAACTGGTAGGCGAAGATGTCGTTCGCACCCATGACCAGCAGCACCATGAAGTACGAGATCGCCATCATGCCCAGCGACGTCCGGACCGGCACGTCGCGCGGGCGCTGCAACAGGTTGTGGTGCGCGTAGTCCTTGGTCATCTTGCGCTCGATCCACGGGTACACCGCGGCGATGCCGGTCAGCAGCGGCAGACCCAGCATGAACGGCCAGAACGGCGCGGGCACCGTGTAGTCGCCCAGGTACAGCTCCCACGCCGGCCAGATGCGGACCAGGCCGTCCGTCCAGCCCATGTACCAGTCGGGCTGCGAGCCCGCCGAGACCTGCGCCGGGTTGTAGGGGCCGATGTTCCAGATCGGGTTGATCTGGAAGACCCCGCCCATGATCGCGGTGACCGCGACGACGATCGCGAAGAAGCCGCCGCCCTTGACCGCGAACACCGGCATGATCCGGACGCCCACGACGTTGGTCTCCTTGCGGCCCACGCCCGGGAACTGGGTGTGCTTCTGGTACCAGACCAGGCCCAGGTGCACCGCGACCAAGGCCAGGATGATGGCCGGGATCAGCAGGATGTGCAGGGCGTAGAGCCTCGGGATGATCTCGGTGCCGGGGAACTCGCCGCCGAACAGCAGCCAGTTCAGCCAGGTGCCGATGACCGGGAACGAGATCAGCAGGGCCGCCATGACCCGCAGGCCGGTGCCGGACAGCAGGTCGTCGGGCAGCGAGTAGCCGAGGAAGCCCTCGATCGCGCCGAGCATGAACAGCACGATGCCGATGACCCAGTTGACCTCACGCGGACGCCGGAAGGCGCCGGTGAAGAAGATCCGGAACATGTGCACGACGATCGCGGCCATGAACAGCAGCGCCGCCCAGTGGTGCACCTGGCGCACGAACAGGCCGCCGCGGACCTCGAACGAGATCTCCAGGGTCGACTCGAACGCCCGGGACATCTCGATGCCCTGGAGGTTGACGAACGCGCCCTGGTAGACGACCTCCTCCATGGAGGGGTCGAAGAACAGGGTCAGGTACGTGCCCGACAGCAGCAGGACGATGAAGCTGTACAGCGCGATCTCGCCGAGCAGGAACGACCAGTGCGTCGGGAAGACCTTGTTCATCTGGTGCCGCAGGCCCTTGGCCATGTGGTACCGGTCGTCCGCCCACTTCGCCGCACCACCCGCCACGCGGGCGGCGGCGTTCTGCCGCTTTGTCGGCGTGGTGATGCCGCTCATGACTTACGCTCCCAGAACGCCGGACCCACAGCCTCGATGAAGTCGCTGCGGGCAATCAAGTATCCGTCCTCGTCGACCGTGATCGGAAGCTGCGGCAGGGCGCGGGTCGCCGGGCCGAACCGGGGCTTGCCGTAGTGGAAGACGTCGAACTGCGACTGGTGGCACGGGCACAGCAGCAGACCGGTCTGCTGCTCGTACAGCGAGGTCGGGCAGCCCAGGTGGGTGCAGATCTTCGAGTACGCGTAGAAGTCCCCGTAGTTGAAGTCCTCCTGGCCCTCCCGCTTGACCACCGACTGGCCGGGGCGCAGGCGGATCAGCATGACCGGGTTGTCACCCCGCTTCAGCGCCGCGACCAGGGCGTGCTCGTCGTTCCGCTCGGACTCGCGGAAGGGGAACACCGTTTCGAAACCGCCGGCGTCGAGGTCCTCGGGACGGACGAGGGCCACCTCGTGGAAGTTGCCGGTGTGCCGGCGCAGGTAGACCTTCTCGCCGTTCTCGGCCTTCCAGCCGGTGTGCCAGAGCGATTCCTTGGTCTCGCTGTCGGCGTGCGGGTTGCGGACGAGGCTGCCCAGCGGCAGGGCCACCAGGCCCAGGCCCATGACGCCCGCGCCCAGGCCCGCGGTCCGCTTGATGAGCGACCGGCGGCCGATGGTGGAGCGCTCGCCCGCGTCGGCCAGCTCGGCGACGATGGTGGCCTTGTCGACCTCGGACGACCCGCCGTCGTTGCGCTGCTGGACCGCCAGCTCCTCGGGGATGAACTTCTTCGTGTACAGCAGCGCGCCGACGCCCAGGCCCAGGATCGCGATGCCCAGGGTCAGGCCGATGACCGGCGTGTACAGGCTGTACAGGAAGTGGTGCCCGCTGTCGGGCGCCGCGTAGCGCCACGGCCAGAACAGGAACGCGGCGAGGAAACCCAGGCCGCCCAGGGCGGCGATGATGAACCACAGGGCGACCTGCCGCTCGGCCCGGCGCTCGGCCCGGGTGCCCTTGACGGGCCACCGGTCCTCGTAGTGGACGATCTCGACGCCGTCCAGCTTCGTGCCGAGCTTGACCAGCTCGTCCCTGCTCATGCCGGCGAGCTCCGCCTCGCTCGGCAGGTCGTTCGGCTTCTCGCCGCTCATGCCTTGGCTCCGATCCAGAGGGCAGCACCGACCAGGGCGGCGATACCCACGATGAACGCGATCAGACCCTCCGAAACCGGCCCGAAGCCGCCGAGGGGGGCGCCGCCGGGGTTGTTGTTCCCGTCGGTCACCGACTTGATGTACGCGATGATGTCCTTCTTCTCCTCCGGCGTGAGCTGCCGGTCGGAGAACTTCGGCATGTTCTGCGGACCGGTGAGCATCGCCGTGTACAGCTGCTCCTCGGTCACGCCGTCCAGCACGGGTGCGAACTTGCCGGACGACAGCGCCCCGCCGCGACCGGTGAAGTTGTGGCACGCCGCGCAGTTGAGCCGGAACAGCTCGCCGCCGCGGGCGGAGTTCTCGCCGCGCAGCGCCTCACCGCGCTCCGCGGGGGTCTCCGGGCCGCCGCCGCGGGTCTGGATGAACGCGCCGATGGCGTCGATCTCCTCCGCGGTGAACACGGCGGGCTTGCGCTGGGCCTGCGCCTCCTGGCGGGCCATCGGCATGCGGCCGGAGGACACCTGGAAGTACACGGCCGCCTCGCCCACGCCGATCAGGCTCGGGCCGCGGCCCTTGACGCCGTCCAGGTTGTCGCCGTGGCAGGAGATGCAGGTGTTGTTGTAGAGCTGCTCACCCAGCCGCACCTGGGCCGGGTCGTCCTGCGCCTGCGCGGTCTGCGGCTGCGGTGCCAGCGCGCTGAACAGGAAGCCCGCGGACAGCAGCGCGAAGCCCAGGGCGAGGAGGCCCGAGATCCGCCGGCGCAGCTTGGTGCCGCGCTTCCGGGCCCGTGTGGTGTTGGTGGTCATGTGTGCGGCAACCCTTGCTGGTGTGAGTTCGGGGTTCGTGCTGCTCGTCGGTGGTGCGCGAGCCTGGTCAGGGCACGATGTAGATGACGGCGAACAAGCCGATCCAGACCACGTCCACGAAGTGCCAGTAGTACGACACGACGATCGCGGAGGTCGCCTGGGCGGGGGTGAACTTGCTCAGCTTCGTGCGGACCAGCAGGTAGCCGAACGCGATCAGACCGCCGATCACGTGGAGGCCGTGGAAGCCGGTCGTCAGGTAGAAGACCGTGCCGTACGCCGAGCCGGGGATCGTGGTGCCCTCCTGGACGAGGGTCACGTACTCGCCCGCCTGGCCGGCCACGAAGATCGCGCCCATGATCAACGTGAGCAGGTACCACCGGCGCAGACCGAACACGTCACCGCGCTCCGCGGCGAACACGCCCCACTGGCAGGTGAACGACGAGGCCACCAGGATGATCGTGAAGAACAGCGCGTACGGCACGTCGAGGTGCGTCGGCGCGGGGGGCCACGGTCCTTCGTTCTGGGCCTTCACCGTGAAGAACATGGCGAAGAGGCCGGCGAAGAACATGAGTTCACTGGACAGCCAGACGATCGTGCCCACGCTGACCATGTTCGGGCGGTTCAGCGAGTGCACGCGCGGGCCGATGGAGGGCGCTGCCGTTGTCACACGACGCATTATTGCTTGCGGGTTTTCGCCCCGCCCATCGGGTCTGGGGCAAGAGCAGTGGTCATCTGGGTCACACGGTCGGTGAGGGACGCCATGGGGTTGTTGAGCCGGTTGCGTGATCGCTTGTCCCGCAAGGACGAACCCGCACTGGAGATCGATTCACCGGGGTTGGTGGTCGTCGCCGAGGCGTTCGACATCGCCGAGGCGGACTCCGCGGTGCTCGCCCGATCACCCGGCCTCCGGACGGCTGAGCCCGCAGTGCTGCGCCACCACCTCACCCTGCCCCCTGACCAGGTCGAACGCGCCCGTGAGCTGCTCGCACCGGACGGTTGGACGTTGGTTCCCGGTGAAGTTCCCGGTGAGGTTTCCCACGCTCTGCGGGTGCAGGTGCTGAGCGCGCTGTCGTGCGCGCAGGAGCGGTCGCGGATGGCGGGCCTGGCGCAGCGGCTCGGCGGCGACTGGATCGGTTGGGACGCTCTCCAGGTCCCGCACGGGTCCGGCTGAGTGGGGCGGATAACATCACCTTCCACCTGGCACCCGACCCGCCGGAGGATCGCGCAGATGAGCACGCAGACGACCAGGATCCTGGTGTTCAGCCACCGCCCCGAGGTGCGTGAGACGATCATCACCGCGGTGGGCCGCCGTCCCGCGCCCGACCTGCCGCGGGTGGAGTACGTGGAGGCGGGTGGCGTGGCCGACGTCCTCTACGAGATGGACAACGGCAACATCGACCTGGCGATCCTGGACGGCGAGGCGCAGCCGACCGGCGGCATGGGCCTGTCCCGCCAGCTCAAGAACGAGATCACCGACTGCCCGCCGATCGTCGTCGCGGTCCGCCGCAAGGACGACCGGTGGCTGGCCACGTGGTCGCAGGCGGACGCCGTCGTCGTCCACCCGCTCGACCCGCTGGCCGCCGCCGAGACCGTCGCCGAGGTGCTGCGGTCCACGGGCGTGCCCGCGGTCCGGGGGTGACCCCGGTGGGCGAGCGGACCTGGCCGCAGCTGCTGGGCCGGCTCATCGACCGGGTCGACCTGGGCGAGGAGGACACCGGCTGGGCCATGGACCAGATCATGTCCGGCGCGGCGACCACGGCCCAGATCGGCGCGTTCGCGGTGGCCCTGCGGGCCAAGGGCGAGACGCCCGAGGAGGTCGACGGCCTGGCGGCGGCGATGCTCAAGCACGCCCGCCGGTTCACCGTCGACGTGCGCGCGGCCGACATCGTCGGCACCGGCGGCGACAGTTCGGGCTCGGTGAACATCTCCACCATGGCGACCCTGGTGGCCGCGGCCGCGGGCGTGCCCGTGGTGAAGCACGGCAACCGGGCGGCGTCGTCCAAGTGCGGCACGGCGGACGTGCTGGAGGCCCTGGGCGTGGCGATCGACCTGCCGCCGCTGGGCGTGCAGACGACCGTCGAGGAGCTGGGGGTCGGGTTCTGCTTCGCGCCGGTGTTCCACCCGGCGTTCCGGCACACCCTGGGGCCGCGGCGCGAGCTGGGCATCCCCACGTCGTTCAACCTGCTGGGGCCGTTGACCAACCCGGCGCAGCCGTCGGTCGGGCTCATCGGCTGCGCGCGGGCGGCCGCGGCTCCGTTGATGGCGGGCGTGTTCGCGCGGCGCGGCAGCACGGCGCTGGTCGTGCGCGGCGACGACGGTCTGGACGAGATCACCACCACGACGACCACGACGGTGTGGGTCGTGTCGGACGGTGCCGTGCGCGAGGACCGCATCGACCCTTCTGTTTTGGGCATCGAGGCTGCCACTCCGGAGGACCTGAAGGGCGGGGACGCGGTGGTCAACGCCGAGGTCGTGCGCGAGCTGGTCGGTGGCAAGCCGGGGCCGGTGCGGGACGCGGTGCTGCTCAACGCGGCCGGGGCGGTCGCGGCGCACTCCGGGTTCAGCGGCGACCTCCACGCGGACCTGCGCGCCGGGATGGTCCGGGCCGCGTCGGCGGTGGATTCGGGTGCGGCGGCGGAGTTGCTGCGGCGGTGGGCGGCGCGGTCGACCGAGCTGAAGGCCGAACTGGCGGACTCCTGAGCTTTCGAGTCACGGGCTCCTGAGGTTTCGAGTCGCGGACTCCTGAGGTTTCGAGTCGCGGACTCCTGAGGTTTCAGCCACCTTTTGACCGGCCGGTAACCGGGAGGAGGGATGCTGTTCCCATGCTCTACACGGTGATGAGGCGGGTCGTGGCCCCCACGGCCCGGATGATCTGGCGGCCCCGCGTCGAGGGCCTGGACAACATCCCGGCCGACGGTCCGGTGATCCTCGCGGCCAATCACCTGTCGTTCATCGACAGCATCGTGATCCCGATGGTGGTCCCCCGCCGGGTCTACTTCCTCGCCAAGGCGCAGTACTTCGTGGGCAAGGGCGTCAAGGGGCGCCTTTCCCGGTACTTCTTCGACTCGCTGGGGCACGTTCCGGTACAGCGGGGTTCCGGAAGGGCGGCGCGGGCGTCGCTGGACACCGCGGCGGCGATCCTGGCCCGGGGTGACGCCTTCGCCATCTACCCCGAGGGCACGCGGTCCCTGGACGGCCGCCTGCACCGGGGCCGGACGGGCGTGGCGCGGATGGCCCTGGAGTCGGGCGCGCCGGTCGTGCCGGTGGGCATCATCGGCACGGACAAGGTCCAGCCAATGGACGCGAAACTCCCTCGCATCCGCCCGGTGACCATCCGGTTCGGCGAGCCCCTGGACTTCTCGCGGTACGCCGGGATGCAGGAGTCGCTGCCGGTGCTGCGGTCGGTGACCGACGAGATCGTGTACCGGATCCTCGAGCTGTCGGGGCAGGAGTACGTCGACAGCTACCAGAAGTCCCCCAGCCAGGAAGCCGGCCTCGACGCCGCCTGACCCTCAGGCCACCTGACCCTCAGGCCACCTGACCCTCAGGCCACCTGACCCCCGGGCCACCTGACCCCCGGGCCGCCTGACCCCCGGGCCGCCTGACCCCCGGGCCGCCTGACCCTCGGGCCGCCTGACCCGACGCCGCTGACCCGACGCCGCTGACCGGCCGGATTGTCGGTGGTCCGTGGGACAATGGAGACGGAGGCCGGAGGCCGGCCCTCGCCAATGCCGAGCCACCTTCACCGCGCCCCCGCTCAAGCCACACCCGCCGCGTCAGCCAGTCAAGCCGTGCGAGCCCAGCCCCGCGCCGCCCGAGCCAGCGCCGCCCGAGCCAGCGCCGCCCGAGCCAGCGCCGCCCGAGCCAGCGCCGCCCGAGCCAGCGCCGCCCGAGCCCCAGCCGCCGAGCCCCAGCCGCCGAGCCCGCGACCACACCTTGGCTCGCCCAGCCAAGCCCGGTCCGGCAGTGTCACCCGACAATCTCGCCGCGAGCCTCCGGCCCAGGCTTCCCGCCGTCTCGCCGCCGGCCTCCGGCCCCCATCTCCATTGTCCCACCCACCACCGACAAAACCGGCGCCTCACCCAGCCCCCCCACCACGCGAAAAGGGCCGCCCCCGAACCCGGGAGGCGGCCCTTCGCAAGCGTCGGTGCAGGTCAGTCGTGGTTCGGACCGGTGTGGTACTCGAAGACCAGACCGCCCACCATGATCAGCACCAGCACGATGCCGATCACCAGCAGCCACACGTGCCAGAACGCGACAGCCACACCGGACACCGCCGCCGCGGCCGCCAGACCCACCGGCCAGTACGACCCCGGGCTGAAGAACCCCAGCTCACCGGCACCGTCGGACACCTCGGCGTCCGCGTTGTCCTCCGGTCGCACCTCGATGCGCCGCGCCACGAAGCGGAAGTACGTGCCGACGATGAGCGCCAGGCCACCGGTCAGCGCCAGCGCCACCGTGCCGGTCGGCTCGACGGCACCCGTGTCGGCCCACGTCCAGTAGCCGTACACCACGGCCATCAGGAACGAGAACGCCATCACCAAGTCGAAAATGCGGGCTTCGACCTTCATCGCAGCGGTCCTCCTACTTCCCGCCGCCGGACGCCTCGCGGACGGTCCGGTCGGTGTCGAAGGGCTTGGTCGTGACCGCGTACGGCGTGCACAGCTCGCCGCAGTTCAGCTCGGTCAGCGCCTCGGCGGCGCTGTAGGGCTGACCCGTCTTCGGGTTGTTCTTCTCGCGCAGCGACATGTAGCGGTCGAACAGGGCCGGCTCCAGGGCGCGGACCTCGAAGTTCATCACGGCGTGGTAGACGCCGCACAGCTCGGCGCAGCGGCCCACGAACGAGCCGGGGCGGTCGATCTTGGTGATCTCGAACGCGTTGTCCTGGTTGTTCTTCTTCGGGTCCGGGAAGACGTCCCGCTTGAAGTGGAACTCCGGCACGAAGAACGAGTGGATGACGTCCGTGGACTCCAGGTTGAACCGGATGGACCGGTCCGCCGGGACCACCAGCAGCGGGATCTCGCCGGACGTGCCGACGGTGCTCACCGGGGTGTCGTCGCGGTCGGTCTTGTAGTCCGGGTAGCGGAACTCCCAGTTCCACTGGAACGCGATGACGTCGACCGTGACGTCCGGGTTCTCGGACTTCTTCGTGACGTAGTTCTGGGTCACCGCGGTGAAGTAGAACAACACGGCCACGATGACCGTCGGCACGACGATGAGGACGAGTTCGAGCGGCAGGTTGTAGGCCACCTGGCGGGGCAGTTCCTCGCTCTTCTTGCGGTGGAACGCGACCGACCAGAGGATCAGCCCCCAGACGATCACACCGACCGCGAGCGCGGCGATGACCGACCAGGTCCACAGCTCGCGCATCTTCTCGGCCTGCGGCGTCACGGCCACCGGCCAGCCGAAGCGCAGCACCTCTTCCGTGGAGCAACCCGTGGCCCCGACGCCGACCAGGCCGACCAGCCCGACGACCTTGGCCAGCCGCGCTGCCCTGGTGCCCTCCTTCAGGCCCACTGCTCGCCGCCTCCTCGTTGAAAGCTCACCGCCGCGGGAAGCGGCATCAGACACAGGCAGGGGTGGTGCAACACCCTCGCCGGATCATGCGGGAGCGTAGCTCAGCGCGGTGGGTCCCACCCCTTGGGGGGAGCCTCCGAGCGGTGCAGTTTCGGTCACACAAAGGCGCCCCGGCATACTGGGGACTTCTCCACACCCCACGAAAGGTGCGACGGCGTGTGCGGCCTGCTTGGACTGGTTTGCCCCGGCGAGAACGAAGCTGAGCACGCGCGCTCGGCCGTGGCGCAGGCGATGCGCTGCCAGCGCCACCGCGGCCCTGACGAGACGGGCACCTGGCAGGGCGGCGAGGTCGTCTTCGGCTTCAACCGGCTCGCCATCATCGACATCGAGCGCTCCCACCAGCCCCTGCACTGGGGCCCGCCGGAGGCGCCGGGTCGCTACACCATCAACTTCAACGGCGAGATCTACAACTACCTGGAGCTGCGCGCCGAGCTGACCAAGGAGTTCGGCACGGCGTTCGCCACCGACGGCGACACCGAGACCATCGTCGCCGCCTACCACCACTGGGGCCCGGCGGCCGTGGCCAAGCTGCGCGGCATGTTCGCGTTCCTGATCTGGGACAACCACCGCAAGGTGGTCTTCGGCGCGCGCGACCCGTTCGGCATCAAGCCGCTGTACTACGCGACCGGCCCGGGCGGGGTGGCGTTCTCCAGCGAGAAGAAGTCGCTGCTGGAGCTGACCCAGACCCTGGGCATCCGGCCCGAGGTGGACCGCAAGGCCCTCCAGCACTACCTGATCCTGCAGTACGTGCCCGAGCCGGAGTCGCTGCACACCCAGATCCACCGCATCGAGTCCGGCACGTCGTTCACCGTCACGCCCGGTGGCAAGCCGGTGGTCGAGCGGTACTTCCCGGCCACGTTCCGCCCGCGCGCGGTGCACGGCGAGGCCGACGCGAACCGGCTGTACGACGAGATCACCGAGGCCCTGCGCGACTCGGTCGCCAAGCACATGCGCGCGGACGTGACGGTCGGCTCGTTCCTGTCCGGCGGCATCGACTCGACCGTGGTCGCGGCCCTGGCCAAGGAGCACAACCCGGACCTCATCACCTTCACCACCGGCTTCGAGCGCGCCGGGTACTCCGAGATCGACGTGGCGGCCGAGTCGGCGGCGGCGATCGGCGTGAAGCACGTGGTCAAGGCCGTGACGGCGCAGGAGATGATGGACGCCCTGCCGCTCATCACGTGGTACCTGGACGACCCGGTGGCCGACCCGGCGCTGGTCCCGCTGTGGTTCATCGCCCGCGAGGCGCGCGAGCACGTGAAGGTCGTCCTGTCGGGCGAGGGCGCGGACGAGCTGTTCGGCGGCTACACGATCTACCGCGAGCCGCTGTCGCTGGCCCCGTTCGAGAAGGTGCCCGGCGCGCTGCGCAAGGCCATGGGCAAGGTCTCCACCAAGATCCCGCAGGGCGTGCGGGGCAAGGACCTGCTGCGCCGGGGCGCGCTGACCCTGGAGGAGCGCTACTACGGCAACGCCCGGATCTTCCTGGACGACCAGCTCCGGCAGGTCCTGCGGTCGTACGACCCGAACGTGTCGCACCAGGACGTGACGGCCCAGCCGTACCGCGAGAGCCAGGGCTGGGACCCGGTGACCCGGATGCAGCACGTGGACCTGTTCACGTGGCTGCGCGGCGACATCCTGGTCAAGGCCGACAAGATGACGATGGCCAACTCGCTGGAGCTGCGGGTGCCGTTCCTGGACCCGGAGGTCTTCCGCATCGCCTCGCAGGTCCCGTCGGAGCTGAAGCTGACGAAGGAGACCACGAAGCACGCCCTGCGCCGGGCGATCCGGGACATCGTCCCGGCCCACGTGCTCAACCGCCGCAAGCTCGGCTTCCCGGTGCCGATCCGGCACTGGCTGAAGGACGAGATGCACGACTGGGCGGTCGACCACGTCAACAAGAGCCAGACCGACCAGTACATCGACAAGAACGCGGTGCTGCGGGTCATCGAGGAGCACCGGTCGGGCGTGGCCGACAACAGCCGCCGCATCTGGGCGCTGCTGGTGTTCATGATCTGGCACGGCATCTTCATCGAGGGCCGGATCCGCCCGGTCGTGCCGGAGCCGCACTACCCGGTCAAGCTCTAGCCAAGTGCGTCAAGAGGCCCCCGCTGCCCGGCGGGGGCCTCTTCGCTCTTCACGCGGTCGCGCCCGCCCCGTGGAGGGCCGCCCGCCGCTCGGCCAGCTTCACCTCGACGTCCCCCACCAGTTTCGCCAGGTGGTCCTTGCTGCGCTGCAACCCGGCGATCCGCTCCTCCACCGAGTTCAACTCCTCCTGGAGCATCTCCAGCAGCGGCACGCACCCGGCCTCGTCCTCCGGCAGGTCGACCTCCTCGCCCAGCGCGTGGGCGAGCACCAGCCGCACCAGGCGGACGTTCAGGCCGGACGAGATCAGGCACCGCACGCTGCGCACGCGCTCCACGTCGGCCTCGTCGTACACCCGGTAGCGGGATTCCGTCCGCCGCGGCTTGAGGAGTCCGTGCTGGTCGTAGTAGCGGAGCATGCGGACGGTGGTCCCCGTCTTCTCCGCGAGTTCGCCGATCAGCACCCCTATTCCCCTTCCGCCGCAAAAGAGCCGTCGATCACGCAAGCTTGACCCTGACGTCAGTGTCACACTTTAGCGTCTGACCCGTGATCGCTCTCGTCCTGATGCTGTGCGCGTTCGCGGTGGGAACCTCGGAGTTCATCGTCGTCGGTGTGCTCCCCGAGGTCGCCGCGGACCTGGGGGTCGCGCTGCCGACCGCGGGCCTGCTGGTCACCGCGTACGCGGTGTCCGTCGCCGTAGGCGGACCCGTCCTGACCGTCCTGACCGGGCGCCTGCCGCGCCGGTCCCTCCTGATCGCCGTCATGGCGTTGGCGCTGCTGGCCTCGACGGCCTCGGCGCTCGCGCCGAACTACGAACTGCTCATGACCGCGCGCATGGTCGCCGCGCTCTCGCAAGGCCTGTTCTTCGCCGTCGCCTCGCAGGTCGCGGTGGCGGCGGTGCCGCCGGAGAAGCAGACGGCCGCCATCGCGAAGATCGTCAACGGGGTGGCGCTGTCGACCATCCTCGGCATCCCGGTCGGCACGCTGGTCGGCCAGAACTACGGGTGGCGCGGGTCGTTCGCGGTGGTCGCCGCGCTCACGCTGCTCGGGCTGCTCGGCGTGGTGCTGGGCGCGCCGAAGGTGGCGCACGAGCCCGACGCCGGGTTCCGCGCCAACATGTTCGCGTTCAGCCGCCGGACGGTGCTGTTCGGCCTGCTCACGACCGTCCTCGCGTTCACCGGCATGATCACCGCCTTCACCTACGTGGCGCCGGCGCTGCGAGACGTGACCGGGTTCAGCCCGGCCTGGGTGACCGGGGTCCTGCTGGTCTACGGCCTGGGCACGATGGTCGGCAGCACGATCGCCGGTCGCGTCCAGCCCGCGGCCATCCCCAAGGTCCTGCCGATCCCGCTGGCCGCGCTGACCGTGCTGCTGCTGGCGCAGGGCTTCCTGCTGGAGACGAAGGTGACGGCCGTCGTGGGGGTGTTCGTGCTGGGCGCCAGCGCGTTCGCGGCCGGACCGCTGCTGCACACGTTCCTGATGGGGCAGGCCGGGTCGGCGGCGGGGCTGGTGGCCTCGGTGAACATCTCCGCGTTCAACGTGGCCGCCGCGTTCGGGCCGATGATCGGCGGGGCGGTCATCACCGGCGGGTTCGGGCTCCAGTGGATCGCCGCCGTGGGGGCGGTGCCGGCGGTCCTGGGGGTGCTGGTGGCGCTGTTCCTCGGCCGGCTGGTGCGCCGGGGTCACGACCACTCCCGGCCGCTGGAACCCGCGCTCGCCGCGGCCTGACGGCCCGACGAGAGCCCTACCGGACGGCTACCGCCCGGTAGGGCTTTTGTCGACGGCAATGACCGGCCTACCGTCCCCCGGATGAGGAACACCGAGGCGGACACGCTGGACGAACTGATCGACGACTGCACCGAGGTCCCCGCCGAGCTGCGGCCGACGGCCAAGGTGCTGCCCGAGCGCCGGGCGGCGGCCCCGTGGCGGGTCACCGACGCCAACGCGGCCCAGGTGGACGACCTGGACGCCTACGTCTGAGCCCCCACCGGCTCGCGGAACGGAAAAGGCCCCCGCCGGAGCGAGGGCCTTCACTTCTTCCGTGCCGACTTCTTCCGTGCCGACTCAGTGGAACGAGTCGCCGCAGGCGCACGAACCGCCCGCGTTCGGGTTGTCGATCGTGAAGCCCTGCTTCTCGATCGTGTCCACGAAGTCGATCACCGCGCCCTCCACGTACGGGGCGGACATGCGGTCCACAGCGACCTTGAGGCCGTTGAAGTCGCGCAGGGCGTCGCCGTCCAGCGTGCGCTCGTCGAAGAACAGCTGGTAGCGCAGGCCGGCACAGCCACCGGGCTGCACGGCGATGCGCAGGTGCATGTCGTCCCGGCCCTCCTGGTCGAGCAGCGCCTTGGCCTTCACGGCAGCCGCGTCGGTCAGCGTGACGCCGTGGGTGGGCGGTGCGTCAGGAGTCGAGGTGGCTGCATCCTGAGCGGTCGTCATGGCTCTCCCTCAGAGGTCCTTTGCGGGCATCTATTCCCAGCAAACACGGGCGGTACCCGCTTTGTTCCTGACCCCATGGTCGCACAACCGTCAGCGGCGGGAGTGTGACCACTGCCTCGCCACGTCGTGGGCCAGGGCGGCCAGGGTGCCGGCCGGGTCGGCCATGGACTTCTCGACCGACCCGGCGTGCTCGGTGACCGAGTAGGACTCCTGGACGCCGGCCGCCGCCGCCTCCCGCCGACCCACGCTGACCTGCCCCGCGAGCACCAGGCACGGGATCCCGCGCTCGGCCGCGCCGCCCGCGACGGCGGTGATGAGCTTCCCGCGCAGCGACTGCCAGTCGAAGCTGCCCTCGCCGGTGACGGCCAGGTCAGCGCCGTCCAGGGCTTCGTCGAGCTTCGTGAGCCGGCGCACCAGGCCCGCGCCCGACGTGACTTCGGCACCCAGCGCGAGCAGTGCGGCACCCAGCCCGCCCGCCGCGCCCGCTCCGGGCAGGTCGCGCACCGCGGCCAGTTCGGGCATGGCCGCCAGGCGCTCCTCCAACCGGGCGACGGCCTCGGGCGACGCGCCTTTCTGCGGCCCGAACGTGTGCGCGGCCCCGTGCGGCCCGAGCAGCGGGTTCTCCACGTCGGAGGCGGCCACCAGCTTGGCGTTCGTGCCGGTCACGACCTCGCGCAGGCCCGCGCCGCCGTCGGTGGTGGCCGACCCGCCGAGACCCACCACGATCGTGTGACAGGTCCGGGCGGCGTCCGCGACCAGTTCCCCCACGCCCCGGGTGGTGGCGGTCTCCGCCGTGGCCGGGCGCTCGTCCTTGGGGATCAGGTGCAGGCCGCAGGCCTGGGCGGACTCGACGTAGGCGGTGCCCTCGTGCTCCAGCCACACGGCGTGCACGCGTTCGCCGCGGGGACCGGTCACCTCGACGTCGTGCAGGGTGCCGCCGAGGGCGGCGTGCAGCACGTCCACGAACCCGGGTCCGCCGTCGGCCAGGGGACGCGGCACCAGCTCGTCGTCGGGGGCGGCGCGGCGCCAGCCCTCCGCGACGGCCTCGGCGGCCTCCCGCGCGGTCAACGTTCCGCCGAAGCAGTCCGGCGCAATAACAACTCGCACCTCGCGAAGGGTACGGAACCGGGCATCTCCTACTCTTGGGTGCGTGAGGTTCCTGCGCCGCAATGCCGACGAAGCCACCCCCGCCGCCGAAGAGACCCCGGCGGAGGTGACGCCCGGCGACGCCTCGCGCACACCCGGCAAGGGCCGCCCGACCCCGAAGCGCCGCGAGGCCGAGGGCAAGCGCCGCGGCCCCGTGCCCCCGCCGCCCCGCACGCAGCGCGAGGCGCTGAAGCGGATGCGCGGGAACAAGGTGTCCAAGGAGGAGCGCCGCGCCGCCGCCGTCGAGCGCCGCAAGCGCATGATGGCCGGCGAGGACAAGTACCTCCTGCCCCGCGACCGCGGCCCGGTGAAGGCCTACATCCGCGACGTGGTCGACTCCCGCCGCAACCTCATGGGCCTGTTCATGCCGCTGGCCATCCTGGTCTTCGTGGCGCTGCTGGTGCCGTCACCGCAGGTGCAGCAGTACGCGACCCTGGTGACCACGTTCATGCTGCTGGCGATGGTCGTCGAGGGCTTCGTGCTGGGCCGGTACGTGGCCAAGCGGGTCCGCGCGAAGTTCCCGCAGGACACCTCGCGGGGCTTGTCGATCGGCTGGTACTCGTTCATCCGGGCGAGCCAGCTCCGGCGGCTGCGGGTCCCCAAGCCCCGCGTGGGCTACGGCGACAAGGTCTGATTCGCGACCTGGCGTTGTCGCGCCGCGGGTGTGCCCGGAGTTCATTAGCTTGCCGAACGATCGGCGGCTAGGGTGGGCGCATGGAGTTCCGACGCCTCGGCCGCAGTGGCCTCAACATCAGCGAGATCTCGTACGGCAACTGGCTCACCCACGGCTCCCAGGTCGAGGAGGAGCAGGCGACCGCTTGCGTCCGCGCCGCGCTCGACGCCGGCATCACCACCTTCGACACCGCCGACGTGTACGCCAACACGAAGGCCGAAGAGGTGCTCGGCCGCGCCCTCAAGGGCGAGCGCCGGCAATCGCTGGAGATCTTCACCAAGGTCTTCTGGCCGACCGGCCCCGGCGGCCCCAACGACAAGGGGCTGGGCCGCAAGCACATCATGGAGTCGATCGACGGGTCGCTCCAGCGCCTCCAGACCGACTACGTCGACCTCTACCAGGCGCACCGGTTCGACCGGCACACCCCGCTGGAAGAGACGATGCTCGCCTTCGCCGACATCGTCCGCCAGGGCAAGGCGCTCTACATCGGCGTCTCCGAGTGGAACGCCGACCAGATCGCGCAGGGCGCCGCGCTGGCCCGCGAGCTGAAGGTGCCGTTCATCTCCAACCAGCCGCAGTACTCGATGCTGTGGCGGGTCATCGAGTCCCAGGTGGTGCCGACCTCCGAGCGCGAGGGCATCAGCCAGATCGTCTGGTCCCCCATCGCGCAGGGCGTGCTGACCGGCAAGTACCTGCCGGGGCAGCCGGTGCCGGAGGGCTCGCGGGCGACCGACGAGAACGGCTCGAAGTTCATCCAGCGGTTCATGCGGGACGACGTGCTGAACAAGGTCCAGCAGCTCAAGCCGCTGGCCGACGAGGCCGGGCTGTCGCTGGCCCAGCTCGCCGTCGCGTGGGTGCTGCAGAACCCGAACGTGGCGTCCGCGATCATCGGCGCGTCCCGGCCGGAGCAGGTGCACGAGAACGTCAAGGCCGCCGGCGTGGTGCTGGAGGACGAGCTGCTGAAGAAGATCGACGAGGTCCTGGAGGGCGTGGTCGAGACCGACCCGCGCCTGACCGTCACCCCGTGACGCCGCTGAGCCCCACCCGGACGGCCGGGTGGGGCTCACCCGTCTATTCGGCCGGGGCGAGGGACATCGGGCCGTACACCTCGGACTCGGCGCGCAGCAGGGTCACCTGGGCCACGCCCGCGTCGCGCAGCGCCGACCACTCGGCGCTGAACCAGTCCTCGGCCTCGGCCTGGTCCGCGAACACCACCGTCGGGCCGTCCACCTCGCGGCCCTCCTCGTCCTGGTAGCGCCACCGGTACTCCACGTCCGGCTCCTCCTGATGTCCTCCGGGTAACGTTCGCCAGGCTATGACCAAACAGACCGGATGGGGTGGGGTGTGACGAGTCGGACACTCGTCCTCGGCGGGGCGCGGTCGGGCAAGTCGGCGCACGCGGAAGGCCTGCTCACCGACGACGTCGTCACGTACGTCGCGACCGCGCGGCGCTACCCGGACGACGCGGACTGGGAGCTGCGGATCGCCCAGCACGTGGCCCGCCGCCCGAAGACCTGGCACACCGTGGAGGCCCCCGCGCCGAACGACCTCACCGCGCTGCTCACCGCCACCGAGGCCACCGACCCGCCGATCCTGGTCGACGACCTGGCCACCTGGCTCGCCGGCGCGCTGGACGACGCGGGCGCGTGGGAGGGGCACGGCATCGGCGAGGTCGAGCGGGAGTGCGCCGCGCTGGTGAACGCGGTCGCGCAGACCCGGACCCGGCTGGTGCTGGTGTCCGCCGAGGTCGGCCTCGGCGTCGTGCCCAGCACCCACTCTGGCAGGCTCTTCCGCGATCACCTCGGCTCGCTCAACGCGCGGCTGGCCGAGGTCTGCGACGAGGTCTTGCTGGTCGTCGCGGGAATCCCACTGCGACTGCGCGAAGCCGGAGGTAGTCGGTGACCATCGAGTTCCCGCCCGTCGAGCCGCCCAGCGAGGACGTCCGCCGCCAGGCCGTCGCCCGCCACGGCGTGCTGACCAAGCCCGCGGGGTCGTTGGGCAAGCTGGAGGAGCTTGGCGTCTGGGTGTCCGCGTGCCAGGGCGTGTGCCCGCCGCGGCCGTTCACCCGGCCGCGGGTCGTCGTGTTCGCCGGTGACCACGGGGTCGCGCGGCACGGCGTGTCCGCGTACCCGAGCGAGGTCACCGGGCAGATGGTGGCGAACTTCCTGGCCGGCGGCGCGGCGGTGAACGTCCTGGCCACGGTCGCCGGGGCGACGGTCCGCGTGGTCGACGTCGCGGTGGACTCGGACACTTCGGTCGGCGACGCCAAGATCCGCCGGGGTTCGGGGTCGATCGACCGCGAGGACGCGTTGACGCTGGAGGAGGCCGAGCGGGCGATCGAGCTGGGTCGCAAGCTCGCCGACGACGAGGTCGACGGCGGCGCCGACCTGCTCATCGCCGGCGACATGGGCATCGGCAACACGACCCCCGCCGCGGTCCTGATCGCCGCGCTGACCGGGTCCGAGCCGGTCGCCGTGGTCGGTCGCGGGACGGGCATCGACGACCAGGGCTGGATGCGCAAGACCGCCGCCATCCGGGACGCGCTGCGCCGGGCTCGGCCCGTGCTGAGCGACCCGGTGCAACTGCTGGCGACCGCGTCGGGGGCGGACATCGCGGCGATGGCCGGGTTCCTGGCGCAGGCGGCCGTGCGGAAGACGCCGGTGATCCTGGACGGGGTCGTGGTCGGCGCGGCGGCGATCGTGGCCGAGGAACTGGCGCCCGGGGCGCGCGAGTGGTGGGTGGCCGGGCACCGGTCGGTCGAGCCCGCGCACGGCATCGCGTTGCAGCACCTGAGCTTGGAACCGCTGCTGGACTTCGAGATGCGCCTGGGCGAGGGCTCGGGTGCGGTGGCCGCGCTGCCGCTGGTGGCGATGGCGGCGAAGGTGCTGGCGGAGATGGCCACCTTCGAGGGCGCGGGCGTCTCCGGACCTGCCTGATGCTGCTCGCGCTGTCCTGGCTGACTGTTCTGCCGATCTCGGTGTCCGATGTGGACGGTCGGGCGGCGCGGCGGGCGATCACGTGGGCCCCGGTGGTCGGGGTGCTGTTGGGTGGCGTGGCGGCGGCGGTGCTGGCCGGGTTGTCGTGGCTGGGCGCGCCGCCGTTGCTGGCCGGGTTCCTGGTCGTCGGCGGGCTGGCGTTGGCCACGCGCGGGATGCACTTGGACGGGCTGGCCGATACGGCGGACGGGTTGGGGTGCTACGGGCCGCCGGAGCGGGCGTTGGCCGTCATGAAGGACGGCGGGGCCGGGCCGTTCGCGGTGGTGGCGCTGATCGTGGTGCTGGGAGCGGAGGCGGTGGCGCTGCCGTCCGTGTCGGCGGGTGCGGTGGTGCTGGCGTTGGCGGTGGGGCGGGCGGCTTTCGTGCTGTGCTGCGCGCGGGGGGTACCGGCGGCTCGGCCCGAGGGGTTGGGGGCGTTGGTCGCCGGGACTCAGCCGGTGTGGGTCGTGGTGGGGTGGTGGGTCGTGCTGGCCGTGGCGGGGTTCTTCGTGGCTCCCGTCCACGGTCCGGTCGCGGTGGTGCTGGCGCTGGGGTTGGTGCTGGTGTTGATCAGGCACACGCGTAGGCGATTTGGCGGGATCACCGGTGATGTGCTGGGCGCGGCTTGCGAGACGGCGAGCGTCGCGGCACTCGCCGTGTGTGCCATGGCGCCTTAATAGTCGACGCCACCCGGTATGCCCACGCATACCGCCCGCTTTTTGCCGCGCAGCGGCTGCTTCGCGCCGCAGGCGCTGCTTTTGCTCGGACTTGCCAAGCCACAGCGGGGCCTCGGTTCGTCCCCCGTACGGCCTGGGCGCAGTCCAACCACGCTTCGGTCCTTTCCGCAACCACGCTTTACCGGTTGCGGAAAGGACCGAAGCGTGGTTGCCTCCGGCAGGTCGTACGGGGGACGAACCGACGCCCTTCCTCGCCCGGGGGCCTCCAGGCCCGCTTTTGGCTTTTGATCTTGAGAGCGCGTCAGCGCGTTCAGCTTGCGAGCGCGTAAGCGCGGTTCAAGAGCGCGAAGCGCGTTCCTCCTCCAGCAGCGCGGAGCGCGTTGCGTGACCACGCGCGAAGCGTGGAGTTGAGCGGGGAAGCGCAATTTTAAAGATTAAAGAGCCTCGCCGGCGGGCGAGCCGCCAAGGATGACACAACTACAACTGCGGGGGCTTCTTGCTTGTGTCATCCCCGCATGACCCGGCAAAGCCGACCACATTTTTGGCCGGGTGCCGCTAAAAATTTTGCTCGTTCCTCACAACATTTTCGGCTGCACCCGACCAAAAATGTGGTAGCCCTTCGGGCGGGCCATACGGGGATGACACAAGCAAGAAGCCGGAGTTGAGGTGTGTGCCCCGGCGGCACTGCCCGACGGCGCTGCGCGCCCAATACAGGCGCTGCGCGCCGAAGAGCGGGGCGCTGTGCGCCGGGAAGCGGGCGCTGCGCGCGCCGAGAAGAAGCGCGCGCAGCGGGTCGAGGACGGGACCTTGGCGTCTTAGGCGAGCTTGGTCATCCAGCCGTGCGGGTCCTCGATGGTGCCCTGTTGGATGCCGGTCAGGCGTTCGCGCAGCTTCATGGTCACCTCGCCGGTCGCGCCGCCCGAGGTGCTGAACTGGCCGCCGGCGTGCTTCACGTGGCCGACCGGGGTGATCACCGCCGCCGTGCCGCAGGCGAAGACCTCGGTCAGCTCACCGGACTCCGCCTTCTTCTCCCACTCCTCCGTGGAGAACCGGCGCTCCTCGACCGCGTGGCCCAGGTCGGCGGCCAGGCGCAGGAGGGAGTCGCGGGTGATGCCGGGCAGCAACGCGCCGGACAGTTCGGGGGTCACGATGCGGGCGTCCGCGCCGGAGCCGAGGACGAAGAACAGGTTCATCCCGCCCATCTCCTCCACCCAGCGCCGCTCCACCGCGTCCAGCCACACGACCTGGTCGCAGCCCTGCTCGGCGGCCTGGGCCTGGGCCACCAGGGACGCCGCGTAGTTGCCCGCGAACTTCGCCGCGCCGGTGCCGCCGGGGGCCGCGCGGACGTACTCGGTGGACAGCCACACCGTCACCGGCTTCAGGCCGCCCGCGAAGTACGAGCCGGCGGGCGAGGCGATGAGCACGTAGAGGTACTCGTTCGCGGGCCGCACGCCCAGGCCCTTCTCGGTCGAGTACATGAACGGCCGGAGGTACAGCGACTCCTCGGCGACCGAGGGCACCCACCGGGCGTCCACCTCGACGAGCTGCCGGATGGACTCCAGGAACAGCTCGTCGGGCAGCTCGGGCATGGCGATGCGGCGGGCCGACGCGCGGAAGCGCGCGGCGTTCGCCTCGGGGCGGAAGGACGCGATCGAGCCGTCGGGCCGGCGGTACGCCTTGAGCCCTTCGAAGATCGCCTGGCCGTAGTGCAGCACCATTGCCGCCGGGTCCAGCTCCAGCGAGTGGTAGGGCTCGACAGCGGCGTCGTGCCAGCCCTTGTCGCGGTTCCAGCGGATCGTCACCATGTGGTCGGTGAAGTGCTGCCCGAAGCCCGGCTTGGCGAGTACCTCCGCGACCCGCTCCGGGGTCGCCGGCGTCGGGTTGGGGGTCCGGGTGAAAGGCAACGCGGTCGTCATGTCAGCACAGTAGCCGCTGGTGGGACAGCGGAAAATCGCTGTCCCGACGCTCGGACGTCCGAGCTTTACCCGACCGGCTGGCGCAGGCGCCCCAGCGCGAGCAGGCCGGTACCCAGGGCGATGCCGACCACGGTGATCACCAGGGCCTCGGCGGGCGCGCTCATGGCCAGCAGGACCGACATGCCCAGACCGATGCACGCCGTGCGCATGGACCACGTGCGGTCCTCGTGCAGCAGGACACGTGCGCCGGCGTTCGTGAAGCCGTAGTAGAAGGCGGTGGCGCACGCGCCGACGGCCAGGGCGGTGGTCGTGGGCAGGAGGAGGAACGCGGCGGCGGCCAGGGCGGTGCCGATCACGTCCAGCGGCCAGCCGGAGCGGATCGGAGGCAGGTCGCCGGTCTCGGTGAGGCCGGTCAACGTGCGGCGCGCGCTGCCCAGCACCCACGAGAGGGAGGCGACGGCCGCCACTGCCGCGCCGAAAGTGAGCAGTGGGATCACAGCGGTTCCGTCTGCGGCTACGAGGGCGTCCCGGAGTGGTGCTGGTGACAGTGCGAGCCTGGGCGCGCCCAGTTGGCGCAAGAGCGCGAAGCCGACCACGGCTGTGATCATCAGGGCGACACCGATGAGGACCGGGATCGCCACGTGGAGGGTTTTCGCCGGGAAAGTTGGCTCGTTCGGGTGAGGTGCGGTCACTCGTTCGAAGCCGGTGAAGGCGATCAACAAGATCGACGCGGCGCCCATGATGCCGTCGAAGCCCGCTGCCGGGGCGGCGGCGTTGTCCGGCGGGGCCACTGAGAAGCCGACCAGGGCGACCAGGGCCAGGACGCCCACGACGACGGCCGCGACCGCCCAGCCGACGCGGCCCCGGACGTGCCGGCCGAGGGCGGCGGTGCCGATGAGCAGGGCCAGGCCGGCGAGCGTGCGGTCGGCGGGGAAGACGTACGCCCCGAACGTGCCGGCCAGGGCGGCGGCGACACCGGCTCTCCCGATCAGGTGAGCGGCGGCGCCGATGCGGGCCGGCCACGGGCCGAGCTGGTTGCGGATGTAGGCGTACCCGCCGGGCGCGTCGGGGTACGCGCGGTGCTGGTCGGCGGTGGAGAACGCGCAGCACAGCGCGGTGAGCGCGGCGAGCAGCAGGGCGAAGAGGAACCAGGGGCCGGCGAGGGCGGCGGCCGGGGCGAGTCCGGTGAAGACTCCGACGCCCAGCGTCGCGCCGAGCGCGAGCACCACGGCCCCGGCACGGGGCGTGACTGTCACCGCCTTACGGTCCCAGATGGATCGGGTGAGCGCGAACGCCCGTGGGGCTGACGCCTGATCGTGTTAATTGTTACTCCCCGCTATCGACAGTGCGGGGGACGCCGCGGTGAACGGGACCTTTAGCATTCGTCACGATCCACCTCAGTCTCGATCCGCCCAAGTTCCCGCCGCACGACCAGGAAGTGCCGGGAGGACCCACGTCGAGGAGCCGCAGTGACCCCGCCGAAGCTGGCCATCACCGACAGTGACCCGAGCACCACGACCGCGGACGCCGTGGTCGTGGGCACCCTCCAGGGACCGGACGGACTCGCCCTCGCGGGTGCGGCCGATGCGGTGAACGCCGCGTTCGACGGCGGCCTGGTGGAAGTGCTGTCCACCCTGGGCGCCACCGGCAAGGCCGAGGAGGTCGTGTCCCTGCCGAGTTTCGGCAAGACCGCGGCCCCGGTCGTGATCGCCGTCGGCCTGGGCAAGCCGGGCGACGACGGCACGGTCACCGAGGAGCAGGTGCGCCGCGCCTCCGGTGCCGCCGCCCGCGCCCTGACCGGCAAGAAGCGCGCCGTCAGCACGCTGTCCGCGCTGCACCTCGGCCCCGCGGTCGAGGGCACGCTGCTGGGCGCGTACCAGTTCAACGCCTACAAGACCTCCGCCGGCGACGCCCCGGTCGGTCGCGTGGAGTTCGCGGTGACCGGCAACCTCAAGCCGCACCGCGCCACCCTGAAGGCGTCCACCCTGATCGCCGAGGCCGTCTCGACCGCCCGCGACCTGATCAACACCCCGCCCAACGACCTGTTCCCGGCCTCCTTCGCCGAGCGGGCGGTCGCGCTGACCAAGGGCCTGGACGGCGTCGAGGTCGAGGTGCTGGACGAGAAGGCGCTGCGCAAGCAGGGCTTCGGCGGCATCCTCGGCGTCGGCGGCGGCTCGTCCCGCCCGCCGCGCCTGGTCCGGATCTCCTACAAGGGGCCGAAGGCGGGCAAGAAGGTCGCCCTGGTCGGCAAGGGCATCACGTTCGACACCGGCGGCATCTCGATCAAGCCCGCCGCGGGCATGGACGAGATGACCTCCGACATGAGCGGCGCGGCGGCGGTCGTCGCCACGGTCGTGCTGGCCGCCAAGCTCAAGTACCCGCTGGAGGTCACCGCGTACGCGCCGCTGGCGGAGAACATGCCGTCCGGCAGCGCCTACCGGCCGGGTGACGTGCTCACCATGTACGGCGGCAAGACCGTCGAGGTGCTCAACACCGACGCCGAGGGCCGCCTGGTGCTGTCCGACGCGATCGTGCGGGCGTGCGAGGACGAGCCGGACTACCTGATCGAGACCTCCACGCTGACCGGCGCGCAGGTCGTGTCCCTGGGCAAGCGCACCGCCGGCGTAATGGGCACCGACGCCTTCCGCGACCGGGTCGCGGAGATCGGCCGGGCGGTCGGCGAGCAGGCCTGGTCCATGCCGCTGCCGGAGGAGCTGCGCGCCGACCTGGACTCGCGCCTGGCGGACATCGCCAACGTGGCCGGGCACCGCTTCGGCGGGATGCTGGCGGCGGGGATCTTCCTGCGCGAGTTCGTGGCCGAGGGCGTCACCTGGGCGCACGTGGACATCGCGGGGCCGTCCTACCACGCGGGCGGTGCCTACGGGTACACCACCAAGGGCGGCACGGGCGTGCCGGTGCGGACGCTGGCCGCAGTGCTGGCGGACATCGCCGCGAACGGCTGAGTTCGCGAGTTCGTGACGGGGGCCGCGCCGTTCTGGCGCGGCCCCGTTCCGTTCAGTAGCCGATGGCGATCGACTGGCCGATCGTCTCCGGGTCTTCCAGGCACGTGATGATCAGGGACGCCAGGTCCGCGCGGGAGATGTTGTTGCCGCCCCTGAGGTTCGTGCCGGTCGCGGTGCGGAACTTGCCCGTGCGCCGGGCGTTGGTGAGCCGCGGCGGGCGGGTGATCGTCCAGTCCAGACCGCTGGAGCGCACGACCTCCTCCATCGCGGCCATGTCCGCCCACGGGTGTTTCAAGACCTGGCGGAGGACGGGCTTGGCCAGGTAGCGGCTGACGGCGGTGTCCTGGTCGTCCACGGTCATGCCGCTGTTGCTGACCACGATCAAGCGCCGGACGCCGGACTGCTTCATCGCCGTCACGATGCTGCGGGTGCTGTCCTCCTGGAGGGTGGTCGGCCCCCTCCCCCTGGTGCCGATGGCCGTGACCACGGCGTCCGCGCCGGCGATCACCGGTGCGATCGACTCCGGGTCCAGCACGTCCGCCACCACGTCGTTGCCGTTCGCCGAGCGCCCCACTGCCGTCACGTGGTGGCCCGCTTCCCTCGCCTGCGCCACGACGTGGACGCCCGTGCCGCCGGTAGCCCCGAACACGATGATCTCCACCTGGTCCCCCTCGGCTGGTTGGTGAGTACTCACTAACCACTAGGGTTACCACATGACCACACGCGACCGCATCCTCGACGCGGCGGCCCACGTCATGCGGACCAAGGGGCTGGCCCGGGCGACCACCAAGGAGATCGCCAAGGCGGCGAGCCTGTCGGAAGCGGCGCTCTACAAGCACTTCCAGGACAAAACGGACCTGTTCCTGGCCGTTCTGAAGGAACGGACGCCGCGCGATCTCACCGCACTCATCACGAGCCTGCGGCCGGGCGAAGGCAACCTGAAGAAAACGCTGATCCACGTGGCCGAAACGGCCATCGGTTTCTATACCGAAACGTTTCCCATCGCCGCGTCGATCTTCTCCGAGCCATCACTGCTCGCCGCGCACAACGAGGCGTTGCAGCAGCGTGGGACTGGTCCGCACGTGCCCGCGAAGGCGCTGGGCGATTACCTGCGCGCCGAGCAGGAAAAGGGCCGGCTGTCCCCGGAATCAGACCCGCAGGCGAGTGCGGACCTGATCCTCGGGACGTGCCAGTACCACGCTTTTCTCAGCTTCTTCACCGAGTGGGAGTCGGACCCGGAAAAGCTCGTCGAGACCCTGTGGAACGGGCTGGCCTAACCCTGGTTCTTGCGCCGGCTGTACTCGCGCATCCGCTTCGGGTAGCCGACGATCCCGGCGTCGTAGATCGGGATGCCCAGCTTCTTGGCCAGCCTGCGGGCGCCCTCGGTGCCGTCGATGCGCCGCCGGGTCCACTCGCCGTCGTGCGCGACCAGCACGACCGTGGTTTCCGTCACGGTCGTCTTGGGCTCGACGTACGCCTCCACCCCGCGCCGCTCCGCCGCCCACTTCTCCAGGTGACCGGTGTCCGCGGACGTGGAGGTCCGCAGCACGCCCGGGCGCTGCTTCCTGCGAAAACGGTCGAACAGGCCCACCGGGCCACCTCCTGCGCAGACTCCTGCCGACCATGGTGCCGGCGGGCGTGTGAAGGCGCGGCCAAATCCTCCCAACAGGACACCGCGTCGCCGTCGTTCGCGAACTAGTGACAAGATGGCAACCACCCGCGCGCACCCGCGCGAAGTAAGGCATCAAGCTCTCCAGGGAGATCCCGTGACCGACACCTCCGCCGACCTTGTGATCCTCGGTGGCGGCTCGGGCGGCTACGCCTGCGCGTTCCGCGCGGCGGAGCTAGGCCTGTCCGTCGTCCTGGTCGAGAAGGACAAGCTGGGGGGCACGTGCCTGCACCGCGGCTGCATCCCCACCAAGGCGCTGCTGCACGCGGCGGAGGTCGCGGACAACGCCCGCGAGGGCGACCAGTTCGGCGTGAAGTCCTCGCTGGAGGGCATCGACATCGCGGGCGTCAACTCGTACAAGGACGGCGTGGTCAGCCGCCTCTACAAGGGCCTCCAGGGCCTGGTGAAGGCGAACAAGGTCACCCTGGTCGAGGGCGCGGGCCGGTTCGTCGGCGGCACCACCATCGAGGTCGACGGGCAGCGCTACACCGGCAAGAACATCGTGCTGGCGACCGGTTCCTACGCCCGCAGCCTGCCCGGCCTGGAGATCGGCGGCCGGGTCATCACCAGCGACCAGGCGCTGAACCTGGACTTCATCCCGGAGAAGGTCGTCGTGCTCGGCGGCGGCGTGATCGGCGTCGAGTTCGCCAGCGTGTGGGCCTCGTTCGGCGCGGACGTGACCATCGTGGAGGCCCTGCCCCGCCTGGTCCCCGCCGAGGACGAGTACGCGTCCAAGCAGCTGGAGCGGGCCTTCCGCCGCCGGGGCATCAAGTTCAAGACCGGCGTCAAGTTCACCGGCGCCACCCAGACCGACAACGGCGTCTCGGTGACCCTGGAGTCCGGCGACGTGCTCGACGCGGACCTCCTGCTGGTCGCCGTCGGCCGCGGCCCGAACACCGCGGGCCACGGCTACGAGGAGGCCGGCGTCAAGATCGACCGCGGGTTCGTCGTCACCGACGAGCGCCTGCGCACCAACCTCCCGAACGTCTACGCCGTCGGCGACATCGTGCCCGGACTGCAGCTCGCGCACCGCGGGTTCCAGCAGGGCATCTTCGTCGCGGAGGAGATCGCCGGGCAGAACCCCAAGGTCATCGACGAGGCGGGCATCCCGCGTGTCACCTACTGCAAGCCGGAGGTCGCCTCGGTCGGCCTCTCCGAGGCGGCGGCCAAGGAGAAGTACGGCTCGGTGGAGACGTTCGTCTACGACCTCGCGGGCAACGGCAAGAGCCAGATCCTGAAGACCGCCGGCGGCGTCAAGCTGGTCAAGGCCCCCGACGGGCCGGTGGTGGGTGTCACGATGGTCGGCGAGCGGGTCGGCGAGCTGATCGGCGAAGCCCAGCTGATCTACAGCTGGGAGGCCTACCCCGAGGACGTGGCCCCGCTGGTCCACGCCCACCCGACCCAGACTGAAGCCCTCGGCGAGGCCTTCCTCGCCCTGGCCGGCAAGCCGCTGCACGTGCACGGCTGACCGTCCCCACCCAAGTCAGCCGATCCACGACCCACGCACGAGGAGTCAGCGAACGATGGCCTTCTCCGTCCAAATGCCCGCACTCGGCGAGAGCGTCACCGAGGGCACGGTCACCCGCTGGTTGAAGCAGGAGGGTGACCGCGTCGAGGTCGACGAGCCGTTGCTGGAGGTGTCCACCGACAAGGTCGACACCGAGATCCCGTCCCCGGCGGCCGGCGTGCTCCAGAAGATCGTCGCCCAGGAGGACGAGACCGTCGAGGTCGGCGCCGAACTCGCCGTCATCGGCGACGGCGACGACTCCGGCGCGGCCCCGGCGCAGCAGTCGGCCCCGGCCGAGACGCCCGCCCCGCAGGCCCCCGCCGAGGAGGCCAAGCCGGACCCGCAGCCCGAGCCGCAGACGGCGCCTGCCCAGCCCGCTCCGGCCTCGTCCGGTGGTGCCGCCGAGGGCACGCCGGTGACCATGCCCGCGCTGGGCGAGAGCGTCACCGAGGGCACCGTGACCCGCTGGCTGAAGTCGGTCGGCGACTCGGTCGAGGTCGACGAGCCGCTGCTGGAGGTGTCGACGGACAAGGTCGACACCGAGATCCCGTCCCCGGTCGCCGGCACCCTGCTGGAGATCACCGCCGGCGAGGACGAGACCGTCGAGGTCGGCGGCCGGCTCGCCGTCATCGGCTCCGGCGCCCCGGCCGCGCAGGCCGCCCCGGCTCCGGCTCCCGCGCCCGCCCCGGCCCAGGAAGCGCCGAAGCCCGCACCGGCCGCCCCGGCCCCGCAGGCCGCCGCTCCGGCTCAGGCCGCCCCGGCGCCGCAGGCCGCCCCGGCGCCGCAGGCCGCCCCGGCCGCGTCCGCCCCGGCTGCCGCTCCCGCCTCCGCGGAGGAGTCCAACGGCCAGCCGTACGTGACGCCGCTGGTGCGCAAGCTCGCCGCCGAGAACGGCATCGACCTCGGCACGCTCAAGGGCACCGGCGTCGGCGGCCGCATCCGCAAGCAGGACGTGCTGGCCGCCGTCGAGGCCGCCAAGGCCCCGGCTCCCGCGCCGGCCGCCCCCGCCGCCCCGGCCGCCTCCGCGCCCGCCCAGCGGGTCGCCACCCCGGCCGTGGACAACAGCGGCAAGCGCGGCACGGTGCAGAAGCTGCCGCGCCTGCGCCAGATCGTCGCGCAGCGCACCCGCGAGTCGCTCCAGGTCTCCGCGCAGCTCACCCAGGTGTTCGAGGTGGACGTCACCAAGATCGCCCGGCTGCGCGGCAAGGCCAAGGCGGCGTTCGAGCAGCGCGAGGGCACCAAGCTCACGTTCCTGCCCTTCTTCGCCAAGGCGGCCGTCGAGGCGCTCAAGCAGCACCCGGTGCTGAACGCCTCGATCGACGAGGAGAAGAAGGAGGTCGTCTACCACGGCGCCGAGCACCTGGGCATCGCGATCGACACCGAGCGCGGCCTGCTCAACGCGGTGATCGCGAACGCGGGCGACCTGAACCTGGCGGGCCTGTCGCACAAGATCAACGACCTCGCGTCGCGCGCCCGGGCGAACAAGCTGACCCCGGACGAGCTGACCGGCGGCACGTTCTCGCTGACCAACCTGGGCAGCAACGGCGCGCTGTTCGACACCCCGATCATCCAGCAGCCGCAGGTCGGCATCCTGGGCGTCGGCGTGGTCAAGAAGCGCGCGGTCGTGATCACCGACGAGAACGGCGACGACACCATCGCGATCCGGTCGATGGCTTACCTCGCGCTGACCTACGACCACCGCCTGGTCGACGGCGCGGACGCGGGCCGCTTCCTGACCACGATGAAGAACCGCCTGGAAGAGGGCGCGTTCGAGGCCGACCTGGGCCTGTAGCACGCACTCGGAAGGGCCGCCCCGGTGAGCAGTTCGGGGCGGCCCTTCGGCGTTTGTGTGGCGCCGGCAACACTGCCGCTGCTGTGCAACACGGCACACCGTGCGAGACGATCACCGGTATGCGGGTTCTGATCGCGGGGTCGTCCGGGTTCCTCGGCACCAGCCTGGTCGCCGCGCTGCGCGGGGCCGAGCACGAGGTGTTGCGGTTGGTCCGCAGGCGGCCGGCGGCGCCCGACGAGCGCGGCTGGGACCCGCCGGCCGGGCGGATCGACCCGGGCGCGCTGGACGGCGTCGACGCCGTGGTGAACCTGTGCGGCGCGGGCGTCGCGGACAAGCGGTGGAACCACGCCCGCAAGCAGGTGCTGCTGGACAGCCGGACCATCCCGACCGAGGTGCTGGCCTCCGCGGTGGCCGAGCACGGGATCCCGGTGCTGGTCAACGCCAGCGCGATCGGGTACTACGGCGACACCGGGGACGCGGTGGTCGACGAGTCCGCGCCGGCGGGCTCGGGATTCCTGGCCGACCTGTGCCGCCGCTGGGAGGCCGCGACCGCCGCCGCCGAGTCGCAGCGGGTCGTGCGGCTGCGGACCGGCCTGGTGATCAGCCCGTCGGGCGGGTTGTTCGGCGCGGTCCGGCCGCTGTTCAAGTTCGGCCTCGGCGGTCGGCTGGGCGACGGGCGGCAGTACATGCCGTGGATCTCCCTGGACGACACGATCGCGGCGATCCAGTTCGTGCTGGAGCACGACGTGCACGGGCCGGTGAACCTCACCGCGCCCAGCCCGGTCACCAACGCCGAGTTCACCCGGACGGTCGGGCACGCGCTGCACCGGCCGACGCCGTGGGTGGTGCCGGGGTTCGTGCTCAAGGTGGTGCTGGGCGAGATCGCCGAGGAGGGCGTGCTCGCGGGGCAGCGGGCCGTGCCGAAGGTCCTGGAGCGCCACGGGTTCCACTTCCTGCACCCGGCCCTGGGCGCGGCGGTCGCCGCGGCCGTGACCGCGTGAGGCGAGCGTTCCCGGCGTCCGTCGGCGCGGTCCTCGCGCTGGCGTCGGTGGTCTTGGGCGTGTCGGTCGACGGGGCGCCGCCCGAACTGGACTCGGCGCTGCGCGGCGCGGCCATCGGGCTGGGGCCGGGCTTCGAGCGGGCGGCGGACGTGGTGAGCCTGGTGCTCAGCCCCGGCCTGGCCACGATCGCGCTGGTCAGCCTCGTGCTGCGGGCGCTGCTGGCGCGGGACGTGCTGGTGTTCAAAGCGGCCGTGCTGCTCGCGGTGTGCTGGGCGACCGTGCAGGCCCGGTGGTTCTACCTGCGGGTCCGGCCGGTGGAGTACGACCTGCCGTCCTACCCGAGCGGGCACGTCACGGCGGTGACCGCGGTGTCCGTGACGGCGGTCGTGCTGTGCGCGCACCTGCGGCCCACGATGGTGCGGTGGGTGGTGGCGGCCTCGGTGACGGCGGTGGTGCTGACGGCGGCGAGCCGGGTCGTGCTGGAGATGCACTGGTTCACCGACACGGTCGGCGCGGTGCTGGCCACGACCGGGGTGGGCCTGGTGGCGGCGCTCGCGTTGGGCCTGCTGCCGGTCGCCGGGGTGCCGGGCGGTGGGCGTAGGGTCGAGCCGTGAGCAGTCGCGAACTCTCCTGCCGCACGTCCTCCGACCCGATCGACGTGCGTGAGCTGGGCACCATCGACTACCTGTCCGCGTGGGACCTCCAGCGCGAACTCGTCGAGGCGCGCGCGGACGGGGCCGCGGGGGACACCCTCCTGCTGCTGGAGCACCCGCCGGTGTACACGTGCGGGCGGCGGACCGAGCCCGACGAGCGACCGGTCGGCGGGGACGTCCCGGTCATCGACGTGGACCGCGGCGGCAAGATCACCTGGCACGGGCCGGGGCAGCTGGTCGGCTACCCGATCGTGGAGCTGGCCGAGCCGATGGACGTCGTGCAGTACGTGCGGCGGCTGGAGCAGGCCCTGATCCACGTGTGCGACCAGCTCGGCGTGCACACCGGGCGGGTCGAGGGCCGCAGCGGCGTGTGGATCCCGGCGGACGAGCGCGGGATCGAGCGCAAGGTGGCCGCGATCGGCATCCGGGTGCAGCGCGGCGTGACCATGCACGGGTTCGAGATCAACTGCAACGCCGACCTGGGCGCGTTCGAGGACATCGTCCCGTGCGGCATCCGGGACGCCGGGGTGGCGTCGCTGTCGCACGAGCTGGACCGGGACGTGACGGTGGCCGAGGTGCTGCCGCTGGCCCGGGACGCGGTGATCGACGCGCTGAACGGCGACCTGCCGCTGACCGACCGGACGTTGCCGCGTCCGGAGCCGGTGGCGCCGGGCGTGACGTTCGCCGTCCAAAGCCGCTGACACCCCCTCGACCTCCCCTCTAGTATTCCGGAATTACGGACTACCCGAGGGGAGTGTCGTCGTGCACCTGACCCGACGGGCGCTGCTCACCGCGTGCGCGGGCACCCTGCTCCTGCCTGCCGTCGCCACCGCGTCGCCCCGGAAGCAGATCGCCTTCGTCCTGGATGACGGCCGCGGCGGCCGGTTCAGCCACCGCCCCCACGCCCTCCTACCGCTCACGTCGGCCGTCCGCGTCGTGCACCTGGCCGCTTACGGCCGAGCCGTGGCCGAGGGCCTGATCTCCCCCGGGCAACGCGTCCCCGTCCACGAGTGGGAGCGCTACTCGACTGGCCCGCACTCGGCCTCCCTGCGCCACTTGGGCACCAAGTCGACCAACGGCGTCGTCGCCGACGACCCGCACGCCACCGTCACGCTGGACGACCTGGCCGCGGTGATGACTCTCTTCGACGACCACGCCGCCGCCGACCACCTGCGCGCCCTGCTCGGCGAGCCCTACCTGAAGGCCGTGGCCGCCCGCCTGGGTTGGCCCGATGCCCCCACTCCGTCCTTCCTCGCCGAGTGGCTCCAGCTCACCCTGGGCCGCCCCGTCGACCCCGCCCAGTACCTGACCGACCCGCGGCTCCAGCTGGAAGCCATCGGCCGCTCCCCCACCGCTCCCACGTCCCGCCGACCGTTGGCGCACGGCACCGCGGCCGACCTGCACCGCCTGCTGCGCAACCTCGACCCGGCGGCAGTCCGGCACCTCGAAGGCCCTCAGGACTCCGACGTGGTGGTCGGTGAGCTGGTCGACTCGATGGCGGGCGCGATCACCGTGGCGGTGCGGGTGCGGTGGGCGGACGGTCGTCTGGGCACCGGGGTGGCGCTGGCCCAGGAGTGGTCCGGCGACCTGCCGGCTTTGGTCCGTTCGGCCCTGCTGGACCCCGCTGCGCTGCGGGGATTCCAGGTGGCGGTTACGTAGGATGACCGGGGTGGACCTGGTGCGACGGCTGGCCGAGCTGGAGCAGCGCGTGGCGGCGCTGGAGGGTGAGGAGCGGGAGACCGTCGTGCTGCCCGAGAGCGACGACGGCGGCGGCGAACTGGGTTACGGCGGACGGGTTTCGCTGGGCGGCGGCCGGGTGTCGTGGCGCATCGACGTGACGCCCGAACGTGCCCTGTCCCTGGCGGACCGGCCGCGCATCGAGGTGCTGGCGGCGTTGGCGCACCCCGCCCGCGTGGACATCGTCCGTTGCCTGCTGGCCCAGGGTCCCCAGCCGGCGGCGGCGCTCCAGGAGACGGCCCGGCTGGGGTCCACCGGGCAGCTCTACCACCACCTGAAGGCGCTGACCGGTTCCGGCGTGGTGGAGCAGGACAAGCGCGGCAGCTACCGCTTGCGCAGCGCGGCGACCGTGCCCGTGCTCGTCCTGCTCACCGCCGCTTCCGACGTGGCCGGTCAGCTCAGGGCGTGACGCTCGCGATCAGCTCGACGTGGTCGAGGTCGGCGAGGTCGAGCACCTGGAAGTAGACCCGCGAGATCCCGGTCCGCTCCCGCCACTGCCCGAGCCGGTCCTGCACCTCGGCCACGGTGCCGGTGAGCCCGTTGGCCTTCAGCTCGTCGAAGTCCCACCCGATCGCGGCGGCCCGCTTGGCGACCTCGGCGTCGTCCCGGCCGACGCAGGCGGTGAGGGCGACCGAACGCGTCATGGTCGCCGGGTCCCGCCCGATGTCCCGGCACGCGGCGGCCACCCGCTCGAACTGCTCGGCGGCGAAGTCCATGCCCACGAACGGCAGGTTGAACTCGGTCGCGAACCGGGCCGCCAGCGCCGGCGTCCGCTTGGCGCCCTTGCCCCCGACCACCACGGGCACGGGCTTCTGGACCGGCTTGGGCAGCGCGGGCGAGTCGGTGAGCGTGTAGTGCTTGCCCTCGAAGGAGTACGTCTCGCCCAGCGGCGTGCCCCACAGCCCGGTGACGATCTCCAGCTGCTCCTCGAACACCTCGAACCGCTCGCCGAGCGTCGGGAACCGCAACCCGTAGGCGGTGTGCTCGTCCTCGAACCACCCGGAGCCGAGCCCGAACTCCACCCGCCCACCGGACATCTGGTCCACCTGCGCGACCGAGATGGCCAGCGGTCCGGGGTGCCGGAAGGTGGCGGCGGTCACCAACGTGCCGAGCCGGATGGACTTGGTCTCGCGCGCCAGGCCGGCCAACGTGATCCACGCGTCGGTGGGGCCGGGCAGGCCGTCGGCGGAGCCCATCTTGAGGTAGTGGTCGGAGCGGAAGAAGGCCCCGAACCCGGCGTCTTCGGCGGTACGGGCGACTCGGAGCAGGTCGTCGTAGGACGCCCCCTGCTGGGGCTCGGTGAAGATACGCAGTTCCACACCCCCCAACCTATCCGCCCGGCGGGACCGCTCCCGCGACCTCAGCGGCGGCGTGAGCGGGAGCGGTGCTCTCGGGCCGGCTCGGCCGGGCGGGGAGTGCCGTTGACGCGCAATCCCTCGACCACCCGCACGATGGTCCGCTCCACCTCCGCACTGGCCTTCTTCGGATCCGCCGCCCCGGCGATCATGCTCGCCCCGGCCGACAGCGACCCGAACAGCAACCGGGCCATGGTCTCCACCGGCAGCTGCTCCAGCTCGCCGCTGGTGATCAGCACCTCGATGGTCGACCGGAGCAGGCCGTAGCTGAAGTGCTCCTCGGCCTCCCGCCACCGCTCCCAGCCCATGACCACCGGAGCCTCGTGGATCACGATGCGCTGGTAGGACGGCTCCAGGCACACCCGCACGTACGCCCGCAGCCCCGCGATGGCCGTGTCCCACGGGTCGCCGGGAGCGCTGACGATCTCGCCGAGCTTGCGCATGAAGGCGTTCTCGACCGAGTCGAACGCGGCCTCGAACAGGGCCTGCTTGCCGCTGAAGTGGTGGTACAGCGCGCCTTTCGTCAGGCGTGCCCGCTTGGCGACCTCGTCCAGGGACGTGCCGGCGTACCCCCGTTTGGTGAACAGCTCGACGGCACTGTCCACCAGTGCCTGCCTGGTGGACTCCGAGTACTCGACACGCCTGGACCGCACTGTCACCACGTTCACAACCGTACGACATACCGACGGTACGTACTCGTGGTATGTTCGTCCCATCGGCCATACCGGCGGTATGCCAAAGACCTCAGGTATGAGCCGCGTCACGAGAGGAGGGCGTGATCATGGGTTGGACCGACTTCTACCGACGGCGCGACGCTCTGGACGCCGTGCTAGACGCCGCGGCGGGGGATCCCGCGGCGCCCCTGACCTTCGACCGCGACCTGTTCGCCACCGAGAGCGAGCTGCTCGCGGCCCTGCACTACCGGTGGATGCAGCAGCTCACCGGGCGCCTCGGCGTCGCGCTGGAGGACGCCGGCGACCGCGTCGAGACCGTCGCCCACACCTGGCGCGCGCTGGCCGCCGAGCAGCCCGTGCTGCGCGCGGTGCTGGACGAGCACCTGACCGCGCAGGACGCGATCGAGCGCGAGCAGCGGATGCTGGCCCTGACCGCCGGGCTGGCGGACCTCACCGAGCCGTCCGACGAGATCGCCAAGGTCGGCGCCGCGTTCCTGGCGCTCATCCGCAACGCGCCGCGGGCCAAGGCGCCGGCCCGCCACACCAGGCTCGCCAAGAGCGCCTGACTTGCGGTTGGGTGGTGACCATGGCGAAGTGGACCGAGGCGGACATCCCCGACCAGACCGGCCGGACCGTGCTCGTGACCGGGGCGAACTCCGGTCTCGGGTTGCGCACCGCCGAGGTGCTGGCCGGGAAGGGCGCGCGCGTCCTGATGGCCTGCCGGTCCCCTGAACGCGGGCAGCGCGCGCTGGAGCGGGTCGGGGACAAGGCCGAGCTGGTCGAGCTGGACCTGGCCGACCTGGGCTCGGTCCACGACGCCGCGAAGGCCGTCCGCGAGCGCACCGACCGGCTGGACGTCCTGGTCAACAACGCCGGGGTGATGGCGGTGCCGCTGGGCCGCACCGCCGACGGCTTCGAGCGCCAGTTCGGCACCAACCACCTGGGCCACGCCGCCCTGACGTGGCTGCTGATGCCGCTGCTCAGGGCCACCCCGGCGGCACGCGTGGTCACCGTGTCGAGCCTCGCGCACCAGATGGGCGCGATCGACCTCGCCGACCCGAACTACGAGGTCCGCCGCTACACGTCGTGGGGCGCGTACGGGCAGTCCAAGCTGGCCAACCTGCTGTTCGCGCGCGAGCTGGAGCGCCGCTGCCGCGCCGCGGGCCTGGACGTGACGTCCGTCGCGGCCCACCCGGGCGTCACGGCGACCGAGCTGAGCACCAACATGGCCCGCTCCCGGCGCAACCCGATCATGTCCGTCGGGGCCAAGATCAGCGACTTCTTCGCCCAGTCGGTCGAGCTGGGGGCGTTGCCGCAGCTCTACGCGGCCACCGCGCCGGACGTCGTCGGCGGCGCGTATTACGGCCCCGACGGGTTCCGCGGGATGCGCGGGTACCCGACCCGTTCGGGCTCCGCGGCGGCGGCCGAGGACGAGCCGGCCGCGAGCCGGTTGTGGGACCTGACGGCCAAGCTCACGGGCGTCGCGCCCGATCCGGCGTGACGTAGTGTTGAGGCCGTGACCGTCGTACCTGAAGGTCGGAAGCTGCTGCGCCTAGAGGTGCGCAACAGCCAAACGCCCATCGAGAAGAAGCCCTCGTGGATCAAGACCAAGGCGAAGATGGGTCCCGAGTACCGGGAACTCAAAGGTCTGGTCAAGCGCGAGGGCCTGCACACGGTGTGCGAAGAGGCCGGTTGTCCCAACATCTACGAGTGCTGGGAAGACCGGGAGGCCACCTTCCTCATCGGTGGCGAGCAGTGCACCCGCCGCTGCGACTTCTGCCAGATCGACACCGGCAAGCCCGCCGACCTGGACCGCGACGAGCCGCGCCGGGTCGCCGAGTCCGTCCAGGCCATGGGCCTGCGCTACTCGACCGTCACGGGCGTCGCGCGTGACGACCTCGAGGACGGCGGCGCGTGGCTGTACGCCGAGACCGTCCGCCAGATCCACGCGCTCAACCCGGGCACGGGCGTCGAGCTGCTGATCCCGGACTTCAACGCGGTGCCCGAGCAACTGGCCGAGGTCTTCGACTCGCGCCCCGAGGTGCTCGCGCACAACCTGGAGACCGTGCCGCGGATCTTCAAGCGGATCCGCCCGGCGTTCCGCTACGAGCGGTCGCTGGAGGTCATCACGAAGGCCCGCGAGGCCGGCCTGGTGACCAAGTCGAACCTCATCCTCGGCATGGGCGAGACCCCCGAGGAGGTCACCGAGGCGCTGCACGACCTGCACGACGCGGGCTGCGAGATCATCACGATCACCCAGTACCTGCGCCCGTCGCCGCGGCACCACCCGGTCGAGCGCTGGGTGAAGCCGGAGGAGTTCGTGGTGCACAAGGAGACCGCCGAGGGCATCGGCTTCTCCGGCGTCATGGCGGGTCCGCTGGTCCGGTCCTCGTACCGGGCGGGTCGGCTGTACGCGCAGGCCGTGCAGAAGCGCGGCGACGTGCTCCCCGAGAACCTTCGCCACCTGCTGGAGGCGGGCGGCGCGGCCCAGGAGATCACCTCCCTGCTGGCCCGCTAGGCCACTCCGGTTTCCCGAAGCCCCCGGCTTGTGGTCGGGGGCTTCGCTATGCCGCAGACCTCCGCCGCACGACCACCGCCCCCACCACGAGCAGCGCCCCCAACACGGTCACCGGCGCCGCCCACGCGAGTCGTTCGACCCGCAGCCGCGAACAGATCTCGACCAGCGCCCCACCCTCGGCCTCGGCCGCGACCTCGTCGAACCCCATGCCGAGACTGTTCCCGCAGGGCACCGCGATGCCCGAGGGCGCGTCGGTGGACAGCGGCAGCAGCATGATCAACAGCCCTGCCAGGAAGAAAGCGACCCCGACCACCGCGGCGACCGTCTTGGGCGACATGGCGGACAAGCTACGTCCTGAACGCTGTTAGGCATAGGGGGCTTCTCACCTGAGGAGCCCCCGTTGGCAACCCCTAATCATCGGCACCCGCTTCAAGAGCGCGGGCAACTCCATCGCCAGGTCGGGCACCTCCATCCCCATCCGCTCCAGCCGCGCGGCCACCTCGTGCAGTGGCAGTTCGAACCACAGGGCCTCCCGGACGAGGGTCCGCATGTCCACCGGTTCGGTCGTGTTCACCCGGTCCAACAGGTCGAAGTCGGTCCGGTCGAACCCGTCGTGCTGTGCCTCCTTCCGCCGCACCCGGTACCCGACAGCTTCCAACGCCTCGACCGCGTCCCGGACAGCCACGACCCGGACCGGATCACCTTCAACGCGTGCGCAAACGGCACTTCGGCCCCCGGCGGCAGGAGCGCGAGCCCGCCAGTCGCGAGGAGCGCTCCCCACAGCGGGGTCAACGGCCGGTTCAGGTGCTCGAACGCCGGCACCTCGTATCCGAGCCGCGCGAACCGCTCCGCAAACGTGGCCGACCGCTTGGGTCCGGTCCAGCCACGGGTTAAACCCGTCGACGTCCTGGCTGACGAGCACCTGGTCCGCCTTCGTGTACCGGCCGTGTGCGCCGTCGGGCGCGTCCACCTCGTACGAGTAGCTCCGCAGCCGGGCGACGATCTCGCGAATGGGTCGGCCGGTGCGCAACTGCGCCGATCACATGGCCGAGCCGCACTACCTCGTCCGCCGGGAGCCACAGCTCCGCGCCGCCCAGGTCGCGGCCGATCGCCCGTGGTTGGAGTTCGCGACGGCGTTGCTGCAAACGGCCGGAGCCGCGCTGGCGCTGGGTGCCGTGCCGGCCCGCAGGCGGGGACGGGATTGATCGAGGGCGCGGACAGCTTAGCCGCGGGACTCCGAAGCTGTCCGCGACACCGCCTCGACCAGTTGCGGTGTCACGTCGTCCACGCCCCAGAGTTCCAGCAGGCTGGACACGGCTTGACGGATACCTTCGTAACTTTCCGTCGGCAGATCGGGTGGGAGCTTGACGTGTAGCTCCGGGTTGTGCATGTGACCAGCGTCCCGGTCGGCGTTACCGGTCCGCAATACCCTGATGGTGGACACCGGAGGTTTTGCGAATTGCCCGCGGGCGATCGATCTCCCCGGGAATAAAATGTGAACCAGCACACAGTCGGTGGGCGCGACAGGATTCGAACCTGCGACCGCTCGGGTGTAAACCGAGTGCTCTTCCGCTGAGCTACACGCCCGGACCGGCACGCGCCCGCGGGCGGCGTACCGGGGGAAACGCTATCAGGCCCCCAGCGCGGCGACGGCCTTCTTCCACGCCTCCTGGTCGCGCGCCTCACCCGGCGCGTTGACCTCGGCGTAGCGGACCACGCCCTCGGTGTCGATCAGGAACGTGCCGCGGTTGGCCAGGCCCGCCGCCTCGTTGAACACGCCGTACTCGCTCGCCACCTTGCCGTGCGGCCAGAAGTCCGACAGCAGCGGGAACGTGTAGCCCTGCTGGTCCGCCCACGCCTTGAGGCTGAACGGCGTGTCCACCGAAACCCCGATGACCTGCACGTTCTCGTTCTCGTACGTGGCCAGCTCGTCGCGCACCTGGCACAGCTCGCCGGTGCAGATGCCGCTGAACGCGAACGGGTAGAACACCAGCAGGACGTTGCGCTCGCCGCGGAACGACGACAGCGTCACCGGCTGCTTGTTGTAGTCGTTGAGCGTGAAGTCCGGAGCCTGCGAACCGACCTCGACCGACATTCCTCGCCCTTCCGCCAAGTGAAAAGTGCAAAGCCCAAGAAGACGGGCTCCGCGCGGAGCCCGTCGTCGAGCCTAGCGGCACGGGTGGGAACTGCCGAGTATCAGGTCTCAGCGCTTGGACTTGACCGACTTCGGCGACACCAGCCGCACTGCCGACCAGTCCGCGCTCGCGCTGATGGAGGAGGTCTGGGCCAGCCCCGCGGTCGGCACGGCCTCGGCGATGTCGCTCGGCTCGACGTACCCGGGCCGCCCGGTCTTGGGCGTCAGGACCCAGATCACGCCATCGTCCGCGAGCGGGCCGATGGCGTCGACCAGGGCGTCCACCAGGTCGCCGTCGTCCTCACGCCACCACAGCAGGACCACGTCCACGACTTCGTCGGCGTCCTCGTCGAGCAGATCGCTGCCGATGCGCTCCTCGACCGCCGCACGGAGGTCGTCGTCGACGTCCTCACCCCAGCCGATTTCCTGGACCACAGCGCCCGGGTCGATCCCGAGCCTATCGGCGACACCGACCTTGCCGGCGTCTTCCGCGGCGACCACGGCTTCCACTCCTCCAAGTACACAAGAGCGGCAGCCGGGTTCGACTGCCGCGCGACGTCACTACCAGTCGCGGCTAGCGAACACTGTCACACCAGGCAAGCGCAACCGTAAGGGCCGAGACACGCCGCATCGGGTACCCCGGGGTGCCTTCCGCCATCCGGATGAGGCAGGCTCTACATACCTCCTATTCGCGCGCGCGAGGGACACGATCCAGAACTACTCACCGGTAGCGGTGACGGGATGGTGTCTTGAAGGCAACGATGGGAACCAGAGACCCCGGATTGAGGAGATCCCTTGAGCCCGCAGAACACTCCCGAACGGGTGCGCGTCATCCGTGACGGCCTGGCCGCCCACCTGCCGGACATCGACCCGGAGGAGACCGCGGAGTGGCTGGAGTCGTTCGACGCCGTGCTCAAGGGCGGCGGTCAGCAGCGAGCGCGCTACCTGATGCTGCGCCTGCTCGAGCGCGCCCGGGAGAGCCACGTCGGCGTCCCGTCGCTGACCAGCACGGACTACGTCAACACCATCCCCACCGAGCGCGAGCCGTGGTTCCCCGGTGACGAGGAGGTGGAGCGCCGCTACCGTGCGTGGATCCGGTGGAACGCGGCGATCACCGTGCACCGCGCGCAGCGGCCCGGCGTGGGTGTCGGCGGCCACATCTCGACCTACGCCTCCAGCGCGAGCCTCTACGAGGTGGGCTTCAACCACTTCTTCCGCGGCAAGGACCACCCCGGCGGCGGCGACCACGTGTTCATCCAGGGCCACGCGTCGCCCGGCGTGTACGCGCGCGCCTTCCTGGAGGGCCGGCTGACCGCCGAGCAGCTCGACGGCTTCCGCCAGGAGCACTCGCACGCCGGTCCGGGCGGCGGCCTGCCGTCCTACCCGCACCCGCGGCTGATGCCGGACTTCTGGGAGTTCCCGACCGTCTCCATGGGCCTGGGCCCGATGAACGCGATCTACCAGGCGCGGTTCAACCGCTACCTGCACGACCGCGGCATCAAGGACACCTCCGACCAGCACGTGTGGGCGTTCCTCGGCGACGGCGAGATGGACGAGCCGGAGTCGCGCGGCCTGCTCCAGGTGGCGGCCAACGAGCAGCTGGACAACCTGACCTTCGTGGTCAACTGCAACCTGCAGCGCCTGGACGGCCCGGTCCGCGGCAACGGCAAGATCATCCAGGAGCTGGAGGCGTTCTTCCGGGGCGCCGGCTGGAACGTCATCAAGGTCATCTGGGGCCGTGAGTGGGACGCCCTGCTGCACGCCGACCGCGACGGCGCGCTGGTGAACCTGATGAACACCACGCCCGACGGCGACTACCAGACCTACAAGGCCAACGACGGCGCGTACGTCAAGGAGCACTTCTTCGGCCGCGACCCGCGCACGAAGGCGCTGGTCGAGCACATGAGCGACGACGAGGTGTGGAACCTCAAGCGCGGCGGCCACGACTACCGCAAGGTCTACGCGGCCTACAAGGCGGCCACCGAGCACCACGGCCAGCCGACGGTGATCCTCGCCAAGACCATCAAGGGCTACGGCCTGGGCCCGCACTTCGCGGCCCGCAACGCCACCCACCAGATGAAGAAGCTGACCCTGGAGGACCTGAAGCTCCTGCGGGACAGCCTGCGCATCCCGATCTCCGACAACGAGCTGGACCCGTACCTGCCGCCGTACTACCACCCCGGCCCGGACGCGCCGGAGGTCCAGTACCTGCTGGAGCGGCGCAAGCAGCTCGGCGGGTTCGTACCGGAGCGCCGGGCGAAGTCCAAGGCGCTGGTGCTGCCCGGCGACAAGGTCTACGACGTGGTCCGCAAGGGCTCGGGCAAGCAGGAGGTCGCCACCACGATGGCGTTCGTCCGGCTGGTCCGCGACCTGGCCAAGGACCCGGAGATCGGCGGCCGGATCGTGCCGATCATCCCGGACGAGGCGCGCACGTTCGGCATGGACTCGATGTTCCCGGCGCAGAAGATCTACAACCCCAACGGGCAGATGTACACGTCCGTGGACGCCCAGCTGATGCTGGCGTACAAGGAGTCCGAGCAGGGGCAGATCCTGCACGAGGGCATCAACGAGGCCGGTTCCACGGCGTCGTTCACCGCCGCCGGCACGTCGTACGCGACGCACGGCGAGCCGATGATCCCGATCTACATCTTCTACTCGATGTTCGGGTTCCAGCGGACCGGTGACGGCCTGTGGGCGGCGGCGGACCAGATGGCCCGCGGCTTCGTGCTGGGCGCGACCGCCGGCCGCACGACGCTGACCGGCGAGGGCCTGCAGCACGCCGACGGCCACTCGCTGCTGCTCGCGCACACCAACCCGGCGGTGATCGCCTACGACCCGGCGTGGTCGTTCGAGGTGGCGCACATCGTCAAGGACGGCCTGCGGCGGATGTACGGCGAGAACGCCGAGAACGTCTTCTACTACATGACCGTCTACAACGAGCCGTACCAGCAGCCGGCCGAGCCCGCGGACCTGGACGTCGAGGGCCTGCTCAAGGGCCTCTACCGGTACCAGCAGGGCGGTGCGGCGGCCGGTCCGCGCGTGCAGTTGCTCGCGTCCGGCGTGGCGATGCCGTGGGCGGTCAAGGCGCAGCAGATGCTCGCCGAGGAGTGGGGCGTGCAGGCCGACGTGTGGTCGGCGACGTCGTACTCGGAGCTGCGCCGCGAGGCCGTGGAGGTCGACCGGCACAACCTGCTGCACCCCGACCAGGAGCCGCGCGTGCCGTACGTGACGCAGGCGCTGGCCGACGCGGCCGGCCCGGTCGTGGCGGTGTCGGACTGGATGACCGCGGTGCCGGACCTGATCCGCCCGTACGTGCCGACCGACATGGTCACCCTGGGCACCGACGGCTTCGGCTTCTCCGACACCCGCCCGGCCGCGCGCCGGCACTTCCTGGTGGACGCGGAGTCGATCGTGGTCGCCACCCTGCAGGCGCTGGCCAAGCGCGGCGAGGTCGACCAGGCGAAGGTCGTCGAGGCGGCCCGCCGCTACAAGATCGACGACGTGTCGGCGGCCGGCCCGTCCACCACGGACGCCGGTCTGGCCTGACCCAGGCTCCTGGCGAACGCCGGGGACTCCACCTGATCGAGTGGAGTCCCCGGCGTTCGCCGTTTTTCCGGCCTGAGCGGCCTTCTGCGGCCCGCAACGGTCGGAGGGCGGGTCCTGGGAACCCCCTGACGATCTCCGGGCCTCCGAGGACGCCCTGACCGTGAGTCGCCCGTCCGCGTCAAAGCGGTGAAGACCTGTGATCCACACCATAGAATCGCGGGGAGCCCGGCGACGAGGGGGGCAATGGGGACGCCTCGACCCGCCGTCCACCGCACGATGCTGGCCGTGGACGTGTCCGGTTTCGGCGCGCGCGGGCGCACCGTGCAGGAGGCGGTGCGGCGCGGCCTGTACGACGCGCTGATCCGGGCGTTCGCCGAGTGCGGCATCCCGTGGACCGACGACTGGGACGGCACCTACCACGAGGACCGGGGCGACGGTCTGTTCGTGCTCATCCCCCACGGCGTGCCCAACGGCCGGGTCGTCGGGTCCCTGCCGCACGTGCTCGCCGGTCAGCTGCGCCGGCACAACAAGGCCGCCGCGCCCGACGCGGTGATCCGGCTGCGCGCCGCGATCACCTCCGGCGAGGTGTCCAACGACGGCAACGGCGTGATGGGCGACGGCCTGGTGCTGGCGTTCCGGCTGCTGGAGTCGACGGCCCTGCGCGAGGAGCTGCGCCGCCGGCCGGGCGAGCTGGCGCTGATCGTGTCCGACCGGTTCTACCAGGACGTGGTGCGCGACGACCCGGTGTGCGACCCGGACTCCTACCGCGAGGTCGCGGTGGACGTGAAGGAGGTCCACGGCAAGGCCTGGATCAGCCGCCCGGACCACCCCAAGCCGCAGCCTCGCCGGTCGTTCCCCCGGCCCCGGTGGTCGGTGGTGGCGCTGGTGCCGCTGCTGGCCGTGCCGCTGTCGTGCGACGCGCTGGCGGCCCGCGCGCCCGAGCCGGTGCCGTGCCCGGAGCCGGTGCAGGTCAACGTGCTGTCGTCGGCGGAGAAGGCGGACGTGGTGCGCGGGCTGGCGGCGGACTTCGGCGACGCCTACCGCGACGACACCGGGTGCAAGCGGGCGAAGGTGCACGTGACGTCCCGGGCGTCGGCGGCGTCGGTCGAGGCGATCGGCCGGGGCTGGCCGGACCACGACCTGGCCACCAACGGCCCCGAGCCGCACGTGTGGCTGCCGGACGTGCGGTGGGAGCTGGACGAGGCCGCGCGGGTGTTGCGGGACAACGGGCGCAAGGACGTCGAGCTGGCCGACCGGGGCACGGTCGCGCGCTCGCCGCTGGTGCTCGGTGTCGCGCCGAGCCGGGCGTCGGCGGACGGGTCGTTCCGGTGGCGGGACCTGGCGGCGTTCCGACTCGCGGCGGTGGACCCGGCGGCGTCGGGCGCGGCTCTGGCGGCGGCGGTCGCGGTGGTGGGGGCCGAGTTGGGTGAGGTCGGTCTGGACGACCCGACCGCGGCTCGCCGGCTGCGGGAGGCGGCGTTGCGGACGACCGCCGGGCCGGTGTGCCCGGACACCGCCGTCGCCGTGCTGGCGTCGGAGAAGGCGGTGGGGCGCGACGACCTGCCGTGCCTGACGCCGCTGTACCCGCAGGAGGGCACGTTCGACCTGGACCACCCGTTCGTGGAGGTGCGGCGGGGGAACCGGCCGCCGAACGAGCGCCGGGAGGCCGCGGTGACGGCGTTCCTGGGCCACCTGCTCGGGGACGGCGGGCAGGGCGCGTTCCGGCGTGCCGGGTTCCGGGACGCGGCGTGGAGTCCGGGCGTGCACCAGCGGGTGCGGCTGGGGAAGCCGCCGTTGCTGGTGCCCGAGGTGAACCCGGCGGCGGCGCGGGCGGCGTGGCGGGCGGCGAGCGACGCCGTTGGCGTGGTGCTCGCCGTGGACGGGTCTGGGCCGGCGCTTGCCCTGGCTGATCGGATCGCGTCGTTGTCGCCGGGGGCCGCGCGGCTGGAGTTCACGCCGGAGACGGCGGGGGACGTGGTGGCCACGGCGGTGGCGCGGCACGGTTCGGAGCGTCCGATCGTGGTGATCACCTCGGCCACGACGCCGGCGCGTCCCGGCCCCGTGGTGGACCGGCCGGTGGACGTTTACGGCGTGGGGCTCGCGGCGGGCGCCTGTGGTGCGACGACCCAGTTGGGGGCGTTCGACGCGGCTTATCCGGGTGACTGCGTGGAGTCGGGCGGGGTCGATCTCGTGGACTGGGTCGCGGACAAGTTGTGGGGTGGGCCGTGATCCGGTGGCTGGTGGTCGTGCTGCTGGTGGCCGCGTGCGGGGTGCCGGCGGTGGACCCGGCGTACCAGGGCCGCGGGCGGATCACGTTCGTGGACAGCCACGACCTGTCCTCGTCCGGGCCGATCAAGCAGCGGGTGGAGGCGTGGAACGCGCGCGCCAGCTCGGTCGAGCAGGTGACCTACCTGCCGATGCCCACCCCCACCGACGACTACCGGGCCCAGCTGATGGCCCGCGCGGGCGACCTGGCGGGCCGGCGGGGCGCGGACGCCCGGGCGCAGTGCTACGACGTGGTCACCCTGGACGTGGTGTGGACGGCGGCCTTCGCCCAGGCCAACTACCTGGCCAGGCTGCCCGAGCCGGAGATCGGGCCGGCCCGGTTCCTGCCGGCTGCCGTCGAGTCGGCGCGGGTCGGCGAGACGCTGTGGGCCGTGCCGTGGCGCGCCGACGCGGGCGTCCTGTACTACCGAGCCGACCTGCTGGCGGCGGAGGGGGCGAGCCCTCCGACGTCGTGGGACCAGCTCGAACGGCAGGCCGCGACCATCGCGCCGAAGTACGGCATCGCCGGGTACGTGGGGCAGTTGGGCCAGTACGAGGGCTTGACGGTGAACGTGCTGGAGGCGGTGTGGGGGCACGGCGGGGATGCCGCCGACTTCGGTGGTCCGGGTGCGCGGGCAGGGGTCGGGCGGCTGGCGAACGGCGTCAAGCAGGGCTGGATCCCGCAGGAGGCGCTGCGCTACGACGAGGCGGCGAGCTTGAAGGAGTTCCTGGAGGGGCGGGCGCTGTTCCTGCGCACGTGGCCGTACGCGCGGGCGGAGTTGGCGGCGTCGCCGTTGAGCGGGAAGTTCGGCATGGCGCCCCTGCCGGGGCCGGCGGCGTTGGGGGGTTGGAACCTGGCGGTGTCGCGGTGTTCTGCCCATCAGGCGACCGCGCGGGAGTTCATCCGGTTCTTGACGGGGGCGGAGAGCCAGGAGGCGTTGCTGACGCAGGCCGGTTACCCGCCGACGTTGGTGAGCCTGTACGAGGAGCCGTCGTTGCAGGCGCCGTTGCCGCACCTGGTGGTGCTGGAGGCGGCGGTCCGGAGCGCGCGGAACCGGCCGCGGACGGCGCACTACGACGACGTGACCCGGGTGGTGCAGCGGGCGGTGCACCACGTGCTGCGGAACCCCGAATCGCTGGACGCCGAGCTGCGGCGGTTGGCGGAGGACGTCGCCAGAGCTTCCGCCGGGCGGTGACGCGCTGGGTGCTCGCGGCCGGTCAGGTGGCGGGGCGGGGCCGCTCGGCGGGTGCGGAACTGGTGTTGGCGGCTCGCTTCGCTTCGCGGTTCCAGTCGATCCAGCCCCGGATCACCAGGACCGCGAAGACCGTGTAGACCAGCGCGCTGAAGTACAGGCCGGACTGGAGTTGCAGCGGCACGCCGATCGCGTCGACCACCAGCCAGACCAGCCAGAACTCCACCAGGCCGAGTCCCTGGAGGGTGAAGGCGAGCACGGTGCCGACGAAGATCGCCGCGTCCGGCCACGGGGCCCAGGAGGCGTCGAGGGCGTCGAGGACCAGGGCGAACGCCGAGGTGCCGACGATGAACGCGGCGGCGATGGCGAGGCGTTCCTTGAGGGTGCCCTTGCGGACGACGACGCCGAAGACCGGGTCGCGGCGGCGGGTCCAGGCCCACCAGCCGTACAGGGTGATCAACGCGATCACGACCTGCCTGGAGGCGGTGCCGCCGAGGTGCGCCGAGATGTAGACGACGAACAGGAGGGTGACCGACACCAGTTGCACGGGCCAGGTCCACAGCGAGCGCCGTTGAGCCAGGTAGACCACGACAAGGGCGAAGACCTGGCCGATGAACTCGGCGTAGGACACCTTCTGGCCGAAGACGGTGAAGCCCTGATCCAGCAAGACGTGCATCGCGTCCTCCAAGCGTCTACTGCGCGGAACACCACCTCGTTGCGGTCTGTTCCGCGTGTGACCGGTGGCACAGGTCCGGCGTACACCCGGATTTCAGCGGGCGTACATCGGTGCCTCGTACGTTGCCGCGAATGCGAGCCCTTGTCCTGGCTTTGGTGCCGTTGCTGGTCGCCGCGCCCGTCGCGGTGGCGTCCTCCGGGGTGGTCGTGGTGCCGGTCGCGCAGACGCGTGCGTTCGTGGGCGACGCGTCCGGTGCGCCGGCGAACGCCGACGCCGACGACCCCGCGATCTGGGTCCACCCGCGCTCGGCCGAGCGCAGCGTCGTGCTGGGGACGTTGAAGGAGGGCGGCCTGGCGGCGTTCGACCTGCGCGGCCGGACCCTCGGCACCTACCCCGCGCCGCAGCCGCCGAACCCGGGCGCCAAGCCCGGCCGGTACAACAACGTCGACGTGCTCAGCCGGGTCCTGGTCGGCGGGGTGCGCCGGGATCTCGCGTTCGTCAGCGACCGGGGCCGGGACCGGGTCCGGGTGTACGAGATCGACGGCCGCGGCTCGGCGGCGGGATCGGCCGTGGTGCGGGACGTGACCGACCCGGCCGCGCGGCCGGTGTTCTCGGCGTCCGAGGAGGAGGTCGACGACCAGCACACGGCGTACGGCCTGGCCGCCGGGCGGGTCGACCGCACGCCGGTGGTCGTGGTGAACCGGCGCAACGAGACCCGCGTGGCCCTGCTGCACGTCGTGCCCGCCGCCGGCGGCGCGGTCGGCACCAAGGTCGTGTCCACTGTGGACCTCCCGTCGACCTTCCCGCTGCCCGGCGGCACCTCGTGGACCCCGTGCGGCGAGCCGGGCGAGGGTCCGCAACTGGAGGGCATGGTCGTCGACTCGGCCAACCGCGTGCTCTACGCGGCCCAGGAGGACGTCGGCATCTGGCGCATCCCGCTGACCGCGACCGGTTTCGGGACGCCGAAGCTGATCGACAAGGTTCGCTCCTTCGGGGTGCCGCAGACCTACGACCCGGAGACCGGGGAGTGCTCCGCGTCCGGCGCCGACCCGGGCTTCGGCGGCCGGCACCTGGAGGCGGACGCGGAGGGCCTGACCATCGGCGGCGACCACCTGGTGGCCTCCAGCCAGGGCGACTCCCGGTTCGTGGTGTACGAGCGGACGGGCCGCAACGGGTACGTCGGCGAGTTCGTCGTGGGTGCGGGCGACGGCAACGACTCGGTCGAGCACTCGGACGGCGCCCAGTTGGTGATGGGCGACCTGGGAGACGAGTACGAGGGGGGCTTGCTGGTCGTCCACGACGGCGAGCGCACTCCCGCGACGGGCGACCTGCCGACCACCGGCTTCGCGTACGTGAGCTGGGAAGACGTCCTGGACGAGCTGTAAGGCCGGGATAAGGCGAGCGTCCTTACGACGGCAGTACGCCCGGCTTTGTCGGCCCCCGGTGAGATGATGGAACCGGGGGCCGGAGGCCGCGCCCGGAGCGCGCGAGGACCGGCCGCGAGGCGGTCGAGAGCGGCGATCCGAGGTGCCGGCAGCGGTTGACGACGGCGGTTGAGGACGGCGGCCCGGCGCGGCCAGCGGCTGGGCGGGCCGGCGGCAGTGCGCGGCGCGGCCCGCGGCCGGGCGCATCAGCGGCCGGGCGCATCAGCGGCGAGGTGCGCCACGGTCGGCGGCGGGCGGATCAGCGGTGGGGTGCGCCACGGTCGGCGGCGGGCGGATCAGCGGTGGGGTGCGGCGCGGTCGGTGACCGGGCGGGTCAGCGGCAAAGCGGGTCAGCGGCAAACCGGACAGGCCCGACGTGCGGGAGCCCCGTCCGGCATCCCGGACGGGGCTCCTCGACGCTGACAGCCGCAAACAGGTCAGCGACCGTCGGCCGGTGGCACGGGCATGCCGGCGGGCGGGGTCGGGGTGTCCATCTGGGACGACCGGGCGCCCGCGCCGACCCGGGTCGGGGCTTGGGTCACCGGCTCCTGCGACTGCCGCGGCTGGGGCGCGCTCTTGGCCTCCTCCTGCATCCGGTCCAGCCAGCCCTCCCAGCGCTGCTGCATCGGCCGCACCAGGCCGCCGCCCACGCCGATCACGATCACGCCGGCGACCGTCGCCAGCACGGTGATGAGCACCGGCATGGTCACCGAGACCGCGATCCCGAGCTGGTTCAGCGCCGCGATCACACCGAGCGCGACGATGAACCCGTACGTGATGCCGCCCAGCATCCGCGTGTACGGCCGCGCGCCCAGCGCACCGGTCACCAGCCCGCGCAGCGCCTTGCCGATCGCGGCGGCCACCAGGACCAGGACGATCGCGACCACGATCCGCGGCAGGTACGCGATGACGTCGTTGAGCAGCACGCTGACCGCGTTGCCGGTGCCGAACACCCCGAACGCCAGCTGCAGCGCGATGAGCAGCACGAAGTAGTACACGATCTTGACGATCAGCCCGGAGGCGTCGATGGGCGACTGCGCCATCGCGCCGCGCAACCCGGACCGCTCCACCAGGCGCTCGAAGCCGACCCGCTTGAGCAGGAACCCCACCGCCTTGGCGATCGCCTTGGCGATGAGCCAGCCGATGAACAGGACCAACAGGAAGCCGAGGAGCTTCGGCACGAACGTGGCCACCATCGCCCACGCCTGTCCGAGTCCTTCAGTGATCTGGGTGCCCACGCGACGCCCCTCCTCGGAAACGATTGTCGAACGCTTGCCGAGATCGTTTCCCACCCCGCATCACCCGGCAACCTGAAGCAGTGGCACGAAAGGGTGACTGACGTGGCACTTCGGCCGGCGACAGTCCAGAGTGGAGTCACCGGTGGGGACCGGGGAGAGGGAAACGCCCGGCGCGCTTCGTGCGTGCCGGGCGTTTTCGCGTTCAGGAGACGTGAAAAAGCCCGGCGCGCGGGCACGCCGGGCTTTTCCGAGCAGGGGTTCACAGGCCGGTGAAGGCCTCCAGGCCGCGGCTGTCCAAGTAGGACCGGACGCGGTCGACCGAGGTCGCCACCGACGGGTCCGGCCGCGGGTCGCCCGGGCAGTTGGAGCTGCTGTCCGGCAGCACCCCGTCCACCAGGTACCGGTCCACCTCGCGGTCCACGCACGTGTTCCCGCCGCCGTAGATGCCGTGCCGGCCCTCGTCCAGCACGGTCAGCAACTGGTGCCCCAGCTGGGTCGCCATCGCCGGACCGCCCTCGTACCGGGTCTGCGTGTCGCCCTCCGCCTGGATGACCACACCCACCGGGTACCCGTCGCGCTTCAGCTCCACCGCGGGCTCCGGCGGCGTGAACGACCGGTACGTGCACGTCGTGGGCGCGGCCCGGACCACGCCGAAGCCGTACGGGTAGCGCTCGCGGAACACCCGCATGTCCTCGAAGTACGTGTCGGTGTCGGTGGGCCAGTCGACCTCGCAGATGACCGTGCTGAACACGCCGGGCACCAGGTCCTGCCGGACCGAGTCGGCCAGGACCCGCGCGGTGTCCGCCGGCGCACCCGAAGCCAACGCCTTCACCGCGGCCGCCAGGTCCGCCCACAGTGGACGGTAGCGGGAGCCGACGCCCACGGCCGCGTCGAACGTGGTGCGCGTCTGGCCGGACACCGGCTTCACCGCCAGCGCCGCGGCGACCGACTCCACGCTCGCCAGCACCGCCTCGGGCGTCGCGCCGAGCCCGAACACCGCGTCGTGCTCGGCCGCCCACGCCGCCCACAGGTCGGCGTTGCGCCGGAACGCCACCGCCTGCGCCCGGAACTGCTCGCGCCAGATCCACTCCGGGTGCACCGACGAGTCCAGCACGCTGCGGTCCAGGCGCTGCGGGAACAGGCTGCCGTACACCGCGCCGAGGTAGGTGCCGTAGGAGTAGCCGAGGTAGTTCAGCTTCTCCTCCTTGAGCACCGCGCGCACGACGTCCATGTCCCGGGCGGTGTTGGGGGTGTTGATGTGCGGGCGGATGCCGCCCGCCGCGCGCCGGCACGCGTCCTCGGCGGCCTGCGCCTCCGCGGCCCACTTGTGGAACTCCGAGTCGGGCGGCCGGGTGTCGACGGTGGCGAAGTCGGGCGCGGGGCGGCAGGCCAGCGCGGTGGACCCGCCGACGCCGCGCGGGTCGAACCCGATCAGGTCGTAGACCTGCGCCGGTTTGGTCTTGGCCAGGAACACCGGCATGCCGACGCCGGACCCGCCCGGTCCGCCGGGGTTGAGCAGCAGGACGCCCCGCCGCCGCGTCGGGTCCTGCGCCTTGAGCCGGCTGATGCGCACCGAGATGCGGTCGGCTTCGGGACGGCTGTAGTCGAGCGGCACGACGACGTCCGCGCACTCCAGGGCCGGGACGTTCGCGCTGCACGGTTTCCAGGTGAGCTGCTGGGACGTGTACGGCGCCAACGGGTCGGCGCTGGCGAACGACGGGACGACGGCTGTCGCCATCATGGTGACGAGCGCCAAGCCGACGGACACGTACCTGCGCACGGGCAACCTCCCACGGTCGCTGGGGTGTTCCCCGAAGGTAGGACGGGTCGCGCTCCGGTTCAGGCTGTGTCACTCGTTGGTGGACCGCGCAGGCACGTCCGGGTGGTGTGCGATGGTGGTGCTCATGAGCGGTTCGGAGGTCCTGCCGGTGTTGTCGAAGGAGACGCTGCGCACGTTGCAGCGCGCCTCCGGCGACCTGGCGGCCTCCAGCGTGGCCGCGATGGAGGAGCAGCTCCCGTGGTTCCGGCGGATGCCCGCCGAGCAGCGCGCGGGCGTGTTGTTGTTGATACAGAACGGGGTCGCGGGGTTCGTGTCGTGGCTGCACGACCCGCAGCAGGCGATCCGGCTGACCGCCGAGGCGTTCCGGTCCGCGCCCAAGGACATCTCGCGGTGGGTGAGCCTGCGGCAGACCGTCGAGCTGGTGCGGATCGCGCTGGAGCTGTTCGAGCACCAGCTGCCCAAGCTCGCCCGCGACGAGGCCGAGCGCGCCCTGCTCACCGAGGGTGTGCTCCGCTACGGCCGCGAGATCGCGTTCTCCGCCGCCACCTCCTACGCCGCCGCAGCCGAGGCCCGGGGCGCGTGGGACGCCCGGCTGGAGGCGCTGGTCGTGGACGGCATCGTGCGTGGCGACGCCGAGGAGTCGCTGCTGTCCCGGGCCACGGCGCTGGGCTGGGACCCGGCGTCGGAGGCCACCGTGCTGGTGGGCAACCCGCCGTCGGACGACCCGCCGGCGGTCGTGTTCGAGGTGCGCAGCCGGGCGGCCCGGATCGCCCGGCCGGTGCTGCTGAGCGTGCAGGGGTCGCGGCTGGTGGTCGTGCTGGGCGGGGAGACCGAGAGCGGGGACGCCCTGGTGCGGCTGTCCGACGCGTTCGGGCCGGGTCCGGTGGTGGCGGGGCCGACCGTGATGAGCCTGGCCGACGCGCACCGCAGCGCCGGTGACGCGTTGTCGGGCCTGCGGGCGGTGGTGGGGTGGCCGTCCGCGCCGCGCCCGGTGCGGTCGCTGGACCTCCTGCCGGAGCGCGCGTTGGCCGGCGACCCCGAGGCGGAGTGGCAGCTGGTGGACCGGATCGCCCGGCCGTTGGAGGACGCGGGCGGGTCGCTGTTGGAGACCGTCGACGCGTTCCTGGAGGTCGGGGGCGTGCTGGAGGCGTGCGCGCGCAAGCTGTTCGTGCACCCGAACACGGTCCGCTACCGGTTGCGCCGGGCGACTGAACTCACCGGGCGGAACGCGAACGATCCCCGTGACGCCCTGGTGCTGCGCGTGGCACTGTCCGTGGGGAGGCTCGCCCGAGCCCGTGGTCTCTGGTAGCACGACCGTGGTCACCCTCGCGGGTGTGATGGAGAACGCATGTCCCATTTGCTGCGGAATGGGCTGCCCTCGACAACACGTGACGTGGTTCAACGTTCATCTGCGAGTCACATTTGTAGACACCCTACAAGCCCGTAGTCGCGGTTTCGTCAGCTCCGGCATCCCGCAGAGCCGCCGAAAACGTGTTCAGTGAGCGGGTGATCGCGCTGCTCGCCCCCGGACAGGGGTCCCAGACACCCGGCATGCTCGCCCCCTGGCTCGAACTCGAGGGGGCCGGGCGGCGCGTGGCCGCGTGGTCGGAGGTCACCGGGCTCGACCTGGAGCGCCTGGGCACCACGGCCGACGCGGACGAGATCAAGGACACCGCGATCACCCAGCCGCTCGTCGTGGCGCTCGCGCTGCTCGCGTTCGAGGAGCTGCGCCGGCGGGTCGAGCTGCCCGCGGACACCGTCGTCGCGGGTCACTCCGTCGGCGAGCTGGCCGCCGCGGCCATCGCGGGCGTGCTGACCCCGGACGACGCCGTCGCCCTGGCCGCGGTGCGCGGTGCGGAGATGGCCGCCGCGTGCGCGCTGGAGCCGACCGGCATGGCGGCCGTGCTGGGCGGCGAGGAGGCCGACGTGCTGGCCCGCCTGGACGAGCTGGGCCTGGTCGGGGCGAACCGCAACGGCGCGGGCCAGATCGTGGCCGCCGGGCCGCTGCCCGCCCTGGACAAGCTCGCCGAGAACCCGCCCGAGCGGGCGAAGATCCGCAAGCTGGCGGTCGCGGGCGCGTTTCACACCTCCTACATGGCTCCCGCCGAGGAGGCGCTGCGCGCCAAGGCCGAAGGCATCGCCGTGGAGGACCCCACGCTGCCGCTGCTGTCCAACGCCGACGGCGCCGAGGTGACCTCCGGCGCCGAGGTGCTGAACCGACTCATCTCGCAGGTCACCCGCCCGGTGCGGTGGGACTCCTGCCAGGCGGCGCTGGGCGCGAAGGGCGTGACCGCGGTGGTGGAACTGCCGCCGGCGGGCGCGCTGACGGGCCTCGCGAAGCGCGAACTGAAGGGCACCCCCACGTTGGCTTTGAAGACCCCCGACCAGCTGGACCAGGTCGTGGCGCTGCTCGGGGAGGCCGCGGAATGACCTCCTTCGCCGTCCCCACCGGCCACGCGGGCACCCGCGTCCTGGGCCTGGGCAGCTACCAGCCCGACACCGTCGTCAGCAACGACGACCTGGCCAAGATCATGGACACCTCGGACGAGTGGATCCGGGACCGCGTCGGCATCGTCAACCGCCGGTTCGCGGGCAAGGACGAGAAGCTCGTCGACATGGCGGTCGAGGCGGGCGCCAAGGCCGTCGCCGACGCCGGGCTGTCCGCCTCCGACATCGGCGCGGTGCTGGTCGCGACCTGCACCATGCCGTCGCAGATCCCCAACGCCGCCGCCCAGGTCGCCGACCGGATCGGGGTGAAGGCCGCGCCCGCGTTCGACCTGAACGCCGCGTGCGCGGGCTTCTGCTACGCCGTCGGCATGGGCTCGGACCTGGTCCGCGCGGGCACCGCGGAGCACGTGCTGGTGATCGGCGCGGAGAAGCTCACCGACTGGGTGAACCCGACCGACCGGTCCACCGCGATCATCTTCGCCGACGGCGCGGGCGCGGTCGTGATCGGCCCCGCCGACGAGGCGCACATCGGCCCGGTGGCGTGGGGCAGCGCCGGCGACCTGGTGGACATGATCCACGTGGCCGACCGGGACTCGTTCATCTTCCAGGAGGGCCAGTCGGTCTTCCGCTGGGCGACCACGCAGATCGCGCCGATCGCGTTGCGCGCGGTCGAACTGGCCGGCATCGACGTGTCCGACGTGGACGTCCTCGTGCCGCACCAGGCGAACCTGCGGATCGTCGAGGCCATCGCGAAGCGCCTGCGCGCCAAGGGTGCCCGTGAGGACCTCGTGATCGCGCGTGACATCGTGGACTCCGGCAACACGTCCTCGGCCTCCATCCCGCTCGCGCTGGACCACATGCGCGCGACCGGCGAGGTGAAGAGCGGGGACGTGGCGCTGCTCGTCGGCTTCGGGGCCGGCCTGTCCTACGCGGGACAGGTCGTCCGACTGCCGTGACCAACCCGAGGACTCCGGTGGGACAGCCCAGCCGGCGGATGCAAGAAGGAAGGGATTTTCAGTGAGCAACGAGGACATCCAGAAGGGGCTCGCCGAGATCGTCGAGGAGGTCGCCGGTGTCGAGGCGGCCGACGTGACGGCTGACAAGTCCTTTGTGGACGACCTGGACATCGACTCGCTGTCCATGGTGGAGATCGCCGTGCAGGCCGAGGACAAGTTCGGCGTGAAGATCCCGGACGACGAGCTGGCCAACCTCAAGACCGTGGGCGATGCGGTGAACTACATCGCCAGCAACGCATGACCACTGGCAACGACGTCGTCGTCACCGGGCTGGGTGCCACCACCCCGCTCGGTGGCGACGTCGCCTCCACCTGGGATGCTCTGCTCGCGGGCCGCAGCGGTGTCAAGCCGCTGGAGGCCGACTGGGTGGAGCGGTTCGAGCTGCCCGTGCGCATCGCCGCGCAGCTCGCGGTCGAGCCGACCGAGGTGCTGCCGCGCGTCGAGGCGCGCCGGCTGGACCGCTGCGAGCAGGTCGCGGTGGTCGCCGCCCGCCAGGCGTGGGCGGACGCGGGGCTCGGCGAGGACGGTGTCGACCCGGAGCGGCTGGGCGTCGTCGTCGGCACCGGCATCGGCGGCGCGCTGACGCTGCTGAACCAGGACGACCTCATCGAGGAGTCGGGGCTGCGCAAGGTGTCCCCGCTGACCGTGCCCATGCTCATGCCCAACGGCCCGGCCGCGCACGTCGGCCTGGACCTGAAGGCGCGGGCGGGCGTGCACGCGCCGGTGTCGGCGTGCGCGTCGGGCGCCGAGGCCCTGGCGTGGGCGTGGCGGATGCTGCGCTCCGGCGAGGCCGACGTGGTCGTGGCCGGTGGCGCGGAAGCGTGCATCACGACGATCACCATGGCGGGCTTCATCCAGGCCCGGACCATGAGCACCCGCAACGACGACCCGACCCGGGCGTCCCGCCCGTTCGACGTCGACCGCGACGGGTTCGTGCTCGGCGAGGGCGCCGGGATCATGGTGCTGGAGCGCGAGGAGTTCGCCCGCGCGCGCGGCGCCCGGATCTACGGCAAGCTCGCGGGCATCGGCACGTCCTCCGACGGCCACCACATCACGGCGGCGGACCCGGAGGGCATCGGCCAGTCGCGGGCGATCGCGGCGGCCATCCGCACCGCCGGCATCTCCCCGGCCGACGTGGGCCACGTCAACTGCCACGCGACGTCCACCCCGGTGGGCGACGTGATCGAACCCCAGGCCGTGAAGCGCGCGATCGGCGACCACGCGGTCCTGACCGCGCCGAAGGGCAACCACGGCCACCTCCTCGGCGCGTCCGGCGCGGTGGAGGCGATCACCACCCTGCTCTCCGTGCGCGACGGCATCGTGCCGCCGACGCTGAACCTGGAGAACCAGGACCCCAAGGTGCAGCTGGAAGTGGTGACGGGCGAGCCGCGCAAGATCGACCTGGTGGCGGCCGTCAACAACTCCTTCGGCTTCGGCGGCCACAACGTGTCCCTCGTGTTCACCGGCGCCTGACCAGATCTCACAGCCACGACCCCGCGGCCCGGCCTCGCCGGTCCCGGGGTCGTCCGCTGTTGTCGGAGATGGACGCACGCCAGGCGGACCGCGATCCGGCTGCACGGTCGGGCGGGCGGCCCGGTCGGGCGAGGGCTCGAGCCGGCGCGGGCGGTGCCAACTGGCGCGGGCTGCAGCTTGTGCGCGGTTGGCTGTGGGTACTTACGCGCGCGGCGCGGTCGGACGGCGTGCGGTTGGCTTTTGCGGCTTTTGCGTTTGTGCAGCTCAAGCGGTGTGCGCGGTCGTCGGTCTGCGCCGCCAGCGTGGCCTCCGGCCCCCGCTTCGATCATCTCACGAGGTACGGACAATTCGGCCGCGCTGCAGTAGCTCGGTAGGCGGTGAACCGGCTCAGCAAGCCGTGAACTGGGAGCTGGAGCCCTCCGTGCCCAGGTCGACCCGCAGCGAGCCCGCCTCCTCCTGCAACGGGTACACCACGCGCCACCGGATGCAGTCCGCCTGCAGCTCCGCCGGCGCCTTCGCCACGTCCTGCGTGCTGACGAACGTCATCATGACCCGCAGCCGCCCCGGCATGACCGTCTCCACCCGGTGCACCTGGATCGACCCGTCCCTCGAACTCTCGTAGTCCGACTCCCACCGGATCCGGGGCGTCCGGCTCACGCGCTCCGCCGTCACCGTCTTCGCCCACGCGTCGTAGTCATGATCATTAATTGAGTCGAAGTAGCGCTGGAGGACCTCGCGCACCCGCTGGCCGTCCGGGTGCAGGGCCGCGTCGATGCTGAGTTGGACGCTCGACGGACCCGGCTGGGCGCTGCGCGGCACCGAGGACGACGCCGTCGGCACCGCGATCTGGTCGCCCGCCGCCTGCACGGGCCTCCGGTACGCCTCGCGGGCCAGGACGCCGGCGCCGGCGGTCAGGGCGGCGACCACCAGGACGGTGGGCAGCAGCAACCGGGACGACACGTCCAGAGGGTGCCACATGAGCCCGATCGCGCGGGCCACCACCCGAACGGAGCAGCGACCCGCCCGACGTCTGGGAGTGGTTCAACCACCGCCGACCACGGTAATTCGGTGAACAAGAATTTCGGCGTGGATTTCACACCCTATCGGCCGATTAACCCGCCGGTTGCCGGAGCAATCCACCGCACTATCCCCCGATGGGACCAGCACAGCACTGCCGGTGACCGATCCCGCAAAACAGCGGATTACCGAGAACCGCCCAGGTAGCGCCCGGGAAATCATTTGAACGAACCAGTGCCGTTTAGCCGCGACACGCCGACGCCACCGCAGGGACCAGCGCTAAACCTGGCGTTCGGGTGTTTCCGCGCCGCCAGGGCACACGGATGGTGCGACTCCGACCCATCCCACGCGCTCGAACGGCGGAGCAGCCTCCCCGGTCTGGCGGATTGGCTCGCGGCGGACCGCCGTGCGGGAATACACCGGTCGAAATAATTTCGGGGAGAGGAATTCCGGTGGACCTCCGCTATGAGGCTTACTGCTTCGCGGACCGTCTGTTCTACGACGTGCAAAGCCACGCGGAAACCGCCGTCGACGATTTCTCGCAGGTGCTGCCGGCGCTCCCGGACGGGTGGTCGCAGACCGACCTCACGATCTGGCGCTACCTCCAGCCCGACGGCGCCTCGATCCCTCGCCAGGGCTGGAAGGTCCACGTCTCGGCCACCGTTGAGAACTCCGGCGAGGTGCTGCTGACCGCCTACGAGTACCTGGTCGCGCGCCGCATCCCCTTCAAGTACCTGCGCACCCAGTCCATCGTCCTGGTCCGCAACTCCAAGTACGCCCCGCGCGAGGCCAGCGGCAAGCTCATCACGATCTACCCGGCCGACGAAGCCCAACTCGAGACCACCCTGCGCGAGCTGGACGCCCTGCTGTCCGGCAAGCCGGGCGCGTACATCCTCAGCGACCTCCGCTACGGCACCGGCCCGCTGTACGTGCGCTACGGCGGGTTCGTCGAGCAGTGGCTCGAACAGGACGGCCGCCGGGTGCTGGCCATCGAAGGCCCCGACGGCGAACTGGTGCCGGACAAGCGGAAGCCCACGTTCACCGTCCCGGACTGGATCACGCTGCCGTCCTTCCTGGACGAGCACCTGGCCGCGCGCAAGTCCGGCGACGCCGAGTCGTTCCCGTACGAGGTGACCGGCTCGCTGCACTTCTCCAACGGCGGCGGGGTCTACCGGGCGACCCGCAAGTCCGACGACACGCCCGTCGTCCTCAAGGAAGCCCGTCCGCACGCCGGGCTGGACCGGGACAACGTCGACGCCGTCACCCGGCTGCGGCGCGAGCACGACATCCTGGTGCGGCTGCGCGGCGTCCCGGGCGTGCCGGAGGTGTTCGAGCACTTCACCGCGTGGGAGCACGAGTTCCTGGCGATGTCGCCGGTGCCGGGCCGCCCGATCGGCCAGTGGCTGGGCCGGCACTACCCGCTGACCCACCACGAGACCACGCCCGAGCAGATCGCCGAGTACACCGAACGCGCGCTCAAGATCGTCGAGAAGGTCGAGGAGATCGTGGCCCGCGTGCACGAGCGCGGTGTCGTGTTCGGCGACCTGCACCCGTTGAACGTGCTGGTGGACGAGGACGACTCTGCGTCCCTGATCGACTTCGAGCTGGCGTCCCCCCTCGAAGAAGGCCGCAAGCCGACGCTCGGCTCTCCGGGTTTCCAGGCCCCGCCGGACCGGTCGGGTTTCGAGATCGACGAGTACGCGCTGGCCGCGCTGCGCCTCTACCTGTTCCTGCCGCTCAACGCGGTCGTCGAGCTGGCCCCGGTGAAGCTGCGCCACCACGTCGACTTCATCCGCCGCCGCTTCGACCTGCCCGACGACTACCGCGCCCGCATCCTCGACGTGCTGACCCCGCGGGTGGGCGCGCCCGCGCCCGCCTCGACCCCGCTGGACGAGCCCGCGCCGGACTGGAAGGTGGTCCGGAAGTCGATCGCCGCCGCGATCCTGGCCAGTGCCACGCCCGAGCGCGAAGACCGGCTGTTCCCCGGTGACATCGAGCAGTTCGAGGTCGGCGGTGCCGGCTTTGCCCACGGCGCGGCGGGCGTGCTGCACGCGCTGGACGCGGTGGGCGAGGGCCGGTTCCCCGAGCACGAGCGGTGGCTGCTCGACAAGATCCGCCGCGACCCGCCCAAGGAGCCCGGCTTCTACACCGGCGCGCACGGCATCGCGCACGTGCTGGAGAACTTCGGCTACCACGAGGAAGCCGATGAGATCGTGTGCGCGTACCACCGGCTGCTGCCTTCGCTCAAGGACCACGGCCTGAACTCGGGCCTGTCCGGCATCGGCCTGAACCTGCTGCACTTCGCGTGGACCCGCCGCGACGACGTGTACACCCACCAGGCCGTGGACGTCGGCGCGAAGCTGGTCGGGATGCTCGCCGACGCCCCGCCGCCCGGCGACAAGGCCAAGGCGGGCCTGCTGCACGGCTGGTCCGGCCCGGCTCTGCTGTTCACCCGGCTGTTCGAGCACACCGGCGACCGGACGTGGCTGGACCCGGCGGAACGCGCCCTGGAGCGCGACCTCGCCGAGTGCGACAGCGCGCTGGACGGCTCGACCCAGGTCCGCGACGGCAACTTCCGCACCCTGCCCTACGTCGGCATCGGCAGCGCCGGCATCGCGTTGGCGCTCAACGAGTTCTCGCGAGCGGCACCGGGCGCGCCGTGCGCCGGGCGGCTGCCGGAACTGGTCGCGAGCCTGACCGGCGAGTTCGTCATCCAGCCCGCGCTCACCCTCGGCCGCGCCGGTCTGCTCGCCTCCCTCGTGCACACCGGCGGTCCTCAGGAGGCGATCGACACCCACCTGGCCGCGCTGGCCTGGCACGCCGTCCCCTTCCAGGAGGGCACGGCGTTCCCCGGGATCCAGTTGCGCCGGCTGTCGATGGACCTCGTCACCGGCGGCGCGGGCGTCCTGCTCGCGCTCGCCTGCGCACTGGACGGCGCCCCCGTGCTGCCGTTCCTCAAGGCCCCGGCCCTCGCGGGCCGGTCGCAGTAAACCCTTTTGTCCCCCGGAATGAGGAGTTCGAGATGGAGTTCATCCTCGACCTGCAGGACCTGGAGACCCCGGAGGTCCAGGACAGCGCGATGGCCGGCGGCGGCAGCGGCGGCGGTGGCAGCACGACGGCGTCCAACGCGTCCCTGCTCCTGCCGTGCAGCCACTCCACCGTGAGCCTGCTCGCCTGCTGACGCCCGAACCAGGTCGGGCACGGGTGAGCGGCGCAGGCGAAGTGCGCCGCTCACCCGTGCCCGAGGGTAAGGCGCACGGCGAGGCCGCGTCGGCTTGTCGGGTCGCCTTTCCCGGCGATCACGCTTTTCGATCGGCGGGAAACGCGGCCCGACGAGCCGACCGCCAGGCGGCCTCGCCCCGCGACGCCGAAGGCGGCGCAATCCAACACGGTCTCCCGGCTCACATCCGGGCGGCCGCGTCGGACCCTCACCCATGATGCGCCTCGTTCAGCTGGAGCGGGAATGTTGTTGCGATCAGTCGTCCGCCGGGACCCGAGGTGGTTGCTGCTGGCGCTCAACGCGCTGCTCGCGACCACGGCGGGTCTCCTGCTGCCCGCTGCGCTGGCCCACGCGGTGGACCTCGCGCTGGGCGGCTGGCTCGACACGGGCGCGGTGTTGTGGCTGGTCGGGCTCGCGGGCGTGGAGGTCGTGGGCGACGCGGTCGGCGTGGTGCTGGCGGCGGCGATCACCGCGCGTGGCACGGCGTGGCTGAGGGACCGGCTGGCCGGGCACCTGGTCGCGCTGGGCCACCCGGCGCGGTTCGAGCCCGGTGACGCGATCAGCCGGCTGACCGGGGACAGCGCCATCGCGGGCGGGTTCGCGGTGCTGCTGGTCAACCTGGGCGTCACGGCGCTGACGGCGGGCGGCGCGGTGGTGGCGCTGGCGCTGCTGGACTGGCGGCTGGCGGTGGTGTTCCTGCTGAGCGTGCCGCTGGCGACGCTGCTGGTGCGGTCGCACCTAATGCTGACCGCCGAGGACGTGACGGCGTACCAAGAGGTGTCCGGCGAGTTGTCCGCGCGGCTGGTGGACGCGGTCGGCGGGCTGCGCACGATCGCGGCGTCCGGGCGCGCCGAGCAGGAGGCGCAACGCGTGCTGCGGCCCCTCCCCCGGCTCGCGGCGGCTGGCGTGGGCATGTGGCGGACGCAGGCGAAGATGATCTGGCGGGCCGGTCTGCTGCTGCCCGCCGTGGAACTCGCCGTGCTGACCGCGGCCGGGTTCGGCGTGGTCGCGGGCCGGTTGAGCGTGGGCGACGTGCTGGCGGCCCTGGGGTACGCGGGGCTGGGCATGACCGTGGTCGGGCAGGCGACCGTGCTGACGGCTGTGCAGCGGGCGCGGGCGTCGGCGGCGCGGATCGACGAGGTCCTGCGGACCGAGCCGGAACCTGTTGTGACACACGGGTTTTCGTCGCCCGGTGTAGTGGAGCTGCGGGGCGTTTCGGTGGGTGACGCGCTGCGGGACGTGGATCTGGTGGTGCCCGCCGGGACGTTCCTGGCCGTGGTGGGCAGGTCCGGTGCGGGGAAGTCGGCGCTGGCGGCGGTGCTCGGCGGGTTGACCGCGCCGTCCTCGGGGCGGGTGCTGCGCGGCGGGTCGGTCGGGTACGCGTTCGAACGGCCGGCGCTGCTGGGGTCGACCGTGGCGGACGCCGTGTCCTACGGCGCTTCGCTGGAGCGGGACGAGGTCGTGGCGGCGTGCCGGGCCGCGCAGGTGCACGACGTGGTGGTCCGCCTCCCGCACGGCTACGACACACCGCTTGTGGAGACCCCGTTGTCGGGTGGTGAGGCGCAGCGGTTGGGCTTGGCGCGGGCCGTCGCGCGCGATCCCCGCGTGCTGGTGCTGGACGACGCCACGGCGAGCTTGGACACCGTCACCGAGTCCACTGTGGAGCGTGCGCTGGCGTCCGCTTTGCCAGGCCGCACAAGGGTTGTCGTGACGCACCGGGTCGCGACCGCGCGGCGGGCCGATCTCGTGGTGTGGCTGGAAGACGGTCGGGCCCGAGCGGTGGGCCCGCACGAAGTGCTGTGGGACGACGCGGAGTACCGGGCGGTGTTCGGCTGATGGGACCGTACCTGCGGGCGTTGGCCGGGCAGCGGCGCCCGGTCCTGGCGCTGCTGGGCTGGTCGGTGGTGGAGGGCGTGCCGGCGCTGCTGTCCGGGCGGCTGGTCGGGTTGGCCGTGGACCGGGGGTTCGCGGTCGGCGACGTGCGGACCGGCGTGCTGTGGCTGCTGGCGTTCGCGGTCGTGGCGGTGCTGGGCGGGTTCGGGCTGCGGCAGGTGTTCATGCGCCTGGGCGAGGTCGTGGAGCCGTTGCGGGACGCGCTGGTCGGGGTGGTCGTGCGGGGTGTTCTGCACTCCTCGCGGCGGCAGCCCGACGCCAGTGCCGTCGCGCGGATCACCCGGCACGTCGAGGTGGTGCGCGATGCCACCGCCGGGTTGTTGGTGCAGGCACGGGCTTTGCTGGTGACGACTGCTGCGGCCCTGGTCGGGTTGGCGACCTTGGTGTCGTCGGTGGCCTGGCTGGTCGTGCTGCCGGTGGTGGCTTCCCTGGTGCTCTTCGGTGCATTGTTGCCGACGTTGGCACGTGGGCAGCGGGCGTTGGTGCTGGCCGACGAGGACGCGGCCGAGGCGGCGGGGTCGGTGCTGCTCGGGATGCGCGACGTCGTGGCGTGCGGGGCGGGTGCGCGGGCGGTCGCGGACGTGCGGCGGCAGGTCGACCGGCAGGCGGCGGCGACCGTGCGGCTGGCGTGGGCGACGGCGTTGCGCGGGATCGTGATCTCGGTTGGCGGGTTCGCGCCGTTGGCGCTGCTGGTGGTGCTCGCGCCGGGGTTGGTTTCGCGGGGCGAGTTGACCGCCGGTGAGGTGCTGGGCGCGGTCGTGTACTTGAGCACGAGCGTGCAGCCGGCGTTGCGGCGGCTCGCGGACACCGTCGGCACGGTGGTGCTGCGCTTGGCCGTGGCGCTGCGGCGGCTGGCCGAGGCGGCTCCGGTGGTCGAGGACCCTCCGGGTGAACTCGTTCCGGGGGGTGACGAGGTGGAGTTGCGCGGGGTGACGTTCGGGTGGGGCGCGGGTGTGCCCGTGGTGCGGGACCTTTCGCTGCGGTTGTCGCCCGGTGCGCACCTGGCGGTGGTGGGGCCGAGTGGGATCGGGAAGTCGACTCTGGCCGGGCTGCTGACCGGGTTGATCGCGCCGCACGCCGGGGACGTGCTGTTCGGCGGGGTGCCGGTGGGGGCGGTGGCGCCTTCGGTGCGGCACTCGCGGATCGCGTTGGTGCCGCAGGAGACGTACCTGTTCACGGGGACGGTGCGGGAGAACTTGTCGCTGTTCGCGCCTTCGGCTTCGGATGATTTGTTGATGGAGGCCCTTTCGGCGGTAGGTGCTTCGGGGGTCGTTACCCGTTTGGGCGGGTTGGACGGGGTCGTCGGGCACGGCGGTGGTGGCCTGTCGGCCGGTGAGGCGCAGTTGCTGGCGGTGGCGCGGGTGTACGCGTGCCCGGCGGATGTCGTGGTGCTGGACGAGGCGACGTCCAACCTCGACCCGGCGGCGGAGGCCGTGGTGGAGCGTGCGTTCGCGGCGCGTGGCGGGGTGCTGGTGGTGATCGCGCACCGGCTGTCGTCCGCTTTGCGTGCTTCGTCCGTGTTGGTGATGGACGGCGGTGAGCCCTTGCTGGGGTCGCACGAGGAGTTGCTGGGCCGGTCGGCGGCCTACCGCGACCTGATGGCGGCGTGGCAGCCGGTGGCGTGATCTATTTGGGCCCGTGGACGTCTTCGAGGAACACCGGCCGCGGTTGAGGGCTGTCGCGTACCGGATGCTGGGGTCTTTCGCCGACGCGGAGGACGCCGTGCAGGAGACGTGGCTGCGGTACTCGCGTTCTACGGGGGATGTCGACAACCTGGCGGCGTGGCTGACGACCGTGGTGAGCCGGGTTTGTTTGAACATGCTGCGGTCGCGGGAGCGGCGGCGGGAGGCGTTGGGTGTTTCCGTGCCGGATCCGGTGATCAGTGGGCCGGACGAGGACGTGGCGCTGGCCGATGCGGTCGGGTTGGCGCTGATGGTGGTGCTGGACACGTTGGCGCCGGCCGAGCGGGTGGCGTTCGTGCTGCACGACATGTTCGCCGTGCCGTTCGAGGAGATCGCGGGTTTGGTCGACCGGTCGCCTGCGTCTGTGCGCCAGTTGGCGTCCCGGGCGCGGCGTCGGGTGCGTGCTTCGGCTCCTGCTCCGGATGTGCCGGTGGCGCAGCAGCGGGAGGTGGTGGACGCGTTCTTCGCGGCGGCTCGGGAGGGGTCGATCGAGGGCTTGCTGGCGGTGTTGGATCCGTCGGTGGTGCTGCGGTCCGATGCGGGTGTGGGTGCTCAGCTGTCGGTGGTGCTCAACGGCGCTTCGGTGGTCGCGGGCCAGGCTGCTTTGTGGGGCTCGCTGTCGCCGCTTGCTCGGCCGGCGCTGGTCAACGGGGTGGCGGGGGTTGTGGTGGTCGGGCCTCGGGGGCCGTTGTCGATCATGGGGTTCGGTGTGGTGGGTGGGCGGATCGTGGCTATCGACGTGATCGCGGACGGGGCGCGGTTGGGGGCGTTCAACTTGTCGGCGGTGGGGGCTTGAGCTGGTGAGATCCCGGAATTGTCGGTGGCCGTCGGCAGAATGGATACCGGGGGGCCGTGGCCCGCGCTGCGCGCCGCGCGGGGGCGCGGGGAACTCGGCGGGCCAGGGGAACTCGGCGGGCGGGACGCGGCGGGCGACTGCGAGCTGGATGCGGCGGGCGACTGCGGGGCTGGATGCGGCGGGCGACTGCCAATTGGAAGCGACCGTTGGATCGCGGCGCGCCTGGCGAAACTCGGTGGGGCAGCGGGACTCGGTGGGGCAGCGGGACTCGGTGGGGCAGCGGGACTCGGTGGGGCAGCGGGACTCGGTGGCTTGGCGAAACTCGACAGCCTGGCGAAGTTGGCAGCCGGCGACGCGGCCCAATCCCCATCGCGTGGCTGGACGGTTCGGCGAGGCACTGCGACTCGACGGCCCCGCAAGCGTTTGCGCCCACAGCTTCCAAGGCGGTTCGAGCGCGCAGCGCGGGCCACGGCCCCCCGGTGTCCGGTTTACCGGCGGGGACCGACAATTCCCGCCGGTCAGCCGCTGATCGGCCGCCGACCAAGTCGCCTGTCAGTCGCTGATCGAGTCACCCGTCAGTCGCTGATCAAGTCGCCCGTCAGTCGCTGATCAGTCACTGGCCGGGCGGTGGTCATGTCGGAGTGCAGCGCGAGAACAGAGCGCGCGAGAACAGAGCGCGATAGAAGAGCGCGCGAGGACAGCAGGCGGGTCAGCCCACGCGGTGGAGCCAAGTCACCGGGGCGCCGTCGCCGGCGCGGCGGAAGGGTTCGAGGGCGTCGTCCCAAGCCGCGCCCAGGATCTCGTCCACGCCGTGCGCGAAGGACTCGCCGCCGCGGCTTCTCGCCGCGAGTGTCCGCAGTTGGTCCTCTGACACGACGATGTCGCCGTTGGCGCTGGTCCGCGCGTGCCACAACCCCAGCACGGGCGCGAAGCAGTACCGGACGCCGTCGACGCCCGGGCTCGGGTCCTCGGTGACCTCGAACCTCAGCATCGGCCACGCCCTGAGGGCGGCCACGAGTCGGGCGCCTGTGCCGGCTTCGCCGGTCCAGGCGGCCTCGGCGCGCAACTGCCCCGGCGCCGCGGGTTGGGCCGCCCACTTGAGGTCCGCCCGCTCACCGAGGGTGCCCGAGATCGCCCACTCGACGTGCGGACAGACCGCAGACGGCGACGAGTGGACGTAGACCACGCCACTGGTGCTGCCACGGGTGCTCACGTTGACCTCCGCTGCTCGACGAGGGACGTCTTCCCCTACGGCCTGTCGAGGTGCTGCGGACGATCTTGCGAATTCCCGACTTGGTCATTCTGCCCGCGATCGCAGCGGTCCGCCAGAAGAACCAGCACGTTCATCACCCGGGCGGGTCAGATACAGGACTTTCGACTCTGAAGTGGAACCCCTCGGCCCACGTCAGCGGGCCGAGGGGTCACTTTGCGAGATCAACCGGACACGATCGCGTGATCTATTGCGCGCGCAGTGCGGTGACCGCCGCCACCACGTCCACCAGACCCGTTCCGCGGTCGAAGCTGCTCGTGTACCCGCCGGCGGGGACGTAACCGCCGCCGTACTTGTACGCGCTCGACTTCAGCGCGGCCTCGACCTGGCCCGGCGTCGCGGACGGCCGCGCCTGGAACAGCTGGGCCACGATGCCCGCGATGTGCGGCGCCGCCATGGACGTGCCGGAGATCGTGTTGAACGTCCCGAGGTCGAGCAGGCCGGGGCCGTTCTGCGGCTGGAGGCCCGTCGCGCAGATCACCAGGTACGGCCGGCACGCCGCGGTGATGTTCTCACCGGGCGCGGAGATGTCCGGCCAGGTCGACGGGTCGGTGGCCAGGCCGCGCGAGGAGTAGTCCGAGACCGCGCCGTCGCGGGTGCCGGTGTCCTGGTCGTAGTAGGACGCGACGGAGATCACGCCGGGCGTCGGGTCCTGACCGGGCGGGTTGGACAGGCTGGTCGACCCGTCGCCGCCGTCGTTGCCGTTGGCCCACACGGTCACCACGCCCTCGGCCGCGAGCGCCCGCTGGAGCTTCGCGGTGGCCGAGTTCGGGTCGAACGCGCCGCCGCCGACCGGGCCGTAGGAGTTGTTGACCACCTTGATCGGCGGGCACGTCGAGGCCGGCACGCCCGCGCCGCACGGCGCCGCGTGGTTCTCCAGCACCCAGTTCAGCGCGGCGTCCGCGCCGAGGATCAGCAGCGCCGCGCCGGTCGAGATGACCACGGTCTTCGCGCCGGGGGCCGCGCCGCGCACCACGGTGCCGTCGGTGAGCTTCACGTCGCTGCCCACGGCGATGCCGGTGACGTGCGTGCCGTGGCCGCCGACGGACAGGGTGTCGGTGTCGACCGACGTCGGCACGTCGACGACGCAGCCGGTGCCCGTGGACGACTCGTCCACGCACAGGCTCTTGAGGTTGCGGACGACCTTGGTCTGCCCGCTCGCGGTGCGGAACGCCGGGTGCGTCGGGTCCACGCCCGAGTCGATGACCGCGACCGTGACACCGCTGCCGTCGAGGGCGAGGCCGTTGGCGCCGGTCAGGGTCTGGCGCGCTTCGAGTCCCCGGGTGGCGGTGTGCGAGGTCGATCCGGTGAACCGGATCGGCTGGTCGGCCTCGACGTAGGTCACACCGGGCACGGCCCGCACGGCCGCGATCTCGGCCGCGCTGCCGCGGGCGGCGACGACGCCGATGCGGTTGAACGCGGTGAGCCGGGTCAGGCCGGCCTGGGTGACCGCGCGTTCGGCGGCGGCCAGGTCGGTGCCGTGCACCAGGACGGTGCCGGAGTAGGTCGAGCTGAGCAGGGTCGAGACGGGCGCGAGCAGGCCCGCGTTGGCGGAGGGGGCGGCGGCTACGGAGAGTGCAAGGACTCCCGCTGCGGCCAAGGCGACTTTGCGCATGGCGTTGAAACCTCCGGTGCAGGGTTGAGCAATCCGTCTAACGATCGACCCCCGTTCCGGTGATGGCAGTCACTGAAAGTGTCAAGTCGCCATCCTCGGGGCCGCGTCGGCGTCGCCGGCGCTACGGTGTCCGATCGTGTGGAACGGTGTGATCTCGTGCGCCTGATCAAGCTCGGGACCGAGCCCTCGGCGGTCGGTGCCGACGTGCGGGCCGCGCTCAGCACGTGGGGTCACGGCGACTCCGTGCTGGGCGGTGTCGCGCTGCTCGGCGTCACGCCGCCGGACAGCCCGCGCCCGCTGGACGCGGTGGTCGTGCTGCCGCGCGGTGTGCTCGTGGTGGTCGGCGTCGACCTGCCGGACCCGGCGATGCGCCTGGAGGCCCCGCTGGCCGGCCAGTGGAAGATCGACGGCTGGCCGCTGACCCGTCCGGACGGCGCGATGAGCCCCGCCGCGGAAGCGCTGGAGGCCAGTGCCGCCGTCACCCGCCGCATCCAGGACATGCGCGGCGAACCGCTTCCGGTGACCACCGTCGTCGCCGTCGGCCCGTACGTGGGTCAGGTCGTGCAGCCGACCGTGGACCTCAACCGGGGCGTGCGCGTCCTGCACCCCAAGCCCACCACCCTGCTCGCCGCCGCCCGCGAACTCGCCACCAGCGACCGGCCCTGCTCGGCCGGCCACGCCGCGAAGCTCGTCGCCGTCCTCGCCCCCACCGGCACCCCGCCCGCGACCCGCGACCTGGTCGCCGAGGGCTTCCCGGACGCGGCGGCGGACCTGGCGTCGGCCAGCACCATGCTGCTGCCCCGGGTCGCGCCCACGCCCAAGCGGCCGAAGTGGCTGCCGTACGCGGCGGCGGCCGTGGTGGTGTCGTTGCTGATCGTGGCGTTGTGGGCGCTGCTGTCGTCGGGCGGTTCGCCGGAGGCTTCGACCTCGACCAGCGCCGCACCGCAGCCGACCACCGTGGTCGTGGACGGCCGCAACTACCTGCCCAAGGGCGCGGACAAGACAGAGAAGTGCGCGGAGCACGCGTTCGGCGACGTGCAGGTGTGGCTGGCCGGGCACATGTGCTTGCAGCTCAAGCGCGCGGTCTACGAGACGACGATGGACGGGCGCAAGGTCGGCATCGCGGTGTCCGAGCTGAACCTGCCGGACGGCACTCGGGCGGCCGAACTGCACGCGGTCACGTCCGCGGCCGGCACGGGCGGGATCACGCCGCTGGTCAAGGAGGGCAAGTCCTGGCCGGGCGGCCCGGCCACGTTCGACCACTCGGCGATGAAGACCGTGGTGAAGGACGCGCAGGTCCGGATCACGCAGGCGGTGTGGTCGGAGGGCCAGTCCGACCCGGCCGACCCGATGCTGGTCGCCTTGGCGCAACAAGCCATGCGCCTACCGGCGACCCAGTAGCGGCGGGGGTCAGCGGCCGGTGCGGGCCAGGCCGATGGCGATCAGGCCGAACGTCACGTGCAGCACGATCGCCAACCCGGCCACCGTGCTCGTCATCTCCGTCCCCGGCCGCCCCGCCAACGCCCCGCACGAGAACAACCACCCCGCGACCGCCACCGCGAACCCGGCCCCCAGCCACGTCCGCGGCACATGAGCCAAGCACAGCAACGCATGGCTCCGCGCCCGCAGCAACGTGTAAGCCACCACGGGCAGCACCAAGAACCCCGGCAGGTACACCGCGATCGGCGCGAGAGCCGGCCCACCCGGCAGGAACGTCGTCGCGATCATGACCACGCACCAGAGCACCGCGGCGGTCGCGAGTGCAACGGTTCCCCTGGTCACCTCCGGCAGTGTAATGAGACGAAGCCGCAATTCCCGTAGTTGACGCCTGATGGCGCACGCCTCCTACGGCACTCGGCCCACCCCCGCGCACACACCGAAACCGCAGGTGCACCGACCGTCAGAGCCCGTACGCCTCCAGCAGTCGCAGCCACACCTCGCTGATCGTCGGGTACGCCGGCACCGCGTGCCACAACCGGTCCACGGTGATCTCGCCGACGATCGCGACGGTCGCCGCGTGCAGCAACTCGGCCGTGTCCGGACCGGCGAACGTGACGCCCACCAAGGTCCGCTTCGACTCGTCCACGATCATCCGCGCCTTGCCGCGGTACCCGTCCGCGTGCAAGGAAGAACCCGCGACGGCGATGTCCAGGTCGACCACTCGCACGTCCAGCCCGGCTTCGCGGGCTTGGGCCTCGGTCCAGCCGACGGCCGCCACCTCCGGGTCGGTGAACACGACCTGCGGCACGGCGGTGTGGTCGGCGGTCGCGACGGAGGCCGTCCACGGCTGCGGGTTCTGCGCGCCCGTGGCGATGGCCGTCCCCACGGCACGGGCCGCGTACTTGCCCTGGTGGGTGAGCAGGGCGCGGCCGGTGACGTCGCCCGCCGCGTACAGCCAGTCCAAGCCCTCCACGCGACCGGTGTCGTCGACGGGCAGCGCTTCGCCGGGGGTGAAGCCGAACCGCTCCACGCCCAGGTCGAACGTCGCCGGCTGCCGCCCGGTGGCCACCAGCAGCTTCGCGCCGGACACCGAACTCCCGTCCGACAGCGACAGCGTCACCTTACCGTCCACAGAGGACACGCCGGTCGCCTTCACGCCCGTGCGCAGCACGACACCGTCCTCGCGCAACCCCTCGGCCACCAGGTCGCCCGCGAACGCCTCGAACTTCGGCAACGGCCGCCCGCCGGACACCACCAGGGTCACCGACGACCCCAGCCGCGCCCACGCCTGCGCCATCTCGACACCGACCACCCCACCGCCGAGCACCACCAGCGACGACGGCACCTCCTGCGCGGAGGTGGCCTCCCGCGAACCCCAGTGCTCGACGTCCGCCAGGCCCGGCAGGTTCGGCGTGCGCGGGACGCTGCCGGTGCACACCACGACGGCACGCCGGGCGGTCAGCACGCGGCCCTCGACTTCGACGGTCCGCTCGCCGGTCAGCCGACCCCGGCCGCGCACCACGTCCAGCCCGGCCCCGACCGCCCAGCCCACCTGGCCGGAGTCGTCCCAGTTCGACGTGAACTCGTTGCGCCGCTTGAGAACCGCCGCGGCGTCCAGCTCGTCGCCCACCGGCACCCCGGGCACCCGCTTGGCCGCGGCGAGGGCGTGTCCCGGGCGCAGCAGGGCCTTGCTGGGCATGCACGCCCAGTACGAGCACTCACCGCCCACCCGCTCGGCCTCGACCAGGGCGGTCCGCAGGCCGCCGGCGGCGGTCCGGGCGGCGGCGTTCTCACCCACCGGCCCGCCGCCGATCACGATCACGTCGTAGGTCTGGTCGCCGTCCGCGACACCGGAATCGCTCACCGTCCCACCCCACACCACCCGGACCGGCGGAGCAAGTCTCGCGGCGATCGGCCCGGGCGCGCGGGGTCAGGCGGGGTCGGACACCCGCGGGGGCCAAGGGGGCGGGACACCCGCAGGGGTCAGGCGGGCGGGACACCCGCGCCGGTCAGGCGGGGTCGAACACCCCCGCCAGCATGCGCATGATCACGCCGTCGGCGGTGCGGAGGACCACTGGGCGCTCGTCGGGCGCCACCCGCTCGGCGAGCTTGTACATGGCGTCCGCGGTCTGGGTCGCCATGCGGAACGTCAGCGCCACCGGCGCGTCGCCGCGCACGGTGAACCGGCCGGTGAACAGCTCGCGCAGCCGCTCGGCCATCAGCTCGTACTGGTCGACGCTGGCGTCGAGCCGGTGACCGTCGAACAGGTCGCTGAACCGCACCCGGCCGAAACCGGGCATTTCGACGAGCATCCGCAGGTAGACCGCGACCACCTGCTGCACCGCTTCCCGCCAGTTCGCGGACAGCCCGCCTTCGGTGAACAGGGTTTCCACCCGCGCCAGGTACTCCTCCATGCCGCGCAGCGCCAACGCGTGCACAACCGAACGCTTGTCCGGGAAGTATTGGTAGAACGAGCCAATTGGCACACCGGCCAGCTCGACGATCCGGGCGGTGGTGATGTCGTCGTAGTCGTACTGGTTCAGCAACTGGGCGCACGCGTCGACAATGGCGGTCACGGTCGCGGCGCCCCGCTGCTGCACAGGCTGACGGCGCATCACCTTGGCTAAGCGGTTTTCGGCGGGATTTTGCTGCACGCGGACATCTTGATGGATACGGACCGGTAATCCCAAACACAGGATTGGCGACAGCTTCATCACGGATCGTCGCACGTCTGCGCAGGACTGCGGACTGCCATGTGAGAAACGCTCATCTTGTAAGACAACCGGACCGAAAAGACCAGGTGCAAAGGCCGCGCACAGCGCAACAATTGGCTATGAAACGATTCCAGGCCGGGGATTCGCCGGTGCGCGCCCGGCACGCGCACTAGTCCGATCGCGGCCGCGAACTCGCCGGCACCGGTTCCGCGCCCGGCGCGCGCTGCTGCGGCAATGCGCGCCCGATCCCGGCGGCCGGCTCTTCTTTCCGTTCAGAACGCGGGCGCGGCGGCCTGGTGACATAGGGCCGCAGCAATCCGGCGACCACCAGCCCGGGCGCGATCAGCGGCACCACGGCCGACAACGCGACCGCCGTGGCCGCGGCCCGCGCCACGTCCTTGGGGATCAACGCGATCCGGTCCACCACGAACGCGCGCCGCCCCGGGATCGACGCCAGCCCCAGCACCGCCAGGAACACCCCGAGCGCCAGCAGCGCCCGGTGCACCGCGCCGTACCCGACGGACTCGGCCGCGGCCATCACCGCCAGCCACCCGCCCAGCGCGGGCAACTGCCGCCGGGTGGTCGTCATCGCCCACAGCAGCCCGCCGACCGGGGCCAGCCACCCGGTGCGGCCCGCGCACCACGCGCCGACCGCGTCGAGCCACCCCACCGGGACACCGGCCCACGCGAAGGGAACCCGCGCCACGTCCAGCGGGCTCGGCCCGCCGAACGGCTGCCCCACCACCCACGCCAGCGACCACACCGACACCACGACCGCGAGCCCGAGCTGCCACCGCGGCCGGTCGACCGCGCACCGGCTGAGCCGGACCAGTTCCCGGCGCTGCTCCTTCACCCCCTCCACCCTGCCGGGTCCACCACCCGCCGTGGTCGGGCTTCACCCGCGTGCCTCCGGTATCCCGCTCTCGGGTGCCCCGGCCCTCACCCGGCGTGCCGCAAACGCCGCGCCGATGTGCTGGAGGTCGCCCGGGTTGCCCGGATCGAGACCGGTCAGCGCCACGATCCGACGCGGCCGGTAGTCGACGGTGTTGGGGTGGACGTGCAGCAAAGCCGCAGTTCTGCGGCGATTGAGCCCTTCGGCGAGGTACAGCTCCAGCGTCGGCAGGAGATCCGGGTTGTCCTGCAAGGGGTCCAGCAGCGCGGACAGCAGCTCGCGGCGCGCCTCGCGCTCGTGGCCGACGATCGTCCGCCGCTCCTCGGCGTACGCGGTGGCCACCACCGACACCGCGATCTCCCGGTAGCGCAGCACGAGGTCCGTCGCGGCGAGCGCGTCGGCCAGGTCGTCGGGGCCGGCGTCGGCGAGCACCGCGTGCCACATCACCCGCAGGCCCATGCCGTACGCGGCGAGCACCGCGCCCAACGGCACACCCTCGGCAGCGAACCGGGCGACCAGGTCGCGCGCGATCACCCGGTGCGGTGTCAGCCGGGCGTGGATCGGCTGACCGTTGATGGTCAGGTTGTGACGGGGCCACAACAGCTCCTCGTCGAGTCTGCGTGAACTCCCAGTGTCCGGACGTGCTCCGGGCCACATCATGTCACCGGCACCACTTCCGACTACGGGAAGGAGGCGATCGTGCGCAGGCTGCTACCGGTGTTGCTGGCGGCGTTGTCGATCACCTGGACGGGCACGGCGGCGGCCGAGCCCGCGGAACTGGAGTACGTGGCGCTCGGCGACTCCGCCGCCGCCGGCCCCCTGATCCCCGACCACGAGCTGATGCACCCGGGCTGCATGCGCTCGACGCGCAACTGGCCGAGCGTCCTGGCCGCGAAGCTCGGCGCGACCGCGTTCCGGGACGTGAGCTGCTCCGGGGCGACCACCGACCACCTGGCCACGTCCCAGGCGACGTTCACCGGGCCCCAGCCGCCGCAGCTCGACGCCCTGACCCCGACCACCGACCTGGTCACCATCACCATCGGCGGCAACGACATCGGCCTGGTCCGCGTGGCGCTGGGGTGCATCAACGTGTTCCCCGAGCCGCTCGGGACGTCGTGCAAGGACCGGCTCACCGCCGGCGGCGACCAGATCGCGGCGAAGATCGACGCCTACGCGGCCGAGTTCGCCGCCGGCCTGGACGCGATCAGGGCGCGCGCGCCGCGGGCGGAGGTCGTGGTCGTCGGCTACGGCACCTACATCCGGCCCGGCGGCTGCCACCCGAAGGAACCGATCTGGGCGCGCGACGCCGACTACCTCCAGGCGTCGGTGCACCGGCTGAACACGGTGCTGGGCAAGGTGTCCGCCGACCGCGGTGCGACCTTTGTTGACATCGAGCCGCCGAGCGTGGGCCACGACGTGTGCGCGCCGATCACCGAGAAGTGGTTCGAGGGCCTGGTGCCGACCTCGGTCGCCGCTCCGCTCCACCCCAACGCGCGGGGCATGGCGGGCATCGGGTCGTTCATCGCCGGGTCGTTGGGCGCGAGCCGCGTGTGAGCGCTTCGTACACCTGGTAGACGCCGCTGTGGTCGTCGTCGCCGAGCCCGAGTGCGCACATCGCGGTGTACACCTGCTCGACGGCGGCGGTCACCGGCAGCGGCACGCCCGCCGCCCGGCCCGCCCCGGTGGCGAACCCGAGGTCCTTGAGCTGGTGCCGCGCCCGCCCGCCGGGCGTGAAGTCGTGCCGCAACCACTTGTCCCGCTTGACCTCCAGCGCGGTGCTGCCCGCGAGCCCGCCGCCCAGGACGTCCAGCAGCGCCTCGGGGTCCAGCCCTTCCGCGACGGCCAGCGCGAGCGCCTCGGAGATCCCGGTGAGCACGGTCGCCACGACGATCTGGTTGCACGCCTTGGCCAACTGGCCCGCGCCCAGCGGCCCCAGGTGCCGCACGGTGGTGCCCAGCACGTCGAAGTAGGGCTTGAGCCGCAGCACGTCCTCGGCGTGGCCGCCGACCATGATGCTCAGCGTGCCCGCCTCCGCGCCGACGTCCCCGCCGCTGACCGGCGCGTCCACCAGCCGCACGCCCAGGCCGTGCAGCCGCGCGCCGAGTTGCCGGACGCCTTCGGGCGAGTGCGTGCCCATCACGACCAGCAGCGGCCGTTCGACGTCGTTCTCCCGCCATCCCGCGAGCAGGCCGTCTTCGCGGTCCAGTACGGCTTCAACGTCCGGCAGGTCGGGCAGCACCGTGATCACCACCGGCAGCGCCGCTTCGGCGGGCGTGGCCGCCGCCGTGCCGCCGGCCGCGCGCACCTCGCCGTCCCGGCCGGGCGTGCGGTTCCAAACGGTGACCGGGAATCCGGCGCGGGCGAGGTTGCGGGCCATCGGCCGCCCCATCGCGCCGAGCCCGAGGACGGAGACGGGGTCGTGGCGCATGGTCACCCATCCTCGCGCGGACGCGGCTGACCCACCAACCGGGAGTCCCCGACACGTGAGCGCGGCGGCGAAACACCGTGTAGATTGGTCGTTCTGCGCGCGCAGAGAGATGTCAGGCGAAAAGCGGCACAGCCTGATAAAACACGCTATCCAGAAATGAGGCACGTTGTCAAGCCCCTCCGATGACCTCCGGCTCGCGGAAATCGAGTCGGAGCAGGAATACGTGTCGATGCTGTACGGAAGGCTGGACGACCTCCGCGAACTCAGCTCGAAGCGGCTCGCCGGCGCGCTTCGGGAAACCGGCGGAACGCACCAGATGCGCTCCGAGCGGGACACCTCGGTGGCCATGTACTCCGACCAGCTGGCGCAGTACAGCGCGGTCGAGAACGGGTTGTGCTTCGGCCGCCTGGACTTCCACGAGGGCGACCGCTTCTACATCGGCCGGATCGGCTTGTTCGACGAGGACAAGGAGTACGAGCCGCTGCTGATGGACTGGCGGGCCCCCGCCGCGCGGCCGTTCTACCTGGCCACCGCCGCCGCCCCGGACGGCGTCAAGCGGCGCCGCCACCTGCGCACCAAGCAGCGCAAGGTGGTCGGGTTCGACGACGAGGTCCTGGACATCAACTCCGTCGACCCGAACCGGCACGAGGGGCTGACCGGCGAGGCCACCCTGCTCGCGGCGGTCAACGCGAGCCGCACCGGGCAGATGGGCGACATCGTCGCCACCATCCAGGCCGAGCAGGACAAGATCATCCGGACCGAGCTGAACGGCGTCGTCGTCGTGCAGGGCGGTCCGGGCACCGGCAAGACCGCCGTGGCCCTGCACCGCGCCGCCTACCTGCTCTACACGCACCGCCGCCAGCTGGCCAAGCGCGGCGTGCTGGTGGTCGGCCCGAACTCCACGTTCCTGCGCTACATCGGGCAGGTGCTGCCGTCGCTGGGCGAGACCGGCGTGCTGCTGTCCACCGTGGGCGAGCTGTTCCCGAACCTGACCGCGACCGGCCGCGAGTCCGCCGAGGCCGCCGCCCTCAAGGGCCGCATCGAGATGGCGGAGGTCGTGGCGCACGCGGTCAAGGACCGGCAGGAAGCGCCCGCCCTGGTGGAGATCCCGTTCGAGCAGGACGTGCTCAAGCTGGACCGCCGGGCGATCACCGCCGCGCGCGGCCGGGCCCGCCGCACCCGCCGCCCGCACAACGAGGCGCGCCGGACGTTCCTTCGCGAGATCATCTCGACCCTGGCGTCCCAGGCCGTGTCCCGCCTCGGCCGGCACCTGCTGGACCAGGCCGACATCGACGACATCCGCCGCGAGTTGCGCGAGGACCCCGAGGTCCAGGCGGCGGTGGAACGCCTGTGGCCGACGCTGACCCCGCAGCGGCTCCTCGAAGACCTCTACGCCACCCCGCGCCTGCTGGCCAAGGCCACGCCCAAGCTGTCCGCCGAGGAACGCGCCCTGCTGGCCCGCCCGCGCGGGTCGGCGTGGACGCCCGCCGACGTGCCGCTGCTGGACGAGGCCGCCGAGCTGCTCGGCGAGGACGACACCGAGGCCAAGGCCCGCGCCGAGCGCCGGCGCCGGCAGGCGATCGACTACGCGCAGGGCGTGCTGGACATCCTCGACCTGGAGGACGACGCCGACCCCGAGATCCTGATGGCGACCGACCTGATGGACGCCTACCGGCTGGCCGAGCGGCACGGCGTGGAGCGCTACGAGACGGCGGCCGAGCGGGCGGCGGCGGACCGGACGTGGACGTTCGGGCACATCATCGTCGACGAGGCGCAGGAGCTGTCCGCGATGGCGTGGCGGACGCTGATGCGGCGCTGCCCCAGCAAGTCCATGACCGTCGTCGGCGACATCGCGCAGACCGGGGACATCGCGGGCGCGTCGTCGTGGCACGAGGTGCTCTCGCCGTACGTGATGGACCGCTGGAAGCTCACCGAGCTGACCGTGAACTACCGGACTCCCTCGGAGATCATGGCCGTCGCGGCGGACGTGCTGGCGGGCGTCGACCCGGACCTGGTGCCGCCGACGTCAGTGCGCGACAGCGGGCACCAGCCGTGGAGCCTCAAGGTGTCCGCCACCGCGGCGGCCCTGCCCGGTCTGGTCGCCGAGGAGGTCGACGCGATCGGGGACGGCAAGCTCGCCGTGATCGTGCCCGCCGCGCAGGTGGCCGACCTGCGCGCGGTCGTGCCGGGCGCGTCGGACGACCTCGACGCGCAGGTCGTGGTGCTCGGCGTGGTGGACGCGAAGGGCCTGGAGTTCGACTCGGTCCTGGTGGTCGACCCGGCGGGCATCCTGGCCGAGTCGCCGCGCGGCGCGAGCGACCTGTACGTGGCGCTGACCCGGGCCACGCAGCGGCTGGGCGTGGTGCACGAGGGCGAGCTGCCCGCCGTGCTGGACCGGCTGGCTCAGAGGTCGGCGAGCACCGTGTAGCCCAGGAGGGCCGCGCCCACGCCCGCCACGACGCTGACCGCCACGTTGGCGACGGCGTGGAAGTGGGCGCGGTTCTCCAGCAGCCGCACGGTCTCGTAGCCGAACGTGCTGTAGGTGGTGAGGCCGCCGCACAACCCGGTGCCCAGCAACGCCGCCGTCCCCGGCCCCACGGCCGCGCCCGCGAGGGCGCCCAGGACGAACGAGCCCACCACGTTCACGGTGAGCGTGCCCCACGGGAAGACGGTGTCGTGGCGGGACTGCACGAACCGGTCGACGAGGTAGCGCAGCGGGGCGCCGACCGCCGCGCCGAGGAACACCATCAGCGCCGTCACGCGACCGCCCTCCGGGTCAGCGCGACCGCCAGCGCGGTCGCGCCCACGGCGGCGACGAGCGTCAGCACCAGGTAAGCGAACGCTTCGAGCACCCCGCCGGGCACCAGGAGCTGCCGGAAGTCGTTGGTGTAAGTGGAGAACGTGGTGAACCCGCCCAGCACGCCGACACCGAGGAACGGCCGCGCCAGCGGGTGCGCCTGCCACCGCTCGGTGATCAGCACCATGAGCACGCCGATCAGCGCGCCGCCGACGACGTTGACCAGGAAGGTCCCCCACACGCCGGGAACCAGCAGCCCGACGCCGTAGCGCGCCAGTCCGCCGAGACCGCCGCCGAGGGCGATCACGGCCAGCACGCCGCCGTGCGTCCGGGCCAGTTCCTGCCGTTGCGCCGGGACGTGGAGGTCGACGTCCGGGTCGACGGGGTCAGTGGGCACGCAGGTGGTCTACCAGGTGGTCCAAAGCGGACAGCGCGCGCACCACGTCCGCCCGCTCCCCCGGCTCCAGCTTGTCCAGCGCGGACCCGATGCGCTTCTCGTGCGCGGCCTGCCAGACGGCCAGTTGCTCGTGCCCCTGCGGCGTCACCGACAGCCGCGCGACGCGCCGGTCGGTCGGGTCGCCGGCGCGGGACACCAGGCCGCTCTCGATGAGCTGGCCCACCAGCCCGCTGACCGTGTTGGGCGCGAGCCGCAGTTCGGCGGCGAGGTCGCCGACCCGCATGGGCGGGCGCTCGGCCAGCGTCTGGAGCAGCTCGACCTGGGCCATCGGCAGCGAGTCCCACGGCCACTCCGACCGGATGCTGGTGCGCAGCGCCCGCCGGAGCCTGGTGACCACGTCGGTGAGCGTGCGTGCCTCGTCTGACATGGGCGAATGGTACTGGGTTCAACTATGTCGGACACCGGACGAATCCCGGTCCGACGGGTGTCCGACACGGCCCGCGGAACGCGAAAACGCTGCGCCCACAAGGGATGTCGTCCGGGACGGCGACACCGGCCGGACACCGTCGTGGCCCGCACCCCGCGTCCACATCGCGGGATCACACGCAGGGTGATCCCGCACCGGCCCCGCGTACGCCGATCGGGGACAAGCGGGCGCGGGCTCTGCCGACAGTTGTCGCCCCCTTTGTACGCTTCCCCTCGCAAGGACCGGGGCAGGTCCCACCGAACACGGAGAGCTGGAGTGGCGCGGAACGCGAACTGGGTCCCGGACGACGTGGACCCGGGACTCCCCAGCGCCGCCCGCCTCAGCGACTACCTGCTCGGCGGCGGCCACAACTTCGCCGCCGACCGCGCGCTGGCCGAGGAGTTCCTGGTCGCCCAGCCCAACGGGCGCGCGATCGTCCGCCTCAACCGGGCGTTCCTGCGGCGTGCGGTGCTGCACCTGGTCGACCACGGCATCCGGCAGTTCCTCGACCTGGGCTCGGGCATCCCGACCGTGGGCAGCGTCCACGAGATCGCGCACCGGGCCGCGCCCGACGCCCACGTGGTCTACGTCGACTACGAGGACGTCGCCGTCGCGCACAGCCGGATGCTGCTGGAGCACGAGCCGCGGGCCACCGTCCTGCAGGAGGACGTGACCGACCCGCACACCGTGCTGGCCGCCGCGCGCCGCACCGGCCTGCTGGACTTCACCGCGCCGGTGGGCGTGCTGGCCGTCGGCGTGTTCCACTTCGTACCGCCGGAGCGCGACCCGGTCGGCGTGCTGGAGGTCTACCGGGACGCCCTGGCGCCGGGCAGCGCCCTCGCGCTGTCGCAGTTCACCTGGGATTTGCAGCCGGTGGAGATGGCGGGGGTCGTCGAGGTGATGAAGAAGAGCATGAACCCGGTGTTCCCGCGCACCCACGAGGAGATCACCGCGCTCTTCGCGGGCTTCGAGGTGGTGCCGCCGGGTGTCGTGCCGCCGCCGCTGTGGCGGCCGGAGGAGGAGATCGCCGGGCGGGACGACCCGGCGCAGGCGGGCATCTTCGCGGGAGTGGGCCACAAGCGGTGAGACCACGTGACGCCGCCGCGTAGCCCACAGCGGGAAGAACTCGCCCGGGAGTGGATGCGGGCCGTCTACCCGACGGCCTACGTGCCGCTGTCCCCGGCGGAGATCGAGCGGTTCCTGCGCGAGCTGGTGGACGTGATCGCCGATGCCGTGCAGGCGGACCCGTTCACCGTCGAGCCGGTCGCGGCGGTCGGCGAACGGCTCGTCAAGGCGCACTTCAACGGGCCGGACACGTTGCAGCGCACGGTGGAGGTGCTCGGCCGGACCCTGCTGTTCACGCCCGAGCTGGAGGACGTGCCGCAGCTGCCGGAGAAGGTCGTGGCGATCCTGGGCAGCCTCAGCACCAGCTTCGCCATCGCCATGCGGCTGGACGCGTTCGACCAGCAGGAGGAGATCAAGCGCGCGTTGATGGCGGCCAAGACCCGTGCCGAGCGGGCGGCCAAGGTCAACGAGAGCCGGTTCCGGGAGGTGTTCACCACCGCCGCGTTCGGCATCGCGATCACCGACCTGCGCGGGGTGTGCGTGCAGGCCAACGCCGCGCTCGGCGAGATGATCGGCGTGCCGCACGAGGACCTGCCCGGCCGCAAGCTCATCGGCGTGTTCCACCCGGACGACCGCGAGGCGCTGGCCGGCATGTACCGGGCCGTGGGCGCGGGCCGCGTCGACCGGTTCCGCGAGCAGCGCCGCCTGCTCGGCGAGGACGGCGACCCGGTGTGGGTGCACCTGGCGGTGTCGTTGCTGCGCGACGCCGACGGCGCGCCCGCCTACCACGTGACGATGGCCGAGGACGTCACCGAACTGCACCTGCTGCAGAAGAACCTCGACCACCAGCTCCTGCACGACTCGCTGACCGGCCTGTCCAACCGGCAGCGCTTCGCGACCCGGCTGGAGGCGATGCACAAGTCCGCCCCGGACGGCATCACCCTGTACCACTTGGACCTCGACGCCTTCTCCGTGGTGAACAACGGCCTGGGCCACCCCGCCGGCGACGACCTGCTGCGCGAGGTCGCCCGGCGGCTGAACAACGTGTTCTCCGGCGAGCAGGCCCTCGTGGCGAGGATCGGCGGCGACGAGTTCGCGATCGTGGTGGCCAACCGCCCCGAGACGCCCAAAGTCCCCCAGATGGTCGAACGCATCAACGCCGCTCTGGAAATCCCCCTGCCCAACGGCACCGCCTTAAGCGCAGGGATCGGCGTGGTGGATCGCCCTTCCCCGGGCTGGGCCACCTCGGAACTCCTGCGTGCCGCCAACGCCACCCTCCGCCGCGCGAAGGCGAAGGGCAAAGGCCAATGGCAGACCTACGACCGCCCCAAGGACACCGCTTCCCGCTCCTGGCTGGCCCGCGCGGCGAGAATGCCCGGCGCCCTCCGCGACACCGAACTGGAAGTCGAATTCCGCCCCATCGTCGACTTGACGACCCGAGCACCGGTCGGCCAACTCGCCAGACTCCGATGGGACGACCTCGAACACCGCGATTGCGTGAAGATGGCCGAAGCGAACGGCCTGTCGCTCAAATTGGGCCAATGGGCGCTCCAGGAAGCCGCCGAGCCCGCCGCCACCTGGTCGGCCGGCACCCTCCACTTCGAACTCTCACCGATGCAGTCCCGCGACGAAGACCTGGTCGCCACGGTGAAACGAGTGCTCGACGAGACCGGTTTACCAGGCGCTTCGCTGTGCCTCCACCTGGACACCCGCGCCATGCTCGACGAGGACGGCGACAACGCCGAGGTGCTCCGGGAAATGGGCATCTCGCTGGCGCTGTCGGGTTTCAACGGCGGCCAGGCGGAACTGTCGTTGCTGGGCGAGTTGCCGGTCGACGCGCTGGTGCTCGCCCCTTCGGTGGTCAGCCGCCTGGCGGTCGAAGAAGAGTCGCTGCCGCACAAAGCCATCGGGTTGATGGTGCGGACCATCCGGGCATCCGGTTACACGGTGTACGTGCCGGACGTCCCGACGACCGCTTTGGCGAACTGGTGGGCCGAAACCGGTGCCGACGCCGCTTTCGGCCCCTTCTCCGGCCCCCCACTCCCGGGCTACGACCTCTGACCGCGGTCACAGCGCCTTGACGGCGGTGAGCAGTTTGGTCAACGACTCCTTGGCGTCACCGAACAGCAACGTCGTCTTCGGGTTGTAGAGCAGCTCGTTGTCCACGCCCGCGAACCCGGGCCGCATCGACCGCTTCATGAACACGACCGACTTGGCCTTGTCCACGTCGAAGATCGGCATCCCGTAGATCGGGCTCGACGGCTCGTCCCGCGCCCCCGGGTTGACCACGTCGTTGGCCCCGACCACCAGGACCACGTCCACGCTCCCCATCCCGGGGTTGACGTCGTCCAACTCCTTCAACTGCTCGTAAGGCACGTCCGCCTCCGCGAGCAGCACGTTCATGTGCCCCGGCATCCGCCCCGCGACCGGGTGGATGCCGTAGTTCACCGAGATCCCGCGCGACTCCAGCAACTGCGCCAACTCCCGCGCCGCGTGCTGGGCCTGCGCGACCGCCAACCCGTACCCCGGCACCACCAGCACGGAGTGCGCGTACCCGAGCAGGATGGCGACGTCCTCGACCGTGCCCGCTCGAACGGTGCGCTGCTCCCCACCACCGGCACTCGGTGGCGCGGCTTTGAAAGCGCCGAACAGGATGTTCGTGAGCGGCCTGCCCATCGCCTGCGCCATGAGCCGGGTCAGGATGGTGCCGGACGCGCCGACCAGGGTGCCCGCCACGATCAACAACGTGTTGCCCAGGACGTAACCGGACGCGGCGACGGCCAAGCCGGTGAAGGCGTTCAGCAGGGAGATCGCGATTGGGACGTCCGCACCGCCCACCGGCAGCACGAACAGCACACCCAGCGCCAAGCCCGCCAACGCCAGCAGCACCAGCAGCGCGCTCGAATCGGTGAACAGCACGGCCAGCGCCAGCAGCCCGCTGACCGCCGCCACCGCGATGCTGATCACCTGGCCGGCGGGCAGCAGCACCGGCCGGGTCGTCATGATCTCCTGCAACTTCAGGAAGGTCACCACGCTGCCGGAGAAGCTGACCGATCCGATGAGGACGGTCAACACCGTGGCCACGTCGAACAGCACGCCGCCGTCGGCGACCTCCAGAAACTCGGTCAGCGCCACCAGGGCCGCCGCCGCGCCGCCCACGCCGTTGAACAGCGCCACCATCTGCGGGATGGCGGTCATCTTCACCTGGCGGGCCGCCGGGATGCCCACGGCGGTGCCGGCGGCCACCGCGACCAGGATGAGCACGAGGTTGTGCGACACCGAGAAGAACGCCGTCACCACGGCCAGTGCCATGCCCGCCGCGCCGACGAGGTTGCCGGCGCGGGCGTACCGGGGCGTGCTGAGGCCCTTGAGCGCCAGGATGAAGCACAGGGCGGCGGCCAGGTAGGCGAGCTGGACCCAGTTCATCGCTTGTGCCCCTTGAACATCTCCAGCATCCGGTCGGTGACCACGAAGCCGCCGACCACGTTCACCGTGGCCAGGAAGACCGCCAGCAGGCCGAGCACCAGCTCGATCCCGCCCTCGGCCTGGCCGGTGATCAGGATCGCGCCGACGAGGATCACGCCGTGGATGGCGTTGGCGCCGGACATCAGCGGGGTGTGCAGGATCGTGGAGACCTTCGAGACCACCTCGAAGCCCACGAACACGGCCAGCACGAAGATCGTCAGCAGGTCGATCACAGCAGCTCCCTGGTGGGCGCGTGCCGGACCTCGCCGGCGTGGGTCAGGCACGCTCCGCCCAACACCTCGTCGTCCAGGTCGGGGACGACCCGGCCGTCCTCGGTCATCAAGCCGAGGAAGTTGGCGACGTTGCGCGCGTACAGGCGGCTGGCGTGCACCGGCATGGTGCTGGGCAGGTTGCGGACCCCGTGCACGAGGACCTCGCCGACCCACACGTCCTCGCCCGGCTTGGAACCGACGACGTTGCCGCCCGACTCGGCGGCCAAATCGACCACCACCGACCCGGGGGTCATGGCCTTGAGCATGTCGGTGGTGACCAGGACGGGCGCCTTGCGGCCGGGGATGGCGGCGGTGGAGATGACCACGTCGCTCTGCGCGACGCGTTCGGCGATGAGTTCGCGCTGGCGTTCCAGGAACTGCTCGGACTGCGCCGAGGCGTACACGCCGTCCTGGGACTCCAGGTCCAGCTCCAGGAACTTCGCGCCCAGGCTGCGCACCTCCTCGGCGGCGGCCCGGCGGACGTCGTAGGCCTCGACCACGGCGCCCAGCCGGCGGGACGTGGCGATCGCCTGCAACCCGGCCACGCCCGCGCCCAGCACGAGGACCTTGGCGGGCGGGACGGTGCCCGCGGCGGTGGTGAACATCGGCAGGAAGCGCGGCAGGTGCTGCGCGGCCACCAGGACCGCGCGGTAACCCGCCACCAGGGCCTGGGAGGACAGCGCGTCGGCGCCCTGCGCCCGGGTCACGCGCGGCAGCAGGTCGAGGCTGAACGCGGTGACCCCGCGCTCGGCCAGCACCCGCACCAGGTCCAGCTCGGCGGACGGTTGGAGGAAGCTGACGGTGATGTCGCCCTCGCGCAGCTTTCGCGCCTGCTCGACGTCGAGCGGCTGCACGGAGACCACGACCTCGGTGGTCCCCGCGGGGTGGTCGGGGACGATCTCGGCGCCGGCCGACCGGTAGGACTCGTCCGAGGCGTGCGCGTGCACGCCCGCCCCGGACTGCACGTCCACCGCGAGACCGGCGCCGATCAGCGTGGTCACCGTTTCCGGTAGACCGGCTACGCGGCGCTCAGCGGGCCGCGACTCCGCGGGGATGCCCACTCTCACGGAGAGTCACACTAGGCGATCAAAGGTGATCCACACCACATCCACGGTTGACTTTAACCGGACGGGCGTACTGGCGTGCTAGTGGATGACCGGGCACACGCCCTTCGTGTCGCCGGGGAAGAAGTTGGGCACCAGCTCGTTCTTGTCGTAGTACCGGTGGAACACGCTGGTGATCCCGCTCGACATGGGCGGCACGATCCACGTCCAGTCCGCCGGGCAGCTGCGGCCCGCCGCCTCCTCCTTCTTCAGGTGCGTGAGGAACCGGTCGGACTCGGTGTGGTGGTCGGTGATGGTCACGCCCGCCTCGGCGAACGAGTGCAGCACCGCGCGGTTCAGCTCGACCAGGACCCGGTCCCGCCACAGGGTCTGCACCCTCGAGGTGTCCAGGCCCATCCGCTTGCCCAGGTAGGGCAGCAGGTCGTAGCGGTCGGTGTCGGCGAAGTTGCGGGCGCCGATCTCCGTGCCCATGTACCAGCCGTTGAAGGGGGCGGCCGGGTAGTCGACGCCGCCGATGCGCAGGCGCATGTTGCTGATGGCGGGGACGGCGTGCCAGCGCAGTCCCAGGTTGGCCAGCCACGGGTACTCGGGGTGGCTGATCGGGACCTCCATGACGGCGTCCCGGGGCAGTTCCAGCAGGTACGGCTCGGCGTCCTCGCGCTCCACGACCAGCGGCAGCACGTCGAACGGGCCGCGCTCGGCCGGCGGGCGCCAGCCCATGCCGATGACGTGGTCGGTGAGGTCGGCGTTGCGGCGGTCGCCGAGGACACCGCCGTCCGGGCCCCGGTAGCCGGCGTAGCGGACCAGCTGCTCGTTGCGGATGCGCGGACCGGGCTGGCCGGGCTCGTCGGGGGCGAACACGGTGATCACCGGTCGGACCTTGCCGCCGTTGGTGGCGAGCTTGAGGTGCTCGACGCACTCGTCGGCGACCTCCTTGGGGTCGCGCAGGTCGCGCAGGTCGCGGACCTTGAGGCTGTGCCAGTACAGCCGGCCGATGCAGCGGGCGCTGTTGCGCCAGGCGACGCGCGCGCCGAAGGCCAGCTCGGCGGCCGTGTGGCGGTAGGTGCCGGTCGCGGCGACCTCGGCGTGGACCTCGGCCAGGCGGTGCTCGACCGGGCCCTCCTCGGGGTGCTCGGAGCGGTGCAGGCGGATGAAGTCGTCGGCCTCGGCGAGGTCGACGGTGGTGGCGCGCAGGGGGATGGCTTCAGTCGGACACGAGGGGACGGGGGCCATGGCGCGACACCGTAGTTGCACTTTCGTGGTCGGTGCACCGCCGTGCCGGTCACCCGGGGGTCGGCACGGCCGGCGATCAGTGCCGCACGGTGAGTGCTTGATCCGGCGGAAGAGTGAGGAATCCTGCGAAAACGAGTGATATTGGATCGTTACCCGCTCGACTCGCGGCGGTGACCAGTGATTTGCATCACGGTCCATTTTTCACCTATCGGGTGACAGCTCCGGTGCCCGCCAAGCGGTGAAGGTCGACATGCCCCGGACGGCCGCGCTTGACGGCAGCGCGCGCAGGACGGTGTTGCGCGCGGCGATGGCCGCCGGGTTGCGCAGCCGGTGCCCGAACCGGCCGGCCAGGCGCGACATCCGGGCCACCGCCAGACCGCGCGGCCGTCGTTCGCGGTCGTAGTGGGCCAGCGCCTCGGCCACCGTCCCGAACCGGGCCAGGGCGGCGGCCAGCACCACGCCGTCCTCGATCGCCATACAAGCCCCTTGTCCCAGGTAGGGCGTCATCGCATGGGCGGCGTCACCGAGCAGCGCCACGCGCCCCTTGGCGTAGGAGGGCGGCTGCTCCCGCAACTCGTGGATGTCGTGGCGCAGAACGGCGTCCGCCGGGGTGGCGTCGAGAAGATCCCCGATCGGCCGGTGCCAGTCCCCCACCAGCCGCCGCACCTCACCGAGCTCGCCGTCCGGATCGGCCTCTCCGCCCTCGACCACTCCCCTTTCCGGCGCGACGGTGGCGGCGTACCAGTAGACCCGGTCGTCCCCCAACGGCAGGATGCCGAACTCCGTCCCCGCCCCCAGCGTCTGGTTGACCTCCAGGTCACGCGCGAACGGCACGCTCGTCACGCTCCGCCACGCCGTAGCCCCCGCGTAGACCGGTCGGGGCAGCCCCGGGAACAGCACCTCCCGCACCCGACTCCAAATCCCGTCCGCCCCCACCACCAGATCCGCATCAAGATCATCCACAGCCGTGACCTCGGTATCGGTCACCAAACACCGCTCCGGCAACGCCCTCCGCAACACCCGGTGCAAGTCGGCCCGATGCACCGCGACGACATGCTCCCCCGCCGCAACCCGAACCAACGCCCGCCCCCGCCAGTCCCGCACACCACCACCCACCCGCCCCGTCCCGATCCGCCGAACCTCGTCCGCCAGCCCCAACACCCCCAGCGCCCGCATCGCGTTCGGCATCACCCCGATCCCCGCTCCCACCTCCCCGAACGAAGCCGCCCGCTCCAACACCACGACCTCCCACCCCACCGCCCGCAACGCCACCGCGGCCGAAACCCCACCCAGCCCGCCCCCCACGACCACCGCACGCATCCCGAGACTCCCTTCTACACCTGTAGAAGCTACTCTACATCGGTAGAAGGAGGCCCCTTGTCCGACCGCTTGACCCAGATCGCAGACGCAGCCGTCCACGTGGTGGCCACCAGGGGCATGCGAGGCCTGACCCACCGCGCCGTGGACGCGCAGGCGGGCCTCCCCCAGGGCTCGACCTCCGCCTACTTCCGCACCCGCAAGGCACTCATCGAGGCCCTGGTCCGCCGCCTGGCCGAACAGGACACCGCCGAGGTGACCGACTTGGTGGACGTGACCGACCTGGACGCCCTCGCGAAGGGTTCAGCGCAGGTACTCGACAGCTGGATGACCACGGGCCGCGAACGCACCCTGGCCCGCTACGCCTGCCTACTGGAGGCAACCCACCACCCAGAACTACGAACAATCCTCACCCACGGCGCTCAATCCAGAGACATGGCACGCACAATGCTCGAACGAGCAGGCGTGCCGGACGCGGAACGCCAAGGCCGAACCCTGGTCGCCTTCATAGACGGCCTCCTGTTCGACCGCCTGGTAGGAGCCGGCGCCCTCAACGCCCCGCAACCAGGCACACCAGAATCCATCACAGACCTGACCACCGCCATCCGCACCGCCCTACGCGCCATCTTCGGCCACTAGCCCCTTCTTTCGGCGCGCAGCCCCTGCTTTTCGACGCGCAGCGCCCGCTTTTCGACCCGCAGCGCCCGCTTTTCGGCGCGCAGCGCCGTCGGGCAGTGCCGCCGGGGCACACACCTCAACCCGGGCTTCTTGCTTGTGTCATCCCCGTATGGCCCGCCCGAAGGGCTACCACAGATTTCCCGGGTGCAGCCAAAAAGTTTTGCGAGGAACGAGCAAAAGTTTTTAGCGGCACCCGGGAAATCTGTGGTCGGCTTTGCCGGGCCATGCGGGGATGACACAAGCAAGAAGCCCCCGCTCTTGCAGTTGTGTCATCCTTGGCGGCTCGCCCGCCGGCGAGGCTCTTTTAATCTTTAAAATTGCGCTTCCCCGCTCAAGTCCACGCTTCGCGGGGCTGAACGCAACGCGCTCCGCGCTGCTGGAGGAGGAACGCGCTTCGCGCTCTTGAACCGCGCTGACGCGCTCTCAAGCTGAACGCGCTGACGCGCTCTCAAGATCAAAGCGGGCCTGGAGGCCCCCGGGGGTGGAAGGGCCGTCGGTTCGTCCCCGCACGGCCTGCCGGAGGCAACCACGCTTCGGTCCTTTCCGCAACCGGTAAAGCGTGGTTGCGGAAAGGACCGAACCGTGGTTGGGCTGCGCTCAGGCCGTACGGGGAACTAACCGAGGCCCTTGCTGTGGCTTGGCAAGCCCGAGCAAAAGCAGCGCCTGCGGCGCAAAAGCAGCCGCAGGCGCGGCGGAAAGCCCGCCGCGCCCGGCCGACAGGCCGTCCTAAGCGGATCGTTCGCTGCCGCTGCCCAACCTCGGGAACGGGTCGGTCGAGAACACGACCTCCACCGGCACCTCAAAATACTGCGCAATCCGCAGCGCGAGGTAAAGGCTGGGACTGTACTCCCCGCGCTCCAAGTACCCCACCGTCTGGTAATGGATACCCAAAGCCTCGGAGAGCTGCCGGCGGGAGACGCCGCGTTCCGCCCGCAGCATCGCGATCCGGTTGTAGACGGTCTCGCTCACCCCATGCCCCTCTGCAACGCCGCTTGTCGGCGCTGCTCCATGTCGGCACCCGACTCGCGGCGGGCCATCCGTCGCAGGATCGTAGGCGCGAGTGCGAACCCGACGACCGCCCACACCCCCAGGACGCCCACCATCTCGAACGTCCGCCACGAACCGCCGATCTCGGTGGCCGCCGCCGCGTCCGGCAGGAGAGCCGACCGAGCCCCCAAGCCGACCCAGTACACCGGGAACACCTGCCCCAAGCCCTGCAACCAGCCGGGCAGCGCCTGGATCGGGTAGAAGACGCCCGAGATCGCCACCACGCCCATCATCGGCAGCATCGTGAAGCCCATGGCCCCCTGCGGGCTCTTGGCGAGCGACCCGGCGATCGCGCCCCACGGCAGGGTCGCGGCCAGTCCCAGCAACAACACAGGCAGCACCGCCAGCCAACCCAGGAAGCCGGCATCCGTCAGGTTCGGAATCAGGATCAACGCCGGGAGGATGCCGACCACCAACCCGAAGAAGATGTCAAGGGACGTCTGCGTCACCCGACCGACCACGTACCCGACCATCCCGTTGGGCACGGCCTTGGCCCGCAGCAGAGTCCCGTCCTCGCGGTTGAGCGACAACTGCCCGGCCGGCCCCACCAAACCACCGAACGCGACCGACGCGCCGATCATGCTCGGCAGCGACAACGCGGCCAACGACAGCGTGGTGCCCTCGATCTTCGAGTCCTTCTGGAAGAACAGGACCAGGGTGTAGGCGATGGCGATGAACAGGTTGAACACCTGGTCCGAGCTGCCCAGCGAGTGCCGGAACTCCGTCCAGCCGCGCTGGAAGCCCAACCCCACCGCGTGCCTCGTCGCGTTCACAGGGCCGCCACCTCCTGGCCGGTCATCTGGCCGCTCTCGAACCGCTGCACCAGTTCCAGGTACGTGTCCTCCAACGTGCTGCGCCGCACCTCCAGCTCCGAGATCCCGTTGGGGTGCTGCCCCAGCAGGGTGCGCACGAACGCGGTGGCGTCGTCGGTGGCGTGGACGTGCCGGGTGCCGTCCTGCGTCCAGCGCACCTCGGACTGGCCCTCGACCTGCCGGCTGAGCTGGTCGGGGCTCCCGTCGGCGATGATCTTCCCGCCCGCCAGCACCAGGATGCGGTCGGCGAGCTTCTCCGCCTCGGCCAGGTCGTGCGTGGTGAGCAGGATCGTCATGCCCTCCAGGTCGGACAGCCGGTGGACCAGGTCGTGGAAGTCCCGCCGGGCGTGCGGGTCGAAGCCCGCGGTCGGCTCGTCGAGGAACAGCAGTTCCGGTTTGCCGACGATGCCGATCGCCACGTCCAGCCGGCGCCGCTGGCCGCCCGACAACTTGCCGCTCTTCTTGTGCGCGTGCTCTTCGAGCCCGACGGTCTTGATCAGCTCGTCGGTGTCGAACGGCCGCGTGCGCTCGGGTGTGCCGTAAGGCTCGTAGTACCTGCCCAAGTGGTCCAGCAGTTCGCGGACCTTCCACCGCGCGTGGTCGCGCCACGACTGGAGCACCACGCCCAGCTTCGCGCGCCACAGCTCGTCGCCCTTGGCCGGGTCGACGCCCAGCACCCGGACGTGGCCCGCGGAGGGCATCCGGAAGCCCTCCAGGATCTCGATCGTCGTGGTCTTGCCCGCCCCGTTCGGCCCGAGCAGGGCGACCACCTCGCCCCGCTCGGCCGTGAAGTCCACCCCGTGCAGCACGTCCGCGGTGCCGTAGCGCATCCGCAGGCCCCGCACTTCGATGACCAAGCCCGTCACCTCCCCCTGTCGAAGTCCTCGGGCAGTTTGTAGCACACCTACTACATCTCGTACTAGCTCGCTTCACTTACGGCTTATTTACTTCACGGGTTCGTGAACCTTCTGTAGCTTGAAAAACAGGTCCCTGACGCACTGGGAGGTGTGCGAGATGACCGAAACGCTGTACCCCGAACTGCCCACCACGCGCAGCTCGGCCTTCGATCCGCCCGCGGCACTGGGGGTGTTGCGCGAGACGGAGCCGATCTCCAGGATGTCCTTCCCGGACGGCCACCTGGGTTGGCTCGTGACCACGCACGCGCTCGCGCGCGAGGTGTTGGCGGACGTCCGGTTCAGCAACCGGGCCGAACTCCAGCACTCGCCGATCCGCGCGGGCGGCAAGCCGATCCCGCCGCAGCCGCCGGCCAAGCCCGGCTTGTTCATCAGCATGGACGGCCAGGACCACGCCAAGTACCGGCGGCTGCTGACCGGCCAGTTCACCGTCCGGCGGATGAACCAGCTGATCCCCCGGATCGAGGCCATCGTGCGCGACCACCTGGCCGACGTGCGGGCGCAGGGCCCGGGTGTCGACCTCGTGGAGACGTTCGCGCTGCCGGTGCCGTCGATGGTGATCTGCGAACTGCTGGGCGTGCCCTACGACGAGCGCGAGTCGTTCCAGCGGGACACGAAGACCTCGTTCACCCTGAGCCAGGACTTCGAGGAGATCCAGGCGGCGTTCGACCGGATCGAGGACTTCGTCGCCGACCTGGTCCGGCGCAAGCACGACGAGCCGGGCGACGACATGCTCACCGGCCTGGTCGAGACCGGCGAGCTGACCGACGAGGAAGTCACCAACATGGGGCTCCTCCTGCTGATCGCCGGCCACGAGACGACGGCGAACATGCTGGGCATCGGCACGCTCACCCTGCTCGACCACCCGGACCAGCTGGAGGCGCTGAAGGACGACCCGTCCTTGATCGACAACACGGTCGAGGAGCTGATGCGGTACCTGTCGATCGTCCAGTTCGGCGCGACCCGCGTCGCGCTGGAGGACGTGGAACTGGGCGGTGTCACCATCGCGGCCGGGGAAGCGGTCAGCATCTCCATCCCGGCCGCGAACCGCGACCCCGCCAAATTCGACCGGCCGGAGGACTTCGACATCCGCCGGCCTGCCACCGGGCACGTCGCGTTCGGGCACGGTGTCCACCAGTGCCTCGGTCAGCAGTTGGCGCGCATCGAGATGCGGGTGGGCTTCACCGAGCTGTTCCGCGAGTTCCCGGACCTGCGCCTGGCGGTGCCGGTGGAGGAGGTGCCGATGCGGGACGACATGGCCATCTACGGCGTGCACAAGCTGCCGGTGGCGTTCTCATGAGGGTCGAGGTGGACCCGGACCGCTGCGCCGGTTCGGGCATGTGCGCCCTGACCGACCCGGCGGTCTTCGACCAGTCCGACGAGGACGGCACCGTGGTCCTGCTGGACCCGACCGCCGCCGGTCACGAACGGGAGGCCCGTGAGGCCGCCCACCTGTGCCCGGCGGGCGCCATCAAGGTGATCGAGTAGCAACACGAGCCCGGGCCGCCAGACGATGGCGGCCCGGGCTCGCCTCGCCGTCGGGAGGCGAAGGCCGCCGAGCCGACGACCGCTATCGGGCGGCGACCTCGGCCAAGCCGCTGCGGCCCACGGACTGCCACCGCACCGGCGTCCCGTGCAAGGCCGTCACCAGCGACTTCACCACCACCAGGTACGTCAACTGCCGATAGGCCAACTGCTGCAACGGGAACGTCCACAACGGCCGCAACGACTCCCCGTCCAACCGCAGCGCGTACCCCGCGCTCACCGTCTGCATGAGCAGGAACAGCGCCCAGACCACCAACGCCCAAGGCGCGTCCGCGATGAAGGCCCCGTAGACCACGTACACGTCCAACGCCGGCGCGAGCAACGGCAGCACCACGTGGAACAGCAACAGGTACGCCAGCCCCAGCCGGCCCATCCGCCCCCGCGCCGCCCGGTGCTTCCACATCGACTGGAACGTGCCGTAGGACCACCGGTACCGCTGCCGGTACAGCCCCCGCACCCCGGTCGGCACCTCGGTCCACGCCCGCGCCCCCGGCTCGTACACCACCCGCCACCCCGCCCGGGTGATCGCCATCGTCACGTCGGTGTCCTCGGCCAGCGTCTCCGCGCTGATCCCGCCGACCTGCGCCAACGCGTCCCGCCGGAACGCGCCGATCGCGCCGGGGATCGTCGGCAGGCAGCCCAGCGCGTTGAGGATCTGCCGGTCCAGGTTCGACCCCGCGCAGTACTCCAGGTGCTGCCACCGCCCGAACACCCCGCCCCGGTTGGCGACCTTCACGTTCCCGGACACCGCGCCCACGCCCGGCAGGCCCAGCGGCCGGACGACCTTGCTCACCGTGTCCGGCTCGAACACCGTGTCGCCGTCGACCAGCACCAGGGCGTCGTACCGGGCCGCGGCGATGCCCGCGTTCAGCGCGGCCGGCTTGCCCGCGTTGGCCTGGCGGAGCACCCGCACGCCCGGCAGTCCCAGGTCCTCCACCAGCGCGGCGGTGCCGTCGGTCGACCCGTCGTCGACCACCACCACCTCGACCGGGGCCGGGTGCTTCGACGTGGCGATCGAGGTCACGGCGGCCACGATGTTCGCGGACTCGTTGTACGCGGGCACGACCACCGACACCGGCGGCGCGTGGTCCACGTCCACCACCGCGTCGAGCCGCCGCAGCCGCCGCGAAGTGTGCGCCAGGCCCAACTGCATGACGGTCCGCAGCAACGCCAGCACCGCGACGATCGCACTCAACACGCCCAGCACGACCACGACGGTCCCGCCGTGCCGCTGGGCGAGCGCCAGCGCGTGCCCGGTCACCCGCTGCCCGAACCCGGCCTCGACCACCCCGCGCCCGGTCACCGAGTCCAGCCCCGCGAACCGGTGCCCGGGGTACCGGTCGGCCAGCAGGTCCACCACGCCGGGGGCGCTGCTGGTGATGTGCAACCGGATCACCCGACCGACGTCCGTGGCCGCCAGGATCGCTTCGGGATCGCGCACCGAGACGTCGACGGTCTCCGGGTCCGCCTCCGAAGATCCACTGTGGACCGGGGCCACCGCCGCCAGCGCCGCCCGGCTGAAAGCGCCGTCCAGCGAGGAATCCGGACCGGCGCGGAACGTCCCGACGCCGACCTCGTGGCCCTCGTCCACCATGCGCCGCACCACGTCCGGGTGCCGGTTGACCGCCGAACCGACCACGAAGAACGTGGCCCGCACCTTCCGGGCCGCCAACCGGTCCAGCAGCCGGGGCGTGTAGCGCGGGTCGGGACCGCCGTGGAAGACCAGCACGACCGTCCCGGGCGGCACCGGCTCGGCCGGCACGGGCACCCGCGGCGACGTCGGCGGCACCGCCGTCGCGTACGCGTGGAAGCTCAACGCCCCCAACAACAACGCCAACCCCACCAGCAGCGAGACCCAGTGCGATCTCACTGCCCCACCACAGTGGCGAGGATCACCAGCGCCAACCCCAGCAACGACGCCGCCACCGCGACGCCGACCACGCCCATCAGTCCCCGACGTCTGCCCGTCTCGTCGACGAAGACCTGCTTTGCCACCACGTTCCCCCCACACGAACCACCGCGACGACGACGCCCGCCGCCACCGCGACCGCCATCGACGGGAACGCCCGCACCACCAGCGGCGCGGACGAGATCACCAACTCCCGCAACGACTTCCCACCCAGAGCGGCGCCGCCCACCACGAGCGCCGCGCACAGCACCGGCGGCGCGGGGACGACCGTCCACAGCCCCACCGGCCGCACGACGGCGGCCGCCACCACGGCACCGACCACCAGGAAGACGCCGAAGAGCCACCCGGGTTGCTCCCCGTCCACCCAGGTGCCGATGCCGGCGAACACCCCGGCCACCGCGAGCGCGGCGAGGCTCGGCAGGTGTGAGATCCGGTCAACCACCGCGCGCCCCCAGCGTCTCAACGGCCATAGGCTACGCGACGGGGGGTGTGGTTGGTGCGGGAGTTCTCACTGGTCGTGGCGCGGATCGCGTGGATCGCGCTGGCGGTGGCGGTGCTAACCGGGTCCGGACTGGCCTGGACCACTTATCACGACCTGGACACCGGTCTGCGCCGGTCGCGGGCCATCCCGGCGGACGCCCCGCGCTCCGCCGACGGGCTGAACGTGCTGCTGATCGGCTTGACCACGCGGCGGGACCTGGACGGCAACCCGCCGCCGGACGACGTGCTGGAGAAGCTGCACGCGGGCGACGTCGACCGGGGCGGCTACAACGCGAACACGTTGATGCTGGTGCACATCCCGAACGACGGCTCGCCCGCCACGGCGATGTCCGTGCCCCGCGACAACTACGCCGTGCTGCACGGGGTGGCGGGCACACCCCGGGAGAAGATCAAGGAGGCCTACGGGCGGGCCAAGGAGGACGAGGAGCGCCGGCTGGTCGCCGAGGGCGGGCACGACCCGGCGGAGCTGGAGTGGCTGGGCCGCGAGGCCGGGCGAAGGGCGCAGGTCGAGACGGTGCGGGAGTTCCTGGGCGTGCCGGTGGACGCGTTCGCCGAGCTGAGCCTGACCGGCTTCTACCACCTGGCGGAGGCGCTGCACGGCGTGGACGTGTGCCTGAACGCGGCGACGGCGGACCGCGAGTTCTCCGGGGCCGACTTCCCGGCGGGCCGGCAGCGGCTGGACGCGGCGCAGGCGCTGGCGTTCGTGCGGCAGCGGCACGGCCTGCGCCACGGCGACCTGGACCGGACCCGGCGGCAGCAGGCGTTCCTCAAGTCCGTGCTGGTCCGGGTCCGCGAGCAGGGCCTGGCCGCGCTGGGGCCGGTGGTGGACGTGGCCAAGCGCAACGTCGTGCTGTCCGAGGGCTGGGACGTGCTCGACGTGGCCCGGCGGGTCACCGGCGTCCGGTTCACCACCCTGCCGATCACCGGCACGCCGGAGGCGGACGGCCGGGAGGCGATGCACACCGCCGTGGGCATCACCCTGGGTCGCCTGACCGCGTCCAAACCCTCCACCACCGCGCCGAAACCCACGACGACCAGTCCCTCTCCGCCACCGTCGGCCGACGGCATCCCCTGTGTGGATTGACGAACGCAGCCCGCCGGGGCGGTCACCCCTTCCTGAGCACTTCGATCACGGCGGCGTAGTCCGAACCGCCGTGCCCGGCCGCGACGGCCCGCTCGATGAGGCTCTTCACGTGCTCCAGCAGCGTGGTGTCGACGCCGCGGTCCTTCGTCGCGTGGATCAGGTGGTCGGCGGCGGCGATCTGCATGTCCAGCCGTGCTTCCCGACTGGTGAAGTCGCCGCTGTCCACCTGCTCCGCCATGGCGGGCAGGAACGACGCCACGGTGCCGACCATCCCTTGCGCCATGGGCAGGAATGCCTTCACCGGCACGCCTTCGCGGTCCACCAGCGCGGTCGCGGTGAGGTAGCCGGTCAAGACGGAGTACATGATCGTCAGCAGGGCGGTGTCGAACAGCGCCGCGAACCCCGTGTCCTCGCCGACGAAGGTCGCCGTGCCCAGGGCTTGGAGGGTGCTCTCGTGCTGCGCGTACAAGTCCGCCGGGCCGGAGTAGAGGATCATGGCCGCGGGGGTGCCGACGGCGGGCGGGGTGGTCATGATGCCGCCGTCGAGGTAGCGCCCACCGCGTCGCTCGACCTCGGCGGCCATCTCGCGGGCCTGGTCCGGGGTGCCGGTGGTGAGGTTGACGACGAGCTTGCCGGCGAGGTCCGCGGGCAGGGTTTCCTCGACGGCGGGGTAGTCGAGCACGCACGCCACGACCACCGGACTGGCTTCGACGGCCTCCGCTGCCGTCCGCGCCCGGGTGGTGCCTTCGGGGCCCGGTCGGTCCGATCGCGTCCACACCGTCGTGGGGTGGCCGGCGCGCTGGAATGCGGTCGCGAGTGCCGTGCCCATCAGGCCCAAGCCGAGCACGGTCACGTTTTCTCGTTCGTTGGTCACGACTTCATCGTCGGCGCGGGCGCATACACTGATCAAGTACGCACAAAATGGTGGCCACTCACCTTTGTGTAACCAGGGGGGCGGTTCGGCGGTGGTGCGGAAAAGGCCTTACGTGTGCGGGATCGACGCAGCTCTCGACGTCGTCGGCGGCAAGTGGAAGGTGCTGATCCTGTGGGCGCTGTCCACCGGCAGCAAGCGGTTCGGCGAGGTGAAGCGGGAACTGCCCGGGGTGAGCGTGAAGGTGCTCACCGAGCAGTTGCGGGAGTTGGAAGCCGACGAGATCGTGACGCGGCACGAGTACGACGAAACCGTGCCGCGGGTGGAGTACTCGCTGACCGAGTTCGGCCGTTCCCTCAACGAGGCGCTGGGTCCCTTGGGCGCGTGGGGCACGCGGCACCGCGCCCGTATCGAGTCGTTGCGCGCTAACGCTTGAGTTTGGCGTCGTAGTCCTTGCGCGCCCGCTCGACGGCGTCGAGGTTGACCGACCACTCGGCGATGGTGGCGAACAGCGGTGCCAGGCTGCGCCCGAGGTCGCTGATCTCGTACTCGACGCGCGGCGGCACCTCGGCGTGGTAGGTGCGGATCACGAGGCCGTCCCGCTCCAACTGCCGCAGCCGCTGGGTGAGCACCTTGGGGCTGATGGTGCTGATCCGCCGCTCCAACTCCACGAACCGCTGGCGGCCGTGCTGGTTGAGGGTCCACAGGATCGGCGTGGTCCACCGGCTGAAGACCAGGTCGACCACGGGCGAGATCGGGCAGGCCAACTCGGGCGGGATCTCCTGGCGCAGTGTGTCGGTGCTCACTTCCACCACTACTTTCCTCTAGGTACCTACTAACCCGAGGTTAGTAGCTTCGCTCCCGAAGATCCAGAACATCCGGAGGAGCAGACATGATCGTGGTGACCGGGGCGACCGGCAACGTGGGCCGACCGCTGGTGGAGTCCTTGGTGGCGGCGGGCGAGGAGGTCGTCGCCGTGTCCCGCGGGACCGGCCTGGACGGCGTCCGCCACCACCGCGCGGACCTGGGTTCACCCTCGTCGTTGGCGCCGGCGCTGGCGGGTGCGTCGGCGGTGTTCTTGTTGACCTCGGCCGATTACCTGGGGTCGGGCAGCGCTTTCGACGAGGTGGTGGACGTGGTGCGGGCGGCCGGGGTGCCGCGGGTGGTGCTCCTGTCGTCCCAGGGCGTGGCGACGGGCCGGCACCCGGACGGCATCGAGCAGGCCGTGCGGGCGTCCGGTCTGGAGTGGACGATCCTCCAGCCGGGTGCGTTCTCCAGCAACGCTTTCCAGTGGGCGCAGTCCATCAGCGGGGCGCGCACGGCGTCCGCGCCGTTCGGCGACGTCGCTCTGCCGGTCGTGCACACGTCCGACATCGCCGACGCGGCGGCTGTGGTGTTGCGCGAAGACGGCCACGCCGGCCGTTCGTACGTCCTGACCGGTCCGGCGCCGATCACGCCCCGGGACCAGGTGGCGGCGATCGCGGAGGCCCTGGGCGAGCCGATCGACTTCGTCGAGCTGAGCCGCGTGGAGGCCAAGGCCCAGATGCTGAACTTCATGCCCGAGCCGGTCGTGGAGACCACCCTGAACGTCCTCGGCACCCCGACCCCGCTGGAACAGGCCGTGAACCCGGACGTCGAATCCCTCCTCGGCCGCCCGGCCCGCCCGTTCGCGGACTGGGCACGGCGCAACGTCGTGGCGTTCAAGTAGCCGGTCCGCCGGGACAAGCGGGCGATGCGCCACGCACCGATCGCGGTGCGTGGCGCATCGTGAGTCCTCCGTGGTGGGGCCGGTGGGGTTCGAACCCACGACCTGACGGATTATGAGTCCGCTGCTCTGACCAGCTGAGCTACAGCCCCCTGACGTGCGGTTCAGGAGAGTACAGATCAGCGGTCCCCGCGTCTCAGCAACCCGTCAGCACGTGACCAAGCTGTGTGCGAGCCGCTACGGAGCACCGAGGTCCGACGGGCGGTAGCCGGCGGGATAGCCGGGGTACGTGCGGTTGTCCGGGTCGTTGGTCAGGCGCGGGGTCTTGCGCGGTGGTAGGTGGCGGACGACGCGGGCACGCAGGCGGAGGGTGTGGGCGGCCAGCCGGGGAAGAACGGCGGGTGGTGGGGTGAAGCCGAAGGCGGTGAGCATGCGGTCGTCGAGCATGGCCAGGACGGCCTTCGACGTCCACGCGCGCGGCACGGGGTACCAGGAGCAGAACAGGTCCAGGGTGTGCTGGCCGATCTGGTGGTTGGTCTCGCTGTAGACGAACCGGCTCTCCTCGTACTCCCGCTTGAACGCCCGGAACCCCTCGTACGTCCCCGGCACGTCCCGGACCGCCATCCGCTCGCCCACGGCCCGGTAGAAGTAGTACGCCCCCAACCGCTCCTGCGTCGTCAACGGCCGCCACCCGAACCTGTCCAGCCAGTCGATCGGCTCGTACACGAACGTGGACAGCACGTACTTCATGTCCTCGTTGTCGATGTCGTACCGGCCGTGCAGCCGGTTGACCACCCGCAACGCCTCCTTGCCGCGCGGCGAGTCGTAGCCGTGGTCCACCAGCTCGGCCATGAGCAGGGCCGTGTCGTCGTAGCGCTTCTGCGGCCGTTGCTCGAACTCGCCGGTCTTGGCCAGCAGCCGCGATATCGACGGCACGCAGTAGGTCTTGAACAAAGCCAACTCCAGCGACCGCACGTAGTCCCACGGGAACTCGTAGCCCGCCGACAGCCGCATGATGCGCTGGTGGTCGCGCTCGGGGTCCAGCGACTCGATCAGGCGGCGGTTGGCGAAGCGGTCCGGCATACCCCGGGAGCCTGCCGGCAAAAACCCGGCCGAACGTGTGACAAACGGGTGACGCCGGGGTACCCATGCCCCATGAGACGACGAAACCCCAGGTCAGGAGACCTGGGGCTGCCATCGCGCTCCCCCAACTGGATTCGAACCAGTAACCCTTCGATTAACAGTCGAATGCTCTGCCGTTGAGCTATGGGGGAATGTTCGGTTGTCTCGCCGGGCCTCGTCGGCCTGACAGGACGTAACTCTAGCGCATGCGGAAGAGTGCTTGCGAACACCCCCCTCCCTTTCCGGCAGGATGGGCGTGACCAGGCACGATGGGAGGAGAGGAGACCTCATGAAGGGCATCCTGCTCGGCGCGGCCGTCGGCTACGTCCTGGGCGCCCGGGCCGGCCGGGAGCGGTACGACCAGATCGTCCGCGCGTACCGCGCCCTCGTCGACCACCCGGCGGTCCAGGGTGCGGCCGGGATCGTCCGCGCGAAGGTGAGCGAGAAGACCGGGTTCGGGAAGCCCCGGCAGGCGGCGAACGCCGACGGCCACCGCCGCGACCCGGTGATCCCCCGCGCCTGACGGCCTTCGCGCCCGTTCGACCACCAGTCGAATGCCCGCCGGGCACACCCCCGAGGTGCCCGGCGGGCACGCTTCCTCAGCGGACGTGGGCGACCGCGAAGACCCGCCGGAACGGGAACCACGTCGTGCCGTCCGCCCGCTCGGGGTAGGCCGCGCGCAGCCTCGGCGCCAGGCGCTCCCGGAACTCGGCCCACCCGGCGTCGTCGAGGGCGGCGCGCACCGGCCGCAGGGCGGTGCCGGTGATCCACTCCAGCACCGGGTCCGCGCCGGTCAGCCGCTGGAGGTAGGTCGTCTCCCAGGCGTCCACGTCGGCGGCCTGGAGCACCTGCGCGTACCCGGCCGGGTCGAGCACGGGTGACTTCCGCAACACCACCTGCGGGCACAGCTCTTCCGCCAGCTCCCGCACGATCTCGTGCGACGGCCCCGCGAAGTTCCCCGGCACCTGCATCGCCAGCCACGCCCCGGACGGCAGCTCGGCCACCCACCGCCGCAACAGCTCCTCGTGCCCGGGCACCCACTGCAACACCGCGTTGGTCACCACGACGTCCGTGTCCGGCGCGGGCGACCACGCGGCCACGTCCTCGACCCGCGCGTCCAAGCCGCGTGCCCGGGCCTCGGCCACCATCTCCGGCGACGAGTCCAGCGCCTCGACCACCGCGCCGGACCACCGCTCGGCCAGCGTCACGGTCAGGTTCCCCGGACCGCACCCCAGGTCCACCACCCGACGCGGCGACCACGCCCCGATCCGCGCGACCAGCTCGTGGAACGGTCGCGCGCGGTGGTCGGTGAACGCCAGGTACTCAGCCGGATCCCACATACGAGCCCCCGAATAACAGTACGGACGTACGGACACCGTACGCTCGTACTGCTACCGCCGGCTACCCCAAACGCCAACCCGTCAGCGCGAACCCGTCAGCGCCAACCCGTCAGCGCCAACCCGTCAGCGCTCGCCCTTCAGCGCGGCGATCTTCCGCGCGACCCCCGCCGCGATCGCCCGCAGGTCCTCGGTGTCCGCGCCGGGATCGGGCCGCACCTGCAACACAAGTCCCTCCGCACCGGGCACCTTGCGCTGGACGAACCACGCCCGCAGGTCGTCCCGCCGCTCGCTGACCTTGATCGACCCGGTCACCCGCTGGTGCACGACCTCGGGCACCTTCCCCGGCGACTCCAGCGCGAACCGCACGGCCGGCAGGTCCCGCAGCACCACGGCGTCCCCGGCGTGCCCCTCCTCGACCGCCTCGACCACGCTCAACGCGCCACCGCGCCAGATCGCCTTGCTGACCAGGTGCCACCCGACGCGCCGCGGATCGGGCAGCCACAGCCCCAACGAGGTCGCCACCAGGAACCCGTCACCGACCGCCGCCGACGCCAGCACGTGCTCGTCGGGCAGCAGCGACCCGGTGAACCCGGCCGGCGCACCCGACCCGAACAGCCGCCGCAGCACACCCCTCACAGCCCGCTCACCGCCTGCTCGCCGAGTTCCTTGTGGTAGGCCTCCAACGCGATCAGGTCGCCGAACAGCGCCCGGTACTCGTCGGCCTCCTCGACCGGCGACACCCGCCGCAGCCGCGACTTGATCTCCACGATCTGCGCCGCCACCAGCAGCTGCTGCAACCGGGTCAGCACGCTCTGCACGTACCGGTACTCGTCCTCCGCCCGCACCTGCAACGGCTCGACGGCCAACTCCGTGAGCACCGACCGCACGACCTGCTGGTGGCAGTTGCGGCCCACCGCGTCCACGAACGCCGGACCCGACAGGCCGCCGGACGCGCCGCCCGCCTCCCGGATCGCCTGGTGCAGCGCCAGGTACACGGGGTGGGTGAAGGCCTCGTCGGGCAGCGAGTCGTAGTACGGCCCGGCCATCTCCGGCAGTTGCAGCGCGGACTTCACGGCCTCGCGCTGGTGCCACAGCCGGGGGTCGCGCGGGTCCGGCCGGGTCGGCCCGTCCACCTCGACCGCCAGCGCGCCCTGGTTCGGGTCCACCGGCCGCGGCCGGCCCTTGGACGGGGCACGCCCGTTGGCCACCTCGCGGACCCGCTTGACCACGGTCGCCTCGTCGTCCCAGCCGACCCACCAGGCGAGCTTCGTCGCGTAGCCGTCCCGCTTGGCGCGGTCCTTGATCTGGGCGACGAACGGCACCATCTTCTTCAGCGCCTCGACCCGGCCGTCCACCGAGTCCAGGTCGTAGGCCTGCAACTGGGTCTTGATCGCGAACTCGAACAACGGCGTGCGGCGCGCGACCAGGTCCCGCACGGCGACGTCGCCCTTGGTCTGGCGCAGCTCGCACGGGTCCATGCCGTCCGGCGCGATCGCGATGTAGGTCTGGGCGGAGAACTGCTGCTCGCCCTCGAACGCCTTCAGCGCCGCCTTCTGGCCGGCCGCGTCGCCGTCGAAGGTGAAGATCACCTCGCCGTTGAGGTCGTCGTCGATCAGCAGCCGCCGCAGCACGGTCATGTGGTCCGCGCCGAACGCCGTACCGCACGACGCGACCGCCGTCGGCACGCCCGCCAGGTGCATGGCCATCACGTCGGTGTAGCCCTCGACCACCACGGCCTGCCGGCGCTTGGCGATCTCCCGCTTGGCCAGGTCCAGCCCGAACAGCACCTGGGACTTCTTGTAGATCGGGCTCTCGCTGGTGTTGAGGTACTTGGCCTGGATCGGGTCGTCGTCGAAGATCCGGCGCGCGCCGAAGCCCACGACCTCGCCGCCGAGGTCCCGGATCGGCCACAGCAGCCGGCGGTGGAACCGGTCGATCGGCCCCTGCCGGCCCTCCTTGGTCAACTGCGCCTTGAGCAGCTCGGTCAGCTCGAACCCCCGCCCGAGCAGGTGCTTGGTGAGCTTGTCCCAGCCGCCGGGGGCGAAGCCGCAGCCGAACACCCGCGCGGCGGCCTCGTCGAACCCGCGCTGCGCCAGGAACTCCCGCGCCTGCACGGCCTCCGGGCTCGCGAGCTGCTCGGCGTAGAACTCCGCGGCGGCCCGGTGCGCCTCCAGCAGGCGGGACCGGGTGCCCCGGTCGCGCTGGACGGTCGCCCCGCCGCCCTCGTAGGTCAGCTGGATGCCGGCGCGGTCGGCGAGCCGCTCGACGGCCTCCACGAAGCCGAGGTGCTCGATCTTCATCACGAAGGCGATCACGTCGCCGCCCTCGCCGCAGCCGAAGCAGTGGAACGTGCCGTGCGAGGGGCGGACGTTGAAGCTGGGCGACTTCTCGTCGTGGAACGGGCACAGCCCCTTCAACGCACCACCGCCGGCGCGGCGCAGCGAGACGTGGTCGCCCACCACGTCGTCGATCCGGCTGCGCTCCCGCACCAGCGCGATGTCGCTGTCCCGGATTCGTCCTGCCACGTCGACCGAGTCTAGTGCCGGCAGACTGGCGGTCGTGACAGCCGCCGAAGAGACCCTGGCCGACGACTTCACCGGACACCGGTCGCACCTGGTGGGCGTGGCCTACCGGCTCACGGGCAGCGTCGCGGACGCCGAGGACGCGGTGCAGGATGCCTGGCTCCGGCTGTCCGGACTGCCCGCGCGGGCGCGCGCGGAGATCGCCGACCTGCGGGCGTGGCTGACCACCGTCGTGGGCCGGATCTGCCTTGACCGGCTGCGCTCGGCGGCCGTGCGCCGCGAGAAGTACGTGGGCCAGTGGCTGCCCGAGCCGCTGGTCACGTCCTCGGAGGACGACCCGCTGGACGCCGTGGTCCGCGACGACGGCGTCCGCATGGCCGCGCTGGTCCTGCTGGACAACCTGACCCCGGAGCAGCGGGTGGCGTTCGTCCTGCACGACGCGTTCGGCGTGCCGTTCGACTCGATCGCCGCGACCCTGGGCTGCACGGTGGCCACGGCCCGCCAGCACGCCTCCCGGGGCCGCCGCGCCGCCGCCGTGTCTCCCCCGCCGCCGCGGGTGGCCCTGGACGAGCAGCGGGAGGTCCTGGAGAAGTTCCTGGCGGCCCTGCACAGCGGCGACACCGAAGCCGTGATCGGCCTGCTGCACCCCGACGCGGTCGTGGTCGGCGACGGCGGCGGCAAGGTGCGCACGGCGGTCAACGTGGTCGCCGGCCGGGACAAGGTCGCCAGGTTCCTCCTGGGTCTGCTGCGCAAGTACGACGGTCTGGAGCAGGGCGAGCCGGTCCTGATCAACGGCGACCTGGGCCTGAAGTTCCGCGCCCGGCCCGACATGGCCGCCCGGGTCACCACGGTGGTGATCAAGGACGGCAAGGTGGCCGCGTTCTACGACTTCGCCAACCCGGACAAGCTCAAGCACGTGCAGTTCTAGGGCATGGGGACCTGGCAGGCCTCGCCCGACGTGAAGCCCTGGTCGACGATGCCCAGCGCGGAGTTCATGCGGGCCCGCATGTTCTCCAGGGCGATCAGGTAGGTCAACTCCACCACGCCGTCGTGCCCCAGCCGCCGGTCCAGTTCGGCGACCTGCTCGTCGGTGACCGCGGTCGGCGTTTCGGTCATGGCGTCGACGTAGGCGAGGGCGAGCTTCTCGATCTCCGAGTAGCGGTCGGAGGCGGCGTAGTCGTGGACCTCCTTGAGCCGGTCGACGTCCAGGCCGGCGTGCTTGATCAGCATCTTGCCGAAGTCGACGCACCACGAGCAGCCCAGCTTCACGGCCGTCGCGTAGACCACCAGTTCACGGAGTTCCAGCGGCAGCACCTTCGCCGCGCGCTCGACGCCCATCTCGTGCCAGGCGCCGGCCATCATCAGCTTGCGGTGGTGGGCCGACACCGCTACCGGTTCCGGCACAGCGCCGAACTTGCGCTTGGAGAACCAGTAGACGGCCTTGAGCAGCGGGCCGGCCTGCTTGGTGGTGACCGCGGGAATCCTCGGCATGTCCCCTCCTCGTTCGTGGTCGCGCAGAGGGGACGGGACAGCGGCCGGGAACGTGACACCTTCAGGTGACTGGGTTGGGCGTGACGAAGGGCATAGCGTCGATCCCCATGACCAGCCTCACCCTGGAACTAGACCCCGAAGCCGCCGGCATGCTGGCCGGCACCCTGCTGACCGGCGACTCGTGCGCGGTCGAGGTGCGGCACGGCGAGCGGGGCACCGTCCTGCTGTGCGCGCTGCCCGGTCGGGGCGGGGAGGGGATGCGGCTCCAGCTCCGGTTCCCCGATCAGGGTTCGACGACCTGGGCCAGGAAGTAGATCGCGCCGGTCCCCGCGTGCCGCACCAGCAGCAGGTGCGGGCGGTCGACGCGGACCGTCAACGCCGGCGGGTGCTCGACGATCGAGGTCAGGCGCATCATCACGGCGGTCGCGGCGGCGCCTTCGAAGCCCTGCTCGTCCACGCGCAGCACGGCTTCGTGCACGACCTCGTCCACGCACAGGCGCGGGTCGGGGCTCAGGCCGGTGAGGTCGGCGGCGGGGGTGAACACGGTCCGCACGCCGGTGTCGCGCAGCGCGTCGCCGAGGGTGGTGCCGACCTTGAGGTCGAGCTTGGGCAGGAACAGCTCGATCCGCCGCGACTCCAAGGCGTCGAGCACGTCCGGCACGCCATCGGTCGCTCCCAGTTCGGCGGCGGGCAGCAGCACCACGGCCTCCACTTGGCCGCGCGCGGGCAGCGCCACCGCTTCCCAGGCAGGGGTCCGGGCGTACCGGAGGTCGGCCTCCAGCCGCATGGTCGGCACGTCGCCCTTGTCGTTGAACGGTCGCGGGACGGTGTCGTGCTCCGGGAACTTCTCGGACCAGGCGCACTTGAGGTAGAGGGCGTTCACCAGGGCGGCGACCATGTCCGGTCGCACGGTGCCCGGTTCGAGCAGTTCGGGGATGAGGTCGCGGGTGGTCTCGGCGACGTCGGCGTTGATCAGCCGGCGCGCGCCCTCGGGGTCGGTGTGGAACGGCGCTTCGGCGACCTTCGCGCCCGGCCAGCCGGACAGGTCGACCAGGAAGTCCTCTTCGAGCGGGAGTTCGTCCCACGCCCAGAGGGTGTTGGCGACGGCGAACTCCGCGTCGTCGCCCGGGGTGGAGGCCTGGAGCAGCTTGGCGTTGTCCGGCCCGAGGAGGGCGGTGAGTTCGTCCTGCGCCCGGCCGCGCGCGGCGGCGGCGAGCAGGCCGAGCGCGCTGGCCACCGAGTACGGCGACCAGCACGCGTTGTGCTGCCGATCGGGCGCGATGGCGTCGTGGAGCCGGAGGGCGAACGTCAGGTGCGCTCGATCAGGCACTGGGTCTCCTTCACCGCTATGGGGTCGTCCGGGATCGGACGCTCACCCGCACCGCTCATCGGTCCGAGCGGGCGGGGGTGGCGGGGTTCGCGAACGCCCGCCGACCCGTCGTCGGGATCGTCCCACCACGGGTCCTCCGGGAAGTCTCCCGCGTAGACGGGATCCCGGCTCGGTCTGCGCCACGGCCACGGACGGCCTGGCGGTCGCTTCGACTCCTCGGCCATGCCCCCGAGTGTGCCACCCGTCACACCTCCGTGGTCGAGCTTTGGTGGTCAGTTGCACTGGGCGGCGTGCCAGGCGATGGCCTGCGCATCCGTCAACAACGCGACCTGATCCACGACCACCCGCAGCCGGGCACCGTCGTCCCCCGCACTCTTCCACGCGGGCAGGAATGCCGGATCGAGCGCGTCGGGCGCCCGCTCCATCAACCGCGCCACCAACTCGGTGACCACTTCCCGTTGCCGCTCCTGCATCTTCAACCGCTGCGGGTCGCTCATCACGTACCGCACCGCGACCGCCTTGAGCAGCGCCACCTCCGCCGCGACGAGCTCGGGAACCACCAGGTCGGCGTCGTAACGCGACAACGGCCCGTCCCCGTGCTCCTCCCGCGTCGCCCCCACCGCCGCCGACGCGAACCGCCCGACGAGTTCGCTGGTGAGCCGTTTCAACGCGACCTGCGCCTTGAGCGACCCGTCGTAGTCGGTGAGGTCGGCGATCACCGGCAGGGTCAGCAGTTCGGCCGCCGCGGCCTCCAGCGCGGACACCGACTCGTCCGAGAAGTGCTTGGCCGCCAACTCCGCGATCGCTGCCCGTTCCTCGGGATCGCCAAGGGAGGAAAGGGAAATCCGGTGGGCAAGCACCCCGTCCTCGACGTCGTGGACGGAGTAGGCGACGTCGTCCGCCCAGTCCATCACCTGCGCTTCAAGGCACCGCCGCCCGTCCGGCGCGCCTTCCCGGACCCAGGCGAACACGGCGAGATCGTCTTCGTAGACCCCGAACTTGACCTGTCCCGCCCGCCGCGGCCAGGGGTACTTGGTCGCGGCGTCGAGGCAGGCGCGGGTGAGGTTGAGCCCCTTGTCCGTCTTGGGTTCCAGCCGCGTGAGGATGCGGAGGGTCTGCGCGTTGCCCTCGAACCCGCCGCAGTCGCCGGCGAGTTCGTTCAAGGCGCGCTCCCCGTTGTGCCCGAACGGCGGGTGCCCGATGTCGTGCGCCAGGCCCGCGGTGTCGACGACGTCGGGATCACACCCGAGTTCCTCGCCGATGCCCCGCCCGATCTGGGCCACTTCGAGCGAGTGCGTCAGCCGAGTCCGCGGCACACCCGTGACCTCGGCCCCCTCGCCGGGCCCGACGACCTGCGTCTTCCCGGCGAGCCGACGCAGGGCGGCCGAGTGCAGGACGCGCGCACGATCACGCGAGAACGGCGAGCGGCGCTCACCCCGGACTCCCGGCACGGCGGCCTGCTTCGGCGGCTCCGGCAGCAGACGGGCGAAGTCGTGACCGCTGTAACCGCCGCTCATTCATCCAGAGTAAGCCGCACCCCCAGCCTCCACACCCAACCCACGCACTACCGGCCCGCTCCCCCGCGACCTGGGCCACACCCGCCACCCGCGGCGCGCCCCCGCCCCGACCCGCGCCCGACTCACCCAAGCCGCCCCCGGCACACCCACCCACGCCCGACCCGCCCGGCACATGCAAACCGCGCGCGGCACACCCGAACCGCGCCCGACCCGCCCGAACCGCGCCCGGCACACCTGGGCCGCGCCGACCACCACACCGGCCCGGTCCGCCGCGCGCGCTCACCTTCCCCGCCACACCGGACCCGCTCCGCTAGCCCGGCCACACCCGGCACACCAGTCCGCTCAAGTCCCCGGGATCGCTCCCCGGGATCGCCCGGGTCCCCCGGATCGCAGCGGCGACAGGGCCGGGGTTCCGGGGCGTGCCGGCCGTGATCCCGCGCTCCTCGTTTACGGGACGCGCGGCGGGGCGATCGGTTTCAGATCCCGCATGTCACACGATCGGGTACTGCTCCTGACCAGCCCGAACGCCCGCCCCACCCGTTATAGCGTGATCCCGTCGAACACGTCCACCGGAGCCTTCATCAGGTGGTAGTACAACAACGCCCCGGTCTCCCGGCGGATGTAAAAAAGCTGCGTCTCGCGCGTCTGCACGTTCGGCCCGCTGCGCGTCGGCGAGGTCCACGCGTCCAAACCCTCGTCCTCCGCCATCGTGCGCGCGCGCAGCGAGTGCCAAGGGTCGGACACGATCACGGCCGTCTTCAGCGACTTCGCCCGCGCCTGACCGGCCAACGCCCGGATGCTGCCCAGCGTGTCCGTGCCCTCCCCGACCTCGAGGATCCGGTCACCCGGCACGCCCTGCGCCTCCAGCCACAGCCGGCCGGCCTGCCCCTCCGTGTAGTTGTCCCCGGGCTGCCGCCCGCCGGTCGTCGCGATGAACTTGACGACCCCCTGCTGGAACAACCGCCGCGCGTGCTCCAGCCGCGCCTCGAGGACCTCCGACGGCACACCGTTGTACTGCGCCGCCCCCAGCACCACCGCCATGTCGGCGTGCGTCCGGTCGTCCTCGCGGGCCACCTGCCAGACGCGGAACGCCGTACCACCCACGACGAGGAACCCGACCACCAAGGCGCCGATGACGGTGCGCTGGACCAAGCGGCGGAGTCGGGCCAGGAAGGTCACGCCGACGATGATTCCACACCCGAACGTGTGCCTGCGAGGATCGCGGAATGCCCGCAGAGCAGCCCACGATCCTCGCCACCTCCGGCGGATACCGCGCCGGCCTCCGCAGCAACCTCGAGTTCGCTCCCCTGGTCCGCGAAGCCGTCGAACTGTCCGGGGCGACCAAGCCCAGGTTGTGCCACGTCGGCACCGCCTACGGCGACCAGCGGTGGTTCAACGCGGACGTCTCCGAAGCCGGCCGGATCGCCGGGTGGGAGGTCAGCCACCTCAACCTGTTCACCATGCCGCCGACCGACGACATCGCCGGGTTCCTGCTGGAGCACGACGTGGTCTGGGTCGGCGGCGGGTCGGTCGCGAACCTCCTCGCCGTCTGGCGGGTGCACGGCGTGGGCGACGCCATGCGGCAGGCGTGGGAGGCGGGCGTGGTGCTCGGCGGGGTGTCCGCCGGGTCGATCTGCTGGCACTCCGGCGGCGCGACGGACTCGTTCGGGCCCGAGCTGCGGGTCGTCACCAACGGCCTGGGGCTGCTGCCGTACGGCAACGGCGTGCACTACGACTCCGAGGCGCTGCGCCGGCCGACGATCCAGGCCGCGGTCGCGTCCGGTGAGCTGCCGCTGACCTACTGCACCGACGACGGCGCGGGCCTGCTCTACCGGGGCACCGAGATGGTCGAGGCGCTGTCGGAACGGCGCACCGGCGGGGCCTACGTGGTCCGGCGGGACAACTCTTCAGCAACCGCACAGGAGGATTCGCTCGACATCCGCCGGTTGTGAAACGAATTCTGGATACGTGGGAAGACGGTGGCGGTCGGCGCTCGTAGCAGGGGCGTTGCTCTGCGCCGCGGCCTGCACCTCACACCCTGTCGCCATGGCGCCGACCGCGCCCCGCACTCCCGAGTCCACCGCCGCACCGCGCACCGAGCCCGCCACCGCCCCGGACCTCGCGGGCGCGGTGGCGCGGGCGGTGGCCGACACGGGGGCCGTCGACCTGGGACTGGCCGTGCTCGACCTGGACACGGGCGTGCAGACCGGCTCCCGGGCCGACGTGCCGTTCCCGACTGCGTCGTTGAGCAAGCTGGTCGTCGCGGTGGACGTGCTGTCGCGCGGCGACGTGGACGAGGAGGACCGGGACCGACTGCGGCGGGCGTTGAGCGCGAGCGACGACCAGGCCATGAACGCCCTGTGGACGCTGCACGACGGCATGGGCGCGGTGGACCGGGTCGCGGCGCTGGCCGGGTTGACCGAGACGCATGCGCCGGCGGACGCGTCACAGTGGGGTGACGTGGAGATGTCGGCGGCGGACCTGGTGCGGCTGTACCGGTACGCGCTCACCGCGCTGCCCGAGGCGGAGCGGGACTTCTTCGTGGCCGCGCTGTCGGCCGCGCCGCAGACCGCCGCGGACGGGTTCGAGCAGGACTTCGGGCTGCTGGCGCCGGGACTCGGGGCGTACGCGAAGCAGGGGTGGATGTGGTACCACCCGGCGGAGCTGTACCTGCACAGCGCGGGTGTGGTGGCGGGGCGGTACGCGGTGGCGCTGCTGTCGGTGCACAGCGGGGTTGACGAGGGTGCGGCGCGGGAGGAGCTGTCGGCCGTGGCGAAGGCCCTGGTCACGACCTTGGTGCCGCACAGCTGACGGACCTTTGGCGGCCTCCGGCCCCCGATGTCCATCGTCCCACGGGGTACCGACAAAACCGGGCGTCGACGCTGCGGGATGCGGCGGCAGGCCACGCGGGGGCCACGCGGGGGCGGGCGACGTGGGCGCGCGGCTGGGCACCAAGGCCGCGCGGCTGGGCACCAGGGCCGCGCGGCGCGACGAGGCCGCGAGGCGCGACCCGGCGGCGAGGCGCTGGCGCGGCGGCGAGGCGCTGGCGTGGGCGCGCGGCGCGGAGCCGGCGTGGGCGCGCGGGCGGCCGAGTCCCGGGGCGGCGGTGCCCGGGACTCGGGTTGGGGCTACAGGCGGATCAGGTCGACCGTTCGGCCGGCTGTTCGGTGAGCCTCCGCCCACTGCTCGATCGCCTGCCGGCAAGCCTGGTCGAGGTGGCGCAGGCCGCTGAGGTCCACGCGGACGTGCTTGGTCAGCGGCAGCGCCTCCAAGGTGTCCAGCAGCCGGGGCAGGCGGAGGAACGTCGCGTTGCCGCGCAGTTCCACGTGCTCGTGGTCCTGGCCGTCCGGGGTCACCGTGACAGTCAGGCGGGACACGTCCCACGCCGTCTTCACCACGGCCGCCAGCAGGCCCGCGAGGGTGCCGGTGAGCAGGTCGGTCACCACGATCAGGCCGGCGGTCAAAACAAGGACAGCGGCCTCGGCGCGGTCGGTCCTGGCCAGGGCCAGCACGCGACCCGGTTCGAGCAGCTTCCACCCCGCCTGCACCAGGATCGCCGCCAGCACCGCCACCGGCACGAACGACAGGACACCCGGCAGCGCCACCACGAACACCAGCAGCCACACCCCGTGCAGCACGCGGGACGCCTTGGTCCGCGCGCCCGCCTGGACGTTGGCCGAGCTGCGCACGATCACGGCCGTCATGGGCAGCGCGCCCAGCAGGCCGCACACCGTGTTCCCGACACCCTGCGCGACGAGTTCGTGGTTGTACCGCGTCCGCGGCCCGTTGTGCATCCGGTCCACGGCCGCCGCGCTGAACAGGCTCTCCGCCGAGGCGACCAGGGCGATGGTCACCATCGCGCCCAGCACGCCCGCGTCGATCAGCGAGAAGTCGACCACCCGGATGACGTCGGACAGCGACCCGACCTGGATGCGCGGCACGGGCAGCAGCACGCCGATCGCGCTGGTCACGACCACGGCCACCAGGATGCCGGGCACCTTGCGGAACCGGGTGCGCTGCCACAGCGCGGCCACCACCAGCGTCAACACGCCGAGGACCACGGCGTACGGCGAGGCGGCCAGTAACAAACCGGGCAGGCCGGCGAACTTCTCCGCCGTGCTGACCGGCACCGACGCCCCGGCGAACGGGTAGAGCTGGCCGAGCACCAGCACCAGGCCGATGCCCGCGAGCATGCCCTGCACGACCGAGGGCGAGATGGCTCTGAACCAGCGCCCGAGCCGCAGCAGGCCCATCAGGACCTGCAACAGGCCCGCGCCCAGGACGATGACGCCCAGCGCGTCGAGCCCGTGCGCGGCCACCGTGTCGGCGACCAGCACCGTCAGACCCGCGGCGGGGCCGCTGACCTGCAACGAGCTGCCGGGCAGCAGGCCGACGACGATGCCGCCGACCACGCCGGTGACGATCCCGAGTTCGGCCGGGACGCCGGAGGCCACGGCGATGCCGACGCACAGCGGGAGCGCCACGAGGAAGACGACCAGCGAAGCGCCGACGTCGGGCCAGTAGGAGGACGTGCGTCGTCCGGTGTGCATGATCATCACGCCAAGGTCTCCTCGAGCGGCTGGAAGCGGTCGGCGCCGCACAGCGAGACCTCGCCGGTCTCGATGTCGTAGAACCAGCCGTGCGTGCGCAGGTCGCCGGCGAGGACGCGGTCCCGCACGAACGGGTAGTCCTCCAGCTTGCGCAGTTGGGCCAGCACGTGCTCGCGGCCCTCCTCGCGCAGGCCCGGTGTGGGCGCGCTGGTGCGGAACGGCGCGTGCGTGGCGAGCCAGCGCGCCATGGTGGGCAGGTGGGACAGGGCGTGCCGGTCGGCGTGCAGCGCGGCCACCGCGCCGCAGTGCGAGTGACCGCACACGACGATTTCGGAAACGCCGAGTTGCACCACGGCGAATTCAACGGTGGCCATCTCCGCGGACGCCGCGTGCGGGTCGAACGCGGGGATGACGTTGCCCGCCGTGCGCAGCTCGAACAGGCTGCCCGGCTCGGCGCCGGTGATGGCGGACGGGACGATGCGCGAATCCGCGCAGGTGATGAACAAAGCGGTCGGTGACTGGCCGGCCGCGAGTCTGCGCCCCGTTTCCGGGGAACGCCGTTGCGCATGTGTCCGGGCGTGCTGAACTAGGTGACGGAATTCCACGGGAATCCTCACTGGTCAGTAGTGGCTTGGGATGCGGTTGTGCGAGCGCGGTGGAGCGGTGGGATCAGTTCCGGAACACCTGGAGGACCGGCGGTGTCAGCCGGGTGTGCAAGTGGTCGACCGCGTCGGCGCGCGGCCCCGGACGGGTGAGCGGGACCGGCGCGCGGCCGGTGGGTGCGCGGTCGGGCGCGGCGGGGCGCTGGGCCGAACCGGGGCGCTGGGTCGAGGACGCGCAGGTGCGGGGCTCGGGAGCCGAGCGGCACTCGCGATTGGGGTCCTCTTCGGACGGGGCCGGCATCGCCGCGACCGGGTGGTGCCCGGCCAGCACCAGCGGGACCGGGCCGGTCGGCGACGGGGTCAGGACAGCGAGGAGCGCCAGCAGTGCGGCGAAGACCGCGACACGCTTCATGACACCCCCCGATGAGTCGCTGCTACCAGTTTCACAGCGAGGGGTGACATGCGCGTTAATGGCGGACGGGCTTCGTCAGCTGGAGCAGGACATTCACTCTTATGACCGTGACGCAGGTCATTCGTGGATATGAAAACTACTCAGCGTGACGCCGATCAGAGCTGGGTCGCCGCGATGGTGAACGCCACCGCCGCACCCAGGCAAGCGATCGCTCGAACGTGGTTGGCGGGCACCCATTCCTTGAGGTATCGCGCCCAATACTCGATCGTGCCGCGTTCTTCAAGCGCATTGTTGCGCGGAACGTGGTAAGCGGCAGTGAGCACGACGCTGCCCAGTACGTAGAGCGCGGCGCCCACCCATCCCGCGACCGTCCCGCCGAACGCCGCCACCACCGACACCGCCGCCGTGCCGAGGAACGCGGTGAGGAACACCGGGTTGACGACGGCGATGTTGATCGCCCGCATCGCCGCCAGGCCCTCGGCCGGAGTGGCCCGGCGCAGCCCGGGCATGACCATCGCCGAGAACGCGAAGAACACGCCTGCCATGAGTCCGCAGCCCAGGGCCGCGACGATCGTCAAGGTGAACACGAACCTCAGTCAAGTCGACGGCGATGAGACTTTCCATCGCTTATCAGCTCTGATCCATATCAGTCCGTCTACGCTGGGCGGGTGGACGCACTAGCCGGACTCCTGGACGGTCCACGGGCGCGCGGGGCGTTCATCCTGCGCACCGTGCTGGACCCGCCGTGGTCTCTGCGCATCGAGGACCGCGCCCCGCTGTCCGTGGTCGCGTTCGTGCGCGGCTCGGGGTACGTGCTGCCCGACGACGGCGAACCGGTGCCGTTCAACGAGGGCGACGTGGCCGTGATGCGCGGGCCGGACCCGTACACGCTGGCCGGCGACCTCGTCACGCCACCGCAGGCGGTGATCCACCCCGGCGAGATCAGCACCACGCCCGACGGCGCGCGGCTGTGCGAGCAGTGGAACCTGGGCGTGCGGACGTGGGGCGGCAACCCGGACGGGTCGGTGGTGCTCCTGTCGGGCACCTACCAGCTGGACGGCGAGGTGAGCCGCCGCCTGCTGTCCGTCCTGCCGCCCCTGCTCGTGGCGCCGCCGACGGACCTGCCGCTGGTCCCGCTGCTGTGCGCGGAGGTGACGCGTGACGAGCCCGGTCAGGAGGCCGTGCTGGACCGCCTGCTGGACCTGCTGCTGATCTCGGTCCTGCGCACCTGGCTGTGCCGCCCGGAAGCCGACACACCGGCCTGGTACCGCGCCCACTCCGACCCGGTGGTGGGCCGTGCGCTGCGCTTGCTGCACGCCGACCCGGCGCGCCAGTGGACCGTGGCGTCACTGGCCCGGGCGACGGGGGTGTCCCGGGCCGCTTTGGCCCGGCGATTCACGGAACTCGTCGGCGAGCCACCCATGTCGTACTTGACCGACTGGCGGCTGACCTTGGCGGCCGACCTGCTGCGCGAGCCGTCGGCGACCGTGGCGTCGGTGGCCCGACAGGTCGGCTACAGCACCGCGTTCGCGCTGAGCACCGCGTTCAAGCGGGTGCGCGGCATCAGCCCCTCCGAACACCGCGCCACCGCCTGACCATGCCGGGACGCACGCCGGCCCAGGTCCGCGACTACCAGATCTCGCAGGTGAACCACGCCCTCCGCCGGCCAGAGATGTACGGCGGTGAGAATGCGCTGCACATCCTGCTCCACGCGCAAACCCCGCCTGCCGGAACCCGCCCTGCTCGCGGCGCGCCACGGCAACGGCGACTTCGCCGACCGGTTCGTCTGGACGCCGCTGGGCGCGACCCAGCGCGCCCAGCGGTAGCGAGGCTCAGCAGCCGATCAGGCGGGCCGCCAGGTACGACTCCAGCTGGTCCATCGACACGCGCTCCTGGGACATGGTGTCCCGCTCCCGCACCGTCACCGCGTGGTCGGTCAGGGTGTCGAAGTCGACCGTCACGCAGAACGGGGTGCCGATCTCGTCCTGCCGCCGGTAGCGGCGGCCGATGGCGCCGGCGTCGTCGAACTCGACGTTCCAGTGCTTGCGCAGCGCCTGGGCCAGGTCCTTGGCCTTCGGGGACAGCTCGGCGTTGCGCGACAGCGGCAGCACCGCGGCCTTGACCGGGGCCAAGCGGCGGTCCAGGCGCAGGACGACCCGCTTGTCCACGCCGCCCTTGGCGTTCGGGGCCTCGTCCTCGGTGTAGGCCTCCAGCAGGAACGCCATCATCGGCCGGCCCACGCCCGCCGCCGGCTCGATCACGAACGGCCGGTAGCGGGAGTTCGTCGCCTGGTCGAAGTACGACAGGTCCACGCCCGAGTGGTTCGAGTGGGTCGCCAGGTCGTAGTCGGTGCGGTTGGCGATGCCCTCCAGCTCGCCCCACTCCTGGCCGCCGAACTGGAAGCGGTACTCGATGTCGACGGTGCGCTTCGAGTAGTGCGACAGCTTCTCCGCCGGGTGCTCGTAGTGCCGCAGGTTCTCCTTGGAGATGCCCAGGTCGGTGTACCAGCGGGTGCGCTCGTCGATCCAGTACTGGTGCCATTCCTCGTCGGTGCCCGGCTCGACGAAGAACTCCATCTCCATCTGCTCGAACTCGCGCGTGCGGAAGATGAAGTTGCCCGGCGTGATCTCGTTGCGGAAGCTCTTGCCGATCTGGCCGATGCCGAACGGCGGCTTGCGCCGGGACGTGGTCTGCACGTTCAGGAAGTTGGTGAAGATGCCCTGCGCGGTCTCCGGGCGCAGGTAGTGCAGGCCCTCCTCGGTCTCCACCGGGCCGAGGTGGGTCTTGAGCAGGCCGTTGAACATCTTCGGCTCGGTGTACTGGCCGCGGGTGCCGCAGTTCGGGCACGGCACGTCGGAGACGTCGCCCTCGGCGACCTGCTTGCCGGTGCGCTCGGCGTACTCCTCGACCAGGGTGTCCTGGCGGAACCGCTTGTGGCACGAGTTGCACTCGATCAGCGGGTCCACGAACGCCTCGACGTGCCCGGACGCCACCCACACCTCGCGCGGCAGGATCACCGACGAGTCCAGGCCCACGACGTCCTCGCGGCCCCGCACGACGGTGTTCCACCACTGCCGCTTGATGTTGTCCTTCAGCTCCACGCCGAGCGGGCCGTAGTCCCATGCCGACCTGGTCCCGCCGTAGATCTCGCCGCACGGGTACACGAACCCGCGGCGCTTGCACAGGCTGACGACGGTCTCGATGCGATCGGCTGCCACGGACACTCCATCGAAGGGGCGGGACAATCGGGGCTTGCCAGCCTAGTCCCCGGCCGGTGCGCTCCATCGGGCGACCGGGCCCCACCTGTGCCTACGCTGCGCAGGTGGCGGACGAGTTGCGCGTGATGTGGGACTTCTCCGACCTGCCGGGCACCGAGGCGCGGTTCCGCGCCCGCCTGGCGGAGCCGGTGGCGGACGCGGAGCGGGCCGAGGTGCTGACCCAGCTCGCGCGGGTCGAGGGCCTGCGCGGTGACACCGCGGCCGGGCAGCAGCTGCTGGCCGAGGCGGAGGCGCTGGCCCCGCCGGACTCGGCGGGCCGGGTCCGGGTGTTCCTGGAACGCGGCCGGCTGCTGCGCTCGGCGGGCGCGCCGGAGGAGGCGCTGCCGCTGTTCGTGGCGGCGTTCGTGCTGGCTTCGCACCTGGACGAGGCCTTCCTGGCGGCCGACGCGGCGCACATGGCGGCGCTGGTGGACAACGTCGAGGAGTGGACCGCGCGGGGCGTGGAGATCGCGTCGGCGTCCGACGACCCGCAGGCCCGGTACTGGGTCGGTCCGCTGCTGAACAACCTCGGCTGGGCGCACTACGAGGCCGGGCGGTTCGAGGAGGCGCTGGAGGCGTTCCGGGTCGCGCTGGTGGCGCGCGAGGAGACGTCGGACGAGGTGCACGAGATCGAGATCGCCCGGTACGCGGTCGCCAAGACGCTGCGCGCGCTGGGCCGCCCCGCCGAGGCGGCCGAGCTGATGGGGCACGCGATCGCGGTCAGCCCGCCGGACGGCTGGTTCCACGAGGAACTGGCCGAGGACTACGCGGCGCTGGGCTGGCACACCGAGGCCGCTGAGCAGGCCAACAAGGCGTTGGAGCTGCTCGACGCCCACCAACCACCCGAACGGGTCGACCGGCTGCACGAGCTGGCTAGCGCGGCACCGCCGGCCCCGCCGCCTCTCCCAGCCTGACCGTGCCCGCGTCCGAGGCCAGCAGACTCGTCCTGACCTCGACGGACCCGTCGTCGGCCACCAGCAGCGGCTCGAACGCGGCGGGCTCGGCGGTGGCCTCGGACAGCAGCGGCACGACGTGCTCTCGGACCTCGAACGGCGACAGCGAGCGCCGGTAGGCCACGACCGAGTCGAAGGTGACGGTCAGCACGAACAGGTCCGGCTCGTCCAGCGCCCGGCCCACCTGGCCGCCCCGGCAGCCGGGCTGCGCGCTGAGCAGCTCCAGGGCCCTGGTGGCGCGCTCGGTGAACGCCGGCACGTCGGTTTCGGGGACGGTGAACCTGCACACGAGCAACACGGTGCAAGGATGCCACGGTGGCGGATTTCAAGCGGACCCTGATCCCCGGCCGCGGCCCGTTGGCGAAGGTACCCGCGCCGGCGGTGTTCCTGCTGGTCCTGGCCCTGTTCGGGGCGGGGGTGTGGATTCGCGGGCCGGTGGGCGCGGCGCTGCTCTGGATGCTGGTGGTCGGCGTGGCGGCGCTGCTGGCGGTGACCTGGCGCTACCTGGCGCCGAGCGCCCGCGTGCTGCGCGTGCTGGTGCTCGCGGTGCTCGTGCTCGTCACCCTGTCGGTGGTCTGACCGTAGTATTGGTGCTGAAAATCCATACCACGTGGGAGGCGCCGTGACGGTCGAAGTGCGGAGCGAGCACGTGCACTCCCCCACGCGCGCGGCCCAACCGGTCCCGAACAAGCCCGCGCACACACTCTCCGCCGCCGGTGACCTGCTGCGCGCGCTGGCTGCCCCGGTGCGCATCGCGATCGTGCTGCAACTGCGCGAGTCGGACCGCTGCGTGCACGAGCTGGTGGAGGCGCTGGGCGTCGCGCAGCCGCTGATCAGCCAGCACCTGCGGGTCCTGAAGGCCGCCGGGGTCGTCCACGGGGAGCGCCACGGCCGCGAGGTCGTCTACCGGCTGGTGGACGAACACCTGGCGCACATCGTGGTGGACGCCGTGGCCCATGTCGACGAAGGTCCGCGTGGTATCAACTCAGGAGGACTCGGGACGGAGGAACTGTGACGACGAGCGAGCGCCCCAACACGAACGTGCCGGGGCTGCGGTCCACCAAGCAGCGGACCGCCGTGTCCAAGCTGCTCGACTCGCTGGAGGAGTTCCGCTCGGCCCAGGAGCTGCACGAGGAGCTGCGCAAACGCGGTGAGGGCATCGGCCTGACCACCGTGTACCGGACCCTGCAGTCGCTGGCGGACGCCGGCGAGGTCGACGTCCTGCGCACCGACTCGGGCGAAGCCATCTACCGCCGCTGCTCCGCGCACCACCACCATCACCTGGTGTGCCGGTCTTGCGGCCGGACGGTCGAGGTGGAGGGTCCGGCCGTGGAGAAGTGGGCCGACCGGGTGGCGGCGGAGAACGGGTTCTCCGAGGTCAGCCACACGGTCGAGATCTTCGGCACCTGCGCCGACTGCTCCCACAAGCACTAGCTCCCGCCACACCCGCGTCCCTCGCCGCGCAGCGGCTGCTTTTCGCTTTTCGCTTTTAGCCGCGCTCCGCGCGGCGGGCCGGCTCCCAGCCACGGCGCGGCTTCGGTTCCCCCACCGTATGGCCTGCCCGAAGGGCAATGCCGCTTACTTAAGTGGCAGGATGATCGGCTGGTTGGACGTGTGCGGCCGCTTGAGGGCCAAGGGTCGGGTGGGCGGACTGGGTGGATAAGGTGATGGCGTGGTCTTTGCCTC
>NZ_JAPSLK010000073.1 GCF_031180885.1 Saccharothrix sp.
ACGCGCTGCGCGCTCTCAAGATCAAAAGCGCCTCGCCGGCGGGCAGACCACCGATGGGGGAGGAAGGGCGTCGGTTCCCCCACCGCATGGCCTGGCAAAGCCAACCACAGATTCCCCGGGTGCCGCTAAAAACTTTTGCTCGTTCCTCGCAAAACTTTTTGGCGGCACCCGGGGAATCTGTGGTAGCCCTTCGGGCAGGCCATACGGTGGGGGAACCGAAGCCCAGCCGTGGCTGGGAGCAGCCCGCCGCGCGGAGCGCGGCCTAATAGCAGCCGCTGCGCGGCGAAAAACAAGCCGCTGTGCGGCGAACCACGAGCTAGACCACCAAGGAGACACCGGTCGCCGTCACCACGACGGCGACCGCTCCGTCCAACACCCGCCACGCCGAGGGCCGCGCGAACACCCCCGACAGCCACCGCGCGCCGAACCCAAGGCAGCTGAACCACAGCACGCTCGCCGCCATCGCCCCCACCGCGAACCACCACCGCTCGCCGCCGAACCCGGTCGACGCCGTCCCCAGCAGCAACACCGTGTCCAGGTACACGTGCGGGTTCAGCCAGGTCAGCGCCAGGCACGTCAGGATCGTCCCGCCCGCGCCCCCGACCAGCACCCCCGGCCGCAGCATCCGCCGCACCGCCAGCACCCCGTACCCGACCAGGAACGCCGCCCCGAACCAGCGCACCACCTCCAACACCGCCGGCCAAGCGCTCAACACCGTCCCCACGCCACCGACCCCGACCGCGATGAGCAGGGCGTCGGACACCGCGCAGATCGCCACGATCGCCGGAACCCCTTGCCGCAGCACGCCTTGCCGCAACACCAGCGCGTTCTGCGCCCCGATGACGACGATCAACGACAACCCCATGCCGAGCCCGGCCAGCAACGCGTGCATCACGTCCACCGACGCTAAGAACGCATCGACGATAAGACCAGCTAAACTTCCTTAACTATCATTAGCCACCGTGATGCTCGACCCGGAAGCCGTCCGCACCCTCCTCGCCGTCGTCGACGAGGGCACCCTCGACGCCGCCGCCAAAGCCCTGCACGTGACACCCAGCGCCGTCAGCCAACGCATCAAAGCGCTGGAACAACGCACCGGCCGCGTCCTCCTGGTCCGCACCAAACCCGCCCGCCTCACCGAGTCCGGCCACGTGATCGCCCGCTACGGCCGCCAACTGGCCCTCCTCGAACAGGACACCGCGACCGGGCTCGGCCTGACCGAGTCGCCCACCGCGATCCAGGTCGCCGTCAACGCGGACTCGCTCAACACCTGGTTCCGCGCCGTGGTCCGCGAACTGGCGAGCAACGACGACATCGTCCTCGGCGTGCTCCGCGACGACCAGGACCACACCGCCGAAGCCCTCCGCCAAGGCCTGGTCGTCGCGGCCGTCACGTCGTCACCGCAGCCGGTCCAGGGGTGCAGCGTCCGTCCGCTCGGGAACATGCGCTACCACGCCATGGCCGCCAAAGCGTGCGCGAAACGCTGGCAGGGCAAGGACTTGTCCACCATCCCGGTCGTGGTCTTCGACGAGAAGGACGACCTCCAAGACGCGTTCTGCCGCCAGATCACCGGCAACCCCGCCTCCGCCCACCGCCACTACCTCCCCGACGGCCCGGTGTTCGAGGACGCCGTGGTCGCCGGCGCCGGGTGGGCGCTGTTGAGCGAACACCAGATCAAACGCCACCGGGGCCTGGTGCACCTGTTCCCCGACACCCCGGTCGACGTCCCCTTGCACTGGCAGCAATGGAAACTGGACTCGCCGCCCCTGCAAGTGGTGGCCGACGCCGTCGCCCGCGCCGCACGATCCGAACTCCACTAGGCTGCGACGCCATGGGTGACCCCATCACACCGGGTGAGTTCACCGCACCCGACTGGCACGTGCTCGGCGAAGGCGCCTGCGCCTTCTTCCGCACCGACTCCTTCGCCGACAGCGCCCGCCTGGTGCAGTCCCTCACCACGCTCCCGGTTCACCCGGACGTGGACATCCGGCCCGACGGCGTCCTGGTCCGCCTGCTCACCACGACCCCCGAGTACTGCGGCCTCACCACCGACGACCTCGACGCCGCCCACCGCATCTCCGCACTGGCCACCGGCCTCGGCCTGCTCTCGGACCACTCCCGCGTCCAAACCGTCCAGGTCACCATCGACGCCCTGGACATCCCCGCCTTGATGCGGTTTTGGGCCGCCGTCCTGGACTACGTGCCCCGCCCCGACAACCCCGACGAAGACCTGATCGACCCCCGCGGCCGCGGAACTTCCCTGTGGTTCCAACAAATGGACGCCCCACGCCCGCAACGCAACCGCCTGCACTTCGACGTCTGGGTGCCCTTCTCCCAAGCACCGCAACGCATCCAGGCCGCCCTCGACGCCGGCGGCCACCTCGTCACCGACGAACACGCCCCGTCCTGGTGGGTGCTCGCCGACCCCGAGGGCAACGAAGTCTGCATCGCGACCGTCGAAGGCCGCTGACTCACCGCACGCTGACTCACCGCACGCTGACTCACCGCACCCGGAACCCGATCCCCGCCTGCACCAGCCGCCCGGTCAACGCGTCCCCCATCGCCACCGCCGTCGTCACCTGGCCGGCGGTCGCCGGCAACTCGTCGAAAGCCAGGCACAGCGCCGATTCCCCGAGCATCTTCGCCGTCTCGCCGTAGCCGGGGTCGCCGCCGGACACCTCGGTCACCACCCGCTGCCCGCCGCCCTCGCCGAAGAACAGCACCTTGAACCACGACCGCGCCCGCTGCTCCGCACTCGGCCCCGACCCGGGCTTGCGCCGGTCCAACAGCCACCGCCGCACCGGCGGCACCTGCGCCAACCCCATCAACGCGCCAACCCCACCCACCAGACCCACCGCCACGGGCAACCGGCGCACCGCGATGTGGTGGCTGTAGGTGAACGACGGCCCGTACCGGTCCAGCGCCGCGGCCGAGCGCAGCACGATCTGCGGGTCGATGGTCGGCGCGGGCAGCGCCCACGCGCCCACCCGCCGGTCGAACCGGGGTGCGCCGACCTTCCCCCGCACCACCCGACCGGCCGGCCGCCCCTCCACCGACCGCCGCCGCCTGGCCGTCTCCGCCATCGACCGCCACCGGGAGAACGCGGTCACCGCCGAGTGGAAAGTCCCGCCCGAGAACGTGCCCGACGCGGTGACGAACCCCTCCACCGTCAACGGCACACCCTCCGGCAACTGCCGCACCGTGAAGTGGACGCCCAGGTCGTAGGGCACGGAATCGAATCCGCACGCGTGCACCAGGCGCGCCCCGGACTCCACCGCCGCCTCGTGGTGGCGCAGGTAGGTCCGGTCGACGAACTCGGGCTCGCCGGTCAGGTCCACGTAGTCCGTCCCGGCCCGTGCACACGCCGCGACCAACCCGTCCCCGTACTGGATGTACGGCCCCACCGTCGTGATCACCACCCGGGTGGACTCGGCGACCGCCCGCAACGAACCCTCATCGTTGACATCGGCCACCAGGACGTCCGGCTCCCCGGCCAATCCCGCGCGCACCGCGTCCAGCCGTCCCCGGTCCCGCCCCGCCAACGCCCACCGCGCACCGGCGGGCAGGTGCCCCGCCAGGTACTCGGCGGTGAGCCGGCCGGTGAAGCCCGTAGCACCGAACAGCACGAGGTCGTACATGCGCAAGCCCTCCCGAAATTCTTCCACGACGACAACGACGTCATTTTCGCCGGGTGACGGCGTTAGCGCGCAGTTCACCATCCCGCCGCCACGCGATCACCGCACCGTGCCCGCGCGTCCCTACCGTTCGCCGGGCCCTTGTCCGGCACATCAGGAAGCGAAGGGTTGAGGCATGCGGGGTCGCAAGGCCAGGCTCCCCCTCGCGGTCGTCGCCGTCGGCGTCGTCACCGCGGCCACCCTCATCGTCGTCGCCGGCTCCGACCACCTCCCGTCCGCCTCGGCGGCCACGTTCACGTTCACCCCGATCGCGGACACCTGCGTCGACAGCACCGCTGCCCTGTGCCATCCACGCCCGTGCGTCCTTCGGCGTTCTTGAACTTGTTCCGGGACAACAAGATCCGGCGTGTTGTTGTTGCGGCGGCGGTGCTGGGTCTGGCCACCATCGGTGACGGTTTCGTGTACCTGTTGCTGCAGAAGCGGGAGAACCTGGCCATCGGCTGGTTCCCGCTGCTGACCCTCGGCACGAGCCTGGTCTGCCTGTTGCTGGCCGCACCTCTGGGCGCTCTCGCCGACCGCGTCGGACGGCTGCCGGTCATGCTCGGCGGCTATGTCGCTTTGGCCGCCGCCCCGTCTTCGACCACCGTCACGTCAGGCCCCGTGACCGGCCCAAACTCCAAGTCCTCAGCAACGGCACGCTTTCGACGGTTTCGCGCACCGATCCGTCCTGCCCGCGCGAGCTGACCGTCCAGCGCTGCGACCGGGCTGACGCGGCCGGCGGCACCATCTCGTGCGTGCGGCCGGCGAGGGCGTTGAAGGCCGGGGAGTTGGCTGTTCTCGATTCGTCGTTGAAGGTGCTGCGGCCGGTGCGGTTGACGGATTTTCCGAACCGGACGCGGGTGTCCGCCAGTGGCCAGATGGTCGGGTGGACGTTGTTCGTGGACGGACACTCTCCCGGACGATCATGCCGTTGGCCGAGACGCGGAGTGTGGATGACCAGCCGGCGTGGATCGACGGATCGACTGTGGGGTACGGGATGCAGCGGGCGGACGGGGTGAACGACGTGTGGTCGGTGCCGGCGGACGGGAGCGGTTCTCCGGCGGTCCTGGTCCCCGAGGCGAACTCCCCCGCGCCGCTCCAGGCGCGGCCTCCGGCCCCCGGTATCCATTGTCCCATGAACCACCGACAATCCCGTCGCCACCGCCACCGCCACCGCCGCCACCACCACCGCGGCCAGATCGCCGCTGGCAGGTGGCGGGGGATGACCCGGGCGGCGGGTATCGGAGGTTGCCGTTCGGGTGGGAAAATCGGCGCTGACAACGTTGTCACCCCTCCTACCCTGCGGGAGGAACCCATGCGCCTGCACTCCGCAGCCGTCGCATTCCTGACCCTCGCGGCCCTCGCCCTGCCGCCCACCACCGCCACCGCTGACCCAGCCACCGCCAGGCCGTCCGCCACCGCCACGCCCACCCCCGCCGCTACGCCCGGCGGCGCGCCCAGCCCGACCGCGATCGCCGACCCGGCCCAGCACGTCAACCCGTTCGTCGGCACCAAACCCGGCGGCCCCGACTTCGGGCACGGCGGCGGCGCCGGCAACACGTTCCCAGGAGCCGTCGCCCCCTTCGGCATGCTCCAGTGGAGCCCCGACACCGTCACCCACCAGCACGGCGGCTACCACTACGACGACAACCGCATCCGGGGCTTCAGCCTCACCCACCTGTCCGGCCCCGGCTGCAGCGACTTCGGCAACGTCCCCTTCATGCCCGCCCTCGGCACCACCCCCGCCTCCCACTCCACCTTCTCCCACATCAACGAACAAGCCGCCCCCGGCTACTACGCCGTCACCTTCGACAACGGCATCCGCACCGAACTGACCGCCGACCAGCGCTCCGGCATCGCCCGCTTCACCTACCCCACCGGCCAACGAGCCTCCCTCTCCGTCGACGCCGCCCGAGCCTTCAACGCCGCCAGCGGCTCCATCACCGTCGGCACCAACACCCTCTCCGGCTACACCGACAGCGGCGGGTTCTGCGGCACGCGCAACCGCTACCGCCTCCACTTCCACGTCACCTTCGACCACCCGTTCAGCACGACCGCCGTGGTCCAAGGCGACACCGTCGACCCCACCCGCCGCACGATCGAGGGCACCAGCCGGACCACCATCCCGCCGGCCCCCAAGACCCCGCAGTCGCAGCACATCCCGCCGTCACCCCCGACCACCCAGGACGTGCAACCCTTCGCCGCCGCCGCGTTCGTCTCCTTCAACGCCACAACGGTCACCGCGCGCGTCGGCATCTCGTTCGTCAGCCTCGACGGCGCGAAGGCCAACCTGGCCGCCGAGACCGGCACGAAGTCCTTCGACGAGGTCCGCACCCGGTCCCGCGCCGCCTGGAACGGCTGGCTGAGCCGCATCGACGTCACCGGCGGCACCACCGCCCAACTCGGCACCCTCTACACGTCCCTGTACCACTCCCTCCTGCACCCCAACGTCTTCAGCGACGTCGACCGCCGTTACACCGGCTTCGACGGCCAAGTCCACACCACCGCCACCACCCAGTACGCGAACTTCTCCGGCTGGGACGTCTACCGCTCCCAGATAGCCCTGATCGCCCTCCTCGCCCCGCGGGAAGCCGCCGACATCGCCCAGTCCGCGGTCAACCAGGCCGCGCAGGGCGGCTACTTCGACCGCTGGACGGTCGCCAACGGCGGCACGGGCGTGATGAACGGCGACCCGATGGCCGTCATCGTCTCGACCATCCACGCGTTCGGCGGCACGTCGTTCGACTCCGCCCAAGCCCTGACCCGCATGGTCAACGGCGTCAACGACATCCGCCAACGCCCAGGCTGGTTGCAGTTCAACAACTACGGCTACGTCCCGACCGGCCTGCCCGACGTGTGGGGCTCCGCCGCCACTACCCTCGAATACACCAGCGCGGACTTCGCCATCTCCCAGTTCGCCGCCCGCCTCGGCGACCCCGCCACCGCCGAGAACTTCCTGCGCCGCGCCCAGAACTGGCGCAACATCTTCGAGTCCGGCGCGAAGTACCTCAAACCCCGCAACACCGACCTGTCGTGGCCGCCGTTCAGCCCGACGCAGGAGAACGAGTACGTCGAGGGCAACGCCGCCCAGTACACGTGGATGGTCCCCTACAACCACCGCGGCCTGTTCGACGCCATGGGCGGCAACGCGAACGTGGTGTCCCGTTTGGACACTTTCTTCACCGAGCTGAACGCCGGCCCCAAGAAGCCCTACGCCTACCTGGGCAACGAACCCACTCTCAACACACCCTGGGCCTACGCCTACGCCGGCGCGCCCGCCAAGACCCAGGACGTGGTCCGCCGCGCGCTGACGTCGATCTTCCGGCCGGTGCCCGAAGGCCTGGTGGGCAACGACGACCTGGGCCAGATGTCGTCGTGGGCGGTATGGGCCGCGCTGGGCATGTACCCGCAGACGCCGGGCCGCGCTGAACTGGTGCTGGCCAGCCCGCAGTTCCCGTCCGCCCGAATCACCCGAGGCAACGGCCCTACGATCACCGTCACCGCACCGGCCGCCTCGGACTCGGCCAAATACGTCCAATCCCTGCGCGTCAACGGAGTGCCGTCGACCAAACCGTGGCTCCCCGCCTCCCTGATCACGGACGGCGGCACGGTCGACTTCACCCTCGGCACCACGCCGACCTCATGGGGCAGCGCACCGGCCGACGCACCCCCGTCCCACGACGTCGGCCCGTACCCACCCCGCTCCGGCGCCATCACGGGTCTCGCGTCGAAGTGCGCCGACGCCGATCCGAGCATCGCGGGCAACGGCGCCCCGGTCCGGCTGTGGGACTGCAACGGCACCCCGGCACAGCAGTGGACGCTGGCCTCAGACGGCACCGTCCGCGCCCTCGGCCGGTGCCTGGACGTCAGCGGCAGCGGCCGGAGCAACGGCACCAAGGTGCAGCTGTGGGAGTGCAACGCCACGGGCGCGCAGCAGTGGTGGCCCCGCCCCGGCGGCGCGCTGGTGAACCCGCCGTCGGGCAAGTGCCTGGACGTGCCGAACAGCAACACCGCGAACGGCGTCCAGCTCCAGATCTACGACTGCAACGGCACCGGCGCCCAACAGTGGCGCCTGCCCTGACCCTCAGGCGGTGAACCAGGGAGTGACCACGGCTCGCCCGTCCTCCCTGGTCAGCCGCAACCGGACCGTCGGGTGCGGCAGCTCGGGCACCACCACCCAGCCGTCCGCGCCGATCCCGACCCGCACCTCACCCACCGGCGTCTCCACCACGACCTCGCCCGACGCACCCCCGACCAGGGCGCGCAACCCACCGGCCTCGGCCTGGACGTCCACCGAGACCTCGCCGGTCTCGAACGCGAGCACGTGCGCGTCCTCGTCGGACCGGACGAGCTGCGGGGACTCCCACGAGTCGTGCACCAGCTCGGCCAGTTCCTCGTCCATCCGCCGGGTGGACAGCGCGGCCTGCGCGGCCAACCGCACCCAGGCGGGCACCCGGTCCACCCGGTTCGCGATCGACCGCAGCCGCTCGACCAGCTCGTCGTCGTCCATCACATCTCCTCGGCGAGCTTGCGCAGTCGCTCCAGGCACCGGCCGCGTGACGGCCCGATGCTGCCGACCGCGATGTCCAGCGCCCGGGCGATCTCGACGTAGGGCGGCGGCGGGTCGGCCATCAGCATCCGGATCAACCGCCGACACCCGTCCGGCAACCGGTCGACCGCCCGCCACAACGCGATGTCCCGTTCGGCCGGCAACAACCCGTCGTCCAATGGCGGCGCGTCGTCGGCGACGTCCGGCGGCTCCTCGTCCGCCGCCCTCCGCCGCTCGACCCGACGCAGGAGCTGGAGGCACTCGCGCCGCGCGGTGGTGGCCAACCAGGCCGCGAGCCGATCGGGCTCGGTCACCGACCCGAGCTTCTCGACCAGCTTCAACCAGGTGTTCTGCACGACGTCGGCGCAGTCGGCGGTCCCCAACCGGAACCCCCGGGCGACGGACCACAGCAGGGGTGTGTACGGGCCACCAACTCGTTCCACGCCGCCTGGTCGCCCCGGGCGGCCGCCGAGAGCAGCGATGCGTTGTCCTCGCCCACGGCGGTGGATTGTTCCGCAGGCACACCCATACCAACCAGATGCCCCACCCGGTCGTGGTGATGCGCGCCATCCTCGCGAGACGTGTGGTCAGCAAGCCTCTGAGCAGTTTTGCGCAAAACCGCTCAGAGTCCGAACAACCCTCATTTCCGGGTCAGACCTGGACGACCTCGACCCCGCGCTCCCGGAACCGCCGCACGTCCTCTTCCCGCGCGTCCGTGTCCGTCACCAGCACGTGCACCTGCGTGATCGGGCAGATCGACGCGAACGCCCGCGCCCCGATCTTGGACGAGTCCGCCACCACCACGACCTTGCGCGCCCGCTCCGCCAGCAGCCGGTTGATGTCCGCCTCGCCCTCGTGGTGCGCCGACGCCCCCGCGTCCGGGTCGATCGCGTCCACCCCGAGGAACGTCAGGTCCAGGCTCAGCCCGCTCAGGATCCGGCTCGCCAGCGGCGACATCAGCTCGTACGACTGGGGCCGCGCCACGCCGCCGGTCACCACCAGCTTCACCTGGGGCCGCACGGCGAGTTCGTTGGCGATGTTCAACGCGTTGGTCACGACGGTGATCACCCCGTCGCCCTCGGCCCCGCCCACGTCCGCGCTGGTCATCAAAGCCCGCGCGACCTCGGTGGTGGTGGTGCCGCCGTTCATGCCGACGACCGCCCCGCGGTGCACCTGCTCCGCCGCCGCGCGCCCGATGCGCTGCTTCTCCCCCGCCCGCCGCACGGTCTTGTACCGCAGCGGCAGGTCGTAGGCGACCGAGTGGGCGACGGCGCCGCCCCGGGTGCGGGTGAGGAGTTGCTGCTCGGCCAGGTGGTCGAGGTCGCGGCGGATCGTCGCGCCGGAGACCGCCAGTTCCTCGGCGATGTCGTCGACCTCGATCTTGCCGCGCTCGGCCAGCAGCTCCAGCAGCGCGTTCAACCGCTCGTACCGATTCACGGGCTACCTCCTGCGCATGAACATTAATGCACATTACAGATGCGCAAAAGTGCAGCGGGTGAACACGCTGAAGTTTTCACAGCGGCTCGACGCGCACCTCATCGTGCAACCTGCGCAGCAACGGCACGTCCACGCTGCCCGCGACCGGGGCCGCCACCGCCGCCGCGGACCAGGCGACCGCCGCGCGCAACCGCATCGGCCACGACGACTGCTCCACCAGCCCGTTCGCCAGCGCCGCCACGGCCGCGTCGCCCGCGCCGGTCGGGTTGCCGCGCACCGGGAACGGCGGCACCGCGCGCCACCGGCCCTCGCCGGTCACCGCGACCACCCCCTCCGGACCCAACGACAGCACGACCGCCCCGGCACCCATCGACCGCAACCGCTCGGCACCCGCCACCGCGTCGGACGCGTCCACGACCTCGGCCAACTCCGCCGCGTTCGGCTTGAGCACGTCCGCCCCGGCCTCCGCCGCCGCCAACAACGCGGCACCACTGGTGTCCACGACCACCGGCACCCCCGCGTCCCGCGCCGCCTCGACCACCCGGGCGCACGTGTCGCGGGGCGTGGCCTGCGGCAGGCTGCCCGAGCACACCAGCGCGGACGCCTCGGGCAGCCGCGCGCGGACCAGGTCGAGCAGCCGATCCCACTCGGTGTCCAGCAGCGCCGCGCCGGCCTCGTTGAAAAGGGTCGCGTCCTCGTCGTCCACCACGGCGACGGTCATCCGCGTCGGCGCGTCCACGACCAGCAGCGCGTGCGGCACCTCGGAGGCGACCAGGTCCGCGCGCAGCGACTCGCCCAGCACCCCGCCCACCGGTCCGACCGCCAGTGTGGCGATGCCCATCTCGTGCAGCACGCGGCTGACGTTGAAACCCTTGCCGCCGGCGCGTTCCCGCACCGACCGGACCCGGTGCGCGGTCCCCGGCACCAGCCGCGCCACCCGGTAGCTGACGTCCAGCGCCGGGTTCGGGGTCACGGTGAGGATCACCGGACGCTCCCGGCCGGCACCGCGTCCAGCACGCCCAGCAGCCGCGCCACCTCGCCCGCCATCCGGTCCCGCGCCGGACCCAGGTACTTGCGGGTGTCCACGAGCTTGGCGTCGCCGAGCCGGTCGCGCACCTCCTCGGTGAAGACCTTGTTGAGGTGCGTGGAGATGTTCACCTTGGTGATGCCCGCCGCGACCGCGCGCCGCAGCCCTTCGTCGGACACGCCCGACGAGCCGTGCAGCACCAGCGGAACGTCCACAGTGGACTTGATCGCGGCGATCAGGTCGTAGTCCAACGCGGCGTCCCGGGTCGTCATCGCATGGGAAGACCCGACCGCCACGGCCAACGCGTCCACCCCGGTCGCCGCCACGTACTCCTTGGCCTCACCGGGATCGGTGCGCACACCGGGCGCGTGCACGCCGTCCTTGCCACCGACCTCGCCCAACTCGGCCTCCACCCAGATCCCGCGCGCGTGGCAGAACCCGGCGACCTCCTTCGTGACCCGCACGTTCTCCTCGTAAGGAGCTGTGGACGCGTCGAACATCACCGATCCGATGCGGTGCAACGCCCCTTCCCGCACCAGCGGCACCGACTCGATGTGGTCCAGGTGCACCGCGACCGGCACCGACGACTCCGCCGCCACCGCCAGCGCCGCCTCCAGCAGCGGCGCGAGGGAACGGTGGTAGCGCACGCAGTTCTCGCTGATCTGGAGCAGCACCGCGGTGCCCGCGCGCTCCGCGCCGGCGACGATCGCGGACGCGTGTTCGAGCTGGATGACGTTGAACGCGCCGACCCCGTGACCACCCGCGACGGCGGCGGAGACGATGGCGGCGGTGGGCCTCAGCACGATGCACTCCTCTTGGCCGCGAGCAGGGCCGCGCCACGGCAGCCGGCCAGCCCGCCGAGTTCGGCCGCCACCAGGCGCGGCCGGCGTTGGAAGGTCAGGCGCTCGCGCAGCGCCTCGTCCAGGGGCCGCAGCAGGAGATCGCCCGCCGCGGACAGCCCGCCGCCGACGACCACGACCTCCGGCGCGAGCACGCTCGCCGTCCAGGCCAGGGCGACGGCCAGCGCTTGAACCGCGTCGTCCCACACCCGCCGCGCGTCGGCGTCCTGCTCGGCGAGCAGCCGCGCCACGTCGACGGCTTCGGTGGGCGTGCCGGTGCGGGCGGCGTAGCGGCGGGCGATCGCGGACGCCGAGGCGATCGCCTCCAGGCACCCGTGCCGACCGCACGCGCACGGCTCGCCGTGGCCGACGTCGACGTGCCCGATCTCCCCGGCGTACCCGCCCGCGTCGTGCACGCGCCCGCCCAGCACGAGCGCCGCCGCGATCCCGGTGCCGATGGGCAGGAACAGCGAGTCCCGCGCCCCGCGCCCGCCGCCTGCGGTCGACTCCGCCAACCCGCCCGCGCGCACGTCGTGCCCGAACCCGGTGGCGCGCCCGAGCCGGTCGGTCAGCAGGGCGGCGAACGGCACGTCCAGCCAGCCCAGGTTCTCCGACCACACCGCGACACCGCGCGCTTCGTCCACGATCCCCGGGACGACCACGCCGACGTCCGCCGTCCCGGCCGGGTCCAACTCCGCGACCAGGTCGGCCACCAGGTCGACCACCTCCGGCACGACGTCCGGACCGGGTTTCGGCGTCGGCTTCGAGGCGTGCGCGAGCACGCGGTCACCGTCGACGAGCACGGCTTTGGTGGCCGTCCCGCCCACGTCGACCCCGACCACCAACCCCACCGCGCACCACCTGTTCACGATTGCGCTCAACCGCGCACAATCATGCACTTTTGGTCAGATAATGCGCAAGAGGTGTGCGCGCCGCGTCTCACGCGGCAGCGGACCGCCCGATGTCCAGCCGACGCCGAGGCAGGCGGCGCAACAGCGGGTGCCCGACCTCCCACAGGTGCTCACCCGCGACCTCGACCAGTGCCTCCGCACACCGGAACAGATCGACTGCCACATCAGCAGAAGCACCGACCCACACGGCTTCGAGCGAATCCGCCACCTCGACCGCCGGCGACACCACGACCAGATCGCGCACCACCCGCTGCACCAAGGGATGCACCTCGACGCGGCCGTCCGCGTGCGTCACCAGGTTGAGCCGGTGCAGGGCGCGCAGCGCCAAGAGGTCACGTCCGTGCAACAAGACGTCTTCCGGGATGCCCTCCGGTGCAAGCAACGACACCGCTTCGAGCATCACTGGCGCATCAGGCGACAGTGACCGCGCCCGTTCGACGGACCGCGCCACGGTCGCCGCCACGGTGCCGTCGTGCTCATCGCCGGGCGAGGACGCGGGGAACAGGTCGGCCACCCGCTGCCGCCGGTCAGCCAGCCGGTCGAGGTAGGCAGGCACGCCCAGTCCGGTGTCGATGAGGAACGCCGCCGCCTGGGCCAACGCCAACGGCTGCCAGCCCAGCGCCGCCCCCAGCTCCACCAACTCCGAGCGGCCGTGCCGGGGATCAACCGAGAGCCGCTCGACGAGGTACCCGGTGGCCTCCTCAGGCGTGAACACGCCCACCTGGACCACCCGAACGTCCGGCCGCAGCAAGGCGGCATCCCGGCGACGAGTAGTCACCAGAGTCCGTCCCGACCCCTCCGGCCACAGCCCGGACAACTCCGCCGGGTCGTCCAGGTCGTCGAGGACAACCAGCCACGGGGAACTTGACGACCGCAACCACTCCAGAAACCGGTCCGCCGCCTCCTCATCCGAGTTGCCGGCATTCCCCAAAGCCCGCCAGGCGCGGGCATAGCCGCTGAGCACCGATTGGCGACTCGCCGCCGACACCCACACCAGCACCTCGCCCCGCGCCCGACGGAACGCGGCGGCGGCCAGCTGCGACTTGCCGACCCCACCCGCCCCGGTCAGCACGACCCGATGGCACTCGCCCAGCGCCACCTCGACCAACGCCGACCGGTCCCGAAACGCCGCCGCCACCCGAGGCGGACGCCCAACCACAACCCGCGCCACCCCGGCCCGCGCCGCACCTGCCGCCGCCACTCCAGCCCGCGCCGCACCACCCTGCGCCGCCCCTGCCGCATCCACCCCGGCCCGGTCGACCGCAGGCCGCCTTTCCCGCGACGCCGCCCGCCACAGCTCCCGCAGCCGCGCGACCTGCCCCGTACCCCCGGTCGCCAGCGCCACCGCCAGAACCGCGTCGAAGTCCCGCGGCACCGACCGGCCGCTCACCCACTCGCCGAGCCGCCGCGCGTTGACCGCCACCCGCCGCCCCGACGGCAGCACCACCGCACCGGCCCGCCGCGCCAGCGCCTCGTCCGTCAGGTCCGGCAGCCGTCCGCGCAACCCCGCGACCGCCGCCGCGAACTCCGCCCGAGGGTCCCCCGACCGCCTCCCACCTCCCATGGCGCCGAGCGTAGGTCCGCCCGGCAGCCCTCTTCACGAGGAAGTTTCCGCCCCGTCCGACCACCGACGACCACTGGTCTGAACCGTTGACTTTCGCCGCCGCCCTCTGCAACTCTGCGGACCCACCGGCGCAAAAACTTGACAACCGAGCGGAACTTCCTGACAAAAGACGGGAACAACCACATGTCATCGACGACACGTGTCCCTGCCCTGCTCGCCGCCCTCTCCCTGGCCGCCCTCTCGCTCGTCACCGCCCCCGCGCACGCCGCCCCGGTCACCCACATCGACCTGGGCACGCCCACGCGCATCGACCAGATCAGCCTCACCGCCCCCGACACGGGCGACCGCACCCTGGCCGTCCAAGGCAGCATCGACGGCCACTCCTACGCCACGCTCGTCTTCAGCCGGTCGCATCGGTTGAGCCGCAACCCCACGACCCTCGACCTCTGCCCGACCCTGGTCCGGCACGTCCGGGTGGTCGGCGAGACGGCGAACCTGGACGTGCGCAGAGCCGGCCCCGGCGTCCAACTCGCCGCGACCTACACCGCCAGCAGCCACACCGACGTCCACCAGCCCGCCAACGCCGGCGACGGCAACCCCGCCACCTACTGGGAGAGCCGCAACGACGCCTTCCCGCAGTGGATCCAGGCCGACCTCGGCACCACCACCAAGGTCGACCGCCTGGTCCTCAAGCTGCCCACGGTCAACTGGGGCACGCGCACCCAGACCCTGGCCGTCCAGCACAGCACCGACGGCACGTCGTTCAGCGACCTGGTCCCGTCGGCCGGCTACGCCTTCAACCCCGCCACCGCCAACACCGTCACCATCGAGTTCACCGCCGCCACCACCCGGTACGTCCGGCTGAACATCACCGGCAACACCGGCTGGCCCGCCGGCCAGCTCAGCGAGTTCGAGCTCCACGGCCCTACCGGCGGCGACACCCAGGCACCCTCCGCGCCCACCAACCTCGCCTTCACCCAGCCGCAATCAGGCCAGATCCGCCTGACCTGGTCCGCCGCCACCGACAACGTCGGCGTCACCGGCTACGACGTCTACGCCAACGGTTCCCTGCGCACCACGGTCACCGGCACCACCTTCACCGACACCCAGCCGGACGGGCTCGCGGTGACCTACCACGTCGTGGCCAAGGACGCCGCCGGCAACACCTCGCCGCCCAGCAACTCCGTCACCCGCGCCGGGACGGCGGGCGAGAACCTGGCCAAGGGCAAGCCGATCACGTCCTCCGGCCACACCCACAACTACGTGGCCGGCAACGCCAACGACGACAACGTCAAGACCTACTGGGAAGGCTCGACCCACCCGAACACGCTCACCGTCCAACTCGGCGCGAACGCCGACCTCAGCTCGATCACCGTCCGCTTGGACCCCGACCACATCTGGGGCACCCGCACCCAGACCGTCCAGGTGCTCGGCCGCGAGCAGGGCGCGTCGACCTTCACGAACCTGGTGTCCGCCAAGGACTACACGTGGAACCCGGCCACCGGCAACACCGTCACCATCCCGGTCTCCGGCCGGGCGGCGGACGTGCAGCTCAGGTTCACCGCCAACTCGGGCGCGCCCGGCGGCCAGGTCGCCGAGTTCCAGGTGTTCGGCACCCCCGCGCCCAACCCGGACCTGACCGTCACCGGCACGTCCTTCACCCCGGCCGCTCCGGTCGAGACCGACGCCGTCACGCTCTCGGCCACCATCCGCAACGCCGGCACCGCACCCTCGACCGCCACGGACGTCACCTTCTTCCTCGGTGACGACGAAGTGGGCACCGCCCAGGTCGGCGCGCTGCGACCGGGCGCCTCCGCCACCGTCACCCACAACGCCGGACCGCGCGCCGAGGGGTCGTACGAGTACACGGCGAAGGTGGACGAGACCAAGAAGGTCAGCGAGCAGAACGAGACCAACAACGCCCGCCTCCACCCGGACCGCCTGGTCGTCACGCCCGTCCCCAGCTCGGACCTGCTGGCCGCCCCGGTGAGCTGGTCCCCCGGCAACCCGTCCGCCGGCCAGACCACGACCTTCACCGTGGCCCTGCGCAACCAGGGCACGATCGCGACGGCGGGCGGCCACACCATCACGTTGACCCTGCTGGACGCCACCACCGACAGCGCGATCCGCACGTTCTCCGCGTCCCACAACGGTCCCGTCGCCGCCGGCGCGACCACCGCCCCGATCACCCTGGGCACGTGGCCCGCCGCCAACGGCAAGTACACCGTCCGCACCGCGATCGCCCCGGACGCCCACGAGATCCCCGCCAAGCAGGGCAACAACACCACCGAGCAGCCGCTGTTCATCGGCCGGGGCGCGAACGTCCCGTGGACGCACGTCGAAGCCGAGGACGGCGTCACCGCGGGCGGCGCAACCAAGATCGGCCCGAACCGCACCATCGGCGACCTGGCCGGCGAAGCCTCCGGTCGGCGCGCGGTCACGCTCAACAGCACCGGGGCGTCGGTCGAGTTCACCACCACGGTCCCGACCAACACGCTGGTCACCCGGTTCTCCATCCCGGACGCGCCGGGCGGCGGCGGCATCAACGCCACCCTCAACGTCTACGTCAACGGCACGTTCCACAAGGCCCTCGACCTCACCTCCCGCCACATCTGGCTCTACGGCAACGAAGCCGCCCCCGGCAACTCGCCGGGCGAAGGCGGACCCCGGCACATCTACGACGAGGCCAACGTCCTGCTGGGCAGCACGTTCCCGCCCGGCACGAAGATCAAGCTGCAGAAGGACGCGGCCAACACCACGACCTACGCCATCGACTTCGTCAACTTCGAGGTCGCCACCGCGCAGCCCAACCCCGACCCCGCCCGGTACGTCACGCCGACGGGGTTCTCCCACCAGGACGTGCAGAACGCGCTCGACCGGTTCCGCATGGACACCAGCGGCAACCTCCTCGGCGTGTACCTGCCGGCGGGCCGCTACGAGACCGCGCAGAAGTTCCAGGTCTACGGAAAGCCCGTGCGGATGGTCGGCGCGGGACCGTGGTTCACCCGGTTCTTCGCCCCGTCCGGCCAGGACAACACCGACGTGGGCATCCGCGCCGAAGCCTCCGCCAACGGGTCGCTGTTCAGCGGGTTCGCCTACTTCGGCAACTACACCACCCGCATCGACGGCCCGGGCAAGGTGTTCGACTTCCAGAACGTCTCGAACATCACGATCGAGAACCTGTGGGCCGAGCACATGGTGTGCCTGTACTGGGGCGCGAACACCGACTTCATGACGTTGAAGGACTCCCGCATCCGCAACACGTTCGCCGATGGCCTGAACATGACCAACGGCAGCACGGACAACCGGGTGTCCAACATCGAGGCCCGCTCGACCGGTGACGACAGCTTCGCGCTGTTCTCCGCGATCGACGCGGGAGGCGCGGACGAGAAGAACAACGTCTACGAGAACCTGACGTCCCTGCTCACGTGGCGCGCGGCGGGCCTGGCGGTGTACGGCGGCTACCTCAACACGTTCCGCAACATCTACATCGCCGATACCCTTGTGTACTCCGGGGTCACGATCAGTTCGCTGGACTTCGGCTACCCGATGAACGGCTTCGGCCCCGACCCGACGACGCTCAGCGGGATCACCCTGGTCCGCACCGGCGGCCACTTCTGGGGGCAGCAGACGTTCCCGGCGATCTGGCTGTTCTCGGCGTCGAAACCGTTCCGGGGCATCCGGGTGCAGGACGTGGACATCATCGACCCGACCTACAGCGGCATCATGTTCCAGACCAAGTACACCGGCACCACGCCGGAGAACCCCATCCAGGACACGGAGTTCCGCAACGTCTCCATCAGCGGGGCGCGCAAGAGCGGTGACGCGTTCGACGCCAAGTCCGGGTTCGGCCTGTGGGCCAACGAGTTGCCGGAGCCGGGGCAGGGACCGGCGGTGGGCGCGGTGACGTTCTACAACCTGCGGTTCTCGAACAACTTCCAGGACATCAAGAACACGACCAGCACGTTCAAGATCACCATCAACTGACCGGCCGGTGTGGCCTCCGGCCCCGGTTCCATTGTCCCACGGGGTACCGACAGAACCGGCCAGTCGGGCGGGTCGATGGCACCACCCGTCCCGTCGCTCGACGGGTCGATGGCACCACCCGTCCCGTCGAGCGGCGGGTCATTGGCGCCGCCCATCCAGTCGAGTGACAGGTCGATGGCGCCGCCCCTCCCATCGAGGGGCGGCGCCTTGTCGGCAACCGGACAGGCCGAGGGCGGGCGGTTGACAGTGGTCGCGGCGGACTGCGAACCTGCCTCAAGAGAGCGCTCTCACACCTCTCCTCCCTGCACTGGGAGCTGTCGTGAGACTGATCGCGCAAGGGAGCGCGGTGGCCCCGGCCGTCGCGCTCGCCACCCTGCCCGCCCCCGCCTCGGCAACCGGTCGAACCGCCGCCGACCGCGTCGCCCTGACCGAGGCCATGACCCGTGACCTCGGGCGGTTCGGGCAACTGCTCGGCCGGGGACCTGGTGAACCCGGCAGGCGAACAAGTGCGTGGACGTCACCGCGTGGGGCGGCACCGGGACCCCGTTGCAGCAGTGGGAGTGCACGGGCGGCGCGAACCAGAAGTGGCGTCGCGGCTGAGGTTTCCGCGGGTGCTGCGGGGGCTCAGGCGAGTCCCCGCAGCATCAGCCCCCAGTACAGCCACGGCAGCACCCGGCGTTTGAACACGGTGTAGTCGGTGCGTTCGCGCATGGTGTCCAGGAACGGGATCGACGGCCGCGGCCGGCCGGAGTAGTCGAACTCGGCGAGCAGCAGGGTCCGCCGCCCTGTGGTGATCGGGCAGGACGCGTAGCCGTCGTAGGAGGCGGGGAGTTCGTGGCCGGCCAGGGATTCCAGCAGGTTCGCCACCACGACGGGCACTTGCTTGCGCACCGCCGCGCCGGTCTTGGAGTTCGGCGTCGAGGCGGCGTCGCCAAGCGCGAAGACGTCGGTGAAGTCTTTGTGCCGCAACGTGTTCCGGTCGACTTCGACGTACCCGGACGGGCCGGCCAGCGGTGAGGCTTTGATCCAGTCGGGCGCGCTCTGCGGCGGCACGAGGTGCGCGAACGTGTACGGCAACGACGTCGTCCCGCCGGACCCGCGCACCACGACCTCACGACCGGGCCGCACCGCCACGACCTCGCTCTCCAGGTGCACGTGGATGCCGTACCGCCGCGCGACCCCTTCGAGCACCGCCGCGTACTCCGGCACCGCGAACATGGCCGGCGTGGGCAGGACGAGGTGGACCTCGATCTTGTTGAGGAGATTCTGTTCTCGCCAGTAGTCGGCGGCCAGGTAGGCGATCTTCTGCGGCGCGCCACCGCACTTGATGGGGCCGGACGGCATCGAGAACACGGCCGTCCCGGACCTCGTGGTCTTGATGAACTCCCAGGTCAGCGGGGCGTACGTCGCCGAGTAGTTGCTGGACGCGCCGTCGTGGCCGAGCGCGTTGACCAGGCCGTCGAGCCGGCCCCAGTCGAGCTGGATGCCCGGGCAGACGACGAGCCGGCGGTAGCGCACCGACCGCCCGTCGCCCAGGTCCACGCGCCGGTCGAACGGGTCGACCGCGACCGCGGCCGTCTTCAGCCACCGCACGCCGCGCGGGACGAGCTTCGCCATCCGCCGCGCCGAGGACCCGGACGGCGCGCGCCCGCCGCCGATCAGCGTCCACAGAGGCTGGTAGTGGTGCACGTCGGACGGTTCGACCAGGGCGACGTCCCGCCCGTTGCGGCGTAATCGGGCCGCGGTGGAGATCCCGGCCGCGCCGCCGCCGATGATCACGATCTCGTGGTGCATGGCACCCCCAAAATGTCCGTACAATAACGCTAGCGGTTCGGCCCGGACCGCTTCAAGGGAGACTTCGGGCATGACGTCCCGCACGCTGGACCGGTCCGCCACCACGCCGCTGTGGCGGCAGCTCCAGGACGACCTCGTGACCCGGCTGCGGTCGGGCGAGTTCCACGCCGGGTTCCCCGGCGAACTCGCGCTCATGGACGACTACGGCGTCAGCCGGCACACCGTGCGGCAGGCGTTGCAGCGGTTGCGCGCCGAGGGCCTGGTGGTCGCCGAACGCGGACGCCAGCCGCGGGTGAGCCCGGCCGCCGCCGTCGAGCAACCGCTGGACACGCTCTACAGCCTGTTCGCGTCCGTCGAGGCGGCCGGTATGGAGCAGCGCAGCGTCGTGCGGGTGCTCGACGTGCGCGCGGACGGTGTTGTCGCAGACCGCCTTGACCTCGAAGGATCGACCCCGTTGGTGCACTTGGAGCGGCTGCGGCTGGCCGACGGGGAGCCGTTCGCGATCGACCGGGTGTGGCTGCCCGCCGACATCGCCTCGCCGCTGCTCACCGCCGACTTCACCCACACGAGCCTGTACGCGGTGCTCGTGGAGCGGACCGGGGTGCGGCTGGACGCGAGCCGGGAGACGATCAAGGCCGTGGTCCCGACCGCCGGGGAGCGGGCGCTGCTGGGGTGTGGTCCGGACGTGGCCTGCCTGTCGATCCACCGGCAAGGGCGTTCCGGCGGGCGGCCGGTCGAGTGGCGGCACACGATGGTGCGTGGCGACCGGTTCGCGGTGACCTCCGAGTTCCCGGCGGTGGGACCGCTCCCGACGAGGTCTGTGACACACCGCTGACATCACTTGCTCCGGTCCGTCATAATGTACGTACATATGACGGAGGTGTGCGCGATGGACGTCGAGACGATCGGCACCGCTTCGCTGGGCGACCGGAGCTACCTGGTGCACGACGGCGAGGTGGCGCTGGTCGTGGACCCGCAGCGCGACCTGGACCGGGTGGAGGAGGTCGCGGGCCGGCTGGGGGTGCGGATCACGCACGTCGCCGAGACGCACGTGCACAACGACTACGTGACCGGCGGCTTGGCGTTGGCCCGGCGGCACGACGCGCACTACCTGGTGGCCGCCGCGGAAGAGGTCGCTTACTCGCGCCACCCCGTCCGCCCCGGCGACTCGCTGGCGGTGGGCGGCCTGACCCTGACCGCCGTCGCAACCCCCGGCCACACGCCGCACCACTTGGCGTACGTGGTGTCTCTCGACGGGCAGCAGGCGGTTTTCTCCGGCGGGAGCTTGCTGTACGGGTCGGTCGGCCGCACGGACTTGGTGTCCCCGGACCGAACCGTCGAACTGACTTACGCCCAGTACCACTCGGCCCGGGCGCTAGCCGCTCAGGTCGGCGCCGCCGCGACCCTGCACCCGACCCACGGTTTCGGGAGCTTCTGCTCTTCGGGTCCGGCGAGCGGGGCGGACGCGTCGACGATCGGTGAGCAGTTGCGCACCAACCACGCGTTGACCGATCCCGACGAGCAGCACTTCGTGACGTCTCTGATCGCGAACCTGTCGGCGTACCCGTCGTACTACTCCCACATGGCTCCACTGAACCGCTTGGGCCCGAGCGCTGCGGATGTCAGTGTGCCTTCGCCGTTGTCCCCGTCGGAGGTGTTGGCACGGTTGGACGCCGGCGAGTGGGTAGTGGACTTGCGGTCGCGGGTGGCCTTCGCAGCCGGGCACTTGCGCGGAACGGTCGGATTCGAGTACGGGACGAGCTTCGCGACGTACCTTGGTTGGACGTTGCCGTGGAACGAGCCCGTAACCCTGCTGGGCTCGGAGTCCGACATCCGTTCCGCGATCCGCGACCTGTCCCGAATCGGCATCGACCACCCTTCCACGTCTTTCGCCACCCCCTCCGCCTTCGCTGACGTCGTGTCCTACCCCATCCGCAGCTGGGACGCCTTGGCCGAAGCCACTTCCCCGGTGGTCCTGGACGTCCGCCGCCCCGAGGAGTTCGCCTCTCGCCACATCACCGGCGCCCTCAACATCCCCTTGTACGAGCTGCTGGACCGCATCACCGAGATCCCCGCAGGCACCGTCTGGGTCCACTGCGCATCCGGCTACCGCGCGGGGGTCGCGGCGAGCCTGCTGCACCGCGCCGGGCGCGATGTCGTCCACCTGAACGCGGAGTGGTCCGAGATCCACGGCGTGCCCACCACATGACCGCTTTCTGCCTGGCTCTGCTCGCCGGCGCCGTAGTGGGCCTTTCCCTGGGTGCCCTGGGCGCCGGCGGCAGCGTTCTCACCGTCCCGGCCCTGATCTACTTCCTGAACTTCACCCCTCAACAGGCCACCACCGCCTCCCTGTTGATCGTTTTGGTGACGTCTTTGATGGCCCTGTTCACCCACGCCCGAGCCGGCACAGTGCGCTGGCGCCTGGGCCTCCTCTTCGCCGCCGCCGGCACCCCACCCGCCGCCGTGGCCGCGACCTACCACTCCCACATCCCACCCCAGGCCCTAACGGCAGCCTTCTCCGCCATCACCGCCACCGCAGCCATCGTCATGCTCCGCAAACCAACTCCCACAGAACAGGTCCGCCCAGTCCGCGCGGCCGGTGTAGGTGCGGGTCTGGGTGCATTGACCGGTTTCCTGGGCATCGGCGGCGGCTTCCTAACAGTTCCCGCTCTGGTAAGCGCCCTAGCCGTCCCCATGACCACCGCGGTGGGCACCAGCCTTCTGGTGATCAGCATCAACGCCACGACTGCCTTCGCCGTACGCCTGGGCACCGTGGCAACCCTGAACTGGGCTCTGATCGCCCCTTTCGCCGCAACGGCCCTGCTCGGCGCATGGGACGGCAAACGCCTAGCCACCAAACTGAACCCCAAAACCCTACAAAGACTCTTCGCCGCCACCCTCCTGATAACAGCCACCACAATGCTCACCGACACCCTCTTCCTCTAACCCTCCCTCCCTCCAGCTTCCCTCCCCACCACCACACACACCCCAGACCTTCCACCTCCTCCCCGCCCCCGCCCCCCGCACCACCCAGCCCGCCCACCCCAGCCCGCAGCCCTCCGCCCATCCCCTCCACGCGGCACCACAACCCCGCCACCCAACCCGCCGACACACCCCGCCACGCCACTACGCAACCCGACCGCGCCCTCGCGCGCGCAGCCCGGCCCGCCGACACCCGGGCAACACCCCGCCCGGCGACATTCGGCCCTGAAGCATCCGGCCCGGCGACACCCGGCGCGGCGACACCCCGCCCGACGACATCCGGCACTGGGGCATCCGGCCCGGCGGCATCCGATCCTCGGCGCTCAATTCGCCCCCGCCACCTCGCCGCGCGTACACCGGCGGCACTCGGCCCCGGTGGCGTGCGGCCCGTCGGGGAAGCCCTGCGAGGAAGCGGCCCGGCGCGGAGGCGGCCCGGCGAGGAAGCGGCCCGGCGAGGAAGCGGCCCGGCGAGGAAGCGGCCCGGCGAGGAAGCGGCCCGGCGAGGAAGCGGCCCGGCGAGGAAGCGGCCCGGCGAGGAAGCGGCCCGGCGCGGAGGCGGCGCGCTGTTCGGTGGGGAGGTGCTGCGAGCGGCGGGTGGGGAGGGTGGGGAGTGGCTGGTCGCGGCGGCTTGAGTGCCTGTGCGGGCGGTTGCCGGTTGGACCTGAGCGCGACCTAGTGGCCCGGCTCGTTGGCGGCTGACGTCCTCGTCGGCCGAGTTCGATCTCGAATCCCGGACCTGAATCCCGGAGCCTGACCGCGACGCCGACCCTGACCCCGACCTTGGCCCCGGCCGACCTAACCCGACCCGGCCCGACCCCCGACCCGTCCCGCGCCGACCTTCCTATTCACGGGACGCGCGAGCCCGGCGAAAGTCGCAGATCCTGTATGTCACACGATCGAGTGACACCAAGATCACCAGCCCCACCACCCTACCACCAAACCCCATAACCGCAGGTGGGACGGCCCCCGGCGCCAAGCCGAAGGCCGCCCCACCACCCGACCTGACCGATCAGAACCCGGCCGGTCGGAACCGGTTAGAACCGGTCAGAACCGATCAGGCCAGTCCAGGACGATCAGATCTTGCCGGTACCCGCGCCACTCGTCACGATCGACTTCACGCTGCCGGCCGCGTCCAGCGAATACCCGTACGGGATCGCCTTCACGCTGCCACCAGCATCACCCGACCCCGAGTTGACGAAGTGGTTGTTCCGCGCCACCAGGTTGGCCGCCGGCGACGAACCCTCACCGCGGTGGAACGGGTCGCGGGTGTTCTCGAAGAAGTTGCCCTCCACGAGCACACCGGCCTCCATGGTGGACGCCACCCCATAGTCCGTCACGCCGCCGTAGTAGTTGTTGTACACGTGCACGGGATTGCCGAAGCGCACGCGCGGGTGCCGCTGCTGGGTCCCGGCGAACCAGTTGTGGTGGTAGCTCACCCGCAGCTTGCCGCGGTCCTCGCTCCCGTTGCCGTCGTCGTGCCCCAGCAGCATGGTCTTGTTGTGGCTGGAGAACTTGTTCCACGACACGGTCACGTAGTCCGACGCGCGTTTCACGTCCACCGCGCCGTCGTACCCGCTCGAGAAGCTGTTGTGGTCCACCCAGACCCGGGTCGAGTACTGGACGTTGATCGCGTCGTCCGCCCAGTTCCGGAAGTTCAGGTTGCGGACGATCACGTTGGACGCGTTGGAAATGTTCAGGCCGTGCCCGGTGATGGTGGCCGTCGAGCCGACGCCGATGATCGTCTTGTTGGACGTCACGCGCGTCATGCTGGACAACGTGATCGTGCCGGATACGCGGATCACGGCCGCGCTCGACGACTGGACCGCCGAGACGAACGCCGACGTGGTCGAGACGGTCACCGGCGTGGCGCTGCCGCCACCCGTGGTGCCACCGCCTTGCGTCGCCCACCCTTCGAGGTTGAACGAAGCGGCCTGCGCCGGTGCGACAACGGCCACCGAAGCCGCGGCCACCGCCACGGCCGCGACCAGCGCACGGGAAATCGTGCGGGACATCAGGTTTCCTCCATACGACTGTGGATGACAGGAGAACCGGCGGCGGTTTTTCCCAACAGCTAAGCCATCACCACCTCTCCACCGTGTGACTGCGGATGTGCTCGACGTTCCAGGCGTCCCCCAGTCCGGGCGACGTCGGCAGGGTGACGTTCCCGGCCCCGTCGAGCGGGTCCACGGCCGCGAGCCGGTGTGGTGGCACGCGGTCGAAGTCGTGGTGCGGGTGCAGGAGGCCGCGTTCGTACCAGCGACCGGCGTCGGTGCCGCCCAGCACCGCCAGGGACGCGCTGCCGTCGCCGTGGATCTCGCAGTCGACGTTGAACGCCTCCGCCAGGTGCACCGCCTTGACCGTCGGCGTGATGCCGCCGACGTCGGTCGGGCCGGCGCGCAGGATGTCGCACGCCCCGGACACGACCCACTCGGCCCGGCTCATGTGCTTGCCCCACGCCACTTCCGGCCCGATCACCGGGATCAGCAACTGGTCGGCCAACCACCGGTACGACGACGTCGAAGCCTCCTCCATCGGCTCCTCGAACCAGTAGAAGTCCAGCTCCTCCAACGCTTTCCCGAGTTCAAGCGCCTCCGTCCGCGAGTACCAGTGGTTGGCGTCCAGCATCAGCGCCACCCCGGCCCCGACCGCGTCCCGCACCGCCGCGCACGCCTCGATGTCCGCCCGCACGCTCGGCGCACCGGCCACCGGCGGCATCCACGTGTGCAGCTTGATCGCCCGATAACCCTGGTCCACCAACTGCTTCGCGAACGACGCGTAGTCCGCCGGCGTGCTCAACCCTCCCGGGATCGAATCACCGCACATCGTGCTGGCATAAGCCGGAATCGAGGACCGCGCACCGCCCAGCAGCTTCCACACCGGCAACTCGGCGCGCTTGCCCACCAGGTCCCACAGCGCCGTGTCCACGAACCCCAACGCCCGATCCGTGAACCGCCCGTGCGAACCCCGCTGCCGCCGCGCCATCAAGCGCCACAACCGTTCCCGGTCCCACGGGTCGGCACCCACCAGCACCGGCCGGACGTACGCCTCCAAGACGGCCGGCCGCACCTGGTCCGGGTGCACCTGCACGCGCCCCACGACCCCGTCCGAGTCGGTGATCTCCAGCACCGCCTCGCGCACCTCGTGCTCGGCACTGGGGTGCCGGTGCCCGCCGGAGTCCACCGCCGTCCACGCGGTCGTGGTGAACACCGACACCTCGACGCGCTCGATCACCTCCGCTCCTCCCACTCCTTCTGCGCGGCGGTCAGCTTCGACGCCATCTCGTCCAGGAACGCCTGCGGCGTAAGCTCACCCAGCAACACCTTCTGGTACTGCGGCTCGCTGTCGGTCTTGGTGATCGACGAGTACTGCGGCAGGTAGACGGGAGCCGGCACGGTCACCGTCGCCGGGTCCTCCAGCACGCCCAGCGCCATCTTCACCGGCTGGTTCGACGCGATCCACGCCGCGTCGCGCACCTCGGTGTTCGCCGGGATCTGCCCGACCTTCTCGTTCCAGTACGAGTTCGACTCCTTGGAGGTCAGGAACTCCACGAACTTCCACGCGGCGTCCTGGTTCTCGCTGTTCTTGAACACCGCGAACCCGTCGGTCGGGTTGGGCACGACGGTCCGCTTGCCCGACGGCCCCACCGGCAGCGGCAACGCGGCCACGCGGTCGCCCAACGCCTTGGTGACATCGCCGTACGACCCGAGGTTGTGGTGCATCATGCCCACCGACCCGCCGGTGAACTGCGCGACCATCTGCGTGTAGCTGTTGTTCACGTCCGCCTCGGGCGTGGCCTTCTTGTAGAGCGCCGCGATCTTCCCGACCAGCTCGGCGTTGCGCGCGTCGCCGACCGTGGATTTCCCGCCGCTGAAGAACTCCGCGACCCCGGAGTACGAGTACGCCTCGGTCAACAGCTGGAACACCGAGCCCGCGCCACCGCGGATGGTGTAGCCGTACCGGTTCGCGGCCGGGTCGGTCAGCCTTTGCGCCGCCGCCACCAGCTCGTCCCACGTCTTCGGCGGCGTGATCCCGGCCTGGGTGAACCAGTCCGTCCGGTACCAGATGACGTCCATGTTGCCCGACGACGGCACCGAGTACAGCTTGCCGTCCGGCGCGGTCTGCCGCACCGTCTCCACCAGCGACGGCAGCAACTTGCCCTTCAACGCGCTGCCCTCGACGCGGTCGTCCAGCGCCACCAGCGCTTCCTGCCCCACCAGGTGCGCCAGGTACGACGTGGTCACGCCGCCGACGTCCGGCGTGGACCCGCCCGCGATGGCCGTGTCGTACTTCTGCTGCACCGACGAGCTGGGGATGCCGACGTACTCGACGTCGATGTCCGGGTTCGCCGCCTCGAACCGCTTGATCAGCTCCTCGTAGATCGGCGTGCGCCCAGGGCCGCCGTTGTTGTCCCAGAACACGATCGTCGTCTTGCCGCTGCCGCCGCCCGACGAGCAGGCCGACAGCACCAGGGCCAGCACGACCAGCAGTGCCCGCATGGTTCCTCCCGCAATCCTCATCCCTTGACCGCCCCGGCGCTCAGGCCCTGCACCAGGAACCGCTGCACGACGGCGAACACCAGCACAACCGGCACCGCCGCGACCACGCCGCCCGCGGCCAGCGCGCCGAAGTCGGTGTTGAACTCCCCCAGCGCGTAGCTCAACCCGACCGGGAGCGTGAACTTGTCCTGCCGCGAGGCGAACATCAGCGCGAACAGGAAGTTGTTCCACGCCCCGATGAACGCGAACGACCCCACCGCCACCAGCGCCGGCTTGAGCTGCGGCAGCATCACCGCGAAGAACGCGCGCAGCCGCGTGCAGCCGTCCACCATCGCGGCTTCCTCCAGCTCCACCGGGATGTTGCGCACGAACCCGCTCATCAGGATCAGTGCCAACGGCAGCTGGAACGCCACGTCCGCGACGATCAACCCGGTGAGGCTGTTCAGCAGCCCCACCTCGCGGAAGATCACGAACAGCGGGATCAGCATCATCGCGCCCGGGATGAACTGCGTGCACAGCAACGCCACCAGGAACAGCCGCTGCCCGCGGAACTTGAACCGCGCCAGCGCGTAGCCGCCCATCAGGGACAGGACGGACACGAACACCAGCACGCCCAGCGCGATGACCATGCTGTTGTAGAAGAACGTCCCGAACCCGATGCCGTTCCACACCGTGTCGAAGTGCTCGAACGTGATCGGCCACGGCACCAGCGCGGTGGAACCGGTGGGGCGCAACGCGAACACCAGCATCCAGTAGAACGGCACGAGCGTGAACAGCAGGTACAGCGCCAGCGGCACGTGCAGCCGCAACACCCGGCTCATGCGCGACTCCCGAACTTCGACAACCGCAGGTACAGGATCGAGAAGAACAGCAGGATCACGAACCCGGCCACGGTCAGCGCCGAGCCGTAGCCGAAGTCGTGCGAATCGACCGCTTTCCTTGCCACGTAAAGGGGAAGGGTCGTGGTCTGGTTCGCCGGACCACCGCCGGTGAGCGTGTAGATCAGGTCGACGTTGTTGAACTCCCACACCGCGCGCAGGAGTGTGGACAGGATGATCGCGTCCTTCAGGTGCGGCAACGTCACGCTGATGAACCGCCGCCACCGACCCGCGCCGTCCACCGCCGCCGCCTCGTACAGGTCGTTGGGGATGCTCTGCAGGTCGGCCAGCAGCAGGATCGCGAAGAACGGCACACCCCGCCACAACTCGGTGACCACCGTGGCCGGGAAGACCGTGGCCGGGTCGCCGAGCACCGACGTCCCCGGCGACCCGATCCCCCACTCGGCCAGCTGCTGGAAGATCCCGGTGGACGGGTTGTAGAGCAGGATCCAGATCCCCGTGGTGAGCACACCCGACACGGCCCACGGCGAGAACACCATGGCCCGCGCCAGGCCGCGCCCGATGAACGTCTCGTTGACGATCAGCGCGAGGACCAGGCCGAGGAGGAGTTGCAGACCCACCTCCACCACGACCCACTTCGCGCTGAACACCAGGCTCTGCCAGAACAGCGGGTCCTCGGTGAGCATGACGCGGAAGTTCTCCAGCCCGATGAACCCGTTCTTCCAGGGCTGCGTGACGTTGTAGCGCTGGAGGCTGTAGTGCACGACGCTGGCGATGGGGTAGACCAGGAACACCGCCATCAGCAGCAACGTCGGCGCGATCAGCGCGTACGGCGCCCACCTCTTCGTCCTCACCGAGCGCCCGCCCGCAGGTGCTTGACCTTGTGCGCGGGTTCCAGGCCGCGGGTGAGCGTGGGCGTCCAGCCCGCGTCGGCGGCCAGCGGCGTGTCCGGGTGAGCGGCGTTGAAGGCGGCGGTGATGTCGGTCTTCCGACCGTCGACCAGGTTGCCGCGCGTGGTGATCGCGGTGCCGCCCCAGTGCCGGATGACGTTCTCGGCGGGGATGCCCTTGATGTAGTTGTTCTCCGCGACGATCTTGGAGTGGACGCCCACGCCCCACGCGTAGTTGTAGGTGGGGCCGGCTTCGAACAGGTTGTCGTAGACGTGCACCTGGCCGAACCGGACGCGCGGGGCTCGTTCTTCGACGTTGCGGAAGATGTTGTGGTGCACGGAAACGCGGAGCTTGCCCGGGTCGGTGGTGGAGGTGTTGGACGAGCCGATCAGCATGGTCTTGCCGTGGTCCTCGAACCGGTTGTAGGAGATGGTGACCAGGTCCGAGCCGTTGGTGATGTCCAGCAGGCCGTCGTGCTGCTCGTAGGGGCGTCCGAAGTGGACGGTTTCGGTGGTGTTGGGCTGGTCGGTGAACGTCGAGTGGTCCACCCAGACGTTGGTGGCGCCGTTGAGGGAGACGGAGTCGTAGGACGAGTTCCAGTTGCCGGTGGCGCCGTCAGTCGGGTCCCACTGCGGGAAGCAGTCGCGGGTGTCGCGGAAGGTGAGGTTGCGGATGATCACGTTGTGCACGCCGTGCACCCGCAGGTTGCCACCGGTGATGCCCGCGCCCTTGCCGTCGCCGACGATCGTGGTGTCGTTTCCGACGTTCAACGCGATGGCGGCGGCTTGGTTGCGAGCGGAGGCAACTCGGGCGTCTTCCAAAGGACCGGAGGGTTCGCGGTCACGGCCCCAAACAGCCGGGTCGAAGGCGGCCAAATATGCATCCAGGGTGTATCCACCCGTGGCGTAAGTTTCGCAGTCGGCCCGAAGGTCGATGACCCCGCGCACTTTCACCAATCGCGGGGCAGGAGCGGCGAGAGCAGCCCGCAATTCCGCCGCCGTCCGCACCACGTGCACGCTCGACGCATTAGAGCCACCGGTGGTGCCGGTACCGGCACTCCCCCAGCCGTCACCGACCGGCAAGACTTGTCTGCCCAGGTCATGCCCTGCCTGGGCGGGCACGGCGAGCGCGCAGCACAGCACGCCCGCCAGCACGGGTATCCGCATGGCGACTTCCTCGACCGAAGGATTTGTTCAGATTTGTGAACGCTTTCCAGAAGTGCGAACCGAGTATTACGACGGCGTGGTCCCGGCGTCAACGAAATGCTTTCGTTCGATCCTCATTCGACAATCCGGGTCGAATGAGGATCGAATTCGAGTCGAATTCGATGAGCGGCCGGCAACCCGCCGCGCCTCCGGGTTGAGGCGGTGTTGAAGCTCCTGGGTGGCTCGGAAGCTGTGCCGGGGGTGGGTGGGCGGAAGCCCAACCGGCGGCAAGCCTTCAGCGATCGCGACGACCCCGCACACCCGCCCTCAACTCACCCCACCAACCAGCCCGGCTACCCCACCCCGCCGAGCCGCGCCGCCCAACCCACCCCGGACCCACCCAGCTCAACCCGCGCCACCCAACCCCGGCCGGCTCAGCTCAGCCGCGCGCCACCCAACGCCAACCCAGCCCACCCCGCCCGGCCCGCCGCGGCCCGGCCTCAGCCGACCCGCCCCCGCCTCAGGTCACAAGATCGGCGTGAAAGCCGCGATCCGCGCCGCCAAAGCCCGGGCGTGCGGGTCCCCCCGATACCGATCAGCCAAGTGCCGCAACGGCTGCAACCGATCCGCCACCCGGATCGAAGCAACCTCACAAGCCAACCCCACCGCCCGCTCCCCCACCGCGTCCGCCTCGTCGAAGTCCCCGTCCACCAAGTGGTTCGCCGCCAACGCGATCAAGCTCAACGCCCGGCTCCGCGCCATCCCCTCCGAGTACCCCGCGACCGCCGCCGCCAGAGCCGGGATCGCCATCGCCGTGTGGGACGGGTCGACCGTGCGGGCCAGTTCGGTGTGCACCACCCCGGTCATCCCCGACAGGTCCGTCTCGTCGAAGAACCGCGCCCAACCGGGTGCCTCCCCCACCGCCGCCCGGTCGAACTCCTCGTGCGCCTGCCGCAGCCGGATCGTCGCCATCCCCTGGTCGCCCAGACCCGCGTGCGCCCACGCCTCGTTCGCCCGCAGCATCGCCACCGCGTGCCGCGACCCCGCCCGCTTGGCCGCGACCACCCCTAACTCGAAGATCTCCAACGCCTCCCGGCGACGCGCGTTGTGCAAGCGCATCCGTCCCGAGCGGTAGTGGATGTTGGCGACCAGCTCGTCGTGCCCAGCCTCGGCGGCCAACTCCAACGCCCGGTCCCACTGGCGTGACGCCGCCTGTTCCAAGCCGGTGTCGAAGCAGGTCCAGCCCGCCAGGTTGTGGATGTCGGCCAACGCGACCAGCAACCGGGTCCGCACGGCCGCCGTCGACTTCGCGCGCAGCAACTGGTCGCTCCAAGCCGCGGTGACGATCACCGAGTCCCGGCACGCTCCGCCGCCCTGCCGGTAGTCCATACCGCGCAGTCGCTCGGTCTCCTCTTCCAACCGCACCACGTCACGCACGCCGATGCGCGCGGGGACACGTCGCTGCTCCACCATCGCCGCACCTCACAGTCGTCGCCGGTCGCCTGTCGCGATCAAACTCGCGCCGCGCGGCAGGCGGAAGGAGGTGCACCGCCGGTACCACCCCGCCGGACGCACCCGTTGGGAAACCGGACATTGGCCCCTGTCCCGACCCGCGTGGTCCGTACGAGGCTTGCTCATGTGATCACCCGCGGCTCCGAAGGTGTGGCTGCCCCAGTCGACGCCACGAGGAGTACTCATGTACGGACAGGCAATCGCGTCCGCGCTGCGCCTGCACGACGGACGGGAGGTCTGGATGGCACCGCTGCGCCCCGACGACCGGGACGAACTGGCCGAAGCGATCAGAACCGCCGACCTGGACACGCTGTTCCAGCGCTTCTGCGGCGCGCCGCCGCCGGTCACGCCCGCGCTGATGGCGCACCTGACGGAACTGGACCACGTGCGGCGGCACGCCCTGGTCGCGCGGGACCGGGACGGGCGCGGTGTCGCCATCGGCCGCTACGAAGCCACCCGGACACCGCAGGTCGCGGAGGTCGCGGTGGCGGTGGCGACCGGGTGGCGGCGCGTGGGCCTGGGCACCCTGCTGGTCCGACAGCTCTCGGACACCGCCCTGCGCAACGGTTTCCGCTGGTTCAGCGTCACCCACCTGCCCGGCAACCGGGCGGTGACGCGGATGTTGTGCGCGGCGGGCGCGGTGCGGGTCGGTCCGGGTGGTGAGGCGTTCGTGCGGTGCCGGCCGTGGGCGGGGCATGCGACGCGGGCGCGCTGAGGTCACCATGCTGGTGGAGCGACTCGTCGCCCGGTGGGCGGCGAAGGACACCGCCGGGCTGAGCAGGCTGTTCGCCGACGAAGTGCGCTGGTGGACCGCGCCGGTGGCGGGCGCCCCGTGGCCCGCCGAGGTGCGCAACCCGCGCGAGGTGGAATCGTTCTTCCTGGGGTTCCGGGCGGTGCTGGAGCTGACCGGCATCACCACGCGTGACCTGCTGGTGGACGACGCCGACGCGGTCCTCACCGGCCGGCTGCACGCCCGCGTCCGCGCGACCGGGGCGCCGCTGTCCTACGACTTCGCGCTGATCGTGGGCGTGCACCGCGGCCGGATCACCGACTTCCGGATGCACGCCGACACGCTGGCAATTGCACGTGCACTCGCACAGGATGTTCCGCCGGTATCACCGTGATGCTTTCCCGATTCACCCGGACGCACTGGAAGAATGGACGCACAATCCCGACGACCACGGAAAGGGAGGCGCTGTGCCGGTGTCGGGTCCCATCAGCGAAATCCTCGCCCACCTGCGTCGCGGCCGGGGGCTGACCCAGGACGACCTGGCCGCACGACTGCACGCCGCGTCCGGGAACACCAGCGTCACCAGGGAAGAGGTGTCCCGGTGGGAACGCGGCAAACGCATCCCCGGCCCGTACTGGCGGAGCTGGCTCGGACAGGTGCTGGACACACCGCAGCAGGAATTGGAACGCGCGGCCGCAATCGAACGCGCCGCCCGCCGACGACATTGATGCCGTTCACAGAAGACGGTTGTCGCGCGGCGCCGGGTGTGGTGACAATCCACGATGTGTCGACCACCAGGGACGGGCTGTTGGCCGCTGCCGCGGAGGCGTTCGACCGCGACGGCTACGTGCGGGCCACCATCGACGACGTCTGCGACCGCGCGGGCGTGACGAAAGGCGCGCTGTACGGGCACTTCAGCTCCAAGAAGGCGCTGGCGCTGGCCGTGCTGGACCGCCAGGCGCGGGAGTGGGCGCTGGTCCGCGAACGCCTGCAACGAGTGCACCGCAGCCCGTTGCAGGTCCTCGTCGACCTCGGGTACGCGGTCAACCGGGACCGTGCCGTTGTGCAGCGTCTGCTGTTCCAGGCGCCGCTGTGCGACGACGTGGCCGAGCGGCAGGTGGCCCGGTGGACCGCGACGGTGCTGGACCTGTTGCGGCACGCCGAGAACCGGGGCGAGCTGCGCCCCGGCGTCGACCTGGTGGAGTGCGCCGACGGTGTGGTCGCCGCGCTGGTCGGCGTGCACCTGATGGCGATGGCCGTGGACGGCCCGTCCGGCGGGGCTCGGCAGGTCGCCGACGTGTGGCGGACGTGGCTGCCCGCCGTCGCCAAGCCCGCGGTGTACGCGGCTCTGCGGATCACGCCGAGGTGACCGTGGCAGTAGCCCAGGGTGCCAGGACGCGTGCCGCGCTGGTCGCGGCGGGCATCGAGCTGTTCGACCGGGACGGGTACGACGGCACGTCCCTGGACGCGGTGTGCCGCCGCGTGTCCGTGACGAAAGGCGCGCTGTACCGGCACTTCCCGGCCAAGCAGGCCTTGGCGGTGGCGGTGGTCGAGGAGTACTTCCGCCGCTGGCACGTGGTGCGCGCGGAGTGCGAGGCGCGGGTCGGTCCGTTGCAGGCCTTGGTGGACCTGACCCACCGGATGGCCGAGCTGACCGCGACCGACCCGACCGTCCGCGTGGGCGTGCGTTTGTTGTTCACCAGCGAACTGTTCGACCTGTTGGCGGGCTTGCACTTCAGCAGCCTGACGACCACCGCGCGCGACCTGCTCCGGCAGGCCGCGGCGGCGGGCGAGCTGAACCCGAACCTCGACCCGCGGCGGGAGGCGGAGGCGATCGCGGCGGCGGTGGTGGGCGCGCAGGCGTTGACGGTGATCACCAAGTCAAGCAACCACCGCCTGTCCGCGATGTGGCACCACCGCCTGGACCGCTTGGTTCCCCCGTCCCGCCGCGACCTCTACCGCATCGGCTGACACCAACTTCGCTCACGCCCCCGGCCGGGATTCACCGCATCGCCCACCTCGCCCCGCCACGCCGTCCGCGCCGCACTGCCCGCCTCGCCTTGCCACACCGCCCGCCGGCCGCACCGCACCGCCCGCCACGCCAGCCGAGCCGCGCCGCCCGCCGGCGGCACCGCCCGTCCCGCGCCCCGCCAGCCACGCAGGCCGCGCCACACCGCCCGCACGCCACACCGCCCACACCGCCACACCTCCATACCGCATTGCCCACCCGCCGCGCCGCGCCGCCCACCCGGGCTGCGCGCCGCATCGCCGGCCAACCGCGCTTCGTTGCCGTGACGGATTCGTCGCGGTGTCAGGCGATGTCTCTTAAGTCCTCGCCCGGCCAGGATGTCGGCGGGACGGGCGTCGTCGCGGTGCGGTGGCGTTCGGCGAACAGGTGGTCGAGGTGGGTGCGCAGCCGGGGGCCGGTGAGGGCGCTTCGGCGGAGCTTGTCGAACGCCTGAACGTGGCCGCGCACGTCGTCCGGGTCGGTGATCACCACGTTGCCCGCCAACAGCCCGAAGACGACCATCGACTCGTCGTAGACCTGGAACCCGGCGTCCGGCACGTCCACCCGCGTCAACCACGGGATCACGCCCAGCTCCACGGTCGGCGCCAGGCTGATCTCGCGCAGCCACGGCCAGTTCTCGGGTTCGGAGCGCAGCGCGCTCTCCGCCAGCACGACGACCAGCCGCCGGTCGCGGGCGGGGGTGCGCAGCAGTTGTGGCGGGAGGTTGGTCAACGCCAGGATCCGCACCGTCTCCGCAGCCGCCTCGGCCCGCGCGACCGCGACCTGACGCCCAGCGACGCCCCGGTGCACAACGGCCCGCCGGTGCGCCGCGTCCCGCACCACCTCTTCGGCGAGCTCGAGCAACCGGTGCCGAGTCTCAGGCGCGACCCGGTACACGTCGGCCAACCGCGCCACGTCGGCCACCTTGGGCACCAGATTACCGGTTTCCACCTTGGACACTTTCGACTGGCTGATCCCGGCCCGCCGTCCCGCCGCGGCGCCCGTCAGCCCCGAAGCCAGGCGGGCGCGCAGCAGTTCGGCGGACAACTCCTCGCGTCGCGCCCGGGCGTCACGGATGGGCAGCATCGCCTTGCCGCTCCGTCGATGTCCGCGTCCGCGCAGCCGAACCCCTTGCGCGACAAGGGTGCTGCGGACGGTGCCGTAGGACCTGCCGGTGGCGGCGGCCAGCGCGCGGATGGTCTGGCCCTTGGCGTAGCCCTTGACGACCGTCGTTGTGAAGTCCATGCGGGTTCCCTCCTCGGCGGGGTGCGCGTGCGACGGGCAGCACGAAGTGAGCCTTCCCGGTGGGTGGTGGATCGACGCCCCGACGAGTGCGCGAAACGAACCGGCTCAGCCCCTCAGCCCTCGCAGCCCGCAGCCCGCAGCCCGCGCAGCCCGCGAACTGCCACCGGCTGCGGCACGCCAACCGATGCGGCACACCGGCCGACGCGACACCGGCCGACGCGACACCGGCCGACGCGACACCGGCCAGCACGGCACCGGCCAGCCGGAGACCAGCCCCCGGTCCGGCCCGCAGATCCTCCCCCCGGAGTTCTCACCCTCCACGTTAACCTGCACGTGCAGACTGCACGAGTACACCTTCGTGTGAACCGGACGAAGAAAGTCCTGTTCAACGCAACTTTCCGGCACACTCGCAACCGCCACAGCAGCGGAGGGAAGGTTGCGCATGACCGGCAACGGTGCCAGCCCCACGGCGGCGAAGCGGAAGCTCGGCCAAGCGCTGGCCCGACTGCGCGAGGCCGCGAACATCACGCAGGACCGCGCCGCCGAGGTGCTGGAGTGCTCGCCCGCCAAGGTCCGCCGCATCGAGGTCGGCGACGTCGCCATCCGCCAGCCCGAGCTGACCCTCCTCCTCGACCACTACGGCGCAACGGGTCAAGCCCGCACCCCGATCGAGGCCTTGGCCCGCGAAGCCCGGAAACGCCGCCCCCGCACCAACTTCGGCACCGTGCTGCCCAGCTTCTTCCGCAGGTTCCACGCGTTGGAGCAGTTGGCGACGGAAGTCCTGCGCTACCAAGCCGAACTGGTCCCCGGCCCCCTGCAAACCCCCGACTACGCCCGCGCCGTCCTCACGGCCACCCCCCACCACCGCCCCGAGGACGTCGACCGCCTGGTCGAAGCCCGCCGGGCTCGCCTAACCCGCATCACCGCCGGCCACCAACACGTCCACGCGGTCCTGCACGAGGCCGCCCTGCACGCCACCATCGGCACCCCCGCAACCATGCGCGCCCAGCTCCACCACCTGCGCAAACTGGCAACACTGCCGACCGTGACCCTCCAGATCCTCCCCCTGACCGCCCCCGCGCACCCCTTGACCGGCTACCCGTTCGTGCTGCTCCGCATCCCCGACAGCACCCCGATCGTCTACCTGGAAGCCCTCACCACGGCCGCGACCGTCGAGGACCCGGCTCACGTCGCTCGGTACGAGACGGCTTTCGACGCACTACGCCACGCGGCGTTGTCACCAACCAAAACCGCCGCACTCCTGACCACGTTGGAGAGGTCCCGATGACGGTTTGGCGCAAGTCCAGCCACAGCGGCGGCACCGGCGGCGACTGCGTGGAACTGGCCCACACCCAGTCCCAGACTCTGGTCCGCGACTCCAAGAACCCCCACGGCTCAACCCTTCACTTCCCCACCGCCGCGTTCGACACCTTCCTACGCGCCCGCAAGCATTCCCCCACTGCCGTCCACTCAGGACTGTCCAGTTGAGGGCCGATTCAGCCGCCACTCCCGCACGACGTGCTCGACGTCGAACGGCATCAGGTTCAACGGCGGTCCCGACAACGGCTTGCGGATCGCCTCGGTGATCCGCGCGTTGATCTCCCCGAGAATCCGCCGCACCTCCTCCTCGGACCCCGCCACACCCGCCGCGGCCCGCGCGTCGGCCGCTTCCTTGCGGAGTTGGAGGGTCGGGGGCAGCATCGTGCCCTCTTCGCGACGGACCTTGTCCTTGACCCACCACAACTCGTCGTGCGGCTCCGACAGTCCGCGCAGCGGCTTGCCGGCGCCGGGCAGGTCGTCGAACTCACCTTTGTCCTGAGCCTCACGAATCTGCCGCTCCACCCAGGTTTCGAAGCCGACTCCGGCGGGTTTGCGCTGCGTCATACCACCGACGGTACCCGCCACCCGACCGGTTCGACCCCTGTCCGGACACCCGCCAGGGGTGGGCCGGTGGGGTGGATCCGGGGTGGATCGGGGCCGCGACGCGGTGACAGCGAGGCGGGCGCAGGTTGGCGGGCGGCACGGCGGGCGCAGCGCGGCGGGCGCGGCACGGCGGGCGCGGCACGGCGGGCGCGGCACGGCGGGCGCGGCACGGCGGGCGCGGCACGGCGGGCGCGGCACGGCGGGCG
>NZ_JAPSLK010000013.1 GCF_031180885.1 Saccharothrix sp.
GGCCGTGGCGAAGTGCAACGGCATCACCGTGTGGGGCATCCGCGACACCGACTCGTGGCGCGCCTACGGCACCCCGCTGCTGTTCGACGGCTCGGGCAACAAGAAGCCCGCCTACACCGCCGTCCTCAACGCGCTCAACGGGGCTCCGCCGTCGTCCACAACCACGACGACGACCACGACCACCACCACGACCACCACCACGACGACGACGACGACCACGACGACCACCACCAACCCGAACCCGGGCGGCTGCACGGCGACCGTCGTCGGGGTCGACCAGTGGAACACCGGTTTCGTGGCCAACCTCAGGGTCAAGGCGGAGTCGGCGGTCAGCGGCTGGTCGGTGTCGATCGCCCTGCCCTCGGGCGCGACGGTGACGAACTCCTGGAACTCCAACCGGAGCGGGAACACCGGCAACGTCTCCTTCACCAACGTCGCCTACAACGGCAGCATCCCCGCCGGCGGCACCGTCGACTTCGGCTTCCAGGCCAACGGCACCGCGGGCACCCTCTCCCCCACCTGCTCGGCCCGCTAGCGCACGAACACCTCCAACCCTTCAGCTGGCAAAAATTCTTAATTCACTGAAGGAAAATTTCTCCTCGTCGGTGAGATCGTCACGACGACCCCGGCGGCCGGCCCCCTCTCCCGGCCGCCGGGGTCGCGACGTCTCCGCGCCTCGGCGTCTCCACGTCACCGCATCGAAGCGTTTCACCGAACAGACCGTCGAACGATTCGACACTCCCCCACCTTCCCTCGGAAGGCTGTTGCGCTCCCGGCAGGTGACCTTCTACGGTGCATCATCGAAGCGCTTCGACAGCCACCGTGGAGGGATCGATGCCCAAGCGACTCCTGGTAGCCGCCGTCGCGGCACTGCTGGCCGTGACGGGCTGCGGCGCCTCGGACGAGCCCTCCGACAACACCTTCACGCTCTGGCACTTCGAAGGGCCGGACAGCGCGATGGGTGTCGCGTGGGCCGAGGCGATCAAGCAGTTCGAGGCCTCCCACCCCGGTGTCAAGGTGGTGTTCGAGGAGAAGGGCTTCGAGCAGACCCAGAAGACCGGCGCCCTGGTGCTCAACTCCAAGGACGCGCCGGACCTCATGGAGTACCCCAAGGGCAACGCCACCGCCGGACTGCTGTCCAAGCAGGGCCTGCTCACCGACCTGAGCGACGAGGTCGCCGAACGCGGCTGGGACAAGAAGCTCGGACCGGGCATCGACACCACCGCCCGCTACGACGAGCGCGGCGTGATGGGTTCCGGCAAGTGGTTCGGCATCCCCAACTACGCCGAGTACATCACGGTCTACTACAACAAGGACATGTTCGACCGGCAGGGCCTGGCCCTGCCCACCACGCTGGACGAGCTGACCGCCGCGATGGACCGGTTCGTCGCCGCCGGGATCACCCCGCTGGCCACGGCGGGCCAGGAGTACCCGGCGCAGCAGGTGCTCTACCAGCTCGCGCTGACCAAGGCCGACCGCGGCTGGGTGGACCGCTTCCAGCGCTACACCGGCCAGGTCGACTTCCACGACGCCGCGTGGACCTACGGGGCCACCACGTTCGCCGAGTGGGTGCGCAAGGGCTACGTGTCCAAGGACAGCGCCGGGCTCAAGGCCGAGGACATGGGGCTGGCGTTCATGCAGGGCAAGCACCCGATCATGGTCAGCGGCACGTGGTGGTACGGCCGGGTGCGCGCCCAGGTCAAGGACTTCGCGTGGGTGTCCGCGCGGTGGCCGGGCATGACGGCGGGCTCCAGCGGCAACATGTGGGTGGTGCCCAAGGGCGCCAAGAACAAGCAGTTCGCCTACGACTTCATCGACATCACCCTGTCCCCCGCCGTCCAGGACAAGCTGCGCGACGCGGGCGGCGTGGCCGTCGCGCCCGGCGCCGCCCCCGCCGCGGACCCGGCGACCCGGCAGCTCAACGACGACTACCAGGCGCTGCGCGACGGCGACCGGTTGGCGTTCTACCCGGACTGGCCCGTGCCCGGCTACTACGACGTTCAGGTCTCGGCGGTGCAGAAGCTCATCACCGGTGACGCCGACCCGAAGCAGGTCCTGGACGAGCTGGCCGGGCCGTACCGCGAGCACGTCGCGAGCCTCGGCGGATGAGCGCGCTCCGCGAGCGCCGGTCCTACCTGCTCTACCTGGTGCCCGGCGGGTTGTTGCTGCTCGCGGTGATCCTGGTGCCGTTCGGGATGAACATCGGCATCAGCTTCACCGAGTGGACGGGTGTGGGCGAGCCGGAGTGGGTCGGCGCCGAGAACTACCTGAGGTTGTTGTCGGACGGGACGTTCTGGGCGTCCTTCCGGCACAACGTGGCGCTGGTCGTGGCGATGGCGGTGGTGCCCACCCTGCTCGGCCTGGTCGTCGCCGCCGCGCTGTTCGACCACATCGGCAAGCACTTCGGGTCGCGCCACGCGGCCGTGCTGCGGGCGTGCGTGTACCTGCCGCAGGTGCTGCCGATCGCGGTGGCCGGGATCGTGTGGAGCTGGATCCTGGCCCCGAAGGACGGCGCGCTGAACGAGGTGCTGCGGGCGGTCGGGCTGGAAGCGTTGGCGCGCAACTGGTTGGGCGACCCGGACCTGGCGCTGTGGAGCCTGATGGGCGTGCTGGTGTGGATGCAGCTCGGGTACCCGGTGGTGATCTTCATGGCCGGGATGGGGCGGCTCGACCCGGCCCTGCACGAGGCCGCCGAACTGGACGGGGCGTCGTGGTGGGGCCGGTTCCGGCACGTCACCGTGCCCGGGTTGCGGCCGGAGATCTTCGTCGTGCTGCTGACGTGCACGATCGCCGCGTTGAAGGTGTTCGCGCCGATCTACGTGCTGACCCGGGGCGGACCGGGTGGTGCCACGAACGTGCCCGCGTACTACTCGTTCCAGAACTTCTTCGAGCGCACCCGGGTCGGGTACGGCGCGGCGATCGCGACCGTGCTCACCGTGCTGGTCCTGGTGCTCACCGCGGTGTTCCTGCGGGTGCAGCAGCGGGGTGAGCGCTGATGCGGCGGCACGCGGTGCTGTGGTCCATGGTCGTGCTCGCGGTGGCGATGGTGACGCCGTTCGTGATCGTGGCGCTCAACGCGGTGAAGACGCCCGAGGAGTACTCCAGCGGCGGCCCGCTGCGCCTGCCCGAGGGCGTCTCGCTGGACGGCATCATCGCCTTCTGGGACCGCGTCGACTACGGCGAGAAACTGCTCAACAGCGCGGTGATCAGCGGGTCCGTGGCGGTGCTGGCGGTCGTGGTGTCGGTGTTCAACGCCTACGCGCTGGGCATCGGCCGGGTGCGCGGCCGGCTGTGGGTGCTGGTCGTGTTCCTCACCGCGAACACCCTGCCGCAGGAGGCGCTGGTCTACCCGCTGTACTACATCGCCAACGAGGTCGGGCTGTACGACACCAAGCTCTCGGTGATCATCGTGTTCACCGCGATCCAGTCCGCGTTCGGCACCTACCTGCTCACCTCGACGCTCAGCGGCTTCCCGCGCGAACTGCTGGACGCCGCCCGCATCGACGGGGCGACGAAGTGGCAGGCGCTGGTGCGGGTCGTGGTGCCGATCAGCAGGCCCACCCTGGGCGTGCTGTTCGTGTTCTTCTTCATCTGGACCTGGAACGAGTTCTTCCTGCCGCTGGTGCTGCTGATCTCCAACGAGAACCAGACGGTGCCCGTGGCGCTGGGCGTGCTCCAGGGCCAGCGGCTGATGGACGCGACCATGACCAGCGCCTCGGCGCTGCTCGGCGTCGTCCCCGCCATCGCCTTTTTCCTCATCTTCCAACGCGCATTGACCCGCGGTATCACGGTGGGAGCGGTCAAGTGATGATCGCGTCGCGCCGAGCCGCACCGGCCACGGATCACCGGCATTCCCGGTCCCCCTCGTACTTCGCCGGGTCGTGTGGCGGCGTGCCTTGTCGATCGTCAAGGGATACATCGAGCAGCAGAAACGTCCCGACCCCCGCGGACGAAACGGGGTCGGGTACTCCTGGCCGGGAACGGCCAGGCTTTCGCCGATTGGAGTTCGGGTGAAGTTCAGCGACGGGTACTGGCTGCTGCGGCCCGGGGTCGAGGCGACTCACCCGGTCGGGGTGCACGACGTCACCGCGGGAGACGGGGAGGTCGTCGTGCACGCGGCGACGCGTCCGATCCGGCACCGCGGCGACATGCTCAAGGGACCGATGGTCACCCTGGGCCTCACGTCCCCGATGGCGGACGTGGTCGGGGTCGAGATCACGCACTTCTCCGGCGGCCGGCCGCAGGAGCCCTCGTTCGGCCTCGCCGCCGACGCCGGGCACGAGGCCAAGGTGGTGGAGGACGACGCCGGCGTGGTGCTGACCGCGGGCGCGTTGTCGGTCCGCGTGCACAAGGGCGAGCAGTGGCAGGTCGACTTCACCGCCGACGGCCGGCTGCTGACCACCAGCGGCTTCAAGGGCATGGGGTTCATGACCCTCGACGGCACGCACCACGTCCGCGAGCAGCTCGTCCTCGGCGTCGGGGACGCGGTCTACGGGCTGGGCGAGCGGTTCGGGCCGCTGGTGAAGAACGGCCAGACCGTCGACATCTGGAACGCCGACGGCGGCACCAGCAGCGAGCAGGCGTACAAGAACGTCCCGTTCTTCCTCACCAACGCCGGCTACGGCATCTTCGTCGACCACCCCGGGCTGGTCTCGTTCGAGGTGGGCTCGGAGGCGGTGTCGAAGGTCGGGTTCAGCGTCGAGGGACACTCCCTGCGCTACTACCTGATCTACGGGCCGACGCCCCGCGAGATCCTGCGCAAGTACACCGCGCTCACCGGGCGGCCCGCGCTGCCGCCCGCGTGGTCGTTCGGGCTGTGGCTGTCCACGTCGTTCACCACGGACTACGACGAGAAGACGGTCAACGGGTTCATCGACGGCATGGTCGAGCGGGACCTGCCGCTGAGCGTGTTCCACTTCGACTGCTTCTGGATGCGCGACTTCCACTGGTGCGACTTCGAGTGGGACCCGCGCACGTTCCCCGACCCGGAGGGGATGCTGGCCCGGCTGAAGGAGCGCGGGCTGCGGGTCTCGGTGTGGATCAACCCCTACATCGCGCAGCGCTCGCCGCTGTTCGCCGAGGGCGCCGCGCACGGGTACCTGCTGCGCCGGCCCAACGGGGACGTGTGGCAGTGGGACCTGTGGCAGCCGGGCATGGCGCTGGTGGACTTCACCAACCCGGCGGCCCGCGAGTGGTACGCGGGCAAGCTGGAGGCGTTGCTGGACCAGGGCGTGGACTGCTTCAAGACCGACTTCGGCGAGCGCGTCCCGACCGACGTGGTCTACCACGACGGCTCCGACCCGGAGCGGATGCACAACTACTACACGTACCTCTACAACAAGACCGTGTTCGACCTGCTGCGCCGGCGGCGCGGCGAGGGCGAGGCGGTGGTGTTCGCCCGGTCGGCCACGGCCGGCGGCCAGCAGTTCCCGGTGCACTGGGGCGGGGACTGCGAGGCGACCTACGAGTCGATGGCGGAGAGCCTGCGCGGCGGGCTGTCGCTGGGCCTGTCCGGGTTCGGGTACTGGAGCCACGACATCGGCGGGTTCGAGGGCACGCCGACGCCCGCGTTGTTCAAGCGGTGGATCGCGTTCGGCCTGCTGTCCTCGCACAGCCGGTTGCACGGCAGCCACTCCTACCGGGTGCCGTGGCTGTTCGACGAGGAGTCGGTGGACGTCCTGCGGCGGTTCGTGAAGCTGAAGCTGACGCTGATGCCGTACCTGGACCGGGCGGCGCGGCAGGCCACGGCGGAGGGCGTGCCGATGATGCGGGCGATGGTGCTGGAGTTCCCGGACGACCCGGCGTGCGTGCACCTGGAGCGCCAGTACATGCTCGGCGACGACCTGCTCGTGGCTCCGGTGTTCTCCGACGACGGCGATGTGGCGTACTACGTGCCCGAGGGCGCGTGGACGCACCTGCTGACCGGCGAGGTCGTGCAGGGTCCGCGCTGGGTCCGGGACCGCTGCGACTTCCTGACCGCGCCGGTGTTGGTGCGGCCCAACACCGTCCTGCCGGTGGGCGCGGTGGACGACCGGCCGGACTACGACTACGCCGAGGGTGTCACCCTGCGGGCGTATCAGCTGTCCGAGGGCGAGCACGTGACCGTGGTGGGCGGCACGACGTTCCGCGCGGTGGTCCAGGGCGGCGAGATCCGGGTGACGGCCGAGTCCGCGCCCTCCCGGTGGCGGCTGCTGCTCGTCGGCGCGGAGTCGGTCGAGTCGGTGGACGGCGGTGAGGTCGTCGCCGACCGGGCGGGGGTGCTCATCGAGGCGGGCGGCGACGCGGTGACCGTGCGGGCCTGACCTGAGCGGCGGGAGGTCGGGGCCGACCTCCCGCCGCGGGCCTCACCACACGACCGGCAGCTCGTGCACGCCGAACAGGGCGCTGTCGTGCTTGTAGGACAGCTGGTCGATCGGCACCGCCGGGCGCAGGTCGGGGAACCGGCGGAACAGGCTCTCGAACACGACCTCCAGCTCCACCCGGGCGAGGTTCTGGCCCAGGCACTGGTGCAGGCCGTACCCGAACGCCAGGTGGCCGCGGTTGGGGCGGTGGATGTCGAAGGTCGCCGGGTCGTCGTAGACCTCCTTGTCCCGGTTGGCCGAGCCGGTCAGGAAGTACAGGCCCTCGCCGGCGGCGATCCGCTGCCCGCCGATCTCGACGTCCTCCTTGGCGATGCGCGGCGAGAGCAGGTCGCCGATGCCCAGGTAGCGCAGCAGCTCGTCCACCGCGGCCGGCCACCGGGTGGGGTCGGCGGCCAGCTCGGCCAGGGCGTCCCGGTTCTCGGTGAGCACGAGCGCGCCGAGGGCGATCATGTTCACGGTCGCCTCGTGCGAGGCGTTCAGCACGCTCTGCGCCGCGCCGGCCAGGTCGACGTCGTCCAGCTCCAGCTCGGCGGGCGCGTTGGCGAGCTTGGTCAGGACGTCGTCGCCGGGGTTCTGCCGCTTGTCCTTGAGCAGCCCGACCATGTAGGTGCGCAGCTCCATGACCGCGTTGCGCAGGTCCTCCCGCGTGCTGCCCCGGTGCAGCATGACCGCCGCGCGGGACTGGAAGAACTCGTGGTCGGAGTTGGGCACGCCGAGGATCCCGCAGACCACTGTGGACGGCACCGGCAACGCCACCAGGCGGACCAGGTCGGCCGGCTGGCCGCTGTCGGCCAGGTCGTCCAGCGCGCTGTCGACGATGCCCTGGATCCACGGGCGCAGGGCGCGGGCCTTGCGCATGGTGAAGTCGGGTGCCAGCAGCTTGCGGTACACGTCGTGCTCGGGCGGGTCCATGCGGACGAACGAGGACCTTCTCCCCACCTTGTCCACACCGGAACCGCCCGGCATCGGTATGCCCGGGATGCTGCCGTCGCAACTGATCCGCGGGTCGACGAGCCCCGCCTGGACGTCCGCGTGCCGCGCGACCAGCCACACCGCGCTGCCGTCGGCGAGCACCGCCCGCGACACCGGCTCGGCCGCGCGCAGCGCCTCGTACTCCGCCGGGACGTCGAAGGGGCACCCGGAACGCCGCATCGGGAACGACCTCGTCCCGGCTCCGTTCTCCGACGTGGTGATGTCCGACTCCGCCATGCCTACTCCCTCGCAAAAGACGATCCTTCGGGCCATGTCCGTCCCTCTACCGCAGAAGGGTGGGGCCGACCGGGGAACCGCCCGGTAATCAACCGGTACATCAGGCCTGGCCAGTGGATTCGCGGTGAATGGAACCCGACTGTTCTGGATGGCCGCGACTGACCAACCGCGATCGACCCTGCCCGCGGCCACCACCGACGGCACCCGCACCCGCGACCTCTGCGCGTACCCGCGGGTCTCGCGGTACAAGGGGTACGGCGACCCGGCGGTGGCGTCGAGCTACCGCTGCACCCGCCGCTGATCCACCGGGGAACCCCGCCCACCTGTCTTGGTGGGCGGGGTTCTTTCTTGTGCGTGGTCGCCTATGCGTAGTCGGCCAGGCGGCGGGCGACGTCGTGCGGCGAGGGCATCGCGGCCACCTCCGCGGCCATCGCCTTCGCCGCCGCACGCACGGTCTCGTCGCTCAGCAGTCGGCGCGCCTTGGTCGCGACCACCTCGGCGGTCAGGTCGGCGGCGAGGACCTGGTCACCCAGCCCGGCCGCGGTCACCACGTCGGCGTTGCTGAACTGGTCGGCGCCCTGCGGCAGGACCAGGTGCGGCACGCCGGTGGCGAACGTGCCCATCGTCGTGCCGGCCCCGCCGTGGTGCACCACGAGGTCCGTGTGCGGCAGGAGCTCGGCCTGCGGCAGCCACGGCAGCACGACCACGTTGTCCGGCACGTCCCCCAGCGCGTCCACCTCGACGCACCGCGCGGTGGACACCAGCACCTTGACCTCCAGCGTCGCCAGCCCCGCGATCGCCGTGCGTAACACCCCAGCGCTCCCGAACGCCGTGCCCAACGTCAAGTACACCAACGGTTCCCGGTGCTCCCGAACCCACGACGGCAGTTCACCGGGATCGGAGAACGGCACCGGCCGCAACGGGATGGTTTGCGACACCGCGAACTCCGGGTCCTGCACGGACGGCGGGCAGATGTCGAGGTAGGGGTTGCCCAGCGACATGATGTCACCGCCCGGCAACTCGACACCGAGATCAGCGGCCACCTCGTGCAGGTGTCTGCGCAGCACCTCGGGAGGTCCTGTGGGCCGCCACATCCGCCCGAACGAGTGGCACACGGCCGGCACGTCCGCAACTTTCGCCGCCAGCCCCGCGCCGGGGTTGGCGAGTTCGTGCACGACCAGGTCGGGCTTGTGGTCGACGATGATCGGCACCAGGTCCGCCGCACAGCTGCGCGGCAGTATCGACCCGAACACCGCCGAAACCCGCTCGGGCCGGAAGTCCGGCAGCTTGCGGGCGGCCGGCCCGGCGTCGGCCAACTCGAACGCCTGGAGCATGTCCATGCCACCGGGCACGTGCTCGATGCCGTACGCCGCCAGGGCGCTCGCGAAGGGGGCCGTGGTCACGAACGTGACGTCGTGGCCGACGTCGCGGGCGGCGATGGCGAGCGGGAGGAGGGGATAGGTGTGTCCGTGCGAGCCGAGGCTCGAGAAAAGGATGCGCACCGGGAAAACCTAGTGACTTCCCCGGTGCTGGTCAGCCGCCCACGTGGATGCCGGGACGCCGCTCCGGGTCGGGTTCGGCGGAACGGATGATCTCCCGCACCACCGGAGCGGTGTCGCCGCGGCCCAGGAGCAGGTAGCGGAACAGGTGGCCCAGGGGGTTGCCCTCGCTCCACGCGAAGTGGCAGTGCGGGCGGACGCCGGTCGTGTCGCGGAGGGTCAGCAGGATCGCGGCGATGGCGTTGGGTGCCGCGGGGCTGTCGGCGCGCAGGATGCGGTGGCCGGCGACCTCCACCCCGCGCACCTTGAGCACGTCGCTGAAGTCCGACGGGTCCACCACGTCGATCTCCAGGAACAACACGTCCGCCTGCCCCGGCACCGGGTTGACCCCGCGCTGCTCGGCCTCCTTCTCCCGGTACTCCGCCTCGTCCCCCGCCTGGCGGCGGTTCGCGACCAGGGTCAGCGCACCGTCGTGGGCGATCGAGTCGTGCACGAACCGGCGCGCGGCCTCGTCGAACTCGATGTGCTCCACCCGCAGCTCAGTGGTCCGCGACACCCGGGACACCAGGGAGATCACCACGATCCCGAGGATGAAGAACGCCGAGATGGTCAGACCGTCCGGCTTCTCGATCACGTTCTCCACCAACGCGTACAGCAACACCAGCGTCAACACCGTGAACCCGATCGCGGCGGGCCGCCGGCGCTTGCGGACGGCGGAGATCGTCACGGCGACCGAACCGGACACCATCATGGCCAGGATGCCGGTCGCGTACGCCCCGGCCTGGGCGTTGACGTCGGCCTTGAAGATGATCGTGATCAGGATGCACACGGCCGTGTAGACCAAGACCACCGGCCGCACCGCCCGCGACCACTCCGGCGCCATCCCGTAGGACGGCAGGTACCGGGGCACGATGTTGATCAAACCCGCCATCGCCGAAGCACCCGCGAACCACAGGATCAGGATGCTGCTGATGTCGTACACCGTGCCGAAGGCGCCACCGAGGTGCTCGTGGGCGAGGTACGCCAGCGCGCGGCCGTTCGCGGGTCCGCCGGGCTGGAACGCCTCCGCCGGGATCAGCACCGTGGTGATGAAACTGGTCGCGATCAGGCACACCGACATGATCAACGCGGCGGCGGTGAGCAGCTTGCGCGTGTTGCGGATGCGCGATTCGAGCCGCTCCTCGGGCGTCTTCCCGTCGGCGGCGACCAGCGGCATCATGCTCACGCCCGTCTCGAAACCGGACAAGCCGAGCACCAGCAACGGAAACGCCAAGATCGCCGGCCCGATCACGTCACCGAAACCACCACCAGCCGTCAAAGCGTCCACCCAGCGATCGAGGGCCACCGGCTCGGACAACAACCGCACCACGCCCGCCCCGACGATCACCGCGTTGAGCGCGAGGAAGATCACCACCAAGGGAATGGCGACACCCACCGCCTCGCTGAACCCGAGCAGGAACACCCCGCCCAGCACCAGCAGCAGCACCACGGTCACCAGGACCTCGTGGCCGTGCAGGAACCCGGGCGCGAGCGGGTTCTCCAGCAGGTGCACGGTCGCGTCCGCCGAGGACAACGTGATCGTGATGATCCACGACGTGGCCACGAACCCCAGCAGCACGAGCACGAAGATCTTGCCGCGCCAGAACGGCAGCAGGTCCTCCAGCATCGCCACCGAACCCTGCCCGTGCGGGCTTTCCCGCGCCACCCGCCGGTACATCGGCAACATGCCCAACAACGTCAACGCCACGATCAACAAAGTGGCCAAAGGGGACAGCGCGCCGGCGGCCAAAGCCGCGATAGCGGGCAAATAGGACAGAGTGGAGAAGTAGTCCACACCGGTCAGGCACATGACCTTCCACCAGGCCTGCGGCTGGGCGTGCGACTCGTCGCTCTCCGGACCGACCGGAGCCACCCTGTGCTGCAACAGCCACCGCCCGAACGCCGTCGCCGGCGGACTGGGCCGTACCGGGCTGTCGACCCTCGGCGGAACTTCGGTGGTGCCGGTCATGCCACATCTCCCCGTTGACGTCGTGGACACGCCCCAGCATGAACGGTCCAGGCCGCCGACGTGCGGTTGAAGGACCGCGAGTTCGCCACCTGACCGGGTGATGACCGTGACACCGTCAAAAACCCGTAAGGAAGCTTGCACAAATCCCCGACAGCACCGTGTCAGCGTCGTGACTGCCCGGTGTCAGGACGGCCGGTGATCGTTGGCCCCAACGAACGGCTCGGCGGAACGCGGAGCCAGGAACCGGGGAGAACGACATGCCTGCCTTCGCCACTCCGGCCCGGATCACGGCCACCCTGACCACCGCCGGCGCCCCGGTCCGGCTCACCGCCGGCGACCGCCCGGAGACCGTGGTCCGCGTCGAGCCGGTCGACAGCGCGAACAAGACCGACGTCAAGGTCGCCGAGGGCACCAAGGGGCGTCGTGCGCAACACCCTGTCCGCCGCGGACGCCTCCACCGACACCGTCAAGGTCCACGCCCGCACGCGGCTCGACGACATCGTCATCCACCCGGCCGCCTGATCTCGCCCAAAAACCAAGAGAGGACCAACGAAATGAACACCACGTCCGAGCACGTCGAGCAGGGCTGGGGCAAGGTCGCGGACGTCTTCCGCGCGAACTTCGCGAACGACGGCGAGGTGGGTGCCGCGGTCAGCGTCTACGCCGGCGGTCGCCCCGTGGTCAACCTGTTCGACGGCCTGGCCGACCGCGAAGCCGGCAAGCCCTGGCGCGACGACACCATCGTCCAGGTCGCCTCCACCACCAAGGGCGCCACCGCGATCTGCGCGCACGTGCTGGTCGAACGCGGCGAACTCGACCTCGACGCCCCGGTGACCCGCTACTGGCCCGAGTTCGGCGCGAACGGCAAGCAGGACGTCCCCGTCCGCTGGCTGCTCTCCCACCAGGTCGGGCTACCGATCGTCGACGGGCCGCTGACCTTCGAGGACGCTTGCGCCTGGGACCCGGTCATCCGCGCCCTCGAAGCGCAGAAGCCGCTGTGGGAGCCGGGCACCGAGCACGTCTACCACAGCATGACCTACGGCTTCCTGGTCGGCGAGATCGTCCGCCGCGTCACCGGCAAGACCCTCGGCACCTTCTACGCCGACGAGATCGCCGCCCCGCTCGGCCTGCGCGCCTGGATCGGCCTGCCCGAGCACGAGGAACCCCAGGTCGCCACCCTCCACTACGCCGCCCCGTTCAGCGTGGAGGAACTGCTCGCGGGCATGATCAAGGCCACCGGGCTCGACGCCGACACGGTCGCCGCGTGGGTCAACGCCGTGTGGGGCGCGGACTCCGTGCAGGCCCGCGCCGGCGAACTCGGCGGAGCCCTGGACAACTCCACCGCCTACTTCACCACCCGCGCCTGGCGCGCCGCCGAGTTCCCGGCCGCCAACATGGTCGCCGACGCCCACTCCATCGCCCGCATGTACGCCGCCACCGTCAGCGAGGTCGACGGCGTCCGCCTGCTCAACCCGGACACCGTCGCCCGGATGACCGAGGTCCGGACCGACAAGACCCGCATGCACGGCCTGCCCGACGGCCTGGACATCCCGGCCGACCGCTCCTTCAACATGTCCCTGGGCTTCTGGCGGGCCTGCCCGCCCATGCCCATGGCCGGCCCGGGTTCCTTCGGCCACCCCGGTTCCGGCGGGTCGATCGGCTTCGGCGACCCGGACGCCGGGATCGGGTTCGCCTACGTCACCAACCTGTGGAACTTCCGCGCCGACGACCCGCGCGCGGCCGACCTCGCCACCGCCGTCCGCTCCTGCCTGGGCTGACGTCAGTGCGCGCCGCCACCGACGGTCCGATCCATGAAGTTTCGGATCCGGCCGTCGGTGGCGGCTTTCGTCCACAGGTCCACCGTGGCGGCGTCGGAGAGCCGGTCGAGGCGCGCGTTCACCTCAGACCGGAGTTGCGCCTTGGTGTGGCGGAACGCGTCGGCCGGGATGCGGTCGGCCCACTCCCCCGCCTGTGCCACCGCCCGTTCCCGCAGGACGTCCGGCTCGCACAACTCGTCCACCAGCCCCAGTTCCAGCGCCACCGCCGGCTCGTAGTTGGCCCCGTCGAAGATCACCCGGTTCGCGACCACCGGCCCGACCGCGAACCGCACGATCTCCAGCGCCGCGTGCGGGAACGGCACACCCACCCGCAACTCGGGCAGGCCGATCGTCCCGCCGGCCATGACCCGGTGGTCGCAGGCCGCCGCGAGCACGCACCCACCGGCGATCGCGTGCCCGTTGACCGCGGCGACCACCGGCTTGGCCACGTCGAACACGGCCCGGAACGCCGCGCTGAGCGCGGGCAGGAACTCGGCCACGTACGCTCCCCCGCCGTCGACGACCCGCTTGAGGTCGACGCCGGCCGAGAACACCCGCCCGGCCCCGGTCAGCACCACCGCCCGGACCCCGTGCGACTCCCCCATCACCCGCCGGATCTCCCGGCACAGCTCCAGGTCCAGGGCGTTGACCTTGCCGTGGGCCATCGCCACGACCCCGACCCCGTCCACCACGTCCCACTCGATCATCGCGTTCCCCTCTCCGCCGGCGGCCTGTCTATGCTCCGCCGGTGACCAGTGCCCCGCCCGGACCGCCGCTCCGCGTCCTGCCCGATCGTCCCGACGTCGTCCCGGTGGCGTTGTGGCGCCTGGTGTTCGCCGAGCCGGAGGCGGTGGCCGGGCACGTCGCCCGGGTCGCGGTCGCGGAGGCCGGTGGCGCGGCGTGGGCGTGGGCCGAGGGCGAGCGGGCGAAGTACCCGGCCGCGCCGGCGGTGACGCTCGCTTCCGGAGCGCACACGGTGGTGCGGCACCGGTTCCTGTACGGCGGGCCGACGCGGGCGCGTGGCGCGTTCACGCCGGCGGACGCGGTGACGGAGTGGCTGGAACTGGCCTGGTGCCAGGCGTCGCTCGTGCTGCACGTCGCGGCGGGGTACGGGACCGACCCGCGAGCCCCGGAACGGGCCGCCGACGTGCTGGCGCTGTGGCGGGTGCGCGGTGGCGTCCCGGAGGCGCGTGAGGTGCCGCCGCCCACCGACGACCGGCTGCGGGAGGTCACGCCGGACCTGGCCATGGCCCTGGGCCGGCTGACCGGGCGCGTGAAGCGCGGGGCGACCGCCTTCGAGCCGGGCCCGAGCTGGGGTTACGTCGCGAACACCGACGCCCGGACGCTCCGGCCGTTGGCCAACCGGGCGATGCGCCTGTTCGGCTGAACCGTCCACTCCGGACGGTTCAGCGGGGTGCGCTGTCGATGAGCCGGCGGCGGACGAACTCGCGGGCCTCGTGGGTGCGGAACCGGACCGTGCTCACCGGGATCGCCAGCCGCTGCGCGATGTCGTTGTACTCCAGGTCCGCGATGCCGCGCAGGACGAACGCCGCCGCCAGGTCGTACCTGGGCCGGCGGTGAACGGCCGGACCGTGCACATCCAGGGCGACAACTGCCACACCAACTGGGGGTGCGCCGGCGACTACACCTACCCCGCGGCCGCGACGACAATGTGGCACACCACCGTCGTCCTGCAGGGCTTTTGCCAGTGCGAACGAGATACCCGCCCGTGCCTCGTCGGCGATGATCGGTTGCTAGCTTGACGCGGTGTCTGAGCGAGAGCACACCGGGCCGATCGTCGACGGCCGCTTCGAGCTGCTGGAGAGGCTGGGCAGCGGTGGCATGGGTACGGTCTGGCGCGCCCTGGACCTGGGGCTGCACCGCGAGGTCGCGATCAAGGAGGTCCGCCCGGCCGACGCCGACCAGCTCGAGGGCAACCCCGCGATGGCCGCCCAGCTGCGGGAGCGCGTGCTGCGCGAGTCCCGCGCGCTGGCCCGGTTGCAGCACCCGAACGTGGTGTCGATCTACCAGATCATCGACTCGCCGGACTCGCCCTACCCGTGGATCGTGATGGAGCTGGTCCGCGGCACGTCGCTGGACGCGCGGCTGCGCGAGGGCGTGCTGAGCCCGGTGGAGGCGGCCCGGGTCGGGCGCGACGTGCTCGCGGCGCTGCGCTCGGCCCACGCCGCCGGGGTGATGCACCGCGACGTCAAGCCCGGCAACGTGCTGCTGAGAACCGACGGCAGCGCCGTGCTCACCGACTTCGGCATCGCCGCGCTCCAGGGCTCGACCCAGCTCACCGCGACCGGGGACGTCATCGGGTCGCCGGAGTACATCGCCCCGGAGCGGTTGCGCGGCGACGAGACCCAGACCGCGTCGGACCTGTGGTCGTTGGCGATGCTGCTGTACGTGGCCGTCGAGGGCTACCACCCGATGCGCCGCGCCACCACCATGGCGACCCTCGCCGCCGTCATGACCGAGCCCGTCCCGCCGCCCCGGCGCGCGGGCGCGCTCACCCCGGCCCTCACCGCGGCGTTGCGCGGCGACCCGGCCGAGCGCCCGACCGGCGAGGTCCTGGACCAGATGCTCGCCGCCGCCGAACGCGACCAGTCCCCACCCCTCGGGCCGCCCACTCCCGGCGGTTTCGCCGTCCCCGGCTTCCCGAGCGGCCCCCAGTGGCAGTCCGGGCCGACCCCGGTCAGCGCCCCGCACCTGAACCCCAAGTCCTACCCGACCCCGCTCCCCAGACCCCGCAAGCGCGGCGGCGCGGTGGTGCTCTCCCTGGTCGTGGTCGGACTGGTCGTCGCCGCGACCTTGTACGCGATCAAGCTCATCGGCGACAACACCAAGGCCGGCCTGGGCACCTCGACCACCCTCGGCGCGACCCTGCCGAACATCGTCCTCCCCACCGGCCCCGCCGCCACCGCCGCGGACACCGCGAAGGAAGACCTCCTCACCCCCGCCGGCGCCCGCAAGGCCGCGGGCGCTCTCAGCGAGGCCATGGGCGGCTCCAAGGTCTCCAAGTTCACCCTGTGGCCCGACCGGGCCGGCGCCACCGCCCCCACCGCCGCCGTCGCCCACGGCTTCGACAACTTCGAGTACCGCGGCGGCAAAGCCACCCGCGAGGGTCCCGACGGCGTGGACGCCGACCGCGCCGTCCTGGACCTGAACGAGGTCAACTGGGACGCCCTGCCGGCGTTGTTCGACCGCGCCGCCAAGGAACTCGGCGTACCCCAGCCGACCACGCGGTACGTCATCGTGGACACCGGCATCATCGACGGGAAGCCGTCCCTGCGCGTGTACCTGGCCGACGACTACGGCGGCGCCCACCTCCAGGCCAACCTGAACGGCGAGGTCCAGAAGACCTACCCCCGCGCCAAGTGACCGGCGCCTGAGCGCGGTCCGCCGCCCGATCCTCAGTCGTGGTCGGGCAGGTCGGCCACGCGGTGGTGGGCGGCCTCGATCGCCTCGCCCAACAGCCGTCGCACGTGCCCCACCCGCACCCGGTAGAGCGCCCGCCGCCCGTCCCGGCGCACCGAGACCAGTCCGGCCAGCTTGAGCTTCGCCAAGTGCTGGGAGACCGCCGGCCGGGCGATGCCGACCGCGTTGGCCAACGTCGTCACGTCGTACTCCGCCCCGCACAGCAGCCACATCATGCGCAGCCGGGTGCCGTCGGCGAGCATCCGGAACCCGTCCACGGCGGCCTCCACGTGCTCGCCGGACGGTAGCTGCTGCCAGTCATGCGCTGTTGCAACGTCGTCGCGTGCGTACATGAGCACGTATGGTGCCAGGAGAACACCTGTCCACGCCACGCGGAGGCCGTGCCCATGCCGACCAACCCCGCCTACCGGCGGCTGTTCACCGCACAGTTGCTCGCCCTCGCGGGCACCGGCCTGGCCACGGTCGCGCTCGGCCTGCTCGCCTACGACCTCGCCGGCCCCGACGCCGGAGCCGTCCTGGGCACCGCGTTGGCCGTCAAGATGGTCGCCTACGTCGGCATCGCCCCCGTGGCGGGCGCGCTCGCCGCCCGGCTACCCCGCAAAACCCTCCTGGTCGCCATGGACGCCGTCCGCGCCGCCATCGCCCTCGCACTGCCCTGGGTCGACCAGATCTGGCAGGTCTACCTGCTGATCTTCCTGTTGCAAGCCGCCTCGGCCACGTTCACGCCCGCGTTCCAGGCCACGATCCCGACACTCCTGCCCGACGAACGCGACTACACCCGCGCGCTGAGCCTGTCCCGCCTCGCCTACGACCTGGAAAGCCTCGTCAGCCCGCTCATCGCGGCCGTCCTGCTCACCGTGATCAGCTACGACCTGCTGTTCGTCGGCACGTCCCTCGGCTTCGCCGCATCCGCCCTGCTGGTCGGCTCGGCACTGCTGCCCACGACCACCTACGCACGCACCACCGGCGCGACCACCCGGGGCATCCACATCTACCTGGCCACCCCGCGCCTGCGCGGCCTGCTCGCCGTCCACCTCGCCGTCGCCGCCGCAGGGTCGATGGTGCTGGTGAACACCGTGACCTACGTCCGCGACCTGCTCGGCCTGGACGACACCGCCGTCGCCCTGACCCTGGCCGCCAACGGCCTTGGCTCCCTGATCGCCGCCCTGGCCCTGCCCCGCATCCTGGACCGCGCACCCGACCGCAGGGTCATGCTCCGCGCGTCCGCCGTGCTCGCCGTGACCCTGTTCGCGGCCGTCCCGGTGACCGCGTGGCTGAGCAACTGGCCGACCCTGCTGATCCTGTGGGCCATCACGGGCGCGGCCGGCTCACTGGTCCTCACCCCGGCCGGCCGCCTGCTGCGCAGGTCCGCCCACCCCCACGACCTCCCCGCCGTGTTCGCCGCCGACTTCTCCCTCTCCCACGCCTGCTGGCTGCTCTGCTACCCGCTAGCCGGCTGGCTGGCCACCACCACGGGCATGACCACCACCCTCATCACCCTCGGCACGATCACCGCCGCCGCGACCACGTTCGCCATCCGCGTCTGGCCCACCCACGACCCGGACCTGGTCGAACACGACCACGACCACACCTGCGACCACAACCACCTGGAAGACGCCGAACTGGTCAACGGCCACTGGCGGCACGCCCACCCGTACCGCATCGACGACCTCCACACCCGATGGCCCGCCTAACCGCGGATGTGCTCCAGGATCGCGTCCGCGACAGTGCGGTGCACGGCAGCCGGCAACGCGTGACCCATGCCCGGCACCTCCAGCAACCTCGCACCCAGCAACGCCGCCAAGTGCCGACCCATCCCCGGCGGGTAGAACGGATCCAGTTCCCCCTGCACCACCAACGCCGGCACGCTCACCCGCCGCAGGTCATCCGCCCCACGCGGCAGCGGCTCGCCACCCAGCCGGACGTGCGCGGTGCTGGGCTCGAACGTCCCCGCGTGCGCGACCGCCCGCTCCTCCAGCCGCCGGTACTCCGCCGCGTCGAACGGCAGCCCGTCGCCGTGCAGCTCCCGCCACAGCTCGACCCGCCGCGCCAGCTCGGACTCCAGGTCCTCCCCCGGCACCGCCAGCGCGATCATCCGCTCCAGCCGCGCGCCCTCCAGCGGGACGACGTCCTCCGTCGACCCCATGTCCAGCGCGCCGGTGTGCATCAACGTCAGCGTGCGCACCCGATCGGCGTGGTCGACCGCCAGCAGCTGGGCGATGATCCCGCCCATCGACATCCCCACCACGTGCGCCTGCTCGATCCCGTGCGCGTCGAGCACCTCGACCGCGTCCTCGGCGAGGTCACCCATGCCGTAGTCGCCGTCGGGCACCCGCGTCGACCGGCCGGTGTCGCGGTGGTCGTACCGGACGACCCGGCACCCGCCTTCGACCAGCAGCGCCACGAACTCGTCCGGCCACCCGTGCGCCGGCGCGTTGGCGCCCATGACCAGCAGCACCGGCACCCCGCCGGGCTCCCCCAGCGCCTCGCTCCACAACACGACCGACCCGGACCGCGCCACCCGTTCCACCACGCTCCCCCAGAACTTGATCAAGGAGCCGCACGCTAACACAAGCCGGCCACCGCCCGGCCGGTCTCGGTGATCCGCAGGACCTCCTCGGCGGCGGCGGTCGTCGGGTGGTCCGGGCCGAGCACGCGCTCCCGGTCGGCCACCACCGCCTCCAGCAACGCGGGACCGGACCCGCCCATGCCGCTGCCCACCCGGACTACATCGCCGAAAGCTTTGCACCGCAACAGCTCCCGCGCGGGTCTTGCGGATCTTGGTGACGATCGTGATGTTCGCCTGACGCACTCGGCCCGGTTCCACGCCCGGAGGTGGAACCGGGCCGGTGTCGCGCTAGCGCTTGGCCGCCTTGGCCTTGCGGGTCGGCTTGGCCGGGTGGTCGTTCGCCGGGTGGTCGATGCCGTTGGCCGGGTGGTCGACGCCGTTGGACGCGCCGCCCAACCCGGCGACCTGCAGCGTCACCGTCTGCCCGTCCGCGTCGGTCACCAAGCCGCCGTCACCGTCCGCGGCAGTGGCCGCGGCGGGTTGCCCCACCGCACCCGACATGCCGCCGACACCGTCCCCGGCGGAAACCTCGACCGCAGCGGGAACGCCCATCTCCGCCCCGCCTGCACCGTCAGTGGCCATCGGGGTGCCTTCAGCGGCACCGGCGTCGACCAGGTCGACCAAGGTCTCGCCGTCGAACAGCCCGCCGACGCCCGAGGGCAGCGCCACGGCCTCTTCCGGCGACCCGGTGAAGTCCAAGGTGTCGGCCGACGCGGGTTCGACGAACTCGTAGTCCACCAGCCGCAGGCCGTTGGCGCTCTGCTGCTGCCAGCGCGCCCGGAAGCTCTCCCACGGCACGTTCGCCCACAGGTAGTAGGCGTCGGTGCCGGGCAGCCACACGCCGGAGTACCGGTTCTCGCCGCCCAACTGGTGCACGTTGATGTCCACCAGCCGCAGCCCCTGCCCCGCCCACTCCTGCCACTTCGCCCGGAAGCTGTCCCAGGACGCGTTGGCCCACAGCCCGTACCCGCCGGACCCGGCCAGCCACACCCCCGAGTACCGGGTCTGCCCACCGACCTCGTGGACGTTGATGTCGACCAGCCGCAGGCCCTGCGCGGCCCATTCCTGCCACTTCGCCTTGAAGCTGTCCCACGAGGCGTTGACCCACAGTGCGTAACCTCCGGTCCCCGCGCGCCACACGCCGGAGTACCGGTTCTCGTCGCCCACGCGCAGCACGTGCAGGTCGACCAGGCGCAACCCCTGGCCGGCCCACTCCTGCCACTTCGCCTTGAAGCTGTCCCAGGACGCGTTGGCCCACAGCGCGTAGCCGCCCGACCCGGCGGTCCACACGCCGGAGTAGCGGTTCTCGCCGCCGACCCGCCGGACGTTGATGTCGATCAGCCGCAGGCCCTGCGCCGCCCACTCCTGCCACTTGGCCACGAAGCTGTCCCAGCTCACGTTCACCCACAGCGCGTGCTTCCCGCTGCCCGCGCGGAAGACGCCGGTGTGGCCGCGCCCGGTGAACCGCGCGTACATGTGCGCGATGGTCACCCGGTCGCCGAAGCTCAGGCCGTTGCGCTGCCCGATCGTCACGCCCGCCCGCTTCGGCACGATGGTCGTGGCGCCGTTGATGCCGAACGCGGTCGGGCCGTAGTGCATGATCGAGTCGTAGTCGTAGTCGAAGTAGTCGGTGAAGCCGTCGCAGAACCGGTCGAAGTTGGACTCGAACCCGTCCTGGATGTTGCCGTAGTTGATGGTCACGAACTGGTCGCGGTCGCACCGGCTCTGCTCGTGCAGGATGCCCAGCGAGTGCAGGCACTCGTGGACCGTGGTGCCCATCGTCGCGCCGTCGGACAGGCGGATGAGCTGCTCCCCGCCGCGCATCCCGATCGGCGACGAACTCCAGTTCTGCCCCGGGTTGCGCACGAACCGCACGTAGTTGGCCTGGCTGGTGCGCGCGACGAACCGGATGGCGGTGTTCTCCTCGATGTGCGCGATGGCCTGGGTGACACGGGCCTGGTTGGGCAGGCCCGCGTCGACGACGAACGGCACGACGCCGTTCGTCCACAGCATGTCCGAATCGGACGGCAGCCCGATCCCGAGCGCCTCGGACGGGGGTTGCCCCACGTCCGCCGGTTCGCCGGGGCGCATTCTGGCGGCGGCGACCTCGACCTCCTCGGCCGGCCCCATGTCGATGCACCCCTGGTAGAGCGCGATGCCGTCGACCACGCTGTAGCGCACCGGCTTGTCGACGAACCCGGGCCCGGACAGGAACCCGGTGCGGACCTCCCGGCTGGCGGCCATGTCGTCACTGGTCACGATCTCGTTCACGGGTGTCTCCTTCCGAAAAGAATGCGTTTGTGGAACGGAGGCATCTGGGGAACGCCAGATACGGCGAGTTCTCAGGCCTCGACCGGGTGAAGGTCGACGACCATGGGCACGCGGGTGACCCGGTGCGCGGCGGTGGTGACGAGGTCGCCCCGGGTGACCACCCCGGAGCCGTCCCGGTCACCGTGCGCGCGCACCACGAAGGTCCCGGGGCCGTCGACGTCCGCGTCCACGGCGAACGGCAGCTCCAGCCCACCGGCGGGGACGCTCACCGCGGGCAGGGTCACCACGGCGACCGTGCGCGCGGGGGCGTCGGCCTCGGACACGTCGCGGACCTCGACGCGAACCCGGTCGAACCGGACCGGGGCATCGGCAGACGGGAACCGCAACGTCCCCACAACGCGCACGATCCAGCACCATACGCGTAACCGCCCGACCACACATCCGGACCGGTGACACCGCGTCACCGCAGCCAGAACGCCTGCACCAGGGCCGCCGACCCGCTCGACTCGGCGACCCGCCCGACCACCACCGCGTCCCGGCCCGCCCGCACCACCTGCCGCGGGTTGGCGCATGATGCGGATTCGCTCACCGAAAGTCCAGACTGGCTTTGTCCAACGTTTCAACCTTACGGTCGATCCCGGACGGCGGGGCTCGGCAGAGGTCGGACGGTGGCCTCCAAGCCCGCTTGGAGGGCTGTGATGGGCGACAGGCTCGAAGGTCACGTGGTTCGCGATCCGCACGACTTGCACACCCGCGTCGAGGTCCAGCTCGACCAGGCCGCCGAGGAACTGACCCGCAGATTGCCGCGCGGCACGAGCTACCAGGTGGTGCGCGACGCCGTCACGGAGTCCTACCGGCAGCTCGCCGCGCGGGCCAAGGTGCACGGGTTCCTGCCCATCCTGGCCGCCAAGCTCGCCCAGCGGCGACTCCAGGGCGTCCGCTGACCCCGCTCGGGTCGCGATGAGCGCTGTCCGTTTCCTGAACCGCGCCGTGTCGCGCATGGGGGCACCGGGAGCCGTGCCATCGTGAAGAACATGAACGCCATCGGTGCCCACCGCGCACCCGGTCACCCGCCGCGATCGGTCGCGGAACTGGCCGCGTCCTCGCCCGAGTGGCAGGTGGAGACCGACCGACGGGGGCGGTAGCTCACCGTGGAGCGGCGGGTGGCGCGCGGGGCTCGGCGGTGGGTGATCGGGTTGACGCCGGTCCGGGAAGGGGTCACGGCGCTGGTGCTGTGGTCGGGCGACACCGTGGCCGGGCACGCGCGCGGGACCGAGGCGGAGATGTGCGCGCGGGCGCACCGATGGGCGGCGGAACTGCTCAGCGACAAGCTGATGCCCTGACCGACGAAGGGGCCGCGACCGGTCAGCGGACGGTCACCCGCACGCGTTGCGGCAGCGCCCCCCGCACCTCCGCCTCCCCCACACCGCAGTTGATCAGCCGGACCTCGCGCAGGGCCGGGTTCTGCGCGAGGTCGGACAAGCCGGTCACGCCGGCCGCGTTCGACATCCACACCTTCACCAGCGGCGCGGACGCGAGCACCGAAACGTCCAGCACGGAGTGCGTGTTCTTCCGCGACCCCATCAGCTTCAGCTCGCGCAACGACGACATCCCCGCCAACGGCCCCAGATCGGGCAGGCCGGCGTCCAGCACCTCCAAAACCTCCAACGAGCTGCCCTCGATCCCGTGCAGGGACGCCGACTGGTTCTTCCCCTCCACGTGCAACACGCGCAGCTTCCCGGCGCCCGCCAGCACCCCCAGGTCCGCGTCCCGCCACCCGCCGAGCCGGAACTCCTCCAGGTTCGGCCACCGGGCCGCCGAGATCCCCGGCCGGTTGGTCAGGCACAGCCGGACCAGGTTCGGCTGCACCACTTCCGGCACCGCCCGCGACGAGCCGGTGACCAGCGACAACTCCTCCAGCGACTCGACCAGGAACGCGTGCGTGTCGTCGCGGAACCGGCGTTCCAACGCGAGGTACCGCAGACCCGGCACGTCCAGCACGAACGAAAGGTCCGGCGGTGTCCACTCCGGACCCGGCACCAGCACGAGCCCGTCGCACCCCTGGTCGCGGTAGCGCTCCAGCGCCACCGCCGACCAGGGACCGTCCACATCGGCGTACCAGTGGAGCACCCGGTAGCCACTTCGTGCCATCAGCCGCCTCGGGGTGGTTCAGTGGCTCGGCGGGTTGACCCGGTTCAGGAGCGTGCCGCTGCCAATCCCGCCATGGTAGTCGACCAAGTTCCGCTCCAAGCCGTGGATCTCGGCGTCGTCGGCCCCCGGCATTTCGATCCAGTCCAGCTGCCGGACGTCCGAACGCTGGTACCCCGCGCTCGCCACGGCGTGCTCGTCGTCGGTGAACGCGCGGTGGATGCGCTTGTGGATGGTGTTCTTCTTGGTCGCCGAACCCACGTAGATCATGTTGTCGGACATCGTGATGATGTAGACGCCCTGGGTGTCCGGGATGTCCAGCCGCCCGGTCGGCGAGTGGTTGCCGAACGTCCGGCAGCTGTTGTTGTGGACGAGGACGGCGGCCGACCCCGCCATGACGTAGTAGGTCTCGATGCCGTCGACCGAGAGGTCGAACGTGCGCCAGTGCCGCCGTTCCGCCCGGACTGCGTCGACCTGGACGTACGTGCCCGCCGACGTCCGCAGCAGGTCACCCGGGCGCAGGTCGCCGGCGTCGACCCACCGGCCGGCGGTGGCCGACCAGAACGGGTGGTTGTCCGTGGTGGTGACGGTGTGCCGCTCGCCCCGGTCGTCGCGGGTGGTGACCAGGACGAAGTCCTTGTCGTGGTCGGTCCGGAACGTGTGCGTGGCCTGGCGGTCCTCGGTGCGGCCGGTCACCGGGTCGGTGGACCGGACGGTGTCACCCGGCCGGACCGACTCGATGTCCTTGGTCGTGCCGTCGGCCATCAGCACGCGGGTGCCCGCGACGAAGCTGTGCTGGCGGCGCGGCAACGGGCACGACTCGGTCCGTGCGGTGTTCTCCGGCGCCTTCTTCTCCGGCGCGGCCTTCTTGGTCGCCGCCTTCGCCTTGGCTGCCTTGGCTTTCGCCCGTTCGGCCGCCTGCGCCGCCGCCTTCTTCGCCGCCTCCTCGGCGATCGCGCGCGCCCTGGCGGCCTTCTCCGCCGCCGCCTTGGCCGCTGCCGCCGCGGCGGCCCGAGCGGCTTCGGCGGCCTTCTCCGCGCCCTGGATGATGGCGCGCGCCCACCTGATCTCCTGGAAGAAGGTGACGACCGCCTTGCCGGCGCGGAAGATGGCCTCCGCGATCTTCTTCGCCTTGAAGATCTTGCCCCACGGCAGCGCGCCGATGACCATGGACACGCACGCGCCGATGTCGCCCTTGAGGCAGTTGACGATGTCGTTGATCCCCAGGAACTCCATGAGGATCTGGCCGCCGGCCTCCAGGATCACGTCGAGCAGGCTCTTGCTCTGGATCTGCTGCGCCTTCGCCACGTCCTCCGGGCTGGGCCCGGTGGGTTGCGTGCCGCCGGTCTCCGCCGGCGCGCCGCCGCCACCGCCGCCCGCGTCGACCACCGCGCCGGTCGGGTCGGTGAAGGACAACGGGTTGTTCTCGGCGTAGGCGTAGGCCGAGATCGCGGGACCCGGCTGCGGCATCGGGTCGGTACTGGCGAACCGGCCGGTGTCGGGGTTGTAGTTGCGGGCGCGGAGGAAGTAGTTGCCCTCGCCCGTGGTGGAGTCCTGGTACGCGCCCGTGTACTTCAACGGGTTGGCGGGACCGGTCGGGTCGCCGGGCTTGAGGGTGTCGCCCTGGCGCGGGTTGCCGAACGGGTCGTAGTCGTAGCCCGCCTCCGGCACACCGCTGGGGCTGAGCATGTTCGCCGTGCCGCCGAGCCAGTCGTGGGTGTACGGGTGGGCACCGGTGGCGGGGTCGAGCAGGGCCAGCGGCTCGTCGTCGGGGCCGTAGGTGAAGCCCCGGCGCTCGGTGGTCGTGCCGGCGGCGTTGGTGGTGACGTCGAGGGCGATCTGGGGCAGGGTGCCGTTGACGTCCCAGCTCCACCGCTGCGTGGTGGCCGCCGCGCCCTCGCCGGACGTGGTGGTCAGGCGCAGACCTGCGGCGTCGTAGGCGAACGCCGTCGTGCGCCCGCCAACCGTGGCGCCGGCCAGGGTGTTGTCGAGGTTGTAGGCGAAGGTGTCACGGCCGGCCCTGGTCTGGTTGCCGTTGAGGTCGTAGTCGTAGTCGGTGACCACGCTGGGCCAGCCGGTGGCCTCGCCGTCGGGCGCGTTGCCCGCCCGGTGCTGGACGACCACGCGCCGGGTGAGCTGGTCGGCGGCGTCGTACTTGTAGAAGGTGGTGTCGCTGCCGGCGGTGCCGGTGCGCTTCTGGGTCAGCCGGTTGCCGACCAGGTCGTAGGTGTAGTCGATGCGCCCGGCGGCCTGGGTGTGGCGGTCGCAGTCGTTGGCCGCGTAACAGGCCGAGGTGACGCGGTCGGCGTCGTCGTAGGCGTAGGCGACGGCCTCGGACACCCCGCCGCGGGTGGTGGTGACCTTCGTCGGGTTGCCGACCGGGTCCAGGTCGAGCCGGTACGCCGAGATCGGGTCCTGCACGTTCGGCGGTGCGCCCGCGCCCGGCATGCGTTCGGTGCCGATGGCGGTCAGGCGGCCCGCGTCGTCGTAGGTGCGCCGTTCGAGCAGGCCGGTGGCCGCGGGCAGGGTGGTGGTGGTGCGGCGGCCCGCGACGTCGTAGCCGAAGCGCCAGGTCGCCGGGTCCGCGCCCGCGCCGCCGCCGCGCACGGTGAGTTCGGTGATCCGGCTGTCGGCGTCGTAACCGCTGGTCACGCGGGTGCCGTCGGGGTAGGTGCGGCCGGTGACGTTGCCGCGCACGTCGTAGTCGTAGGAGAAGGTCTCGCTGCGGCCCGCCTCCTCGCGGACCACGCGGGTGATCTGGTCCTCGTCGTCGTAGGTCACCTTCCGCACGCCCAGCGGGTCGCCGAAGGCGGTGATGCGGTCCTTGGCGTCGTAGGCCCACGAGTACTTGGGTCCGCTGTCGCCCAACGCGCGTTCGGTGCGGCGGCCGACGATGTCGTAGGTGTCGACGATGGTCCGCTTGGCGCGTTCGGCGTCGCTGAGCCGCTCGTGCTCGCCTCGGGTGATGGCGGAGACGAGGTTGTTCTCCACGTCGTAGGTGGCCTCGACGCGGCGGCCGAGCGGGTCGGTGGTCGCGATGGGGCGGCCGGCGCGGTCGTAGTCGATGCGCCGCACGTGGTGGTTGGGGTCGCGGATCGACTTGAGCAGGCCGTCGTCGTGGTAGCTGTAGACGGTGGCCTCGTGGTGCGGGGCGTGCGGGCGGAACCGCGAATCGGGGCCGTGGGTGCTGTCGATCCGGTTGTCCTCGCGGTACCGGTAGTGGGTGGTGTGGCCGTTGGCGTCGGTGACCGAGGTGAGCCGGTTGGTGGCGTCGAACGTGGACACCGTGGTGTGGTCCAGCGGGTCGATCACCTTGGTGCGGTTGCCCGCGAGGTCGTACTCGAAGTGCGTGGTGAACTTCTCGCGGTCGGCGCCCTCGACGTTGCCGCGCGGCTCGGTCACGCTCGCCAGCAGGCCGTCGTCGGTGTAGGTCCACGTGGTCACGCCGCCGGTGGCGCTCTCCTGGCGGATTTTGTTGCCGGCCTCGTCGTAGGTCGACTTGGTGGTGTTGCGGCCGGCGTCGGTGTTGGAGGTCTGGCGGCCGTTGCGGTCGTAGCCCATGTCCAGCTCGCGGCCCAGGCTGTCGGTCGCGCCGGTGATCCGGCCGTTGTCGTCGCGCCGGAACGTGGACTCCTTGTTGAACTCGTCCACTGTGGACCTCGTCCGGTCCAGCTCGTCGACCTTGATGTCCTTGTGCACCACCTGGCCGCCCGGGTACGGGCGCGAGATGCGCACGAGGTTGTCGTTGGCGTCGTAGCGGTAGGTGGTGGTGAAGTCCGCCGGGTTCGCCCCGGACACGTTGCCGCGCGGCGAGACCACCTGGTGCAGCAGACCCTTGGCGTTGTAGCGGTACGAGGTGACGATGTCGGGCTGGTGGTGGCCCATCTCGATGCGCACCGAGGCGCGGCGGCCGGCGGCGGTGTAGCTGATCGAGGTGGTCTTGCGCGGGTCGACGACCTTCTCCAGCCGCCCGTTGTCCAGGTACCGGTACTCGACCTTGACCGACTCGGGGCTCACCGTGGCGCTGACCCGGCCGACCTCGTCGTAGCGCGTGCGCCACGAGTGCCGCTTGCCCGGCTCGGACACCTCGACCACGCGGTCCTGCGCGTCGAAGCGGTACTCGGTGGTGAACGCCTTGCGGTCCGCGCCCGGCACCGTGCCGCGGGGGTCGGTCGAGCTGGTCCGGCGGCCGGTCGCGTCGTACCCGACCTCGGTCCGCCGGCCCTCCGGGGAGATCACGGCCGCGAGCATCCCGGAGTTCGCCCGACCGGCCGGGATGTGCTCGAAGCGGGTGACCTTGCCGCGCTGGTCGGTCGTGGTGGTGCGCAGGCCGCGCTCGTCGTAGGCGTGGGTGATCGAGTGGTTCTCGGCGTCGGTGGTGCGGACGAGTTCGTTGAACTCGTTGAAGGTGTTCTTCCAGACCGCGCCCTTGGCGTCGGTGAACTCGATCGGGTTGTTGCGCTCGTCGAACTTCGTCTTCTCGTCGAAGCCCTGCGGGGCGACCCGCCGGGTCGAGTTGCCGTTGGCGTCGTGCTCGGACTCGTGCTGGTTGTGGCTGCCGTTGACCAGCAGGTTGCGGTTCAGCGACCCGTCGTAGCGGTGCAGGTCGGTGTCGCCCGCGCCGCGCCGGGTGTAGAGCAGCACGTTGCCGCGGTAGCCGTCGCGGACGATCACGCCGTCCGCGTCGGTCGTGGTCGCCTCCTGCTCGGCGGCGTTCCAGGCGAACGCGGTGGCGTTGCCCAGGGCGTCGAGCTGCCGCGCCATCCGGCCGGCGGCGTCGTACTCGTTGCGCACCAACGTCGTGCGGTGCGGCTGCGGGTCGGTGACCTCGGTCAGCCGGCCCTCGGCGGAGTAGGCGTAGCGCCACTGGCCGCCACGGGGGTCCTTGTAGACGGCGAGCCGGCCGGCGGCGTCGTACTCGTAGTGGACCTTGCGGTGGTCGGGCAGGGTGATCGAGCGGATCAGGCCGCCTTCGACGCGGACCCGCACCACCCGGTCGGACGGGTCGGTGATCGTGATCTCGTCCACGCCGTACGCGAGCGTCACGCCGATGCCGCGCGGGTTGCGGACCGACACCAGGCGGCCCTCGCCGTCGAAGCCGTAGACCAGCTGGGTCACGGTGACCAGTTCCCAGCCGGAATCGGTCTTGCGCAGCGTCGACCGGACCCCCGGCGGACGCCGGAAGCCGCCGCCGTCGGCCGGCCGGAACCGCACGCTCGCGCCGTCGTCGGCCTGCACGACCACGCCGTCGTCGGTCTGGGTCACGCGCATCCCGTAGGACCACGCCCAGCCCGGTCCGAACAGGCCCGGCGCGGTCAGCGTCGAGGAGTACACGCGCGTGGACGCGAACGGGACGCCGAAGGAGGCCATCGCCAGGTCGGGCTCCACGCGCGTGAACGCGCCGGTCGCGGTGTTCACGCCGTCGCCGCGGAACGCCTGCCGGGCCGCGGTGGTGCTCAACGCCACCCCGCAGCCGCAGCCCGAGGTCTGCTCGACCGGGACCTCCGGCGGCAGCACCGTGCGGCGCGGCCGGGTGTTCGGGCCGGGGGTGGACACGACCTCGCCGCCGGCGTCCAGCACCGCGGCCAGCGTGACGAAGTACTCCTTGCCCGGGTCCAGCGCCCAGCCCTCCTGCGCGCCGAACGTCCGGCAGAACTGCCGCACCACGCCGCACGGGGTTCGCAGGTCCGACCGGGGCAGCACGGTCGAGGCCTGCTCGGTGCCCGTCGAGGCCTCGAAGACCCTGGCCCGCCACGACGACCAGGCGCGGCCGTCGTCCCGGACGTCGAAGTAGACCACCAGCGAGGTGTCGCCCAGCGCGAACCCGGGCCGCGTCAGGACTCCGCTGAAGATCTCGTCGGCCTGTGCCGCGGTGCGGACGCGTTCGAAGTCCTCAGTGGACAGCTGTCGCGGTTCGCCGCCCGCCTTGACGCCCGCGGGCACGACCGGTGGCCACCGGTCCGGTGGCACCGCCTCGTCCGGTCGCGCCGACGCCGGCGCCGGCCGGTCCACCGGCCCCGCGCCCGCCGTCACCCCCGGCACCTCGCCCGCGACCGCCCGCGCCCACGTGACCGGCTGCACCAGGCTCGCCGCCACCAGCGCCACGCACACCGACGCCAACCAGCGAACCCGACTCCCCCGAACCGTGCTCAACTCCGCCACGACTCCCCCGAAATCCCGACCCCCAGGCGGCGAACCACACGCCGGAACAGGTCGCGGATCAAAGCCTGCAAGATCTACGTAAAATCTCCCACCGGCGACCATTGAAGCGGAGACGCGGCAGCAAAACCACATCCGACCGGGTGAAGCCCTACCCCCGATCGAGATGACGCGGAATAACGCCGAAATCGCTGAAGAGATCAAAAAATCCCGCGCCGCAGGAATTTCACAATTCAACTTCCGACCGGAAACGCGGCGTCCGAACAGAACCGGTTCGACACCCGTCCGGACGCTTGTGCCCGCCAGTCGGGGCTCCCTAGGGTGGGCGACGTGATCGAACCGGTTCGATGCCCGGACGAGGAGCGCGCATGGCTCGGGTGCTGATCCTGACCGCCGACGCCGCCGAGGAACTCGACTCGATGTACCCGGTCTTCCGCCTGCGCGAGGGCGGTCACGAGGCGATCGTGGCCGCGCCCACCAAGCGCGCGGTGAAGCTGGTGGTGCACGACTTCGAGCCCGATTGCGACGCCTACACGGAGAAACCCGGCCACCTGCTGCCGGTGGACGTGGCGTTCGGCGACGTCGACCCGGAGGAGTTCCACGGGCTGGTGATCCCCGGCGGACGGGCGCCGGAGTACATCCGGACCAGCCCCGACGTGGCCCGCATCGTCCGCCACTTCTTCGACCGCGGCCTCCCGGTCGGCACCATCTGCCACGGCCCGCAGGTGCCCGCCGCCCTCGGCCTGCTGAAGGGCCGCACCACCGCCGCCTACCCGCCGTTGAAGGTGGACATGGAACTGGCGGGCGCGACGTTCGTCGACCTGCCCGACGCCGTCGACGGACCCATGGTGTCCTGCCGCGGCTGGCCGGACCTGCCGCTGTGGTCGCGCGCGTTCATGCGGGTGCTGGAGGACCTGCACGTCCCGGCGTGAGGCCGGCTCCCGGCGTGAGGCCGGCTCCCGGCGTGAGGCCGACTCCGGCGTTGGGCCGGCTCACGGCGGGATGCCGTCCGGGGGTCGGGATCTCCAGGCAGCGACGATCAAGGCAGCGACGATCAAGGCAGCGACGATCAAGGCAGCGACGATCAAGGCAGCCGCGCGACCACCGCCCGGGTGTTGCCGAACACCACGTAGAGCAGGGGCGCGCATGCCACGAGCAGGCCCGCCACCGGTTGCAGCAGCACGACCGCGACCACCGTGGCGAGCACGACGGCGTTGAGCAGGGCCAGGTACCAGCGCCGAGCGGTCAGGAACAGGCACGAGCGCACCAACCCCCGCGGCGGAACGGGACGGGTGGCGGCCACGAGGATCACGGCGAGCGCGCACGTCACCACCAGGACACCGGTGGAGACGAACAACGGCAGCAGCGCGGGAACCGCCCGCGCGTCCACCGCGAGCACGACCACCACCAGGGCCGCGCCGTACCACGCGGTCAGCGACGCCCGGAACGCCCGCCGGTAAGCCGTCCAGAACGGTCGCCACACCCGCGACGACCCGTCGGCGAACACGCCGAAGACCCCGGCCAGCGCCGGGGCGCAACACCCCGACAGCGCCACGAAGAACGGCCACGACGCCACCGGGTCCGCCACCACCGCCAGCGCCACCACCACGGGCAGACAGGACCCGGTGAGCAGCACGTTGGCCATGAGGCAGACATAAACTGCGCCGAACAGCTTCTCGTACGTCTGCTGCGCGGCAGGGCGGAGCAACCGCACCGGGCTCACCCCTTCAGGCCCGTCGTGGCGATGCCGCGGATGAAGTACCGCTGCCCCGCGAGGAACACCACCAGGATCGGCAGCACCGACAGAACCGCGCCGGTCATGATCATGGCGTACTCGGCGTCGTACTGGCCCACGAACGACTTCAGCCCCAACTGCACCGTCCACAGCTCGTTGCCGGTGAGGTAGATGAACGGCCCCAGGTAGTCGTTCCAGGTCGTGACGAAGGTCAGCAGCGCCAGGCTGGCCAGGGCGGGCCGGGACAGCGGCAGCACGATCCGCAGGTAGATGCCGTACTCGCTGAGCCCGTCGATGCGCGCCGCCTCGCACAACTCGTCCGGGATCGACAGGTAGTACTGCCGCAGCAGGAACACGCCGAAAGCACCGAACGCCTGCAACAGCACGATCGACCAGTAGGTGTTCGTCAGCTCGGCTTTCTGCATCATGATGTACTGCGGCACCATGTATGCCTGCCACGGCACGGCGATGGTCGCGATGTAGGCAAGGAAAATCGCGTCCCGGCCGGGGAATCGGACCTTGGCGAAGCCGTAGGCCGCGAAGCTGCCGGTGAGCACCTGGAGCAGGGTGACCGTCGAGGCGAGGAACGCGGAGTTGCCGAGCTGGTCGGCCAACGGGATGCGGTCCCAGATCTCGACGAAGTTCGACCAGCGCACTTCCTCGGGAATCCACCGCGTCGGCACGGTGAACACCTGGTTGTCCCGCTTCAGCGACGCCGACACCATCCACGCGAAGGGCACGAGCACCACCAACGCCATGCCGGTGAGCGCCGCGTAGGCCGCGACAGTGCGCAGCGACCGGGTGCGCGGTCGACGCACGGGAGTCGGGGCCGGGGAGTCGGGACGGGCCTCGGGTGGTGACGCGAGCGCGGTCACGGGGCGTTCCTCCGCTCGTTGAGCCGGAACTGGAGCACGGTCACCGACAGCACGATCACGAACAGGACCAGCGCGATCGCCGACGAGTAGCCGAAGTGGCCCTCCACGATGCCCTCGCGGTAGACCAGTTGCGCGAGCACGAGCGTGCTGCGGCCGGGTCCGCCGTTGGTCATGACCACGATGAGGTCGAGGACCTTGAAGCTCTGGATGGTCAGCATCACCAGGACGAAGAACGTGGTGGGGCGCAGGCACGGCAGCGTGATGTGCCGGAACCGGTGCCACGCGCCGGCGCCGTCGACCCGCGCGGCCTCGTAGTACTCCGCCGGGATCGCCTGGAGCCCGGCCAGGTAGAGCACCATGTAGTACCCCATGTCCCGCCAGACGCTGGTGATGATCACGGCGGGCATGGCCCAGTCGGTGCTGGTCACCCACCCGGGCGGGGTGTCCACGCCGAGCACGCCCAGGAGCTGGTTGACCGGGCCGGCGGTCGGGTTGAACAGCATGTTCCACACCACGGCGACGGCGACCAGCGAGGTCACGTACGGCAGGAAGGCCGCGGTGCGGAAGAACCCCACACCGCGGACCTTCCGGTCCAGCACGACCGCCAGCGCGAGCGCCGCCACCAGGGTGAGCGGGATGTGGCCCGCCGCGTAGTACAGGGTGTTGGTGAGCGCCGTGCGGAAGTTGTCGTCCTCCAGCAACTTCGCGAAGTTGTCCAGCCCCACCCACTCCGGCGCGCGGTAGGAGTCCCAGTCGGCGAAGGCCAGGACGAACGTGGCGAGCACCGGCACGAGGGTGAACAGGGCGAAGCCGAGGAGGTTGGGGAGGATGAAGCTCCACCCGACGAGGGTGTCGCGCCGGCGGCGGGCGGAGCGGCACGGTGAATGGGTCTGCGTGATGGTCACGGCTCAGTCCACGACGTCGGCGACGCGGTCGCGCATGGACCGGATGCCGTCCTCGACGGACTTGTCGCCGACCATGATCAACTGGTGTTCCTCGCGGAGGATGGTGTCCACGTCCGAGGTGTGCTCGTCCACGGGCATCTCCAGCGCGATCTTGTCGGGCGCGAACGCCTTGCGGGTCAGCTCGTCGGTCGGCATCCCGGGCAGCGCCAGGTACTGCTCGGTGATGTCCTTGCCGCGCAACGCGGGCACCACGCCGACCGCGGTGATGGCCTTCGCGCCCTCGGCGCCGGCGGCGAACTCCACGAACTTGCGCGCCGCGTTGGGGTGCTTGGCGTTCTTGTTGACCGCGAACGCGGTCGGCGAGCCGAACGTGGTCACCCCGGTCGCGCCCGGCCGTTGCGGCATCGGCGCGACGCCCCAGTCGACGGCCGTGTCGCCCTTGGCCCGCGCGGCGAGGACGCCGGCGACGTACCAGGTGCCCATCGGCACCATCGCGGCGGACTCGCTCTCGAACATGGTGCGGTAGCTGGACTGCTGCGTGCTCGCGGTGGCGAAGTCGAGGGCCGCGCCGGCGTCCTGGAGGCCCAGCGCGGTGCGGTACTGGTCGGCGAAGAACGTGTAGTCGCCGGTGATCTGGTGGCCGCCGGTCTGCGCCGCCGCGATCGCGTGCACGACCGAGCGCCAGGTGTGGTGGTAGGCGCCGTAGACCTTCTTGCCGTCCCGCTCGCGGGTGAGCTTGCGGGCGATCTCGGCGTACTTGTCCCAGGTCAGCGCTTCCGGCGCGCCGATCCCGGCTTCGGCGAACAGCTTCTTGTTGTAGTACAGCACCCAGAAGTCGTTGCGGTAGGGCAGCGCGAAGTAGGAGCCCTTGACGTCGAACGCGTCGAGGCCGGACAGGTCCTTGGCGGCGCGGGCGAGGTCGGTGACGTCGGCGAGCTGGCCGCGGCCGGCGTAGCGGGCGTAGTCGGTGACGTTCTTCATGGTGATCACGTCGGTCTTGTCGCCGCCGGCGAGCATCGTGGTGACCTTCTGCGGGTAGTCGTCGGCGAGGATGTCCACCGGCTGGACGTCCACGTCCGGGTTGGCCCGCTCGAAGGCGTCGAACAGCGCCTTGAACTCGGGCGTGCCCGCGAGGTTCCACACCGACACGGTCAGCGTGACCGGCCCGCCCTCGTCCTCGCTCGACCCGCAGCCGGCCACGACCAGGGCCAACGCCGAGAGCGCCGCCAGCAGTCGCCGCCGTGTGGCGGGCTTGTTCGGAGTCGCCATTGATTCCGTCTCCTCTTCGTCTACAGCGGCAGGTCGGCGGTGGTGCGTCCCCCGTCGGGCCAGTGGATTTCCAACGTGCGGTGGTCGAGGTCGACGGCGGGCGGACCGGCCACCCCGCCGCCCAGTGCGATGGCCGCGACCGCCCACCCGCCCGGTGCGACCGGACCAGTCGCCCACGGTGTCGCGGCACGCGGACCCAGCGGGCTCGCGTCGTCCTCGGTGTCCACTCCGACGCGGTCCAGGCCGCGCACCGCGACGAGGACCGAGCACAGGCCGCCCGCGCGGACCGACGCGGCCGGGACTTGGTGCTGTACAAGTCGCGGGTCGACTTCGACCTCCTCCGCCGCCAGCGGCCAGCCGCCGATCCGCAGCGCGACCGCGCTTTGGAGGGCGTCCGGCGCGTCGGGCAACGGCGCCACCCGCGCGCACCGCACCTCCCACGGTCCTTTGAGGACGGACACCGTGGTGATCTCGGCGAGGTCGCGCGCCACGCCGCGCCGCCCGGATCCGTGGTCGCGTCCCGGCACCGGGTCGAGCAGGTGGACTCGGGCGGTCGAGGCGCCGAGCACGGCGTCCCCAACCCGTTCGACGCGCAGGGTCCGCATGCCGGCGCGGTGGGTGGCGGTGCCGCGGGCGTCCAGGAGCACGACGGACTGGTCCATCGGCGAGGTCCACGCCCGTTCGGACAGCAGCGGGGCGGTGGCCGTCGAGTAGCCCAGCCGCGTGTAGAGGGGTGAGTCGCCGACCCGTGCGCCGACGTGCTCGTGGTCGGTGCCGTGGTTGACCACGCGCACGATCCCGTCGGCCCGGGTGCCCGACACCACCCAGCCCGGCGGTCCGGCGCACCACGTCTCGTCGGCCCGTTCCACGGGCAGCGGCTCCTCCACCGCGGTCCACACCGGGTGGTCGGCGGGCAGGGCCAGCCCGAGCATCCCCTTGGCCGCCCAGTACGGCGAGGACGGCCCGGAGTAGGACTGCGCGAGCGCGGGCCACTCGTGGTGCCAGCCCAGGGTCAGCAGGCCCCGCTCGTCCGGCGCGCCCCGGTCGGCGAAGTGCGCGAGGACGCCGGACGCGGCGCGGCGCAGCAGACCCGGTCCCGCCGAGGTCACGCCCGCCAACGCGCCCACCCAGAACGGCGCCGCCGCCGCGAACCGGTAGACCAGGCTGCGGCCCTGCACCAGCGGCGACCCGTCCGCGCCGACCAGGCGCAGGTGGTCGAGCAGGAACCGGTCGAGCCGCGCGACGTCCCCGGCGGCCCGGTCGGCCCACTCCCCCGCCCCGCGCATCCGGGCCCACAGCACCGGGTACAGGTGCAGCGCCCACCCGCAGTAGTGGTCGAACGCCCGCTCGTCGCCGTCGGCGAACCAGCCCTCGTCGCGGTGGAACGAGTCGTGCGCGGCCAGGTCGGCGGCGACGTCGTCGGCCCGCCACGGCCCGCCGACCGAGCGCAGGAACGTCTGCACCACGATCCGGAACCACACCCAGTTGCAGCGCGGGTAGGTGTCGTCGCCGACCACCGGCGAAAGGTAGTCCACCACGCGCTGCCGCGCGACCTCGTCCAGCCGGTCCCACAGCCACGGCCGGGTCAGGTCCAGCACCAGGGCCAGCGCGGCGGCCTCGACCTTGGCCTGCGGGTGCTCGTCCGGCCGCGGCCAGCGCTCCGGCGAGGCGGGGTCGGTGCCGGTGTCGAGCCCGCGCGCGTACCAGCCGGCCAGGTCCAGCGGGTCGCGGCCGTGCTCGCCGGCCAGCCGGAAACCCGCGAGCAGCAGGGTCCGGGCGAAGCCCTCCAGGCCGTCCACCGCCGTGCCGTAGCCGCCGGGCGGGCCGGGTGGCGTGATCCGGGCGTGGTCGGGCGAGGCGTGCTCCCTGGCCGCGAGGAGCATCCGGTCGGCCAGCGCCGCCCAGTGCTCGCGGGTCCACCCGGTGATCGGCGAGACGGTCATGCGCTCATCCCGAGCGTGTCGGCGGTGACCGCGGCGCGCGGCGGCAGGCCCGCCAGGTGGCGTTCCAGTTCGTCGATCGCGCTGTCGCTCAGCCGGCGGGTCTCCGCGCCCTGCGAGCCCGCCACGTGCGGGGTGATCATCACGTTGGGCAGGGTGTAGAGGACCGAGTCGGCGGGCAGCGGCTCCGGGTCGGTGACGTCGAGGATGGCGTCGAGCCGCCCGGCGGCGCACTCCCGTTCCAGCGCGGCGGTGTCCACCAGCGCGCCGCGCGCGGTGTTGATGAGGGTGGCGCCGTCGCGGAGCATGGCCAGTTCCCGCGCGCCGATCAGGTGGCGGGTGGAGCGCAGTTCCGGCGCGTGCAGCGTGAGGACGTCGCTGGCGCTCAGGAGTTCCGGCAGTTCCACCCGGCGGGCGCCCGCCGCCCGGACCAGCGCCGGGTCGGCGTAGGGGTCGGTCACCAGGACCGTCACGTCCAGGGTGCGCAGCCGTTCCACCACCCGGCGTCCGACGCGGGAGAAGCCGACGACGCCGATCGTCCGGTCCCGGTTGGACAGTTCGCCGCGTAACGCGGTGTAGGACCAGTCGGCGCGGTGCGCGCGGGCGTCCTGGGCCAGGAACGGCGCCTTCTTGCCGGCGAACACGATGGCGGCGAGCGTGAACTCGGCGACCGGGATGGCGTTCTCGTCGGCCGCGGTGGTGACCAGGACACCTCGTCGCCACAGTTCGTCGGACACCAGCGACCGCACCGTGCCGGCGCAGTGGAAGACCGCGCGCAGCCGGGGCGCGGCGGCCAGCCGTTCGGCGGTCAGCCGGGGCGCGCCCCAGGAGGTGAGCAGGACGTCGGTCTCGCGCAACCGGTCGCGCGCGGCGGCGGAGTCCAACTCGGTGGCGCACAACGGGTCGCCCAGGTCGACCAGCCGGGCCAGCCGGTCGAGTTGGGGGCGGTGGAACTGGACGCGGAAGTGGCGTCGCGCCATGACGAGCAGCGCTTGGGGTCGGTCGGTCACTCGTCCTCCGCAGGGCCGCCGGTTGCGCACGATCGACGCACCGATCATCTTCGATCAGAGTTTTCAGGTCAAGACTGTTCGAATCAGTGACGATCAGATCCGATCGGAGGATGATTGTGACCGTGACGACCTCCGACATGCTGCCCGCGGAACGCCGCGCCAAGGTGGTCGAGCTGATCCGGGACCGCGGCACCGCCCGCGTGCACGACCTGGCCGACGCGCTCGACGTCTCCGCGATCACCGTCCGCCGGGACATCAACTTCCTCGCCGAACAGGGCCTCGTGCACCGCGTCCGCGGCGGCGCGACGGTCGCCGGCGGTCCCGTGCCCGGCACCGCCCCGCCGGCCGGGGAACTGCCCACCGTGGGCATGGTCGTCCCGTCGCTGGACTACTACTGGCCCGACGTGATCAAGGGGGTGCGGGAGGCGTCGGCCGAGGAGGATGTGCGGATCGTGCTGCGCGGCGCGACCTACGAGGCCGCCGACGAGCGCCGCCAGCTGGCCCGGCTGGTCGAGACGGGTGCCGTCGACGGGCTGCTGGTCGCCCCGACCACCACCGGAGCGGAGGGGGAGGCGCTGGTCGAGTGGCTGCGCTCGGTGGACCTGCCGGTCGTGCTGCTGGAGCGCACGCCCGGCGACAGCTACCGCGAGGTCGTCGAGTCCGTGGTGAGCGATCACGCGCGGGGTGCGGCGATGGCCGTGGTGCACCTGGCGGAGGCGGGCCACCGGCGGGTCGGCGTGTGCACCACCGTGACCAGCCCGACGTCACCGCACGTGCGCCGGGGCTGGCGCGAGGCGTGCGAACGCCTGGGCCTGCCCGTCGAGGGCACCCCGGACGTGCGCACCGCCGACAGCCGCGACCCGGCCTGGCCCGCCGCCCTGGACGCCTTGCTGGACCGGTGCGCGGCGACCGGTACGACGGCGCTGCTGGTCCACTCCGACCCGGAGGCGATTTCGCTGGTGCAGCGCTGCCAGGAACGCGGTGTGCACGTGCCCCGCGACCTGGCCGTGGTCACCTACGACGACGAGGTCGCCGAACTGTGCGACCCACCCCTGACCGCCGTCCGCCCCCCGAAGGCCGCGGTAGGCCGCGCCGCGGTGGCCCTACTGGCCGCCCGCCTCCGCGACCACGACCCCCACCGCCCGGCACACCGAGTGGTCATCGAACCCCGGCTGGTCGTGCGTTCGTCGTCGTGACCGCGGGCAGCGCGGCAGGACCCGGGCTGGTCCGGGTCCTGCCGCGGAGGGTCAGGCGACGCGGCAGGACACCGTCGGCCAGGTCCAGTTGCCGTTGTGCATCACCGTGAACCCGAACGTGTTGCCGTTCCCGTTCGGCCGCGCGGTCATCACGTTGCCGGTGGAGTCCCAGCTCGGGCTGGTGTTCCACGTCGCGATGATCTTCTGCGGGGTGCTCACCGTCACCGTCACGATCCAGTTGTTCGTGCCCGTCACCGTGACGTTCCCGTTGAACCGGTCACTCCACTTCTCGCCCTCGGAGTAGGTCGCGGTGCAACCACCGGGGTTCGGGCTCGACGACGTGGTGGTCGGGCCGGTGCTGCCCGTGCCGCTGTTCAGGACGTTGAGGACCGACGTGTACGCGGCCTTCTTGTTGCCGTAGTTGTCGAACAGCAGCGGGGTCCCGTACGAGCGCCACGAGTCGCTGTCCCGGATTCCCCACACCGTGATGCCCGTGCACCGCGACACCGCCATGCACGCCTGGGTGACGCCCTGGTACTGCTGCGCCTGGGTCGACCCCGAGCCCTCGATGTCCAGCTCGGTGATCTGCACGTCCACGCCGAGGTTGGCGAAGTTCTGCAACGTCGTGTGGTAGTTCGACGGCACCGGGTTGCCGCTGTTGAAGTGCGCCTGGAAGCCGACGCAGTCGATCGGCACGCCCCGCGACTTGAAGTCCTGCACCATCCGGTACACCGCCTGGGTCTTGGCGTGCGACCAGTTGTCGGTGTTGTAGTCGTTGTAGCAGAGCTTCGCACCCGGGTCGGCGGCACGCGCGGCGCGGAACGCGGCCTCGATCCAGTCGTTGCCGGTGCGCTGGAGGTTGGAGTTGCGGCGCGCGCCGGAGCTGCCGTCCTCGAAGGCCTCGTTCACCACGTCCCAGGCGTAGATCTTGCCCCGGTAGTAGCTCGCCACCTTCGTGACGTGGTTCAGCATCGCCTGGCGCAGCGCGGAACCCTCCATGCGCTGCATCCAGCCCGGCTGCTGCGAGTGCCACGCCAGGGCGTGCCCGCGCACCCGCTTGCCCTGGTTGCGGGCGTGGTTCACGATCCGGTCGGCGTTGCCGTAGCTGAACTGGTTCTGGTTCGGCTCGGTGGCGTCCATCTTCATCTCGTTCTCGGCGGTGACCATGTCGAACTCGCGGCTGAGGATCCCGGTGTAGGTCGAGTCACCCAGCCTGCCCGCGGCGACGGCGGTGCCGAAGTACCGGCCGCTCTGCTGGGCCGCCGCGGCGAGCGTGGACGCGGCGCCGCTGGCGGGCGCCGCCACCAGGACCGCGGCGCCCGCCGTGGCGGCCACCAAGGTCGACACGAGCGCGACTCGTGAGACCGACTTCGCTGTCAGTTTCATGTAAGCGCTTTCTGGGAAACACCCGCCAGGACGGGTGGCCGACCGAAACTTTCGATCGAGGAACCGATAGTTGTCGGGTCGACCATAACCACAGCCACTCGGGCCGGGCAATGCTTCCCATCCGCTGAAGAAGTGCACGAAACCGTTAGCCAACCAGGACGAACCGGGTCGAACTCGCGTGGTCAGTCGTGCCGGTTGTGCGGGTGTTGCAGTTCCGGGTCGAGCCGGTAGGTCATGCCGCCCACGAGGTTCCCGCCGGCCCGCACGTCGATCCGGACGTCCCGGTCCTCCACGCCGATGGCGCCCGGGTCCCACGCCCCGCCTTCAACCAACTGGAGCTTCACCCGGCGGCGCCGTCCGCCCGGCTTGAGGTCCAGGCCGTCCTGGTCGACGCCGGCCAGGTCGAGCCGCCGGCCGGCGTCGGCCAACGCCCGCGGCAGGCGCACGTCGAAGGTCACCTTGGCGCGCCGGGGCTCGGGGTTGCGCACCCAGATCGCCACGTTCTTCAGCGCCTCGACCAGCCCGACCGGGTTCCCGGGCACCGGGTGCACGTTGCGCTGGCCGATGTTGTTGTCGTTGGGCACCAGCCGCCACTCCGGGATGACCTCCCCGGCGGTGAAGGTGTCCACATTGGACGCATCGCCGGTGGCGCGGGCGATCATCAGCAGGCAGTCGTGGCCGAACGCGTTGACGTCCGGCGTCCACTCGAACGGGCCGACCGTCACTTCCTCGGCGCTGTCGCCCGCCGGCGCGCCCACGACGACCCGCGGGGTGTCGAGCGGCTCGAAATCGTTGGGCCACAGCAAACCCGCGCCCGGCTTGGTGTGGTAGCCGCTGACCACCACGTCGTGGGCGGTCTTCGTGCCCCGGTTCTTGACCTTCACGTAGGCGAAGTTGAAATCCGTGCCGGCCGGGTTCGCCGGCGCCTCGACGACCTCGCCCTCGACCTCGCGCACCTCGCCGAACGTGCCGCGCAGGGTCTGGGTCCCGTTGGACGGCGGGTCGAGGTTCATCAGGGTGACGGTGTCGCGGTGCGGGTCGAGCGCCGCGTTGTCGGACGTCGAACTGAGCGCGGTGTTCGCGGTCTTGGTCACCGGGTCCAGGTCGAACACCCGGCCGGTCAGGTCGCTGACCATCGCCCGCAGGTACAGCACCGACCGCGTCACCGGCTCGAACAGCGCCTTCCAGGTCACCGGGCCGTCGCCGTCGATCGGCATGGTGAAGGTGATCTCGGCGACCAGGTAGTCCTTGCCGTCCTCGATCGAGTCGTCGACCGGCGGCAGGTCCAGGGTGAGCCTGCGGCCGTCCGCGGCGGGCAGCCGTTCCTCCGCCTCGTACCGGTAGATCCAGAACCGCCCCCGGATGAGGCGGACCTGCCGGGGCTCGCGGGCCTCGGTCTTGACCACGTCGAGGACCAACGCCCGTCCCCGGGCCTCCTCGTCCACCGCCGGCGTGCCACCGGCCCGCACCACGGCCTGCTGCGCCTCGGCGGCCCGGAAGACCTCGCGCAGCGGGTCGAGGACGTCCGCCGGCGGCAGGGTCGCCTCGACGCGGTCCTGGCTGGTGTCGACGGAGTGGACGACCCGGTTGGGGCCGGTCTTGAGCGTGACGCCCGTTGGCCCTGATCACGGGGGTCGAGTGCCGGATTGGCCACCATGTCGGCACCGTAGGAGCCGCCGGTGCCGGAGATCCGGGTCAGCGTCGGCTCGTCGAGCAGTCGGGACACGTCGGCGACGGACCGGAACGCCACCGTGCGCGGCCAGGGCACCAGAACGGGGTCGACGTCCGCGACCGCCGCCAACGCCGTGGTGACGGCCGGGTCGACCAGCGTCGCGACGATGGCGTCGAGCAGGTCTCGAAGTCGGTGCACCGCCAACCGCGACGGCCACGCGGGCAGCTCGCGCAACCGCCCGCGTGGCTCGACGTCCTCGCGCAGGATCAGGTCCGGGACGATGTCGACGTCGGGGATCTCCGGGCCGACACCGGCCAGGAGGTCCAGGGTGAGCAGCAGGTCCGAGTGCGGCGTTCCGTACGTCTGCGGAAGCTGCACCTCGGCCACGGCCTCGACCACGTGGCGGTCGGCGCGGGCCGATGCGACCAGGCGGAGTCGGCGGGCGCGGTTGTGCCCGGCGAGGCGGAACCCATCCGGCGCGCGCAGGCCGATCTCCGTGCACCACGCCGTCATCGCCCTCCTCAGCGGCGATTCGTCCAACGCCCCGGCCACCGCCGTCGTCGCCCGCTCGGACAACGCCCGCCACGCGACCGCCTCACCCACCGGAACCCGGAGCCCGCCGCGCAGCAGGACCGCCGGCTTCGGCTCGTCGGGGTTGTCGAGGTTCAGGTGCGGGGTCGGGATCCACCCGTCGTACGACGACCTCGACGCGGTGGACTCGCTGAACAGCTGTCCCAGCCGGGTGCGGTCGGCCACCGCGTTGCGGCCGTGCAGCCTGATCATCGCCCGGCCGTCGAGGAGCACGGGCCTGGGTGCGCGGTCGGGGTGGACCCGGACCACCACCACCGACCGGCCCGTCCCCTCGGGCAGGGCCAGTTCGATGATCTCCGGCTCGAACGGCGGTTCCAGGCGTTCGAAGCAGGTGTTGACGATCTTGTCGACCGTGTCCGGCTCCGCGCCCACGACCCGATCACCCCCTGGCCGGTCCGCGACGCCCACGATGATCAGACCGCCGTACGTGTTCGCCATCGCGGCCACCGACTTGACCAGTTGGGGGCTGAACTTCTCCTTGTACTCCAAGGTCAAGCTCTCGGAGGGTTCCTGTGCCACCAGGGCCGTCACGCGGTCCAGCGTCACGTCGTTCCGGGCACAGGCGAGCAGCGACGTCGGCGAAGCCATCGGACGAGCATTCCACGCCGGAGGCCACGGGGGCCGCGGTTACGGCAGGATCTCGACGTAGCCGTTCGTGCCGTTCACCCGGATCCGCTGACCGTCCCGGATCAGCCGCGTCGCGTTCTCCACGCCCACGACGGTCGGCAGGCCGTACTCGCGGGCGATCACGGCGCCGTGGGTCATGAGGCCGCCTACCTCGGTGACCAGACCCTTGATCATGACGAAGACCGGCGACCAGCTGGGGTCGGTGTAGGACGTGACCAGGATGTCGTCGGCTTCCAGGTCGGCTTCGGTCATGTCCAGCACCACGCGGGCGCGGCCCTCGACGATGCCGGTGGAGACGGGAAGGCCTGCCAGGGCGTCAGTCGGGACGCTCTCGCGCCGGTAGGTGCCGGTGATGGTTTCGCCGTCGGAGGTGAGGACTCGGGGTGGGGTAAGGGTTTGGTGGGTGGTGAAGGCATCCGCGCGCTGGCGGATCAGGTCGTTGTCGACGTGGCCGGTGCGGATGGCGTTGTGGAGTTCTTCGAAGCGGAGGTAGTAGATGTCTTCGCGGGTATCGAGAACACCGGTCCGCACCAGGCGATCGGCTTCGGCCAGCAGGGCCTGCTTGTAGATGAAGTAGCGGCTGATCATGGCGTACTTGGGGTACTCGCGATAGCCGATGAAAGTCCGCAGGCGGTCGATCGTCGACTTGGTTTCCTCGGCTTTCGCGTCCCCGTCCGGCAACGCCCGCAAGCGTTCCAGCAGGCCCTGCTCCTTCTGCCACGCCTCCTGCCGGCCCTGGTCGAACCGCCGCCGGCCGGCTCCGGGCTCGAAGGTGTCGATGTTGCCGAGGATCACGGGCACCAGGGCGGTGGGGTGTTCGCTCCACCTCGGCCTGGTGATGTCGATTTCGCCCACGCAGCGCATCCCGTACTTGTCGAGGTAGGTCCGGATCGCGTGGAGTGATTCAGGGCCGCCGGAGAGCTTGGGGAGTTCGTCGAGGAAACGATCGTCCTCGACTTGGCGCAGGAACTCGACCACCTCCGGGTGCGGGCGGATCGCGTCGGCTACGTCCAAGAGCGCCAAGCCCATCTCGGAAGTGATGTTGTCGGGCGCGGACTGGGTGAGCGTGTCGGCGGCGTTCTCCTCGCCCAGCCACTCGTGCATGTGCTGGTTGAGCCACCAAGTCGCGTCCATCCCGGCCATGATCGCCTGGTAGCTGCGCGGCTCGAACAGGAGCCGGCGCAGTTCTTGCAGGTCTTCGCGGATGAAGTCGAGCAGGGCCGATCCCTGCTTGGTCCGGATATCGCGGGAAAGGGTGGCTAGTGACGTCTGCCAGTTCGCGATCAACTCAGCCACGATGGCGGGATCGTTGTCGATCGTAGACGGGGCCGGGGTGACCGGCGGCACGGTGGGATCGGCGGAAGACGGGGCCGGGAGGAAGTCCCGGTCCAGGACGGTGCGCAGGGCGTCGCCGGTCAGCGGGTCGGACGTGCGCAGGGCGTCCAGGAGTGCGTCACGGCCCTTCTCGGTCGCCAAGTGCGCGGTGACGTCCACGAACAGCCGCCCGCCGGCCTCGGCCATCGGTCGTGGCGTGGTCAACTGCCACACCGACAGGCCCAACGGCTTCATCGCGTCGGTCATCATCTGCTGGTGGCCGACCGACAGGTAAACCCGGTTGGCCTCGTCCGCGGCCTCCGGGACCGGGAACAACGTGGTGATCGGCCGGCTCTGCACGACCTGGAAACCGCCGTCCACCAGGCACCACTCGATGTCTTGGGGCCGGCCGAAGTGCGCCTCGATCCGCCGGCCCAACCCCGCCAGCCGCAGCACCTGCTCGTCGGTCAGCGCAGGCTGCTGCTGCGCTCCGGGCTCGATCGCCACCTCCCGCGTCCCGCCCCCGGGCACGGCGTGCACGGCCAAGCGCTTGCTCGCGACCTTCTTCTCGACGATCTCGCCGTCCCGGACCTTGTAGACGTCCGCGTTCACCAGACCGGACACCAGCGCCTCCCCCAGGCCGAACCCGGCCTCCACGCTGACGACCTTCCGGTTCGACGTGACCGGATCGGCGGTGAACAACACCCCGGACGCCTCCGGCACGACCATCCGCTGCACCACCACGGCCATCTGCACCTTGCGGTGGTCGAAACCGCTCCGCAGGCGGTACGCCACGGCCCGCTCGGTGAACAGCGAAGCCCAGCACGACTTGATGTGCTGGAGAACCGCCTCACGCCCCACGACATTCAGGTACGTGTCGTGCCGGCCCGCGAAAGACGCCGTCGGCAGGTCCTCGGCGGTCGCACTGGAACGAACCGCATAGGCCGCGTTGTCATCCAAACGGGCGAAAATCGCCGCCGCCACGTCGTCGGGGATCGTGACCGCTTCAACGGCACGGCGGAGGTCTGCGCTCAGCGCACCAATCGCGTCGTCCGGGCGCGACAGCCGCTCGATCCGATCGGCGAGCGCGTCCGCCACCACCCGGCGGAAAGCGTCCGTGGTCACGCAGAAGCCGGGCGGCACGCGAACGCCGTCGATCCGGGACAGTTCCGCCAGGTGCGCGCCCTTCCCCCCGACGACCGCCGCCCGGCTCTGGTCGATCTCCGGAAATCCCAGCACATGACGACCTGAAGCCACCACTGATTCTCCCTCAGTACGTCGATCGTCGCGCAGCGGTCGCAGATTCTGCGGCACAGACCGGGTCTTGCCGCAAGACCCCCTGTGCGCTATAAGTTGAAAGTGGCGGAGAGTGCGAATCTCCGCGATCCCCGGCGACTCTGCCGGTATCCGCGAACACCGCCGCCCCGGCCGGCCCGCTCGCCATGCGCGGTTCTGCGTACGTCAGCGGCTGCGAGCCGCCTGGGCCGCCCGTTCGATCTCCGCGTGCCGGCGAGCCCAATAAGCCGCGTCCTGGCCGCGCCGGACCATGCCCTCCGGGTCCATCTCCACCGCACCGTCCAACTGCTCGCGCAGGATGTCGGCGTGACCGGCGTGCCGGGTGGTCTCGGTCAGCACGTGGACCAGGACGTTGAACAGCATGACGTCGGGGCGCGGCCACCACGGCACGTGGCCGGGCGCGTCGACGGCGAGGGCGGCGATCGCGGCGTCGGAGTGCGCCCAGGCGCGCCGGTAGCGGTCGGTGATCTCCTCGCGGGTCTCGTGTTCGGTCACCCAGAGGTCGGTGCCACGCCGCTCAAGGTCGTCCCACCGCAAGACGGGCTCGGGGAACGGGCGGCCGAAGACCTCGCCGAAGTACCGGGCCTCGGTCACGGTCAGGTGCTTGACCAGGCCGAGGAGGTTGGTGCCGGTCGCGGTCAGGGGACGGCGGACGTCGTACTCGGACAGCCCGTCGAGCTTGCGGAGCATCACCTCGCGGACCTCTCGGAGGTCGCCGTGCAGGTAGTCCTTCGCGAAATCGTCGATCATGCCGTCCGAGCATGCCCCAACCGCGACCCGGCCCGCAGGGTTACCGCTTGTCGGCGACCTTGATCCTGCCCTCGATGATCTGGGCCTTGAAGGCTTCCAGGATGCCCTGCAACTCGGAGGAGACCTTGCCGCCCGACGTGGCGTAGCCGACGCCGTTCACCTTGAGGTCGAAGACCTTGGGCAGGGAGGACAGGTCGTTGCGGGCGGCGGCGGTGACGAAGTCGTTGACGGCCACGTCCACGCGCTTGAGGCTCGACGCGACGATGACGTCCCGGGTGTCGGCCAGTGCGGGCTGGTGGTACTGGTCGGCGTCGCAGCCGATCGCCAGCACGCCCGCCTGCTTCACCGCGGAGAAGACGCCGATGCCCGAGGCACCCGCGGCCGGGTAGAGGACGTCCGCGCCCTTGTCGATGAGGCCCTTGGCGGTCTCCGAGCCCTTCGCCGGGTCCTGGAAGCCGCTGAAGTCGGTGGCCGGGGTGATGTACTTGCGCTCCACCACGATGTTCGGCGCGGCGGCCTTCGCGCCCTGGGTGTAGCCGGCCTCGAACTTGTGGATCAACGGGATGTCGACGCCGCCCACGAAACCGACGTGGCACTTCTTGCTCTGGTACGCGGCCACCACACCGGCCAGGAACGCGCCCTCCTGCTCGGCGAACACCAGCGGCGTCACGTTGGCCGCGCCGTCCACCGCCGAGTCCACCAGGCCGAACCGGACGTCCGGGAACTCCGGCGCGACGACCTTCAACGACTCCGTGTACGCGAACCCGACCGCGACGATCGGGTTGAACCCGTCGCGCGCGAGCTGCCGCAGGCGGGACCGCTTCACCGACTCGTCCTCGTTCGGCGCGGCGGACAGCTCGCGGGTGTTCTCCTTCTTCACCCCCAGGTCCTTGATCGCCTGGTCGAACCCGGCGGCGGCGAGGTCGTTGAACGACGCGTCGCCGCGGCCGCCGATGTCGTAGGCCAGGCCGATCTTCAGCGCGCTCCCGTCGATCTTCTCACCGCTGCGTTGTTCCGCGGCACTGGTGGTCGAGTTGGCGGGCGGGCTGGGTGGCGGTGCGAACTCGCACGCGGCACCGGTCGCGGTGGTCGAGCCGGCGGTGCCCCCACCGGGGTCCTTCGCGCAGGCGCCCAGCAAGAGGCTGGTCAGCGCGATCGCGGCAACAGCGGTGCCACGCGTACGACGGCGCACGGATCGTCTCCCCTCCCCTGCTCGTCGAGCAGGCCGATGGCCGTGTCAACGGCCGGACGGGTCGGACCGTACCTCTTTCGGGTGATCTTCCGGTTCGAGCGCTCACCTGCTGGGACACCGGCAGCGGGCCGGCCGCGCGGTCGGCCCGCTGCCGGCGGTCAGCCGCCGAGGCGGCGAAGCCACTCCCTGATGACCGGGCGCGCCGCCGGGGTCGCGTGCACCCAGCGCTGGCCCCGGCGGTCGGCGTAGCGGACGACCAGCCAGCGCCCGTCCGGGCAGTCCAGCGTGGTCACGAACGACTCCGACCGCCGACGCCGCCCGTACCGGTCCCGCCGCGCCGCGTACAGCTTCGCCACCCCCGACCGCGGGCGCTGCATCAGCTCGACCAGCGCCCGCGACCCCCGCGCCTCCTCCTCCCGCGCGTTGATCGACGCGCCCCGCCCGGGCGGCACCTCCGGCAGGCACGCCGCGAGCGTGTCCGACGGGTCGCCGTGCACCGCCTCGATCCGCACGTGACCGTTGTCCCGCAACGCGAGCACCCCGTGCCGGCCCGCCGCGGCGGCGACCACCGGCAGCGTCACCTCGCGGTTGAACCCGATCCAGCCGAAGTACTCCAGGTCGGCGAACGCGAGCACCCGCAACGCCTCCAGCGTGTCGTCCACCCGCACGCCCTCGCGGTACAGCTCGTGCTCGACCTCCAGGACGTTGGCCTCGGCGGGCGGCACGTGCAGCACGGTGTGGTGGTCGCCGAGGTCGTCGTGGTGCCACAGCACGTCGAACGCGGTGTCCGACAGCACCACCGGCGCGCGCAACATCAGTCCTCCCCGATCACGGGCGTCACGCTGCCGGGCAGCCGGCCGACCAGCGCGTCGGTGTCCTCGTCGAGGTACACGGTGCGCTTGTGCACCCTCTCCTCCTCGTCGCGCGCGTACCCGGCGTGCGGCGCGAACCCGCCGCCCACCCCGGCCATCGCGGGCTTGCCGCCGGGAGCACTGGTGAAAGCGCCGCCGGGAGCACCGGGAGGCAGCGTCTTGCCGAGCACGCCCGAGCGCTCGCCGGCACCCAGGGGACCCCGCCCGCCCCTGGTACCGGTCGGATCACCCGTGCCGATCCCGCCCGGCAGCACCGGCGCGACACCGCCACCGCCGCCCAGGTGGTCGCCCTTCGGCAGGTTCGACGTGTGCGCGGTGTCCCGGCCCGACGCCGGCCGCGGCGCGATCGGCACGCCACCCAGCGCGCTGAGCGACGCGTCGGCCGTCGCCGTCCGGTCACTGGGCTGCTTCGGCGTTCCCGGCCCGGGCAGGACCGGCGTCCGGCCACCGGCCGCGCCCTCGGCCTCGCTCGCCGAAGTCCGGCCCCCGCCCGACGGCATGCCCCCGCCCGACGGCGCCGACGCGGAACCACCACCAGCGCCGGCCGACGACGGCGCGGTGGTCCCGCCCGCGCCGGCGCCCGCGACCTGGGGCGGCGCGGACGAAGCCGACTTCGCACCGGCGCCACCCGCGGACTGCACGGCGGTGTTCCCGCCCTGCGCGCCGGCGGCCTGGGCCGCCTGCGGGAGCATCGCCTGGTTCTGGCCCGTGGCCGCGACGTACTCCGCGTAGACGCGGCGGTTGTTCGCGTCGGCCTCGAACCACTCCCTGCGCGTGATCTCGTTGTCGGTGTCCCACGGCGTCAGCTGGTCGAACAGGGTCAGCTCCGGCGGCTGCGGCGTGGCCATCGGCAGCACCTGCGCCCGGAGCCGCTCGTAGGACTGCGCCTGGGCCCGCAGCGCCGCGTCGACCTGGCCCAGGGTCTCCTGCTCGCGCTGGAGGGCCTGCTCGATCGGCTGCGTGGCCCGCGCGGCCCCGTCCGACGCGGCGCCCCGCCACGCGGCCCGCATGTCCGTGGTGGTGCGGCGCAGTTGGTCGCCGACGCCCTGGAGGCGCGTGCTCGCCGCGCGCGTCACGTCCGCCGCCTGGACCAGCCCGGCGGGGCCGGCGCCCTGCGACACCATCGTGAAGATCTCGTACCCGCTGAGCCCGGCCATCAGTCCGCCACCGCCAGCCGCTGGTGGTTGCCCTGCTCGGTGGTCGCGTACTGCTCCACCGACGCGCGCAGCTCGTCGCCCTGCGTCCGCACCTGCTGCCCGATCCGGGTGACGGAGTCCAGGTGCGCCTGCCCGGCCTGGGAGGCGGCGGCGACGAAGGCGGTGGTCGCCGGGTCCTGCATCGGGGGCTGGATCTGCGCCAGCGGCCGGCTGTGCTGCGTGGTCTCGGACAGGTCGTCCCGCATCTTGTCGGTCAGCCCGACCACACCGTGGAGTGTTTCGATGGTCACTTCGAAATCGCCCATGCGCCACAGCGTGGCGGCGGTGTTCGGGGACCCCTCCCCGACCGCTCGGGACGGGTCCCGAGAGTGGTCGACGACGCTGGCGCGCATGTTCTGTCTCCGGTCCGAAAAGGGGTTCCGATGACACGGGCTCGTCGTGCGTTCCTGGTGGTGCTGCTCGTGTCGGTGGTCTCGGCGCTGACGGGGCCGACCGCGTCGGCGACCGACCGCACCGTCTACGTGCGCAGTTCGACCCAGCTGAGCACCGCGTTGGCCGACGCCCGCGCGGGCGACCGGATCGTGGTCGCCGACGGCCGGTACGCGATCGGCGCGATGAGCGGCCGGCACGGCACCGCGGCCAAGCCCATCACCGTCGTGGCGGCCCACCGCGGCCGGGCCGTGGTCGACGACGGCCAACTGGAGGTCGCGAACTCCTCCCACGTGACGTTCGAGGGGTTCACCTGGACCAACCGCTCGACGTTGCTGATCACCAGCTCCAACCACATCCGGTTGACGCGCAACCACTTCCGGCTCGCTGAAGAGTCCACCCTGCACTGGGTGCTCATCCGGGGCGCGGACAGCCACCACAACCGGATCGACCACAACCTGTTCGAGGAGAAGCACCAGCTGGGCAACTTCATCGCCATCGAAGGCTCGGACACCCAGCAGTCCCAACACGACCGCATCGACCACAACCACTTCCGCAACATCGGACCCCGCGCCCAGAACGAGATGGAGGCCATCCGGGTCGGCCGCAGCACGATCTCCCGCTCAAGCGGGTTCACCGTGGTGGAGGCCAACCTGTTCGAGAACTGCGACGGCGACCCCGAGATCGTGTCCGTGAAGAGCAACGACAACACCGTGCGCTACAACACCTTCCGGACCTCGCAAGGGACGTTGTCGCACCGCCACGGCGATCGCGGCTCGTTCTACGGCAACTTCTTCCTCGGCGGCGGCAAAGCGGGCACCGGCGGCATCCGGATCTACGGCCAGGACCACAAGATCTACAACAACCACTTCGAGGGCCTGACCGGCACCGGCTACGACGCCGCCCTCCAGGTCGACGGCGGCGACGTGGACACCTCCGGCGCGTTGAACGCGCACTGGCGCGTCTACCGGGCCACCATCGTGCACAACACGTTCGTGGACAACGTCTCCAACATCGAGATCGGCACCAACTACACCTACCCGCCGGTCGACTCCACCATCGCCGACAACGTGGTGACCGGCGCCCACGGCAAGCTGTTCGACGAGCGCAAGGCGCCGGTGAACATGACCTACGCCGGGAACATCGCGTGGCCGACCGGCACCGCGACCGTCGGTGTCACCCAGCCCGCCGAGGCCATCCGCACGGTCGATCCCCTGCTGCGCCGCGAAGGACAGGTGCACCGGATCTGCGCGGGCAGCCCGGCGGTCGGCACCGGCACCGGCCGCTTCGCGTTCGTCACCGACGACATGGACGGCCAGCCGCGCGCCGGCGTCCCCGATGTCGGCGCGGACGAACGGTCGGACGCCCCGGTCGTCCGCAAGCCGCTCGGGGCCGCCGACGTCGGCCCCCACTCGCGGTAGCCGCCTGGCGGGGCCGTCAGGAGGGCAACTTCTTGACGGCCACCGCCGCCAGGCCGGTGGCCGGTCCGCAGTACTCGATGCCCGGTCGGTCGCCGCGCACGGTCAGCACCATCACGTCGATGTTGTCCCGCTGCGGCCCCTTCGCCGGCCGGTGCGGGACGGCGACCGTGCAGCTCGTGCCGGAACCCGGGTCCAGCTGGACGTACCCCGCCCGGCCGGCCACGTCGGTCCGCTCGCCCCGGACCATCTCCTGCGCCGGGTGCTGGTCGTAGCGCAGGTTGATGCCGGGCCCGCCGACCGTGCTGAACCACTTGCACGCCCAGTTCCCGAACACGTTCACCGCCGAGTCGCCGTCGACCGCGGCGAGCGTGGTCAGCGACTCGTCGTCCAGCAGCGCGCAGGCGTCGACGTGGGCCAGCGAACCCTCCGGGAACGGCACCGCGCGCCGCGGCACTGGACCGGCGCGGAGCACCTCCAGCACGGTCTCGGTCGCCGACTCGGCCACCGTGCACAGGTCCAGCCGGGGGCTTTCCTGCTTCGCCGAGACGCGGACGGCGTACGTGTCGTCGACCACCACCGTCCGGTCGCACTCGCTGTTGTTCTGGGTCTTCTCCACGACCTCCAGCGGCTTGCCCTGCACGGCCCGGGAAGCGCGGGTGATCAGCTGGAGCTCGACGTCCACCGGGGCTTTGGCGCCGACGTCGACCACGGCGTCGCAGCGGTTGAAGTTTCCGTAGGTGGTGAACACCTGCGTCGGGCCGAACTCGCGCAGCCGCCCGGGGTCGATCAACGCGCACGGGTCGGCGGTCTTCTCGTCGCCGATGAGGTCGACGCGGGGCGCGGACTGCGGCGCGGCGGGCGCCCAGGGCTCCCAGGCCAACGCCACCCCGCCGAGCACCGCGACCACCGCGACCCCCGCGGTGGCCTGGAGCAGTCGACGGCGGCGGCGCGGCGCCGGGTGGTCGACCCGCGGTGGCTCCCAGTCGCCGACGATCTCCTTGAGCCGTAACAGGACCTCGTCGGCGCCCGGTCTGTCCGCGGGCTGTGGTCGCAGCATCTCCGCCACCAGCGCGGCCAGCGGACCCGTGTGGCGCATCGGCCGGATCTCACCGCGCCGGGCGCGCTTGAGCACCTCGTACGCGTCGCCGTTGCCGAACGGGGGCGTGCCCTCCAGTGCCGCGAACAGGGTGGCGCCCAGGGAGAACACGTCCGAGGCCTGGTTCGCCGGGTACCCGCGCGCCACCTCGGGCGAGGTGAACGCGGGGGTGCCGCTGATCCGGCCGTCGTCGGTGCGGGTCACCTCCCGCCAGATGGAGATGCCGAAGTCGGTGAGCTTGGCCAGGTCGTCGTCGGTGACCAGGATGTTCCCCGGCTTCACGTCCCGGTGCACGATGTTCTTCGCGTGCACGGCGGCCAGCGCGCCCGCGATCTGCACGCCGATCCGCGCCACCCGCTCCGGCGGCTGCGGTCCGCGCGCGGCCAGGATCCGGTCCAGGCTCTCGGCCGGCAGGTACTCCATGACCAGCCAGCAGTCGTCGGCGTCGACCGTGTCGAAGATCGAGATCGCGTTGGGGTGGTGCACCTGCGCGGCCGTCTCGGCCTCCCGGCGGAACCGCTGCCGGTCGCCCTCGTCCGCGGCCGTGTGGGGCCGTTTGAGCGCCACCCGCCGTTTCAGCTTGCGGTCGAACGCGGACCAGACGATCCCCCCGGACCCGGAGCCGCGAGCGTCCTCCAGCTCGTACCGCCCGCCCACCACATCCCCCGTGCGCACGAAGAGTAGTGTAATGAGCGCACTCGGTGTCGTCATCGGGTTGCGGGTGTTCGATGGTCCGTTCACCGCAAAAAGCGTTCGTCAGGACAGCGTTGGTCGTTCCGCGTCGGTCAGTTCCGCGTCGGTCAGGACAGGGAGTCCAGCAGCGCCAGGTCCGGCGGGACGAGGGTGGTCGACAGGACGAGTTCGCGCAGCAGGTTGTCGTTGAGCGCGTTGCCGACGGGTTCGCCGACCTCCTCGCGCAGCAGCCCGTGCACGCCCGCCGCGGACAGCCGGGCCCGGACGTCGGCCACCATGTGCTCGACCCGCTTGACGCCCCAGCCCGCGTCCGGCTGGAGTTCGGCGAGGATCTCGGCGGCGTGCTGGCGCGACACCGGCTGCGGGTTGGCCTCGTGCAGCAGGTAGCGCTGGCCCAGCACGACCAGCAGCAGGTGCTCGTCCGGCGTGAGCCGCCACCGCTTGGGCGGCTGGGTGACCGCGGCGTGGTGCGTGGCGGGGTGGCGGCCGTCGTGGCCCGCGACGTACAGCTCCAGCAGGTGCTCGCGGTCGTGCGAGCCGCGGATGAACAGCGGCGTGTAGCCGTTGGGCAGCGGCACCGGGTCCTCGTCGCGGAACAGCCACCGGGTCTTGGGCAGCCGGATCGGCAACCTGCCGGTGTTGGTGACCCACCACCGTCCCTCGCGGCGGGTCAGCAGGCCGTGCTGCCGGCTCACCCGCGGGTCGGTCTCCCCGACGCACAGGTCGACGTCGGGCCGGTTGCGCCCGAACCGGACGCTGCGCCCCTCGACGGGATCGGCGCTGATCTTCCCGCTCAACGCGAGCGCGACGACGGCTCCGGGTGCGGCGCGCGGCACGTCGCGCGCCAGGCTTTCGGTGTTCATGCCGGCCTCCTCGGTCCTCGCGCAGTGTGGCCGGACCGTCCCGGGAGGGGTCCCGGGACGGTCCTCTCAGGACGGTTTCACGGTGTGGCCGTCGCGCAGGGCGTGGTGGGCGTGGCGGCCCACGTGCCGGAGGACGGCGAGGTGGTCACCGGCGGCCCGGCCGACGCGGGCCGGGTGCCGCCGCACTGGTCGATCTCCAGCCGCCTGTCGACCAGCGGGAACTTCGAGAACACGATGTACTCGGCGCCCACGGTCAGTTCGTACCGGCACGAGGAGTTGATCCGGGTGAAGACGTGGACCCAGGGCGGCACGTCGCCCTTGTACTCGGTGCCGACCTTGACGGTGTAGCGGTAGATGTCGTCGTAGCCGTTGTTCTGCTCGACCTTCTTGGCCACCACGACCCCGCTGAACACGTAGGTCGCCTGCTGGTAGCGCAAAGCCTCGTTGCCGGGGAAGCAGACGCAGGCGCTGGCCGGGCTGATCAGGACGGAGGTGAGCAGCACGGCCGACATCGTCAGGACGCCGACCGCGTGGGCCAAGAATCGTAGACGCGTCAAAGAGTCCCCCTCGTGGACAAGGAGCATTCGGCGGCGGCGTCGGGTTTCAGGGTAGGGCCAGGCGGGCGGGTCGAGCCACGGTTCGGCGGGATGCGGCCGGTCGTACGATCGGGCTTTCGGGCTTTCGGGAGGACGCCACCACGACGACACGGTTTCAGCCTGTGCGGCGGCGCCGAACCGCGGCGGGCGCGGCAGCCGAAGCCGGCCGAGGGTGCCCACGCAGCGCGTTCCTCGACGGCGGAGCAGCTTGGTGACGAGACCCACCCGGGAGTCGAACCCGGTGTCGACGGCTTTGCAGGCCGTCTCACGACCGTCGTGACGTGGGCCGGGCGATCACGGCCCGCCCCGGCGTGTGCCGGGACGGTGGTGGTGGAAGACGAGGGTGTCGAACCCTCCACGACGATCTTGCAAGGATCGTCTGCGCACCGGCGCGTCCCCCTCGGTGTGGTGCTCGGCGGGCTCCCGGTCCAGGACTCGAACCTGGGCGTGCGGATCCAAAGTCCGCTGTGCTGCCGACTGCACCAACCGGGATCGTGCGTGCCCCCACCAGGATTCGAACCTGGACTGAACGCGTTCTGAGCGCGTTGCCTCTCCCGTTGGGCTACGGGGGCGGGTGCGCCGGCGGCCGCGTGCGACGACCGGCGCGGGTGTGTTGTGAGCCCCTCCCGGGACTCGAACCCGGTCCTCCCGCTTACGAGGCGGGTGCTCCTGACCTGTTGAGCTGAAGAGGCATGGACCACCCACCGAAAAATGGGCGGCATTCAGGTGCCGAAAGAATTCGGAGAGAATTTCGAGCACGCCGAACGAAGAAGCCGCCCTGCTCGGTTTCCCGATGGGCGGCTCCCGGTCCACATGACCCTTACCGGATCAGGGCGGGGAGTCCGCGCAGCTCAGCAGCGCCTCAAGCCACGTCGTCGCCGCAAGGTCGCGCGACGGACACACGGCGGCGATCGTGGCGTGTTGACGCAAACGCCACGCCTCTCGCTCCCGCGTGTTCGTCATGACACTGACCCCTTGTCTCGTGGTGTGAGTCGAGTATGCACGGCCCGCGCAGATTTCCGCAATGGGTTTTCCACAATCCTCGTATCAGGTCCAATACCGAAGCCGGTTCACCCGAGCGTGGACGTCCAAGCGAGGACGGCGCGGTGGTAGTCGGGGGCATTGGGGGCGTAGTTGATGGAGTGGCCGTAGCCGTTGAGGATGTAGGTGTGCAGGCGTGCCGCCGACGAGAAGTAGGGAGCCTCGGAGGCGCGGAGCGCTTCGGGTGACGAGCAGTCGCTGCCCAGGGGCGCCCCGCAGAAGTGGGTGTCGTTGCCGACGACGATCATCACCGGGACGTCGATCCGCCGCGTGAACGGGATGACGACGTTCGTCAGCGCGATGGTGTCCACGGCCTCGGTGGCGGCGAAGACGTCCTTCTTGGCCTCGTCCTCGGCGATGGCCTCCGGCACCAGCGGCCCGGGGGTGTGGAAGGCGTCGAACCGGGTGCCGGCGCTGGTGGTGAGGTAGCCGGGGTCCTGGCCGCGCGCGGCGAGTTGCGGGTCCAGCGCGGCGGGGACCATGTTCGCCATCACCGGCAGCACGGTGATGTGGTTCATCCGGTGGGTCATCCCGGTCACGAGCACGCCGTCCACGTCGTGGTGCAGCCCGGCCTCGATCATCGCCATCGCCGCGCCGATCGAATGCCCGCCGACGATGATCCGGTCGAACCGCGCGCGCATGGCCTGGACGACCTCGTGCACGGCGTTGGCCTGGGCGGTGGCGGTGATCAGCGTGCTGAGCGGCTTCGAACTGCGACCGGTGCCCAGGCGGTCCACGGCGAGGGTGGCCTGGCCGGCGTTGTTCATCGCCTGCCGGTAGGACCGGGTGCCGGGCGTGTACGCGATGTCCCAGTAGGAGCTGTTGTACGTGCCGCCGGGGATGAGGACCTGGAGCGTGTCGGCGCCCCGCGGTGTGCAGAGCCTGCCGTACATCGTCTGGGTGGTCGGCAGGACCCGCACCGGCACGGTCACGTCTTCGCAGACGACCGGTGCGGCGCCCGCCGAGCCGGGGACGAGGCAGGTTCCGGCGGTGAGCAGCGCGACGGCGCAGAACCGGCGGAAACTCTTCCAGCGCACGGAGAACGACCTCCACTTATCGGGGTTGGACGCGCATGAGCAGCCCGGTGGGGTACGGGGCCGAGGTGAACTTCACCCGCACCGGCTTGTCCGGCAACGGAACCAGTCGCAGGCGGGCGGTGATCGTGGCGACGGCGACGACGATCTCGGTGCGGGCGAACAGGTTCCCCAGGCACTGGCGGGTGCCCGCGCCGAACGGGACGTAGGCCCCGGGCGGTAGTCGACGGGCGCGCTCGGGTTCCCAGCGGTCGGGGAGGAACCGGTGCGGGTCGGGGAACACGGCGGGGTCGTGGTGCAGGGCGTGCGGGCTGACGACCACCTCGCCGCCGGCCGGTACGAGCACGTCCCCGAGCCGAACGTCCTCCAGCGCGCGGCGCATCAGGATCCACACCGGGTAGCGCCGCAACACCTCGTCGACCACCTGCCCGACGTACGCCAGGCGCGGCACGTCGGCGAAGGTCACCGGACGCCCGCCGAGCACCCGGTCCACCTCCTCGTGCACCCGCTCCTCCACTGACGGGTGCTGCGCGATCTCGTGGAACGCCCAGGCCAGCGCGATGGCCGTCGTCTCGATGCCGGCGGTCAACAGGGTGAGGACCTCGTCGTAGGTCTGCTCGTCGGTCATGCCGCCCGCTTCGTCGCGCGCGTGCAGCAGGGTGGAGAGCAGGTCGCCGTGGTCGGTCCCGTCGGCGCGGCGGGCGGCGATGACGTCCAGCACGATCGCCTTCATCGCCGTGACGGCCCGGTCGAACTCGCGGTTGCCCGGCAGCGGCAGCTTCTCCACCCAGGACGGCGACAGCGCGCGGACCATGCCCTGCTTGATGATGGTGAAGATGGAGCGGCGGATCTCCTCGACCACCGGTTCGCCGATCCCGGTGGAGAACAGCGCCTCGCCGACGATCGCGACCGCCAGGCCCTGCATGTCCCGCTCGACCACCCGAACCTCGCCGGGCCGCCAAGCGTCCGCGAGGTCGGCGGTGGCGCGACGCATGACCTCCACGTACCCGGCGATCCGGTCGCGGTGGAACGCGGGCTGCACCAGCCGCCGCTGCCGGCGGTGGAACGGGCCGTTGGACAGCAGCAGGCCGTTGCCGAGGTAGGGCTGGAACTTGTCGAACATCGCGCCCTTGCGGAACGAGGACCCCTCACCCACCAGCACCGCGTGCACAAGTCGAGGACTGGTCACGAAATACGTCGGCATCGGCCCGAGGTCGACCCGCACCACCTCCCCGCGTTCCCGCAAGGATGCGGTGAACTCCGCGCGCCGGCGCAGGATTCCCAGCGTGTGGCCCAGCAGCGGTAAGCGCCCGGGCGCCACCGGCACGGCCGGGATGGACATCGTGACTCCACTGACAGGGGAACCGGCCCACAGATGGTGGGCACCCTACGAGCCGTCCGGACGAGCCCGACAGTGCCCGATCGAGTGGAAGTCCGATCACTCCGTCAGCCCAGCGGACCACCGCGTCCGGAGTGGCTATGCTCGTGCGCCCCGACACCACCACAACGGCGAGGTGTTCACCGTGCAGCAAGTGCAGGACTGGGTTCCCGACAGCGTCGACACCACCGTGCCCAGCATGGCCCGGACCTACGACTACATGCTCGGCGGCGCGCACAACTTCGCCGTCGACCGCCAGGTGGGCGATCAGATCGAACAGGTCATGCCCGGCTTACGCACCGCCGCCCGGGTCAACCGCGCCTTCCTCGCCCGCGCCGTGCGGTTCATGGTGGACCGGGGCATCCGGCAGTTCCTCGACATCGGCTCCGGCATCCCGACCGTGGCCAACGTCCACGAGGTCGCCCAGGCGGCCGACCCGGGGTGCCGCGTGGTCTACGTCGACCGCGACCCGATCGCCGTGGCGCACAGCCAACTCATGCTGTCCGCCAACGACCGCGCCGGCATCGTCAAGGCCGACCTGCGCGACCCGGAGAGCATCCTCAACCACCCGGAAACGCGACGGCTGCTCGACTTCGACCAGCCCATCGGCCTGCTCATGCTCCTTGTCCTGCACTGGGTTCCGGACGACGCCGACCCGCTGCGGCTGATGGCGCGCTACCGGGACGCGCTGCCCAGCGGCAGCCACCTCGCGATCAGCCACGTCAGCGCCGACCACCAGGACGCCTCGCTGGACGCGGCCACCGACGTCATCAAGCGCAGCAACAGCCCCGACCAGGTCAACGAACGCACCCACGCGCAGATCCTCGAACTGTTCGGCGATTTCACCCTGGTGGAACCGGGACTCGTCGGCTGCGGCGAGTGGCGGCCCCGCTCCGTCGCCGACATCTCCGACACGCCCCACATGAACATGCTCGTCTACGCCGGCGTGGCCGCGAAGCCGTAGCCCTCAGAACAGCGCCGAACCGCGGCACGGCGAGGTCGCTTTGGGGATGTGCTCGGCCTTGTTGGTCACGCCCTTGAGGTGCCGGTCGAACTCGATAGCCCAGTGGTCGTTGAGGAACTCGGTGATCGTCCGGTTCAGCGCCGCGCACAGCCGGGGCCGGTTGTCCGGGATGCCCGCGCCGTAGCGCTCCTGGCCGATCTCGACGGTGCTCACGTCCTGTCAGGGCGGCTGCCCGTCGTTCCGGCGGTCCTCGGCGAACGCCTGCAGGATCGACACGGCGAAGGTGGTGCCGGCCAACACCGCTCCCCCGGCGACGTGCGCCTCGCGCAAGTCCACATCGACGTCATGTACCAACACCCCTTCAGCAGCTCCCAACCCCCGCCGCTCCCCCCAACACCACAACAACCACGACCACAAGCACAACCAGCCGCTTCACAACCCGACCTCCCAAGTGGACAGCCCGAGCAGCCCCAACCCGAGCCGGCACAACCACGTTGCCACTCCCGGCGCGCGGCAGCGGGGAAGTCACCAGGAGGTGTGACCCACCCTCATCCTGTGGACTGCACGAGCCTTCGGCGTGACGCCGAGTCACAGGACAGACGCGAGGGCTTCAGCGAGTTCCGCCCGCAGACGGGCTCCTGTTCGGACATCACGTGATCGGCCCGGCGGTCTGGGTCATCACGTCGAACACGGCGCGTACGGACGGCCAGGTGTCGACGCTGGCTGACGCGTAGACGACGTAGTCGGTGCCGCGCAGGCGCCAAAAGCGGCCGATGGCGTGTTTGGGGCCGGTGTCGGTGTTGTAGAGGAATTCCCATTGCACGACTTCCGCCACGGCGGTCGTGGGTGGGGGGAGGTTGGCGAGGTGGAGGCGGTGGTAGCCGTCGCGGATGCCGGTGTTGTCGGATTCGTTGCTCCTGACGGACTCGAGGAGGGTGCCGGCGGGGGCCTCGCTGCCGCCGAACCTCAGCACGTCGCCCTTCCGGGTGGGGCTGTCCGCCTGCTGGTTGGACGGCACAGCGCCCGCGCGCACCGGCCAGTCCGCCGGGATCGCGGTCCGCACGCCCGCCGGGCCGGTGATCAGGGTGTAGCCGGGAGGAACGGTGGCGGACGACGGGGCGGGGTGGGTTGTGGTGATGCGGGTGGTGGGTGGCTGGGAGGTGGTCGAGGACGTAGTGGTGGGCGGGTACGTGGTGGTGGGCGGGTACGTGGTGGTGGACGGGAAGGGCGGTGGGGTGGCGGCGACGGTGGGTGGTTCGCGGAGGGCGACGACCACGACCACGGCTACTACGGCCAGGAACGCTGTGCCGCCGGCGACCAAGCCGATGAGCAGACCATTGCCCTTCTTCGGGGGCTCCGGAGTGGGGGCGGGGACGTAGCCGGGAGCAGGGGTGGCGGGAGCCTGTGAGGTTGGGGGAACGGGTGAACCCCACAGCGGGGCGGACTCTTCAGGATTCACGGCACTCAACCCTTTCCCGCGCGACGAACCGGTCCGTCGGCACTTCCGCGATCGGCGGTCTGGAGACACAATCGCCGATGCACATCCCGACGTTTCCCCATTTCCCCGGTCGAGGAGCCAGCCCGCCATGTCGAAGTCCTGCGCCGCCTGCGGAACTCCGTTGAGCAGCACCGACGACCGGTGCCCGCAATGTGGCGGACAGGCCGCGAAACCGAGCGATCCGCACATCTCCGCCCGGCTCCCCGACAACCCAATTCCGACCCGCGTCCGGGGGCGTCTCGCGACCGGCGCGGTGACCGGGTTCTCCGCCGTCCGTCAGGTACCTGTCGTGGGTCGGACAACGCTGCTCCTCTCCTGGTCGGGGATGGTGCTGACGGTCGGCGCTCTGGTCCTGTCGGCAGCCGCCGGCGGAGTGGTGCCGTTCGTCGGGGCGGTGGCGCTGACGGGCGTCTGCCTGGTGCCGGCGGCGGGTCTCGGGCTGGCGCTCGACCGGACGTTGCCTGCCGACGAGCGCTCGGGGAAGTGGTGGTCGCTGATCAAGCCGCTTCGGGCCGCAGGGCGGGTCAAGGCGCTGAACGAGCAGGTCATGACGGTGAAGGAGGTGTCGGGAGCGGTGCACGAGTGCACTGTTCGGGGCGCGCTCAAGCCGGCTCCGCCCTCGCGGGGTGACGTGGTGGAGGTCTACGGGAAGCGTCGGGCCGGGGGTGTTCTGGTCGACCGGCTGATCGCCACGGACACCGGCGAGGTGATCAAGGTCGTGGGCGACCGGCGACTCATGAAGGCGACGGCGACGGCGATAGCGGCGCTGTGGACGGCCACTCCGGTCGCGCTCGGCACGCTGCTCGCATTGGGCTGAACGAGTGAAGCAGTAATGATCCGTCACAACAGGGCGATGACCCTGCCAACCAACGCATGAACAAACCGGGAGTGGTGGCGTGCCGCAGCCGCTGATCAACAACACCGCGAAAACGGTCGGGTTCACCGCGCCGACCACCTCGACCGCCAATCGGGCGCGCCTGCCGATCCGTGTGGAACAGCGGTCGAACCGTTATCTGCGTGCGCTCAAGGAGCTGGACGCGGGCGGTCGGCTGGGTGCCGCGGAAATGCGCGGGATCGTGGACGACATCCGCCGCGAGTTCGACGAGAAGTACTGCTCGACGCCGATCGGGATCGTCGGGAAGTGCTACCTCGGCGAGCCTTTCGAGGTCCACACGCTCGCCCTCGACGGCGAGATCATCGAGCACTACCGGGTCGGCGAAACCGTGCCCGGCGGACTGGAGCGGGCCAGACCACTGGCCGTCTCCCCGGTGTACCTCGCCGTCGAGGTGTACTCCGACCGGGTGGTGTGCATCCGGGCGGACGGCTCGACCGCGGTGTTGGAGGGCGGATCGTGAACAGCATCAACATCCCGCAGCTGGGCGCCCTCACCAAGGCCGTCAACGACGTCACCGCCGCGACCGTGGAGCTGCACCGCCGGCAGGAAGTGCTCCAGGGCTCGATCGACCACGTCGCCGCCACTCAGGACCGGACCCGCAACGAGCTGCACGAGCTGCGCGCGGTGTTCGACGAGTACGCGCGCCGGGACGAGCTGCGGCACAACCTCCAGGTCGCCCACACCGAGATCGTCGAGGTCCGGCAGAAGCTGGACACCGAGTACGGCCACTTCCGCGAGGTGCGCAGGCTGGCCACCGGAACGCTGCAAGCGCTCGACGTCGGCATCGTCTCGCACGGCACGATGCGCGGCCTCAGCGAAGAGTTGATGCTGCTCACCCCCGGCTACTGGCTCGCGCCCGCACTGGTCGCGCTCGCGGCGTGGATCCGCGACGACCCCGACTTGGCCGGGAAAGCGCTCGCCGAGGCCGTGCGCCGGGACAACGACAAGGCGTCGCTGTTCTTCGCGCTCGTGCTGCGCCGCCACCAGCGCGACGCCGCCACGGCCCGCTGGGTCCGGCAGTACATCGCGCGGCAGGACCCGTCCAGGTTGTCGCGGGAGTTCGTCGTCGTCCTCGACGCGGTCAGCACCGGGGCGCTGGGCGTGCAGGCGAAACCGCTGGTGCTGGACCAGCTCAGCGAGTGGTACGACCGGTTGTGCGCGGACCGCGCGGTGGTGGACCGGCAGGTCGAGCGGTGGACGCGGATGCTCGACGGCCTGCGCACGCCGATCGGCCCGCGCTACCAGGTGCTGCCGTCGATCAGCCCGACCTGGCCGCAGCTCAAGGACCTCTACGAGGGCGCGACCGTGCACGGCCGGGCCGAGGAGCTGTTCCGCGGCATCTTCACCGGTCCGGTGCCGCCGCCCGGCGACCTGCACCAGCGCGTGGACGCCATCCTGGACGGCCTGGTCACCAACTTCGACGCCGAGGAAGCGCCGTTGCGGCACAAGGAGGCCCGCCTCCAGTCGATCATCGACGCGGACGGCGACAAGACCGCCGCGGCCAAGGCGATGGCGCAGGCCGACCCGGTGCACGAGCAGACCACCGACTTCCTCACCGTGCTGAGCAACTCCGCCCTGTACGCGGCCGAGTCGGGCGCGTCGCCGGGCACCCAGCGGTTCGCGATCGCCCTCGCCAAGGGGTGGATCGTCGAGGGAGCGGGCCGGTTGGAGGCGGCGAACGTGGCCGCCGAGCCCAAGGCGGTGGCGCTGTCGCTGGAGGGGTGGACCGCCCAGGTGGACGGCCGCACCAGCGAGCAGGCCCTGGTCGCCGGGCTGGCCGCGCACGTCGACGCCGAGACCGAGCGGGCGGTGCGGGCGGTGCGGTTCGCCGGGCCGATGCTGGGGGCGGCCGTCGGTGCGGGTGTCCTGACGTTCATCGCGCTGCTGGCGGCGTTGGGCGGCGGGGTCGGGTTCGCGGTGCTGTGCCTGGTCGGGGCGTTGGTCCTGGGTGGCTGGTCGGCGTGGGAGGCGCGGGCGCTGCCGGCGCGCCGGGACGAGATCCGGCGGCAGGGCGAGCGGCGGCGGGCCGCGGCGGTGGGGCGGTTGCGCGGCGGGATCGCCGAACTGGTCGACCTGCGCGGCGAGTGGCAGCGGGAACTGGCGGGCGCGGCGCGGTTCCGCGAGTACATGGAGCGGTTGGACGGCGCGGCTTTCGTGGCCCAAGCGCCCGACCAGAGAAGGGGCGCGTGACGACATGCCGAACCCGATCACCGGCGATCCGCGACCGGCCGACGCCGCGGCCACCGGGCAGCCGGCCGGCCCGTCCGCAGCCGCCGGCCGGCCGGCAGCGGCCGTGCCGCGGCCCGGTCCGCCGACCACTGAAGCTGCCGTGCCGCGGCACGCCGTGGTGGATGGCGAGATGGCGTTGCGGCTGCCCGACTGGGACCTCCTGCCGCCCGCCGAGTTCCTCGACCGCCGGCGCGGCGGGCGGTGACGCGGTGCGCCGGTTGCCCGGGCCGTACGCGGCGTGGACGAGTTGGCTGGAGGCGTTCGGCCGGGGCGAGGACCTGCCGGCCGCGCACCTGACCGCCGTCACCGCCGACCTCGGACCGCAGATGGTCGAACGCCTCCTGACCCTTGTCGCGCAAGCGTTCCACGACCGCCAACACAAGTGGCAGGAAGCGCTGCAACGGGACCTCAAAGCCCTCACCGCCCAACCCGCCCACGCCACGACCGCCGTGGCCGCGGTCCTGCGCGACGCCCGCCTGCGCCTCGCTCCCCTGCGCGAGTTCACCGAACTCCCCCAACTGCCCGAAGACGTCCGCACCAACCTCCGCTCCGCGCTGGCGGAGACCGTCACCTCGGCGCAGCGCACCCTCGAAGGCTCCATCCGCGACGCCCCCGTCGAGTTCCAGTCGGCGGTCCGCGCCAACAGCCTCGTCCCCGGCCTCACCCGGCCGCGCACCGCACCCGCCACCGCCCCGGCACGACCGCCGGGCCGTCGGGTCATCCTCTGAAAGGACAACGCCAAGCATGGCCAACGGGGCGGAAACCCGAGCCCGCATCGAGTCCTACCTGCTCGCGCGCATACCGTTCGTGTCCGTGCGCACGGTCGAACGCGGTCGCGCGCTGGAGATGCTGGGCGACCTCGCGCAGCTCAAGCAGCTCGACATCCTCGTGCACACCCTCAGCCAGGGGCTGCGGGACCTGCGCACCAAGCAGGTCGTCACCGACGACAAGTCCCTGCTGGGCGCGTTGGACCTGGCGGGCGAGTGGTTCCAGGCGCGGGCGAACCTGACCGTGGTGTTCACCGACGTCCAGCACCTGTCCGACGACAACGACGTCGCCCGGCGGTTCGCCGACCTGGCCACGCTGGCCGAGGAGCACGGCGGCAGCATCGTCGTCATCACCTCGGACGCGGTGTGGAGTCCGTTGCAGCGCATGGGGATGGCCGTGTCGCTCGACCTGCCGGACGTGGACGAGATGCGCGCGGAGATCGAGGGGTTCCTCCAGCCGTACGCGTCGGCGATCCCGATCGAGTGGGGTCCGGCGGACTACGAGCAGGCGGCGTCGATCCTGTGCGGGGTGACCAAGATCGAGGCGCTGAACATCCTGGCCACGTTCGTGGTGAAGCGCTCGGTGACCAAGGACGACCTGCACCTGCTCAGCCAGGCCAAGGACTCCATCTTCAGCGAGCTGGCAGGCATCGAGCGGGTGTCGCTGCGCGACGCCGACCACCGCGTCGGCGGGCTGGCCGGGCTGCGCCAGTGGCTGGACCGCAAACGCCCGCTGCTCACCATGGACCTGCGCGACCGGGGCATGCGCGCGCCGCGCGGGGTGCTGCTGGTCGGCGTGCCGGGGTGCGGGAAGTCGTTGTCCGCCAAGGCGATCGCCGCGGACTGGCAGCTCCCGCTGTACCGGCTGGACATGGGTTCGGTGCTGGGCCACTACGTCGGCCAGTCGGAGAACCGGCTGCGCGACGCGCTGGCGACCGCGGACACCGTGGCGCCGTGCGTGCTGTGGATCGACGAGATCGAGAAGGGCCTGGCCGGGTCGGGCTCGGACAGCACCGGCGTGACGACCCGCCTGGTCGGCCAGTTCCTGTACTGGCTCCAGGAGTCGCGGGCGCGCGTGTTCGTGGTGGCGACGGCGAACGACACCCGGTCCCTGCCGCCGGAACTGCTGCGCAGCGGGCGGTTCGACGACATGTTCTTCGTCGACCTGCCCGACGCGGAGGAGCGGCGCGAGATCATCGACATCTACCTCCGCAAGTACCTGCGGACGGCGGTGCCGGAGCAGGTGGTCGAGGAACTGGTCGGGATCAGCGAGGGCTTCGCCGGGTCCGACCTCCAGTCGGCGGTCGCCGAGATCGGCTACGAGGCCATCCGCGTAGGCGACGCCAACGTGCCCGTCGAGTACTACTACAGCGCTTTCCGCAACGTCGTCCCGCTGTCCCGCTCGGCCCCGGAACGCATCGAGGAAGTCCGGCTCCTGCGCGACCGGGCGATCCCGGCGTCCGGACGTGCCCGGAAGACGGCGGACCGGTCGACCGGGTCCCGGCGGGTGGTCCTGGGCTGAGCTTGCGGAGCACCCCTTGACAGCGCGCGGCCGGCTTCGGATTCTGGTCGGTCGCCATTACCGGGGGGTGCGATGGACATCCGGGTGTTGGGAAGGTTGGAGGCCGTCCGGGACGGCCTCCCCGTCTACGTCCGGTCGGGGCACAAACCGCGACTGGTGCTGGCGGTGCTGCTCGCGCGGGCCGACCGGGTGGTCACCACCGAGGGGCTGATCGCCGCGGTGTGGGGAGACCGGCCGCCGGCGTCGGCCCGGCGCAACGTCCAGCAGTACGTCCTGCAACTGCGGGACGCGTTGGGCGGCGGGCTCCTTGCCCGGCGGGACAACGGTTATGTGGCTGCGGTGGGTGAGCACCTGGACGCGGCGCGGTTCCGGCGGCTGGCGGCCGAGGGCGAGGCGGCGCTGGCGTGCGGCGAGGTCGAGCGGGCGTGCCGGACGTTGCGGGCCGCGCTGGACCTGTGGCGCGGGGCGGCGTTCGCGGAGTTCGTCGACTGCCCGGTGGTGGCGGCCGAGGCGGCGGGCCTGGAGCAGTTGCGGCTGGACGTCTGGGAGCGGTGGGCGGACGCGGAACTGGCGGCCGGGCGGCCCGACCCGGTCGCGGCCGAACTGGCCGGGCCGGTGCGGGACAACCCCTTCCGGGAAGGGTTGTGCGCGCGGTGGATGCGCGCGTTGCACCTCGGCGGGAGGCAGGTCGAGGCGCTGACGGCGTTCCGGCGCATCCGGGTGTCGCTGCGGGAGGAACTCGGCCTCGAACCCGGTCACGAGCTTCGCCGGCTGCACGAGGCCATCCTGCGTGGCGACGAGCCGCACCCGGCCGTGCCGACGCCGCACGAGTTGCCGCCCGACGTGCGCGGATTCACCGGGCGGGTGGAGGCGCTGCGGCGGCTGGAGGAGTTGCTGCGGTCCGGCGGCACGGTGGTGGTCGTCACGGGCACGGCCGGCGCGGGGAAGAGCGCGCTGGCCGTGCACTGGGGCCACCGGGTCGCGGACCGCTTCCCCGGCGGGCAACTGCACCTCAACCTGCGCGGGCACGGCGCCGGCACGCCGATGCTCCCCGTGGACGCGTTGTCGGTCCTGCTGCGGACGCTGGGCGTGCCACCGGACCGGATACCGACCGACCCCGCCGAAGCCGCCGCGCGCTTCCGGTCCGTGACGGCCGGGCGCCGGTTGCTCATCGTGCTGGACGACGCCCTGACCGCGGAACAGGTCCGTCCCATGCTGCCCGGCGGCCCGAACTGCGTGGTCGTGGTCACCAGCCGGAACCGATTAACCGGACTCGTCGCGCACGACGGCGCTCATCGGCTCGCGCTGGACGTGCTGGAGCCGGACGAGGGCACCGCGCTGCTGACCCGGTTGCTCGGTCCTGGGCGGGCCGCCGCCGAGCCGGACGCGGTGGCCGAACTGGGGGCGACCTGTGCGTGGCTGCCGTTGGCACTGCGCATCGCCGCCGCTCGGCTGCTCGACCGACCCGACTACTCGATCGCGTCCTACGTTGCCGATCTCCGTGCGCACGATCCGTTGGCGTTGCTGGCGGTCGAGGACGATGAACGCAGTGCGGTCGGTGCTGCGTTCGATTCGTCGTACCGGGCGCTCCCGGAGTCGGTCCGGCGGATCTTCCGGTTGTCGGGGCTGGTGTCGCTGCCCGACTTCACGGCGGCGTCGCTGGCGGCGTCGGCGGGCGAGTCGGACGTCGCTGCGGCGCTCGACGTGCTCACCGGCGCGCACCTGGTGGAGAAGCGCGGCCCCGACCGCTACGCCCTGCACGACCTGCTCCGCGCGTACGCCGCGCGGCAGTGCCGGCGGGAGGACTCCGCCGAGGAACGGTCGGCTGCTCGGACCCGGCTGTTCGAGTGGTACCTGGACATGGTGACGACCGCGGCGGACCTGCTCTGGCCGGACCGCCCGGCCAGCCCGTTCCGCCCCGCCCCGGTTCGGCGCACGGACGCCGTGGCCGACCCCGCTTCGGCGAAGCGGTGGCTGGACGCCGAGCACCACAACCTGGCGGAAGCGATCCGCGCGGCCGAGCGGCACGGACCGCGGGCCTACGCGTGGCTGCTCAGCGAACGGCTCCTGTTGTACTACCTCCAGTCGCGGCTGGTGGTGGAGTGGATCGCGAGCGCGGAGACGGCCCTGGCCGCCGCCCGCGCCGAGGACGACCGGTTGGGGCGGGCGGCGGCGCTGGTGAGCCTGACCTCCGCGCACTACTCCACGTCCGCGTTCCGGCTCAGCGCGGAGATCGGGGAGCTGGCCGCGAGCGCCTGTGCCGAGATCGGCTGGACGTACGGCGAGGCGGTCGCCCTGCTGCACATCGGCCTTGTGCTGTCCTACCGGGGCGAAACCGACCGCGCCGTTGCCCACCTGAGTCGGGCCGGCGACCTCTACGCGCAGATCCCACTGCCGTACCTGCACGGGATAATCCCTGCCCACACCGCCACCGCGATGCTCCTCGCCGGCCGCCTGGACGACGCCATGTCCCACGCCACCCGAGCCCTGCACCTGGCCCGCCGCCACGGCGCGTTGCGCCTGGAGGCCCACAGCCTGCTGATCCTCGGCGAACTCAACCGCCAACTCGGCCGTTTCGACACCGCCACCACCCACCTGGCAGAGGGCCTGGTGGTAGCCCGCCGAACCGCCGCGTCGTTCCACGAGGCCGCAACCCTGTGCGCGATGGCCCGAGTCCACCGCGACACCGGCCACCTCGACACCGCCACCGACCACGCCTACTCGGCCCTGACGATCGCCCACCGCATGCGCGACCGCCGCGTAGAGGCCGAGGTCCGCAACTGCCTGGGCTCTGTCCACCTGCTCGACGGGCACCATGAGGCGGCGATCGCCATGCACGGGGAGGCGTTGCGGATCGCGGAGGAGATCGACGTCCAGTACCAGGTGGCGGAGGCTGTGCTGGGCTTGGCGTCGGTGCACCAGGTGCTCGGCGACGGGGCGCGGTCCGCGACACACGCGGACCGCGCCCTCGGCCTGGCCAGGAAGTACGGACTCGGCGGCCAGGAACGCCGAGCCCTCGCCCATCTGAACGGGCTCGGTCACTCACCGAGCCCGTCCGGCTGACCTCGTCAGGCGTCTACCTGTCCACCCGGGCGGGTTGTGGAGGGAGGGCACCGGAACTGGTAACACGGCGTCATGATCTCCGGCGGTCCCCCGCAACCCCACACGCACGAGCTGACGCTGTGCCCGCCGCTGAGACTCATCCTCGTCTCGAAGCCGATGGTCGTTCCGTAGCCCGACCAGTACTTCCCGTCGGAGGTCGTCCCGTCCGCGATGCACATGCCCCACCCGGGAGCGACGCAGAACGAGGCCGACGTGTCCTGGTCGACCGGAGCCGCAGTGGCTTCCCAGAACGTCACCGCTACGCCCGGCGTGCCGACGGTCCCCACCTCGATCTGCACCGCCGTCCCACCGGTGTGCGGGTTCGTGGAGATCACGAGCGACGCGCACAGGTCCAAGCAGATGTCGATGGCCGTGTAGCGATGGATCGGTGGCGGCGGGGGTGCGGGTGGAGCGGGCGGTGCGGGCATCGAGAACTGCGGGGGCTTGTAGGGGGTGCAGAAGATCGACGTGAAGCCCAAGCTCTCACGGGTGCACGTGGCGCTTCGCTGCTCGCGCTGCCAGGCCTGGTCGTAGAGGTGGAGGTTCCACTGGTAGTCGTCCCACTGACCCTCCAGGGCAGCCGGCGAGCTTCCGGTCGACGGCGACCACGTCGGCTTGGTGGAACATGGCACCCCGAAGTAGCACGGCGTCACCGGCGGCCTTCCCGGTGGTGCCGCACCCGGCCGCTTGCGGGTCTTCACGAAACTGGTGGTGTTGGTCTTGGCGTCGTGGACCGCCTTTCCTTCGCCGTCGAAGGTCGGCCGCGCGCTCAGCGTGCAGTCATCGTTGCCGCAGTCGATGAGACCGGACGGGTCGCTGCTGGTCACCGGGTTGTTGTGGCTGTAGGCGTACCCGTGCAGTTGCTGCGGATCGCCGAGGTTCATGATCGGGTCGAGGCTGATGAACCTACCCGTTGACGGGTCGTATTCGCGGGCGCCCAGGTGGGTCAGGCCGGTGTTGTCGTTGGTGCCGCCGACGAAGCCCTTGTCCATTGTGGACGGCCAGACGCCCGTCGTTTCACGGAGGGTTCCGTAGGGGGTTTGGCGGCGTTGGGCGACCGTTTGCGAGTTCGAGTGGACCGTGGTCAGTGCGGTGCCCTGGTGGTCGGTGGCCAGCCAGCGGAGGCCGGAGGCGGTTCGGGTGGCGACGGGGTGGCCGGCGTGGGTGTAGTGGCGGGTGGTGGTCTTGGTGCCGGAGCTCTTGGTGTGGCGCAGTTCCTGGTCGGGCAGGTACAGGGTGCTGCCGGTCGGGTCGCGGCGGATCAGGCGGTTGCCGTCGGCGTCGTAGATGTACTGGGTGGTGCCTGTGGTGTCGGTGCTGGTGGACAGGTGGCCTTCGATGTCCCAGTTGAGGGTTTGGGTTCCGGCCGGCGAGGGGCGGGTTTTGGTGTTGCCCAGGTTGTCGTAGGTGTAGGTGGCGGTTCGGGTGCCGGTTGAGTCGGTCGTGCTGGTGGCGCGCAGGGTGTGTGGTTGCGGGTTGCCGGGGGTGGGGTGGGTGTAGGTGGTGGTGGACTGGCCGGAAGCTGTCGCGTGGTCGACCAGTTTCGTGCGGTTGCCCACCTTGTCGAACTCCCAGCTGTGCCAGTACTTCGCGGCACCGCCCAGAGCGCCGGTCGACGGGTTGGGACCGCATTCGCCGTTCAGAGGGGTCCATGCCTCCTTGAGCCTGCGGAGGTTGTCGTGGCGGAAGCATTGGATGTCCGCGGCGCCGCCTGCCGGCGTGTCGGCGATGCGGACCACGTTGCCGGCGTTGTCGTAGCCCAGGTTGATGTCGAGGACAGCCGACGGGGCGACCTCCTTCACCGTGAGCATCCGCGTCACCCGGCGCGTGCCCTCCTCGTAGTACAGACCGGTGTCCATGACCCGGCCACCGTTGTTGCGCCGACCCAGCACGGCCAACTCGCCCAAGCGGGTGTAGGCGGTCAGGTCCACGTACGTCGTGGCGTCGATGGACGTGGACAGGGTGTGCGGCTTGTCCAGGTCGGTGTAGCGGGACGTCAGGGTCTCGGCGGGTAGGCCGCCGTCGCCGTCGAGGTCGGGCAGGGTTGTCGTCTCTGCCAGGCCGCCGGCTGTGTAGCTGTGGCTGTAGGCGTAGGTGCCGGCTAGGCCGGTCTCGGCGACGGGGATCGTGTAGGTGACGCCGGTTGGCTTGTAGTCGGCGGTGTACCCGGTGATCTCGCGGGTGTAGCGGTTCGTGCCCTCGATCCTGGTCGACCGGGTGAGGTGGCCCTTGACCACGGTGTCGTAGATCCACTCGCTCCGCAGGACCGAACCGGCGAGCACACCGGTCCTGCGGCCGAGCGCGTCGTAGGAGAACGTGAGCGTCTTGTTGTCGGCGTCGGTCACCGACACCAGCTCGCCCGCGTCGTTGTGGGCGTGGGCGGTCGTCCCCTTGTCCGGGTCGGAGACGGTCCGCTTGCGTCCGCGCAGGTCGTAGTCGTAAGTCCAGCGGTTGCCGGCCGGGTCGGTGATGGTCTCCAGTTCACCCTTGCGGGTGTAGCTGTACGTGGTGGCGTCGAAGGTTCCTGACGGTGTCGGCCCGTGGTACTGGCGCAACGCGGTCGTCCGGCCCGAAGCGTTGGTGATGGTCGAGGTCGCGGTGCCGCCAACCGGCGGGGTGACGTCGACCCGGTCGCCGCCGTACCCGGTCGTGGTCCGCCACTTCTCGACACCCAGCTGGTGGTGGCTCGACGCGGTCTCCCGGCCCGCCCCGTCGAACTGCCGGCGGGCCTGCGCGGGGATGACGTTGTCGCCCTCGGGCAGGAACAGCTCCTTGCCCGGGGCACCGTTGGCGAGGTACGGGCTGTTGGCCTTCCACGCCCGACCCGCCGTGTCGTAGAACGTGTCCACCACGATCCGCCCACCCCCGGTACCCGCTTCCGGCGACTGGGTCTGGCGGTGCCGCAGCAACCCGTCGTAGAGGGTGTGGAAGCTGGTGTAACCACCGGCGGAGTTGAGCCGGAACGTGGTGACCGCGACCGGCAGGTTCCTGCGGACCTCGTACTCGTAGCGCATCGACGGCGTGGCGGGCTTGGCCCGGCCCGGCAGCCACACCTCCTTCAGCCGCCCCAACGGGTCGTACGCCAGCTCGGTGGTCCGGCCGTTCGCGTCCACGACCTTGGTCGGCGACCCCCACGCCGGTGCCAGGGTCGTGGTCGTCGGCCAGTCCAAGGCGTTGTACGAGGTCGTCGAGGTGGTCGGCCCGCCGACCTCGGGCGTGTAGGTGATGCGAGACCTGTTCCCCTTGACGTCCCAAGCCTCCTTGACGCGGCCGTGCGCGTCATAACTGGATCTCGACGTCACCACGTAAGTGCGCGCGGACGCCGTCCAACTCTTCAACTGCTCGACCTGGGTGGCCCGACCCGCAGTGGGTGCGGTGCCGAAAGGTTGGTGGTCGTAGGAGGTCTTCTCGTCGCCCACCACCTCCTTCTCGGTCGTGGGGTTGGTGCCGCAGCGCAACGCCGTGGTCTCCACGCGGTGCGCGTACGACATCAGCCACGCCGTGGTGTTGCGGGGCTCGTACGTGGTGCGGACGCACTTCTCGTCGCCGGTCACGGCGGTGTCGCCGGCGTCGTCGACCTGGGTGACCATCCCGTGGGCGTCGAAGCTGCTGCGGCTCACGGTGGTCCGGGCCGGCCGGCCGCCGTCGAGGGCGGTGCGGGTGTGGGTGGCCAGGGTGCCGGTGAACCGGGCGTGCACGGTGGTGTCGTTGCGGGTCCGACTGGCGGTGGGCGCGGACTGCCACGGCTCGAACGCCTCGGCGGCCACCTCGGCCGTGCCGTTGAACGTGATCGTCTGCCGGGCCATGCCGGCGAACGCGTCCTCGTCGGCAACCGCCGGCGCCGCGCCCGCGGCGGGAACCGTCACCGAGCGGGTGCCGGACGGGAGCTTGTCGCCGTGCATCCCGCGGAAGTAGTGGGTCTCGGTGACGGTCTGCTCGCCCGGATCGCCCCTCGTGGTCCGGACTCCGCCGTAACCCCGCCACACCGACCACGTCTTGTGCTCGGCCTTCACCAACCCGTCGTCGTCGGTGTAGTGCCACGCCGGATCGCCGAGGTAGCGGTAGCCGGTGATCGCGCGTGGCGCGTGGCCGGTCAGGTCGGACTCGGTGACCTCCTTGACCACGTACTTGTGGAAGTGGTCGGTGACCGGACCGCTCTGCCCCTGCGGGGTCCAGCGGACCGGGTAGCACAGCAGGGTGTTGGTCTCCGGCGCGGTCGGCACGCGGGTGCCGGCCACGCAGTCCGGGCCGGAGTAGGTGACCGCGACCTTGCCGCCGGTCTCGGTGTCGATGTGCGCCACGCGCCACCAGTTCATCGCCGGCGCGTGGTCGGCGGTGTCGACCCGGTTGGGCATCTGGACGCCGGTGAACGTCACGTCCGGCACGGACTGGTCACCGCCGACGTGGCCGGTGTGCGCGATCTTCTGCAGCCACAGGCCGGCGCGGGTGCCGTCGCCGGGGTCGGGGAAGGAGTGGGTGAGCGTCCACGACTCCACGTCGGTGTGCCGCGCGGCGCCGGCGTCCCAGATCCGCGTGGTGACCTTGCCGAGCCGCTTGGTGCTCCAGAACGTCGGGGAGCCGACCGTGCAGGGGGCCGTGGTGCACTCCTGGTCGAACGGGACGTCCGGCCACGTGGTGCGGTCCTTCACGCCGCAGTTGGCCAGGCACCGGTCCTCGGTGGTGAAGACGACCTGCGCGGGCACCGTGCCGAACGCGGTGTCCGCACGGGTCCCGTAGTCGATCCGGGTCAGGTGCGCGGACCGGTCGTAGGCCACCAGGTCGTTCGGGTTGTTGTTGCGCGCGTACTTGTTGGATTCCTTGGCGTACCAGTACGACGTGGTGTTGCCGTTCGGGTCGACGACGTGGTCGAGGTTCCACCGGTAGGCCTGGTCGCAGTGCGCCGCGTTGAACGACGGCAGGTGGCACGGCTCGCCGGGGTGGTTGCCGAACACCGTCGCGACCTGCGCGCTGTTGGTCTCGTCGCGGCCGTCGGTCCAGCCGGGCAACCGGTTGCGGCCGAACCAGTACTGGGTTCCGTCAGTGGTGGTGACCACCCAGTGCTCGCCGTTCTCGTCGCCGTTGGGGCTGCCGGTGCGGTGCTCGACCCGCGAACCGTCGTCGCCGCGCAGCCGCCAGCCCTTGCCGTCCTCGTGGATCAGTTCCCCGCCGCGACCGTTGAACGACACGGTCGCGTTGTCGGTGACCCAGCACTGGTCGCCGGTCGCGGTGGAGTTGTTGCCGCCGGCCATGTCCTCGGCGCACGGCTTGTACTTGCGCTCCACGAACCCCGGTGACCAGTCGAACCCCTCGCCCAGCCACGAGGGCTGGTTGTTGGACGCGGCCATCCGCCCGTCCACCGACTGGGCCGAGTACGCGAACGCGACGCCCGGCGCGGCACCGCCGACCGCGGGCGGCACCCGCACCGGGTAGTTCCACGTGAAGTCGCCCGAAGACCCGCCCGCGGTCCACGTCGCCGAGGGTTGCAGCGAGGTCGCCGCGTAGTCCCCCGCGGGCCCGGACGGCGCGGCGGTCAGGGCCAACGTCCGCTCGCCCTTCAGCTCGACGTCGGCCGTCACGGACCCGGCGGCGAGGTTGCCGGGGACCGGCCGGGCCTCGCAAGGGGCGTCCACGCAGACGAGTCGGAGCCGGGACGCCCAGTCCGCGCCGTAGGCGTCCCGGAAGGCCGAGTAGTCGACGGTGACGCGGGCGTGCCCGGCCGCCGCCACCCCGTCCGCCCGGCCGACCTTCAGGACCAGTCCGCGCACACCGGCGGCGCGAGCGGCGTCCTGGTCCAGCACCCGGACCCGCACCTTCCCCGGCGCCGCGGCACCCGTGACGGCGGCGCCGTCCACGCCCCGGCCGCGGTCCACGGTGACCGGCAGGCCGCCGGCGCGCGACGGTGTCCCGGCCGCCAGGTCGACGACCGCCTCCCCCGCCGCGGGCCACGCCGGAGACTTGCCCTGGTACGGCTTTCCGGTCTCGGCCACGACGTCGAAGACCGGCGGCGAGATCCGCCCCGGCACGGCCCGGTCGGTCTGCGGTCGCAAGCGTTCCGGCTCGGCGGCGGACGCCGTCCGGACCCCGACGACCATCGGCGCGGTGAGCAGCGGAACGAGCGCTATAGACAACCATCGGCGTGTGATCATGTCGTCTCCCCCTGGGCTTGTCAGCGGGTTGCCAGTCGGGTGATCTCGCTGGGGTGCAGGACCCGGTCCCACACCCGGACACCCGCGACGGCCCCGGCGAACCGGTCCACCGTCTGGTCGATCCAGCGCGCCTGACCGATCCACAGTGGACCGTTCGCGGCGAACGGGCGGCCGCTCCAGGCCAACGACCCCGCCGGCGCTCCGTTGACGAAGATCTGCACCGACTTCCGACCCCGGTCGTAGACACCGGTCAGATGCGTCCACACCCCCGCTTGCGGCGCCGACGACGACCGGACCCGCAAGCCGGTCGGTGACGTGGTGTCCAGCGGCTGCAAGGAGAACGCCCAGGTGTTGTCGGCTTTTTGCAGGTAGAACGCACAGTTGTGCACGCCGAGCTGGGTGACCGCGGTCTGCACGGGCCGGGCGGGATCGGTCACCTTCACCCAGGCCGCGACGGTGAAGCTGTTGGCGGTGTCCACCACGCGGCCGTCCGCGGCGGATGTGGCGGCGTGGTCGTCGATCCCGTCGAACGACACCGCCGTCTCACCGGGCCGGGGACCCGGGGTCGCGAGGGTGCCGCCGGACAACGTCGCGTGGTGCTCGTACCCGGAGGTGTCGTACAGGGTGGTGCCGGACGTCTCGTTCAACGGCCACTCCCCCACCGGACCGGACGCCGACCCGATGCTGAACGCGTAAGCCCTGATCGGACTGCGGTTCTCGGCCTGGTCGGCGCTGCGCACGTAGAGGGTGAGCAGGCCGCCGCGCGTCGGGTCGGCCGATCCGGGCACCGGCGGCGGGGTCAGCGGGATGGTCACGCTCGCGCCCGGGCTCGGCGCGGCCACTTCCGTGGTCGGCGGGGTCTCCCAGCCGTACAGGTACTTCTTCACGTCCGTGGAACTGTTGGCGCTGAACGTGAAGTCGGCCGTGTGCCCGATCGACCCGTGGAAGTTGCCGTCCTCCTTGTAGACCGGGGACGACACGCCGGGCACGTTGGGCGCCACGGTGTCGACGGTGAACTCGCACCAGACGTTGTTGTCGGGGGCGGAATCCGTGCCGTCGTGGGCGTCGGTCCGCCAGGTGTACGTGCCTTGGGCCAGCGCCGGCAGTGTGACCTGGCCACGGGTGCCGCTCGCGAGCGAACCCTGTGTCGCCGTGCCCAGCTTCGGGTCGACCCGGCTGCCGTCCGGGCGGACGGCGTGCCAGTCGACCTGGAGGGTCATGTCGGTCTCCGGGTCCGGGTCGGTCACCAGCGCGCTGAGCGTGGGTGTCGCGGTGCCCAGGACGGGCCGGTTCGATCCCGTTGCGCAGGCCCGGCCGTCGGTCTTCGGGTCGGTGGGCGCGTTCGGGATGCTGTTGTAGGTGGCGGTCAGCCGGAAGTCGTCGAGGAAGTAGCGCTTCCACCGGTTGCTCGTGCTCTCGCCCGCGCCGCCGGGGTCGATCGCGGCCATGCCGATGTTGTAGGTGTCCCAATGGTCTTTCGCGGCGACCTTCAGGTCCGCGAGCAGCGCGTTGTCGATGATTTCGAGGTAGGCGTTGCCCTCGTTGCAGGACAACTCGTTGGCGTGCGACCAGAAGTCGCCGATCGCCACCTGCAGCTGCGGGCCGGGCCATGACTGGCGGGGCCACGCGGTGATGGGGGCGGTCCGGTAGAAGTAGGTGGGCGTGCCGTAGCCGCACTGGGTGGTGTGGTCGACCCAGCCGGCGAACCCGGCCGACAGGACGTGCTTGCCGCGCAGGTCGTGGCCGTTGGCGGCCATCGGGAACTCCAGGAAGCTGCGGACCAGCTTGCCGGTCTCCTGGTCGCGGCCGACCCTGAGGTTCACGCCGGGCGTGTCGCCGACGTCGACGTCGTTGTCGGAGGTCGGCGAGGTGGTGTTGTTGGAGGTGGCGTAGGCCCAGCCCTGCGGACCGGTGGCGAACTCGGGGTCGATGTAGATCGGGAACTTCGCGGCCGGGTCGTCGAGCAGGCCGGTGTCGGGGGTCAGGGTGAGTTCCGCGCCGGCGGCTTTCGCGGGGATCGCCGCGTGACGCGCACCCGCCGCCGGGGCGGCTGCCGTCGAGGCGGACGCGGCGGTTTCTGCTGCCGTCGTCGCCGTCGTGCTGGAGTCCCACATCATCGCTTCGCCCGCGACGGCCACGACCGCCGAGCCCGAGGTCACCCGCAGCCCGCCCTTGGGCGTGCCGGACATCGTGACGTCCCCGCCGACCTTGAACCGCGGGTTGCGCACCAACGGGTTGGCCGCCGCCTGCCGGGACTTGACCACGAGGACGTGCGAGAACCCTTGGCGGGTGGCGCGGAGCACCAGATCGACTCCGGGCACGACCTCCGGGTACGTCGCCGAGGAGCCGTTGAGGACCGGTGTCGGCAGGGAGCCCGGCCAGGACAGGGTGAAGGTGTGCCCGGCTTGGTTCAAGGTGACCATCGGGCCGGTGCCGCCGGCGGAGAAGCGGACGTCCGCGGCGCTCGCCTCGGGGGCGGGCGACCCGTCGCCGCGCCGGACCAGCGTGGTGTCGACGTCCACCCAGGATCCGTCACGACGGACCCACCGGGGTGTCGCGTAGGACTCCATCGTCCACGTGCCGGTCGGGTTGGCGAACACCCGGGACCTCTCGGTCCGGGCCGAGAGGTCCTCGACGGGGACGCGGTGCGCGCGGGCGGCGTTCATCGCCATCACCGCGTTCCCCGCGGCAGTCGGGGCGGCGTCCGCGCCGGGCACCGGGCCCAGCAGGGACAGGATTAGAGCGGCGGCGACGGACAGCCGACTCCGCACGGCGAGCGGGTTTCTTCGCGATGGTCTGCCAGAACGTGTGCGCACGGCGTCCTCCCCTGTCCCCGTGAATGCCGAGGTGGGACCGTAGGCACCGCCTGCATCGCCGCGGTACAACGCGGAGTGCGTTCGCGCGATCACCGATCGTTGTGTGACTCAGCACACGTGCCGCTCCTGTCAGGGATTGGCGGGCTGTGCCGCTCAAGCAGCACGCCAACCGACAGGAGTGAACTCATGAAGCACCGCATCGTCGTCCTCGGCGCCGGGTACGCCGGGGCTTACGTCGCCGGCATCCTGGCCCGCCGGTTGTCCGCGCGGGACGCCGAGATCACCGTGGTCAACGCCGTGCCCGACTTCGTCCAGCGGCTGCGGTTGCACCAGTTCGCGGCCGGGCAGGACATCGCCGCGCCGAAGCTCGTGGACGTGTTCGCGGGCACCCACGTCCGGCTGCGGGTCGCCCGGGTGACCGCGGTCGACCCCGAGCGGCGGGTGGTCGCGGTGGCGGACGGGGACGGAGGTGGTGAGCTGGCCTACGACACGCTGTTGTACGCGCTGGGCAGTCACGGTGACGACCGTGGTGTGCCCGGGGTGGCGGAGCACGCGTTCGACGTGTCCGCACGGCCCTCGGCGGCGCGGTTGCGTGCGCGGCTGGACAGCTTGGGCGCGGGTGGACGGGTGGTGGTGGTCGGGGACGGGTTGACCGGCATCGAGAGCGCGACCGAGATCGCCGAGTCGCGGCCGGGGCTGGAGGTGACGCTGGTCGCCCGGGGTGAGCTGGGTGCACGGCTGTCGGTCGGCGCCCGTGCGCACCTGCGTGCGGCCTGCGACCGGTTGGGCATCACCGTGCTGGAGAACGCCGAGGTGGAGACCGTCGAGGCCACGCGGGTGCGGCGCGCGGACGGGACGGTCCTGGCGTCCGATGCGACCGTGTGGACGGCCGGGTTCACCGTCGGCCCCGTCGCCGCGGCGGCCGGGCTGGAGGTCACCGAGGACGGTCGGATCGTCGTCGACCGCACCATGCGGTCGGTCTCGCACCCGGACGTCTACGCCGTCGGCGACAGCGCCCACGCCATCGGGGACAACGGCTTGCCGCTGCCGATGTCGTGCGCGTCGGCGGGGTACACCGGTCGACAGGCCGTCGAGGCGATCATGGGACGCCTGACCGGGCGCGAGGTCCCGCACTCCACGCTGGCCCACACCTACAACCACATCAGCCTCGGCCGGCGGGACGCGATCCTCCAGGGCGTCGACGACCGGGGCCGCGCTCGGCCGAAGCACTCCGGCGGCCGGAAGATCGCATGGCTCAAGGAAACCGTGCTCAAGTTGTCGTTGTGGGCGACCTCGCACCCGACGTTCGGCGTGCCCCAGCGCAGGCGGCAGGTGACCGTGCGCCCGACCGCGCGCGTCTAGGGTCTGGCCCGTGGGCGAGCACTTCGACATCGGGACCTTCGAGGCCGGCCGCGGGCGGTTGGCCTCGTTGGCCTACCGGCTGCTGGGTTCCGCGACCGACGCCGAGGACGCGGTGCAGGACGCGTTCCTGCACTGGCAGGCCGCCGACCGGAGCCTGATCAGGGTGCCGGAGGCCTGGCTGACGAAGGTCGTCACCAACCTGTGCCTGGACCGCCTCCGCTCCGCGCAGGCCCGCCGCGAACGCACCGCCGGCGCCTGGCTGCCCGAACCGCTGCTCGACGGCGACCCGATGCTCGGCCCGGCGGAGACCGTCGAGCAGCGGGAGTCGGTGTCCCTGGCCGTGCTGATGCTGATGGAACACCTGTCACCGTTCGAGCGGGCGGTGTACGTGCTGCGGGAAGCGTTTTCCCACAGCCACGCGGAGATCGCCGAGATCCTGGACATCACCGAGTCCGCCAGCCAGCAACACCTCCACCGTGCCCGCCGCCGCATCGCTGCGGCACGCGGCCGGGGCAGTGATGTCGACCCGGCCACCGCTCGGAGGATCGTCGAGGAGTTCCTGGCAGCCGCCACCTCCGGCCGAACGGAGCGGCTGGTGGCCCTGCTCACCGACGACGCCACGGCGGTGTCGGACGGTGCTGGCCTGACCAAGGCGCTGCTGCGGTACAACACGGCGCAGCAGATCGCGACGATCGCCCGAGCCGGGTTCGCGCCCAGCCCGGCGAAGCGCCGACTGGCCGGTGGGACGGCTGTGGTCCACTACGCGTCTGTCAATGGATCGCCGGCGGTGGTTTTTGTGGTCGACGACCGGGTCGTCGGCGTGGTGACCTTTGAGCTGGCCGGCAGCAGGATCGCGGCGGTCCGAGGCATCGCCGCCCCGCCACGGCTCAACCGGATCACGCGGGCTTGGCGCGACCACGAGCCGGACACGCCGATCATGGCCGAGTGGTGACATAGCGGGCGGCGGGTCCGTGCGCCGTCGTGACCGGGGCTGAGGCACGTCGGGCGTTCCGCCCAACGTGGGTACAGGCGCGTTGGGCGTTCCGCCCACCCACCCCCTCCCATGCCCCCTGGCACAAGCCAGGCGCGCAGGGCGCGCCGAGCGCGCTTCGCGCGCAGACCCGAGCGCTGCGCGCTCGGGTCGCACGGCCCGGCGGAGCCGGGCCGTGCCGGCCGCCGCAGGCGGCCCGCCGAAGGCGGGTGCAGTTGGGGCTTGTGTGAGGGGGCCTGGGAGGGGTGGGTGGGCGGAACGCCCAACGCGAGAAGAACAGCCGCACCCCCCAAAGGCGAGAAAACAAGCGAAACCGCCAACCCTGCCGGCTCAAGCGCGAGTCGGCCGCAGCACCGCCGGCAACGCGATCACCACACCGACCACGAACACCGCCGTCGCCAAGTAGATCAACCCGAGGTGCCCCAACGTGTCCAAGTCGTACGGGTAGTGCGAGGGCAAGGCAACAGCCAACGCCAGCACCGGCGTGGCGACCGCCGCGATGAACGCCCACCGCACCCCCTGCCTGACCCCGAACCACGCCAGTGCCGCCGTCGCCAGCCCGGCAGCCGCGATGAACCCGGACAAAGCGACGTGCAAGTGCGAGATGTACTCGTACAGCTCAGGACTGAACGCCTCAACCTGCTCCCGAGTCGCCCCGGCCTCGGCCGGTCCGATGCCCAGTTCGAGGAACGCCCCGCTGAAGTTGCGGACGAAGAAGATCACCGCGTAGCCGATGAACGCCACGCCGGCGAGGGCCATGAGGCTGCCACCGACGTGCAACGCACGCCCGGTGGACGGCCGAACAGACGTAGTCACAACACAACTCCTTCACATCACCGCGGCTTGACCGCGAGGAAACTGGTGCTCTTGATGCCGTAGGTGACCGTCGCGGCCCGTGCGGAGCCGGAGCGGAACGCGTACCCGGGGTTGTCGCGTTCGGCGACGATCCGCAGGCCCGCGTCCTCGATCAACGCCCGGTACTCGTCGACCTGGGCCGCGCCGCCGACGCAGGCCGCCCACAGCGACGCGTCGCACACGATGTGCTCCGCCAAGGGGTGCTGGGCCACGATGTCGCAGATCGCGAGCCGCCCGCCGGCCACAAGAACCGCCGCGGCGGCGCGGAACACCGCCGCCTTGTCCGCCGAGAGGTTGATGACGCCGTTGGACAGGATCAGGTCGATCGTCCCCGGCGGGACCGGCGGGTCCTCGATGTGCCCGGCCAGGAACTGGACGTTGGCCGCCGTGCGCAGCCGCCGAGCCTTGGCCAACTGCTCCTCGCTCATGTCGACCCCGATCACCCGCCCGGTCGGCCCGACCAGGTGGGCGGCGGCGAAGACATCGGTGCCCGACCCGCTGCCCAGGTCCAGCACGCGTTCACCCGGAACCGGCCGGGCCAGGTCGAGGCAGTAGCCGACACCCGCGAAGGACTCCAACGCCTCGGCGGGCACGTGGGAGAGCAGGTCGGGCGGGTAGCCCAGGCGCTGGGCCAGCCCGCGCCCCACCTCGAAGTGGTAGCGCTCGTGCGGCCGTTCGGCGACCGCCCGGTAGACCTCCTTGACCCGGCGCTCCAGGTCCGCGACGTCCAACGTGGACACCATGACGTCCTCCTCCCAGCGGGAACTTCCACCCAAGAGGACGCGACCGCGCCGGAAGGCATTGCGGAACGCAATAAAACAGGCCCGCCGACGTCAGGAAGGCTTGCGGGCGCGGACGATCACGCCGGCGCACACGTCGTGCTGCCGCTCGGCCGGGATCGTCCGGCGCATCAGGTCCAGCACGTCGGCGTCGAACAGCGGGTAGAGCGCCACGTCGTCGATGCCGAACGCCATGCGCTCGGAGATCTCGATCGAAGCGAACCCCACCTTCTCCAGCTTGTGGGTGAACACCCGCTCGCTCAGCGCGCCCGAGATGCAACCCGCCCACGCGCTGTCGCTGGTCAGCACCTCCGGCGGCAGGTCCTCCTCGACGGTCAGGTCCGCCACGCACATCCGCCCGCCCGGCCGCAGCACCCGGAAGATCTCCGCCAACGCGCGGCTCTTGCGCGGCGAGAGGTTCAGGACGCCGTTGGAGACCACCACGTCCACCGACGCGTCCGGCAACGGGATGGCCTCCATCCGGCCGGTGGTGAACGAGCACCACCCACCGACCCCGGCCTCGTCGACCGCGGCCCGCGCCCGGTCGCACATCTCCGGCAGCATGTCCAGCCCGGTCACGTGCCCCTCCGCACCCACCTCTCGCGCCGCCAGGACCGTGTCGATGCCGCCGCCGCAGCCCACGTCCAGCACCCGCTCGCCGGGCCGCAGCCCCGCGTGCCGGACCGGGTCCCCCACGCCCAGCGACCACTCCACGGCCGCGTCCGGGACATCGGCGAGGGACTGGTAGAGCCGCCCGGCCATCGCCCGCCCGGCCCCGGCCGGGATGGCGCGGTAAGCGCGTCGGACGGCGGCGAGGATGTCGTCCTGGTGCATGAGGTCGCGGGTCATGGACACTCCAAGTCGGTCACTCCAAGTCGGTCACTCCAAGTCGGTCACTCCAAGTCGTCGATGAACTGTTCGAGCCTGGCCCGCACGTCCGCGGGCATCGGTTCGGCGCGCTGAGCGGCCAGCACCCCACGCAGGGCCTGGGCGAACTCCAACTCGCCGCAACAGCGCACGCACCGCTCCAAGTGCTCCTCGACGCCGAGCCGCTCGTCGGGGGGCAGTTCGCCGTCCAGGAACCGCCACAGCTCCCGGACCGCCTCGCGGCAATTGGTGGTGGTCACACGTGCCCCCTCTCCGCCGCGTACACCCACAACTCGTGCTCGAACAGCTTCCGGCCGCGGTGCAGTTGCGCCAGGACGGTGCCCAGCGGCAGGCCGAGCAGGCGGGCGATGGTCTTGGTCGGGACACCGTCCACGTACCGCAGGACCAGCGGGGCGCGGTAGCGGTCGGGGAGCCGGTCCAGCACGGCGTGGACGTCGTCGGCGTCGAAGGTGGCGAGGAAGTCCAGGTGCAGGGAGTCGCTGTAGGGGAACGGGTCCTCGTCGACCAGCGTCCGGTACAGCGAGAAGTCCGCCATGTCGCCGATGGGCGTCTCACGGGCGGAGCGCTGGTCGCTGCGGACGCGGTCGCGCCACACGTTGGTCAGGATCGCGCGCAGCCACCCGCCGCCCGCGTCCTGGTCGCGCAGCGAGCCGAACGCCCGGAACGCCCGCAGCAGGCACTCCTGCACCAGGTCCTCCGCCTCGTCCCGGCACAACCGCCGCGCGAGCGCGTAGAGGCCGGGCAGCTCGGCGCGGGCGAGGCGCTCGAAGGCCGCCCCGTCCCGTGTCACGACCGCGCCAGTGCCGTCCATGACTCCACCAGGGAGAACTGCGTTGGGGCTACAGCATCCGCCCCGGGTCGTCAGACCGCGAGCGGTAGCTCGGCCAAGCGCCACTCCAAGAGGCCGTCGGCCAGGCGGCGGGCGGGTCGGCCCTGGTCGGTCAGATAACGGACGGCGTCATGGGCCAGGACGCAGTACGCGCCCCGGCAGTAGGCGATGACCTCCTGGTCGGCGGGCAGCTCGGCCAGCCGGTCGGGCAGCTCGTCCAGCGGGATGCCCACGGCACCGGGGATGTGCCCGGCGGCGTACTCCTCGGCCGGCCGCACGTCCAGCACGGTCACCGCGCCCGACTTCACCCGCTCCAGCAGTTCCTCCCGGGTGACCTCGTCGCAAGCCGGGCCGAGGTAGGCCACGCGGGCGGCCTCGACGTCCGGGAGGTGGGTGTTGGCAACCTGCCTGACCAGCGCGAACAGCGCGGCCACGTCCGCGCCGGCCAGGCGGTAGTGGATCTTGGTGCCTTCCCGGCGGGTGGCCACCAGGCCGGCCTGCCGGAGGGTCTGGAGGTGCGCCGACGCGGTGGTCAGGCCCAGGCCGGCCGTCCGGGCCAGCGCCTCCACCGTGCGCTCGCCCTGCGCCAGCAGGTCCAGCAGCTCCAGGCGCTTGCCGCCGGCCAGCGCCTTGCCCACCCGCGCGAACTGCTCGAACAACGCGGCCTTTGCCTCGCGGTCCCCCATCGGCCTACCCTTCTCCAATAATCCTTGGAATAGTGTAGAGGATGATGGCCGTGACACGGATCGTCCCGCTGGTCGACGCCGGCTTGGGCAACTCCGCTTACCTGGTCGACCTCGGCGACGGCCGGGCGCTGGCGGTGGACGTCAGCCGCGACCTGCGCGCGGTCGAACGCGAAGCCGCCCGGAGGAAACTCACCGTGGCCTTCGCCGCGGACACGCACCTGCACGCCGACTTCCTCTCCGGCGCGCGGAAACTCGGCACCTGGGGCGCACGCGTCCTGGCGTCGGCCGCCGGCGGGCGGGAGTTCGCGCACGAAGGGCTGCACGACGGCGACGAAGTCGACCTGGGCGGCCTGACCCTGCGCGCGCTGGCCACGCCCGGCCACACCCACGAACACCTCTCCCTGCTGCTGTCCGACGGGTCGCGCCCGCTGGGCGTGTTCACCGGCGGCTCGCTGCTGGTCGGGTCCGCCGCCCGCACGGACCTCGTCGCGCCGGACCGGACCGAGGAGCTGGCCCGCGCCCAGTACGCCTCGCTGCACAGGCTGACCACCCTGCCCGACGAGGTCTCCGTGTGGCCCACGCACGGCGGCGGCTCGTTCTGCGCCGCTCCCGCCGGCGGCGAGCGGGTCAGCACCATCGGCCGCGAGAAGACCACCAACCCGCTGCTGCGCGTGGCCGGCGAGGACGAGTTCGTGGCGGCGCTGCTGGGACCGCTGGGCAGCTACCCGGCCTACTTCCGGTGGCTGGGCGAGGTGAACCGGCGCGGACCGGCGCTGCACGACCCCGCGTTGCCCGCGCTGGACGTCGACCGCGTCCGGGCGCTGCTGGCCGAGGGCGCGCAACTGGTCGACGTGCGGCCGATGTCCCGCTACGCCGCCGCCCACGTGCCCGGCTCGCTGTCCATCCCGCTGCGGCCGGTGTTCGCCACCTGGCTGGGCTGGCTCGCCGCACCCGACCGCCCGCTCGTGGTCTTGCGCGACCCCGACCAGGACGGCGACGAGATCCGTTGGCAGGCATTGAAGATCGGCTACGACAACCTGGCGGGCGAACTGGTCGGGCTGGACGCCTGGACCGCCGCCGGCCACCCCACCGCCGCCACCCGCCTGGTGTCGCCGCACGAGGTCTCCGGCCGCGTGCTCGACGTCCGGCAGCACGCCGAGTTCACCGCCGGACACCTCCCGGGCGCGACCCACGTCGAACTCGGCGACCTGCCCGCCCGCGCCGCCGACCTGCCGCACGAGCCCACCGTGGTGATGTGCGGCCACGGCGAACGCGCACTCGGCGCGGCCAGCGTCCTCGAACACGCCGGACACCGCGACCTCGCCGTGCTGACCGGCGGCCCGCGCGACTGGGCCCGTGACACCGGCGGCACCGTGGTGACCGGGTCGTGAGCAGACCGGTACTCGGACTGCGCGCCAACCTCGGCCAGTTCAGCCTGCTCGTCGCGGTCAACGCCCTGGTCGGCGGCACGCTCGGCCAGGAACGCACCGTGCTGCCCCTGCTCGCCGACCGGGAGTTCCACCTCTCCGCCCACACCGCCGCCCTGACCTACATCCTCGCCTTCGGCCTCACCAAAGCCGCCGCCAACTACGTCGCCGGCGCCTGGTCCGACCGCATCGGCCGCAAACCCGTGCTCGTCGTCGGGTGGCTGGTCGCGATCCCCGTGCCGCTGCTGCTGATCTGGGCCCCGGACTGGGGCTGGGTCGTGGCCGCCAACGTGCTGCTCGGCGTCAACCAGGGCCTGACCTGGTCCACCACCGTCATCATGAAGATCGACCTCGCCGGCCCCGACCGGCGCGGCCTGGCCATGGGCCTCAACGAGGCCGCCGGGTACGTCGCGGTCGCCGCCACCGCCCTGGCCACCGGCTACCTCGCCGCCCGCTACGGCCTGCGCCCGGCGCCGTTCCTGCTCGGCCTGTCCTACGCCGCCCTCGGCCTCGGCCTGTCCACCCTCCTGGTCCGCGAAACCCGCGACCACGCCCACCTCGAAGCCCGCGACCACACCACGACCACCATGACCAACCGGCAGGTGTTGGCGCACACCAGCTTCCGCGAACCCGCCCTGTCCGCCGCCAGCCAAGCCGGCATGGTCAACAACCTCAACGACGGCCTCGCCTGGGGCCTGCTGCCCGTCCTGTTCGCCGCCGCCGGCCTCACCCTGGCCCAGATCGGCGCACTCGCCGCCCTCTACCCGGCCGTCTGGGGCCTCGGCCAACTCCTCACCGGCCCGCTGTCCGACCGCTGGGGCCGCAAGCACCTCATCACCACCGGGATGCTCACCCAAGCCGCCGCGCTCGCCGTCATCGCCGCCGGCACCGGATTCCCCGTCTGGGCCACCGCCGCCGTCCTGCTCGGCCTCGGCACCGCGATGGTCTACCCGACCCTGCTCGCCGTCATCGGCGACGTCGCCCACCCCACCTGGCGCGCCCGCGCGGTCGGCGTCTACCGACTGTGGCGGGACGGCGGTTTCGCGGTGGGTGCCCTGCTCGCCGGGATCGTCGCCGACCTCTACGGCCTGCGCGCCGCCGTCTGGGTCGTCGCCGCCGTCACCGCCGCCTCCGGCGTCCTCGTCGCGATCCGCATGTACGAAACACGCGTCACCGCCACTCGGTGACCGTGACCTCGTCGCCCACCGCGATGTCCCCGGGCGCGAGAACAGAAGCCTTCAGGCCGAAACTCACACCGTCCGCCTCACGCCGGTAGTCGGCCAAGGTGCGCAACGGCTCAGGACCGGCCTTCACCCCGGTCGTCTGGTCGACGAGCGTGACCGCGCAACGGATCGCCCGCTCGCCGAACCCGATCTCCGCGCCGCCGATCCGCATCCGCCCCACCCGGTCCTCGGTGTGCGGCTCGGGCCAGCCGGTGATCACGATGTTGGGCCGGAACCGGTCCATCGGCAGCGGATCGGCTCCCCGCCGCGCGATCCGCGCGTTCAAACCGTCCAAAGAGGACACGGAGACGACCAGCAGCGCGGTCGGGTCGGCACCCAGCCGACTCTCCCGGGCCGGTTCGCGCACCAGGCGGGCCGGGCGGCCGACCACCTCGGACAGCCACCGCGCCGCCTCGTCGCCCTGGTCGACCCCGGCCCCCGGCCACTTCTCCACGTTCACCGGCCGAGCCGCCCCGTCCGCCACCACGTCCACCACGAGGTCGGCGACGCCGGGCGCGCTCAGCGCCAGCTTCGCGCCCTCGTGCCGCAGCCGGCACCGGATCGCGGCCAGCCGGGGCGTCTCGCCCTGCCACAGGGTGCCCCCGTCCGACCCGACCACCGCGAACAGCCGGTCGTGGGCCAACCCCGTCACGCCGACCGCGGTCCGCTCCACCGCCACCCCGGCACACCCCTTGACCGGGTACACCGTCAACCCGGAAACCGTTGCCATAGCGCCAAACTACCGCGCTAACGCAGTGATATCACTACAGAACGTATTCGACTCACCGGCGTCGAACAGTTCGACGAGCACGCCCGGATTCGCTCGATGGTGTGGCGAACCGCCGCACGCACCGTGCCTCGACGCCCGGAGGAGGTGTTCGGCCGCCCGGACCCGTGGCACCCCCGTGCGGAATACCGGGCCGCTGAGCCGGGAGGAGTGCCATGACGGAGGGTGGTGCCCGCTACGAGCGGATCTACCGGGCGGTGACGGCGGCGGCGAAGGCCCGGCCGGCCGACGTGGCGGTGTGATCCCGGGGTTGGTCGCCCTGTGTGCGGGTATGCCGTCGTCATGCGGACCAAGGATCTCGTGGTCGTCGTCACCGGGGCGTCCAGCGGCATCGGGCGGGCCACCGCGTTGGCCTTCGCCGGACGTCGGGGCGCGGTCGTGCTCGCCGCGCGGCGGGCCGCGGTGCGCCGGACGGCGGCGGCAGCGGTGGTCACCGGCGCCGCGGTGGCGGCCCGCCGATGGTGGCGGTGATCGGCGCGGAGCACGTCCCGGTGATCGGCGCCGAGCACGTCCCGGTGGCCGGCGCCGAGCACGTCCCGATGATCGGCGCGGAGCACGTCCCGGTGGCTGGGGCGGAGCATGTGCCGGTGGCCGGGACCCGGGTGCACGCGGCGGTCCTCGGCCCGGTGCACGCGGGACTGGCGGAGCACCGAGGTCGCCGACCGGGTGTACTTCCAGTTCGGCTGCCTGGGCGGCGTGCCGGAGGAGGAGTACCACGACGGCGGCGAGCGGATCGCCCGGTGCCTGGCCGAGCAGGTTCGCCGTACCGGCGCTGGGACCCTGGACGTGGAGGACGTCGAACGGTTCCTCGCCGGCTCCGCGTTCTCTCAGTCGTGCCAGGGGAGTTCGTCGCGCAGTCCGGTGTGGATGGCGTAGGCGTTCTTGATCGCGGCCTTGATCGAGCCCTCCGCCCAGCGCCGGTGCCGGCGGTCGCAGGCGTCGTTGGCGAACCACACCCGGTTCACCGGGCGGATCACGTCCTCGTAGAACGACTCGCTCATCTCGTAGGCGCGGAACAGCGGGCCGATGCCGCAGGCGAACCAGTCCAGCGCCCAGTCCTTGTAGACGCCGAACTCGAAGGTCTCCCGCGCCTCCGGGTGGATCTTCGCGAGGTCTTCCAGCGCCTGCATCACGCACTCCTCGCCGGCCAGCGGCGTGTACGGCATGCTGTCCTGCTCCCAGCAGTAGGAGGCGATCATGACGCCCTTGCCGTGCCTGCGGTCCTGGCCCGCCGGCGGGTAGACGACGTTGCGGATGGCGAGGTCGGTGACCGTGGTGCCGTGCGTGATGCCGTACTTCGTCTCCCACCAGCGTTCGCTGAACTGCATGAACAGCTTGTGCGCGCGCCCGTAGTAGGTGTTGCGGATGGCGAACCACTTCTCCGGGTCCAGCCCGGTGATCTCCATGTGCCGCAGGCTCGCGAACGGGACGGTCACGACGCACTCGTCCGCGGTGAGGGTCCGCAGCTCCCGGCCCGTCCGGAAGTGCACCCGCACGTCCCGCTCGGACTGGTCGATCCCCTGCACCACCGCCCCGAACCGGATGTCGTCCATCAGGTGCGGCTCGAACGCCCGCGGCAACGCGTCCGCGCCCGCCGGGAGGTAGACCAGGTCGCCGAAGACGTCCTCGTAGAAGTGGGAGAACCACTCCAGCAGCGAGAAGTGGTAGCGGCCTTCGAGGTTGAACAGCGGGCCGAGCATGGCCAGCGCGCCGTCGCTGAGGCCGCGTTCCTTGAGGTAGCCCAGCAGGGTGTACCGGTCGAACTCCACCAGCAACCGCTGCCACGCCCGGTCCGGCTCGTCGCCCTCCACGACGTCCACCAGCGGCTGCACGACGCGGCGCAGCAGTTCGTGCGGCGTCCGGCCCTTCTCATCGGGCGCGAGGTCGAACTGGAAGGAGGACGCGTCGAACTCGCTGCGCCGCACGCCCTTGCCCTGCAGGAAGATGAACGTGTCCTCGTCGTACATCGGGAAGGGCGCGGTCTCCAGCCCGAATTTGTCGACGATCAGGTGCTGCACCAAAAGGTGCTGGCGCGGGAAGCGCATCGCGCCGAACTCGCCGTACATGTCGCCGGAGAAGCCGCGGTGGGTGAGGATGCGCCCACCCAGCCGGTTCTGCCCTTCGAGCACGACCACGTCGTGGCCCGCGTCCTTGAGCAGCAGCGCGGTCGTGAGCCCGGCGATCCCGGCCCCCACGACGACGACGCGGCGGGGCGCGCGGGTTTCCGGGAGGCCGTCGCGCAGCAGGCCAAGGGCGTCGAAGTCCATGGGACGCACTCCTTCGTGCGGGGCTCGGATGACGCGACCGTACCGAGGGATTTGGGCCGGGGGCCATCACCTGATGGGGTAAACCCCTTGCCGCACAAGCACTTGCGCCGATTGCCGATTAATGCGGGTATTCGCTCTTCCGAGGACCGCGGCAACCCGTTCGGCTGTCGCCCTCAGGGTTGCGCAACCGCCTTGATCCGCTCGACCCGGAACTGCCGCTCGGCCTCGCGCAGGTGGCACCAGGCCAGCAGGAACGGCCCTTCCCACCCGATCGGCGTGATCGTGCGCCGCGTGGAGTCGCCCTTCCCGTCGACGTAGTCGATGCACACGTCCGACTGCCCGTCGACCGCCCCCGCCAGCAAGGCGACGGCCTCGTCCGACAACTCCCCGTTCAACTTCCGCACGATCCCCGCCGTGGTTCGGACCGCCTTCCGCCGCCGAACCGCCACACCACCCGGCTCCTTGGCCACCGAGAACCCCTCCGCCCGCAGGACCGCGACCACCTCCGCCGGTGCCATCGCACTCCCCACCACCGTCGGCGCCAACTCGACAAAACCCGGTAATCGCACCACTTCCGCGATGACGTCCGCCTCGGCCACCACGCAGCACGCCACCTCTCGCACCCGAACGTGCCCCCGCCCACGCTCCCCCAGCAGCACCCGCAACGCCCACGGCACGTTCTGCTGCGTCAACTCCTCCAACTCGGCCAGCAAGGACTCCGCCGTCCACCCCCGCGCGAACGCCGCCCGCACACCGGCCGGGGTGAACCGCCACACCCGCGCCCCGTCCTCCACCACGCTCTCGGCGGCAGCGTCCAGCACCCGCGCGGCCTCCCGCGTCAACTGACCGAACACCACGGCCTTGAGGTCGTCGAATATTTCCACCTCGCACGGCATCGGCAACACCACGTCGGCAACCGACGCGGCCAGCCCCTCCACGTCGTCGGCGGACAACAACGCCTTCCCGCACACGCTCAGCGCATCCCCCGTCACCACCCCCACCACCTCCGCCTCGCGAACCACCCCGTCGACGTGCTCGTGCACCGCCGGGCAGAACCAGTGCGCAGCCGCCGCAACCCCGTCGACCGACAACCCGCCCCGCGCGGCCCGCAGGACCGCCCACCGAGCCGCCCGGGCGTGCGAGGACTCGATCTTCGACACCGCCGCGTTCCGCCGGGCGGTGGGCGAGTGCGGCAACCGCAACCACGCCCACGCCAGTTCCGCCCACTGCCGGGCCGGCGCGGCGTCCCGCCACCGCTCGCACCGCGCGGTCACCTCCAGCAGCGACCCGTTCTGCGTCAACAACCCGGCCGCGAACAGCACGTCCAACACCAGCACCAGGTGACCGCGCTCCACCCCGAGCGCCTCTCGCAACCGCTCCTGCTCCTTGACGCCCACCCCACCCCGCCGCAGCCCGATGATCGGCCGGTTGGCGTCCAACAACGCATACGCCGACCGCAGCAGGTGCTGCACCGCCGACCGCAACTCCCCTTCCGACCCACCCCGACCAGGCTCGACCGCCGGCGCCCCCGTCACCTTCGACGCCCCAGTGCCCTTCCGCCACCGCTCCACCACCGACGGCACCAGCCGAACCACCTCCCCCTCCGGCCACGCCACCCCCACGCCGCGCAACTCCCGCAGCGCCGCCCGAACGGCCTCCAGATCCCCACCGGTCACCCGAGCCACCGCGTCGACCGTCGCCCCAGCCCCCAACCCGGCCGCGGCCCGCCCCACCGCCACCGCGTCCCGACTGACCAACCGGATCGCCGCCAACGCCTCCCGCCCGCTCAACCGCTCCGCCAGCCCCATCCCCTCCAGAGCCGACGGCACCCCACGAACCCGTCGCACCTCGGCAAGCTCCGCCGGGTCCATCCGACCGAGGTACTCCGCAAACGACCGACTGCCCATGCCCCGATTCTGCCGATGCCTCCAACGCCCCAGATCTCTAAAAACAACTTCTCTTGACGCTAGAGCTGGTCCGCTTCTAAAGTGAGTCAAAGTTGTCAATAGAAGGAGGTCGGTATGTCCACCGGGGTGTCCGGCGTCCAGCCGGCAGGCCACGTACTCCGATCCGACCCGCCCTACCAGGCGTTCCTGCTCCTGCGCACCGTCTTCACGGTGGCCCCCGTGCTGTTCGGGCTGGACAAGTTCGCCAACCTGCTCACCGACTGGCCCGGCTACCTGGCGCCCTGGGTCGACGGGATCGTGCCCGGAAGCGCTCAGCAGGCCATGTACGCCGTGGGCGTGGTGGAGGTGGTGGCCGGCGTCGTGGTGGCACTGGCACCGCGTTTCGGCGGGCTGCTCGTCGCGGCGTGGCTGGCGGGGATCATCGTCAACCTGCTGACCATCCCCGGCTTCTACGACGTCGCCCTCCGCGACTTCGGCCTCCTGGTCGCCGCAGTGGCCTTGGCCCGCCTTGCCGTGCGCTACCCCCGACGCGGAAAAGCCTGAACCGCGCTAAGAACTATGGTGCCAACGTGGCAGCATTCGACGACGACGTTTGGGGAACCCACCCGGAGGACTTCCAACTCCTCACCCACGGGCACCTCCACCTGTTCCGCAACGAGTGGGCGCTGTCGCGCCTGGCGGCCGACCTGGCCGGGCTGGGGTACGAGGTCGTCGAGGTCGACACGGCCTCCTGCGACAGTGCCGACGCCCTGCGCGCAGCGGTGATCGGCGCGATCGACGACTGGCCGAGCGACTACGGACGCGACAGTTGGCCGGGGTTCACCGACGGCCTGACCGACCACCTGCTCACCACAGGACGCCCACTCGTCGTCCTTGTCCTGAAGGGCCTCGACCAGGTCCGCCGCAAGGACGGGGCGTCCACGCACACCCTGCTGGACCTCCTCGCGTCGATCGCCCGATGGCACCTGCTGTTCGGCCGCCGGCTGATCTGTCTCATCCACACCGACGACATCGACCTCGACCCCGGCCCGCTGGGCGGCGAGCACCCTCGGTGGAACAGACACGAGTTCCTGCTCGTCCACCGCACCGACGAACGCCGCCCACCCTGGCTGGATCGAGCCTGAACCGCACCCGACGGTCAGGTGGCTTCCGCCGCCTCCTCGTCGACCACCTCGGCGCCGTTCCACACGAACCGGGCGGTGGTGACGGCGTCGTCGCCGTCACCGCCGCCGATCAGCTGGTGGATCGCGATGCCGTCCAGTTCGCGGTAGGTGCACCACTCGTGGTCGGAGGTGAGCACCAGGTCCAGGTCCAGCGCGGACAGCAGGGCGAACACCTGACCGCGGTTCACGCTGTCGACGCCCACGAAGACCTCGTCCAGCAGGATCACCCGCGGCGCCCGCGGGACCGCCTGGTAGTGGGCGGCCACCGCGGCGAACAGCGGCAGGTGCAACGCTATCGCCTTCTCGCCGCCGGACAGGGCGCCGTGCAGCTTCTTGGTCAGCGGCTGCCAGCCCGCGCCGTTCATGCGGTCGACCTTCACCACGAACCGGTGCCAGGCGGTGTAGTCGAAGACCTGCCCGAGCTGCTGCTCCCAACTGGTCGCGGTGTCGTCGGCCTTGGCCTGTTCGATCCGGTCGCGGAAGAACCGGTGCAGCGACTCCCGGTCCGCCTCGGTCAGCCGCACCGGGTCCTTGAGCAGCAGGTCGCGGGCCGCCTTCGTGCCCGCCGGCAGGTCGGGCGAGACCTCCCACACCAACCGCACGGCCACCTTCGAGGCGGTGCGCACGCGCTCCAGGCGGGAGTTCATGCCGTCCACCAGTTCGTGCGCCTGGCGGATGCGGGCGGCGAGGTGGCGACGGGTGTCCCCGGTGAGGGTCCGGTCGAACAGCTCCCGCTCCTGCGCCGTGATGTCCTCCCTGCCGCGCTCGGCGTCCGACCGCAGCAGCTCGAACAGCGCGGACGCACCGATCCGCACCCCGTCCACCACGGCGGAGAAGACCTGGACGTCCTCGTCGGAGTCCAGTTCCAGGTCGGCGCGACCGCCCAGCACCTCGCGGGAGCCGTGCACCGCCTCGGCCAACCGGTGCGCGGCGTCGCCGAGGTTCTTCGGCGAGTGGGGCAGCGTCGGCCACGCGGCGGCGATCAGCCTCGCCGCGTCCAACGCGGCCCGGACACCGGCGGACGCCGTGAGCACGCGGGTGAACGCGGGCAGGTCGTCGATGCCGCTGTCGGCGGGGAAGCTGCCGCCCGCCAGGTGGCGGAACCGGGCCGCGGTGGCGTCGCGCGCCTCGGTGGCGCGGTCGCGGGCCTCGGCGTCGGTGGCGCGCCGGGCGGTGAGTTCACCCAGGCGAAGCGCCAAGTCGGTGATCTTCCGCTGGTTCGCGCTCAGCTCCGCTTTGAGGACGCCCAGTTCCTGCCGGAGTGCGCCGAGTTCGTCCAGCACCTGCCGGTAGTCCACGCCGATGGTGCCTTCGACGGCGGCCAGTTCGCTGTCGAGTCCGAGGGCCAGCGCTTCGGCCTCGTCCGCCTCGTCCTCCCGCTGTTCGGCGGCCAGCCGGGAGCGCTCTGCCTGCGCCGCGGCCCGCTCGGCTTCGCCACGCGCCGCGAGCAGGGCGGCGTGTTCGTCGATCCAGGCGTCGGCGGCGGACCGGAAGGCGTCCACGGCGGCGGTGACGGCGCTGAGCGCGTTCCGCTCGGTGGGCAGTCCGTGCTCGGCGGCGAGCGTGGTCAGGGCGCGCAGAGCGGTGTCCACGCGCTGCTCGCTCTTCGCCAGGGCGTCCAGCGCGCGCCGGACCACGCCGTCGGCGCTGGAGACCGCGGACTCCGCCCGGGTCAGGGCCTCCAGGGCCACGTTGGCCTCGGCGTGGCCGGGCCGGGAGTCCCGGTCGGCTTGGACGTCCGACCTGCGCGCGGCCAACGCGCGCAACGCGGCGGCGTGCTCCTCGATCAGCTGTTCCACCGCGGCGATCCGGTCGCGCAGCTCGGTCAGCCTGCGCTGCCTGGCCCGTTGCCGGGCGAGCGCGCCGATGTGCGCCGCCTCGTCCTTGTGCCAGGTGCCGCGGAGCGCGGCCAGGCGCCAGCCGCCGTCGGCGCCGATGGCCGCCGGGTGCCCCTCCGGCGGTCGTTCCCCGTAGGCGATGCCGTTGAGCAGCCGGGCGACGACGTCCGCGGCCACCGGGGCGTCGACCTCGGGCACGAGGACGTCGGCCAGGGAGCGGCCGGGCGCCGGGGGCACGGCGCCGGCCACGGCGAACGTGTCGTGCCCGACCACCGCGCCGTCGTGGCCGACCCAGGCGTCCAGCAGCCCGGAAGCCTGGAGCGCGGCCTCCACCGCCGCGCGGACGTCGTCGGGCACCTCGTCGGCGAACCGGACCAGCCGCCACAGCGGGGCGCCGGTCAGCGCCGCGCGGTCCGCGGTCCGGGTGTGCGGCGGCGTGGGCGGGAGGTCCTGTTCGGCCAGCAGCCGCCGGACCTGTTCGCGCAGTTCCTCGCGGTCGTGCTCGGCGTCGCCGAGGGCCGCCCCGGTGAGGGTCTCGTCCCGGGTGATGGCGTCCAGCACGCGGCCCGCGACGGCGTCGACCTCGCCCAGCACGGCGGTCTCCGACGCGGCGAGCCCGGCCAGCGCCCCTGGGTCGGCGAAGACCAGTTCGCGGCAGCCCGCCGCCCAACTCCGGATGGCCGTGCGCAGCCGGTCGAGCGCGGCCTCGCGCTGCTCGGCCCGCTCGGCACGCCGCTCGGTGGCCTCCGCCAGGGCTTCCCGGGCCCCGTCGAGCGCGGCTTCCGCGTCGCGCCTGCTGCGCACGGCCACTTCGTGCTCGTTCAGCGCGGCGCGCACGGCCTCCACCTGGTCGGCACGGGCCCGCACCGCCGCGCGCACCAGGTTCCGCGACCGCGAGGGGTCGGCGAGGGTGCGGGTGATCTCGGCGTGCACCGAGGCCAGGCCGACGCGTCCGGCGGCGGTCGAGGCGTCGCCGGCCAGCGCCGCAACCCTCTCGGTCCGCGCGCGAGCGTGTCGGGCCGCGGCGTCGGCGGTGTCCTGGTCGGTCCGGGCGAGTTCGCGGTGGCGGGTCGCGTCGGCACGCCTGCGGCCGGCGGTCGTCCGCGCGTCACGCGCGCGGGTCCGCAGCCGGTCGAGCTGTTCGCCCTGCCGGTACGCCTCGCTGCCGACCAGTCCCTGGATCCGGCCCTCCACCTCGACGACCCGCCGGTCCAGCAGGTCGCCGCGCTCCGACGCCTCCGCCTTGCGCCGCGCGGCGTCGTGGTGCTCCTCCTCGGAGCGCTTCGCCGCCTCCGCCAGGTTGCCCAGGTCGGTCGTCGCGGAGATCAGCCTCGCCGCGGCGGCCCGCAGCACGCGCTGCGCGTACGCGCGTTGCCTGGCCTTGAGGTGCTGCGCGGCGGCGACCTCCGCGTCCAGGCGGTCGAGCTGTTCGCGCTGCCGGTCCAGGCGCTCGAAGCCCTCGGCCAGGTCGCTGATCTCCGCCTCGCCCAGCGGTGGCAGGGCCTTGGACAGCAGCGTGGACAGCAGGCCCGGGTCCAGCCGCTGCGAGAGCTTCGGCGTGCGGAGTTGGAGCAAGGCCGTGATGAGCGCGTCGTAGCGCTGCTCGCTCAACCCGGGGAACAGGGCCGCGCGCACCGCCGTCCGGTAGTCCGCGGCGTTCTGGTGCAGCACTCCCCGCTCGCCGAGGGCGGCTTCCAGGGCCTTCGCCGTGAGGGGCGCGCCGTGGGGATCGGTGAGCGCCAGGCCACCCGGCAGGCCGACGCGCTGCTCGGTGGTGAAGTAGTCCGGGTGCACGGTGGTGGTGTGCTTGGTGGCGGCGAGGCGCGCGCCGCAGGTGAACCACCGCTCCGGGTCGGAGGAGCGGAACTCCAGCCACACGTAACCGACCCTGGTGGTGCCGGTCGCGCCCTCGCCCATCAGGTTCCAGTGCATGGTGCGTTCGGACGTGCCGAACGTGGAGAGCCGGTTGGCGCGCAGGTTGGCGTCGAACAGGAAGGGCAGCAGCAGTTCCAGCGCCTTGGACTTGCCGGTGCCGTTGGGGCCGCGCAGCAGCAACCGCCCGCGGTGGAACCGGAAGACCTCGTCGTAGTAGCGCCACACGTTCAAGATCCCGGCGCGTTCGGGCATCCACCGGGCGCCCGCGTCGGGTTCGACGCGGGCAGTGGAGCGCGGGAGTTCCGTCACCGTCATGGCTGGTCCTCGTCGGTACTGGTGCGGGTCACCGCGTAGCGGGCGGCGGCGGGACGGGCGCGCACGACCCCGTCGTCCACTCGGACGAGTTGGAACGCTCGGAGCACGTCCAGGGCGTCGGCGACCAGCCGCACGGCTCCCTCCTCGCCCCGGTAACCCTTGGCCCACTTCGGGAAGCGGCTCAGCAGCGCGTCGGCCTCGGCGTGCAGTTGTTCGACCGCCACCGGTCCGGGCGCGGCGGTGAGCGGGTCGAGCAGCAGCAGGGCGGCGACCTTGGCGGTGCCGGAGTCGTCGGGGAACCGGGTGTCGGTGGCCAGGCCGTCCGGGTCGACCAGCATGACGCCCTCGGCGCGTTCCTCCACCAGGAACCCGGCCTGCTCCGCGGCCCGGCGCAGGAGCTGCCCGCCGGTCGGCGAGGAGAGGTAGGCCCGCTCCGCGGGGGTGAGTTCGTCGCGGTGCACGACCGGGTCGTCGACCAGCTTGCGGAACACCGAGTGCCGCAGCCGCAGGTTGCGCTGCACCTCCGACACCGGCTCGTCGGCGTCGCCGTAGCGCCGTTCGCGGGACAGCCCGGTCAGCAGGTCCGGGAAGCGCAGCGGGACCTCCTCGGCCGGCACCGCCACCTGCGAGGCGCCGACCGGGGCCGCGAGCAGGCGCATGACCAGCGTCGCGTCCACCCGGTAGAGGACCTTCGCCGCCACCGAGTCCACAAAGGACTCGGTGGCGCCGTCCACCACCTCGACCGCGCCGACGGATTCCAGCAGGCGCAGCGCGTCGACGAACGCCATCCGCTCGGCCCGGCTGGAGGTGTCGAACGCCGGCAGCGCCAGGTCCGCGGCCGACGCCTGGACGACCCGGTCGGCCAGCAGCCCGATCGTGGTCACCGCGACACCCAGGAGTTCGGCGGCCACCACGCACAGCAGGGTGTAGCGGCGGCGGTCGAACGGGGCCCGGCCCGTGCGGTGCCGACGCGCCGGCCGGGTGGCGTCGCCGGCCACCCGGACCTTCGCCAGCCGCGCGTACCCCAGGCGCGGCTCGACCACCAGCGACCACCCGCAGTAGTAGTCGAACCACTTCGCCACCGGCTCGCGCCGCCGGCGGACCAGGTCGAAGGCCTCCGCCGACACCCCGGCGCTGATCAGCGGCGTCGCCAGCAGCAGGCGGATCGCCCGCGCGACCTCGTCGCGCTCCGCGATCACCAACTGGTTCGCCATGTTGCTCACCCGGTCGCCTCCCCCGGCCGCCGAGCCGCGCGACCGCCGGGCGCGCGGATCTCGACGTCGTAGTCCGGGCCGGTGAACACCCCGCGCGGCGTCCGGATCACGGCCGGCGCGCGGTGGGCGCCGGGTGGGCGCAGCAGGATCTCCACCCGCCCGTCACCCGTGGTGGCCCGGCGGGCGCCGTGCGGGTCCGGTGCGGCGGCCAACGCCCGTCCGAGCAGGTCCAGCAGCCGTTCGAGCACCTCGTGGTCCAGCCGCCCGAACCCGGACAGCCGGATGCCGCCGCCGGTGTCCAACCGGTCCCAGGCGTCCTTCAGGGCGGCCCGTTCCTCCCGGGCCCGCCGCGCCCGTTCCGCCTTGACCGCGGCCACGTCGCGCACCCGCCCGGTGCGGCTGAACCGCTCGGTCCGCCCGGCGCTGCGCAGCAGGGCCGACACCTCGACCGGCGGCGCGTCGGCCCAGCGGGCGGTCGAGGCGACCAGTTCCGGGTCGGGGTGCCCGAGGTGCGCGTGCCGGGCCGAGCCGAGACCGAACGCGGTCGACCACAGCAGGTGGAGGTCGTCGTCCGACGGTGCGGCGGCGAACCAGCGCGCCAGCTCGCGGAAGTCGGCCGCCGCGCTGGTGGACCTGCGCCGCGACTCGCTGATCCGGTCGAGCACCTGCAACAACGCGATGATCGCGCGCCGGGCGACCACGAACAGCTGCTGCACCCGCGGCGGGCCGCCGTCCACCGGCAGGAACCACGCGCGCAACCCCTCCCACCGGGCTTGGCGCAGTTGCGACCACGCGATGTGGGCGTCCTCGCCGGCGGTGGGCGGGAGTTCGGCGCCGACCAGCGCCCGGTGGTGCAGGAGGGCGACCCCGTGGCCCTCGACCCGCTCGATCCGGTCGGCGATCGCCCGCGACCGCTGCTCCAGGTTCGTGGTGAACTCCTGGAGGTAGGCCACGGTCGCCGCCTTGACCTCCCGGAACGTGTCCTGGTCCGCGCCCTCGGCGCGCAGCAGGCGTTGCAGTTCCCCGTTGAACTGCTTGGTGTTGCCCCGCAACGCCTCCAGGTGCCCCTCCAGCTCGACCAGCGTGCTGAAGACGCGGCGGTCGGGCACCGCGGGATCACCCAGCAGCACGGCCAACTCGCCGAGCCGGTCGGCGATCGCGTCCAGCACGGCCGTCTGGAGCGCGCCCGTCGAGGCCAGCACGCCCATCGCGTGCACCACCCCGGCCAGCGCCGCTTCACCGCGCCTGGTCAGCGAGTACTGGAGGTTGCGCCGCTCGTACTCGTCGGCGGTCCGGTAGTTCTCGGCGTGGTTCTGGGTGACGTCGAGCAGCCGCCAGTCCCGCAGGCTGCCCAGCGCCTCGGTGAGGTCCTTGTCCTCCAGCGGGTCCAGCCAGCCGATCGAGCGGAGCCGCGCGCGGACGTCGTCGAGACCGAGGGCGGTTTCGAGCCGTTCGTTGGCCTCGCCGAAGGCGTGCAGGATCGCCACGTACAGCTCGGCTCGCTCGCCGCTGGTGAACCGGAACATCTCCGGCGGCACGCGCATGGCCTCCAAGGGCACTCCTCCCACCGGTCGAGCACGCTACGGCAGACCGCCGCCCGCCGGTCCGCAATATTCGAGTTCGTCCAGCAGCCGCGCGGTGACCCGTTCCTCCGGGACCGCCAGGCCGTGGGCGCGCATCGCGTCCGCCAGCCCGCCGTCCCAGGGGGCGTCGGTGACCCGGCCCACGGGGGTGCCGCCGCCGAGTGCGCCCAGGTAGTCGTCGGCGGCCATGCGCCACGGCGTGGCGCCCGTGCGGGCCATGACGTGCGCCGCGATCCGAACGCCTTCGCCGTCGAAGTCCCCGTGGTAGTGCAGCGCCGTCCCGGCCTCGGACAGCCCACGCAGCAGCGCGATCACCGCGCTGTTGGGCCAGCCCGACGTGCACACCACCGGCGGGCACGACGCACCGAACCGGGCGACCGCCACCGCGAGCACGCTCGGGTTCTCGAACACCCACACGTCCGCCGGCGCCCCGGTGAACGAGGTGGCCCGGACCTGCGCCAACGTCAGGGCCGCGACCAGCCCGGAGTCGGTGCACAAGGCCAGCACCCGACCGCCCGCACCGCCCAACCGCAGGCCGGCCGACAGCACGACCGACGACAACTCGTCCTCGACCACCCCGGCGCGTTCCCACAGCGCCCGCCGCTGCTGGGCGTCCCCGGGCGGGTCCTCGCCGTGGACCACCGCCAGCGCGCGCAGCACCAGCCCCGCGGCCCGCGTGCCGTCGTCCAGGGCGTGCGGATCGCCGAGGACGTCCTCCGCGAGCACCGGCAGCGGCACACCCGCCGCGGGCAGCCGCGCGAACACCCGCAACGCCCGGTCCAGTTCCTCCCGGGTCCGCGTTACCGAGCCACCCACCAGCCCGGCCCGCCGAACGGCCTCCGCCCATTCCCGCAACGCCGGTTGGCCGCTCACCACGTGATGCCCGTCCAGCCACGCCCACAGCCCGGCCCGCGCGTCGGCGTCGAGCGCGCGCCGCCCGGCCCGGTCGTCCAGCGGCCCGAGCAGCGCCACGACGACCTCACGCAGCCCCATGCCCATGGACGCCACGAGCAACTCGTCGAGCGCGGCCACCGACACCGTCGCATGGGCGCCCGGCAGCCGTTCGGTCCCCAACAGGTCGGCCACCGCCGACCGCTGCGCGTCGTCCAGCGGTCCGACCCGCACCCGACTGACCTGCCGGCCAGAGGACAAGCGGTCGTGCACGGCCCGCCACAACGGCCGCAGGGCGGCGGAGTCGAGCAATTCCAACGAACGCACGCCCCCACCCTGCCAAAGTGCTCGTCGTGATCAGCGCAAGGCCGCGCCGATCAGTTCCCGCCGCCGCGCAGGATCGCCGGGTGCAGGACCTCGGCGCTTCCCCGCCGGAACAGCGCCGCCGGCCTGCCGCCGTGCTTGGTGGTGTGCTCCCCCGTGGGCACCAGGAAGTCCGCCACGCCCCTGACCTTGCGGTGGAAGTTGCGGGGGTCGAGGGTTTCACCCCACACGATCTCGTAGACCCGCCGCAGGTCCGCGACGGTGAAGTGGGTGGGGCAGAACGCGGTCGCCAGGGTCGTGTACTCCAGGCGGCGACGCGCCCGTTCGACGCCGTCGGCCAGGATCCGCGAGTGGTCGAAGGCCAGTCGACGACGGCCGAGCTTCGCGACCGGGGTCCACTGCGCCGACCGGGCGTCTCCGCCGGCGGCCGGTTCGGGGAGATCCGGCACGATCGCGAGGTACGCGACCGTGAGCACGCGCCGGCGGGGGTCGCGGTCCGGGACGCCGTAGGCGCCCAACTGCTCAAGGTGCAGCCTGGCCGCGTCGAGCCCGGTCTCCTCGGTGAGTTCACGGGCGGCAGCGGTGTCGATGTCCTCTTGCTCGGACGACAGGAAGCCGCCGGGTAGCGCGAGCCTGCCCCGGTACGGCTCGATCCCCCGTTCCACGAGCAGGACCTGCAACGCCTCCGACCGCACGGTGAGCACGACGAGATCGACCGCCACCGCGATCGTCGGGATCTGCCAACCCTCGTTCACCGGGCCAGCTTACCGTTGTGTGTCAGTTGCACAACAAGTGACCTCGTCCTGAAACAGCCACTTCACCTGCACCGAATGCTAGACAAGAGATCACTTCTAGATGTGTCACATTGACGAGAAGTCCCGCTCGGCTCTACGGTCAGCCCGCCGACGAAGGAACGGAGTGGCCATGCTCGTGATCCTCACCGCGCTGGACATCGAAGGCGCCGCCGTCCGCAAGCACCTCACGAACCTGCGCCCGCACCACCACGGCGCCGGCACGGTCTTCGAAGTGGGCACCCTCGCCACCCGGCCGAGCGCCGAGGTCGCGCTGGCGGTGATCGGCATGGGCACGGTCAACGCGGCGGCGATCACCGAACGCGCGATCGCCGAGTTCCGCCCGTCGGCCGTGCTGTTCGTCGGCATCGCGGGTGGCCTGCGGGAATGGATCGCCCTCGGGGACGTCGTCGTCGCCACCCGGGTCTACGCCTACCACGGCGGCCGGATCGACGGGGACGAGTTCCTGGCCAGACCACAGGCGTGGGACACCTCGCACCGACTCGTCCAACTCGCCAAGCACGTCAACCGCGCGAAAGCCTGGCCGGGCGCGGCCGAGACCGCGGCGGCGGTGCACTTCGAGCCGATCGCGGCGGGCGAGGTCGTGCTCAACTCGACCACCGCTCCCGAACGCGATCGCCTGCGGTCGCACTACAACGACGCGGTCGCCGTGGAGATGGAGAGTTCCGGCGTCGCCCTCGCCGGTCACCTGCACGAGTCCACGCCCACCATCGCCATCCGCGGCATCAGCGACCACGCCGACGGCAACAAGCACCAGGTCGACTCGGGCGGCTGGCAGGACACGGCGGTGCGCAACGCCGCCGCCTTCGCCGCGGGCTTGGCCGAGGCGATCGACCGCACCGTCGACCACACCGTCGGCCGGGCCGAGAAAGCCGCGAACCCACCGACTCCCGGCGTGCGGACCACCTCGGTCACGGGCGGGAACGCCGTCGGCGACATCACCTCGACCGGCCCGGTGACCGTCGACCAGAAGGTCACGAGCCATGCGCGGCACCACCCGATCCGCGTCGTACTCCTGGCGATCGCCTTGATCGCGGCGCTGGCGCTGATCGGCTGGGCCGCGTCCCTCTACTGAACCGCAGCTGTCGACGAACCGAGGAATGGACGAGCACATGGGCATGGAGACGGTTGTCGCCTTCATCGTGGAATGGGCGGCGCGGCGGGTCGCCGATCGCGCGTTGGACGCGGCGGTAGACCGCATATGGGCCCTGATCGGCGCCAAGTTGGGCACGCACCCGGCGATCGTCCGGTTCCGGGACGCCGCGCTGCGGACCGGCCACGTGCCGCCGGACGTCGGTGCGGGAGCCGTGGAAGCGCTCCGGCGGGCCGAGGAGCACGACCGGGTGTTCGGGCGGGAGTTGGAGGCCGCGGTCCAAGCCGCCATGGCCGTGCGGGCCCGCGCGGAGCGTGCGCCTTCGACCACCGAGGTCGTGGGCGGGAACGTCATCGGCGACGTCATCGCCTCCGGACCGGTCAACATCAGGCAACGCGTGGTCAACTACGCCGAGCGGCACCCCGCGCGGTTCGTCGCCTTGGCGGTGGTCGCCGTGCTCGTCCTCGGTTCGGCGACGTACGGCGGTGTTCAGCTCCTGGGCGGTGTGGTGGGTCAGGGGACGGGCCAGACGATCGCCGGACGCCCGCAACCCTCCGGCGGTGCGTCGCCCGCTTCGTCGAACCCGCGCGTCGAGTCGACGTTCTCGGTCCGGGGTTCGCCGACGGCGATGGCGTTCAGCCCGGCTGGCGACACCCTGGCCGTGGGCGTCTACACGGGAGGCGCGGCCAACGCCCAGGCGGTGACGATCCGCAGTCGGCGGTCCGGTGAGGTCGTCGGGACGGTGAACGCCGCCAGTGGCGGGTCCTGGCTGTCGTTCAGCCCGGACGGCACGGCCCTCGCGGTCAGCGGCAGCCTGGGACAGGCGGCGTTGTGGGCGACCACCGGGACGCGGGACGTCCCCACCGTGCAACTGCTCAACGACTCCGGGGTGGGCGCGGTGCCCAGTGCGTTCGTCCCCAAGGCCGCCGAAGTCGCCACGATGCTCCGCAGGACCGACTCGTGCGTGGTGCAGTTCTGGGATTCGCCGTCCGGTGCCCCGAAGGCGAAGCTGGAGCTGGGTGCGGACAGCTGCGGGGGCATGGCGTTCGACCCGGCCGGCGCGCTCTTCGCGACCTACGACCTCGGCGCGCTGAAGCTGTGGGACCGGACGACCGGCCGGAACACCGTGAGCGTCACCGCGGAGGACTACGTCAACGCCGCGGCGTTCAGTCCGACCGGCCAGTTCCTGGCCACCGCCAACGGGGACAACGTGAGCCTGTGGGACCCCCGCACGGGCCAGGTGGTGTTCACCCTCAAAGGCCACACCGACATCGTGAACGCCGTCGCGTTCCGCCCCGACGGGAACGTCCTCGTCACCGGCAGCAAGGACGGGACCGCTCGGGTGTGGGACCTGACCACCAGGAAGGAAACGGCCCAACTCCCGGGGCACGGCTCGGACGACGGGGTCACCGCGCTCGCCTTCGACCCGACCGGGCAGGTCCTCGCCTCCGGGGACGGCGAAGGCAAGATCCGCCTCTGGACGGACCTCTCCTGAAGGGTCCGACGACACCGGCAGCTTCGATCCGGCGTCGACCCGCGGTGGCACCCGGGTGGTGGCCGTGGGGTCGATCACCTCCGGCACGACCTACGCCGGGCCTGGTCGACGCGGTCCCGGCCGGGGCCCGGCGGGCCTCCGGGACCATTCGGTCCACAATGGACGATAGCCGCAGCGGTGCCAGAACGGCGCCGACAGCGGGTTCATGGCGTAGTAGTGCAACAAGGTCACGCCGACACCCGCGGCGTCCAGGGCGGCATGGGCGGTCGCCACGAGCGCGGCCCCGACGCCGCCGCCGCGGTTCTCCCCGCCCACGACGAGGCAGCCGACGTAGGCGACCGGTCCGGACGCCACGGACGTCGCGACCCAGCCCGCCCGTTCCGGCGGGGTCACCACGATCAGACCGGTGACCACGCCCGCCACCTCCGCCACCCACGTCCACGACGAAGCGGACGCGAGGCTCGCGCCCAGTACCCGACGGGCGTTCGCCTCGGTCGCGGGTCGGGGCGCCCGGCCGCCGAACTGCCGGTTCCACCGCGCCAACTCCAACTGGAGACCGACCGCCACGTCCAGGTCGGCACCCCGCATCGCGCGCACGGTCACGCCCGCCGGCACGGGTGGTGACGGACGTCCGGCCGGTCGGGCCGCCATGATCAACCCCGGCACCAGCCCGCGGGACAGGAAGGTCGAGGTCAACGACGTGTCGCGACTGGGCCACGTGATCAGGGCCTCGGAGTCGCCGTCGCCCGCCGGGAGGTGCTCCTCCCACCGGTCCAGCAGCGCGGCCATCGCGGCGGCGGGATCCGGGCCCGCGACCCGGGCCTCCAGCACGTGCACCTCGGCGGCCCGTTCGTCGGCCTCCGGGGAATCCGCGTCCAGCCGCCTCAGCCGGTACACCCCCGCGGCAGACGGCACGGCCAGCGCGAGTTCTCCCGCCGCCGGGCGCGGCAAGGGCGGTGCCGGCGGCAGCAGCGGATCCAGCCCCCGCAACCGTCGATCGTGTTCGTCCAACACCCGACCGCCTCCTCATCCCAGGGTCGGACAACCGGCGACGGCCGGCGCCCGGTCGTACAGTGTCCGAACGCCGGTTCCGCGGCTGTGAAACCCCGGATCGGCAGTCTGACGGTGGATCGGAACCGGCAACCCCGTCCCCTGACAGACCACAGGGCTGATCCGGAGTGGGCACGCGAAGACGGCGGGGGCCGACGCGAACGTCGACCCCCGCCGAGCCGTGTGCGTCAGCCGAAGATCTGGACCTCGGCGAGTGAGAGCGGTCGGTCTGAGGCGACCAGTTGTACGCGGACGTAGCGGGCTGTCCGGCCGACCGGTAGAGACAGGCTCGTCGCTACCGCGGTTGTCTGGAAGTGCTTCCACACGCCTGGCTGCCCGGCCGTCACCTCCGGATCGGTGGACGTGAAAGGCGTGTCCGAAGCGAACACGTAGAACTGCCGCAACCGATCCGCACAACAATCCGTCCGGTTGAACAACTTCACCGTGCTCACCTCATGCGAAGCACCCAAATCCACCTCCCACCACGGGTTCACGTCCAACGGCCGGTCGGACGTGTGCGTCACCGAACCGGTGAAGAAGTCACCGTTCGTGTTCCCGTCCACCGCACGGCTCGCCACCGCCCCCGTGTGGTACGTGCTCGACTGACTCGCCGGCGCCCGCACAGCCAGGTTCCCGAAGACCTGCACCTCCGCCAACGACAGCGGCCGGTCCGAGCCGACGAGTTGCACGCGCAGGTACCGGGCTGTCCGGCCGACCGGTAGAGACAGGGTCGTCCCCACCGCCGTGGTCTGGAAGTGCTTCCACACACCAGCCTGGCCCGCCGTGACCTGCGGATCAGTAGACGTGAAAGGCGTGTCTGAGGCGAAGACGTAGAACTGACGCAACCGATCCGCACAACAATCCGTCCGGTTGAACAACTTCACCGTGCTCACCTCATGCGAAGCACCCAAATCCACTCCCCACCACGGGTTCGCGTCCAACGGCCGATCCGACGTGTGCGTCACCGAGCCCGCAGCGAAGTCCCCGTTGGTGTTCCCGTCCACCGCACGGCTCGCGACCGCCCCGGTGTGGTAGGTGCTCGACTGACTCGCGGGCGCGTGCAGAGCCAGGTTGGCGGGCTTCCTCAACGTCCCGGTGGCGCGATAAGTACGGCCGGCGATGGCGGTGAAGGTGATGCGGTCACCGTTGCGGGTCCCGGCGACAGGCTGCCCGGTCGTGGTGTCGGTCAGCGTGTACTGCCCGGCGAAGATGCCGTTGCGCACGGTCAGACTGCCCGAGTTCGCGGGCTTGAGAGTGAAGTCGACCCCGCCCGCAGCCGTCCACGACGCGTCCACGGTGACGTTGCCCCTGGCCTTCAACCCGGTCACCGAGCCCGTGGCCCACGCGCCCGGCTTGGCCGGGAGGACGTGGACGTCGCCGTTCTGGCTTTGCAGCAGCATTTCCGTCATGCCGGCGGTCGCGCCGAAGTTGCCGTCGATCTGGAACGGCGGGTGCGTGTCGAACAGGTTCGCCAACGTGGACGACTTGAGCTGCTCGGACACCATCTTGTGGGCGTGGTCGCCGTCGAGCAGCCGCGCCCAGAAGTTGATCTTCCACGCCTTGCTCCACCCCGTCCCGCCGTCGCCGCGGTCGACCAGCGTGGCCTTGGCGGCGTCGCCGAACGCCGTGCCGGCCGCGATCTGGTGGCCGGGGTGCAGCGCATAAAGGTGGGACACGTGCCGGTGCTGCGGTTCACCGGTGATCCCGTCGCTCTTCCACTCCTGCAACCGCCCGCCACTGCCCACCCGCAGACCGGGGTCCATGGCGTTGAGCTTGGCCTGCACCTGGGACCGGAAGTCGGCATCCACACCCAGCGCACCGGCGGCGGCGATGGTGTCGGTGAACAAGCCCCACACGATCTGCTGCGCCATCGAGTCGCCCGCGGTGAACGGACCGTGCTCGGGCGAATAGCTCGGTGTCGCAACGAGCTTGCCGTCACGCGGATCGGTGCGCAGGTTCGCCATCCAGAACTCGCTGGCACCCTTGAGCAGCGAGTACGCCCGGTTCAGCAGAGCCGGGTCCTTGCTGAACGTGTAGAGGTCGTAGACCTGGGACGCCAGCCAGCCGTTGGCCTCGGGGAACCAGAACGCGGTCGCCCAGTCGTGCACGCCGGTGTACCCGAACGGGTTGGTCTCGTTGTGCACCACCCACCCGCCGGTGCCGAACATGTTGCCCGCGGTGACCTGCCCCGGCGCCTTGAGCGCTTCCACGAACCGGACGAACGGCTCCGCCGTCTCCCCCAGGTTCGCCTGCGCCGCCAACCAGTAGTTCATCTGGACGTTGATGTTCGTGTGGTAATCCGACGACCACGGCGGGTTGGTCGAGTTGTTCCACACGCCCTGCAGGTTCGCCGGCAACGACCCCGCGCGCGACGACGCGATCAGCAGGTACCGACCGTACTGGTAGAACAACGCCTCCAACGCCCGGTCCTCCGGCGACGAGCCACCCGTGTAGGCGGAGCGCAGGTCGTCGGTCGGCTTGTTCGGCATCACCTGGCCGATGTTCAACTTCACCCGGTCGAACAACGCCTTGTGGTCGGCGACGTGGTTCGCGCGCAGTGTCGCGAACGACTTTGCCGAAGCACTGTCTACTGTGGACTTCACGCGCGCACTCGGGTCGGCACCACGGTAGCTCGGGTAGGTGTCGGCGTAGTTGGTGCCGGCGCCGAGGATGATCGTCGCGCTGTTGGCGCCCGACACGGTCACCGTTCCGCCGCTCGCGGTGACCGTTCCGCCGTCCGCGAGGACCCGGACCTGCGATTCGAAGACCATGCCGTTGTTGGCCAACGCACCCCGGATCGTCAGCCGGCCACCGGAGGCGGTCGCGGTGAAGTCGCTGCGCGGCGAGGTGTAGCGGAGGGTGAACGACACCTTCCCCGGCTGGTTCGCACCCAACCGGCCCACCACCACGCCGTCCGGGTGGCTGGCGAAGTACTCGCGGCTGTGCACGACACCGTTGTTGGTGTAGCTGACCCTGGCGGTCGCGTCACCGATGTTCAACTCGCGCCGGTACCCGGAGTAGGACGTGCTGTGCCCGGCCATGTCCAGCCGCAGATCACCGAACGTCTGGTAGGCCCCGAAGTTGGTCTTGGGCTGCCCCAGCTTGCCCGCCACCCAGCTCGGATCGGCCGAGCCGTTCTGGTTGATCGCGTTGACGACCTCGTCCAGCGCGCCGGGCCGCGGCGACGTCCAGTTCCCGAAGTTGTACCCGCCCGTCGCGCCCGGACCACCCGTCCACAGCGACTTCTCGTTGAACTGCAACTGCTCGGACATGACCCCGCCGAACACCATCGCGCCCAACGCGCCGTTGCCGATCGGCAGCGCCCGGCTCTCCCAGTCGGAGGCGGGCTCGTCGTACCACAGCGTGTTGCCGTCCGGCGCCTGCTGGGCCTGTGCGCCGGGCACCCGATCGGACAGCACCACGAGGCCGACTGACACCAGGGCCAGCGCCACGAACACCCCCGTCGACTTCGCTAGCGAACTGCGCATGGACACCCTCCGTTGGGTGCGGTGGACAGATCCGGGGTCCGGCCGAACCTCGGGCAGCATAGATCCGATGTATGGTCGGCCGGTAGCCCCGAATCAGTGCAAAGCTCGCTAAGTGGCAATGATCCGCCACACCGCTTGTTGCGCAAACATCGGACCGGTTCAGGTGCGGCGGGGGCCGGCTTGGGTTCGGGATTCCGCCGCGTCCAGCGCGGAGGCGTCGGTCAGGGTCGTGTTGTCCTCGTAGGTGACCGTGTCCGGGACGGCGTCGCTGCCCACCGGGTCGGCGTCCCACACGTTGCCCCGGTAGACCACGTTGTCCAGCGGCGGGGTGACGTGCAGGACGGCGGTGTTGTCGGCGCGGCGGACGACGTTGTCGGTCACGGTGACCCAGGCCGCGCCGTAGTCGGTGTAGAGGGCGAAGTTGTACGGGGTTCGGGTGTCGGTGATGACGTTGCCGTGCACCCGGGCGCCGTCGTCGTGCGAGGTGCCTTGCGGGCCGGCGATGTAGATGCCGCCGCCGTCGGCGAGGACGCCCATCGCGCCGGTCACGTGGTTGCGCAGGATGCGGGTCGACTTCGCCGGGCCGGCGACGATGCCGCAGTGCGGGACGTCCTCGACCAGGTTGTGCGCCAGGGTGCACTCGACCGTGTCCTGCACGGAGATGCCGGGCGAGCCCGAGTGGTCGAGGCCGACGCGGCGGACGACGTTGTCCTCGACCAGGGCACGGTGGGTGTCGGTCAGGGTGAGCGCGCCGGCGGCGAGCGTGTCGAAGTCGCACCCGCGCACGACGACGTCCGCGCCGCCGGTGACGCCGAGCGCGGTGGCGCCCAGGCGGGTGAAGCGGCAGCCCTCGAACCGGATGGCGCTGGAGTCGACGAGGGTCGCGGACGCCGGGACGGTCTCCGGCTCGCCGGTCACCGTCAGCCACGACTGGCCCTCGACGACGACCACGGTGTCGATCCGGCCGCCGTTGTGGTAGCCGCTGCCGTGGAAGTGCAGGAAACCCCGGTCGGTGGCGGGGCGCAGCCAGGTGGTGTCGGCGAAAGTCAGGCCGCGGAAGGAGATTTGCTGCGCTCCGGTGATGCTGAGCAGGGTTTCCCGTTCCGGTGCGACGACTCGGGTGGTGGTGGGGTGCTCGCCCGGGCGGGGGAGGTAGTGCAGGACGTGGTGGCCCGGGCGGGAGCGGTCGAGGGCGAAGGTGCCGGGTTCGCGCAGGAACGACGGGTCGTTCTCCGCGCGGGCGGGGAGGCCGGGGCCCGAGGAGGTCTGGCCGTCCCAGGACGAGTTGTAGAGGTCGTGCGCCCAGCCGAACGCGGGCTGCTTCATCGTGATGGTCCCGCCGTCGACCGCCTCCACGGCGCACCGCGCCTCGGTCCACGGGTAGGCGCCCCGGTAGACGAACTCCACTCCGGTCCGCCAGTCGAGGGTGGCATCCGTGACGTAACCCTTCGGGTTTTCACTCACGTTGCCGGGGATGCCGTCGATGCCCGCGCGCTCGACCCGGCGGCCGTCCACGGTCAGGTGCCGGGTGTCGAGCGCGCCGACCTCGGCCACCCACATGCCGTCCTTCTGATGCCACCCGGTGATCGCCCGGCCGCCGCCGACCACGACCTCCTCCTGGTCGGCCGTCCCGTAGCCGTAAGCCTGATAGGTCGTTTTGGCGTCCTCTTCGGTGAACACCCACGGTCCGGGATAGACACCCGCCCGCAAGTGGACGATCACCTCGCCGGGCATCTCCCGAGCCGCGCGCTGTGCCCGGTCCACCGTCGCGAAGGGGTGCTGAAAAGTGCCGGCGGCGGCATCGTCGCCGCTCGGAGCCACGTAGACCTCACTTGTGTACGACATAAACGCATTTATACTATAAACAGGGAGGTGTCGGGTGACGCAGGACAACGACCGGGTCGAACTGCTGTGGCGGGACGCACGACCGGGGCTGAGCACGGACCGCGTCGTCGTCGCCGCCGTGGAGGTCGCCGACGAGGAGGGGTTGGCCGGGCTGTCCATGCGCAAGGTCGCGGAGCGCTTGGGCTTCACGACCATGTCGCTGTACCGGCACGTGCCCAGCCGCGACCACCTGGTCGACCTCATGCGCGACGCCGTACTGGGCGAGCCCACGTCCGACGATCCCGACGCCCCGTGGCGCCAACGCCTGGAAACCGCGGTGCGCCAAGGCTGGGAACTGCGCCGGCGTCACCCGTGGCTGGCGGAGGAACGCAGCACGCGCCACGTCCCCGGGCCCAACGCACTGGCCCACTACGAACACCTGCTGAGCATCCTGGCGAGCACTCCCCTGCCACCCGCCGAGGTCGTCGCCACCGCCGGCCTCCTCGGCCGGTTCCTCGACGCCGAAGCCCTGGCCCTGGTCGAGGCCGCCCGCGCCGAACGCGAAACCGGCATCTCCGACGAGGAGTTCTGGAGCGCCCGCGACGCCCTGTGGTCCCGGATGAGCAACTACCCGACGCTCACCGCCCTGTGGGAGGCCGGCGCCTTCGACCAACCCGACCCGTTCGAATTCGGCTTGGCACGCCTGCTGGACAGCATCGAACTCCGCGTCCAGCAGCGTGAGGTAACCCGTGACGAAACCTGCGCGGTCTGCGGCACCCCCATCCCCCAACCCCCTTCCGGCCGCCCCCGCACCTACTGCTCCCGCCGCTGCCAACAACGCGCCTACCGCACCCGAAACCGCTAGGGCACGCCAAAAGCTCCGCCCTGGGCACTAAGGTCGGCCGAGTGGGCCGCCGCGAGGACGTGCAGCAAAGGATCAGGCTGACGCATGTCGACGACCTCTCGGTCGTCAACAGCGCTCTCGCCGAGATCGCGCTCGACAGGGCGGTGGTGGGTGCCGCGACCTTCACCAGGGTCTCGGTCACGGAACGCATCGACTTCCGCCGGGGCACCCTCATGGAGGGCATGGAGTTCAACAAGGTCGAGTCCGTCGGTGCCGTGACACTCGATCGAAGCACCACCAAAGGGCCGCTCCGCTTCACCGGCTGCGTTTTCCGAGAAGACGTCACGTTCGCGAAGGCCACCTTCCAGGCGCCGATGGTGCTGACTGATGGCGCCTTCGACGGGAAGCTGTCCCTCGACGCCGTGACCGCCCTGGCACCGATCGCCATCGAGCGGTCGAAGACCGGCGGCGAGGTGTCCTTCGACTCCGGTACCTACCACCACGGCCTCAGGTTGACCAGGCTCGAAGCCACGTCCGCCGTTCGCTTCGTGGACGCACACCTGTTGAGCCCGTTCCTGGTCGAGGACTCGACGTTCTCTGGCCCGCTGACCCTGGACCGGCTGCGGTCCACCGGCCGGGTCGAGGTCCGCGACGTGACCTTCGAGGACGCGGTGAGCTTCCACTCCGGGAGCTACGCGGACGCGGTCGTGTTCCACAACGTGGAGTTCCAGCGCGAGGTCACGTTCGACTCCGCGGAGTTCGGCGGGCCGGTCACGTTCCGCGACGTCCGGTTCCTCGGCCCGGTCAGCTTCCGCGGCGCGCGGTTCGGCGACCGCCTGCGGTTCGAGCACGTCCGGTTCGACGGTGCGGTGGACTTCGACATCGAGGTGCGCCACCTGGCACTGGTCAACACCACCTTCGCCGTCCAGGCGTCGCTGGTGCTGGGAAACGCCGACGTGGTCGTCGAAAGGTCCCGGTTCGCCGCGCCGGTCACGCTCGACAGCCGGTCCACCTGTCGGATCCGGTCGTTGGCCGGCACGGACGCCACCAACCTCACCCTGGCCATGGTCGACCTCGGCGTATGTGCGCTCAGCGACGTCTACAACCTCGACAAGCTGCGTGTCGAAGCTGCGGCGTTCCCCGAGGCACCGCACCGCCTCCGGTTCTCCCGGCGGTGGCCCTGGGTCCTGAAACGCTCGAAACGCCGCATCGTCGCCGAAGAGGCGATGGTGCGCGCCCGCTCGGCACCGGCCGACTGGGCGCCGTTGCTGCAGGGCTTCTCCGCGCCGGCACGCCCGGTCTACGCCAACGACGTGGCCCGGGTGTACCGGCAGCTGCGCAAAGCCCGCGAGGACGCCAAAGACGAGCCCAACGCCGCCGACTTCTACTACGGCGAGATGGAGATGCGCCGCCGTGCCACACCCCGGCACAGCGCCGAAGGGCTCATCCTCAGGCTGTACTGGCTGACCTCCGGTTACGGCCTGCGCGGCCTGCGGTCGGTGGCCTGCCTGGTGGTGCTCCTGCTGGTCTGCGCGACGCTGATGAACCGGTTCGGCTTCGCCGACCCGCACACCTGGCCCGCGTCGGTGGTGCACGTCGCCGACGCGGCCACGAAGCTGGTCGGCGCAAGCTCGTCCGACCGGCTCACCGGGTGGGGCACGGCCCTCCAGGTGGTCGTCCGCCTGGCCGGCCCGGTCCTGCTGGGCTTGGCGATCCTGTCGGTGCGCGGACGAGCCAAGCGATGACCCGGCAGCCGGCCCGACCGATCCGCCGGCGCTCAGCTCGAACTTCGTCGGATCGGCTTCCTGCGGCCTCGGCGGGACAGTCGCCGGGCGGCGAGCAACGTGGCGCAGCCGCCCAAGGCCACGGCGGGTGTGGTCCAGTGCAGGGCGAGGGCGAGGAGCGTTGTCGCGACGGCGACGGCGAGCGTCAGCGCCGCCAGCAAGCCCACTGTGCGCCAGGTTCGGCCGTTGTCGTCCACTATGTACTTGAGCAGTTTGATCGACTCCGTGGTGGACAACACCGATCACCTGGTCCCATTCGCAGTGGCGGACGCCGACAGCGGATCGGCGGGCGTCGAGGTGAGTTCCCTGACCAGGACCTCGTGGTTCTTAGCCAGATCGCTCTTGCCGTGCTTCGGGTTCACGGAGGTTATGTACGCGCTCACACGGTCGAGTTGCTCGCGGGCCTTTGTGAACCGTCCCTCGCGCAACGCCGCTCGCGCGATCTCCAAATCGACCCGCGTGGTGACGGCGGCTTCGACTGAGCGCGCGTGGTCGGCGTACAGGACTCGGGTCAACGGCCACAGAGCGTCTCCCGGTTGGGCGTTCCTCGCCACCAGGCTCACACCCACGAAGGCGATGGCGCAGACGGCCGCCGCCGAGGCGATCGGGATGAGGAAGCGGTGTCTCCGTTGGCGCGCGAGCGGTGCCGAGGAGCGCAGGCAGCGGCGCAGGGACCAGGACGTGCACAACAACATGGCGCTGTGCGAAATCCGCTGCCACCCTTGGAGGTCTGCCAGTTCCGCGTGGAACTCCTCGGCGTAGCGCACCCGCTGGTCCGCCGGCAGCATCCGGACCGTCATGCCCACCAGGAGTTCGACCAGGAAATCGCGGCCTAATCGCGCTTGGGCGTTGTCCGTCACGCGCCACCTCCGGCCAGGCCGGGCCGCACTCGCGCGACGATCTTCGCCTTCGCCGCTTCGCTGCGCCTGAGCGCGGCACCCGCGTGCACCACGCCGTCCGCGGTCAAGCGGTAGTAGCGGCGACGGGGTCGTCCGGTTTCCGCCGGATCGGCGTTCTCCCACCGGCTTTCCAACCAGCCCACCGCCTCCAAGCGGGCGAGGATCGGGTGGATGGTGCCGCTGGGCAGTCCGGCGGCGGCGCCCAGTTCGAGGCCGTACTGCTCGCGTCCGGGATCGGACAGGAGCGCGGTCAACACCGCCTTGGTCGGGTGGGTCATCCGGGGCGCGGGAGGTGCGGGCATAGGCTAACTCTACCTAGGGGCTAGGTAGAGTTCAACCGAGGCGCACTTGCGGCGCCGAAGGGGCTTGTGATCCGGGGCATCAGCATCCATGCTTGGCCGACCAATTTTGGGAGCGCTCCCAGGCCGCCCTCGACGATGAGGAGGAGCAGAGGAAGTGGACAAGCGAGCAACGAGACGCCGGACCGCCTTGGCAGGTCTAGCCGCCGCCGCGCTGGTCGCCGGGGCGTTCGCCGCGACGGCGAGCGCCGGGACCGGCGCGGGCGACGCGACCGCGAGCGCGGGGACCGGCACGAGCGCCGGAGCCGGGGCGATGGGGCCGCCGCACCTGCCCAAGGGCACCGCGTTCTACGTCGACCCGAACGGCGGAGCTGCCCGGCAGGCGGCGGTGTGGCGGCAGGAAGGGCGGACCGCCGACGCCGACCTGATGGACGCGATGGCCTCGCACGCCCAGGCGATCTGGTTCACCACCGCGGGCGCGGACCAGGTGCGGGACGGGGTGCGGCGGGTCGTGCAGGCGGCCAAGGCGCAGGACCGGGTGCCGGTGCTCGTGGCCTACTTCGTGCCCTACCGGGACTGTTCCCAGTGGTCGGCGGGCGGTGCGCGGAGCGAGCAGGAGTACAAGGAGTGGATCGACGCCTTCGCGCAGGGCATCGGTGACGAGAAGGCCGTGGTCGTGGTGGAGCCGGACGGGCTGGCGCTGCTGACCAGCGAACCGTGGTGCACCATCGGCCCCGACGAGGAGCTGGTGCCGCAGCGGTACCGGGAGATCAACCACGCTGTCGACGCCCTCAAGCGCGGCAAGCACACGCGGGTCTACCTCGACGCGGGCCACTCGGCGTGGCAGGCGCTCAACGACTACGACGCGGGCTACGGCGAACCCCGGCAGCAGTCCGGCATCGTGAACCGGTTGCTGAAGGGCGGCGTGACGCGGGCCGACGGGTTCGCGCTCAACACCTCGAACTACCGCACCACCGAGGACCTCGTCCGGTACGGCACGCGGGTGTCCAAGTGCATCCACCTGCGCACCGCGCGGGGCGCGACGAGCTGCCCGTCGGACGCGGAACTCGACGCGCTGCCCGTGCACAAGCCCGGCATGACCCACTTCGTCCTCGACACCAGCCGCAACGGCCGCGGTCACTACACCCCCGGACCAGGCGAGACCGATTGGTGCAACCCGCCGGGCCGAGGCCTGGGCGCACGCCCGACCGCGGACACCGGCATCCCGCTGGTGGACGCGTTCCTGTGGATCAAGCGGCCGGGCGAGTCCGACGGCGAGTGCCAGGGCGGGCCGGCGGCCGGTCGGTGGTGGCCGGAGCAGGCCCTCGAACTGGCCAAGCTCGCCTCTCCCCCGCTGCGCTGAGCGCCGTCGAGCCGGCGTCCGGCAACGGACGCCGGCTGCGGACGCCGGCTGCGGGCGCCGGGCAACGCGCGCCGGGCAACGGACGCCAGCAGCGGGTGCCGCGCCGCGCCGAGCCGGGCCGCGCCACGCCGAGCCACGCCGGGCCACGTCGCGCCAGGGCGCGGAAACCCTTGTGGGTGACCGAATCCACGCGTGTCAGCGAGGCCCTGGTAGAGCGGTGAGGATGAAGGTGAACTCGGCGGGTCGCACTTCGAGCCGGTGTTCGGGCAGCACGCCCGGGCCCACCGCGCCGGAGCCGATGCCCTGCACGGCGTGGTCGGTGTGCAGGTGGATCCTCGGTTCGGCGGTCAGGTCGGTCTGGTGCCGTGCCGCGGCCAGGTGCTGGTCGCTCCACCGTCGAGCGGCCAGGTTGAACACCGGGTCTCCTTCGATGCGCACTCCCGAGCCCTCCGGGTCGGACACCTCGGCCCAGCGCACGTCCATCCGGTTGCCGTTCTCCTGCGGTCGCACGTACGGGGTCTGCATCTGCTCGACCGTGGCCCGGTACCGGCCGATGCGCACCGCCTGCCGGGAGTCGGGGTAGGCCTCGCCGGGTCCGGCGCCGAGCCACTGGACGTGGGACCACTGCTCGGGCACCGTCCACCGCAGGCCGATGCGGGCCAGGGACGGCGCCTTGTCCCGTCGGACGAGTTCGGCGTACTGCTCGGGCGGCAGGTCGGGGTCGACCATCGCCTCGGCGAACCTGTCCTCGCGCTCCGGCCAGTGGCCGACCGGTTCGGTGCGGACGTGCAGGCGGAGTCGGTTCCCGTCGGTGCCCCAGCGGTAGGTGGTGAGGTAGCCGCAGGTCACCGCGGCGGCGGCGCTGCGCACGACGACGGTCAGGCCGTCGCGGTCCGGGCTGACCGACACCGTCCGGTGGCGCAGCCGGTGCAGGCCGCGGGCCTCCCAGTACCGGGCGTCGCCCTGGGACCACGCGAGGTCGTTGTCGGTCGGTGCGCGCCACAGCGCCAGCCGAGGACCGTGCAGGGGCTGCCCGGCGAGGCTGATCAGCGTTCCGGTGCGCCGGTCGAAGCGGGCGGGGCCGAGAACGATGTGCGCGTCGACGGGTTCCGCGGGCAAGAACGCACTGCTCGGGGGGACGGGAAGGGTGGACGGCAGCGGGATCTGGCCCCAGGCGACCACGTGTCCTTCGGGCGCCCACGCGGTGGGCTCGGCCGCCGCCTCGACGGTCAGCCACTGTTCGCCGTCGCCGGGCACGGCGGTCGACGGGACGGGCAGTTCGGTGCGCTCGCCGGGGCCGAGTCGCGGCGTCGGGAGGACGCCTTCGGCGACCGGGGTGCCGTCCCGGGTGAGCGACCAGGTGAACCGCAGGTGGGACAGGTCGAGGAAGTCGTAGCGGTTGTGCACGACGATGGTGCCGTCGCCGGCCTCGATGCGCACGGGCTCGTTGACCTTCCGGTACTCCAGCAGCCCGGGGGACGGCGTCCGGTCGGGGAACACCAGCCCGTCGCAGATGAAGTTCCCGTCGTGCAGGTCCTCGCCGAAGTCGCCGCCGTAGCCGAAGAACTCGCGTCCTCCGGCGTCGGTGGTGCGCAGGCCCTGGTCCATCCACTCCCACACGAACCCGCCCTGGACCCGTGGATACCGCTCGCACAGCGCCATGTACTCGGCCAGCCCACCGGGGCCGTTGCCCATCGCGTGGGCGAACTCGGTCAGCAGGAACGGCATCCGGTTGCGGGGCTCGTCCGCCGGGTCGCCCTCGCCGTCGGTGGCCGGGTAGAAGTTCTCGCCCGGCCGCAGTTCACCGCGACCGATCCGGGCGACGTTGGCCTGCGTGCGGTACATGACCGCGTGGATGTCGACGTAGCGGGCCATCCGGTCGCCCTCGTAGTGGATCGGCCGGGACGGGTCGCGCTCGCGCACCCACGCGGCCATCGCCGCCAGGTTCTCCCCGTCGCCCGCCTCGTTGCCCAGCGACCAGGAGATGACGCTGGGGTGGTTCTTGTCCCGCTCCACGGTCCGCTCGACGCGGTCGAGGTACGCCGCGCGCCAACGCGGGTCGTCGGAAGGGTTGTCCGACCAGTAGGCGGGGCCGCTGTACTCGAACCCGTGCGTCTCCAGGTCGCATTCGAGCATCACCCACAGACCCAGTTCGTCGCACAGGTCGAGGAACGCCGGGTGCGGCGGGTAGTGCGAGGTGCGGACGGCGTTGATGTTGTGCTGCTTCATCAGCTCCACGTCCCGGCGCATGGTCTCGACCGTGACCGCCCGCCCGCGGTCGGGGTCGAACTCGTGCCGGTTGACGCCCCGCAGCACCACGCGGCGGCCGTTGACCGTGAGCACACCGCACCCGTCGATCGCGACCGTGCGGAACCCGAGCCGCAGTCGCACCCGCTCGCTCGCGGTGGCCAGGACCGCGTCGTAGAGGAAGGGGTCCTCCGCGCTCCACGGCCGCACCGCGTCGAACGCGAACTCGCGGTCGACCGGCGCGTCGGTCAGTCCGAGTCGCGGGATGGTGATCGCCGCGGGAGCGTCCGAGTCAACGTCGACCCGCAACCGACCGCCGCCGGTGGCCGCGTCGTAGTCGGCGTGGACGAACACGTCGCGGATCCCGCCCGCCGGACGCGCCAGCAGGGTGACGTCCCGGAAGATCCCCGACATGCGCCAGGTGTCCTGGTCCTCCAGGTAGGTGCCCGAGGAGTACTGGTGCACGCGGACCGCGAGGACGTTGCGCCCCGGCCGCAGCGCCGACGAGACGTCGAACTCCGTCGGCAGCCGGCTGCCGAAGGTCACGCCCAGCTCGACGCCGTTGAGGAACACCCGCGCACACGAGTCCACGCCCTCGAAGCGCACCACGGCGGGCGTGCCCGCCCAGGACTGCGGAACGTCGAACACCCGCCGGTAGTCACCGGTCTGGTTCTCGTCGGGGACGAACGGCGGGTCGACCGGGATCGGGTAGGCGATGTTCACGTACGCCGGCTCGCCGTAGCCGTGCAGCTGCCAGTGCGACGGGACCGGGAGCCGGTCCCAGCCGGTGTCGTCGAAGTCGGGCCGCTCGAAGCCGTCCGGCTCGTCGAGCAGCGTCGCCGAGAACCGGAACGCCCAGTCGCCGTTGAGGTCCAGGCGCGGGGCGTCCGAGGCCGGCACGGCGCGTGGCGCGGCCTTGCCGTAGCCGGGCGAGAAGACCTCGAAGTAGCGTGCCGGCATTCCGTACCCCCGCGGCTCGGCCGGTGCCCGAGGGCGAGCCACCTCGCCGCCCCAGGTGTCGAAGCGCTTCGACGATCGGTCAGGCTAGTGAGGGCTGCGACGAGGTGGCAAGGCCTTGTCGGCTCGACCGGGGTGCCGCGCTGCGGTCAGCGGCGGCGCAGTCCTCGGGGCAGGCAGGCGAGCGCGGCGGCGGTCATGGTCCACCCGGCCACGCTCAACGCGCTCGCGATCCACATGCTCGGCCGGTCGAAGCTCCATCGGCCGTCCTGGCCCAGGTCGACCACGGGCAGCAACAGGTCGACGCTGACCAGCAGCGGACTCCACACCGAATTGTCGTCGGCGTTGACCTCCATGGCGCGGTGGTAGGAGAACCAGACCGTCCCGGCCACCGTCAGGAGAACCACCCACACCAGCAGGCGCGAGGGGCGGTAGCCGTAGCCGACGGTGACGCGCTGGATCAGGCTCCACATCCGCACACCGACCGCCGACCAGCGTCGTCGGTCGGCGCGGGCCGCGTAGCGCCGGCGCTCCTTCTCCATCAGCACCTGCTCCGCGTCCGCCTCGTACCCCTCGTCGGCGTACGCGGCGGCCAGGCGGTCGTAGTGGCGCGGCACGAACTGGGGGCTGCGCTCGTGCAGGTCGCGCAGGCTCTTCTCGGCGGGCACGTAGTCCGTCGGCGGGACGATGGCGTCGGCGGGCACGGGTTCGGTCGTGCCGGGCAGGGTCAGCGCGGGCGCGGAGCCGTGCACGAACGCGGCGTTGCGCACCAGCGCCACCTGGCCCGCCATGTCCTTGGTCTGCTGGTGCGGTTTGGGCAGCCCCGCCGCGACCAGCGCCTGCGACAGCCTGGGGAACAGGTAGCTGCCGGTGAGCAGCTCGGGGCCGCCGTTGACGCCGTGGCGCAGGAGCTGGACCAGCACGTCGGTGAACGCGGTGAACTCCCGCCCGTCCACGGCCCGGGCCGCCTGGCTGGGACCGGACGCGGTGAGCACGTAGGTGCCCTCGACGTCCACCTGGTTGAGCACCGCCGACACCCCGCCGCCCAGCCGGCCGAGGCGGACCATCGCCTGGCCGCTGTGGCAGCAGTCCAGGACCAGCACCCGGGTCCGGGCCGGGCTGTCCAGGATTGCCCGCTTGATCCACGCGAACGGCACGGCCGTGCGGTGGACGTGATCGATGTCGGAGCCGCCGACGGTGAAGTACAGCTCCTCGTCGTCGCCGATCAGGCCGTGCCCCGAGTAGTAGACGAGCAGCAGGTCGGAGGCTGCGCGGGCGACGCCCTCCAGCCACTCGTCCGCCTCGGCCGGGGTCCGGGCGTCGAGCAGGGTGGGCACGTGGTCCCGCGGCATCGCGCCGAGGCCCGGGTCGGTGAAGATCTCCCGCAGCGCCCGCAGGTTGTTCGCCACGGCGGGCACGTCCGGCAGTCCGCCGGACCCGGTGTAGGTCGCCGTGCCCATCAGCGCGACGCGGGACGCCGACGGATCGCCCAGCCGCACCGGCCTACTCCTCGTCGAGGAAGTCTTTGACCTGCTGCATCAGCTTGGCCGCGTCCCGGGGGCTGCCGGCCTCCAGCTCCAACTCCCGGCCACGCCGCTTGACGCGCAACCGGACCGCGCGCCGCCGCGTGGTCAGCCACGTCCCCAGCGCGCCCGCGAACGCCGCCCCGACCTCGGGGTTGACCACCACCCGGATGGCCTCGTCGACGAGGCCGAGGCTCTCGGGGTCGGGTTCGCCGCGGTCGAGGACCGGCGTGACGCCGCGCAGGTCGTCGTCGCGCAGCGCGGTCAGCAGCGACCGGGTCTCCACGACGTGGTCGTCACCGCCGACCACCAGGTGAACTTCGTTGTCCGACAACGCAACCCCTCCCCCGGATCACGGTCGACGATAGCGCACCGGTCACAGGTGATCACGGGAACCACGCCGGACGGGAGCCTGGCTGGGATCTTGTCGTGACCGGGGGTTCGCGTGCCGCGCGGGTGCGGACGGCGCTGCCGATCGCCACCGACTCCTACCGCGACCCGACCTTTTCCGAGCCCGCACCGTGCACCTGTGGAGGCGTGACCCGGCCGGCACGTGTGGGAGGCTCGTCGACGCTTGGCGCGGGCGGGGGATCGGGGCGGGGCTGACAGCGTCCACGGGCACGGCGACGGTCGTGGCCCGCCTCAACGGCGGCACGTGGCCGGAGGCGGGGGTCGCACCGGCTAGCGCGTGACCAACTCCTGTCGTGCGACCGACACGATCATGTCGCGCAACCGGTCCACGTAAAGCCGGATGTTCTTGTAGGCCACGTCGTTGTCCGGATAACGGCAAGCGAACTGGAGTCCCTCGTGCAGCCGGGTGACCCACACGCAAACCTGGTCGCCGTAGGACACGCGGATCAGGCCGTACGCCTTCATGTCCCGCCAACGCTCCGAGCCCGGAGTCATGCGTGCGTCCACAAAGGACACGATTGAGTACAGGTCCGGTGAGGTCGGGCGGAAGTCGTCGCCCAGCAAGCGCAACACACGCGCGACGGGGACACGGGAAGCGGGACGGCTGGCCCGTAGTTCGGCTTGGGCGGCGCACATCAGGTCGTCGAAGTCGGCCGCGCCGATGGGGAGTTCCACGGGCACACCGCCGACGTACCAGCCGACCGAGTCCGACCACCGCGACTTGGCCCTGGTGTGGAACGGCACGACCGTGCGGTACACGTCGTCGCCGGTCATCTCGCGCATGATGAGCGCGGTGGCGGCGAGGAGGCCGACGAGGGTGCCGCCGTGCGGTCGGCAGTGCCGCTCGAACGCCGCCGCGTCGGTGTCGCCCACCAGCATCTCGTGCAGCGACTTCTGCGTCGGCAGCGGGCCGCCGGGCTCCAGGCCCAGGTCGAAGGGGAAGTTCGGCATCCGGCCGTCGCACCGGGCGACGAACCGCCGCCAGCGGTCGACGACCGGGTGGTCGGCCTCGACCTCGTCGGCGTCGGCGCGTTCGGTGGCGCAGAAGTCGACGTAGCTGGCGATCGGCGACCGGTCGAGGGTGCGGCCTTCGAGGCCCGCCGCGTACAACTCGTGGAGTTCGGCGGGGACCCGGTACATGGAGTAGGCGTCGACGTTGCTGTGGTCGAACGCCAGGTAGACGCTCGTGCTCTCCTCGCGCACCACTGCCGCGTAGATGAAGTTCGGCCAGGTGAGGGTGTCGGCGGCGACGTCGAAGCGGTCTTGCAGGTGCTGGGCGAGCACGTCCGGGTCGGTGAACTCGCCGACGTCCTCGCGGTGCAGCGCGACGTCCTCGGCGGCGAGCGTGAACCGCCGCATTTCCTCGTTCTCCCAATGGAAACCGCTGCGCAGCGTCTCGTGCCGCAACGTCCACACGCGCAAGGCCTCCTGCAGCACGTCGAGGTCGACGACGCCCGGCAGGTCGAACGCGACGCCCAGCCACGTGGGCACGAAAAGGCCGTCGTCACGCAGGGTCCTGGCCGTCCGCACGTGCGACTCCTGGAGGTACGCCGGCGGTCGCGCGTCCTCTTGCGCACCGGTCGCGGTGCCGGCGACCACGGGACGCAACACCCACTCGACGAGCCGCCCGGGCCGGATCTCACAACGCTGGATATCGGTGATCCGCATGACCTTCTCCGTCTGCTTGCCCGGTGCGGCACGAGGCGGCGCGCAGGGGTACCTGAAACTCTTGCGAAGGGTGGTGGTCCCGCGATCGGAAGATGCCGAAAGCGACCTGGCGTGCGTGCACGATCACCCGACCGAGCACCTTAACGATCGCGTGATCGCCAAACCATCTCCGACGACCTTCGCCACGCGATCGTGTGAATTCGGGCCGGGATGTGACCGTGGTCATAGATCGGGACAGGTCGGAATGCCGGCAGACGATCTAACGGTTGCCCGAGTCAGCAAGCGTTAGAACTGACGGGAACCCGACACGTCCACCCGGAGAGATCGCGATGACCAGCCGCTTCGCCCAAGTCATGTTCACCCCGGACGTCCAGCTCCACCAGGAACGGCACGGCAGCCGGGGCGCCTACGCCAGGACGGCCGACGCCGCCGCGCCGGTCCCCGACCGCATCGGCCCGGGCGAAGCGGCGTTCATCGCCGCACGCGACAGCTTCTACCTCGCCACCGTCGGCGCGACCGGCTGGCCCTACATCCAGCACCGCGGCGGCCCGCCCGGGTTCCTGCGCGTGCTGGACGAGCACACGCTCGGGTTCGCCGACTTCCGCGGCAACCGCCAGTACATCACCCGCGGCAACCTCGACCACGACGACCGGGTGGCGTTGTTCCTGATGGACTACGCCAACCGCACCCGGCTCAAGCTCATCGGCCGCGCGCGGGCCGACGAGTCGCCCGAGGTGGTCGAGCGGCTCTCAATCCCGGGCCACCACGCCAAGGTCGAGCGCGCGCTGCTCATCGACGTGGAGGCCTACGACTGGAACTGCCGCCAGCACATCCCCCAGTTGTTCCCGCGCGACGCCGTCGAGCAGGCCATCGGGGCGCTGCGGGACCGGATCGCCGAGTTGGAACAGGAGAACGCCCGCCTCCGGGGGCAGTGACCCGCCGACTACGGTCAGGCCGACAGGGTCGAATCACGGAGGAGCCGTCGTGACGGTCGAGGACCTGCCGACCACCGAGGCGCGGCGGCTGCTGCCGGTGCTGCGGAGGATCGCCGACGAAGTCGCGCCCGGCGCGGGCGGTGCGGGCGGGTCGCGGACCACATCCCCGCGCTGTCCGAGGTCGACCCGGCGGCGTTCGGGTTCGCGGTGGCGGGTGCGGACGGCGAGGTGCTCGGGGTCGAGGACTGGTTGACGCCGTTCTCGATCCAGAGCGTGTCCAAGGTGTTCTCGCTGGCGCTCGCGCTGGCCGGCGGCGACTCGTTGTGGGCGCGGGTCGGGCGTGAGCCGTCCGGGAACCCGTTCAACTCGCTGGTGCAGTTGGAGAACGAGGACGGCATCCCGCGCAACCCGTTCATCAACGCGGGCGCGCTGGTGGTGACCGACCGGCTGCTGACCCTGACCGGTGACGCCCGGGGCGCGGTGCTGGAGCTGCTGCGCGCCGAAAGTGGCAACCCGAGCATCGACTTCGACCCGGACGTGGCCCGCTCGGAAGCCGCCCGGGGCGACCGCAACGCCGCGCCGGCCCACTTCATGGCCGGTTACGGCAACCTGGAGAACCCGGTCGGGCAGGTGCTGGAGCACTACTTCTGGCAGTGCTCGATCGCGATGAGCTGCCGCGACCTGGCCGCCGCCGGGCTGTTCCCGGCCCGGCACGGCCTGCGCGGCGACGGTTCCCGCCTGCTGGACCGCGGCACCGCGAAGCGGATCAACTCGATCATGCTCACGTGCGGCGCGTACGACGCGGCGGGCGAGTTCGCCTTCCGGGTGGGCCTGCCGGGCAAGAGCGGTGTGGGCGGCGGGATCCTGGCGGTGGTGCCGGGCCGGTGCACGCTGTGCGTGTGGAGCCCGGCGCTGGACCGGCACGGCAACTCCGTCGCGGGCGTGGACGCGCTGGACCGGTTCACCACCCGCACCGGCCTGTCGGTGTTCTGAGGCTCACAGGGTCCGCCGCCACCGGATCTCACCGTCGTGCACCTCGCCGGTGGGTGCGAGACCGGCGGCAGCGGCGACGGCGGCGGACGCCCGGTGCTCGGGGTGGACGTGGGCGACCACGGCCCGCACCCCTTGCCGCCCAAGCCACCCGACGAGCGCCCGCGCCGCCTCGGTGGCCATCCCCCGGCCCTGCCACGGAGTTCCCACCACCCAGGCGATCTCCGCGACCGCGGGACCGACCGTGGCCTGGACCGTCCCCACCAGACACCCTTCGCGGAGCTGGATGACCCAGTTCAGCCAGGACACGGCCGGGTCGGGCGAGCCCGCGACCATGCGCTCGTAACGCGACCGCAGGGCTTCCGGGCCGTCCGGGGAGCCGCCGGTGAAGGCGTGCAGAGCGGGATCGGCCAACACCACCGCCATCTCCTCGGCGTGCTCCACACGCAACGGCAGCAACTCCAGGCGCGCGGTGCCGATGACTTCGGCCCGGAGGTCGTTGTCCGACATGGCCGCCAACAGTACTTCCCGGACCGCAACACGCACCGCGGCAGGATCAAGCCCGGTCGCGCGATCCCTCTCGACCGGGATCGACCGACGACTCGAACACCTCGGCGAGCAGGTCGGTGAACTCCACCGCCGTCGGGGCGCCGGCGGCTTCGAGCAGGGCGATCACCCTGTCGAGAGCGGCGGGGGCGGAGCCGCCCGACAGCGCCTTGAGCTTGCGGCACGACCGGGCGGCGTGGTGGCGGTTGCCGACGGTGAAGTGCGCCTCGGCCGCCTCCCGCAGCAGGACCGCCGCCGCCTCGACCCCTCCGGCGGCCAGTGCCAGTTCGGCCCGGCAGTCCGCGACGTGGGCCAGCCCGTAGGAGTTGCCGGACCGCAGGTACAGCTCGTGCGCGAGCCCGTGGTACCGGCCGGCGTCTTCGAGCCTGCCCAACGCCAGGCTCGCGCGGCCCAAGAGGCTGTACGTGCTCGCGGTGCCCGCATCGTCGTCCAGTGCCGAGTACAGGCGCAGGGCGTGCAGACCGGTTTCGGCGGCCGCCTCGAACGCCCCGGACCGCAGTTGCACGCCACCGAGGCCGTTGACCGCGTTCGCCCGACCGGTGGGGTCGTCGATCCGGTCGAGGATGTCGAGCGCGGCTCGGAACTGCTCCGTCGAACGCTCGTAGTCGCCGCTCTCGCAGTACGCACGAGCGAGGGACTGCCGGAGCCGCACCTCGACCTGCCGGTCGCCCTCCCGCCCCACCGCGTCGACCGCGTCCACGTGGGTGGTGATCCAGTCCTGCCAGCGGGCGGCCGTGTAGGCGAAGTTCGACATGACCCACGCCAGTTGCCACGTGTACGGGTGCAGGCGCCCCTCGACCGCCGTCGCGATCGCCGCCAGCACGTTGTCGTACTCCTCCGCGAACCAGCCCAGGGCCGCCGCGCGGTCGGTGAACGCGGGCAGCAACTCGGGACGGGCGCACGGCTCCAGCGGGATCGCGCGGCGGTGCGCGTTGATCAGCCGGTCGGCCGATGCGGCGGCGTGCAACTGGTGGTTGAGCCACGACCGCACCGAGCGGCCGCGGTGCGGGGCGCCGTCGATCGAGCGGGATTTCTCCGCCCCGTACACGTGCGTCAGGCCGTGCAGCGCGTGCCGCCCGGGACCGACCCGGTCCAGCAGGTGACGGCGGACGAGTTCGTCGAGCACCCGCCGTGCGCCGGGCAGATCGTGCCCGGTGATGGCCGCGCCGGCGCGGGCGTCGATCCCGGTGCCCGTGTGCAGGGCCAAGTCTCGGAACGCGGCGGCCAGGGGCGGTGCCAGGTGCTGGTAGGACATCTCGAAGACCGCTCGGAAGTCCACCGCGTCGGCGAGCCGGAGCGCGTCCAGCGCGCCGTGCCGGTCGGCGAGTTCGTCGACGATCTCCTGGAGCGGCTGGGTCGGGTCGGCCGCCGCACGGGCGGCGACCACGCTCAGCGCCAGCGGGTGCCCGGCGCACGCGGCGACCGCGCCCGCCACCGCGGGGCGCTCGCCGTCCACCCTGCGCCGCCCGAGGTGCCTGGTCAGCAGGTCCGTGGCCTCCTGCGCGGTGAACGGGGCGAGCGTGAGGCGCCGCACGCCGTGGTGCAGCACCAGCCCGTCGAGCCGGTGCCTCGCCGTCACGACGGTGAAGCACTGCGGCGACCCCGGCAGCAGCGGGCGGACCTGCTCGCTGTCGCGGACGTTGTCCAGGACCAGCACGAGTTTCCGATCGTCCACGACGCTGCGCAGGTAGGCGCCGCGGCCGTCCGGGTCGGGTGGGATCGACCGCGCCGGCACGTGCAGCGCGTCCAGCACCATCCGGACGGCCGCGTCCGGCTCGACGGCCGGTCTGCGCGGGTCGAACCCCCGCAGGTCCACGTACACCTGCCCGTCGGGGAACAGGTCCCGCACCGACCCGCACCACCGCACCGCGAACGTCGTCTTGCCCACTCCCGGCGCGCCGTCGACGACGCAGATCCGGCTGCCGCCGGTGGCGCCCGCGAACCGGGTCAGCCGGTCGAGGTCATCGCCGCGCCCGACGAAGTGGGCCGTCGTGGGCGGCAGGTTGTGCGGCGCGGGCAGCCGGGGCTCCTCGAAGACATGCACTCCCCCGTTAACCACGCCGGCCTGCACCAGCCCCGTGACCGTCCCGCCGCTGATCGAGTTGTTCGTGTCCACGCCGCTCCCCTCGCCGGGCCCGCACCGGGTGATCACATCGGCTACGCTCGCTGCTACACGGCGTCGTGAACGCGGAGGAGACGTTGTCCCCCACGGCTTTCATCTCCTATGTACACGGGTCCGCCCGGCACAAGCAGCTCGTCCTCGACTTCGCCCGCCTGCTCCAGGAGAACGGCGTGACGACCACCCTCGACCGGTGGACCACCGTCCGGAGGAAGGACTGGTACACCTGGATCGTCGCGGAGATGACCCGGGCTGACTTCATCCTGCCGATCGCCTCCAAGTCGTACCAAGCGGTTCTCGACGGCTCGGCGCCCGGCGACAAGCACCGCGGCGCCCAGGCAGAGGCCCTCGTACTGCGTGAACTGCTCTACGCCGACCGACCGCGGTGGCTGTCGAAGATCCTGCCCGTGGTGCTGCCGGGCCGCTCCGTGTCGGAGATCCCCTTGGTGCTCCAGCCCCACACGGCCGACCACTACCGCGTGAAGGAGCTGACCGCGGCGGGCGCGGACGAGTTGCTGCGGGCGCTCAGCGGGCAACCCAAGCACCTCCCACCGCCGCTCGGCACGCTGCCCGTGCTGCCGCCGCTGACGTCGTGACGGTCGGCGGCGCGAGCGGACCGGCCGCACCCCGGGTGCTGATCTCCTACGCCAAGGACCACGAGCACCACATCGGCCGCGTGGTCGAGTTCGCAGGACTGCTGCGGCGGCAGGCGGGGATCGATGTGGTGCTCGACCTCTGGGACCGCACCGAGCACCGGGACTGGTCCGAGTGGTTCGCCGCGGAGCTCGACGCCGCCTCGTACGTCCTAGTCGTCGGCTCGCCCGAGTACCGCCGGCTGTCCGACCACCCGGTCGCGTCGGACACTGTCACCGCGCTCCAGGTCTCGATGCTCAAGCAGCGGCTGTACGGCGACCGGGACCGGTGGCTGCGCCGGGTCTTGCCGGTGGTGCTCCCCGGCGGCGGGCCCGACGAGCTGCCGGACTTCCTCTCGCCCGCCACCGTGCGCCCCTACGCGGTGCCGTGGATCAGCCTCGCCGGGGTCGAGGAGTTGTGCCGGGTCCTCACCGGTCAACCTGCGCACCTCAAGCCCGCACTGGGCGAGACGGTCGCCGGCCCGCCACGTGTGGTGGCGCAGGACCGGGCATCGCTGGAGCCGGCGACCCTGTCCCCCGTCGTGCGGGCGGACCTGCTGGACAAGGCCTTGGCGCGGCGCGCCCGGAGGACCGGAAAGGACCGGGAGGTGCTCGTCCTGACCGGCGAGGGCGGCGTGGGCAAGAGCGTGCTGCTCGGGCAGCACCTCGACCGCGTCGAGGCCGCGGGTGGCGCCGCGCTGCTGGTGTCGGCCGCGAGCGTGCCGCCCGCGCTCGCGTTGGACGAGCCGTCGACCGTCGACCGGGCGCTGGGCGTCGCCGCGCACGACGAGTGGGGTGCGACCGGGCTGCTCGCGCTGATGCGGCGGCTGCGCGAGGCGCACGGCGCGGTGACCCTGCTCGTCGACACCCTGGATCTGCTGCTCGACGCTCGGAGCACGGCGCCGCTGGCCTCCGTCCTGGTCCGCGCGCTCGACGTGGGCGACGTTGTGGCGACGTGCCGCACGGAGGAGTTCGGCAGGCACCTCGGAGAAGCCAGGACCACCGCGCCGCGGCTCGCCGGCCGGCTGGCCGACTTCCCGGTGCCCACGCTGACCAGGCCGGAGATCCTGGCGTGGGCGGGCGACCACGTCGCCGGTCTGGGCGGCTCGACCGCGGAGCAGGCGGCGTTCCTGGAGTCGCTGGCGGGCGGCCTGCGGTCCAGCGGCTCGTTGTGGCAGGTGTGCGCGCTGCCCGTGCGGCTCGCGCTCACCTGCCAGGTGTTCGGCCGGGAACGCCACGTGCCCGAGGACCTCACCGTCACCGGCCTGTACCGCGCCTACTGGGACCTGCGGATCAGCCGCGACCCGGCCGGTGCCGGAGACCTGAAGGAACGGGCGGCTCTCGACGTCGCCGCGCAGGTGGTGGGTCCGTCCGGCGAGATCGCGCTGCGGGTGCCGAAGGGACAGCTCGACGACGTGGACGACACGGGCTTGCGGATGCTGGCCAGCGAAGGCGTGCTGCGGGAACGGGACACGTCGTGGGAGTTCTTCCACCAGACCTTCGCCGAGTACGGGCACGCCCGCTGGTTGCTCACCAGGGGCACCGGGTCACCGGAGGTCGACCGCTTCACCGCGCGCGTCACCGGCGGGCAGACGACGCTGTGGCCGATCGCCACCTCCCTGCTCCTCCAGGCCGAAGACGACGAGTACGGGGAATTGGCCCGGTCGGTGCCCGCGGACACGTTGGACGGCACCAAGTGCCACACCCTCGGCGCCCTGCAACGCACGACGCCCGACGCACTGTCCGACCTGCTGTCGGGCATGTCCGACCAGCCGGACCGGCTGCGCGTCGCCGTGCCCGCGCTCGGTGACGCCCCGGTCCGCCACCTCGGGCCGGCCGCCGCGGCGGTGGGGCGCGCCCTCGTGCGACACCCCGACGCGCTCGCGGGCGTCGGGGTCGCGGCGCTGGTGTCGCTGCTGGCCCGCGCCGACTCCGCCGAACTGCTCGCCACCGCGTTGGACGACCTGGTCGAGGCCCGTCCGAAGCTCGACCAGGACGCATGGGATCACTACGTCGAACGCCTGCTGGAAACCCACACCGAGGCGTCCGCCCGGGTGCGCGCGGTCGCGCTGGAGCGCTACCCGTCACTAGGGCAGCTCGGGCGCAGGACGGTGCTGCGGATGCACCTGGCACGCGCGCGGCACATGCGCGACGCGGAGGTCGTTCGGCTCGCCCACGTCGCACTGGTCCGCGAGTGCCCGCCGTTGAAGGACGCCGAGGCCGAGGCGGTGGTGCGGCTGCTGTGGTCCTCACCCGGTGTGCGCGCCGAGCGCGGCTGGCGCGACTGGGCGGACGTGGTGGCGGACGGCTTGCCGGCGGGCTGGAACAACGGCCAGGTCAAGTACGTCATCGCCCGCGCGGTCGAGGACCCCGCGGTCGCCGCCGAAGTGGTCGACGACCTCGTCCTCGACCGCGCGCGGGCGCAGGAGGCGCACGTCAACATCTTCCACCAGCTCGCTCAACGGCTCCCGCTGCCGACCGCGGCGCGGCTGCTGCACCACCCGGTGCCGACGAACCGCCCGGCGTTGAACGCGATCGCCAAGTGCACCGGGGTCTTCGCCGGCGCGCTCGACCGGGACACCCGCGCCCGGCTCGCGGCGTGGCTGCGACCCGCCCGCCGGTCCGAACCCCGCGCGATGTGGCGGACGGCGGTGTCACTGGCCACCGACGACGTGGACCTGCACCGCGTGCTGCTGGCGGAGGCCGCGGTCGCGGAACTGCCGCCGGCGGTGTGGGAGAAGCTGGTGCTCTCCTGGTACATCAACACCCCCAGGCCCGCGCTGGACGACCTGCTGCCCGAACTGCGCGAGCTGACCCGGAACGCGACCGGTGACATGGTGCCGGTGCGCGCCCGCCTGGAAGCCCGGGTGGTGGACACCGACGACGACGCCCGCCACTGGGTGCGCGGTTGCGTGCTCGACGGGCCCAGCTCCGCGGCCGCCGGCACCGCGGTCAAGACGATCGCCGATACCCTGGACGAGCTGACACCCGCGTTGGCCGGCTGGGCGATCCCGTTGCTGGCCACGAGACACGTCGACGCCGCCGAGAGGCTGGCGAAACTGCTGCGGCCACACGGTCGGGTCCTCGCCGGGATCGCGGACGAGCTGCTGCCCGTCGCGCTCGACCGCATGGCGACCGCGGCCCGCGTGCCCGGCAGCACCAACCTGTCGAGGGCCCTGGTGGCCCTCGTGGCCGCCGTCGACCGGCACCGCCCGCTCCAGCCGGCCGAGGTGCGTCGCGTCCACTCGATCACCTGCTCGCGCCTGCCGTTGAGCGGAACGGCCGTCGACCGCGACACCGGGCACTCGGCCGCGTTCCGCGACCTGACCATGTTCACCGGCGCGGTGACCGCGCGCCGGCTGCCCGCCGACGAGGTCCGCGACCTGGTCGAGGTGGTCCTGCGTGCGCTGGACCCGCGCAGCCTCGGCAAGAAGATCGACCATGCCGTGATCGAGTTGCTGCGCGGCTTCACCGCTCGCGACCGGCTCGCGGTCGACTGGCTCGACGGCCTGTTCGACGAACCGGACCTCGCGGTCGCGGTGAAGCTCGCCATCGCCGAGACGTTCCTGGCCCTCGACGGTGGCGCGGCGGCCGGCGGCCGGGCCGCGCGCCTCAAGGACCGGCCGGGCTGCCCGCCCGAGGTGGTGGCCCTGCTGCTGAGGGGACTGCGCACGTGACGGCCGCTCACGACCGGCCCGGTTCCGCTCCCGGCGCTAGACGGCGGCGCTAGGGTCGGCCACCATGTCGCCCCCGCCGCCCGAACTCGCACCGCCGGTCGACCCGGCGACGTGGCGGCAGGACGCGTTGTTCCGCACGACCCCGGTCGGCTCCGAGCTGAGCCGCGTGCTGGTCGACGCCGCCGAGCGCCTCGCCGGCGCCGTCACCAGCGTGTGGCGCGGCGAGGTCGAGCGCCTGGGCCTGAACGCCCCGCGCCCGCTGGCCACGCGCTACGCCGTCGACGGCGTCCCGTTCGACCGGATCGGGTCGCTGCTGCGCGACCGCGCGCCCATGGCGGCTGATGACGTTCCTCGACGACGCCCGCGACCGCGGCGTGCTGCGCCAGTATGGAGCGGTCCACGAGTTCCGCCACCATCACGTCCAGCGCCACCTCGCACCGCACCACCTGGCCGCCGACGCCGAGTCCGGCGGCCGGCCCCGGGTGGAACGGAATCCGGTGAACCGGTTCTCCCCTTGATCACCGTCACCACATGGCGTCACAGTGACCGTGATCCGCACTCGCCCGGGAGGGACCGCAGCCCATGACCATGCCGTTGCCCGACGACCACCCGCTCGGCCCGCCGCCCGACGAGCAGTCCTGGGTCCGGGTCGCCGAGGAGTTGGCCGCCGGTTTCGCCGCCACCACCGACGAGTTGGACCGGACCGCGCAGCTCCCGGTCGCGAACCTCGAAGCGCTCCACGCCAGCGGGCTCGACCAGGCCACCTTGCCGCGGGAGTTCGGCGGGCAGGCGCTGAGTTACCGGACGGTCGGCGCGGTCCTGCGGGTCATCAGTGCCGCGGACCCGTCCACCGCCTGCCTGTGGCTGATGCACATCGGCGCCGCCGAGGGCCTGGTGCAGCACTCCACCCCCGACGTGGCCCGGTACTACGCCGACGAACTCGTTGCCGGGCGCCGCTTCGCCAACGCCCTGTCCGAACCCACCGGCGGCAACCAGTTCCTCTCACCCCAGCAGGTCGCCGAACCGGTCGACGGGGGCTTCCGGCTCACCGGCGCGAAGCGGTTCGTCTCCGGGTGCGAGATCGCCCACCACTTCCTCATCAACGCCCTGGTCGACGGCCAACCCACCCTGTTCGGCCTGGAACCCGACCACACAGTCACCTTCGACCCCCAGGACACCCTCGGCCTGCGTGCCACCCGCAGCCACCTCGTCAGCCTCAACGGCACCCTCCTCCGCGCCGACCGGCGCTGCCCACCCGCCCAGCACCCCAAGCCCAACCACATCGCCGCGGGCCTGGCCGCGCTCTCCCTCGGCGTCGCCGACACCGCCCTGAACACCCTCATCGACTACGCCCGCACCCGGACCCTGCCCTCCACCGGCCAACCCCTGGCCGCCGAACAGCACCTCCAGTTCGAGGTCGCCGACGCCGTCCTCCAACTCGAAGCCGCCACCCTGGTCGCCCAGCACACCGCCTGGCTCGCCGACCAGAACTCACCGCAGTTCCTGCCCGCCGCGATGCGCGCCAAACCCACCGCCAACCGGGTCGCGCGGGACATCGCGCAGCTGTGCCTGCAAGTCGGCGGCGGGTCGGGTTTCGTGGCCACGTCGCCGATCCAGCGGATCTTCCGCGACGCCCAGACCGGGTGGTTGATGGCGCACTCCGTCGAGTTCTGCCTCAACCACATCGGCACCGAGGCGATGGTCCCGCACCGGTCCGACGAGCCGGCGGCGTGAACCGGTCCCTCGTCACCGGCGGAGCCGGGGTCGTGCACTTGTGGAGGGAATCGAGGGGCCGGGCGAGGTCGTAACCTGGTCGCCGGCGACGGAGGAGGTGGGTCGGGTGGTCGGTGAGCGGGGTGCGCGGAAGCGGCGGGCCAACGGGGAGGAGTCGCGCCGGCGGATCCTGGACGCCGCGGTCGAGGTCGCCGGCGAGCGCGGGTACGAGGGCACCACGATCAACCTGGTCAGCGCGCGGTGCGGGCTGCCGGCCAGTTCGATCTACTGGCACTTCAAGGACAAGGACGAGCTGATCGCCGCGGTGATCGAGCGCAGCTTCGGCGCGTGGCTGGACGCCATGACCCTGCCCGACGCCGACGACGCGGCGGACCCCGCCGTGCGGGCGCGGCGGCGGGCGCTGGGCATGGCCGCGCGGGTCGCGAAGTCGTTGTCGGACTCGCCGGACTTCCTGCGCCTGGGCCTGATGCTGGCGCTGGAACGCCGTCCCGAGGAACCCACCGCGCGCACGATGTTCCTCCAGGTGCGCAAGGTGGCGCAGGACCGGCTGTCGGCCGCCATCGCCGAACTCGCGCCCGACCTCGACCCGGCGGCGGTCCGGCGCGTGTCGCACTACGCGCTGGCGGCCGCCGACGGGCTGTTCATCGCCCACGAGATCGGCGGCGACGACGTCGACCTCCCCGGCCTGTTCGAACTGCACGCCCACGCCCTGATCGACACCGTCGACCGCCTGCGCGACCACGCCGACGCCTGAAACAGCCGGGAACCGCGTCAACGGCGGGCCGGGTCGGCGATCTTGAACAACGCGCGCACGGCGCGGCTCTTGAGCGCACCCCGCAGAGCCGAGCGAGGCGGGGTGGCGGGCACGGTCTGCCGGGCCAGACGGGGGAACAGGGCGGCGGCGTTGCCGTGGTCGATCGCGGCGGCGATGGTGGCCCCGAACGGCGTGTGCGCCAAGTGCTCCGCCAAGCCCGCGGCGAAGTAGTGCACGGCCACATCCGGCGCGAACGGCCAGTCGCTGCCGAACAGGACGCGCTCCGGCCGGGCGAACGCGAGCAGCGCGGGCAGTGCGGTGGGGCTGGCCGACATCGCCGTGTCGAAGTAGAACGTGCGCAGGTCGGTGAGGGTGTCCCGGATGCTCATCCCCTCGGCACCCAAGCCCATGGCCATGCGATGCGCGGCCCACGGCACGAAGCCGCCGGCGTGGGCCAGTACGAAACGGATGCCCGGGTAGCGGCGCACGATCCCGTTGCGCACCAACAGGTAAGCGGCGCGGGTGGTGTCCAGCAGGAAATCCGCGGCGAACGGCGCGACGCCGGGCACGGTGGGGCCGGGCAGTTCGGCGGCCGGGTGCACGAACACCACCGCCTCCCGCTCGTGCAGCGCGGCGAACAGCCGGTCCTGCCCGTCCTGCCCCAGGTAGGTGCCGCGGGCGTTGGCCGGCAGCACGACACCGTCCGCGTGCAGGACGTCCAACGCGTGCACCACCTCGGCGGTGGCGGCGGCCACGTCGGGCATCGGCACGGTGGCGAAGTGGCCGAACCGGTCCGGGTGCCGCCGCACCAGCTCCGCGCCCTGCTCGTTGACCTCGCGGGCCAACCGCGCCGCCGCGGCGGGGTCGTCGAGGAACGTGGTGCCCGGCGCGGAGACCGACAGCACGGCGGTGGCGATGCCGACCTCGTCCATCAGCGCCAGGGCGGCCTCGGGGCTCCAGTCCGGCACCGCCCGCCCGCCGACCTCGGTGATCCCCGCCGCCCGCAGCGCGGCGCGGTAGGGCGGGGGCACCAGGTGCTGGTGGACGTCGATCCGAGCCGTCATCGCTGCCTCCGCGGTCTCCCGTGCCTCGGCCGCAGCTTACCGTAGTGATCATTCCAATTGGAGTGATCACTACAGGAAGGAGGGTTTGACTTCGAGCGCGCGCGAAGACCTAGCGTCGCCGGCATGACCAAGTCAGAACGCGAGACCGCCGTCAACCGACGTTCACTGCTGGCCGCGGGTGCGCTGATCGGTGCCGTCGGGGTGTCGACGGCACCGGCTGCGGCGGCAGCACCGGCGTCGGCATCGGCGGCGTCGGGTCGGTACGCCAGGGGTATGGCCGTCCTTCGCCAGGTCTCCGGCGACCGCGGCGCCGAGGTGGTCGAGTCGCTGTCGGACATCGCCCCGGACCTCGGCCGCTACATCGTCGAGTTCGCCTACGGCGACGTCTACGCCCGGCCGGGACTGGACCTGAAGCAACGGCAGCTGGTGACCATCGGCGCCCTGGCCGCGCAGGGCGACACCGCGCCGCAGCTGCGCTTCCACCTCGACGCGGCGCTCCACGTCGGGCTCAGCCCGGTCGAGGTCGTGGAGGCGCTGATCCACGTCGTGCCGTTCGCGGGCTTCCCCAGGGCGCTCAACGCGGTGACCGTCGCCCGGCAGGTGTTCGCCGACCGGGGGATCGCGTTCCAGCCGCCGGTGCAGACCGACGAGCAGGACCGCTACGAACGCGGCGTGCGGAAGCTGGTGGAGGTCGACGGGCAGCACGGGCTGGACGTGATCGAGTCGTTGCGGGACATCGCACCCGACCTCGGTCGCTACGTGGTCGAGTTCGCGTTCGGCGACGTGTACCACCGGCCGTGGCTGACCTTGCCGCAGCGGCAACTGGTGACCATCGGCGCGCTGACCGCGTCCGGCGACACCGCGCCCCAGCTGCGGGTGCACCTGGGTGCCGCGCTGCGCGTCGGGCTGAGCCGGGGCCAGGTGGTCGAGGCGCTGATCCACGTCGTGCCCTACGCCGGCTTTCCCCGCGTCCTGAACGCGGTGACCGTGGCCAGGGGCGTGTTCGAGGAGCAGCGGGGTTGACTTCGAGCGCGCTCCAACTCCTACCGTCGGCCGCATGGACGACCCGAGCGTGCTGTCGATCGCGGAAACCGTCGAGGTCACCGGCCTGACCGCGCACACGTTGCGCTACTACGAGCGGATCGGCCTGCTGGACCCGGTCGGCCGCGGCCCGGGCGGCCACCGCCGCTTCCGCGCCACCGACCTGGCCTGGCTGGCCTTCCTCACCCGCCTGCGCACCACCGGCATGGCGATCCGCGACATGCGGCGCTTCGCCGACCTGCGCAGGCGGGGTGACGTGACCGCGCCGGAACGCCTGGAGCTGCTGGAACGGCACCGGGACGCCGTCCGGCGGCGGATCGACGAACTCTCCGACTGCCTGTCGGCACTGGACGCGAAGATCGACCACTACCGGCAGCTGAGCACCCGCGGCGCACGCTGACCTGCCGCATCCCGACTGTCGCAGTCGACCCCACGGCCGGATTCAGGTCCGGTTCCGCGACCGGCGGCGCACCAGGAACCCGAGTGCGATCAGCAGCACGAGAGCGCCCACCGCCGAGACCCACCACCACGGTCCGAAGTCGACGCTGCCTGCGGCGCGGTGGCGTCGGGTCGGTCGGGTCGGAACCGCTCGTCAGCACGACGTCGTTGCCGTCGCCGCCGTGGTAGGTGAGCCGGAGCCCGCCCACCGCCGCTCCCTCCGGCAGGCCGTCGAAAGTGCCGCCCACCGGGGCGGTTCCCCGGTTGTCGATGATCACGCCGGGCTCTCGGCCCGGTTCGAGCGTGCCCGCGGCGGTGAGTGCCCCGCCGGCGGCCACCGTGCTGCCCTCGACGCCGGAGAGGTTGTTCACCGTCTGGTCGCCGGCGAGGTCCAGCGTCGTGCCCGGCGCCGGCAGGTCGACGGCGGCGCTCGCGGCGAGGGAACCGCCGGTGACCGCGAGCGTGCCCGGTGCATGTTGATGTAGACGGTGTTCTCGTTGCCCGGCAGGAAGAACCGGTTGTGCGTGCCATCGCCCGTACACGCCCGACATCCGCACCACGCCGGAGCCCCAGGTGTGGAAGTTGACGTCGTTGCCGTAGAACTGCGAGTAGAGGTCGGCGCGTACGGCCCTCCATGATGTTAGCGATAACATTCCTGGGCGCGCACAGTGCTCGTGACCGGGACGACCCTGTCAACCAGGCGGTGGGACGGCCGCGCGGCGGTGGCGGCTGTCCCCGTCCGGTCCGGTCAGGCCTTGGACCAGCGTTGGCCGGCGGTGTTGTTGCAGGTCGCCACGGTGACGGCGGAGCTGTTGGCGGTCCCGTTGACGCTCAGGCACAGTCCGGTTTGGACACTGGTGACGGTGCCGTTGTCGTTGACGTTCCACTGCTGGTTGGCGCCGCCGTTGCAGTCCCAGATGCGGGTGCGGGTGCCGGGGGTCGCGTTGACGGGCGCCTCCAGGCACTTGCCCAGCACCTGCAGGGCCTTGTTGTTCTGGGTGAACTGCTGGTTGGCGCCGGTGTGGCAGTCCCAGACGATCATCTGGGTGCCGTTGGCCGAGCCGGCGCCGTTGACGTCCAGGCACCGGCCCGAGGACTCGCCGCGCAGCCGGAACGACGCCGGCGCGGGTGTCGTCTCCCCGGTGAAGAACCGCCACACCTCGGGCGAGGTCCAACTCCGCCAGCCCTCGCCACCGCCGTCGATGGGGCCGGGGGTGTGTCCCCCGTCGAAGGCGGCCCACACCACGGGATACCCGGTGCGGCACCCGGAATAGGTGGTGGTGATGTGGGTGCGGCTGCCCGCCGCGGGTTCGGGCGCGTTCTGCGGGGTGCAGCCGTTGTTGCGGACGAACGTGTCCCGAAGTGCCCGGCCGCCGCCGATGTTGTCGCTGATGCCGTGGATCCCCATGTACGCGACGGGCTGCGTGCCGCCGTTGCACCCGCTGATGCCCGCGCCGGAGTAGACCGCGACCGCGCGGAAGGTGGTGGGCCGGGCACACGCGAGTGCGTAGCTCATCGCGCCGCCGTAGCTGAAGCCCAGTGCGAAGCGCTGTGCCGTGTCGACGCACAGGTCGTTCTCGATCCGCCGGATCATGTCGTCGACGAAGGTCACGTCCTGGCCGCCGGGGTTGGCCCAGCCGTTGCCGTTGCCCTGGGGGGCCACGAAGATCGTGCCGTTGTTCGCGGCGTCCGCCAGTCGCCGCAGGCCGTAGTACGACCAGTTGTAGCCGTCGGACCCGCCCGAGTCGACGTCGTTGGCGGTGCCGCCGTACCAGTGGAACCCGAAGATCAACCGGTACTGGCGGGTGTTGTCGTAGTTGGCGGGGATCCGCAGGATGAAGGAGCGGTTCTGGCCGCTGCTCTGGATCGTGTGCGTGCCGCTGGTCAGGGTCGGGCTCTTGCCGCAGCCGGGGGACGCGGCGAGCGTGCCGGTCTCGGTGGGGCCGGGCCGGGCGTCGGCCGCGCCGACACCGGCGAAGACCAGTGCCAAGGCGGCGACCGGCGCCCACCACCGGTGTGGTCGTGTTTGCAGGGTCATGGTCCTCCTTCGTCGTTGAAGGGCCCGTTGTTCGTTCTGGGAGCGCTCCCAGATCACGGGTCGAACCGGTTCGATCGACTCGTGACCGTACGCGACCGGCCGTGGGGGCGTCCAGGATCGCGGCGAGGCCGGCAAACTCCTTGATCATCGACGCGATCGTCGAGAACGCCCGCCGCGCTTGACCGCCCGCCCACTTCCCGGCGGCGGGCTCGTCTCCCGCCCGCGAACAGCGGTGGTGCCGCCGGCCGGCTCGCGCCCGTTCGCCGGGCGGATGCACACAACAGTGGATTGTGGCCCCACTCCCCGCGAGGTGTGCTACTCGCATGCGACGAATTCTGGGCGTCCTGGGGATTTCCGCGGCCTTGGCGACGGCCGGCGCCGGTGTGGCGGCGGCCGGCGCCGGTGTGGCGGCGGCCGAGGAGTGGGCTCCGATCGGGCCGTACCCGACGTACGAGGAGTGCGAGATCTCCGAACAGGGTTTCCAGTCGGCCGGCCACCTGACGACCGGTTGCACCTATCGCGACATGGGCTACCCCTGGCAGGACGGCTACTACTTCTACGCCTCGCGCGTCGAGTGACACCAAGACGGATCGCGGGTCATCGGCCTGCGCGTGGCTCGATGACGAACTCCTGGTCGGCCGCCCCGGTGCACGTCTCCTGCACGACTTCCGCGCCCGGTGCCTCGACGTCGTCGCGGATGCCCAGGCACAGTTGGGTTTCCGCGGGTCGCAGGCGGTAGCGGTCGGAGGTCGTGGGTTCGACGCGGAAGAGCTGGATCGGCCGACCGCCCTGGCAGTCCGTCCACGGTTCCAGGAGGTTCGCGCCCACGCCGCCGACGATGACGGTCAGGCAGCCGATGCCGTGGCCGGGGTGGTCCCACTTCACCTGGTACAGGTCGCCGCGGACGCGTTCCAGCAGGGTTCGGGGCGGCTCGGCCTCCTCGCACGGCCGTTGCACCGCGACATGGCTGTGGTAGCGGCCGGTTCGGTCGTAGCCCTCGGTGACGCAGAGGTCCGGGGTGCGGACGGGGTGGATGCGGGCCCAGCCGGCCAGGGACGGCGCCAGTTGGCCGGTCGGTTCCGCGGAGGTGGCGGAGGTGTCGAGTGCCGGGCGGTCGGGTTGGGCGTGCAGCCACAGGGCCACGACCACGGCGATGATCACCGCCGCCGCGGCCGACAGGACGACCGGTGACCGTCGGCGGTCGGTCGGGCTCGCCGCCGCGTCGGCCGGTGCCACGACGGCATCACCGCCGGACCGATCCGACGCGACCGCCACCGGCGGTGCCACGACGGCATCACCGGCGGTCGGATCCGGCGGTGGTGTGGGGACGGGTGCCGCCGGATCGCTGAGCCGGGCCAGTGCGGCCAGCCACTCCGCCACGTCCGCCTCCGCGCCGCACGCCCGCACGAACGCGGCCACGAACTCGGGCCGGGGCAGGGTCGGGCGGCGCAGGGCGTCGGCCACGGTGCTGCGGCGCAGGAACTCGCCGCGGGCGGCCGACCGCTCCTCCAACTCCCGGTAGGTGAGGCCGGACCTGGCCTTCAGCCGCTCCAACTGCGCGACGAACTCGGCCGGGCTCGCGGCGAGCGACGGCTGCGGCTCCCCCTCGTCCACGCCGAGGATCGTAGCCGACCACCGGCGTTTTCCGATGTGCCACAACGCCTTTAACCCGTTCGGCAGCACTACTCCGCCCCGAACTGGAGGCTCCACGCATCGATCACCCCGCTCCCGCCCCGCACGGTGTCCCTGACCCGCAACGCCCACCCCCCGGCCGCCTGCTCGGCCGACGCGTCCACCCAGTACGTCTTCCGCACGTCGTCACCGGTGTCGCCGTCCGGCACGTCCTCCAACAGGAACGCACTCCCGTCCGGCGCGAGCAGCTCCAGCACGAGGTCACCCCGGTTCGGGTGCTTGACGTCCACGACCACGCGGAGGTCGACCGGTGCGGGGCCGATCCGCGTCACGGGCACGATGCTCGTCGCGGCCGAGCCGTCGTCGGGGATCGCCACGTCCGCAGTGGTGTGGTACTTGGTCGGCGCGGGGAACGTCAGACTCCACGAGTCGATCACCCCGACGTCCCCGGCGGCGGTGTCCGCCACGCGCAACCGCCAGGTCCCGTTGGCCAGTTCGGCGGAGGCGTTCACGGCGTACTGGGTCACGACGTCGTCCCCGTTGCCGCTGCCGGTCAGGTCCTCCAACGGGTAACCGGTCCCGTCCGGCGCTATCAGCGACAGCACGAGGTCACCGCGTTGCGCGTGCCGGACGACCACGTCCACCTTCAGCCCGGCCGGCGCAGGGCCGGTGACGCCCGCGATCGACACCGTGGACTCGGCGACGCCGTTGTCGGGGACCGGCACGTCCGCCGCGTTCTCGAACCGGCTGCCCGGTGGGACCAGGACGATCCCCGCGAAGTGCAGGCTCCAGCCGTCGATCGTGCCGGTGTTGCCCGTCGCGAAGTCCGCCACGCGCAGCCGCCACGACCCGCCCGCCGTCTCCGCCGACCCGTTGACGACGTAGGACCGGAAGACGTTGTCGCCGGTGTCGGCGTTGGGGAAGTCCTCCAGCAGGTACGCGGTCCCGTCCGGCGCGACCAGGTGCAGCGCCAGGTCGCCGCGGTTGGGGTGCTTGAGGTCCACCGAGACCCGCAGGGCGGTCGGCGCGTTGCCGGGCAGGCCGGTCACCTGGACGGCGCTCTCCGCGGTGGACCAGCCGTCGTCGGGGATCGCCACGTCCGCGCCGTTGGCGAACTTGGTGACCGGGCCGGGCGGGGTGGCCTGCTGGTTGACCGGCGACCACAGGCTCCACGACGTGATGTCGACGGTTCCGCTGCTGCTGTCCCGCTGCACCGACAGCGTCCACAGCCCGTTGGCGACCTCCGCCGACACGTTGAGGGTGAAGGTGCCGGGCAGCTTCGACCCGTGGTCGAACACCACGTACGAGGTGCCGTCCGGCGCGGTCAGGGCGATCTTCAGCTCGCTCACCCAGTAGTACGAGGTGGCCAGCGTCAGCCGCAGGTCCGCGGGCGCCGTGTCCGGGACGCCCGCCACCCGCACCGACGACGTGCCCCGCACGCCGGACGTGGTCCCGTCGACCTTGAACGCCGAGCCCTTGCGCTCCGGCCACGCGACGGGCGGCGCGGTCGTCCCGGCGGGCGAGGCGGCGAGGCTCCACGAGTCGACGTGCCCGACGTCGCCCCACACCCGGTCGCGGACGCGCAGCTTCCACACGCCGTCGGCCAGCTCCGCCGACCCGTTGAACACGTAGGTCTTGGCCACGTCGTCCAGGTCGCCGGCGAACTCCTCCAGCAGGTAGGCCGTCCCGTCCGGCGCGACGAGGTGCAGCGTCAGGTCCCCGGCGTAGGTGTGCCGGATCGCCACCGACACCGCCCAGTCCTTCGGGGCCATCCCGCCCAGGCCGGACACGGTGATCGACGACTCCACCACGCCGTAGTCGAGGATCGCCACGTCCGTGCCGTTCTCCACCCTCCACCCGGCGGGCAGCGCGGCCTGCGGGGTCGGCAGAAGCTGGACGCTCCAGCCGTCGATCGTGCCGGTGTTGCCCTGCGCGGTGTCCGTGACGACCAGCTCCCAGCTCCCGTTGACCACCTGCGCGACGCCGCGCACGGTGTAGGTCTTGAACAGGTCGTCGCCGGTGTCCCCGTCCGGCACGTCCTCCAGCGGGTAGGTCGCCGCGCCGTCGGGTGCGCGCAGCTCCAGCTTCAGGTCGCCCCGGTTGGGGTGCTTGACGTCCACCACGACCCGCAGGTCCTTCGCGGCCGTGCCGGGGACGCCGGACACCCACGCCGCGCTGTACCCCGAGGACCACCCGTCGTCGGGCAGCGCCCGGTCGGTCCCGTTGGCGAACTTGGTGACCGGTCCAGGCGGGGTGGCCTGCTGGTTGACCGGCGACCACAGGCCCCACGACGTGATGTCCACGGTGCCGCTGCCGCTGTTCCGCTGCACCGACAGCGTCCACAGCCCGTTCGCCACCTCACCCGACACGTTCACGGTGAAGGTGCGCGGCAGCGCGGCCCCGCGGTCGAACAGCGTGTACGCGGTGCCGTCCGGCGCGACCAGGGCGATCTTCAGCTCGCTCGCCCAGTGGTACGAGGTCTCCACGGTCACCCGCAGGTCGGCCGGGGCGTTCCCGGCGATCCCGCCGACCCGCACCGAGGACGTGCCGGTCGCCGGGGACGTCGGCCCGTCCACCTTGAACGCCGACCCCTTCCGCTCCGGCCAGGCGACCGCGGGCGCCAGCACCAGACCCCACAACTCCAGCACGCCCGCTTCGCCGGCCGCCGCGTCCTGGGCGCGCAGGGTCCACGTGCCGTTGAGCGGTTTCGTCGTCGCGTCCACCGCGAACACCGGTGGCAGCACGGGTTTGCGGTTGTGCAGCACGTACTCGGTTCCGTCGGGGGCCAGCAGCGTGACGACCAGCTGCTCCGGCTTGGCGTGCGTGATCGCCGCGTGGACCAGCATGCCGTTCGGGGCGTTGCCCGGGGTGTTGGCCACCACGAGCGGGCTGGTCGCCGTGCCCAGGTCCGCGATCGGCGCTCGCAGGTCGGTGCGGACCGGCCGGAAGTCGGGCACGGACAGGCTCCACGAGTCGATGTGCCCCACATCGCCCCACACCGCGTCGAGCACCTTGAGCTTCCACACCCCGTTGGCGATCTCGGAGGAGGCGTTGACCGTGTAGGTCTTGGCCAGGTCGTCGACGTCGCCCGTGGCGGTCAGGTCCTCCAGCAGGTAGCCGGTGCCGTCCGGCGCTTCCAGGTACAGGGCGAGGTCGCCGCGGTGGGTGTGCTTGATGTCGACGGTGACCTTCCAGACCTTCGGCGCCATGCCGGCCAGCTTGTCGACGGTGATCGGCGAGGTGGTCCAGCCGTCGTCCACGATCGGCACGTCGGTGGTGCTCTCCGCCTTCCACGTGGGCTCCGGCGACGCGTGCGCGGCGGGCAGGACCTGGACGCTCCACTCGTTGATCACACCCACGTACTCGCCGCTCCAGTCGACGACCCGCAGCGCCCAGTCCCCGTTGGGTAGCTGAGCCACCCCCGGCACGGTGTAGGTCTTGCGCACGTTGTCACCGCTGTCGTCGTCCGGGAAGTCCTCCAGCAGGTAGGTCGCGACGCCGTCCGGGGCGTGCAGTTCGAGCCTGAGGTCACCCCGGTCGGGGTGCCGGACGTCCACGTTGACCCGCACGTCCTGGGCCGCCGTGCCGGGCACGCCGCACGCGTGCGCGTAGCTGGAGGTGTGGTAGCCGTCGATGGTGACGTCGGCGGGGTTGGCGAACTTGGTGTTCGGCGCGGTGCCCGACGCCACGAGGTTGATCGGCGCGGACAACGACCACGCGGTGACCGTGGGCGCGCCGCTGGAGCTGGTGTGCTTGAACCGCAGCTTCCACACGCCGTTGGCGGGCATGGTGGCCGCGTTGACCACGTAGGTCCTCTTGATGTCGTAGGTGTCGGTCGGCCGTCCGCAGGAGTCGGACTCGGGCGGTCGTGGGACCGCCGGGTCGTGCAGCAGCAGTTCGCGGTTGTCCGGCGACACCAGGGTCACCTTGAGGTCACTGGCCCAGCTCCACGTCTTGTCGATCGTCACGGTCAGGTTCGTGGGCGCGTTGCCCGGGATGCCCGCGACGGTGACCGACCGCTCGGTGGTGGTGTTGTTGCCCACCGTGAAGCCCGACCCGACGATCCTCGGCCACGGCGCGGCGGTCACGGGCTGGTCGGTCACGGGCGCGGAGATCGACCACTTCACGATCGTGCCGGTGTCGCCGAGGACCCGGTCCTCCACGCGCAGCTTCCACGTGCCGTTGACCAGTTCGCCGGACGCGTTGAGCCGGTAGGTCTTCGTCAGGTCGTCCACGTCGCCGCCGCCGGTGAGGTCCTCCAGCAGGTACTCGGTGGCGTCCGGTGCGACCAGTCGCAGCACCAGGTCCCCCCGGTAGGTGTGGGTGATCTCGACGTGGACCTCCAGCGTGCTCGTCATGTCCGGCGTCAGCCCGTTGACCACGACCGCGCTTTCGGCGGTCGCCACGTCCTCGATCCTGGTCGGCTGGCTCTCCGTGGCCGACGGCACCGGGAGCCCGCTGATCCGGAAGACGCCCTCCGCGGTCAGGGCCGCCGGCCGCAACTCCACCTCGTCCACCACGCCGGCCAGGAAGTCCGCCCAGTCGCCGTTGTTGCGGGCACGTCCGATGGACACGCCGAGATCGGCCCTCGCCACGGACGTGTACGGCGTCGTCGCCTGGAGGCGGCCGTTGACGAACAGCCGCAGCACGCGCGCGGTCTGGTCGTAGACGCCCGCGAGGTGGGTCCAGTCGCCGGCGCGTGGCGTGGTCGTGCCGCGCACCACCCCGTCCGGCACGGTCCCGCCGTCCCGCGTGTCGCCGGCGACGGTGAACGCCCAGGCGTTGGAGGCCTTGTCGTAGTGCAGCCGGAACCCGCTGACGCGGGTGCCGTCCTGGCCGACGACCGTTTGCGACCGGTCCACCGCGTCCAGCTTCACCCACGCCGCCACGGTGAACCCGGCGTCCGGGCGCACCACCGGTCCGGCCGTGTAGGCGTGGCCCTGGGCCCCGTCCAGGCGCAGGCCGCTGTCGAACCGGCCGCTGCTGTCGGGCCGGCTGCTCGTCCACGACGCGCCGTGCCACAGGGCGAGGGTGTGGCCGTGGCCGGTGGCGTCGGTGGTGTTGTCGTTGAGCGCCCAGCGCCCGCCCTCGTCGAACGACGGCCCCGCCATCGCGGCGTCGACCTGGGCTGCCGACATGGCGGTGGGCGTCAGCTCGACCTCGTCGACCTCGCCCGGCCAGTGGTCGGTGAGCCGGCCGTCGTTCTTGCCCCGCCCGACCTGGAGCGCGCCGGTCGGGTACCAGGTGCTGCGGCGCGCCACCGACTTCACGGGCTTCGCGTTGACGTACAACGTGATCGTGCCCGCGCCGTGGTCGTACACCGCCGCCAGGTGCGTCCACACGCCGGTCTGCGGGGTGGCGTCGGCGATCAGCCGGTCGTCGTCGGTGCCGCCGTCGGCGTCGGCGGCGTTCATGCCGAAGCTCCAGCCGCGCGGGTCGGGCGAGTAGCCCAGCGCGAAACCGCTGTCCCGCTGCCCGTCCTGGCTGACCGCCGTCGCGCGGTCGGTCAGCTCGTCCAGCTTCACCCAGGCCGTGACGGTGAAGCTGCCCAGGGTGTTGTCGGCGGTCTTCGGCGCGACCGGTCCGGCGGTGTGGGCGTGCCCGTCCTGGCCGTCGAAGCGCAGCGCGCCGCCCGTGCCGGTGCGGCCGGTGGCCCAGGACGCGCCGTTCTCCAGGGCCAGGGTGTTCCCACCGTTGGTGGACACGTCCGCGCTCGTGCGGCCGGTGCCCTCGTTCAGCTCCCACTTCCCGTTCGGGCCGAACGCCGGTGCGGTGCCCATCCGGCTGCGCACCTCGACCTCGGCAGCGGCCCACGGGTACACCTGGACGTCGTCGAGGTCACCGGGCCAGAACTCGTCGAACACCCCGTTGTGCTTCGCCCGGCCCACGGCCGTGGGGCCGCCCGCGTACCAGGTGCTGGTGTGGTCGGCCTCCCCCGCCAACCGCCCGTTGACGTACAGGCGCAGCTTGCCCGCGGCGGCGTCGTGCACACCCGCCAGGTGCGTCCAGACGCCGACCTGCGGCATGGCCAGCGAATTCGCCTCCGAGGCGCGCCCGTCGGCACCCGGCATGGAGAACTGCCAGGACCGCGGGGAGTGGTCGTACTTCAACGCGAACCCGCTGTGGATCGGGCCGTCCTGGCTGACCGCCGTCGCCCAGTCCTCCGCCTTGTCCAGTTTCACCCACGCCATCGCGGTGAAGCTGCCGAACGTCCCTGCGGCGGTCTTCGGTGCGACGGGCGTCGTGGTCGCCGCGTGGGAGGTGACGCCGTCGAGGCGCACCGCGCCGGTGCTCCCGCCGAGCCGGTCACGGGTGGAGGTCACCGGCCCCGAGATGGCGGCGTGGTACGCCGAAGTCGAACTGTCCTGCAACGCGCCGGTGGTGACCGAGTCCGCCTTCCACCACGCGTAGGCGGTGTTCGACGGCACGGGGGCCACGCTGAACAGGTAGGTGCTCACCGGGCCTTCGTTGCCGGCGCGGTCGACGCCCACCACCGAGACCGCGTGCGACGCGCGCCCCGGGATCAGCCGGGGGGTGTCGGGCGTGTAGGTGACGGTGGCCTTGCCGCCGGGCGCGTCGGCCTCCACGACGGAGCCGCGCGACGGCGGGTTCTTGCCGATGCCGTACCGGAAGCGGACGATGTCGCGGTCGCCGCCGGCGTCGAGGGTGAACCGGCCCGGCGTGAAGACCCGCGCGCCCGGGGTGGGGTGCGGCGGGTACTCGGGCGAGGTCACGGTCGGCGCGGCGGTGGGCTTGGTGAGGTCGACGGTGAACCGGCACCACGGCTTGTCGTCGCCGGCGTCCGCGTGGTCCACGGCGGTCACGCCGAAGGAGTAGGTGACGCCGTCGCGCAAGGCTTGCGGGACGGTGACCTTGACGGGACCGGGTGGCGTGTCGGTGCTCGTCGCGGTGGACACCGAGGTCGGCGGGCCCCCGGTCTCCTCCCACCAGCGGAAGACGCCGCGCGGCTGGCTGTGCCCCCGCTCGACGTCGGCGTCGTGGATCGTGGCCGACAGCGTGGGGTTCGGGGTGTTGACGACGATGTCGCTTCCGCAGGGGGTCCCGTTCACCGCGAGGTCGGAGGCGCGGTCGGGCACCGTGTTGTAGGTGATGTCCAGCGTCAGCACCGCGTACTTGTGGCCCAGCTCGGGCACCTTGCGGTCGAGGAACTCCTTGGCGCCGTAGGAGTCCGCGTCCTCCCGGGCCTTCAACGCGATGGTCGTCGTCGCCCACCCGCCGGCGGCGGCCTCGACGGCGAGGTCGCGCACGTCGAAACCGATCGGCCCGTCCTTGCAGGCGACGGGGTCGTAGCCGTGGGCGGAGGCGACCTCGGCGGCCTTGCGCAGGAACGGGGTGCTGTCGCCCCACGTGGTGGCCGGGCTGATCGTGCCGATGTGCCACAGCTCGACCGGGGACGGCGTGCACGAGTCCGACCACCACTCGTGGATCTTCAGCTGCGCCGCCAGGACGTGCTTGCCCGCGACCGGGGCGGTGTTCATCTCGAAGTACGACCGGTAGCGCAGCGGGTCGCCCGGTTTGCGGCCGACGCGGGGGATGTGCGTCGAGTCCCAGTAGGCGGCCTTCGCGCCGGTCTGGGTGTTGTGGGACAACAACATCCAGTGCAGCTTGTCGCCGAGCTCCGGGCCGGTCAGCGTGACGGGGTAGGCGGTGGCCGGGTCGTCCAGCGCCGCGGCCTCGGCGCGGCCGGTCACGGGCCGTCCGCCCAGGGTCAGCCCGCGCAGCCGCGGGTCGCGCGCCGCCGCCGCGTCCCGCACCACCACCGCGTCGGTGAACCCGGCGGCGGTGGCGGTCAGCTTGAGGTCGACGCCCGGCAGGACGTCCCGGTAGGTCGCGGTGTCGGCCGCGAGTTCCGGCGCGGGCAGCGGCCCCGGCCAGTCCAGGGCCGCCGCGCCCGCCCGCGCCAGCGGGACGTCCCCGCCGCCGGAGAACGCCACCGGCACGGCGGAGACCTTCGGGCCGACGGTCCCGTCCGGCCGCGCCACCAGCGTCGTGTCGATCGGCGCCCAACCCGCGCCGGTCCGCGCCCGCACCGGCCGGTTGTGCAGGGTGGCGGTGAACGAGCCGTCCGCGTTGGCGACCACCTCCGCGTCCGGCGCGCCCAGCGCGTCCACCGGCACCGGCCGGCCGGTCCGCCGGGCCTGCGCCGAGGCGGACTCCTCGGCCGACAGCGGCGCGGGACCGGCCGCGCCCGTCACCACCACCAGGCCGAGGACGAGCGCCGCGACCACGAGGACGGCCCGCATCACTTCCTCTTCTTCTTGCTGCTGCCGCTCTTGCTCGCCTTGACCTTCTTGGCCTTGGACTTCGACTTGCCCTTCTTCTTGTCCTTGTCCTTCTTGGCCTTGTCCTTCTTCTTGTCCTTGCCCTTCTTCTTGTCCTTGTAGAGGCCGGGCGGGTTGTAGCCCTTCACCATGCCGGGCTTGGTGTCCTTGACGCACGGGTTCCACGGCTTGCAGCGGTCGTACTCCCACAGGTCGCGGACCTCTATGTCGCCGGCGCCGAAGTTGTCCATGTAGTCGCCCGAGCCGCCGTCGTCGTCGTGGACGATCTGCGTCTTGCCCGACCACGACTTGTCCGGCTGCGACGGGCCGGTGGGCGGCGGCGTCGTCGGGATGCCCGGGAAGGACGGCGTGGTGTCGCCCGGCGGGTTCGTGTACCCGGGTGGGACCTTCGGCGACCACCCGCCCGAATCGCTCGCGGTCGAGGCGGTGTCGACCCCGCCGTGGGCGGTGTAGAGCCCGGCCTGGCCCGTGTCGCCGCCGGCCCGGAAGGCCGTCACCGCGCTGTCCCACGTGGGCGGCGCGGGCTCGGTCACGTGCTCGGCGGACAGGCCCGTCGCGTCGGTGTGGCTGACCGGCGAGTTGCCCGCGTAGGCGTAGCCCTGGAGCTGCTGCGGGTCCTCGGCGTTGAGGATCGGGTCGACCGACAGGAACGCGCCCAGCACCGGGTCGTACTCGCGCGCGCCCAGGTGGGTCAGGCCGGTCGAGGCGTCGACCGTGCCGCCGACGAAGCCCCGCTCCCCCGGCCAGGCCGGGACCGCGCCGCGCGGTTCGCCGTAGGGGAACTGCCGGCGGGCGGTGACGGCCAGGTCGTCGCCGTCGACCGCGACCGACGCGGTCCCGGCGTGGTCGTCGGCGAGCCAGCTCACGCCCGCCTCGGTGCGGACCGCGACCGGCGTCCCCGCCACGGCGTAGTGCCGCGTCGCCGACAGCGCGCCGGTGGCCGCGTCCAGCCGCAGGTCGGTGTCGCCCAGGTAGAGCGTCGTGCCGGTCGGGTCGCGCCGGATCAGCCGGTTGCCGTCGGCGTCGTACTCGAACGACGTCACCGCGGTCCCGGCGGTCACGCTCGCCAACCGGCCCTCGGCGTTCCAGGACAACGACTGCCCCGGCCGGGTCACGGTGTTCCCGGCGGCGTCGTAGCCGTAACCGTCCACACGCGACCCTTCGGTCACGCTCGCGACGCGGTGTGCGGCCGGGTACGCGTACTCGCGGACCGCGTCCCCGGCCGCCGCGTGCCGCACCTCGCGGGTGCGGTTGCCCGCCTTGTCGTAGCCGTAGGAGTGCCAGTACGGCGCGGGGCCGCCCAGCGCGGCCGTGCTCGGCCCGGCCGCGCAGTCCGCGGCCGTCCACGCCTCCACCAGGCGCTGGAACGAGTCGGAGCGGAAGCACTGGGCGTCACCGGACACCGCGTCGGCGGTGGAGACGACGTTGCCCTCCGCGTCGTAGGCGACGGTCACGTCGGCCGCCGATTCCCCGTTCTCCAGCACCGTCGACAGGCCGGTGAGCCGGCTGGTCGCCTCGTCGTAGGCGTAGAGCCGCACGACCCGCCCGCCCAGGACGCGGTGGCTCACCTGGCCCGTGGCCGAGTAGCCCGTGTCCGCGACGTACGGCGCGAGGTCGGAGGTCACCGTGGCCACCTGGCCCAGCGCGGTGCGGCCGGTGACCAGCGTCTCCGCCGGCAGGCCACCCGCGGCCGGCAGCGTCGTCGCGCTCACCCGGCCGACCGCGTCGTAGTCCACTGTGGACTCGTAGCGGCCGGCGAGCCGCCCTTCGCGCTCGGGGACCGTCACGGCGCTGCCGGTCGGCAGGCCGTGGTCGTTGTAGCCCAGGACGTCGGAGCGGTAGGCGGCGCCGTCCACGTAGCGGATCGAGGCCGCGGGCAGGCCGAGACCGCCGGGCAGGGTGTCGAAGGTCCACTCGGTGAGCCGGCGTCCGGCGGGTGACCCCTCGAACACCCCGGTGCGCCGGTCCACCGAGTCGTAGGTGTGCGCCAGGGTGACGCCACGGGCGTCGGTGACGCTCGTCAGCCGGTCCTCGGCGTCGTAGGTCATCGTGGCGACGCCCTTGTCCGGGTCCGCCACGCGCACCTGCCGGCCGCGCAGGTCGTAGTCGAACCGCCACGCGTTGCCGGCGGCGTCGACGACCGAGTTCCGCTTGCCCGCCTTGGTGTAGCCGTACGTCGTCGCGTGGAACTCGCCGGTCGGCGCGTCGCCGGTGTACTGCCGCAGCTCGACCAGCCGCCCGCGCACGTCGGTGATCCGCGTGGTCGGCGTGCCGCCGGCGGGCGGGTCCTCGTGCACCCGGTCACCCTCGTAGGAGTAGGTGGTGCGGTGCTTCTCGACGCCGAGCGACCGCAGCACCTCGGCGGCGGTGCGGCCGGCGCCGTCGTACTCGACCACCTCCTGCGACGGCACGTCCTCGTCGGCCACCACCAGCAGCGCGGTGCCCGGCTCGCCGGCGTTGTGGTAGGCGGCGTTGGTGCTCGACACCCGGCCGTGCGCGTCGTACCGGGTGTCGGTGACGATCCGGCCGCCGTGCGGCGAGGGCTCCTGGGTCTGCCGCCGCCGCAGCAGGCCGTCGTACAGGGTGTGGCTGGTGGTGTACTGGCCGCCCTCCAGCCGGTGGGTGGTGACCACCGCCGGGCCGTCCGAGCGGACCAGGTACTCGTGGCGGACGGTCGGGGTCTCGGTGACCGGCCGCCCGGTGTGCCACGCCGCGGCCAGCCGGCCGAGCGGGTCGTGGGACTGGGCGCTGCGCCGGCCGTTGGCGTCCACCGTGGCCACGGTCGAGCCGCGCGCGGGGTCCAGCTCGGTGGTCGTGGTGTGCCCCAACGGGTTCGTCACCACCGTGGCCGTCACCAGGCCGGTCGGCGGTTGGTAGGCGGTCGTGGTCTTCGCGCCCAGGGCGTCGTAGGACTCGACCACCCGGCCGTGCGCGTCGTGCACCGCCCGTGAGGTCGTCACGTACACCGGCTGAGCGCCGTCCCAGGCGTCCAGCACCTCGGTGCGCGTCACGTCGCCCTTGGTGGGCGGCGCGTCGACCGACTCGGCGCCGTCGTAGAACGTGCGCGCGTCGGAGACCACGTCGACCGGGTTGGCGGTGGTCCCGCACGGCACACCCGCGGTCAGCACCCGGCTGGGGCGGTTGACGATCCACGCGTCGGTGTTGCGCGCGTAGGTCGTCGTGGTGCATAGGTCGTCGTCCGGCACGGCCACGTCGCCGCGGTCGTGCACCTCTGTCACGTTGCCGTACTGGTCGTGCTTCGTGCTGGTCTCGGACAGCCTGGTGCCGCCACCGGGCAAGGTCGTGCGCGTCTGGACCACGTCGACCCGGAGGATGCGGGCCTCCAGCGGACCGCCCTCCCGGTCGCGCACGGCCGTCGGGTCCGACAGCCACGGCTGCTGGAACTCCGCGGAGATCTCCGCGCCGGTGGCCGGGTCGCGCACGACCGTCTCCCGGGCGAACCCGGCCAGGTTGGGCTTGTCCGGCCACTTGCGCTGCTGCGAGTCCTCCACCTCGACCTTGCGGTGCGTGCCGTCGAGCAGCAGGTCGCCGTCCATGCCGCGCAGGAACAGGTGCTCGGTGAGCGTGCGCGGGCCGGCGGCGTCCCCGGTGCGCACCCGCACCTTCTGGAAGCCGCGCCACGAGCCCCACGTCTTGAACCGGCCGGGCACCAGCTCGGCCGCGTCGTACCGCCAGGACGCGGTCCCGGAGTCCACGTACTCGTAGGCGGTCACCTTGCGCGGCGCGCCGCCCACCCGGTCCACCTCGGACACCTGGGCGACGACGTACTTGTTGAACCAGCCCAGTTCCGGCGTGGACGCGCCCTGGCGCAGCCAGTACGCCGGGAAGCAGTTCTCCTCGTTGGCGTCCTGGCGGGGCAGCGCCCCGGCGGCGCAGCGGTCGTTCGAGTACTCGACCTCCGTCGTGCCGCCGATCTCGTTGTGGACGCGGGAGAGCCGCCACTTGTTCATCGGCTGGAGGCCGTCCACCGTGCCGATCCGGTTGGCCAGCAGGACGCCGTCGAACCGGACGTCCGGCAGGGTCGCGGTGCCGCCGACGTGGCCGGTGCGGGTGATCGAGCGCAGCCACAGCGTCGGGCTGGTGCGGTCGTCGGTGCCGGGGAAGACGTGGTCCAGCGTCCACGAGTCCACGTCGGCGTAACCGGCGCCGGAGCGCACCTGGGTGGTGATCTTCGCCAGTCGCCGCGCGCCCCAGAAGCTGGGTCCGGCGGCCGGGCAGTTGCCGCCGGAGCAGGCGAGGTCCCACGGCGTGTCGGGCCAGTCCGCCGGGCGCGCCGGGTCGCAGGGCGAACCGGGGATGCAGCGGGGAGCACTGGTGAACAGCACCCGGGCCGCCGGGTCGCCGCCCTCGCGCAGCCCGTAGTCGATGCGGACGAGGTGGCCGGCGCGGACGTACGGCGTGGCGTTGGCGCCCGCCCCGGAGCGGCCGTAGTGGTTGGTCTCGGTCTCGTAGTGGTAGGCGACCTGGTCGCCGTGGGTGTCGGTGACGGTGTCGAGGGTCCAGCGGTAGGCCTGGTGGCACCAGGAGTTGTCGAACGCCGGACCGTGGCACGGCTCGCCGTCGTCGTTGCCGAAGACCGGGACGGTCCACGCCGTGCCCGCCGCGCGCCCGAAGGAGTACCGCGTGCCGTCCGGGCCGGTGACCAGCCAGTGCTCGCCGTCGTTGTCCCCGTTGGCCGCGCCGGTGCGCGGCTCGACGCGCCAGCCCTCGTCGTTGGCGACCTTCCAGACGCCGCGCCCGGCGTCCCACACCAGCTCGCCGCTGACGCCCGGCAGCACGATGTGCGCGGCGTTGCGGTCCCAGCACAGGTCGGCCTTGCCCTGCTCGCCGTCCTCGGCGCACGGCTTGTAGGTGCGTTCGATGAACCCCGGCTCGTAGCCGAAACCCTCGCCCACCCAGGACGCCTGGTTGTTCGTGGACGCCGTGCGGCCGTCGACCACGCCGGAGGAGTAGGACAGGGCGATGCGCGGCGCCGGTCCGGGCGCGGGCGGCACCGGGATCGGGTGGTTCCAGGAGAAGTCACCGGACTGCAGGCCCACCGCCCACGTGGCGGACGGCGCGAGAGAGGTCGGCGCGAAGCTGCCCGCCTCGCCGGTCGTCCCGGAGGTCAGGGCGTACAGCGGGGCCGGTGCGTTGATCTGGACGCCGTCCGGGCCTCTGGTCCGGCCCGTCGCCCCCGTCACGTCGACCTGGATGCGACCGGCGGCGATGTCGTTGCGCGCGGGCAGGGTCCGACCGGTGGCGACGTCCACGACCCGCAGGCGGGAGGCGTAGTCGCCGCCGAACGCGTGGCGGAAGCCCGAGTAGTCCAGCTCCACCGACACCGGCCCGGCCGACCGTCCGGCGCGGAACAGCACACCGCGTATGTTCGCCGCCTCGGCCGCGGCCCGGTCCAGCACCTCCACGCCGACGCCTTTCGCGGCGGCCTTGGGCGACCAGGCGACCTCCGGCGCGGCCGTGACCGCCTTGGCCGTCACCGCGAGCTCGGCCGGCGCGACCGCCCCCGCGTCCGTCCCCGGCACCGACCGCCCGGGCACGGGCAGGGGTGGCCACTTCACCGGCTCGGCCACGGCCGGCACAGCCACCACGGCCGACCACGCGAGCACGGCGGCCACCGCCACCGCCAGACCTCTTCCAGCCACCATGCGGCTTCCCCTCCGAACGACGTCAGGACCGGGGCGCCACACCCCGGCCCTGACCGTCAATCTGCTGCGTGCGCGTTGCGTTCGAGGAGGGTTCGCGCGCTGTGCCGAACGAACCCGAACACCGCCGCCGCGCAGCAGCCGCTTTCGCTTTTCGCCGCGCTTCGCGCGGCGGGCTGGCTATCAGCCACGGCGGGGCTTCGGTTCCCCCACCGTATGGCCTGCCCGAAGGGCTACCACAGATTTCCCGGGTGCGGCCGAAAAGTTTTGCGAGGAACGAGCAAAAGTTTTCAGCGGCACCCGGGGAATCTGTGGTTGGCTTTGCCAGGCCATGCGGTGGGGGAACCGAAGCCCTTCCTCCCCCATCGGTGGTCTGCCCGCCGGCGAGGCGCTTTTGATCTTGAGAGCGCGCAGCGCAAATTTTTTGCTCGTTCCTCACAAAAAATTTCGGCTGCACCCGGGAAATCTGTGGTAGCCCTTCGGGAGGGCCATCCAGTACGGGGATGACACAAGCAAGAAGCCCAAGTCGAGGTGTGTCCGCTCGGCGGACTGCCCGCACGGCAAGGCAAGGCGGGCTGCCCGCACGACAAAGCGGACTCGCCGTGCCGGCAAGGCGGACTGCCCGCTCGGCAAGGCGGGCAGTCCGCTCGGCAAGGCGGGCAGTCCGCTCGGCTGGGGAGGCCGCTATGGCTTCTTTTTCTTCTTCGTCCCCTTCGTCTTGCGGTGCTTGCCCTTCGGCGTCTGCTTCTTCACCGCCTTCTTGATCGCCTTCGCGGCCTTCCGCCCGGCCCAGATCGCCCCCGCAACGCCGAACCCGACGAGCAGGCTTCCCCCGGTGACCGCGTCCGTGCCGCCGTTCTTGATGCCGTCGACGCCCTTGGGCAGCGCCTGGCCGACGTGCTGCCGCCGTTCCTGGCCCGCGAGGACCTCAGCGTTCTCCCGCCCCGGCGCGGCCTTGCGCTTGAGCGGCGCGCCGCCCTTGCCCGGCTTGTTGATCTTGCCGCAGGTGCAGGCCGCCTTCTTGTTCGGCTTCTGGCCCCTGGTCGGGTGGACCTGGCAGGACGAACCGGCGTTGTGCACGAGCACCGGATCATCCCTACCCACGTAGTACGTGTGCAGGTCGTCGACCGTCAGGTTGTGCACGGTCAGCACCCGGGAATACCGGTCGACCGCGGCGACCCGGAGGACACCGCCCTCCGTGAGCACGGTGTCACCGGGTTCCAGTTCCCCGGCCTCCTTCCACCGCCCCTCCTCCACCACCCAGAACGGGTGGCCGGCCGTCGCCACGACCACACCACCGGCGACCTCGACCGTCACCAGGTCCTTCAGGCCCGCGCCGACGATGGTGTCGGTGACCTGCCGAGCCCCCGCCTCCCCGGTAAGGGGGTTGCCCGCGAGCACCCGGTCACCGACGACCACCTGCCCGATCGGCTTCCGGGTGCCGTCGGCCATCAGCACCGGGGTGTCCGCGGTGAACGAGTTGCACCCGCGCGGGTTGGCCCGCTTGACCGTCCGCCCCGTCCTCGTCGCGGCGGTCTTGGCACCCTTCGCCGTCCCCTTGGCCGCCTTCGCGACCGCCTTGCCGGTCTTCGCCGCGGCCACCGCTCCCTTCGCCCCGGCCTTCGCGCCCGCCTTGCCGACCGCCTTGGCCGCCGCCATGCCGGCCTTCATCAGCAGCTTCCCGCCGGGCACCAGGTTCGCCGCGGCACCGGCCGCCATCTCCAGCGCCTTGCCCTTGTTGCCGGTCGCGGCGTACGCGGCGGCCCCGACCAGGCCCGCCGCGGTGCCGATCGGCCCCGGCACCCAGGACGCCACCTCGGCGACCTTGGCGACCTTCTTCAGCACGTTGGACCAGAACAGGCCATCGGGGTCGGTGTAGGTGTACGGGTTGTTGTTCGCGTACAGGTAGCCGTGCAGCGATTGCGGGTCTTCCTCGTCGATCACCGGGTCCACCGAGAGGAACCGGCCGGTCCGCGGGTCGTACTCGCGGGCGCCCAGGTGGGTCAGGCCGGTGGACGCGTCCTTCGTCCCGCCGACGAAGCCGCGCTCACCCGGCCACGCCCCCGGCACGTCGCCCCGCTCCTCGCCGAACGGCAACAGCAGCCGGTGCGTCGCGGACAACGACTCGGCGTCCACCGACGTCTCGGCGGTGTCGTGGTGGTCGGCCGACAGCCAGCTCAGGGTGTTCTCGCCGGTCCGGACGGCGATGGTGTCCTCGTTGTGCTCGTAGTAGCGGGTGCCGGTGACCAGGCCTACCTTGTCCACCCGCACCTCGGTGGTCGAGCCGAGGTAGAGGGTGGTGCCCTCGGGGTCCCGCCGCAGCAGCCGGTCGCCGTCCGCGTCGTACACGTACGCGGTCTCGGTGTCGCCCTCGGTCACCTTGGTCAGCTCGCCGTCCACAGCCCACTCGAAGCTCTGGGTCCGGCCGTCGACCGCGCGGGTGACCGTGTTTCCTTCGCTGTCGTAGGTGAACGTGTCCGTCCGCGCCCCGCCCGGACCGCTCGTCGTCACCGACGTGAGCGTGTGCGGCTGCGGACCGCCCGCGGGCGGGTAGGAGTACCTCCGCGTGGTGCCGGTCTCGTGCCGCGTCTCGGTGAGCCGGTTCCCCGTCTGGTCGAAGGTGTAGGAGTGCCAGTAGGGCGCCGGTCCGGTGAGCGTTCCCGGTGCGGTGCCGCAGTCGTCGGCGGTCCACGCGTCGGTCATGCGCCGCAGGTGGTCGTGGCGGAAGCACTGCGTGTCCACCGCGCGGCCGGCCGCCGCGGTGACCAGGCGGGTGAGGTTGCCCGCCGGGTCGTGGTCGAGCGTCCGGTCCACCACCGGCGCGGTGTCGTTCTCCTGGTACAGCGTCGACTTCGCCAGCCGGCGCGTGCCCGGCTCGTAGTCGAACAGCTGGAACACCTGCCGGCCCTCGGCGCCCATGATGTACATCGCGACCTCGCCGAGGTCGTTGTGCGCGGTCTGCCGCACGTACGGCGCAAGGCCGGTCAGCGAATCCGGGTTGCCCCACTGGTCGTACCCGTACTGCAACGTCTCGGCGGGCAGGCCGCCGACCGCCGGCAGGGTCGCGGACGTGACCTGACCGGCGTCGTTGTAGGTCAGCGTCGACTCGTACCGGCCGGCCAACCGGCCCTCGGCGGCCGGGATCGTCACCGCTGTCCTCAATGGACGGTCCTGGTCGTCGACGGCCAAGACCTCGTCGCGGTAGGCTTGGCCGCCCGAGTACCGGACCGACGCGGTCTCGACACCCTTGACCTGCGTGCCGTCCGCCAGCACGTCGAACACCCACTCGGCGAGCTTCGGCCCGGACGCGGAGCCCTCGTACGAGGCCGTCCGGCGGCCGAGCGGGTCGTAGGCGTGCGCGACGGTCTTGCCGCGGGAGTTGGTCGTCGACAGCAGCCGGTCCTCGTCGTCGTAGGTCATGGTGGTCGTGCCCTGGTCCGGGTCGTCCACCCGCACCGCACGGCCGCGCACGTCGTAGTGCGTGCGCCACACGTTGCCCGCCGGGTCGGTGACGGTCTCCAGCTCACCTTCCCTGCTGTAGGTGTACCGCGTGCTGTCGTACTCCGCGGCGGACCGGTGCTGGCGCAGCTCGGTGGTCCGCCCCTCGGCGTCGAACACCTTCGTCGTCACCGTGCCGCCGGCGGGCGGGGTCTCGGTGACCCGGTCGCCGCCGTACGCCGTGGTGGTGCGCCACTTCTCGACAAGGCCGACCTCGAAGACCTCGGCGACCTCGCGGCCGGCCCCGTCGTAGCCGAAGACGGTCCGCGCCGGGACGTCGGTGGGCAGCAGCAGGTCCGGGCCCGGCGGGTCGGCGTTGTGGTACTCGTTGTTGGTCGCGGCGACCCGACCGTGGCTGTCGTACAGGGTGTCGGTGACGATCCGACCGCCCGCCGGCGACGGGTGCTGCACCTGGCGCTCCCGCAACTGCCCGTCGAACAGCGTGCGGGTCGCCATCTGCGTGCCGTCGCCGAGCAGCTTCTTCGTCGCCACCGACGACGGGCCATCGGAGCGCACCACGTACTCGAACTCCAGGTCCGGAACGTCGGCGAGGGCCCGACCCGGACGCCACACCTTGGTGAGGCGGCCCAACGGGTCGTAGACCATCGTGGTGCGCCGCCCGTTTTCGTCGGTCCGCTGGACGGGCTCGCCGACGGCGACGTTGAAGACCGTGGTGTCGGTGTGGCCCAACGCGTTCGTCGTGACGACGGACGTCACCGGACCGCCGACCGCGGGCGTGTACGCCGTGGTCTCCTTGTTGCCCAGCGCGTCGAACTCCTCGACCTCACGGCCGTGCGCGTCGTACACCGACCGCTCGACGGTGGTGTACCGCGGAGTGCCACCGTCCCAACCGGACAGTTCCTCTTGGCGCGTCGGGTCGCCCTTCGTCGGCGCCGCGCCGAACTCGTCGGAGCCGTCGTAGTACGTGCGCTGGTCGGAGAGGACGTCCGCGGGCCGTTCCGGCGATCCGCACGCCACGCCGAGCTTCCGCACGCGGTTCGCCGTCGCGATCAACCACGCCTCGGTGTTGCGCGCGTAGTCGATCAGCGTGCAGGTGTCGTCGTTCGGGGTGGACAGGTCGCCGAGGTCGTTCGTGCGCACGTGCGCGCCGTACTCGTCGTAGAAGTGCTGTTCCTCGGTCTCGCGGTGGCCACCGCCCGCCAACGCCGTGCGGGTGTAGGTGCGCTTGACCTCGGTGACGTATGCGCCCAGGTCGCCGGAGGCGCGGTGGCGGACGGCGTTCGGCCCGATGACCACCGGCTCGTGCAGCACGCGCCCGACCTCCGGGCCGCCGTCGCCGTCGTAGGTGATCTCCTCGTGCGCGAAGCCGCGCAGCACGGCCAAGTCGTCGTACGGTCCCACCTTGTCGGTCTTGGTGGTGCCGTCGAACTTCACGTCGCCGAACATGCCGCGGAAGAACCGGTGCTCGACCAGGGTGCGCGGCTTCGACGGATCGCCCGTGCGCACCTTCACGGTCTGGTAGCCCCGCCACTGGCCCCACGTCTTGAGTTCGGTCGGCGTCAGCTCCGCGTCGTCGTGGTGCCAGGCCGCGTCGCCGACGTACTCGTAGGACGTGACCTCGTCGGGCGACCCGCCGACCCGGTCGACCTCGCGGACCTCGGTCACCAGGTACTTGTGGAACCAGTCCAACACCGGCGCGGACGCACCCTGCGGCATCCAGTGAGCCGGGAAACACGACGTGCCGTTGACGTCCGCCGCCGGGAGCGCGCCAGGTGAGCACCCCACCGGCCCATAGGTGACGTCGATCCGCCCGCCGGTCTCGGTGTTGACCCGCGAGACGCGCCACTTGCTCATCCGGGGTTGGCCGTCGACCGCGTCGACCCGGTTGTCCCGCAGTTGACCGTCGAAGTTCACCTCCGGCATCGTGGCCGTGCCGTCGATGTGTCCGGTGTGGACGATCGATTCCAGCCACAGGCTCGGGCTGGTCGTGTCGCCCGTCGACGGGAACAGGTGGTTCAGCGTCCAGGAGTCGACATCCCGCAGGTTTGCGCCATCGCGCACCTGGGCCGTGATCTTGGCCAGCCGCTTGGTGCCGAAGAAGACTGGGGTGAGCCGTCCGGTGCACACGCCGCCGTCGCACTGCTGGTCCCATGGGACGTCCGGCCAATCCGCCGTAGTCGTGCGTTGACAGGCGGAACCGGGCACGCACCGGTCGGCGGCGGTGAACACCACGCGCGCGGCGGGCTCGGTCTGGTTGTCGCGCAGGCCGTAGTCGACGCGGCTCAGCTGGCCGCCGCGGACGTACGGCGTGGCGAGGGACGCGGTGTTGTTGCGGCCGTAGTGGTTGGTTTCGGTGTCGTAGAAGTACTTGATGGTGTCGCCGTGACGGTCCACGACCTGGTCGAGCTGCCACCGATACGCCTGTTGACACCACGACACACCGAACGACGCCGCCTTGCACGGCTCCCCGCTGTCATCGCCGAACACCGGCACCGTCCATGCCGAACGGGCGTCGGTGGCACGGCCGAAGGTGTACCGCGTGCCATCCGGAGCCGTGAGCTGCCAATACTCGCCGTCGTTGTCACCGTTGGCAGCGCCGAACAACTGCTCCACACGCCAACCGTCGTCCTCCTCCGCCCGCCAGACTTGTTTGGTGGCGTCGAAGACCAACTCGCCCGTCACGCCGGGCAGGGAGACCACCGCGTTGGCCGTCGCGTAACACAGATCCCCGGTACCGGCACACGAGGTGTACTGGCGCTCGATGAAACCCGGCTGGAAGTCGAACCCGTCACCGATCCACGACGACTGGTTGTTGGTCGCGGGCGTGCGTCCGTCAATCCCGCCTGATGAATAGGACAACGCGACGGTCGGCTCCGGCCCCGGCACCGGCGGCAGGTCCAGCGGATAAGCCCAGGTGAAGTCGCCGGACTGGAGGCCCACCTCCCACATCGCCGAGGGAGCGAGGGACGTCGGCCTGAAGCTGCCCGCACTGCCGCTCGGCGTCGCCGTCACGGCGAAGAGCGCGTCCGGTTCGAGACCCGCGCGCGCGTCTTCCGGGTCTTTGGCGCGCGGTGCGCCGGTCACGTGCACTTCGCCGCGGAGGTGCCCGGTCTTCAGGTCGTTGTGGGCCGTCACCGGCGTGCCGGTGACGCACTCGGCGCGTTGCGGAGCCCAGGCGGCGCACGCCGGCAACCGGACCAGCGCCAGCCGAGCCGCGTAGTCACCGCCATAAGCGTGCCGGAAACCGGAGTAGTCGACGTCCACCGTGACCGGGCCGGCCTTCTGCGCGGGGTCGGCGCGCCGCACGCGGAACAGCACGCCCTCGACACCCGCCCGCTGGGCGGCGGACCGGTCCAGCACTTCGACGCGGACCCGGTCCGGCCCGCCGCCGGCGGCCGACACCGAGACGGCGGTGTCGGCGACTCTGACGGCGGAGTGGTTCACCGCGACTTCGGCGGTGCCCGCCTTGGGCCAGAACACCGCCGGGACGGATGTCACGGCGTGCTCGGCGGCCGGGTCGGCGGGCCTGGGCTGGACAGGGACCGCACCGCCGGACACGGACCCGGTCCGGGACACGGTGGGCCGTCCCGGCTTCGCGGGCTCGGGGGCGGCTTGGGTCGGTGCGGTCACCCCGGTAGCGACCAGGGCGAGCGCCGTGGTCGTCGTGACCGCGATGCGGAACAGGGGTCTGCGATGCCGTCGACGTGGAGAACGCATCCGCGATCCTTCCTCGGTGCCGGGGCAGGGGTGCCCGCCCCAGCAGAACCGGTGTCGAACCGCGGGCGGCGGAGTGCGAACGGTCCCGAACGCATCCGAACAACACCCCGCCCCACAACGCCACGCCCCGCCGCCACGCCAGGCCGGGACCACCCGCCACGCATTCACGCCACGCCCCGCACGCCGCACGCATGGGACTGTCGTACCCCGGTGAGACAATGGATCCGGGGGCGCCAGCCACACCCCGCCACCGCCACGCCCCGCCAGCGCAACGCGGCGTCACGCCCCCGCCGCCACGCCCTGCCCCGCCGCCACGCCACGCCCGCCGGGAAGCCCACCCCCGCCATCACGCCACGCCAGGGAGCCCGCCACGCCCCGCCGGGACAGCCTGCCCCACCTTCACGCCACGGCGGGCTCCTCGGCGGGCAGCACGGACCCGGCGTACTCGCGCAACAACCCCGGCACCGCGTACCGGTCGTCCCCGAGGCGGACCACGAGGTGCGCGTTCACCAGCCGCCCCAACGCGGTCCGCGCCAACGCGACCGTGGTCTCCAGCGCCGCCGCGGCGGCCACCGCAGTCACCCCACCCGGCGGCAGCGCGGCGAGCGCGCGGAGCAGCCCGCGCGACACCTCGTCCAACGCCTCCCACGACCGGCCGAAGACGGCGTCCAGCCCGACCTCCGGGTCGCCGTGCACCTCCAGCGCCGCCAACCGCCCGAAGGCCCGCATCCGCACGACGAGGTCCGCGATGGGCGTGGTGGCCGACGGGTCGAGCGCCGTCGCGGCGATCCGCAGCGCCAGCGGCAGCCGGTCGCACAGCTCCGCCAACCGACCCGCCGCCGTCAGCTCGGCGGACACCAGCCGTTCCCCCGCGGCCTGCGCGAGCACCCGCACCGCGTGCCCCCGCTCCAACGGCGGCGTCTCCACCACCCGCGCGCCGTCGTACACGGCGAGGCCCACCAGCCGGTCCCGACTGGTCACCACCATGCACGAGTCAGAACCCCCTGGCCGCAGCAACCGCACCTGCTCGGCCGTCACGACACCGTCCACCAGCAGCAGGACCCGGCGGTCCGCCACGACGGACCGGAACAGCGCGGCGGCCTGCCGATCGTCGGCGGGCACCGAGCCGGCCGGCACCCCCACCGCCGCCAGCAACTCCCCCAACACGTCCGCGAGCGGCCGGGACGCGCCCAGCTCCACGTACAACTGCCCGTCGGGGAACCGGTCACGCACCCGGTGCGCCCAGTGCACCGCCAACGCCGTCTTCCCCACCCCCGGCGCGCCGGTGACCACGACCAGCGGCGACTCCGCGCCCCCGGTGGCCGCGTCCACCTCGGCGAGCCGATCCCGCCGCCCCACCAGTGCCACCCCGCACGGCGGCAGCTGCCGCGGCGGCACCGGGAACGACGGCACGCCACCCCGCCGTTCCACCGGCGCCTCCACGGTGGTCGCCAACCGCGTCCGCACGGCGACCCACGCGGCGACCTCGTCCGCGTCCCCGCCGCACGCCCGGACGTAGGCGACGACCAACTCCCGACTCGGCAGCGTCGAGCGGCGCAACATCGTGGCCACCGTGCTGGGCGGCAGACACCCACCGTCCTGCCGGGCCCGACGCTCCAACTGCCGGTAGGACAACCCCGCCACCTCCCGCCGCAATCTCAACAACGCGACGAACTCGCCACTGCTCCGGGCCGCACCCGGATCGACGTACGAGGACAACACCCACCCCCCAAACCCGCAGTGCCGCCGAGCGTGCAACGCCCACCACCGTCCGGCAACCAACCGGCCCGTCCGGGACACCCCACCCGGCTGTCCGGCGTCTGCCGGACAGCCCAGGCCACACAGCCTTCCGGCACACCGGACAACACCCCGACCGCAACGGTGCGGCCGAGCGCGCAGGGCGTGGCGGGCCAGGATGTCGACGGTGGCCACGTGGGCGCACGTCACCACCAGGTCGGGGCGATCACCACGCCCGCGCCGACCTCGCCCACCCGCACCGGCCACGGCGGGTGCGCGCGGAAGTCGCGTGCACCCGCCCGGGCACCACACCCGACGGATCGGGCTCAGCAACCACCGTCCTTGCGCGCGTACTTGTCCTGGTAAACCTTCGGACCGGTCGTCTTGGGGCCCTTCCCGTCGTGGGCTTGGCGTTCGGGTCCTTCGGCCGGTGCTTCTTGCTCACGCCGATCGCGCCCTGCTGGCCCTTGTTGTCGCTCTGATGCCAACCACCGTGGGCAGCGGCCTCTGGTGCTTCGCCGCCGGCCAGCACCACGTAGGTGTTCAGGTCGTCGACGCTGAGGTTGTACACGACCTGGTCCGGCTGGTCGCCGTGGTCGACCACGAGGGAGACCCGGCCGGTTCGGCCGTCCGCTCCGACGACGACGTCGCCCACTTCCAGGTCGACCGCGTGCGCCCAACCCCGGCCGGTCACCCGTAACGGGTGCTGCGCGGTGGCGGTGAGCACGTACGACAGGTCGCCGTCGGGGTCGATGTCGACCAGTGCTTGGTGCCCGAGGACACCTCGCGCACGCTCTCCAGCGCTTTCTTGTTGCCCAACGCCGCACACGCCGGCGCGCCCACGAGACCCGCAGCCGTCCTGTCCCTCGCCACAGTCGACGATCTTCAGAACGTGTACCGGGCCTTGCTGCCTGAGCGCTTGGCCTTGGGCTTGGGGCGCGCCTTCGTGCGAGCCTTGGCCGCCTTCTTCTTCGCCGCCTGCCCGTTTTGGTGACCGACTCGGCTCCACTCCATGTCGTTGCCCTTGCTGACGCCCTTCTGGCATCGGCGACACTGCGAGAAGAGATCGTCACTGTTCTTACCGCCACGGCTGACCGGCACGGGGTGACCGATGGTCCGTTCGTTCAGCCGATGTTTGCCGCCGGTCTTGCTCTGCTTGGACGGGACCGTGCGATCGCCGCACGACCCGCAATACCCGGCACCGCTGTCGTGGACGTCGTCCCGCCGAGATTTGCTGACATCCTTGCGCTTACCACCCGGAGCGGGAGTCTTCAAACGTTTGCCGACGTGGGTTATCAACGGCTTGTTCCTGCCCTTCTGGGGGACGGGGAACTTCATTCTGGTCTTGACCGGTTTTGCGGTAGCGGCGGTCGTCCTGGCCGTCTGCGCCGCGCCCTTGGCCGCAGCGGTTTTGGCGGCGACCTTGCCGGTCACCTTCTTGGCCACCGCCATGCCGGCCTTGAGCAGCAGCTTCCCGCCGGGCACCAGGCTGGCCGCCGCGCCTGCGGCCATCTCCAGCGCCTTCTTCTTGTTGCCCAACGCGGCGTGGGCCGCGGCGCCCGCGAGACCAGCGGCCGTGCCGATCGGGCCCGGGATGTAGGAGGCGACCTCCGACACCGCGGCGACGACCTTCGCGGCCTTCTTCACCCAGCCCCACAGCAGGCCGTCCGGGTCGCTGAAGGTCAGCGGGTTGTTGTTGGAGTACAGGTAGCCGTGCAGCTGCTGCGGGTCGTCCTCGTCGATGATCGGGTCCACCGACAGGAACCGCCCGGTCTCCGGGTCGTACTCGCGCGCCCCGAGGTGGGTCAGGCCGGTCGACGGGTCCTCGGTGCCGCCGACGAAGCCGCGGTCGCCGACCCAGGCCGCCGGTTTCTCCTCGCGGTCCGCGCCGAACGGCAGGCGCAGCCGGTGGTGGGCGGTCAGGGAGTCCGCGTCCAGCGAGGTTTCGGCGGTGTCGTGGTGGTCGGTGGACAGCCACGTCAGCGACTCACGGGTGCGGACCGCGATGGTCTCCTCGTTGTGCTCGTAGTACCTCGTCGCGGTGACGAGGCCGACCTTGTCCGCGTGCAGTTCGGTGTCCCCGATGTACAGCGTGGTGCCGCCAGGGTCGCGGCGGATGAGCCGGTCGCCGTCCGCGTCGTAGGTGAACGACGTGGTCTTGTCGCCCTCCACCACCGACGTCACGTGGCCCTCGGCGTCGTAGGACAGGGTCTGCCCGCCGCGGGCGGTGACGTTGCCCTCGGCGTCGTGAGCGAAGGACCGCACGTCCTCGGGCGCGCCGGGCCGCGAGGTCCGCACGGCCGCGAGCTGCTTGGACCCCGGCCGCGGGTAGTCGTACGTGCGGGTGGTGTCGCCGGCGGCGCCGTGCCGGACCTCGGTGAGCCGGTTGCCGATCGCGTCGTAGGTGTAGGAGTGCCAGTACGGCGCGGGCCCGCCGAGCGCGTCCGCCCGCGGCTCCTCCTCGCACGACCACGGCGCGGTCCACGCCTCGGTCAGCCGCCGCAGGTGGTCCACGCGGAAGCACTGCGTGTCGACCGGCCGCCCGGAGGAGGCGTTGACCAGCTTGGTGACGTTGCCCGCCGGGTCGTACTCCAGCCTCCGGTCCACCACCGGGGTGGCGTCGTGCTCCTGGTACATCGCCGCGCCGACGAGTCGCCGCGTGCCGTGCTCGTACTCGAACGCCTGGACGGCCTGCTTGCCCGGCGAGCCCATGACGTACAGGCCGACCTCGCCGAGGTTGGTGCGCAGCGTCTGCTCGACGTAGGTCGACAGGCCGGTCAGCGAGTCGGCGTTGCCGAACCGGTCGTAGCCCTGCTCCAGCTTCTCCGCCGGCAGGCCGCCCATCGCCGGCAGCGACACCGAGGTGACCTGGTCGGCCGCGTTGTAGGTCAGCGTCGACTCGTACCGCCCCGCCAGCGGACCCTCCCGCGCCGGGACGGTGAGCGCGTTGCCGGTCGGTCGCCCGGCGTCGTCGTAGCCGAGCACCTCGTCCCGGTACGCCTGCCCGTCGACGAACCGGGTCTCCGCCACCGGCAGGCCCTTGCCGAGGGTGTCGAACGTCCACTCCAGCAGCTTCGTGCCACCCTCGTGCGTGGCGGTCTTGCGGCCCAGCGCGTCATAGGTGTGCGTCAGTGTGATGCCGCGCGAGTTGGTGCTGGTGACGAGTTGGTCCTCGTCGTCGTAGGTCATGGTGGACGTGCCCTGGTCGGGGTCGTCCACCCGCACGAGCCGCCCGCGCACGTCGTAGTGGTTGCGCCAGGTGTTGCCGGCGGGATCGGTGATGGTCTCCGGCTCACCGGCCTTGGTGAAGGTGTAGCGGGTGGCGTCGTAGTCGCCCGACGGGGAGCCGGACTTGTACTGCCGCAGCTCCACCACGCGGTTCTCGGCGTCCAGCAGTTCGGTGGTGGCGATGCCGCCCTCGGGCGGGTCCTCGCTCACCCAGTTGCCGCCGTAGGTCGTGGTCGTGCGCCACTTCTCGGTGCCGTCGACCAGCAGGGCCTCGACGACCTCGCGGCCCGCGCCGTCGTAGGCGAACGCGGTCTGCGCCGGGACGTCCTGGTCCGCGACGGCCAGCAGGTCGGTGCCCGGCGGGTCGGGGTTGTGGTAGGGGGCGTTGGTGCGCGCCACCCGGCCGTGGCTGTCGTAGCGGGTGTCGGTGACGACCCGGCCGCCGTCGGGCGCGGGTGCCTGGACCTGCCGCTCGCGCAGCAGCCCGTCGTAGAGGGTGTAGCTGCTGACCTGCCCGCCGTCACCGAGCAGCTTCTTCGCGACGACCGCGGAGGGTGCGTCGTCGCGCAGCAGGTACTCGAACTCCACGTCCGGCACGTCGTCGCGGGAGCGGCCGGGCTGCCACACCTTCGTCAGCCGCCCCAACGGGTCGTAGGACATCGTGGTGCGGCGGCCGTTCTCGTCCACTTGCTCCAGCGGGTCGCCCGTGGCGGGCCGGAACGTCGTGCTCTCGGTGTGCCCCAACGCGTTGGTGCTGGTCACCGAGGTGACCGGGCCGCCGACCGCAGGGGTGTAGGCCGTGGTCTCCTTGTTGCCCAGCGCGTCGAACTCCTCGACCTCACGGCCGTGCGCGTCGTACACCGACCGCTCGACGGTGCTGTACAGCGGGGTGCCACCGTCCCAACCGGACAGTTCCTCCTCGCGGGTCGGGTCGCCCTTGACCGGCTGTGCACCGAACTCGTCGGACCCGTCGTAGTAGGTGCGTTCGTCGGAGATCACGTCGCCCGGCGCGTAGTCCTCCACCGAGCAGTTCCGCGACGTCTTCACCACCCGCTTGGGGGTGGCGATCAGCCACACGTCGAGGTTGCGGGTGTACTCGACCCGCGTGCACGTGTCGTCGTCGGGGACGGCGAGGTCGCCGAGGTCCTCGGTGCGGACGTGCACGCCGTACCCGTCGTAGGAGTGCCGCTCCTCGGTCTCGCGGAACCCGCCGCCCGCCAACGCGGTGCGGACGTGGGTCTTCTTGACCTCGGTGACGTAGGCGGCGAGATCCCCGGAGGCGCGGTGGCGCACGGCGTTGGGGCCGATGACCTCCGGTTCGGTGATCTCGTGCACCACCACCGGTCCGCCGTCACCGTTGTAGGTGATCTCCTCGTAGGCGAAGCCGCGCAGCGCGGGCACGTCCCGGGTCGCGCCGATCGTGACGCTCTTGGTGGTGCCGTCGGCGTTGCGGTCGCCGTCCATGCCGCGGTGGAAGCGGTGCTCGACCAGGGTGCGCGGCTTCGCCGGTTCGCCCGTGCGGACCTTGACCGACTGGTAGCCGCGCCACTGGCCCCACGTCTTGAGTTCGTCGGGCACGAGTTCGGCGTCGTCGTGGTGCCACGCCGCGTCACCGGAGTACTCGTAAGAGGTGACCTCGTCCGGCGAGCCGCCGACCCGGTCGACCTCGCGGACCTCGGTCACCAGGTACTTGTGGAACCAGTCCAACACCGGCGCGGACGCACCCTGCGGCATCCAGTGAGCCGGGAAACACGACGTGCCGTTGACGTCCGCCGCCGGCAGCCCGCCGGGCGCGCACCCCACCGGCCCATAGGTGACGTCGATCCGCCCGCCGGTCTCCGTGTTGACCCGCGAGATCCGCCACTTGCTCATCCGCGGCTGCCCGTCGACCGCCTCGACCCGGTTGTCCCGCAACTGCCCGTCGAAGTTCACCTCCGGCATCGTGGCCGTGCCGTCGACGTGTCCAGTGTGGACGATCGACTCCAGCCACAGACTCGGGCTGGTCGTGTCGCCCGTCGACGGGAACAGGTGGTTCAACGTCCAGGAGTCGACATCCCGCAAGTTCGCACCGTCGCGCACCTGAGCCGTGATCTTCGCCAACCGCTTGGTACCGAAGAACACCGGAGACAGCCGCCCAGTGCACACACCGCCGTCACACTGCTGATCCCACGGAACATCCGGCCAATCCGCCGTAGTCGTGCGTTGGCAGGCGGAACCCGGCACGCACCGGTCGGCAGCCGTGAACACCACACGAGCCGCAGGCTCGGATTGACCCTCACGCAAGCCGTAGTCGATACGGTTCAGCTGGCCGCCACGCACGTACGGCGTGGCAAGGGACGCGGTGTTGTTGCGGCCGTAGTGATTGGTTTCCGTGTCGTAGAAGTACTTGACGATGTCACCGTGACGGTCCACCACCTGGTCGAGCATCCAGCGGTAGCCCTGTTGACACCACGACACACCGAACGACGCCGCCTTGCACGGCTCCCCGGCGTCATCGCCGAACACCGGCACCGTCCACGCCGAACGAGCATCGGCGCTGCGCCCGAACAAATACCGCGTGCCATCCGGAGCCGTGAGCTGCCAATACTCACCATCGTTGTCACCATTGGCAGCGCCGAACAACTGCTCCACACGCCAACCGTCGTCCTCCTCCGCCCGCCAGATCCCCTTCGTAGCGTCGAACACCAACTCGCCCGTCACACCGGGAAGCGAGACCACCGCATTAGCCGTCGCGTAACACAGATCCCCGGTACCGGCACACGAGGTGTACTGGCGCTCAATAAAGCCCGGCTGGAAGTCGAACCCGTCACCGATCCACGACGACTGGTTGTTCGTCGCGGCCGTCCGCCCGTCGATCCCGCCCGACGAGTACGACAGTGCGACCCTCGGCTCCGGACCCGGCACCGGCGGCAGATCCAGCGGATAAGCCCAGGTGAAGTCACCGGACTGGAGGCCCACCTCCCACATCGCCGAAGGCGACAACGACGTCGGCTTGAAGCTGCCCGCACTGCCGCTCGGCGTCGCCGTCACCGCGAACAACGGCGCAGGCTCCCGGCCCGCTCGCGCGTCCTCCGGGTCCTTGGCGCGGGGCGCTCCGGAGACCGTCACCTCACCACGGAGGTGCCCCGTCTTCAGGTCGTTGTGCGCCGCGACCGGTGTCCCGGTGACGCACTCGGGCCGCTCCGGAGCCCAGGCCGCGCACGCCGGCAACCGGACCAGCGCCAGCCGAGCCGCGTAATCACCGCCATAAGCGTGGCGGAAACCGGAGTAATCGACGTCCACGCTGACCGGGCCGGCCTTCTGCGCGGAGTCGGCCTGCCGGACGCGGAACAGCACGCCCTCCACGCCCGCCCGCTGCGCGGCGGACCGGTCCAGCACCTCCACCCGGACCCGGTCAGGCCCGTCCGCGGCGGCCGACACCGACACAGCCGTCTCGCCGACGCGCGCGGCGGTGTGGCTCACGGCGACCTCGGCGGTGCCCGCCTTCGGCCAGGACACCGCCGGGACGGACGTCACCGCGTGCTCGACCGCCGGATCGGCCGGCCTCGGCGACACCGGAACGCCGGTGCCAGGCACGGACTTGGTCCGCGGCACCGCCGGCCACCCCGGCAACGCCTGCTCGGCGACCGAAGTCGGGGCCGACAGGCCGCTCGCGGCGAGCGCGACGGTCGTGGCAGTGGCGACGACCAGGCGGAAGAGGGGTCTGCGCTGCCGTCGACGAGGAGAACGCATCCGCGGTCCTTCCCTGGGTACCGAGCGTGGGCAGGCGTTGCCCGGCCCAGGGAACCCCGCGCCGCACCGGCGGCGGCGATGTGCGCACGAACCCGAACGGATCCGAACACGGCCCGCTCGTCGGCGCGATGATCAGACCTGGCAGCGACGGCCCGCACAGCAGCACCGCCGGCCGTCACACCGGCGCGGGGCGGGTCAGCGGGGTGCGGCGATGGCGGCGAGGTCGGTGCCGGGGACGACGGTCAGGCCGTGCATGCCGTAGAAGACCCGGCCGGTGGCGGGCGCGTGGACCTCGTGGGTCGTGTCGTCGGCTGGGTCGGTGACGTGGCCGATGACCTGGCCTTCGGTGACGTCGTCCCCCGCCGTGACGGTCGGGTACCACAGGCCCGTGGCGGAAGAGGTGACGAAGCCGGCCCAGAGCCATTCGCGGGCCGGTGGGTACTCGGAGTCCTTGCCGTCCAGGACGTGGTCGAGCAGTCGGATCAGCGCGTCGACGACGCGCGAAGCCGCCCGCGGGTCGCGTTCGCCGAATTGGCCGGTCTCGATCAGGACGGCCGGGATGCCCCGGCGGACCGCCGCCGCGTGGCTGTTGCCGTCGTCGGCGTGCAGGCCCACGACCACGTCGTCGTAGCCGATGACATGTGCCATGGCCGCGGTCTTCGCGTCCAGGTCCGGGTCGCCGGTGAGCCGGTAGCCGACGAAGTCTTGCAGGAACTCGTCGATGCCGCCGGAGTGCAGGTCGACGTAGGCGTCCGCGCCGTCGACCACGTTGGCGAACAGCCACGCCGCCAAGCGCTCGGTGGGACCACCCTCGGGGTTGCCGGGGAAGACGCGGTTGATGTTGACGCCGTCGAGCGGGGACGTGCCGAGGCGTCCGCCGTAGGCGGCGGGTGGGTTGGCGATCGGGCAGAGGACGACCTGGCCGCGGATGTGCGCGGGGTCGAGCAGCGCCGCGAGGCGGTGTGCGGCCTCGATCCCGGTGAACTCGCCGCCGTGGACGCCGGCGGTGATCACCACGCGCGGGCCTGGCGTGCTGCCGTTGACCAGGGTCAGCGGGATGTCGGTGGTGAGGGTGCCGAGGTCGGCTCGGACGCTGCCGCGCACCTTGGTGCCCGGTGCGGCGGTCAGCGTGCCAACGACGAGGGTCATCGAGCCTCCATGCGGTTCGACGGCGGGAGCGGGTGGTCGGGTACGGCGGACAGCAGTTCGCGGGTGTGGTCGTGGGTGGGTGCGTCGCAGACCCGGCGGGCGGGACCGGACTCGACGATGCGGCCCCGGTGCAGCACCGCCACCCGGTGCGCCACGTGCCGGACCAGCGCGAGGTCGTGGCAGATGAACAGCTGGGCGAGCCCGAGTTCGTCCTGCAACTCGGTGAACAGGTTGACCACGCCCGCCCGCACCGACGGGTCCAGCGCGGTCACCGGTTCGTCGAGCACCAGCAGCTTCGGCTCGCTCGCCAGCGCACGGGCGATGCCGACGCGTTGGCACTGCCCGCCGGACAGCTCCGATGGCCGCTTCCGGGCGACGGACCGGTCGAGGTGCACGAGGTCCAGCAGCTCGGCCACCCGGGCGCGACCGGTCTCGGGGTCCCACCTGCCCTGGACGCGCAGCGGCTCGGCGATCGCGTCGAACACCGTCTTGCGCGGGCTGAGCGAGCCGTACGGGTCCTGGAACACCGGCTGGAAACCGCGCCTGAGCGCACGCAGCCCGCGTTCGTCCACAGTGGTCAGTTCACGGCCTTCGAAGCGGACGGACCCGCCTTCGGGCTTGCGCAGCATGAGGACCGCGGCGGCGGTGCTGGACTTGCCCGACCCCGATTCGCCGACCAGGGCGAGGGTTTCGCCCGCGGCCACGGTGAAGGAGATCCCGTCCACCGCCGTGACCTGTGGTGTTCGGCGTCCCCGTGCGGGGTAGCGGACGACGAGGTCCCGGACTTCGAGCACGGGCGCGGTCATGCCGTGATCCCCTCGAACAGGTCCGCGGTGCGCGGCGGCAGGTCGGCGAGCCGGTGGCAGGACACCCGGTGCCCGTCCCGCCACTCGACGCTCTCGGGCTCCCGCAACGCGCAGGTGTCGACAACCGCGGGACAGCGGGGTGCGAACGCGCAGCCAGGACCCGGGGAGCCGGGCGTGCCCGGAAGCACGGGCAGGTACCGGCTCGTCGAGTGCGGGGAGGGCAGTGAGGCGACCAGGCCGGCCGTGTAGGGGGCGCGCGGCTCGCGCAGGACCCGGTGGGCCGGACCGGATTCCACGTGCCGGCCCGCGTACACCACCAGGACCCGGTCGGCGCGGGCGGCGGCCACGGGGAGGTCGTGGGTGACCAGCACGACCGCCGTCCCCGCGCGCTCGCGGAAGCTGTCCAGCAGGTCCAGGATGCGGGCCTGCACGGTCGGGTCCAGGGCGGTGGTCGGCTCGTCGGCCACCACCAGGTCGGGGTCGTTGACCGTCGCCATGGCGATCACCGCGCGCTGGCGCATGCCACCGGAGAACTCGTGCGGGTAGGCGCGGGCGCGGCGGGCGGCGTCCGGGATGCCGACCCGGTCGAGCGCGGCGACGGCCCGCGCCAGCGCCTCCCTGCGCCCCACCCCGCGCACCGACCGGACGGCGAGGGCGAGTTGGTCCCCGATGGTGTGCACCGGGCTGAGCACCGACAACGCGTCCTGCGGCACGAAAGCGATCCGGCGTCCCCACAGCTTCCGGTACGCCGCAGCACCGACCAGGTCCTCGCCGTCGAACCGGATCCGACCGGACACGCGCAACCCGGCGGGCAGCAACCCGACCACGGCCCGCGCCGTGACGGACTTCCCGGCGCCGGACTCCCCCACCACGGCGAGCATCTCGCCCGCCGCGACGTCGAAGGACAGATCGCGCACCAGATCGACTCCGCCCGCGGTGATCCGCAGGTCGCGGACCTCCAGGAGGCTCATCGCGCACCAGCCCCTTCGACGATCGGCGTGCGGCGAAGCCCGGAACCCGCCCGGCCTCGCGTGGACAACGAGACCGCGAGGGCGGCGAGCAGCAGCAGCATCGCCGCCGGGGTGAGCGCGGCCAGCGGCGCACGTTCCACGTAGGGCAGCGACTCGGCGAGCAGCAGGCCCCACTCCGGTGCGGGCGGCTGCGCGCCGAGACCGAGGAAACCCAAGGACGCCAAGGCGAGCGCGATGATGGGCAGGCGCAGGACGGCGTGGCGGGCGACCGGCCCGGCCACCGACGGCAGCACGTGGCGCAGCAGGATCCACGACGGCGGCGACCCGATGGCGCGCAACGCCGTCACGTACGTCGCCGCGCGCGCCTCCTGCACCAGGGCCGCCGCGTGGGCCGCGAGCGGCGGCCAGGACACCAGGGCCACCGCCACCGACGCCCCCACGACGCCGGGGCCGAGCACGGCGGCGACCAGGATGCCCGCGATCACCGGGGGCACGGCGTTGACCGCCTCCGCCACGCCCGCCGCCGGACCCGGCACGAACCCCAGCACGATCGCGATCACGTACGAGCACAGGCACACCGCCACCGCCACGCCGAGCGTCGCCGCCGCGCCGTGCCCGACCCGGGCCAGGACGTCCCGGCCCAGCGAGTCGGTGCCCAGCGGGTGCGCCCACGAGGGACCCGCGAGGCGCGCGGCCACGTCCAGCCGCAGCGGTTCCCGCAGCAGCCCCGCGCCGACGACCACGGCCGGCACCACCGCGCACACGATCGGCACGACCCGCCCCGAACTGCCCCTGGTCGGCGCGGGCAGGGACAGCGCGGCGTCCCGCAACCCCGGCCCGAGCAGCCGGTGCCGGACCACCCCGGCCAGCGCTCCCGCGAGCACCCCCAGCAGCACCAGCGCGAGCACCGACGCCTGCAACACCGGCAGGTCCTGGGATTCCGCCGCGCCCAGGGCGGTGCGGCCGATGCCGGGCACCGCGAACACCGTCTCGACGGCCACCGCGCCACCGGTCAGCCCGACGACCACCAGACCGATCTGCGGCATCAGGGCAGGCAGCACTCGCCGCAGCAGCGCCCACGCGATCACACTGGGCGTGCACCCGGCGGAGCGCCACAACCCGACCCAGCGCTCCGCCACCACGGCGGGCAGCGCGTCGGCCACCAGCCGGCCCAGCACCGCGCCCGCCGGGACGCCCAGCGCGAGCGCGGGCAGCACCAGGTGCCGCGGTCCCGCCCAGCCGTACGGCGGGAACCAGCCCAGCCACACCGACACGACGATCAGCAGGATCGTGGCGACCAGGAACTCCGGCAACGCCGCCAGCGCCGCCGCCACGCCCCCGCCGGAACCACCGCGCAGCGTGCCCCGCGCCCCGCGCACGACCGTCCGCGCACACAACGCCGCCGCCGACAGCACCGCCACCACCATCGCCGCGCCCATCAGGGTCAACGAGACACCCAGCCCGGACAGCACCGACGGCAGCACCTCGCCGCCGCTGACCCACGACCGCCCGAGGTCACCGCGCGCCAGCCCGCCCAGCCAGTCACCCAGCAACTCCGCGGGACCGGCGTCCAACCCCAGTTCCCGCCGCACCGCCTCCAACGCCTCGGGCGTGGGCTCCTGTTCGGCGGACCGGGCGCGCAGCACGGACAGCGCCGCGTCCCGGCCCGACAGCCACGGCAACGCCCCCACCGCCGCGATGATCACGGCGAGCGCGCCGACGCGCGGCAGGAGCACCCCAACGCGCATGCCGCTCACTTCAGGCGGGTGGTCGCGGTGATCAGGAGCCGCTCGCGCGGGTCCTTGGCCGAGTCCGCCACCGTCGTCGCGTCACCTTGGATGACGCGCTCGTGCAGCATGGGGATCGCCGCGTCGGTCCGCAGCACCGCCGCCTCGGCCTCCAGGATCGCGGCGCGGCGCTGGTCACCGGCTTCCACGCCGGCGGCCTTGGTCACGGCCGCGTCGACCTCCGGCAGGCAGAGCTTGGCGATGTTGAACGACCCGTCGCAGGCGAAGTCCGACTTCAGGTAGGCGACGGGGTCGCCGGAGTCCAGCACCGTCGCCCGGGACAGGATGAACGCGTCGAACTTGCCCGCCAGCATGTCCTGTTCGATGTGGGCGTACTCGCGCACGACCTGGTTGACGACGAACCCCTTGTCCTGCAACTGCTGCTGCAACACCGACGCGACCTCGGGCAGCTCGGCGCGGTCGGTGAAGGTGGCCAGGGTGATGGTCACGCCCTTCGGGTCCGCGGCCTTCGTCCGCTCGCCCAGCGGTTTCCGGCCCTCGGCCGCCCACGGCAGCGCCGGTCCGAGCAGGCCGCGCGCCACGTCGGCGCGTCCCTCGTAGACGCCCCGCACGATCGCCTCGGCGTCGATGGCCTCGCGGACCGCGGCGCGCAGGGCGGGATCGGTGAACGGGCCGGACCTGGTGTTCAGGTACAGGGTGTTGGTGCGCGGCATCGGGACCTCGGTGATGGTCTCCCGGTCCAGCAGCGCCGCCTGGGACACCGGCACCGCTTCCGCGATGTGGGCCGCGCCGCTGCGGATCGCGGCGGCGCGCGCGGCGCCGTCCGGCACGAACGACACGTCGATGCCGGCCGCCTTGGCCTTCTCGCCCCAGTAGCCGTCGAAGCGGTCGAGCGTGGCGCTGGTGGTGCCGTTGAAGTCCACCAGCTTGAACGGGCCGCTGCCCGCGCCGACCGGGTTCACCTTGCCGTCCGGGGCGTAGGCGCGCTCGGCCAGGATGGACAGCTGCGGCGAGGACAGTCGTTGCGGCACAAGAGGATCGGGCACGCCGGTGGTGAGCACGACCTTGTCCCCCTCGGCGCGGACCTCCCACCGGACGCCGTCGAGGATGCGCGGCTTGGGCGTGGCGGCCATCGCCCGGGTCAGCGTGTTCGCGGCCACGGCGGAGGTCAGCGCGCTGCCGTCGTGGAAGGTCACACCGGACCGGATCGTGAACTCCCACGTGGTGTCCGACGTGCGGGTCCACTTCGTGGCCAGCGCGGGCAGCGCGTCGCCCTTCTCGTCCAGGGTCACCAGCGTCTCCGCCGTCGACCAGCGGGACAGCTTGAAGGCGTCGTCGCTGAACGGCGACAGCCCCGACCGCGGCGGCAGCATCATCGCGACCTTGATCCGGCCCGTGCCGGACGGGTCGTCGGTGCCGGTCGCCCCGGTCGCGAAACATCCGGTGAGGGCGAAGACGGCCACGAGTGCGGTGGCGCCCAAGAGCGTGCGGTGGTGCATGAGCCTGTCCCGGGGGTCGTCGAGGGTGGGGGACCCGGACCGTAGCTCATGACAATCATTTCCATCCAGATCGCAGCGGATCATTGAGATTTCAATCACCTAAGTGAGGTTTGGTGAGGCTTGCCTTATACGGTGTCGCCGCTCTGATCCTCTCCGCACGACAGGAACCACCATGCGCCCAACACCCACCGGCGTCGTCGCCGCGCTCGCCCTCATCCCCCTGCTGGCGGGCTGTTTCGTGTCGGGCGCGGGTGAACCGGACGGGTCGGGCGGACGGTTGCGGGTCGCCCTCGCCGTGCCTCCGGTGCAGGCCCTGTCGCCGTACAGCAACGACGCCACCGTGCTGAGCAAGCTCTCCGTCGCCGAAGGGCTCACAGCGCTGGGCGCGGACGGGACCGCCGTGCCCGCGCTGGCGCAGTCGTGGACCCGCAAGGACACCACGACGTGGGTCTTCGAGCTGCGCAAGGCGAAGTTCCACGACGGCACCGAGTTCACCGCCGAGTCCGTCGTCACCGCGCTCGGCCACGCCGCCGCCGCGAAGACCAAGCCCCGCGTCCTCAGCGACGTGACGCTGACCGCGAAGGCCGACGACGCCGACACCGTCACGATCACCACGAACACGCCCGATCCGGTGCTCCCGCTCCGGCTCGCCAGCCCCGCGCTGGGCATCTTCGCCGCCAAGGCCTACGCGCCGGACGGGACCGTCAGCCCCATCGGCACCGGAACCGGCCCGTTCCGGATCACCAACCTCACCGGCAAGGCCAAGGCCACCGCGGACCGCTTCGACGACTACTGGGGCGGCCGGGCGAAGGCGCCCGGGATCGACGTGACCTGGATCGCCGACGGCACCGCCCGCGCCAACGCCCTGCGCGCCGGCGAGGTCGACATCGCCGAGTGGATCCCCACCGCCCAGGCGAAGCTGCTGGACCCGGCCACCCGCCACGAGGTGCCCTCCGTGCGGACCGACAGCCTGGTCCTCAACACCGCCGGGCTGTTCGCCGACGAGTCGCTGCGCGCCGCCGCCCGGGCGGCCGTGGACGGTTCCGCGCTGGTCGGCTCGGTCTTCGGCGGGTACGCCGACCCGGCGCGCGGCCTGTTCGGGCCCGCCATCCCCGGCACGCGCGTCGAGGTGACCGGCCGTGCGAACGCCGCCACCGCCGCCGAGGTCCAGTCGAAGACCCAGGGCCGGACGCTGCGCCTGGCCGCCTACACCAACCGCGCCGAACTGCCCGAGGTCGCGGGCGTCGTCCAGCAGCAGCTGGAGAAGGCCGGGTTCACCGTGCGGCAGGACGTGCGCGAGTACACCCAGATGGAAAGCGACCTGCTGGCGGGCGGGTTCGACGCGCTGGTCTTCTCCCGGGTGACGCTGCTGGACACCGGTGACGCGGTCGCCTACCTCGCCAGCGACTTCGCCGGCACCGGCGTCTACAACCTGGCCCGCCTGAACAACCCCGCGGTCGACCAGGCCATCGCCTCCGCCGCCGGGGAGGACGACACCGCGCTGCGGCAGCAGAAGATCATGCGGGCCGAGGCGGAGGTCCTGCGCACGGACGCCGTCGTGCCGCTGGTCCACGAGAAGGTCGTGCAGGGCATCGCCACCGCGGTGGAAGGCGTGCGCCTCGACCCGCGCGAGCGCTCCCTGATCGACCTGAACACCCGCCTGAAGTAGATGAGCCGCACCACCGCGGGCGTGGGTCGGGGGGCCGCCGGGGCGGCCCTGCTGACCGTGGTCGCCCTGCTGCCCTGGCTGTCCGCGTCCGACCCCGCGCTCACCGTCCTGCGGACCCGGTCCGCCGACGGGGACCCCACGCCCGAGCAGCTGGCCGCGGTGCGGGCGCAGTTGGGGCTGGACGAGGGGCCGTTCACCCATCTCGGGCGCTGGCTGGGCGGTCTGTTCCGGGGCGACGCGGGCACCTCGTGGGTGTCGGGTGAACCGGTCCTGCCCAAGGTGGCCGGCGCCTTCGCGGTCTCGACCACGTTGGTGCTCGGCGCGCTCGTGGTCACGCTCGCGGTGGCCGCGCTGGTCGTCGCGCGCACCCTGCGCCTCGGTGGGGCGGTGCGGGCGGGTTCCGGGGCCGCGTTCCTCGCCGCGCTGCCCAAGTTCCTGCTCGCCTCGCTGCTGGCGACCGTGTTCGGGGTGTGGCTGGGCTGGTTCCCCTCCAGCGGCTGGGCGGGGCCGTCGTCGATGGTGCTGCCCGCCCTCGCGCTCGGCGTGCCGTCCGGGGCGGTGATCGGCGGCCTGCTCGACCACGCCCTGCCCGCCGTCTTCGCCGAACCGTGGGTGCGGACCTGGCACGCCTGCGGGATCGCCCCGGGCCGCATCGCCCTGCGCGCGCTGCGCGGCGCGGTGGCCGGGGTGCTCCCCCAGTTCCTGCCCACCGTCGTCGGCCTGGTCGGCGGCGCGGTCGCGGTGGAGAAGATCTTCAACATCCCGGGGCTGGGCCGCCTCGCCCTCGACGCCGCGGTTGCCCAGGACCTCCCGCCGCTCCAAGCCGCGACCCTGGCCCTGGTCCAGCTCGGCGTCGCCGCCGGTCTGCTCGTCGGGGTGCTGCGCCACGCCCTGCTCGGCCCCGCCCTGCGCGACGGCGGCCTGGTCGCCGCCCACCCACCGGCCCGCGCGCCCCAGCGCTTCCTGGTCTTTTCGTGCGGGCTGGCCCTGCTCACGCTCGTCGTCGCCGGACTGCTGCGCGATCCCCTCCACGTCGACACCGCCGCCCGCCTGCTGCCCCCGTCGCCCGCGCACCCGCTGGGCACCGACGCGCTCGGCCGCGACCTGCTGGCCAGGCTGGGCCACGGCGCGCTGCGCACCGCCGGGCTGGCGCTCGGCGTCACCGCCGTCAGCGTCGTGATCGGCCTGCTGCTCGGCATCGCGGGACGCGCGGCCGCCGGCCCGACCGAGGTCGTGTCGACGTTGCCGGCCGTCCTGATCGGACTGCTGACCACCGCCGTGACCGGACCGTCGGTGTGGGGCGCGGGAGCCGCGGTGTGCCTGATCGGCTGGACCCCCTACGCCGCCCAGACGGCCGCGTTGACGGAACAGGAACGGGCGAGCGGCCACATCCTGGCGTCGATCTCCTGCGGTGCCGGCCCGATCCACCTGCTGCGCCGCCACCTGCTGCCCGCCGTGCTCCCGGCCGTGGTGCGCAACGCTTTTCTCAGGTTGCCGACCACCGTCCTGGTGCTGGCGTCCCTCGGCTTCCTCGGCCTCGGCGAACAGCCACCCACGCCGGAGTGGGGGCGTCTGCTGGCGGAGAACCAGCCGTACCTCGAACTGGCCCCGTGGACCGTGCTCGCCCCCGCCGGCGCGCTCGTCCTGCTCTCCGTCCTCGCCGTGTCCGGTACCGCGGTGCGTCGGAGGTAGGGTGCGCGGGTGGGGAACGGCGGGCGGATCGGGGTGTTCTACGACGGCACCTGGTTCGCGTATTTGAGCGACTACTTCGCTTCAGTGCACCCTCGGGCCGCGCGGGTTTCGTTGGACGGGTTCCACGATGCCTTGCGCTGGTACGTGCACACGGTCGGCGGGTGGCCGTTGGACGAGTGCGTGGTGAGCGAGGCGCACTACGTCCGCGGGCGGATCGACACGCCGGCGGTGGCGTTCGACGCGGTGTTGGCGGCGGCCGGCGTGGTGCGGCACGACCTGCCGTTGCACTCGGGCAAGGAGAAGGGAGTGGACGTCCACCTCGCGCTGGAGGCGTGGGAGCGGGCGACCTCGGTGCCGTTGCAGTGGGTCGTGCTGGTGACCGGGGACGCGGACTTCGCGCCCTTGGCGTCCCGGCTGGTAACTCGCGGGGTCCGGGTGGTGGTGCCGGTGGTGGACGGCGGGATCGTCGCACCCGCGTGGATGCCCCGGACGGCCGCGCCGTTGCGGGCGGCGGCGTCTTTGACGCCCACGTTCGACTGGTTGTTCGCACCGGCCGAGCGTGAGGGCTACCCGTTGCGGGCGCCTTTCGTGCGGACGTCCGGGGGCGGGGCGTCGGTGGCGGGCGAGCCCAGGGGACGGCGCAAGGGCACGGTGACCGGGTGGAAGCCGGGGCAGACGCACGGTTTCATCACGGACACGCGCGGCGCGTCCTGGTTCGTGTCGCGCGACGACCTGCCAGACGGCTTGCTCGCGCTCCCGATCGGAACTCCGGTCTCCTTCTCAGGCCCCTCCACTCCCCCTGCCGGCCACAGGTACCCACGGGCGTATGCGGTGCAGGCGGAGTGATGACCACGGTGTCCACTTCGGACAGATGATCACCCGCGCACTCGTGAGGCGTTCGTTGAGGTAGCGGCACCTGCGGCCCACCGCATCGACCGCGTCAGGCCGCCCGGTAGCCGGGGATGTCCTCGACCCGTTGGTACACCGGCAATCCGCGCTCCCGCGCGATCCGCACGTCCTCGTCCGCGCCAACAGACTCGCCCGGCAGGCGCAAGACCGCATCGCAGTGCTGGAGGAGGCGTTGCGCGGTCGGGTACATGATGCCGTCGGCCACCGGGTCGGTCGGGGAGTCGCCGCCGGCGCCGCGCAGCACGGGCAGGGCCACCCACTCGCCGATCATCGGCACGTGCCCGCTGCGGAAGATCGGCCACGCGGCCTCCTCCAGGCGCGCCAGGTTGCGGGCCATCAACTCCGGGTCGTCGCCGGTGCCGGAGCGGTAAGGGCCGGCGATGAGGATCAGCATGGGCTTGGTCATGGCCGTACCATAACGTGCAGAACTCGGAACAAACAAGGAGGGCCAGGCATGCTCGCTGCCCAGCGCCGTGATCTGCTGCTCGAACGGCTGCGCGTCGACGGCCGGATCGTGGCCAAGGACCTGGCCGCCGAACTGGGCATGTCCGAGGACAGCATCCGCCGCGACCTGCGCGAACTGGCCGCCGCCGGGTTGTGCCAGCGCGTCTACGGCGGTGCGCTGCCGGTCTCGCCCGCCATCGCCGACTACACGACCCGGCAAGAACTGGAAACTTCGGGCAAGCAACGGGTCGCCGCCCGCGCCGCCGCCCTGCTCGAACCCGGCACCACCGTGATCCTCGACGGCGGCACGACCACCCTCGCCGTCGTCCACGCCCTGCCGCCGGACTTCCCCGCCACCGTGATCACCCACAGCCCCACCATCGCGAGCGCCCTGGTCGACCACCGCGAGGTGGAGGTCTACCTGATCGGCGGCCGGCTGTTCCGGCACTCGATGGTCACGTGCGGCGCGGCGGCCGTCGAGGCGGCACAGGGGCTGCACGCCGACGTGTTCCTGCTCGGCGTCACCGGCGTGCACGAGAAGCTGGGCCTGACCACCGGCGACGCCGACGAGGCAGCCATGAAACGCGCCCTCTCCCGCCAAGCCGCCGACACCTACGTGCTGGCCAGCTCGGAGAAGATCGGCACAGCCTCCCGCTTCTCGGTGCTGCCCATGGCCGACGTCGCCGCCGTGATCACCGACGCGCCCGCGACCAACCCGACCCTGAGCGCCCTGGACGTCCCCCTCATCCACGCCTGAGTTCAAAAACCCCAAGAAACGCGGTCGCCCGAACGGGCGGGGGTCGCTAGGTTGCGGCGGGTGCCCAGCTTCGAGGAGATCACCCGCCACCACGATCCCGACCGCGACGAGAACCCCTGGGTGCAAGGACCTCCCCCGCCCACGTCGGTGTCCCTGACCCCCTACAACCCGCAGTGGCCGCAACGCTTCCAGGCCCTGGCGGCGGACATCCGGGCGGCGCTCGGGAACCGGGCGCTGGAGGTCGACCACATCGGGTCGACGTCGGTGGAAGGGTTGGCGGCCAAGGACGTCATCGACATCGACCTCGTCGTGGCCGATCCCCGCGACGAGGACGCCTACGTGCCCGCGCTGGAACGCCTCGGCTACGTCCTCCAGATCCGCGAACCGTCCTTCCACGAGCACCGCGCCCTGCGCCTCGCCGACCCCGCCGCCAACCTCCACGTCTTCGGCCCCGACTGCCCCGAGGTCATCCGCCACCGCATGTTCCGCGACTGGCTGCGCACCCACCCCGAGGACCGCGACCGCTACCAGGAAGCCAAGCAGGCCGCCATCCCCGGCGGCGGCAACGTCATGGACTACAACCGGCGCAAGGAAAACGTCATCCGGGACATCTACGACCGGCTCTTCCGCGCCGCCGGGATGCTCTGACCCTTTTCCGTACCGGTCCGGCACCAAAGCGGACCGGTACCGAAGGGACCGGTGGGGTCGGCGCCGCCGGGTCCGGCGACGAAGCCGTCGAGGGTCGAGGCGGCGTAGTACACCAGCTTGCGCACCTCTTGATCCTTGCGTCGACCCTGATCGAACTGGGCGCGGGCTCAGCCGTCACCCTCCTTCTTGCCCTTCTCCTTGTCCTTCTTCCCCTTCTCGTCCTCCTTGCCACCTTCCAAGCGTTGCGAGGACACCAGTTCGTCCGCGTCGATCAGCAGCCCGCCGTCGCGCGCGATCAGCCGCAGCCGTTGTGTTTCCCGCACCCGGCCACGTTCTTCGGCCTCGTGGTCGACACCCACGGTCACCACGTCCGGCCCGGTCGCCTGCGGCGGCGACGAGATCCGCAACTCCTTGACCCACTTCCAGAACTCCTCGTTGCGCGACCTGCGCCATCGTCGGACGGGCCGCCGGGTCGGTGCGCAGCATGTCCAGTGAGCGCGACCGTCCGCCCCAGCTGCTCGTCGAACGCCCGCCACACCACCCCCATCCCGCCGACGCCGATCCGCTCGACCACGCGGTAGCGCCCGGCGACCAGGCCACCCACCTCCGCCACCGGCTTCTCCGTCCCTTCGGGCACCCCTGTCGAGTAACCCCTCCGCACGGCCCCCAACCGTGGCCGCAACCCGTTGACCGGGGTTACCGTGCGCCCCGGCCGCCCTGTTCCAGGAAGATCCGTTCGGCGTCGGTGGGTGCGGCGGCTGCGGCGCGGGCGTACGCGGCGGCGGCTTCCTCGGGGCGGGACAGGCGGCGCAGGAGGTCGGCGCGGGTGGCGTGGTAGGCGTAGTAGTCGGGGAGGTCCAACTCGTCCACCAGGGCGAGGGCGGCGGCGGGTCCGTGCACCTCGGCGACCGCGACGGCCCGGTTGAGCGCGACGACCGGGGTCGGTGCGAGGGCGAGCAGGTGGTCGTAGAGCGCGAGGACCTGCGGCCAGTCGGTCTGCTCGGCGGTCGGGGCGTCGGCGTGCACGGCGTTGATCGCCGCCTGGACCTGGTACGGGCCGGGCCGGTCACGCCGCAGGCACGCCCGGACGATCTCATGGCCCTCGTCGATCAGCGCAACGTCCCAGCGACGGCGGTCCTGGTCGCCCAGCGGCACGAACGAACCGTCCGGCCCCGTGCGCGCCGCGCGCCGGGACTCCACCAGCAGGACGAGCGCGAGCAGGCCGGCCGCCTCGGGTTCGTCGGGCATGAGCCCGGCGAGCACCCGCGCCAGCCGGATCGCCTCGCCGCACAGGTCCACCTGCCCGCGCCCGGCCAGGCCCGCGTTGTAGAGCAGGTAGAGCACGCCCAGCACGGCGTGCAGTCGATCGGGCAGCTCCGCCGGACCCGGCGTGCGGTACGGGATGCGGGCGGCCTTGATCTTGCGCTTGGCGCGGACCAGGCGTTGCGCCATCGTCGGCTCCGACACCAGGAACGCGTCCGCGACCTGCGCGGTGGACAGACCGCCGAGCAGCCGCAGGGTGAGCGCCACCCGCGCCTCCAGCGACAACGCCGGGTGGCAGCAGGTGAACATCAGGCGCAGCCGGTCGTCGGGCACGGTGTCCACGTCCTCCTCCACCGGGTCGTCGGGTGCCGCCAGCAACGCCGCCTCGCCGAGCAACTGCCGGCCGCGCGCCTCGCGGCGCAACCGGTCGATGGCGCGTTTGCGCGCGGTGGTGGTGATCCAGCCGCCGGGGTTGGGCGGCAGGCCGTCCTGCGGCCACTTGCGCACGGCGACCGCGAACGCCTCCTGCACCGCGTCCTCGGCCACGTCGATGTCGCCGAACCACCCGATCAGCGCCGACACGGACCGGCCGGACTCCGCGCGGAAGATCCGGCCGACCGCGGCTTCGTCGACGTCAGGCTTGCGGTTCATCCGCGAACGCCGCGAACGGGCGCACCTCGACCGGCACCCCGATGCACTCGGTGACCCTGGCCGCCCACCCCAGCGCCGCGTCCAGGTCGGCGGCCTCCACGACGTAGAACCCGCCGAGGTGGTCCTTGGTCTCCGCGAACGGCCCGTCGGTGGTCAACACCTCGCCGCCCGCGTACCGCACGACCGTCGCCGTGTCCGACTCGTGCAGACGCCCGGAGAACACCCACGCCCCGGCCTGCGCCATCTCGCGCTCCACCACACCCAGCCGTGCGTACGACTCGCGCGCCTGCTCCTCGTTCACCGGCTCGCGCACCTGCCCCTCACGGCTGTACGCGGACAACATGTACCGCACCGAGACCACTCCCCTCACGCCGGGCGGGCACTTCCCGCATCCTCACCCCACTACGAACGGGCCGCACCCATATCGACACCCGGACCGGAGATTTTTCGGTGCGTCAGGACCCCTTCCGACCCTGCCACGCCTTCCCCGCCGCCACGCCGAGCGGCACGTGCCCGGCGAGGCCGAGCAGCGCGACGGCCAGGCCGGCCAGGTAGCCCAGTCCGATGTGGACCGCCAACCCGACGACGACCGCCAGCCCGAGCACGACCCGCCCGACGTGCCGCCTCACGCGCTCTCCGCGCGGACGCAGTGGAAGAACGCGCCGACCTGGTGGGTCGAGGTGACGCGGAACCCGGCGGCGGTCATCATCGGCGCGATCCGCTCCACCGGGTTCGCGCTCATCGCTTCGCCGGTGACCATGTGGACGAAGTGCCGCCCCAGCCTCCCGCGCGGCGGGCGGAAGTCGGCGATCAGCGCGCGTCCGCCCGGCTTGAGGACGCGGCGCATCTCGGCGTACGCGGTGGCGCGGTGCTCCTCGGGGATGTGGTGCACGGCCAGCGCGGAGACGACCACGTCGAACTGCGCCCCGACCTGGACCTCGACGCGGCGGCGTGGTGGCTGCTGTCCGTCCTCGCCTCGCAGAAGTTCCGCCGCGCCACCGCTCCCGACTCCGACGCCGTCGAGGCCCGGCTGGCCGAGAGCACCCTGGCGTTCCTGCTCGACCGCTGAGATCCAGACTCGACTCGACCACCGGCCGGGCGTGGGCGGACCTGTTGCTGCCGCTGGTGCCGCCGCCGTCGTCCGTCGCGGACCTGTGGGTGCGGCACCGGCAGCCTGTCCATGCTGCTCGCCGAAGCCGGCCACCACGTGCGCGGCCTCGGCCTATCCCCGCGCACGGTCGAAGCCGCTGCGGCCCGGTCAGCACCCGGTGATCGCCCTCGCGATCAGAAGTACTGGCAGTGGTCCGCGGGGATGGCCTTCTCCTCCAGGAACCACAGGGCGTCCACGATGCCCGAGGCCTCGGGCAGCAGGTTCGCCTCGTCCACGTGGAAGGTCTGCGCCGCCG
>NZ_JAPSLK010000074.1 GCF_031180885.1 Saccharothrix sp.
GCCCTTCCTGGCAACCGGTAAAGCTGGTTGCCAGGAAGGGCGAAGCGCGGTTGGGCTGCGCCCAGGCCGTACGGGGGACGAACCGAGGCCCTTCCTGTGGCTTGGCAAGCCCGGGGAGCGCCTGCGGCGCAAAAGCACGCGGCCGGTTGGTGGGTTGTCCGATTTGGACGGCGGCTGCGGTGGGCGTGCTCGGCGGAAGTCAGGTGCCTCGGCTCGGCACCGGTTGTCAGGCCTCGGCGCGGCGGCGGGTGTCAGGGCTCGGCTCGGCCGCGAGCGTCAGGCCTCGGCTCGGCGGCTTGCTCGGAGGCTGGTGAACGTGACCACCGCCAGGGTGCCGATGATCACCGCCAGCGACAACGGCGTCGGGATCTCCGGGACGGCCGGCCAGATCCCGTGCGCCCAGTGCAGCACCAACTTCACCCCGATGAACGCCAGGATGATCGCCAGCCCGTGGTTGAGGTGCACCAGCTTCGCCAGCGCCGCGTGCAGCACGAAGTACAGCGCCCGCAACCCCAACAGCGCGAAGGCGTTGGTGGCGAACACCAGATACGGGTCCTCGGTGATCCCGTACACCGCCGGCACCGAGTCCACCGCGAACACCACGTCGGTCGCGAACACCGCCACCACCACGACCGCCAACGGCGTCAACGCCCGCTTCCCCTTCTCCCGCACGGTCAGCCGGGCCCCGTGGTAGTCGTCGGTCACCGGCATCACCCGGCGCAGCAACCGGACCGAGCGCATGTTCGCCACATCGGGCTCGGCGTCACCCTGCCGCATGACCTTCACCGCCGAGACGAACAGGACCACGCCGAACACCAGGAACGCCCACGTCCCCGCCGCCAGCATCGCCGCGCCCGCCGCGATGAACACACCCCGCAGCACCAGCGCGCCGACGATCCCGTACAGCAGCACCCGCTGCTGCACCGCCGCCGGCACCGCGAAAGCGCCCAGCAGCAGCATGAACACGAACAGGTTGTCCACGGACAGGGACTTCTCGACCACGAACCCGGTCATGAACTCCAAGGCCCGGTCGGTGCCCGCGGCGAACCACAGCCACACCCCGAACACCACCGGCAGCGCCAGGTAGAACACCGACCAGCCGACGGCTTCCTTCATCGACACCTCGTGCGGGCGTCGGGTGACCACGAAGTCGACGACCAGCAGCCCCAGCAGGACGACCACGCTGACCACCCACAACGCCGGGGTCCCCACGGGCGCGGCGGACTCCGCCAGGATGTGCGTTGAACCGGGCACACTACCTCCTCGAACACCGAGTGCTCGAGGTCTCCTTCACCCGTGCCGCGGGCGGCCTGCCGGGGACACGCAGGGGTGTCCGTATTGACCGGTCAGACGCTTGGGAAGTACTCCCCTCACCACCAGTGTCCCACACTCGTTAAAGGAACGGTAAAGGAGGTCGGTCACCCGGGCAGCACGGACTCGACGTGCGCGGCCAGTTCCGCCGGCGACGGGTGCGCCCACACCTCCGCCGGGGTCAGCGCGATCTCCAGGTCGGTCTGGAGCCGCCGGGTCAGGGCCACCGCAAGCAGCGAGTCCAGGCCCACGTCGGTGAACTTCGCGTGGGCCGGCACGGCGGACGGCTGCGTGCCCAGCAACGTGGCCAGCGCGTGCACGACCGCCTCGCACACCGCCTGCACCCGCGCCGGGCCGGGTTCCTCCGCCCGGACCCGGGCCGCCGGCGCGTCGCCCTCCAGCACCACCGCGGGACCGTCCTCCAGGTCGGCCAGCAGCGGGTTGTGCCGGGCGTGCGGGAAGGCGCGGAAGAGGCGGTCGGGCTGGTAGTCGAACACGCCCGTGTTCACCCGTTGGTGGCGGAGAAGTTCACCCAGTGCTGTGAACCCGTCGGTGGTGGAGATGGTGTCGAAGCCGCGTGCCGCGAAGTGGGTCGCCCGACCGGCCTCGCCCCACGCGCCCCAGTCCACCGACAGGGTGGGCAGGCCCCGGTCGTGCCGCCACCGGGCGAAGGCGTCCACCCACGCGCCGGCGGCGGCGTAGTTGACCTGGCCCGCGTTGCCCAGCAGCGCCGCCATGGACGAGAACACCACCAGCCAGTCCAGGTCGTGCTCCCGGGTCGCCTCGTGCAGGTTGACCAGGCCGGTCACCTTGGGGTGCCACACCCGTTCGAGCCGGTCCGGCGTGATGCCGGTGATCGGCGTGTCGTCGAGGACCACGGCGGTGTGCAGCACGCCGCGCAGGTCCGGTCCGGCGGCTTTCACCAGGCGGCGCACGGTCTCGGGATCGACCACGTCCCCGCGCACGACCTCCACCGGACACCCCACGTCGATCGGCCCGGCCTCCGAACGACCGCCCAGCACCACGCGCCCGGCCCCGAGCGAGGCGAGCCACCGCGCGGCCTCCAGCCCCAACCCGCGCGTGCCGCCGGTGATGATGTACGCCGCACCCGGCCGCACGACCGCGCCCCGGGCCCGTGCGAACACCCGCATCCGTTGCCCCGGCGGCGGGAATTCGATGGCGATCCGTCCAATGTGGTCACCGGACGCCAGCCTCTTGAAGCCCTCCGCCGCCTCGGGCAACGGCACGACCTCCCTGGGCAGCAACGGCAGGCGCCGGTCCCTGATCTCCGCCGCCACCCTCCGCAGCGCCGCCCGGAACACCGCCGGCTGTTCGAGCGCGGTGAGCACGAGGTCGAGGGCGGTGTAGGTGACGCCGTGCCGGAACGCGCCGAGGTCGACGCGCGCCCCGTCGTACAGGTCGCGTTTGCCGATCTCGACGAACCGCCCGGTCGGGGCGAGCAGGCCCAGCGAGGCCCGCATCGCCGCCCCGGTCAGGGAGTTGAGGACCACGTCGACCCCGCGCCCGCCGGTCAGCTCCCGGACCTGGTCGGCGAAGTCGAGGGTGCGCGAGTCGAAGACGTGCGGCACGCCGTGCGCGCGCAGGTGGCGGCGCTTGGCCTCGGTGCCGGCGGTGCCGATCACCGACGCGCCGAGCAGCCGGGCCACCTCGACCGCGGCCAGGCCGGTGCCGCCGGCGGCCGAGTGGATCAGGACGGTCTCGCCCTCGCGCAGGCGGGCGAGGTCGTGCAGCGAGTGCCACGCGGTGAGGTAGGTCAGCACGGACGGGACGATGTCCACCGGGTCCACCCCGTCCGGCACCGGCACGGTGAAGTCGGCCGACACCAGGCACTCCGACGCCATGGTCCCGGTGCCGTCCGGCACGACGCTGACCACGTGGTTGCCGGGCCGGAAGTCGTCGACCCCGGGGCCGACCGCCAGCACCACGCCGGCGGCGTCGGAACCCAGCGCCGGGAGCTGTCCGTCGTCGGTGGGGTAGATGCCCAGCGCGATCAGGACGTCCCGGAAGTGCACGGTGGCCGCCGCCGGGCGCAGCAGGAGCTGCCCGGGTCCCGGTTCGGGTCGGGGTTCGCCGGTGGCGACCAGGCGCAGCCGTTCCAGGCCGCCGTCCGGGTCGGGTTCGAGCACGTACCGGTCCTCGCCCGCGACGACGTCCCGTTCACCGGCCGTGCGCGGCGGTCGAATGGCCAGCGGGGCGTGGGTCAGCCGCGCCGCGTGGCGCAGGCCGGACCGCCACGCGACCTCGGTCTCGGCGGTGCCCGCGAGCAGTTCCGCGACCAGGTCGTCGGCGTCGTCGCCGTCCACCCAGGTCACCGCGGACTGCGGCTGTTCGATGGACGCCACCCGCAGCACCCCGCGCAGCGCGCACACGCCGGGCACCACCGGGTCGCCGTCGAGGACCGCCCGCGCGTTCGCGCTGACCAGCCACAACCGGGGCGGCGACGGGTGGTCCGCGTGCTCGCGCAGCAACTCCACCACCCGCGTCACGCGGTCGAGATCGTCGAGGTCGCCCGTGGCGCACCAGACGACACCGGTCGCCTCACCCATGCCGACGACCCGACCGCCCCGGGCCTCGATGCCGGCGGTGATCGCGTCCGGCAGGCCGGTGCGGTCGCCGGGTTCGGCCACCACGTGCCAGGCGCCGGCTTCCGAGGAGGCCTCGGGCAGGGGCGCGGGCACCCACGTGATCTCGAACAGCCGGGAGTTCAGCCGGGTCCGGTCGGCGGAGGTCGCGGTGTTGCGCACGAGTTCGACCTCGTCGAGCGCGCCGACCCACTCCCCCGCCTCGTCGTAGAGGTCGGCGCGGCCGGTCGCGGCGTCCGGGCCGTCGCGCCGCACTTCAGGTCGCACCCACGTGATGCGGCTCGGGTCGCGCGGGAGCATGATCGCGCCGATCCGGGTGGGCAGCCACGGGCTGTCCGCGTCGGGGTCCACCAGCAGGCTCGCCACCGACAGGATGCAGCCGTCGAACAGCACCGGGTGCACCTCGGGGGCCCTGGTGGTGATGGCGGCTTCGTCGGGCACGCGCAGCCTGGTCACGCCACCGTCGGCGATCGCGTCGATGGAGTGGAACGCCGGGCCGGTGTCCAGGCCCATCCGCCGGAAGCCCTCGTACAGGGCGTCGGTGGACCAAGTCGTGGTGGGCAGGGGCAACGAGTCGCGGACGTCCACGGCCGCCTCGCACCGGGTGGCGGTGGCCGAGGCGACGCGGTCCCACCCGCCGCCGCTGTGCTGGACGACCTCCAGGTTGACGTGCCCGGCGGTGCGGGTCGCGGCGACCTGCACCGGCACCGAGCCGGCCAGCGGCACCATCCGCTCGAAGCGGACGTCGGTCAGGCACACCTGGTCCGGGGTGCGGCCGAGCAGGTCGGCGGCGGCGGTCAGGAGCAGTTCGACGTGGGCCGCGCCGGGGACCAGCGGGTTGCCGCGGAGCGTGTGCTGGGCCAGCCAGTCGACGCGGTCGGTGCCCAGGTCGGCGGACCAGACGTGCCGGGTGCGGTCCTCGGCGTCGGGGTCGGGCACCGCGGAGCGGTCGCCCAGCCACATGTGCGCGGACGTGCCCCGCGACCCGGACGCCGGTTCCCGCCAGTGCCGGGCGCGGTCGAACGCGGTGGGCGGCAAGGCGGTGAACGCCCCGCCGCCGTTGACCGCGTCGAGGTCCACCGGCACGCCGGCGACGTGCAGCGCCGCCGCGGCCCGGCGCAGCACCTTGGCGCAGTCCTGCTCGCGCAGCAGGGAGGGCACGGTCGTCACCGGACTCCGCAAGACCGAGGCGGTCTCCTCAACGGCTTGGGTCAGCAGCGGATGCGGCGAGATCTCCAGGAACACCCGGTGCCCGTCCTCCACCAGCGCCCGACTGGCGAGGTCGAACCGCACCGGGACACGCAGGTTGCGCGCCCAGTACGCGCTGTCGAACACGACGGGTGCCCGCGGGTCACCGGCCGTCGAGTAGAACGGCACCCGCGCCGGCGCACCCGCCAGCCACGAGGTCAACCTCGCCACGTCACCCAAGATCGGGTCGACCTGCGGCGAATGCGCCGCGACCTCCACCGCGATCCGCTTGCCGAACACCCCCCGCTCCTGCCACCCCCGGAGCAACCGTTCCACCACATCCGGCCCACCAGCCACCACGGTCGACGCAGGCGCGGTGACGACGGCAACGGAAACCCCGTCAACCCCCTCGATCTCCTCCTCGACCTGCTCGACGGGCAACGCCACGACCGCCATGCACCCACCCGCGACCCGTTGCAGCAGCGAGGACCGCACCAACGTGATCCGCATCCCGTCCTCAGGCGTGAGGATCCCCGCAGCAACCGCCGCCGCGGCCTCCCCCATCGAGTGCCCGACCACAGCGGCAGGCCGAACCCCCCACTCCCGCCACACCTCGGCCAACGCGGTCTGCACCGCGAACACCAAGGGCTGCACCACATCCATGCGCTCCACCGGCGCACGAGACTCCAACATCCGCCGCACCGACACCGGCTTTTGTCGGTACCCCATGAGATGATCGAACCGGGGGCCGGAGGCCACGCGGTCCAAGCGGTCGATCATGTTGGTGAAGGTTTCGTCGCGGTCGAGCAGGTCCCGGCCCATCCCGGCCCACTGCGACCCGTGACCCGAGAACACCCACACCGGCGACTCCGGCTCACCCGTCGCCCCCGCGACCACCGCCGGGTGCTCCTCCCCTCGTGCCACCGCCCGCAGCCCGGCCACCAACTCCTCCCGATCGGCCGCCACCACGCAAGCCCGCGTCGACAGGTGACTCCGGTGCACCGCAAGCGTGTGAGCGACATCGGCCGGGCGAACTCGCGCCGATTCCACGTGATCAGCCAGCCGCCCCGCCGTCGCCGCGAGCCCACCACCCGACGCCGCCGACACCGCGTGCACCAACGGCCCGAACACCGGCTTCCGAGCACCATGGCAAGAACCCGAAGCCGCCGGCGCCTCCTCCACGATCACGTGCGAGTTCGCCCCGGTCACGCCGAACGCCGACACCGCCGCCCGCCGCGGCCCCGACGAACGCCCCGCCGAACGCACCGACGAAGACCCCGCCAAAGCCCCTGACGAAGACCCCGACCACGGGGTGGTCTCCGTCGGAACGTAGAACCGGGTCCCCTCCGCCCCGATCTCCGGGTTCCACCGCGTGAAGTGCAGGTTCGCCGGGATCACCCCGCGCCCCACCGCCAGCGCCGCCTTGATCAGCCCCAGCACCCCCGCCGCGCTCTCCGGGTGCCCGAAGTTCGTCTTCAACGACCCCAACGCGCACGGCACCGCCGACGACCCGTACGCGTCCAACAGCGCCCCGAACTCGATCGGGTCACCCACCGGCGTCCCCGTCCCGTGCGCCTCGACGTACCCGATGTCGTCGGGAACCACGCCCGCACCGCGCATCGCCGCCATCACCACCGCCCGCTGCGCGGCCCGCGACGGCTGGGTCATGCCCTGGACCCGCCCGGCGTGGTTGATCGCGCTGCCCGTGATGACCGCCAGCACCCGGTCCCCGTCGCGCTGCGCGTCGGCCAACCGCTTGAGGACCACCATCCCGGCCCCCTCGCCCCGCACGAACCCGTCCGCGCTCACGTCGAAAGCCGCACACCGCCCGCGCGCCGACAACGCCCCGGCCCGCGCGAACCCGATCAGCCCGCCCCACTCCAACTGCACGGTCGCGCCCCCGGCCACCGCCAGGTCCGCCTCCCCGGACTCCAGCGCCCGGCACGCCAGGTGCACCGCGACCAGCGACGACGCGCACGCCCCGTCCACCGCGACGGACGGCCCGTTGACGTCGAGGATGTACGAGATCCGCCCCGGAGCGCCCGAAGGAACCGCGGAGATCCCGTGGTAGACGTTGAGGTCGGCGAGGGGGAACCGCTTGGCGTAGTCGGCGGTCGAGATGCCCACGAAGAGCCCGGTCCGCGTCCCGGCCAGCGAGCGCGGCGGCACGCCCGCGTCCTCCAGCGCCTCCCACGTGGTCTCCATGAGCAGCCGGTGCTGCGGGTCGACGGTGGGCGCGTCCTTGACCGGCACGCCGAAGAACCCCGGGTCGAACAGTTCGACGCCCTCGATGAACGACCCGTTGTCCAACGCCCCGGTGTGGGCGAGGTCGGCGGGCACGGGGCGTTCGTGCTCGGGCCAGCGCAGCGCCGGGCTCGACGTGGCGACCACGTCCCGGCGGTCGAGCAGCACCTGCCACAGGTCTTCCGCGGACACCACCCCGCCGGGGGCCCGGCACCCGGTGCCGATGATCGCCACGGGGGTCTGCCGTCGCACGTCGTCCACAGCTGGGTCCCTTCTGCGTCCGGTCGGTCAGGCCGGTGGGGACGGTCTGGTGGGTCAAACCGGTGGGGACGGTCTGGGGACGGGCCGGTGGGGTCGGTCCGGTGGTCACCGGAAGAGGTCGATCGCCCGCAGGGCCGCGCGAGCGGCGGGTGTGCCGAGCACGGCGGGGATGGTGGTGCTGCCGGTCAGGTAGGCGTCGACCCGGCGCCACACCGGCGGCACCGCGGTCAGGGCCGTGTGCAGCACACCGGGGCGCCAGGTGAAGACGTCCATGATCCGGCGGGACGCCCGCATCTCGACTTCGAGCGTCGAGCGCACGGCGGCCACGTACTGGTCCCGCGCACGGGCCAGGTCCGGCTCGTGCTCCGCCTTCGCCACCCGCACCGCCGCCTCCCCGGCCCACGTCCCGGACCGCAGCGCGAACGAGATCCCCTCCCTCGACCAGGGGTCGCACAACCCGGCGGCGTCGCCGGCGACCAGGGTGCGGTGCCGCGCCAGCGGCGAGTCGGGCCGGCGGCACCGGGTCAGGTGGCCCGTGTCGTGCAGCGGGGTCAGGTGCGCCAAGCCGTGGCGGTCGAGGAAGTCACGCATGTAGTCCCGGGTCGCCTCGCCCTGCCCGCGCGCCGCGACCACACCCGCCGTGCAGACGTCACCCTTCGGGAACACCCAGCCGAAGGAACCCGGCAGCGGCCCCCACTCCAGCAGCATCCGGCCGCGCCACCCGGCCGCGGTCCCCCGGTCGACCGGGACCTCGACCTCCAGCGCCAGGTCCACCTGCTCGCACTGCACGCCCACGTGGCGGCCGACCCGGCTCGCGCTGCCGTCCGCGCCCACCAGCGCACGAGTGCGGACCACGTCACCGGACCCGGTGCGCAGGGTGACCACGTCGTGGTGGTCCTCGATCCCGACCACGGTCGTCCGGTCCCGCACGACCGCGCCGGCCTCGGCGGCGACCCTGGTCAGCGCGGCGTCGAGGTCGTCGCGGAACACCATCTTGCAGCGCAGCGGCCCGTCGCTGGCCAGCGTGCGCTGCCGCCGCCCGCCCAGGCCGAAGGTGACCGCCTCGATCTCGTCGTGGACGGCCACCCCCAGGCCCTCGGGCAGGTGGGTCTGCGAGCACCCGATCAGGCCGCCGCCGCAGGTCTTGTAGCGCGGGACGGCGGCGCGTTCCAGCAGCAGCACCCGCCCGCCGGCCTCGGCCGCCACCCGGGCCGCCGACGCCCCGGCGGGTCCGGCGCCGACGACCACGACGTCCCACAGCTCGTTCCCCTCGGTTGCCACGCAGCCACCTCGTCGCGGTCGGGTCCACATGCGACGGAAATCCCGTCGTTCCCCATGCCTACCTTCGGCATCCCGACACCCGCAGAGCGTCGCGGCCCGTCCACCCGACCGGGTGCGCACGCCATCCCTCCCGGCCACGATTGCCCGGTCCCGGTGCGCGGCGGGTTGCCCACAATGCACACGAATCGGCATGTTTGAAGTGGTTTCACCACGAAGACGGGTCTACCCGGCGTCGCGTCGTGACCGTCCACTGTGGACAACAATTGGCCCATGCCACAAGAGATCGTGATTTTCAAGCCCGTCCGCGTGTGACGGTCGACGCGCCCGAACGGCGGTAGGTGGTCACCGAAAGGGCCGACCAGAATCGGAGAGGTCCAGACCAATACTGGCAGGGGAGGCCCAGTGCCGAAGTTCCGCGAGCACGCCGTCCGGACGTTCGCCGCCGTGGCGGCGGCCACCGGCGCGCTCACCGTCATGGCAGGCCCGGCGGTCGCGACCACCGGGGCGAGCGCCGCCGGCTGCACCACGACCGACATCCACCTGAACCCGGCGGCCAGAGAGGCCGGGTGGACGGTCGAGTGCACAGACCGCCGCTACATCCACGTCGACGTCACCGTGTTCGCGGGCGGCGTGGCGGACAGCAACCCGTGGGAGGCGAAGTGGGTCGAGGCCGGGGACACCTGGCAGGACCTGAACGTCTACCCGCAGACCAACCCGCCCATCGACCACCTGTGCGTGCACATCGTGAGCTACGTGGACCCGACCAACCCGTTCGAGCAGCCGCAGGCCATCGGACACGAGTGCGTCTGACCCAGTCCACTGTGGACTGAACGCCGGCGCGGCCGCACGCGGTCGCGCCGGCGGCGTGCGCTCACGAAAGGTTCTGGGAGAGCTGGATCAGGTTGCCGCACGTGTCGTCCAGCACGGCGGTGACCACCGGCGGGGTCTCCAGCGGCTGCTGGGTGAACCGCACGCCGAGCGCGGTCAGCCGCTCGTGCTCGGCCCGCAGGTCGTCGACCTGGAAGGAGGCGGCCGGGATGCCGTCCTCGAACAGCGCCTCCTTGTACGGCTTGACCGCGGGGTGGCCGGAGGGCTCCAGCAGCAGCTCGGTGCCCTCGGGATCCTCCGGCGAGACCACGGTCAGCCACCGGTCGGCGCCCAGCGGGACGTCGTGCTTCGTCACGAAGCCCAGCACCTCGGTGTAGAAGCTCAGCGCCTTGGCCTGGTCGTCGACGAACACGCTGGTCAGGTGGATCCTCATGGGGTTGCCTCCGGTCGGGTCGGCTTGAGCCACCGCGTCACGATGTGCTCGAGCGGTTCGGTGTCGAGGTCGTGGAACTTGTAGCGGCCCTCGCGCCGCGACCGGACCAGGCCGGCGGCCTCCAGCACGGCGAGGTGCTGGCTGACCGCCTGCCGGGTGAGTCCGAGGTTGTGCCTGGTGACCAGCCGGGCGCAGATCTCGAACAAGGTCTGCCCGTTGCGTTCCACCAGCTCGTCGAGGATGCGCCGGCGGGTGGGGTCGGCGAGCGCCTTGAACAGCTCTTCGTCCACACCCCCACGATAGGCAAGTGACGACTTGCCTGACAAGTCACCCCTTGGTGGTGGCCCGCGCGCCCAGGCGCTCCCCGAGAAACTCGACGATCTCCGCCCGTGCCGCCTTCGCGTGCGGCACGACCCCCGGCATGCTCAGGAACGCGTGCGTGGCCCCGAAGTGCTCGGTGAGCCGCGCGGGCGTGCCGGCCGCGCGCAGCCGGTCGACGTAGCGGCGGCCGTGGTCGGCGACCGGGTCGATGGTCGGCACCACCACCAGCGCCGGGGCCAGGCCCGCCAGGTCGTTGACGCGCAACGGGGACAACGGGACGGGGTCGACCCCCGGCGGCACGGCCAGCCGCTGGAGCAGCCGCATCTGCGGGGTGCTCAGGGTCGGGCTGTCGCCGTGCTGGTCGAACGACCGGTGGGCGAAGCCGGTGTCGCTGACGTCCAGAGCGGGGTTGACCAGCACCTGCGCCCGCAGCGCCAGGCCCGCGTCCCGGGCCCGCAGCGCGGCCAGCGCGGCGATCAGCCCGCCGAAGCTCTCGCCGAACACCGCGACCCGCGCCGGGTCGACGCCCCAGTGGCCCGCGTGCTCGATCACGTGCCGCAGGACGTCCCAGCCGTCGTCGGCCGCCGCGGGCAGGGCGGTGGCGTGGTCCAGCAGTCGGTGCTCGACCGACACCACCACGGCGGGCAGGCGTTTGGCGAGGTGGCTGTTCACCCAGTCGGATTGCACCGCCGTGCCGACGAACCCGCCGCCGTGGACGTGCAGCACGAGCGGGAGGTCGTCTCCCGCGGACGGTCGGTGCACCCGCACCGGGACCGCCCGGTCGGCCAACACCACCTCCTGCCACCCGATCTCCACCCCTCGCTCGGGCCGCCCGGTGACCAGCCGGGCCTTTCGCGAGGCGCGCTTGCGGTTCTCCGCGTCGCGGATGGCGGACAGTTCTTCGGCGGACAGCGCCAGCCAGTCCGGTTGCCGGCCCAACGCGGCCAGCACCCGGATGCCCAGCGGCGGCCGTTCGACGTCGCCCATGGCCCCCTCCTTTTCGCTACCATCGGTATCGAAACTGACAGTAGCAGAATTGGCTAGGGTTGCTCCCGTGACACCCGCTTCCGCCCGGCCGCCGGGCCGCCCGCGCGCCGGCATCGACGCCGTGGTCTTCGCCGCGACCCTGAAAACGGTCCACGACCTCGGTTACGCGGGCGCGACGATGGACCGGATCGCGGCGGCGGCGGGTGTGGCGAAGACGACGATCTACCGGCGCTGGCCGTCGAAGGGCGCGTTGATCGCGGACTGCCTGGTGGACGCGCTCGGCCCCGTGCCGGTGCGCGGGGCCGACCGCGCCGAGGACATGGCCGCGGCCATCCGCTGGATCGCGGCCAAGATCGGCGAACCGGGGGTGGGCGCGGCCTTCGCGGGCGTGTTCGTGGACGCCGTCAGCGACCCGGGCCTGCGCGAAGTCCTGTCCACCCGGTTGCAGGACCCGTACCGCCGCGCGCTGGAAGAGGCGTGGGGCGAGCCCGAACACCGGGTCCTGTTCTTCATCGACGTGGTCGTCGGCACCCTGCTGCACCGCATGGGCATGACCGGCGAACCGATGGTCGAGGCCGACGTCAACGCTTTGATCGCCATGGTCGGCCTGCACTTCATCTGAGGCGGGCTCAGCGGGTCGTCGTGACGCGCCGGGACCGGGCCACCGCCAGCCCGCCGAGCGCGATGGCGACCACGCCGATCACCAGCGCGATGTACCCGCCGACGATGCCGTACCCGGTCCCGGGACCGCCCTCGGCGGCCGACACCACCCAGGCGCCGATCCCGGCACCGACCACCCCCGCCCCCACGGCGGCGAAGGCCCACCGGCCGCCCTTCACGAGGGCCAGCACCCCGATCACGACCCCGACCAACCCGAGCCCGGCGCCCACCAGCGACCAGGTCCGGCCCGGGGTGAAGGCGTAGGGGTCGGCGGACTGGGCCAGGACCTCACCGGTGAACGCGGACGCGGCGGCGATGATCTGCGACATGATGTCCTCCAAGTTCAACGACTGCTTACGTCGTCGATCATGTCGCCCGGACCCGCCTCGGGTCGTTCCCCGCACGCGGACAATCCCGGCTGCTGCGACCGCCGCAGGAACCCGCCGCCTACGACATCCGCGGTAGTCCTCAGCGCCAGGGCTTCCGCTTCACCAGTTCCTCGTGCACCAGCTTGAGGAACGCGCGCACCTCGGCCTCACCGTACGGCGGCTCCAGGTCGGCGGTGACCGGGTCGGGCTGGCTCAGGGCCTGGGCGAGCGCCTTCTCGTAGGCCTCCGGGCCGTCCACGAAGTACTCGCGGGCGATCATGGCCTCCACCATGCTCGCCGCGACCTCGCGGTCCAGGGCGGGCGCCCGGAACAGGCCGTAGACGACGGCGTTCAGCTCGGCGCGGTGCTCGATGGTCATTGCAAGGTCCTTCGGCTCAGGAGAACATCGGACGGCCACCGGGGGTCGGGCCGTGGAAGTCCCAGATCGGTGGGCGGATGCCGTTGCGGCCGAACTCCTGGGCCAGGTTGGACATGTGCTCCGGGCCCGGCTGGTAGTGGCCGCTCGCGGCGGTGGCGTAGTTGACACGGCCGTTGGTGACCGACAGCTCGCCCGCGGCGGCGACCGGGTGGCCGCCGGCCAGCGACGAGTGGTGGAACTGGCCGACCGCGTGGTGGTTGGACGCGTAGATGTTGCCGCGCCCGTCCATCACGAAGATCGCCCGCCCGCCGCCCCACGCCGACGATCCCTGGTTGGTGTCGTACAGCGAGCCGTCCCGGGCGCGGCGCATGTTGCCCTGCCCGTCGATGAACACCCGGTGCGCCTCGCGTTCCTGGTCGTTGAGCCGGCGCACGGACCGGCCGGGGAACGGGTTGGCCGGGTGGTTCGGGTCCGTCTCGTGCTTGTACTTGTCCAGCATGGGCTTCTGCCGCGGGTACCGGTTCGTGGTGTGCGGACCCGGCGTGCCCGGCCCGCGTCCCGGCGTGCGGCCCGGGGTCGAGGGACCACCGGAGCGCCGGCCCTTGCGCAGCCAGTTCAGGATCGGCTTGAAGATCCCGGCCCCGCCACCGCCGCCGCGCCTAGCCATTGAGCACCGCGTCGATCGCGACGTCCAGCGCCATGTCCAGCAGCAGCTTGGTGATCTGCCGGAAGATGGGGATCTCCAGCAGGGACGCGCCGAAGGTCACCACCGCCGTCGCGATGGCCTGGGCGATCTGGATGGCCAGCACCACCAGTTGCGCGATCACGGCCACCTTCAAGGCGATCAGCGCCGCCGCGCACACGTACAGGCCCGCGCCGACCATGGCCGCCGCGGTCGCGCCGTCCTCCAGGTTCTTCTTCGGCGCGTCGCCACCGTCCCAGAAGGACTTGAACTTCTCGACGGCCTCGGCGACGTTCTGCGTCCACACCGCCTCGGCCTGGCCGTGCGCCCGGGCGACGGACCCGCTCAGCTTGTCGCCGAACGCGATCCACTCCCCCGCCATGTCGAAGATCTTGCCCTCGTCGCCCTCCGGCCACGAGAAGCCCAGCGTGTTGAGCAGCCCGGACAGTTCCGGCGGCAGCATGAGACCCGTGGTCACCGGCCGTCCCCTCCCAGCCCGGTGAACAGGTTCTGGTTGGCCTGCTCGACGTTGACGTACTCGGCGCCCATCTCCACCAGCTTGCCGCCGGTCTCGGTGAGCACGCCCGCGTTGTCCTCGAAGCTCTCCAGCGCCGCCTCGGAGATCACGTCGTAGATCATCTGCATGGCGGAGCCCAGGTCGTCCCCGCCGAACGGGTTGCCGTAGGACGCCAGGCTCGCGCGGAACGAGGCGATCTCGCCGGCCAGGCGCTCGGCCGTGCCGGTGAGCTGGTCCCCTGACCGCCCGATGGACTCACCCGAGAGGTTCAGGCCTCCGGACACTTCTCCCCCTCTAGGGCTCGCCGATGCTTCCCATGATCGACCGCATCTTGGCCGTGTACCCGCGCAGCTGCTCGAAGCTCTGCGTGCGCAGCGCCTCGGCCTGCGCGGACAGCCGACCGAAGTCCACAGTGGACGCGTCCGGCGGCTGGGCGCGGCGCTGCGCGGTCCAGTCGACGAGCGCGGCGTCGAGCGCCTGGCGGGCGCGGTCGGTGAACTGGCGCGCGGTCATGTCCCGGACCGCGGGCGACAGCTCGACGCGGGACACGTTCCCGTCGGTGCCGATGGTCACCCACACCTCGTGGTCCTCGTCCGAACCGGAGCCGGTGACCTGGGCGCCCGCCAGCCCGCCCAGCGAGTCGCGGGCCGCCCGCACCACGGCCGTGGCCTCGGCGAACAACGCGTCCACGCCGGTGGGTGACGGGTCACCGCGCATGCCGGTCCGCGGACCGACCTTCGCGATGACCTCGTCCACCGCCGTCCCGACCTGGCGCAGGAACCGGCTGCTCCGCTCCCCGACCTCGGCCAACCTGCCCATCAGGGCGTTGAGGTCCGGCATGGGGTCCTCGGCGGTCGGCGAGACCGCTCGGGACGCGGCCAGCGCCGCGTTCGCCGCGACCGCCAGGTGCCGGTCCAGTTCCGCGACCTCCGCCGGCGCGGACCGCACTGCCACGTCCGTGACCCGTCCGCGCGAGACGGTCACGGTGACCAGGTCGTCCTGGGACTTGCCGACGTGCTCGCCGGTGTCCGGGGGCAGCTGCCCGATGTCCGCACCGTCCTCGCCCAAGGCCTGCCGGTACGCCTGCAGCCGCTGCTGAGGGCTGGCTCCACCGTCCACTGTGCACCTCCCGAGCGCTGTGGATCAGCCGAGCGTACTAGACCACATACCCCGGGTAGCCGCTTTTCGGGAAGTGCCTACCAGGGCACCGGGCCGTCGACGTTGAAGAAGCCGCCGGTGGGGCCGTCGGCGGCCAGGCTCAGCGAGCCCGCCGCGCTGCTGACGTCGACCACGCGGGGCGCGGGTGAGCGGCGCAGCAGCGGCAGCAGGGCGTTGGTCACCGCGATCACCCCGAAGACGTTGGTCTCGAACACCGACCGGACCATGTCGAGGTCCACGGTGCCGGGTACCCGGTCGACCGCGTCCATCGGCCCGACCTGGCCGGAACCGGTGACGCCCGCGTTGTTGACCAGCACGTCGAGCCGGCCGAAGAGGTGCGGATCGGCGGCACCGTGCAGCCGCTGGAGGTCAACGGCCGGCCAGGCGCGGTGTTCCGCGACAGGGAGGGGCGGATCGTGAACATCCTGAGCTTGGACGTGCTGGGTGGCCGGGTGCACACGATCCGGGCGGTGATCAACCCGGACAAGCTGGCCCACCTGGGGCCGGTGGCGGATGCTTTCGAGGTCGTGCGGGAGACGATCGCGGCCCGCCGCGCCTGAGGTCTGGCATATCGGGTGGCGTGGATCGGGGGATTGGTCGAGAGTGCGGTGGTGGAGGGTGGCGAGCTTCTCGCGGGGTACGTGACCGGGCCGGCGGCGGCGACCGAGGCCACGGTCGTGGCGTTGGCGCGCGCGGAGGGTGCCCGGGTCGTGGTGCTGGTCGAGGGGGTCAGCGACCAGATCGCGGTCGAGACCCTTGCTCTGCGGCACGGCCGGGACCTGGAGGCCGAGGGTGTCGTGGTGCTGCCGGTGGGTGGCGCGCACGGGGTGGCCCGGCAGTTGCGGCGGTTCGGCGGGGGCGGGGTGCGGCTGGTCGGGCTGTGCGACCTTGGTGAGGTGGGCGTCCTCCAGCGGGGTTTGGCGGCGGCGGGGCTGGGTGCGCCGGGGTCGCGGGATGCTCTGGCGCGGATGGGGTTCTTCGTGTGCGTCGAGGACTTGGAGGACGAACTGATCCGCGCCGCCGGGACCGTGTTGGTCACGGAGGTGCTGGGCGCGAACGGTGACCTGGGGGCGTTTCGCAAGATCCAGCGGCAGCCGGCGTGGCGCGGAAGGGACGAAACGGCGCAGATGCGACGTTTCCTCGGCGCAGGCTCACGACGCAAACTCCGCTACGCCCGCTTGCTCGTCGACGCGATCCCGCTCGCCCGGGTGCCAGTTCCGCTCACCGCTTTGCTCGCGTCCATGTAAGGGGATGTTCCGGGCGGTCTGACGGTTGATGGGTGCACCGGGACCGGCGAGCGTTGCCGAACGCGTGAACCCCGCCCGGTGGCACGGCCTTGGGGAAGTGCCCGCCCGGCCCGTTGCGGAAGGCCGGCCGGCGCGGCGGCCCGACCGGCAGTGCCAGTCCGGCTCGTGGTGCGTGGGCCGATCCCGGTGCCCCGGCGCGGGGGCACCGGAACCGTGGTCAGGCCTGGGCCAGGTTGCCGTGCGCTTCCGCCGACAGGGCCTGCCAGTCCTCCCACATCTGGAGGCGGTCGGCGTACGCCTGTTTGATCATCGGGTAGAAGCCCTGGCCGCGGAGCGCCCGCAGGGGCGGGTTCTCCGCGTCCACCAGCTTCAGCAAGGCCTGCGCCGCCGCGACGGGGTCACCCGCCGGCTGCTTGCCCGCCACCGCGCCAGGCGCTCGCGCTAACCGACGCACCGCCCGCTGCACGGCCTCCGCCACGCCGGCCTTGTCGGTCACGTCCATCTCCAACGGCAGCACCGCATCGCCGTGGGTGTCGACCAAGTCGTCAAGGCTCGCAACACTGCGCGCGGTCGCGGCAACCTTGTCGCCCCGGGACAGCGCGGCCTCGACGAAGCAGCGGGCCAGACCGCGCGACGAACCGGTGACGAACCAGACCTTGCTCATGGAAATCCCCTCTCCAGCCGTGGCACCGCGCGCCCGATCGGACTGAAGACACCGGCTCCCCCACCTCCGTGACACACCGTGACCCGCGTCATGGCACCCATCGGGGCAAGGTGCCGGCCAGGTGCGCACGCAGGCAGTCCGCACGGCGCAGCTTGCCGTTCACCGTGTACGGCAAGGCTCCCGGCGCGAGCAGCTCCACGCCGTGCGCCTGAAGACCGTGCGAGACGTGGACCGCCCGCCGGATCGCCTGCACCAGCTCCACACCGTCCACTGTGGACCCCGAAACGACCTCGGCCAGCACCACGAGCCGTTCCCGCTCCCCGTCGTCCACCCCCAACGCGCACACGCCCCGCTCGCGCACGGCCGGGTGCGCCTGCTCCACGGTCGCCTCGATGTCGTGCGGGTAGTGGTTCGCGCCCGCGACGATGATCACGTCCTTGGCGCGGCCGGTGACGAACAGCTCGCCGTCGTAACGGAAACCGAGGTCGCCGGTGCGCAGGAACCGGCGGTCGGGGTGGTCGGGCAGCACCGCGCCGAACACGTCCGGCACGTCCGGCCCCGCGTTCCAGTACCCCGCCCCGACGCTCGGCCCGGACACGTGGATCTCCCCCACGCGACCGTCGTCGCACGCCAGCCCGGTGGCGGTGTCCACCGGCACGACGGTCGTCGACGGCGGCACCGCGCCCGAGCTGACCAGCACGTGCCCGCCCGCCGCGGGCTCGACCGGCCGTGCCACGCCGGCGCTCAACGCGGTCCGGTCGACCCGCAGCAGCACCGGTCCCTGGCCGATCTGACCCGCCGTCACCAGCACGGTCGACTCCGCCAGCCCGTAGGCGGGCACGAGGGCTTCCCGGCGCAACCCCGCCCGCGCGAAGGTCTCGTGGAACCGGTCGAGCGTGGCCGCCCGCACGGGTTCGCCGCCGATGAGCAGCATCTCCACCCCGCCGAGGTCGAGGGTGTCCAGTTGCGGCCCGGTGATCCGGCGGGTGCACAGGTCCAGCGCGAAGTTCGGCGCGCACGTGTCGACGCGGCCGACGTCGGACAGGGTGCGCAGCCACGTGTACGGGCTGCGGACGAACGCCGACGCGGCCATGGTGACCACGTCGTGCCCGGAGTACAGCGGTTCCAGCACGCTGCCGATCAGGCCCATGTTGTAGTGCTGCGGCAGCCACAGCACCGACGTGGGCCGTGGCTCGCCCTCGGCGTCGCCGGGCCGGGTGGTGGCCTGGTGGATCAACGCCAGGTTGTGCAGGACGTTGGCGTGGGTGAGGGTCACGCCCTTGGGCACGCCGGTCGACCCGGACGAGTACTGGAGGTAGGCCACCGTGTCCGGGCCGGCGTCGGGCCGTTGCCACCGGTCGGCTCGCGTCGGGTCGAGGGTGTCGACGGCGATGGTGACCAGGTCGGCCAGCGCGGGCGTGCGGTGGAACAATTCGCCCAGCGCGGCCAGTTCCCGCGCGGTCGAGAGCACGACGCCGGGTCGGGCGCTGCGCACCACGGATTCGACGCGCGCGCCCGGTCCGCCCAGCGGTGGCACCGGCACGGCCACCACGCCCGCGTAGAGGCAACCGGCGAGGCCCACCGCGAAGTCCAGACCGGGCGCGAAGCCGAGCAGCGCGCGGGACCCGGCGGGGACGATGTCCAGCAGCCGGACGGCGAGCGCGCGGGCGCGGGTGTCGAACTCGCCCAGGGTCAGGGTCGCGTCCGGCGAGCGGTGCCGGAAGACGGGGCGGTCGGGTTCGGCGGTGGCGCGTGCGCGGCACAGGTCCACCAGGGTGGCCAGCGGGGCGCCGTTACCGGGCAGGTGGATCCGGGGGTCGAGGATGTGCATCAGCGGGTCCTCCCGTCGCGGCCGGACAGCCAGGCCGCCCGGGTGTCGGCGCGGCGCAGCTTGCCGCTGGTGGTGTAGCGCAACGTGCCGGGGCGGACCGGGACGACGAGGTCCACGTCGGGCACCTCGACGGCCACCGGCTCGCGGGTCTCGGCCAGCACGACGACCCGGCCGGCGGGGTCGGTGAACGCGCACGCGGCCCGGATCGCGGGGTGGCTCGCCACGACCGCGTCCTCCAGGTCGTAGGGCATCAGGACGCGGCCGTCGACGGTGATCGCGTCGGCGAGCCGGCAGCGCACGTGGAGCAGGCCGTCGTGCCGGAAGCCGAGGTTGCCGGTGCGCAGGAAGCCGCCGCCGTGGCCGGGGACGGTGGTGCCGAACGCGGGGTCGTCGGGACGCCGCCAGTAGCCCGCGCCGACGCTCGGCCCGGCGACCCGGATCTCACCGACCCGGTCCGGGGGCAGGGGTTCGCCCGTGTCGGGGTCGGTGATGACCACCGTGCACGCCGGGTCCGGGACGCCCGACGCGACCAGCCTGCGGCCGTGCGGGCTCGGCCGGACCCGGCCCGCGGCCAGTTCCTCGGGGTCGAACGCGGTGATCACCGGCCCGCCCGCGCGCGGCCCGCCGCTGACCAGCACGGTCGACTCGGCCAGGCCGTAACCGGGGAAGAACGCCTCCCGCCGGAACCCGCTGCGGGCGAACCGCGCGGCGAACGCGTCGACGGTCTCCGCGCGCAGGGGTTCGTCGCTGATCACCGCCACCCGCAGCCGGCTCAGGTCCAGCGCGTCGCGCTGCTCGTCGGTGACCTGCCGGGCGCACCGGTCGTAGCCCAGGGCGGGCGCGGCGGCGAACTCGGCGCGGTAGCGGTCCAACGCGGCCAGCCAGGTGACCGGGGAGCGGGCGAAGTCCTGCGGCGCCATGACCACCGACGTGCGGCCCGCGTACAGCGGGTGCAGGACACCGCCGACCAGGCCCATGTCGTGGAACAGCGGCAGCCACGTCACCGTGGGCGGCCGGTCGGGCGTGTCCGGCGCGGACCCGGCGATCAGGCGGACGTTGGCCAGCACGTTCCCGTGGGTGATCACGACGCCCTTGGGCTTGCCGGTGGCGCCGGAGGTGTACTGGACGTGGGAGATCGCGTCCGGGCCGACCGGGACCGGCTGGAACCGCTCCGCGTGGGCCGGGTCGACCAGGTCGGTGGGCAGCGCGCGGTCCACCAGGCCCCGCCCGGCGAGCCGGTCCGAGCCGCACAGCAGCAGGTCGGGCCGGGCGTCGGCGACGATGTCGGCCAGCCGCTCGAACCGGGGGTCGCCGTGGGTGCGCCGGGTGGCCGGGGCGGGCACCGCCACCACCCCCGCGTACAGGCACCCCAGGAACGCGGGCACGAAGTCCACGCCCCGCGCGTGGCTGAGCACCGCGCACGCCCCCGGCCCGACCAGGTCGCGCAGCCGGGCGGCGATCGCCCGGGCGCGCAGGTCGAGTTCGCCGAAGGTGAGCGCGGCGGACTCGTTCCCGGTGTGGTCCAGGAAAACGTGCGAACGCCGATCGGGAAAGCATTCCGCTTGATGTCGACACAATTCGACCACGTCCGTCAGTTCGGCCAGCGCCGGCATGGCGCCTCCTTTCCGCATGGGAGCAGAAAACGTAATCCGGCGGACCCGGCTCGCGGATCGGCCGCGCGGCCGATCCGGAGAGACCGGAGAACGTGCTTGCCTGCACCCACCACGAAAGGGGAATCCGATGGCACCGCGCCGCCCGTTGTTCGAACACGCCCTGCACCCCACCCTGCCCCCGCCGCCCGACGACCCGGTGGTGGTGACGGGTCTGGGCATGACCACACCCCAGGGCGGCGACGCGCCGTCGTCGTGGACGGCCCTGCTCGCCGGCGAGTCCGGGGCCGTCGCCCTCCCCTGGGCTCAGGCACTGCCGGTGCGCATCGGTGCGCCCTTACGCGCCGACCCCGTCGCCGCGCTGGACCGCGTGGAAGCCCGCCGTTGGGACCGCTGCCAGCAGATCGCCGTGATCGCCGCCCGCGAGGCGTGGGCCGACGCGGGTGCCCCGGACGTGCCGGCGGAACGCTTCGGCGTTGTCATCGGCACCGGCTTGGGCGGCGGCGGAACCCTTGTCGCCCAACACGAGCGGCTCAAAGAGCTGGGGCCGGACCGGGTGTCGCCCTTCGCCGTGACCATGCTCATGCCCAACGGCCCGGCCGCCGCCGTCAGCCTCGCCCTGGGCGCACGTGCCGGCGCGCACGCCCCCACCAGCGCCTGCGCTTCCGGTGCGGAGGCCATCGCGCTCGGGCTGTCGATGCTGCGCGCCGGCCGTGCCGACATCGTCGTGGCGGGCGGGGCGGAGGCGTGCCTGGGCGAGTTGTCGCTCTCGACGTTCGCCCGGATGGGAGCCCTGTCCCGCCGCAACGACACCCCGACCCGGGCGTCCCGTCCGTTCGACGCCGCCCGCGACGGTTTCGTCATGGCCGAGGGCGCCGCCGCCCTGGTCCTGGAGAAGGCTTCGCACGCCCGTTCTCGGGGTGCCCGCCCGTACGCGACCCTGGCCGGTGCCGGCCTCAGCGCCGACGCCCACGACATGACCGCCCCGGCCCCGGACGGCCAGGTCAGAGCCCTCCAGGAAGCCCTGCGCACGGCCCGCCTCAACCCGCACGACGTCACCCACGTCAACGCCCACGCCCCCGGCACCCGGGTCGGCGATCGCGTCGAGGCGTCAGCGATCCTCGCCGCCGTAGGCCCCCATCCGTTGCTGACCGCCACCAAGTCCGCCACCGGTCACTGCATCGGCGGGGCGGGTGCCGTGGAAGCGGCCTTCACCGCGCTGACCATCCACCACGGCGTCATCCCGCCGACGCTGAACCTGACCGACCCGGACCCCGAGGTGAAGCTGGAGATCGTCGCCGACGCGGCCCGCCGGGCGCACGTGACCGCCGCCCTGTCGAACTCGTTCGGGTTCGGCGGCCACAACGTCGTCCTGGCCTTCACCAAGCCGTGACCCGGTCAGCAGCGCAGGCCTTCGCGTTGCGCCAGCAGGGCCGCGTGCATCCGGTTGGGCAGGTCGAGCTTGGTCAGGATGTGCGACACGTGCGTCTTCACCGTCGCGGCCGTCACGTGCATCTCCCGCGCGATCTCCCGGTTCGACCTGCCCAGCGCCACCAGCCGCAGCACCTCGCGCTCCCGCTCGGTCAACTCCCGCAGCGGCGGGCTGGCCCGCAACTGCTCCACCAGCGCCGCCGCCAGGTAGGTTCCGCCGGTCGCGACCGCCTGTGCCGCCGCCATCGCCTCCCTCCCGTCACGGCACGCGAAGCCACGCGCTCCGGTGTGCAGGTACCGGGCCACCTCGTGCGGAGCCACCAACACCACCACCGCCAACCCCGCGTCCACCAACTCGCGCACCACCCCGTCGTCGGCGTCCACCAGCACGACATCCGGACGCCTGCGCACCACCTCCGCGAGCGAGGCCCGCGGCAAGGACGCCAACGAGGGCGGCCGGCGCGGCGCTACCAGGAGCACGTCCATCAGTGACCCATCCCCATCCCGCCGTCCACCGGGATGACCGCGCCGGTGATGTACGCGGCGCCGGGACCGGCCAGCCACTCGACCACGGCCGCGACCTCCTCCGGCTCGGCGAACCTGCGCAGCGGGATCGCGTCCCGGTAGGCCGCCCCGTACTGCTGCGGCAGGTCTGCGGTCATGTCGGTGACGACGTACCCGGGCGCCACCACGTTCGCGGTCACCCGCCGGCTGCCCAGTTCCCGCGCCAGCGACCGGGCCAGCCCGATCAAGCCGGCCTTGCTGGCCGCGTAGTTCGCCATGCCGGCGCTGCCGTACAGGGCGGCCACGGACGAGATGAAGATCATCCGGCCGGACCGGTTGCGGACCATCTGGCCGACCGCGCGCCGGGCGCAGCGCCACGCGCCGGTGAGGTTGGTGTCCAGGACGCGGGCGAAGCGGTCCTCGGTCATCCGGGTGAGCAGGGTGTTGTCGGTGATGCCGGCGTTGGCCACCAGGACCTCCACCGGGCCCAGTTCCTGCTCCACACGCGTGAAGGCGGCCTCCACCGCCTCGGGGTCGGTGACGTCGCACCGCACGCCGAACAGGTAGTCCGGCACCACGGCCCCGCGGTGGGTGACCGCCACCCGGTCACCGCGTTCGGCGAACGCCCGCGCGGTGGCCAGGCCGATACCTCGGTTGCCACCCGTGACGAGCACCGTTCGGGTCATTGCCAACTCCATTTCCTAGGCCGGTCGAATGATTTCCCGGCGCATTCGCGGATGGGCCGCGAACCGCCTTGTACGGTGGTTGCCGGTGACGGGCACCGGCGCCCCCTGGAATTGACGTTAGGGAGGACGGCGGTGCGGGCCGTAGACATCACGGGACGCCCGGTGGGCATTTTCGGCCGGCGCGGCACGGCCGGGGTGCGCGGCATGGTGGCGGTGGGGCGGGAGCACGGGGTGGACGCCCGGACGCTGCTCGCCGGCAGCGGGGTCACGCCCGAGGAGGTGGACGACCCGGCGGCGGTGGTGCGCGGGTCCCAGGAGTTGGTGGTGGCGCGGAACCTGGTGCGCGCCTGCCCGCGGCCCGGGCTCGGGGTCGACGTCGGGTCACGGCTGCGGCTGCGGCACTACGGCGTGTGGGGCTTCGCGCTGATGGCCAGCCCGACCCTGGGCGTCGCGGCCGAGGTCGGGCTGCCCCGGCTGGCGCTGACCTACGCCACCGCCGGCGTGTCGCTGCGGGTGGCCGGGGGCGAGGTCCGGATGCAGGTGGACGACAGCGGCGTGCCGGCGGCCGTGCGGGACTTCGTGGTGGAGCGGGAGTTGGCGTCGATCCGGGGCATCGTCGGCGGGTTGCTGGGCGAACCGGTGCCGCTGCTGCGGATCGACCTGCGGCGGCCGCCGACGCCGGGGTTGTTCGGCGACGTCCCGGTGTCGTTCGGCGCGCCCCGCGACGCCTTGGTGGCCTCGACGTCGGTACTGGACCGGGCTCTGCCGCAGGCCGATCCTCGGACCATGCGCGCGTGCGCCCGGGAGTGCGATCTGCTGCTGCTCGACCGGCTCGACGGCCCGGTCGCGGGACGGGTCCGTGAGCTGTTCCGCATCGATGGCACCGTCATCGACATGGACACCGCCGCCGCGCGCCTGCACATGTCCCCGCGCACCTTGCGGCGTCGACTGGCCGCCGAGGGCACGTCGTTCCACCGGGTGGCGGCGGAGGCGCGCCACGCGGCGGCGGTCGAGCTGCTGACCACGACCCGTCTGGGCCTGTCCCCCATCGCCCTGCGCCTGGGCTACTCCGACGCCTCGACCTTCACCCGAGCGTTCCGCCGCTGGACCGGCGTCACCCCGGGCACCTACCGCGCTAACATCGATGAATCCCTATCAATTTACTAAGTCTTCATAGACGTACATCTCTGAAGACTCCGGCCGGCCACGCTATAGTCGACGGCATGACGACGCTGACGCCCGCCGCCGGCCTGCCGGTCGAGGACGCGACGACCTACGCCCAGTGGTTCGCCTGCCTCGCCGACCCCACCCGGATCCGCCTGCTGCACACCGTGGCCGTGCACCCCGGCGAGATCCCGGTGGGCGCGCTGGCCGAGGCGATCGGCGTCAGCCAGCCCACCTGCTCGCACCACCTGCGCAAGCTCGCCGACACCGGGTTCGTGCGGCTGCGCAAGGAGGGCACCCAGACCCTCGTGTCGGTCAACACCGCGTGCTGCACCGGACTGCCGCACGCCGCCGACGCCGTCATGGGCACCGTCGTCACGCGCCCGTGCTGCCCCACCGACCTGCCCGCCGACGTCGCCGTCCGCGCGATGACCGAGGACGACTGGACCGACGTGCGGCGCATCTACGGCGAGGGCATCGCCACCCGCAACGCCACGTTCGAGACCGAGACCCCGAGCCGCCGCACCCTGGACGCCAAGTGGCTGCCCGACCACCGCTGGATCGCCGAGATCGACGGGGCGGTGGTCGGCTGGGCCGCCGCCACCCCCGTGTCCGCCCGGGACTGCTACGCGGGCGTCGCCGAGACGTCGATCTACGTCGGCGACGGCGCGCGCGGCCGGGGCGTGGGGAAGGCGTTGCTGCACAAGCAGGTCACCGCCGCCGACGACGCCGGCCTGTGGACGTTGCAGACGGCGATCTTCCCGGAGAACCGGGCCAGCATCGCCCTGCACCACTCGGCCGGCTTCCGCACCGTCGGCGTCCGCGAACGCATCGCGCAGCACCACGGGGTGTGGCGCGACACCGTCCTCCTGGAACGCCGCACCGGCGCGGCGTGCTGAGTCACGCCTTCACCGGGACGGCCCGCGCCCGTTCGATGTCCGGGCCGCGGTAGAGGCGTTCGGGGATGGTCGCCAGCGTGGACGGGTGCACCTGCGGGCCGAGGCCGTAGAACTTCTGGAAGCTCATGATCAGCGGCCGCCACGCGTCGGGGTCGATGCGGTCCTCGGCGCCCGCCATCCGGATGTCCTCGTGCACGAACACCCGCTGCACGCGCACCTCGACCGCGGCGATCGACCCCCGCTGCCCCTCGTCCGCCTCCGCCACCGGGTGCACCGCCTCGACCACGACCTCCATCGCCACCGGGCACTCCGCCACCCGCGGCGGCCCCACCGTCTCCGACGCCACCGGAGTCAACCCGGCCCGCCCGAACTTGTCCGCCACGTGGAAGTACCCGCGCCGCGCCTTCCCCGGCGGCACCGGGTCCGACCCGGTGGTGAGCGCGAGCCGGTCCACGTTGGGCGCCAACGCGTCCGAGGGCAGGTTGAGCACGCCTTCCCCGGTGCGCAGGAGGTTGCGGGTGGTCTGCGACCTGGCACCGATCCCGAGCACCGCGCGCCAGCCGAGCCAGAACGCCGAGGAGATGGGGGCGAGGTTGGGCGTGCCGTCCTCGTTCTCGCTGGAGATCAGGACGACGGGGGTGCCGAAGTACAGGATGCCGGGCTCGATGCGCTGGTGCACAAGTGGTTCCGTGGTCACGCGCTCCAGTCTCGCCGGCCGACCCCGATGGCAGCCGGCGGGAATCAGCCGTCACGACCGGCGGTCCGACGACGGGTTCGGTCAGGGCTATGACGACTTCCGGGCGGTGACCGACTTGTAGAGGCGGGCGGTCTTCTCGGCCACGCACCCGGGGCTGTAGCAGGTTCTCGCGCGGTCCGCGCCCGCGGTGCCGTAGGCGTCTCGCAGGGCCGGGCTGCCGAGCAGGCGGCGGAGGGTGCGGACCAGGGTCGGGCGGTCGGCGGGCGGGACGACCACGCCGGTCACGCCGTCGACCACCAAAGCCGCCGCCGAACTCGCCGCAGCCGCGACCACCGGGACACCGCACGCCATCGCCTCCAGGACGCCGGGGCCGGATGCGGGGGTGCTGACCAGGAGGTCAGCCGATCTCAACAGGCGCGGCAGAGCTTGCGCGGGGACGTCGGTGGCCAGGCGGACCCGTGCCCGCACGCCGTGGCGGTGGGCGAACGTGGCGAGCCTGCCGACCTCCGCCCCGGCACCCGGCGCGCGACCGGCCACGACGACCAGTTCGGTGTCCGGCACCGCCGACAGGGCGTCGATCACCTCGTCCAGGCCCGACGTGGGGCGCAGCCGGCCCACCGAGATCAGGCGGTGGGGCATGCGTCGGGCGTCGGACGGGCCGTCGGGGGTGAAGCGGTCCACGTCGACGATGTCGGGCATGGGCGACACGCGGGACCTGGGCACGCCCATCCGCAGCAGGTCGGCCAGGTCGACCCGGCCGTGCGCCAGCACGTGCGCCGCCTGCCGGACGATCAGCCGTTCCAACGCCTCCCTCCGGGGGTGCACTGGGACGCCGGAGCGGCGCAGGCGCCCGCCGACGTCGTGGAAGCTCTGCACGACCGGCAGGTCGAAGCGGCGGGCCGCCAGGAGGGACGCGACGCCGGCGGTCCAGTCGTGGGCGTGGACCACGTCCGGGCGTTCGTCGGACCAGTGCTCCTCCAGCTCGCGGACGCACTCGGCGAGGTCCGCCTGAGGGGTCAGGTGGACCGTCCGGTAGCCGACCGGGGTTCGGGCCGGCCCGGTGCGGTAGACGACCACCTTGTGCGCCAACCGGGTCAAACCGCGGGCGAGGGCGGTGACCTGGGCAAGCGGGCCGGTGGTGTCGAGGGCCACGACAGCGATGCGCACAGTTGCTCTCCGGTATCGCCTCGGCGACGGCGGACGGCAGGCTGCCTGCTCAACCCTTGGTCACCGACCGTACCCAGGACCGGCGCGTCGTGCCACTCAGCGTGTCCGGGTCGATCGGCGGGTGGATCGGCGACGGCGGGCGGGTAACCACCGGGACACGCCCCGGCACGCCGCCGCACGCCACGGAAAGGCGACCCATGGTCGAGCAGATCTCCCCCGAACCAGGCGCCGGCCGCACCTTCACCGGCGGCCCCGACCTGGCCACCCACCTCACCGCCATCGCCCGCCTGCTCCAGCAGCAGGGCGGCGAGCAGGAGACGATGGACGCCATCGTGCGCGCCGCGGTGGGCACCGTGCCGGGCGCCGAGCACGCCGGGATCATGACGGTCCTGGGCCGGCGCGAGGTGCGGACCGTCGCCACCACCGGTGACCTGCCGGTCGACGTCGACCAGGTCCAGTACGACACCGCCCAGGGCCCCTGCCTGGCCGCCCTGTACGACGAGAAGATCGTCTCCGTGCCCGACCTGGCCCAGGAGACCAGATGGCCGGCCTTCGCCGCGCGGGCGGTGGAGATGGACGTGGGGTCGATGCTGTCGTTCCAGCTGTTCGTCGAGAACGACGACCTGGGCGCGCTCAACCTCTACGCCAGGCGGGCGCACGCGTTCGACGACGAGTCCGAGCACGTCGGCAGCCTGTTCGCCGGGCACTCCGCGATCGCCCTGGCCACCGCCCAGCAACGGGACCACCTGGGCGAGGCGGTGCGCACCCGCGACCTGATCGGGCAGGCGAAGGGCATCCTGATGGAACGCCACAAGCTGACCGCCGACCAGGCGTTCGCGGTGCTCGCGCGGGCCAGCCAGCACACCAACGCCAAGCTGCGCGACATCGCCGAACAACTCACCCGGACCGGGGTACTGCCGACCCGACCGGGTGAAACCAAGGCTGACGACGCATGACCGAGGACCAAGCCGCCGAACAGCAGCGCAGCCTCACCCAGGCGTTGCAGCGCGCCGAACTGTCCACGGAGGAGTTGTGGCTGCGGTACTTCGGGCTCGGCGGCGAGGCCGGGTTCCTCGACGTGGACGCCTACGTGCACGGCCTGGGCAGCCTGCCGCCGCTGGAGCGGGACGTGCTCGCCCACGCCGTCAACGAACGCCTCGACGAACTCACCCACCGCGCCGGCTACAGCAGGCCGTTCCGCGACAGCACGCCCCGCAGCGAGCCCTTCGCCGCCCTGGTCCGCCTGCTGGAGGGCAGCGAACTGGCCCCGCCGGACCGGCTGCCCGCCGTCGCGGAGGCCGCCGCGGCGGCACTCGGTGTGACCATCACCGTCCATTTGGTCGACTACGAGCAGCGCCTGCTGCGCCCCATGGCCTTCCCCGGACAGCCGAACAGCTCCGCGGACCCGCTGGAGGTCGACTCGACCCTGGCCGGCCGCGCCTACCAGCAGGTCCGGATCTTCCCGGCGCACACCCCGGACCGGCCCCGGCTGTGGGTGCCCCTGCTGGCCGGGGCGGAGCGGCTGGGCGTGCTGGAGGTCGAGGTCGGCGCGGTGGCGGACCTGGACGACCCGGGTCTGCGCACCCAGTGCCGGTGGCTGTCCATGCTGCTCGGGCACCTGGTCACCCTGCTGTCCCAGTACGGCGACGGCGTGGACCGCACCCGCCGGCCGGAGACCCGCACGGTGAACGCCGAGCTGATCTGGTCCCTGTTGCCGCCGTCGACCGCGGGCGTGGACCGGTTCGTGGTCTCCGGTGTCCAGGAGCCGCGCCCGCAGGTCAGCGGCGACGCGTTCGACTACGCCCTGTCCGAGACCTCCGCGACCCTCGTCGTGCTCGACGCGGCGGGCCACGACCTGCGCAGCGGCCTGATCGCCGCCACCGCCCTGGCCGCGCACCGCAGCGCCCGCCACGCCGGTCGGGGGCTGGCCGAGCAGGCCCGCGCGATGGACGAGACGATCCGGCGGCAGTTCGGTGCGGACGCGTCCGCCACCGCCGTGCTGGTCGACCTCGACCTCACCACCGGCCGCCTGCGCTACGTCAACACGGGCCACCCGCCACCCCTGGTGCTGCGCGGCGGGCAGGTGGTCACGCCGCTGGGCGATGGCTGCGGCCCGCTCGGGTTCGGCCTGGGCGACCTGCGCGTGGGTGAGGAGACGCTGCGGCCGGACGACTGGCTGGTCCTCTACACCGACGGCGTCACCGGGGCCGTCGACGCCGAAGGCACCCCCTTCGGCGAACCCCGCCTCGTCGAGTTCCTGCGCCGCGAGGCCGCCGCCGGCAGCCCACCGCCGGAGACCGCCCGCCGCCTGGTCAAAGCCGTCCTGGCGCACCAGCACGGCCCGCTCCGCGACGACGCCACCGTCCTGCTCGCCCGCTGGGCGCCTCCGTAGTCCGTCCACTGTAGACAGCGGGAAGACGGCTGTTTGGGGTGGACGGTGTGGGGAACCTTCCGTCCATGTGGCTGTGGAGACCGCCCGGGGTGTACCGCCCGCAGGAGGACACGTGGCTGGCGGCGGAAGCACTGGCGGCCGCCGGTGTGCCCGAGGGGGCGCGGGTGCTGGACGTGTGCGCCGGCACCGGGGTGCTCGGCATCCTGGCGGGACTGGCCGGGGCCGCCGAGGTGACGGCCGTGGACCGCAGCCGGCGGGCGGTGGTCGCGGCGTGGTGCAACGGGCGGGCGCGGGGCGTGCCGGTCCGCGTGCGGCGCGGGGACTTCGCGGACCTGGTCGGCGGCGAGACCTACGACGTCGTGCTGGCCAACCCGCCCTACGTGCCCGCTCCGGGGACGCCCGCGCGGGGCCGGGCGGTGGCGTGGGACGCCGGGCCGGACGGGCGGTCGGTGCTGGACCGGCTGTGCGCGGTGCTGCCGTTGTTGCTGGCGGACAAGGGGATGGCGGTCGTCGTGCACTCCGCGCTGGCCGACGAGGACCAGACCCTGCGCCAACTGCGTGGCGGCGGGTTGAAGGCGGCGGTGGTCGCGCGGCGCGTCGTCCCGTTCGGGCCGGTGCTGCGCCGGCGGGCGGAGTGGTTGCGCGCCAACGGTTTCGTCGAGCCGGGCCGGGACCGGGAGGAACTGGTCGTGGTCCGCGCGGACGCCGCTTGAACCCCGCACACAGGCCGCAGCGCTCAGCCCTCACACCGGCCGCAGCAGGGAACTGCGCCCCTGTGCCCACGCGCCCAGCAGGTGGTCGGCCAGGCGCTGTTCCAACAGCTCGGTGGCCCGGATGCCGAACACGACCGACGAGGCCAGCTCCGGTTCCCGCGCCACCAGGTCGCCCACCACGTCGTGCCGCATGACCTGCTCGTGCACCGCGTCCGCCTCGATGTGCTCGGTGAAGAACGCGATGCAGTCGGCGTGGGCGTTCATCCTGGCCAGCGCCTTGGCCATGCGGGCGGCACTGGGCGCGGTGGTGATCTCGGCGGCGGCGAAGTGGCCGACCAGCGCCCCGCGCAGGCCCTGGTGCAGGCCGCACAGCGACATCAGGTTCACCGTGGCCAGCATCGGCGCGGGGACGTGGTCGAGGTAGTGCAGGTAACCGGTCGCCAGCCCGGCGCCGGCCAGCAGCCGCGCGTAGAGCTGGGAGTGCATCCGGTCGCCCCGCCCGCCGCCGAACTCGTCGAACTCGACCGCGACCAGCGCGGCCTTGGCGGTGCCGGACAGCCGCGGGATCACCCACGCGTGCGGGTCGGCCTCCTTGAGGTGGTAGACCGACCGGTGCACCAGGTACTCGCGCATGTGCCACCAGTCGCCGCGGTCGCGCAGGAAGTGGCTCACGCCCGCGCCGTCCACCGGTTCCACCAGCAGGTCGTCCAGGGCGTCGACCAGGTCGACCCGGTCGGCCAGGTCGGCGTCCAGGGCGGCGCGGAACACCCGCTCCAGCCCGGCGCGCAGCCGCAGCAGCTCCGGTTCCCACTCCCAGTCCGGTGAGACGTCCCGGAAGCCGCGGTAGTGCAGTTCGTAGCAGACGTGCAGGGCCAGGTGCAGGTCCTCGCCGTACGGGTCGGCCGCGCGCGCCTCCTCCAGCGGCAGGGCGGCGGGTGGCGGGTCGTCGCGCAGCGCCGCCACGACCGCGGCGGACACGGGTCCGCGCGGGGTCGGCAGGACGGGGGTCTCCAGAGCCAGGGTCACGACGGCGGGTTACCCGCCTCCCGGGAACCGATGCACGCCGCCGCCAGGGCGTCGACCACGGCCACCAGTCCCCCGTCCGAACCCGGTCGCGGGCCTGCCGCGCGCGCCGCCGCCCGCCGCTGCAACCGCGCGCCACCGTCCCCGGCCGGCACGCCCGCGAGCCCGGTGTGCCGGACCAGCGCGGTGACCAGGTCCTCCGCCGGGACGCGCACCCCGCGCCACGGGTCGACCCCCGGACCGTCCAGCCCGTACCGCGCGGCCGACCACACCGCCGCGGCGAGCACCTGATCGTCCAGCACCGGGCCTTCACGCCCCCGCGCCAGGTCGGCCACCGCCCGGTCCACCAGCGCCCGGGTCAGCACGGCCTGCGCCACGGCACGCTCGACCGTCGCGGCGGTGTCGGCCGCGCGCACCTCCACGGTCGGGTAGCGCGGCGACAGCCGGGCCAGCCAGAAGCTCATCCCGGCGTCCACCACCACCCCGCAGTCCACCAGGCGGTCCACGGCGGCGTCGTAGGCGTCGGCCGACCCGAACCGCGGCGGCACGCCCGAGCCGGGGAACCGGGACTGCTCGACCATCCGCCAACTGCCGAACCCGGTGTCCCGGCCGTGCGCGAACGGCGAGTTCACCGACAGCGCCAGCAGCGTGGGCAACCACGGGCGCAGGTGGTTGACCACCGCCACCGCCGTCTCCCGGTCCGGCACGCCGACGTGCACGTGGCAGCCGCAGCACTGGTAGTCGGCGACCTGGCCGCCGTAGAGGTCGGTGATCCGCCGGAACCGCTCCTGCCCCGGCCGCGGCGGCGGCGTCGCCTCCAGCACCGGCGCGCCGGAGGGCACCAGCACCGCGCCCACGTCCCGGGCCGCCCTCGCGAGCCGGCGCCGTCCTTCGGCGAGCTGGGCGGCCAACTGGTCGACGCCCGTGCACACCGCGCTGGCGAACTCCACCTGCGTGGCGTGCAACTCCCCGTGCACCTGCCCGCCCGGCACAGCGCCGACCCGCGCCAGCACGTCGTCGGCGCGCGGCACCGGCCGGCGGGTCCCGGGGTCGACCAGCAGGAACTCCTCCTCGACACCGATGGTCGTGCCGCTGTCGTCCAGCACGCGCCTCCTCGCAGTCGTCCCCCGCCCCGTCGATACCCGGCCACACCCCCGGTGAACCGGGGATTGGCCGGTCGCCGCCGGGGGAACCCGCTGGTTGCGTCACGCGGCGCGGGTCCGCGGGACGGCCGAGGCGGCGATCTCGATGAGCGTTCGGGAACTGGTCAACGCACTGGAGCACGCGATCCGCGAGGCCCTCACCGAGACCTGCCCGCCCCACGACCCGGCCACCTGCGCACGCTCCGCACACGTCCGCCTCGTCGAAGCCCTCAAACGCACTCGACCGGGTGATAGAGACCTGCCCGGCGCGGCCCGCGCGTGCCTGGACGCCGCCTGCGAGCACCTCCGCTACGGCGAACTCCTCGAAGCCCGCCTCCTGCTCACCGCCGCACTGGGCCAACTGGCCCCGGCCCGATCCCCGTCGAACGGCCGATCGGGCTTGGCCGAGCGGGGGCGCGGGTAACCGTCCGACATGACCGAACCCGACGACAACCCCCTGAACCCGGACCCACCACCGTCCCCCGGCACCCCGCGCCTGGAAGACCTGGACGTGGAGACCCCGCAGGTCCCCCGGGAAACCCCGACCACCCAGGACACCGTCGAGAACGCCGGAACCGTCGAGCCCCCGGACTGACCCCGTCAGCCGGTCAGGCCCGCCAGACGACCGCCCGGGTGGCGGCCTGCTCGTAGTGCGTCAACTCCGTGATCGGGTCTTCCGCCAGGCCGAAGTGCGGTTCGCACTGCTCGACCACCGCGCGTGCGAGGAAGGTCAGCCGCCGGAAGCCGCGCCCTCGCGCAGCCAGGCCGGGATCTGCTCCTCCGCGCGCGGGAAGAGTTCGAGTTCGCGCGCGTACGCCTCGGCGGGCGGCGGGGTCGCGAAGTCCGGCAGGTCGGTGCGGTTGAAGTCGACCGAGTAGGCGTCCGGGTAGTCGAGGCGGAACGTGGCCTGGAACCACGAGCCGCGGTCCGGGCGGGCCATGCCGGCGCGCAGGGCCGCGAACCGGTCCTTCACGTCGTCCGGCGGCACCCACCCGTACAGGCCGCCGTTCTCCATGCGCAGCAGGCCGGAGAACGCGGTGTACTCACCCACCGCGGCGTAGATCAGCTGGAGGTGGTTCCACCCGGGGGGCAGCTCGAACACCAGCCGCTCGGTGATCGCGGCCAGGGCCTCGCCCTGGGCTTCGACGCTGAGTGGCTCAGTCATGGGGTCAGTATCCCTCTTCGTCCTCGGCGAGCCGCGCCCGCAGCCAGTCCGGCAGGAACTCCGGCGCGCGCGGGTACGCGGCCTGGTCGGCCGCCCACGCGTCCGCCGGCAGGTCCGGCGACCAGCGCGGGTCGTGCTCGAAGTTGAACAGCGCCCGGTACTCCAGGGGCGGGTCCACGGTGTAGCGCATGGAGAACCACGTGCCCGTGCCGGGTTCGTGCATCAGGTCGCGCAGCTCGCGCAGCGCCGGTTCGACGGTCTCCGGCAGGTCCACCGCGACCGGCACGCCGCCCGGCCGCAGCACGGTGAGCGTGGTGTGGCCGTAGGCGACGTTGCCGCGGTACTGCAGGTCGATCCGGTGCCAGCCCTCGGGCGCCGCCGCGACGAGGTCCAGCCCCACCCGGTGCAGCAGCAGTTCCCCGCGCTCAGGGGGTCGGCGGTGGCGGGGGGACGAAGTCGGGGTGGCGGGCTGGTCCGGGGACATTGTGGAACGACCTTCCTTCGGTGCGGATCGTGGGCGGGTTGTCCGTGGACAGCGTCCACCGCGCGTGCAGGACGTCCGGCGTGCGGCGGTCCGGGGTGTGGCGCTCGGCCCAGACGTCGAACCGGTCGACCGTGGCGTCGGGCCGCTGGCCCATGCCGGTGAGGTCGTTCTCCATGGCGCGCCAGGAGTCCGAGGTCGGCCGCTCGTCCAGTTCCCAGTTGCTGTTCTCGTGCGCCCACTGCGGCACGTGGTTGATCCGCTCGCCCGGACCACCGGCCTCGTACGAGACCAGGTGGCCGCCCGCGAACCGGAACAGCGGGCGCTCGGCCGGCGGCCGGGCGTGCTGGTCCAGCTCGCCGGTCATGCGGGCGCTACCGCGCCCGGCGCCGGTGGCGATCTGGCCGACGTCGGTCTGGAGCCTGCCGTCCTTGTCCGGTCCGCGCTCGCCGCGCCGCGGGCCCCAGTGCTCCTCGGCGGTCTTGCCGGCCGGCGGGTAGTCGGGCCGGCCGCTGACCGCGATGGTGTCGCCGTGCTCGTCGGTCCGGTAGAGCTGGCGCGGTTCCCGCGGGTCGTAGCCGTTGCTCTCCAGGTAGCGCGGCCCCACCGCGTAGGTCGTGTTCGGGCGCGGGACGTCGACGCCGTCGCTCCACGTCCGGCCGGTGCCCAACTCGGGGTTGAAGCCGTGGACCTGGTTGCCCGACCAGGTGTGGACGTGCGAGAAGTTGCCGTCGGCGTCGGTGTAGAACGACCCGTGCCACTTGCCGTCCTTGTCGTAGACGTCGTAGCGCGTGTGCGGGTCGCGCGGCCCGGTCAGCGAGAACGGCCCGGACTGGCGGACGTCGTAGTCCCGGACCGGGTCGGCCATCCGGTAGTTGCCGTCCGCGTCGCCCGGCGGGTTCCAGTCCACCGCGGGAGCCGCGTCGCCGCGCTCGAACGCGTCGAAGCGCCGCGGCGGCTGCGGGTCGGCGGGCGGCAGGGAGGGGTCGCGCGGCGGCGGCACGGTCGCCTCGGGCTGGGGCCCCGTCGGCCCGCGGTCGTGCGGGGTCGGCGCCTCGTAGGTGTGGTGCATGTTGTGGCCGAGTTCGATCCGGTACGTCACGCCCGGCATCGGCCGCGAGGTGTCCGGGTTGGCCGGCGCGGTGAACGGGTCCTGGCCGAAACCCTTGTTGGGCACGGAGGTTTCGACGTGCGTGATGTTCCGGTTGGCGTCGGTGTAGAACACGCCGCGCGGGTTGCCGTCGGTGTCGGTGACGACCATGCGGGAGTTGGGCTGCAGCGGCTCGCGGCCGTTGAAGTCCGCGACCCGGGTCCGGGTGTCGACCTGCATCGGCACCTCGGGCAGTGGATCGCCGTTGGGTTGGCGCGGCGGGTCCCAGGTGGTCTGCTGCTGGGGCGACCGGTCGTAGTCCGGCGAGTCCTTGATCGGCTTGACCGGCTTGGCCATGCGGTCGCGGGCGTCGTCGGCGTCGGTGTGGTTGGTGCGGTGGTGGTCGGGGGTGCCGGGGACGTAGCCGTCTTGGCCGGTTTTGGTTTTGGTGCCGTCGGGGCGGTGGGTTTCCCATTCGCCGTTGGGTGGGATT
>NZ_JAPSLK010000014.1:0-9022 GCF_031180885.1 Saccharothrix sp.
CGCAACAACACCGACGCCTCGGTCACATCCAAAACGGCACCATCAGCGGCCCGACGCAGGGCACGCCGCATGGCCACCGCACTCGGCCTCGGCTCGGGCGGGGTGATCGAGATGTCCACGGTCACGTTCGGCACCTCTCGTCGATGTCGGACGGTCACTTCCGTCACCACGTAATGACCCCGTTGGAGGCGGACAGGAATCGGCGCGCCCACCTCGTGGTCGCGAAGCGATTCCTTTGCGACCGGCCCAGGGTCTCTAGATCCGAACGGCCGAAGGTGGGCGCCCGACCACGGTCCCACCCGGCTTGAGCAGTACCGAGAACCGAGGAGAACGCACATGACCACCGAGTCGCTGGCCGCCCGGACCGCAGCGCTGACGGCGTCGATGACGAGCCAGGCGCCGGCGGGTTTCCTGACCCCGTTCGAGGCCGAGCAGGCCGCCCTGAGGGCCGCGGGCGTGCCGGCCGGCGTCGCGAAGCCGGGCGCGACGGTGCCCGACGTGCCGCTGCTGGACGCCGCCGGCGAGCCGACGTCGCTGTACCGGGTGACCGACGGTCGCCCGGCCGTGATCGTCACCTTCCGCGGCGCCTGGGGCCCGTACTGCAACGTGGCGCTGAGCGCCTACGAGGCGGAGCTGCTGCCGGTGCTGGCCGAGCGGGGCATCGCGCTGGTCGGCATCAGCCCGCAGAAGCCCGAGGGCACCGCCTCGACGCTGGAGAAGAACTCGCTGACCTTCCCGGTCCTGTCCGACCCGGGCAACAAGCTGGCCACCGAGCTGGGCTTCAACACCGCGCCGACGCCGGACGCGCTGGCCACCCTGGCCAAGCTCGGGATCGACGTCGCGGGGCTCAACACCGACGGCACCACCGGCCTGCCGATGCCGAGCGTGCTGCTCGTGGACGCCGACCACACCCTGCGGTGGATCGACGTCCACCCCGACTACACCACCCGCACCGAGGCGGCGGACGTCGTGGCGGCGCTCGACGCCCTGGGCTGACGAAAAACGGCGCTCGGCACCCCACGCCCCCCGATTTCGGAGGGCGTGGTTCGCCGTGCCGGAAATGCGCGAAAACGGTTCGACGAATATGGAATAACGCAACCCCCGAAGTGCTGTGATCTCGGTCACGTACTCGCGAGTAACATTTATTACAACCGAGCTGTGACGTTGGCTGTCCGTGCTCCTTTTCTCGACCCGATAGACCGATCGGGTTATCAAGGAATGAGAAAGGACTAACGGATGCCCCGCAAAGTCAACGCAGAGTTACCGGCACGTCAACTGTCCCGCCGCCGCCTCTTCGCCGGTTCCGCGGCCGTTGCGCTCACCGCAGCAGGTCCGGGGCTCGGCACGGCATCGGCGGCACCGGAGGAGTCGGGCGAACTGACCGCACGCTCGACCTTCGGACCCATCACCGTCACGCCCAGCGACCCGCAGTACGGGGACCTGGTGCGGCGACAGCTCAACCAGCGGTTCATCGGACAGCCCGAAATGGTGAAGGTCGTCGGCGCGACGCACCAGGTGCAGGGGGTCGTGCAAGCGGCCGTCGACGCGGGCAAGCGCATCACCGTCATCAGCGGCGGCCACTGCCTCGAGGGATTCCCGTTCGAGCCCTCGGTGAAAGTCGTGCTCGACGTGTCCGAACTCGACAACGTGTATTACGACAGCAAGTACAACGCCGTCGCCGTCGAGGCCGGCACGACCCTCCTGGACGTCTACGAGCAGCTCTACCAGACCTGGGGGGTCACGGTGCCGGGCGGCATCTGCCACTCCGTGGGCATGGGCGGGCACGTCGTGGGCGGCGGCTGGGGGATGCTGTGCCGGCGCTTCGGGCTGATCGTGGACCACCTGTACGGGGTGGAGGTGGTCGTCGTCGGCGCGGACGGCAGGGCCTCCACCGTGGTGGCCACCCGCGAGGCGAGCGACCCCAACCGCGAGCTGTGGTGGGCGCACACCGGCGGCGGTGGCGGCAACTTCGGCGTCGTCACCCGGTACCTGTTCCGCTCCCCCGGCATGACGACCTACGACCCCGCCAAGATCCTGCCCAGGCCGCCTCAGAAGGTGCTGCTCAGCGAGATCGGCATCCCGTGGGCCACCCTGACCCGGGACGGCCTGGCGAACCTGCTGAAGAACTACGGCGCCTGGCACGTCGCCAACAGCTCACCGTCGAGCCCCGCCGCGGCGCTGCACGCCGAGATCACCCTCAACCACCAGTCCAAGGGCTTCCTCGGCCTGATGACGCAGGTCGACGCCGCCGTGCCCAACGCCCAGGCCATCCTGGACGACTACCTCAAGACCGTGCTCAACGGCGTCGGTCCGTGGGGTGGGGGCACGCGCACCCTGCCGTGGTTGCAGGCGACGAAGTACATCGGCAAGGCGATCATCTCGTTCAACGACCCGACGCTGCGCGCCGACTACAAGTCCGCGTACATGAAGGCCACGTTCACCGACGCGCAGGCCGGGACCTTCTACGACTTCCTCACCGCGCCCGGCATGGACACCACGGCCATCAGCGTCGGCCTGTCGTCCTACGGCGGCGCGGTCAACGCGGTCCCGTCCGACGCCACGGCCCACTGCCACCGGGACTCCGCGTTCCAGTTGCTGTGGATCACCCACTGGTCGAACCCGGCCGACGACGCCAAGTTCCGCGGCTGGCTGCGGGACTTCTACACCAAGGTCTTCGCCAACACCGGCGGCGTGCCGACGCCCAACGCGCAGACCGACGGCTGCTACGTCAACTACCCCGACACCGACCTCGGGGACCCCACCTGGAACAGGTCGGCCACACCCTGGCACGACCTGTACTACAAGGGCAACTACCCCCGCCTGCAGAGGGCCAAGAAGGCCTGGGACCCGAAGAACATCTTCAACCACGAGCAGTCCATCCGACTGCCCTACTGAAACCCCTCCGCACAACGACGGTGTGCCTGAAAGCAGGCACACCGTCGTGCGAAGCACCAGGGGTCAGCGGAAGATCCCCAGGTGGTCGGTCACCCAGTTCTCGAACGTGCGCGGCGGCCGGCCCACCAGCTCCTCGAAGGTCGGCAGCACCTGGGACGCCTTCTCCTGGAACTCCGGCCGGGTCAGGTTGCCCAGGGTCGTCTCGACGACCAGCCGCTGCCGCCCGGCCCGCTCGGCCGCCTGCGCCACGTCGGCGATCGGCAGCTCGACCAGCTTGAGCGGCTTGCCCAGGGCCGCGGCCAGGATGTCCACGCGCTCGCGGACGTCCAGCGCCTGCGGGCCGCCGATCCGGTAGGTCTTGCCCTCGTGGCCCTCGGTCGTCAGCGCGGTGACCGCCGCCGCGGCCACGTCGCGCGGGTCGATGACGGCGACCTTCGGGTCGACCTGCGCCCAGAACACCGCGCCCCGCTCCTTGACCGGCCCCGCCCACAGCCGGGCGTTGGAGCTGAACTCGCCCGGCCGCAGGAACGTCCACTGTGGACCATCGGGCCGCTCCCCGATCTGGCGCAGCGCCCGCTCGCCGGCCAGGTGCCAGGTGCTGACCAGGTCGGTGAACCCGTACTCCGCCCCGATGATCGACAGCTTGACCAGGTGGCGGACACCCGCCCGCGCCGCCGCCGTGGCGAAGTTCGCGTCGTGCAGCGGGGTCTCCGGCCCACCACCGGTGAGCAGGAACGCGCTGTCCACGCCGGTCAGGGCGTCGGTCAGCGAGTCCAGCCGGCCCAGGTCGCCGGGCACGACCTTCACCTCGCCACCGAGCCCGTGGTCCAAGCCCTGGTCGCGGACGAGTGCCCGCACCTCCTGCCCGGCCGCCACCAGCTGGGCGACCACCTCGCGCCCGACGACGCCCGTCGCGCCCACCACCAGAATCATGGTCTCTCCCGTCGTAGGTCAGGCGGTCGCGCCGCCGTCGAGGACGATGTCGGCGCCCACGGTGAACGAGGACTCCGGCGAGGCCAGCCACAGCACCGTGCGCGCGACCTCGTCGACCGTGCCGATCCGGCCGATCGGCAGGGTGGTCTTCATCCGCTCGGCCTGCTGGGCCTCGGTCTCGCCGCGTATCAGCGAGAGCGGGGTGGCGATCGGCCCGGGGCTGACCGCGTTGATCCGGATGCCGTCGCGGATGTGCTCCACCGCGGCGGTCTTGGTCAGCGCGGTGATCGCGGCCTTGGCCGCCGCGTACCCGCCGGTGTTGGGGATCGTCTTGTGCGGGCCGATGATCGAGGAGATGTTCACGATGGCGCCGCCGCCGTGCTCGCGCATGTGGCGGATCTCGTGCTTCATCGTCAGCCACGTCCCGGTCGCGACCGACAGCGCCCGGGCCCAGTCCCGCGCCGCCAGCTCCGCGACCGGGCCGCCCACCATGACACCGGCGTTGTTGAACGCGATGTCCAGGCCGCCGTGCCGCTGCACGGTCGTGGCCACCATCTCCGCGACGGCGTCCTCGTCGGTGACGTCGAGGACGATGGAACTCGCCTCGCCGCCCGCCGCCTCGATGGCCTTCACCGTCTGGAGCAACGGCTCCTCGTCCAGGCCCGCGACGACGACCGTCGCGCCCTCCGCCGCGAAGGCCTCCGCCGTCGCCCTGCCGATGCCGGTGCCGCCACCGGTCACCAGCGCCACCTTGCCCGCGAACCGCATCGCTGCCCCGATCTCAGTCGACGTTCATGGCGTGCAGAGCCGGCATGACGCCTTCCGCGATCGCCCGGACGTTGCGCTCGTAGTGGTCGAAAGTGCCCATGCGCAACACGATGTGCCGCGCGCCCGCCTCGACGTACTCCGCGAGGTAGGAGGTGAAGTCCTTCGCCGACCCGCCGTAGTAGAGCTGGTAGGCCCGCAGCGGCTCGATGGGCATGTTGTTGTAGCGGTCGGTGTAGTCCTCCAGGCCCGCCAGCGCCTCGGCCGGGTCGTCGTTGATGTTCACCGTGATGTACAGCGACGGCTCGATGGCCAGCGGGTCGCGCCCGGCGGCCTCGGCGACCTCCCGGATCTGCCGCAGCGACACCCGGTACTCGTCCGGGTCGATCCGGACCGGCAGCCACCCGTCGTACTGGGCGCCGGTGCGGGCGACCGCGCGCGGCTTGCCGTTGCTGGCCAACCAGATCTTCGGCCCGCCGGGCGTGGTGGGCGGCGACTGGTTCTCCAGGCCGGTCAGGTCGACGTGCTTGCCGACGAAGTCGCCGTCCTCCCCGCGCCAGTGGCGCTTCCAGAACTCGACCGCTTCGTCCACGCGGCCGGCGCGCTGGGAGTAGGTGGTGGTGACGGCGTCCAGCTCGGCCTTGGCGGGCAGCGGGAACCCGGTGCCCAGCGCGATCCGCAGCCGGTCGCCGGCCAGCTGGTCCAGGGTCACCAGGATGTGCGCGAGGTAGAGCGGGTCGCGCAGCACGGCGGTCAGCGCCGCGGTGCCGATGGTGACCCGGTTGGTGATCATCGCGATGGCGGCCAGCAGGGTGAGCGGCTCGAGCCGGTGCCGGGCGACGAACGAGTCGCCCACCCACACCGAGTCGAAGCCGAGTTCCTCCACCTGCTGGGCCATCTTCATCAGCGGACCGGCGTCGGGGTAACCCAGAATCGCCGTCTCCCGGACCGGCAACGCGATGCCGACTTGCACAGCGGCCATGACCGCGAACCTCCTAATACGCCCCAGACCGCCACGGCTCACGAGGCTTTCCGTTGTGTTGCAAGGGATTGGCGACCGCGGCTACGGTGGGGTGCCGGCGAGGTCCCGGACACCCGCTCCGTCCCGCGCTTTCATGTCGCGTCAGTCCCCCAGCGTCGGGCCGAGCCGTCCGACCCCCTGCGGGCCGGAATGGTGACCTCCCCATCATCGTGACTGGTGTTCGACCGGCCATCTCCGAGATTGCTGAGTGCTCGTACCGGACGGAATGCCGGGATTTCACCGCCGCCAGTCGGTGATCCGCCCGTCGGCGCGGAAGCGCAGCGCGGGGTCGGCGTACCGGGCCTCCGGCACCGCGTACAGGGCGTCCACACCGGCCCGGACGTCGGCGTAGCCCAGCGCGAACGCCTGCACCTCGCCGTCGGACGGGGACAGGGTGGCCCCGGCGAACAGCGCGCGCACCGCGGCCAGGTCGGCGGGGTCGGCGGCGGGCGGGGCGCCCGGCGCCGGCGGCTGCGCGTCGGTGCCCGGGTCCATCCCCGGCACCCGCAGGTGCCAGTCGGTGCGCGCCTGGAACGCCTCGCCCGCGCGCACCGCCGCGGCCTCCCCGAACGCCGGCGCGGCGATCTGGAGCGACAGCGGCAGCCCCGAGTCGGTGAAGCCCATCGGCACGGCCAGCACCGGGTTGCCGATGCAGTCCCAGTAGCCGGTGTGGATCAGCGCGCCGAGCGCGGTGATGTCGCCGGACAGGTCGGCGTAGGACGGCGAGCCCATCGACGCGGTGGGACAGACGATGAGGTCCACGGTGTCGAAGAGCCGGGCCACCGCGTCCTGGGCGACCCGGCGGACCCGTTGCGCCTGCACGTAGTCCGCGCCGGACACCAATGCGCCCTGGGCGAGCATCCACCGGGTCGCGGCGAAGTAGTCGAACCAGCGCGCGTGCATGTCCGGCCGGTGGTAGGCGAGCCCTTCGCTGGTCATCGTCACCTGGTGGACCGTCATCACCTCGGCCCGGTACGGCAGCGCCACCTCGACCAGCTCCGCGCCGGCCGCCGCGAACTCCGCCAGCGCCGCCTCGAACGCGGTGGCCGTGGCCGGGTCGCCGTGCGCGGGGAAGTGCCCGTCGCGTGCCACGCCGATGCGCACGCCGGTGAGGTCGAAGTCCAACCGGTCGGGCAGGGCGAACGGCGCGTCCACCGAGTCCGGGTCGCTTTCGTGCCGGCCCGCGACCGCCGCGAGCACGTCCGCGCAGTCCCGCGCGGAGCGGCCGATCATGCCGATGTGGTCGAGGCTGTAGCCCAGCGGCAGGCAGCCGGACTTCGGCACCCGGCCGAACGTCGGCATCAGCCCGCTCACCCCGTTGAACGCCGCCGCCATCCGGATGCCGCCCGCGGTGTCGGTGCCCAGCCCCGCGAAGAACATCCCCGCCGCGACCCCGCTGGCACTGCCCGAACTGGACCCGCCCGCCCACGTCGAGAGGTTCCACGGGTTGCGCGGCAACGGGAACGGCTTGTCCGGGTCGGGCAGGCCCAGCGCGAACTCCATCGTGGTCGTCTTCCCGGTGATCACCGCGCCCGCCGCGCGCAGCCGCGCCATCACCGGCCCCTCCCGGCCGTCGCCCCAGTTCCGGTCGAACACCAGGCTCTGCGAGGTGGTCGGCCCTTCGACGGTGGGCATGATGTCCTTGATCCCCACCGGGATCCCGTGCAGCGGCCCGCGGTCGACCCCGGACGCCAGCTCGCCGTCGGCCCGCTCCGCGGCGCGCAGCGCCTGCTCGTCGAAGCGGGACAGGTACACGCCGAGCGCGTCGTCGGCCTTCTGCGCGGCCGCGATGGACGCTTCGGTCAACTCGACGCTGGTGACCTCGCCGGCGCGCAGCGCGGCGGCCGCGGCGGTCAGGGTCAGGGGTGATTCGGGCATCACGGACCTGCTTCCTGGGCTTGGGGTGGAGTGGGGTGAGCGCGCGACGCCGAACCCTTCGCCGGGCCGGAGATTCCCCGCGGGCGCGCATCACGTTTCCCCCATCGGGGGGACGGGTGTCAAGCCGCTACCCGCGGGCACACCCGAACGGCCGACCGCGATATTCCCTGTCGGAGCGAATATCAGCCCACCCTCGCACGCCCGCGATTCCTTTCGCGCCGGAGCCGGGTCTCTACTGCGGAACACCGCCCGCCGTCGTTGACGCCGCACCGGCCGACGCGGCCAGATCCGCATGACGAGGAAAGAGCGAGCATGGCCATCAAACACAGCACGTTCCTGCCCACCGGGTACACCAACGACCTGGCTGGCTTCACCGACCCGGTGGAGGCGTTCGAGACGCTGGTGCGCATCGCCAAGACCGTGGACGAGGCGGGCTACGAGTCGGTCTGGGTGGCCGACCACTTCGTGCCCGTCCCGCCCTCGCAGGCGTTCCTGTTCGAGTCGTGGTCCGTGCTGACGGCGCTGGCCCGGGAGACCGAGCAGGTCCGCCTGGGTCACATGGTGACCGGCAACAGCTACCGCAACCCGGCCCTGCAGGCCAAGATGGCGTCCACCGTGGACGTGATCTCCGGCGGCCGGTTCACCCTGGGCATCGGCTCGGGTTGGTACGAGCCGGACTACACCGCCTACGGCTACGAGTTCCACGACGCCGCCGAGCGCCTGCGGATGCTGCGCGAGGCCGTCCAGGTCATCCGGGCGATGTGGACCGAGGAAGAGGCCACCTTCGAGGGCAAGTACTACCAGATCAACGGCGCGATCAACCAGCCGAAGGGCTTGCAGTCGCCGCACATCCCGATGCTCGTCGCGGGCGCGGGCGAGAAGATGACCCTGAAGATCGTCGCGGAGTTCGGGGACGCCTGCAACGTCATCGAGAGCCCCGAGGGCCTCAAGCGCAAGTTCGGCGTCCTCAAGAACCACTGCGACAACGTGGGCCGCGACTACAGCGAGATCCGCAAGACCACGTCCACCCTGTGCATCATCGCCGACACCGACGAGGAGGCCGTCGCGGCCACCCCGCCGTTCGTCGGCGCGATCTACCCGGGCAACGTCGCCGAGTACGGCCTGATCGGCACCGTGGAGACCATCCACGAGCGGATCGCGGCGTACGAGGAGGCGGGCGTGGAGGAGCTGGCCGTGTCCTTCCTCAACCCGTTCGACCTGGACGTGCTGCGCACCTACGCGTCGGAGTTCATCAAGAAGTAGGAAACCCGGGGCAAGAGGCAACGCACTTCGCGCACACACCGCCGCACCGTCGCACCGCTGCTCCCGCGCAGCAGCGCTGCACACCCCGGCTCAGCCCGGGTTCCCGCGCGAAGCGCGTTGCTTTCCTGCGCCAAAGGCACGCTTTACACCGAAGGCGTTTGCCGTCCGCGCGAAACGCGGTTGCTTTCGCGCCGCAGGCGTTGCTTTCGCGCCGCAGGCGCCCCCTATGGGCTATCAGCCACAGGAAGGGCCTCGGTTCGTCCCCCG
>NZ_JAPSLK010000014.1:9122-172054 GCF_031180885.1 Saccharothrix sp.
CTGGTAGGCCGATTGGCCTATGCGGCCGGCATCCTCCCGTGTGGCCCGAACGTGGAATCCCTGGTGCGGCGCGTGTTGACGGGTCGTGTTCGCGCTGTGGCGTCGCGCGGGTACCGTGTGCTTACCAGGAGTCGTCCAGCTCGACCGCCGACCGCAGCGTCGCCGCCGGGGTCCACTGGCGTCGGTGGTCACGCACGGGAGACGGAATGCCGGACAACACCGAGTTCGCCAGCTCCACCGAGAGCTACCGCGGCGAGCTGCTGGCGCACTGCTACCGGATGCTGGGTTCGGTGGACGACGCCGAGGACGTGGTCCAGGAGACGTACCTCCGTGCCTGGCGTTCCTACAGCGGGTTCGAAGGGCGTTCGTCCGTTCGGGCGTGGTTGTACCGGATCGCGACGAATGCCTGCTTGACCGCGTTGCAGCAGCGGAGCCGGCGGGTGCTGCCCTCCGGGCTCGGTGGGCCGGCCGACGATCCCGACACGCCGCAAGTGCCCGCTGGTCCTGGGGTTTTGTGGCTCCAGCCGATCTCCACCTCCACCACCCGGGGGCACGACGGGGTGCGGGAATCCGGTGACCCCGCGGTGATCGTCGCGGAACGGGAAAGTCTGCGGTTGGCGTTGGTGGCCAGCCTCCAGTACCTGCCCGGTCGGCAGCGGGCCGTGTTGCTGCTGCGGGACGTTCTGGCGTTCCCGGCCAGCGAGGTCGCGGAAATGCTCGACACCACGACGCCTGCGGTCAAGAGCATGTTGCAACGGGCGCGGGCTCGACTGGAAGAGGTTTCGGCCGACATGGATCGGGTCACCGAACCCGACGAGCCGGAATTGCGGGCACTGCTGGACCAGTACATCAAGGCGTTCGAGAACTCCGACGCCGCGGCGCTGGAACGACTGCTGCGCGCGGACGCCACCCTCGAAACCGTCCCCAGCGCGACCTGGTTCGCGGGCAAGCAGACTTGTGCGCCGTTCGTCGCCCGGCACGCGATCGGCACGCCCGGCGAATGGCGGCTGGTGCCGATCGAGGCGAACGGGCAGCCCGGCACGGCCGTGTACCGGCGGGGCGAGGACGGGGTGCGCCGGGCTTTCGGCGTCTCGGTGCTCACGCTGGCGGCGGACGGGATCGCGAAGATCGTGCTGTTCGTCGACCCCGGCCTGGTGGCGCGGTTCGGACTCCCGGACGTCGAGCCGGTCGCCACCACCGGCTGAGCAAGAAAATCGCGGTTCCTCCGCGGCCACCCGGGAGTCTCATCTTCCGGGGGCCGCCCGGCCCTCTCCCGGTCGGATGTCCGCACGCTGTGCGCTCACCACAGGAGGCTGCGAGATGAAGTACAGCCTGTTCCTCCCCACCGGCTTCGGACAGGACCTGGTGGGCATCCCGGATCCGGCGGAGGCGTTCGAGACCATCGTCGCCATCGCGAAGGCCGCCGACGACAGCGGGTACCACTCGTTGTGGGCGCCCGACCACTTCCACACCGTCCCGGCCTCGCAGGCCAACTTCTTCGAGGTCTGGTCGACCCTGACCGCGCTGGCCCGGGAGACCACGAACGTCCGGCTCGGACCGATGGTCACCGGCAACGACTACCGCAACCCCGCGCTCCAGGCCAAGATGGCGTCCACTGTGGACGTCCTCTCGAACGGGCGGCTCACGTTCGGCATCGGCGGCGGGTGGTACGAGGCGGACTACGTCGGCTACGGCTACGAGTACCCCACCACCGGTGAGCGGCTGCGCCGGCTGCGCGAGGCCTGCCAGGTGGTGCTCGCCCTGTGGACCGAGGAGGAAGCCACCTTCGAGGGCAAGCACTACCAGGTCAACTCGGCGATCAACCAGCCGAAGGGCGTGCAGACGCCGCACATCCCGCTGCTGGTCGCGGGGTCCGGCGAGAAGGTGACGCTGCGGATCGTCGCCGAGTTCGCCGACCAGTGCAACGTGATCGAGGCGCCCGAGGGCATCGCGCGCAAGCTCGACATCCTGCGCAAGCACTGCGAGGACGTGGGCCGCGACTACGACAGCATCTGGAAGACCACCACCACCCACTGCATCATCCGCGACACCGACGCCGAGGCCCGGGCCGCGATCCCGGTGTGGGCCCCGGACAACTACCCCGGCGACCTCGCCGAGTACGGGCTGATCGGCACGCTGGACACGATCCGCGAGCGCATCGCGGCGTACGAGGCGGTGGGTGTGCAGGAGTTGGCGATCAGCTTCGAGGACCCGACCCGGCTCGACGTGATCCGCGAGCTGGCCACGGCTTTCACGTCCTGACCGACCACCGCCGCCCTCGTCGCCGCCCCCGACGGTGACGAGGACGGCGGTTCCCGGACGGTTCAAGCGGCACAAGGGAACCGGCCGGCGTGGTGGGCGCCGGCCGGTTCGGTGTGCGAGGGGTCAGCTTCGGCGTTCGCGGTCGGTGGTGTCCACCAGGGAGTAGCGGATCGACGCCGCGGCGGCCCTGGTGGCGGAGAGCGCGCCGCGGAGTTCGTCGATCAGGGCCTGCTCGTCCGACCCGGTCCGGGCGTGCTGCGCGGAGAACGCCCGGCCCACCGTCGTCGCCGCCTCCAGGCAGCTCAGCCACGCGTCGAACAGCGGGTCGTCCCACTCCCCCGCGGCGTCGAACCAGGGCAGCTCCGCCTGCTGGCGCACGGTGTCCAGCAGCCGCTGCACGCCCAGGTGGACCGGTGGCGGGACGTCGGGTTCGCGGTCGGACACGGACATCGTCAGACGTCCCCGCGCGGCAGCAGTTCCACCAGCCTGCCCTGCCACAGGTCGTGGAACACCTTCCGCACTTCTTCCGACACCTCGCCGCCGGCCAGTTCGGACAGCGTCCGGCGACCGTCCACAGCGGACAGCAGCGCGAACACCTCCGCCGAGACCACGGTCCGGGGACCCTTGGTGTAGTCGAGGTAGATCTCGTGCTCGGCGTCGGGACCGGCCACGTGGTTCCAGGACATGCGCAGCCGGGTCACCGGCCGGAACCGCACGACCAGGTCGTCCAGCACCGCGCCGGGACGGCGGCGCACCAGGAAGTCCTCGACCACCAGGTAGTCCAGGTCGGTGGTCAGGTAGCTGGTCACGACGTCGTCCACCGTCTGCACGATGGGCTCGGCGTTGTTGTTGAACGAGGTGTTGAGCAGGACCGGCGTGCCGGTGATCTCGCCGAAGCGCTGGATCAACCGGTGGAACCGCGGGTTGCTCTCCGCCTCGACCACCTGCACGCGCGCGGAACCGTCGACGTGGGTGGTCGCGCCCAGTTCCTCGCGCCGGTCCTCGTGCACGTACACCACGAACGACATGAAGTCGTGGTCGGCCTTGGTGTCGGTGAGGTCGAAGTAGGTGTCCGCCGCCTCCGCGGTGACCGCGGGCGCGAACGGGCGGAAGCTCTCCCGCTTCTTCACCATCGCGTTGATGCGGGTGCGGTTGTCCGACGGGCGGGCGTCGGCCAGGATGCTGCGGTTGCCCAGGGCGCGGGGGCCGAACTCGGAGCGGCCGTGCGCCCAGCCGAGCACCTTGCCCTCGGCCATCAGGTTCGCCGCGACCTCCACGATGTCCTCGTGCGGCTCGACCTCCACCTGGTCGCCCCACGCCTTGAGGCGCGCGGCGATCTCGTCGCGGTCGCCCAGGGTCGGGCCGAGGCTCGCGGTGCGCATCCGGGGCTGGGTGGTGCGGTTCCAGCCCGCCTGGAGCGCCGCCGCCAGCGCCGCGCCCTCGGACGCGCCGCCGTCGTGCGAGGCCGGGTGCACGAAGACCTCGTCGAACAGGCCGGACCGCAGGATCAGGCCGTTGAGGCTGCTGTTGTGCGCGACACCGCCGCCGAAGCAGAACTTGCGCAGGCCGGTCACCTTCGCCCAGTGCCGCAGGACGTGCATGACCACGTTCTCCAGCATCTCCTGCACGCCGGCCGCGAAGTCCTGGTGCTGCTGGGTGACCGGCTCGCCGGTGCGGCGCGGCGCGAAGCCCTCGGCGAGGAACCGGGACGCCACGGTGTTCAGCCACGGCGTGCCCGGCGTCAGCTCGTAGCGCCCCTCGTCGTGCAGGGTGTAGAGGCTGTCGAAGACCTCGCGGTACTTCTTGGCGTCGCCGTAGGGCGCGAGGCCCATCACCTTGTACTCGTCGCCGAAGCCGTAGCGCACCAGGCTGATGGCCTCCTGGTAGAACAGGCCCAGCGAGGCGTGCACGGGCTGGGTGTCGAGCAGTTCGAGGTCGCCCGCGCCGGCGCGGTAGAGCGTGCCCGACTCCTCCTCGCCGCGGCCGTCGAGCACCGCCACCAGCGCCTGGTCCATCCCGGACCGCAGGAACGACGACCACGCGTGCGCGTCGTGGTGCCGGGTGAAGCGGACGCGCTCGTCGGGCACCTCGACCCCGAGGCCCTCGGCGAGCTTGTCCTGGATCAGCCGGCGCGCCGAGCGCACCGGGATCTGCGGGATGGCCGCGTACCACGTGTTGAGCGCGTTGTCGCTGAAGACCTCGTCGAAGTAGTAGCCGACCACGTCGACCTCGTCGAGCCCCACGCCCGCGATCTCCAGGCAGGCGCGCACCGCGTTCACCGGGAACTTGGTGGTCTTCTTGATGCGGTTGAAGCGCTCCTCCTCCACCGCGGCCACGAGCTTGCCGTCGGCGACGAGGCACGCCGCGGCGTCGTGCGAGTACGACTCGGGCAGTCCGGGCACGAGGTCGGTGTCCTCGCCGCCGAAATGACCGCTCAATCCCAGTGCCAGCATCGCGTCACCGATCCAATCCAGGAACTCGCGCCGTCGGAACTTGAGACTTCCCCTGGCGGCGAAAGGAAGCGCCGCCGCACGCCCTCAGTCGCCGCGCACCACGCGCAGGTCGTCGCCGTCGAACAGGTCCGGCCGGGTCCAGCCGTCGAGGTCGTACTCGGCCATGCACTGGTCGGCGAACGCCTTCAACGGCTCGGCGCGGCCGGTGGCCTGGTACATCATCATGGTCTGCACGCGGATCGACTCGTTGTCGCCGGAGTAGTTGCGCTCGTACAGCTCGTGGCGGCCACCGAACTCGGTGCCCACGGCGTCCCACAGCAGCTTCATCAGCTTCACCCGGTCGACCGCCAGGCCGCCGTCCGAGCCGCGCAGGTACCGGTCGAGGTACGGCCGCACGTCGGGGTTGCGCCAGTCGTTGGCGTGCGAGTTGAGGTAGATCAAGCCGCTGCCCAGGGTCTGCTGGACGATCTCCTTGACGCGCGGGTAGCCCATGCCCATGAAGATCCGGTACGCGAACCCGTAGTTGGCGTTGGGCTGCACCATGCCGCCCAGCCACTGCTCGGGCGACTTGGCCATCGCGTCGGACATGCCCCAGAACAGGTCGCGCCAGCTCAGAATCTCGCCGACCTGCGCCTGCACGCCGCGGAACCCGGACGTGCCGGTGAGTTCGACGGCCTTCATCACGCAGCCCGCGATGAAGTCGAGCTTGACCGCAAGCCGGGTGCAGCCGTGGAAGGTGAACCGCTCGGCGAAGCCGGAGGCGTTCATGAAGATGTTCGCGATGTCGGCGTCGTAGACGAACACGTTCTCCCACGGCACGAGGACGCTGTCGAAGACCATGATCGCGTCGTTCTCGTCCAGCCGGCTCGACAGGGGGTAGTCGAACGGGCTGCCCATCACCGCGGCCGTCATCTCATAGGACGTCCGGCTGATCAGCTTCAGCCCCGGCGCGTCCATCGGGACGGTGAACACCAGGCCGAACTTCTTGTCCTTGACCGGGAGTCCGTAGTGGGCGATGAAGTTGGCGTTGGTCAGCGCGGAGCCGGTCGCCACGACCTTCGCGCCGGAGACGATCAACCCGGCGTCGGTCTCCCGCTCCACGTGGACGCACACGTCGGCGATCTCGTCGGCCGGCTTGCTGCGGTCGATCGGCGGGTGCACCAGGGCGTGGTTGAAGTACAGCACCCGTTCCTGGGACTCGCGGTACCAGCGCAGCGCGTTGTCCTTGAACGGGCCGTAGAAGTCGGAGTTCGCGATCAGGGTGCCGAAGTACGCGGCCTGGTAGTCGGGGGTGCGGCCCATCCAGCCGTACACCATGCGCTGCCAGGCGGCGATGGCGTCGCGGGAGCGGACCAGGTCGTCCACCGAGCGCGGGGCCTGGAAGAAGGGGTGGGTGAAGCCGCCGTTGCCGGTGTCGGTCGGCACGCGCAGCACGCCCTCGGCCTCGGGCGCGTGCAGCGCGTCGTAGAGCTGGGCGACGGAACGGGCGCTGTTGCGGAACGCGGGGTGCTTGGTGACGTCGTCCACCCGTTCCCCGTACACGTAGACCTCTCGGCCGTCGCGCAACGAGTCCAGGTACTCCCGGCCGGTCATCGGGCGGATGTCGTTGGTCGCCGCGAGGGTCTCGGCGGCCCCTTCCGTCATCGTCATCGCTTGCCTCCAGTGGGGGACACCGGTCTGATGGGGCAGCACGGTGCCCCCGGCCCGCTGATCGTGCCTGCCTTAAATGCCGGCGTGCTTCTTCGAGACTGCCGTTCCCGCCGGACGCCCGTGCGCCCGGCGGGAAGGCGCCCTGATCAGCCCAGCTCGCGCAGGAGCGGGACGACGTCCTCGGCGAACTGGGTGAGGAACCGCTCCTGGTCGTGCCCGGGTCCGTGGAAGACGAGGTGGTTGAGCCCGGCGTCCACATAGGGCTTGATGCCCGCGAGGGCCTGCTCGGGGGTGGAGGCGACGATCCACCGCTGCGCCACCTGTTCGATGGGCAGCTCGTCGGCGAGCCGCTCCATCTCCTCGGCACTGTCCACGGTGTGCTTCTGCTCGGCGGTGAGCGAGAGCGGGGCCCAGAAGCGGACGTTCTCCAGCGCCGCCACCGGGTCCCGGTCGTAGGACAGCTTGATCTCGATCATGCGGTCGACCTGGTCGGCCTCCCGGCCGGACTCCGCGACGCCCTCGGCGAGCGAGGGCAGCAGCTTCTCCTCGTACAGGTCCATGCCCTTGCCCGAGGTGCAGATGAACCCGTCCGCGATGCGCCCGGTGAACTTCGCCATCTGCGGGCCGCCCGCCGCGACGTAGATCGGGACGGGCTGCTCGGGACGGTCGTAGATGCTCGCGTTGACGAGGGTGTAGTACTCGCCCTGGTGGTCGACCTTGTCCTCGGTCCACAGCCGGCGGATCAGCGTGATCGACTCGCGCAGCCGACCCAGCCGCTCCTTGAACTCCGGCCACTCCCGGCCGGACACGGCGATCTCGTTGAGGGCTTCGCCGGTGCCCACGCCGAGGATGATCCGCTCCGGGTAGAGCAGCCCCATCGTCGCGAACGCCTGCGCGATCACCGCCGGGTTGTAGCGGAAGGTCGGGGTGAGCACGCTGGTGCCGATCCGCACCCGCGAGGTCCGCTCACCCACCGCCGCCATCCACGAGAGGGCGAACGGCGCGTGCCCTCCCTTGTGCCGCCAGGGCAGGAAGTGGTCGGACACCATCACGCTGTCCAGACCCACCTCCTCCGCTCGCACCGTGTGCTCGACGAGATCACGCGGTGCGAACTGCTCGGCGGACGCCTTGTAGCCGATCTGCAATGCCATGACGCTCCTTGCGGCTCGACGCTTTCTTCAACGCGGGGTGCGGGCTGTGGGCGGCGGAGTCTGGGAGTGGCGGACTCTGGGGGCGGAGTCTGGAGGGCGGCGGAGTCTCGGGGGCGGCGGAGTCTGGGGGGCGGCTGCGGGCAGCCGGGAACCCGCCGCCGGCGTCGAGCGGCCCGGCCCGTGCGATCGCGTTCGTGCGGTCGTGCTCGTGTGCTCGGGCTCGTGCGCTCGCGCTCCTGTGCTCGCCCGTGTGCTCGGGCTCGTGTGCCGGCGGCGGGTATCAGTGTGTCCATGTGCGCGGGTTGTGCGGTGTTGCGGTTGTGCGGTGTTGCCGTTGTGCGGGTGGTGCGGTGTTGCGGTTGTGCGGAGTGCACTTGCGGATCATGCCCCCGGCAGCCGCACCGACTGGCCGTGGCGGAACACGTTCAGCGGGTCGTAGGCCAGCTTGGCCTGCTGCAGCCGCGGGTAGTTCTCCTTGTGGTACAGGTCGTGCCACGGGACGTCCGACTTGTTCAGCGACGGGTCGTTGAGGTCGATGTCGGCGTAGTTGACGTAGCAGCCGTCGGTGACGTCATTGGGCACCGGCACGCCGCCGGTCTCGACGTACACCTCGCTGTAGACGTCCCGCGCCCAGCCGATGTGCTTGTCGTCCTCGGCCGGGTCGGTCCAGTACGCGGAGTACAGCATCTTGAACGCCGCACCGCGGTGGACCGACGCGGTGTCGTCGGGCGCGGGCGCGGCGATCTCGCCGCCGTACGGGGTGAGCTGCACCGTGACGTTGGGGTTGTTGATGTCGTCCCGGGTCAGGTGCCGGTGGAGGGCGTCGAGCTGGCCCTCCGGGAAGTTGCCGACCATGAACGTCGACTTGTACTCGGCGCGGAAGGTCGGGTCGGTCACCTGGACGTTGGCCATGCCGAAGAACCTGGTGGCCTGCAACCACGGCAGCCTGCGCTGGAAGAAGAACTGCGGCAGGGCGCCGAGGTCGCCGACGGACGCCGTGAGGGCCTCCGGCTCGACGTTGACGCCGTCGTTCATGAACCGGAAGAACTCGGTCAGCCGCTCCTCCGCGTCCGGCGCGTCGGCGTCGATCTGGGCGATCAGTCCGATCTGACCGGCGGCGCGGTGGTTGAGGCCCATGAACGCGGCGATGTCGCGGTTCGGGTTGTCCGGCGCGAAGTTGTCCAGGTGCCACTGGGCGTAGTTGCGCGCCAGCCGGCCGAACTCGGCCCGGTCGATGCTCGCCCACGACCAGCCGACCGCGGCCAGGATCACCTCGCGCGGCGGGCGGGGCAGCAGGTGGCGCGGGTCGTCGCCCTCCGCGCCGGGCGAGCGGAAGAGGTAGCGGGTGACGACGCCGAAGCTGCCGCCGCCACCACCGGTGTGCGCCCACCACAGCTCGCGGTTGGGGTCGTCCTCGTCGCGGGTGGCGACGACGATGCGCGCCTTGCCGGAGGCGTCGACGGTGACGACCTCCACGCCGTAAAGGTGGTCCACGACGAGGCCGAACTTGCGCCCCAGCGTGCCCCACCCGCCGCCGCTGACGTACCCGCCCATGCCGACGGTCGGGCAGAACCCGGCCGGCACGGTGACGCCCCACTTCTTGTAGAGGGTCTCGTACATGCGCAGGATCGTGGCGCCGGCCTCGACCGCGACCGCCCGGTGCTTGCGGTCGAAGTAGACCTCGTCCAGCTCGGTCATGTCGATCACGACCTGCGTCTCGGCGTTGTAGACGAAGTCCTCGAAGCAGTGCCCGCCGGAGCGCACGCTGATCTTCTTGCCGTCCCGAACCGCCTCGCGCACCACCCGCCGCACGTCCTCGGCCGTGCGCACGACGACCACCCGCTCGGGCGCGCCGACCCACCGCTGGTTGACCCCGCGCACGAGGTCTTCGTACTGGCTGTCGGTAGCACCGATGGAGATCTCGTCACCGGCGGACCCGGCGGCGACGAGCGCCGTGCCCTGTTCCATTTCGTCGATCATGGCAATCCCCCGTCCCTGGTCATACCCGGCAATGGCGGACCCATAGCCCGGTTCCCCCGACCGATTTGCGACATTTTCGCAACGCACGGCATTGAATTGATCGCGTATGGATCACTCGCGGCGGCGCGTCACGCCATATGTGACCACAGTCGGACGGGAAAGGAATCGCGACTGCTCGAACTCGTCACCCCCAGTTCACGCGCACTGCCCCCACAACACCTGTTCCGCACACACTCCGCGTCGGGGTCGACCGGCGGCGCGATCATCCTGAAAGGACGGTGGCGGACGGCATCAGTCCTCGCCGGGCTTGAAGTAGGTGTGGTGGTCGGAGCAGAGGATCTTGGCCTTGCGGCGGGCCGGGTCGAACGGGTGGAACTGTTCGGGGACGGTCAGGTCGATCTCGCCCGGGACGCCGTTCGTCCGCAGGCACTCCGCAATCCTGCGGCCGTCCTCCGCCGCGCGCGGGTCTTCGCGGTTGGTGTAGGTGGCCGGGTGCAGGTCCTGACAAGTGAGCCGGGCCGTGTTGAGGACCTCGGCGTCGGTGTCGGCGGGGAACGCGCCGATGACCGCCGTCCCATCGCTTCTCATCGTCGGGGGCGCGAGGTCCACGCCGTTGTCGCGCATGCAGTTGGTGAACTTGTGCGCCCGGTCCGCATTGTCCGTGCCCTCGCACGCGGTCAGGACCGCGACCAGCACGACGACGATGCCCGCCCAGCGAAGTGCCCCCCGACCCCCGCCCCACGCCGCCAAACCTCCGCCCTGCGCCGGCCGACCTCCGCCGCCGCCGCCGCGGCCAGCCGGGCCCGCGGCACCTCCGCCCGCGCCCGCTGCCACACGTGCGCCACGGCCGGGCGGTGAGCCGGGTGCCGACGCCGCGCGGCTGGATGGTGATGAGCGCCGAGGCGCTGGACGGGAGCCCCGCACACCGTCCACGACCACCTGAAAGCGGTGTACCGCAAGACCGGCGTCGGCAGCCGTGAGGAGCTGATGGCCTGCCTGAGCGCGTGAACCCGGTGCCACGCGGGTAATCCATCGTCGCAGAACCCCCTGACGCCGAGACCGTGGAGCAGCCATGCCCTGGGTTCGCCGACACCACCGCCGCACGCCGTACAGCTGGTTCCGCGGCACCACCGTCCGCAGCCACTTCCGCCGGTCTCCCGGCCGGGTCCCCGTGGTGCCGATCGCCATCGCCGTCGCCGTGATCCTGCTGCTCATCGCCATCTTCTGACCCCTTCGACCGGTAACGACCGCCGGTCCGCGACGACATCCCCGGTGTAGGCCTGCCACCCCGAACGACGGGAGGGCCGATGGACACGGAGGACGAACGCGTCGTGCTGCTGGTGGTCGAACCTGACCCGGACGTCGACCCGGACAGCGCCGACCACCTCGCGCGCCGCCTGCGCGCCGAGGTCGCCGCACTCGACGTCGACGCCCGGCTGGCCGCCGACGGACCGCCACCCGACGGCGCTAAGGGGGCCGACGCGGTCACCCTGGGTGCGGTCGTGGTCGGGATGAGCGCCGCCGGCGGGGTGTTCCCGCTGGTCATCGAGACGGTCCGGGACTGGCTCGCCCGACAGTCCGCGCGGCACCGGGTGTCGGTCACCATCGACGGGGACACCATCGCGCTGGAGAAGGCGTCCCCCGAGGAGCGACAGGCGCTGGTGGACGCCTACGTGCGCCGCCACTCGGGGTGACCCCGTGAGCCGGCGACTGGCGCTGTTGATCGCCACCTACGAGTACGAGGACGCCGGACTCCGCCGCCTGACCACGCCCGCCCACGACGCCGAGACCCTGGCCGAAGTGCTGGCCGACCCGTCCATCGCCGGCTTCGAGGTCACCACGCTGGTCAACGAGCCCCTGCACCGGGTGGGCCGCGCGATCGGCGAGTTCTACCGCGACCGCCGCCGCGACGACCTCACCCTGCTCTACTTCACCGGCCACGGCCTCAAGGACGACGAGGGTCGGCTGTACCTGGCGATGACCAACACCATGCGCGACAACCTGCTGTTCACCGGCCTGCCCGCCGAGCAGGTCGACCTGGCCGTGGAGGGCTGCGCGTCCCGCCGGAAGATCCTCGTGCTGGACTGCTGCTACAGCGGCGCGTTCCCGGCCGGCCGCCGCACGAAGGCCGACCCGACCGTCCACACCCTCGAACGCTTCCAAGGCCGCGGCCGCACCGTGCTCACCGCGTCCGACGCCACCCAGTACTCCTTCGAGGGGACCGGCGACCGGCCACAGGGCCGGGCCGCGCAGTCGGTCTTCACCCGGTACCTGGTGGCCGGCCTGCGGGACGGCAGCGCGGACCTCGACGGCGACGGCGACATCACCGTGGACGAGCTGTACAGCTACGCGTACGACCGCGTCGTCGAGGAGATGCCCCAACAACGCCCGAAGAAGCAGGACGACGTCCAGGGCCGCACGATCATCGCCCGCAACGTCAACTGGACCCTGCCGAGCTACCTGGCCAATGCGTTGGCCAGTCCCATCGCCACCGACCGCCTCAACGCCCTGGAGGGCTTGGCACACCTCCGCCGCGTCGGCAACGAGATGGTCAAAGCCCGCGCCGAGCAAGAGATCCGCCGCCTGGCCGACGACGACAGCCGCCAAGTCTCCACCGCCGCGGCCGCCCTCCTGACTCCGACCGAACCGACCGCCACAACCACCGAACCAGCCACCGCGAAACCCGAGCCCGAGCCACCCCGGCCCGCGCCACCCCGGCCCGCGCCACCCCAACCCCAGCCCAAGCCGCGCCAGCCCCAGCCCAAGCCGCGCCGGCCCAAACCCGAGCCGCCCCAGTTCGCCGAAGCCGCCCAGCCCACCGCCGCGACACCGAAACCCCGCCGGCCCGAGTTCGACTTCCGCCGCCTCCTCACCTCCCGCCGCGCCCGGCTGATCGCCGCCCTGATCACCGCACTGGCCCTGATCGCAACCGGCGTCCTGTGGCTGAACCGGGACAAGACCGAATCCGGCGGCACCCAAACAGCCAGAGGCGCGGCCCACGTCATCGCCGGCACGGCCGACAAGGTCGTGCTCAGCCCCGACGCCAAGACCATCGCCGGCTTCACGAGCACGGCAGGCGAACGCGTCCGCCTCTACGACATCCAGACCGGCCAACAGGTCGACGACCTCGCCGGCAACGCGAACTCCTTCGCCTTCAGCCCCGACCCGAACACCCTCGCCCTGGGCAACGAAACCGGCGCGGCGGTGCTGTGGGACCGGACCGCCCGCCTCGCCCGAGCCACCCTCGCAGGCACCACCACCGGCCCGAAACTGGCGTTCACCCAGGACGGGAAGATGATCGCCACCGCCTCCACGTGCGCCTGCAACGACCCGTTCGACAACCCGGTCCGCCTGTGGAACACCGCCGACGGCCAAGGAGAAGCCACCCTCCCCGGCCACACCAACGGCGTCCAGGACATGTCCTTCAGCCGCGACGGCCGCCTCCTCCTCACCGCCGCCGTCGACCGAACCGTCCGGGTCTGGGACGTCGCGACCGGCAAGAACACCGTCACCTTGGACGCCGGCTACATCGCCACCTTCAGCCCCGACGGCACGACGATCGCCGCCAGCAGCCACTACACCGAGAAGATCAGCCTCTGGGACACCGCCACCGGCCGCCGGATCAGGCTCCTCGACGGCACCGGCCAACCGGTGTCCTTCAGCACCGACGGCAAGACCCTCGCCACCACCGACTTCGACGGGAAAGTCGGGCACCTGTGGGAAGTCGCCACCGGCGAGCTGATCAACACCGGCACCGCGGGCGGCCCCTTGGCGATCAGCCCCGACCACCGGACCCTCGCCATCGGCGCCGGCAACGACGTGCAACTGCTCGACGCCACCACCGGCAACCTCAAGGACTCGCTCACCGGGCACACCGCCCGCATCACCGACCTCACCTACAGCGCCGACGGCCGAACCCTGGTGTCCGCCGGCACCGACAGCACGATCCGCGTGTGGCGGGTCGGCTGAGGACATGTCCCGGGTGCCAGACGCTCGCGCTGTTTCAGGACCGAAAACAGCGCGAGCGTCCAACAGTCGATCAGGGGTACTCCACCACGTACACCGGCACGCCGACGCGAGTGGTGTCCGCCGCCTCGCCGAGCCCGTTGACGACGTGGTCGATCGTGCCCGCGCTGAGGTTGACGGTCATGATGTGGTGCAGCCGCACGCCCGGTGTCGACGGCACCTCGAAGCCGTTCTCGGTGTGGATCGACGGGTTGTTCTGGTTGAACACGTACACACCTCCGCCGTGCAGGGTGTGGTGCTTCACGCGATCGCCGACCTTGTAGCCGGCGAAACCCTCGACGGGGCCGTTCATCCAGTCCGCCTGGGTGGGCGGGTCGTAGGGCAGTTCGTTCTGGTACAGCACGGTGGTGCCGTGTTCGCCGTTCCAGACCGTGTTGTACCGCTGGAAGTGCTCGACGAACAGGCCGGTCGCGGTGACGTGGTCGCCGTTGACGACGACGCCGGTCCGGCCGGTGTTGGTGTGCCAGCGCTGGGTGTCGGTGAAGCCCTCGACGCCGTGGTCGCCGCGCCACACCCACGTGTGGTCGATCAGGACGTGGTCGCTGTTGACCTCCAGCGCGGTGTCGGTCTTGCCGACGTGCGGCCCGCCGACGCGGAAGTACACGTCGGACAGCGTGGTCGGGTTGCCCGGGACGCTCCAGCCGCGGGTGTTCTTGCGGCCCACGCGCAGCAGCACCGGCGATTCCTCGGTGCCCGCGTCGACCGTGACGCCGGCGATGACCACGCCCGGCACGTCGGCGACGTCCAGCGGGGTCGAGCCGGCGACGGCGGTGAGGGTGGCGTGGCCGAGGCCGAGCACGACCGTGCCGGGGCGCTTGACCTCGATGCTGCGCGCGACGTCGTACACGCCGGGGGTGAGCAGGAGGTGCTTGCCGCGGGCCAGTTGCCGGTTGATCTCGCGGACGGAGTCGGTCGGCTTGGCGACGAAGAAGTCGGTCAGCGGGACGGTGCGGCCGGGCGTGGGGCCGTCGGCCCACGAGACGCCGCGGGTGTCGCGGCGGGCCTGCGGGACGCGGACCTGGTAGCGGCCGTTCTCGACGAACAGGTACGGCTTCTCGCGGCTGATCGGGGTGCGGTCGAGGGTGGTGTAGGGCGGGGTCGGGAACGTGGCGGCGTCGGGTGCGCCGACCACGCCGGCGAAGACCTGGTTCCAGACGCCGTTGGACCAGCCGGCGACCTCGCTGTCCCGGGTCAGCCACTGCTGCTGGGAGCCGTTGACGACCTGCGGCAGCCGGGAGTCCGCGATGAACCCGCCGCTGGCGTACTGGGGGCCGGCCGGTGCAGTAGTCCATCAGCGAGAACGTGCCGCCGGTGACGTTGAGGCGGCGCACCGAGACCGCCTGCGAGACGGCCCAGAAGTTCGCCGACGAACGGCAGCCGTCCTGGCCCTTGGCGTCGATGTTGACGGTCAGGTTGGACAGGGTGCGCCAGAAGTTGACCAGGGCGAGGCAGTTGCCGGTGCCGCCGTCGGCGAGGCAGCGGTTGTAGACCTCGACCTCGCCGTTGACGACGACGTCGGTGGGCGACGCGCCGAGGCCCGTGATCTCGGTGTAGTAGCCGACCTTGATGTGCAGGGGCTGCTCGGCGGTGCCGTAGGTGCCCGGTTTGAACAGGAACGCGTGCCGGCGGGTGCCCATCTCGTCGTCCACGCGGGCGGCGTGGGTGGCGTCGACGGCGGCCTGGATCTCGGCGACCGGCGTGCTCGGGTCGAACACCCGGACGTCCGCGCCGAGGTCCTGCGATCGCGACGGGCCACCGGACTCGTCGAGCGCGGCGGCAGACGCGGTGCCGGGGGCGGCGGGCGTGGCGGTGGCGGGGGCGGCGAGGGTTGCCGCGGCCAGGGCCAGGGCGAGGGCGAACGCCGGTCTCCGAGCGCGTCGCGGGAAGGGGGCCATGATCGTCATCGACCTGCCTATACCGGTGAGTTGGGGGCGGAACCGGCCGTGAGAGAGCGCTCTCACGAGCGGTGCGCCATTCTTACTCCGCCCGGTCCGCAATTCCAGGGAGGTGACGACTTCCGGTACTTCCCGGCACCGGCGGATCGGCCCTCGGCACCGCCGCACACGGAAGAAGGACCCGTGCGCCCCCGACAGCCGCACGAGCCCTTCGAGTCATCCGCCCTTACCGCTGGGGCTTGACCCCGATCGCGTCGACCACCCCGGTCTCGACCGCGGTGAACTCCAGCACCGTGCCCGCCTTGAACTGGTCCATGTCGGACGTGGTCACCTGGCGCTCACCGATGAACTGGCCGGTCTCCGGGTCGATGATGATGTCCTGGCGCATGTCGCCATCGTCGATGCCCAGCGCGGTGCCCAGCCGGCCGCCCAGGTTGGCCTGCTTCTCGGTCACCTGGAGGCCGGGCACCTTCGCCAGCGCCTTGTAGATGTTGGCCCGCACGTCGCTGCGGATCAGGCCGCTGCGCAGCGCGTCCGCCGCGTAGACCAGCAGTTCGGCGTCACCGCGGTCGTTGTCCGGGGCGTCGTCGCTGAGCCGCTTGAACAGGGCGTCCGGGTCGGTGGGCAGGCTCGCCTGCCACTCGGCGGTCGGGTGCTGCCAGCTGCCGCGGTCCGCGCACTCCTTGCCCTTGTCGGCGAAGAACCCGCCGCACTTGGCGCGCCACTCGCCCTCCGGCCACCCGCCCTCGGTCGGGACGCCCGCGGCCTTGGCCGCCTCCTCGGTGCCGACGACCCACTGCTGGTTGCCGGTGACATCGCGGCGCAGCAGCCACTCGCCCTGCTCGTCGGCCGGGGCCCAGGTCTCCAGCAGGTTCTCCGCCAGCCGGGAGAAGTCCCCGCTGGTGGCCATCCACCAGGCGTGCGTCGCCACGTACCGGTACTGGCCCGGCCCGACCGGCGGGTCCACCGCGCCGATCGCCTGCGCGGCGGCCCGGTCCAGCGTCGCCGCGGCCTCGGCGCTGGCGGGCGCGCGGCCCCGGCCGAACGACACGGTCTGCACGACCAGCCCGGCCGCCACCAGCACGGCCACGGCCGCCGCGCCGAACACCCAGCGCCGCTTCGAGCGCACCTGCTTGGTCTCCCCCGGTTCGGTCACTTCGGTCTCCCCTTCCTCGGTGGTCCGCATGAGCGCCGCCCGCGCACGGGCCAGCACCTTCTCGTCGCTGTCGACGTCGGCGTTGAGTGCGTCCAGCGCGGCGTCCAGCTCGTCGTCGGTCCAGATGCGGTGGATGTTGTCGTCACTCATCGCCGGTCCTCGCGTGGTCGGTCTCGGGTGCGTGGGCGCGCAACCGGCGCCGCACGCGGTGCAGCCGGGAGCGGACGGTCCCGACCGGGATGCCGAGCGCCTCGGCCACCTCGTTCGAGTCCAGCCCGGCCCAGCTGGTGAGCAGGAGGACGTCCCGGTCACCGGCGTCCAGCTCGGCCAGCGCGCCCGCCAGCAGCCGGGTGCGCGCGGCGGCGTCGACCTGGTCGGCCACCCGGTTGCCGTGGTCCTCCTGGCCCGCGGTGGACCCCGCCGCGCGGGCGGCGGCGGCCAGGCCCCGCACCTCCTGGCGCACGTGGCGGCGCAGCAGGTTGGTGGCGATGCCGTAGAGCCACGAGCGGGCGGTGCCGCGTTCCGGGTCGTAGCCGTCCCGGGTCTGGTAGGCGACCAGGAAGGTCTCGCCGACCAGGTCGTCGGCCAGGTCCCCCACGCGGCGGGCCAGGTAGCGGTGCAGCGGCCGGGCGTGCCGGTCGAACAGCTGCCCGAAGACCCGGCTGCGCCCCGGCCCGGACAGGTCCGGCCGGTCGTCCGCGTCGGACGCCTGCGCACCCGCCGGCGTGTGTTGGGTCATCGTCCTCACATCTGGTGTTGCCCGGAACCGCCCGCCACGTTCACGGCGACTTTAGGTGACCAGACGCTCACCGTCCGTCCTGGCCCGCGCTGCCGCCGAGTTCACTCGAACGGGTGGAGTCGGGTGCCACTGCCGGGATCGGGAGCGACAGCACGGGTGCCGGCACCTCGGGAGGTCGCCGTGAACCAGAAGCTGACGCTGAGCCGTGCCGTGCTCAGCGGAACGTGGTCGGCGTGGCCTACCGGTCCGTCACCGACCTGCCGCCGTTCACGCTCTGCGTGGCGTGGCCCCAGGACTCGCGCGCTCCGGCGGTCGCCGCGTTCGTCCGCGCGGCCACGGAGGTCGCGGGTTCACCGGTCGCCACCGACGCGCCGGCCCAATCCGGTGGGTGAGCGCAGAACCCGCCGCCCAACGACATCTGGCTGGACGACGGCGAGTTGCGGGTCTTCGACGGCCGCAAGTGGGTGGCCTACCAGCACGTGCCGGCCGACGCGCTCGGCCCGAACGTGGTGGTGAAGGGCGACGACCCGTCGCCGGGGCGGTGACACCGGTGGGCGACCTGCCCTCGCCGCTGGACGCGATCGGCGCGCTCGACCAGGCGGACCCCATTGTGGCCAAGCTCGCGATCACCGTCCACAGCCCGCGTACCTGCGGTTTTCCGGTCTTCTTGATCGGAACAGGAAAACGTGTGGTTTGGCGGCTCACCCGTTCGGGGTATGTCGGCGAGGCGTCAAGCAGTCGGCGCCCGGGTTTGGGTTGGGATGAGGGCGGTGGCTATGGGTTTGGACTTCGAGGACGCGGTGACGAGGGCGTTGCGCGAGTACGTCCGGCGCGTCACGGCGGCGTTGGGGTTGAGCGGCGAGTGCTCGTTCGTGCAGGCCGAGTGGCCCGCGAACGCTTACATCGCGGTGGACGGCCACCTGCCGGGGTTCCCGGACCGCGACGTCGCACTCCTGTGGGACGAGCGGGACGGGTGGGCGGCGGCGGTCGAGACGCAGGGCGCGGAGGACCTCGTCGTGCGGGCGCGGCTCGGTGGCGACGTCCTGCCCCCGCCCGCCGTGGTCGCGAACTGGCTGACCGGCGTCCTGCACGGTGAGCCGGTGACGCTGCACGCGCCCCGCCGGGGCGGAGACCTCACGGTGCGGCTGCGCACCTACAACGCGTCCGAGTTGTCGCGGACGGCGTGAACGGGGTCGTCGCGGACGGCGTGAAGCCGAGTCGTCGCGGAGAGCGTAAGGGCGAATCGCGTGCGGTCCGCTTGTCGGATCGTCGCGGCGGTCGTACGTTCGAAGTGGACGTGAAGGCGTCACCAGTGCCTCAGGAGACTTGGGCGATGACGGAACCCGAACTCGGCCGGGCGCTGCGGGTCACGACCACCGAGTCCGACGGCGTCGTCGTCCTCGAAGTGGTCGGCGAAGTGGACATGGCCACCTCACCGCGACTGCGCGCTGAGGTGTCGCGACTGCTGGACACCCGGCCCACGGTGCTCGTGATCGACCTGCGCGGGGTGGTGTTCTTCGGGTCGACCGGCATTTCGATGCTGGTGGAGGCCGAGCACCACGCCCGGCGCCTCGGCGTGCCGATGGGGATCGCCGCCGCCCAGCCCACGGTCCTGCGCCCGCTGGCCGCGACCGAGGTGGACGCCCTGGTGACGGTCCGACCGGACCCCGCGACGGCCGCCGCGGCGGTGCTGGGCGACACCCGACCGGAAGCCTCCTGAGCCGACCACCACGAGCGGCTAGCCGAGCTGCGGGCGCCACTCCTCCTGCCAGGCGTGGTGGGAGTCGTAGGCGGTGGCGAGCAGGCGCAGAGTCGCGTCGTCCGCGCCGGCCTCCAACTCGTCGCGCAGGAGTGCCGCCTTCTCCGCGAACGGGACGGGCGCGTGGTCGTCCTCGAACGGTCCGGGGAGCAGGAGCAGGCCCCCGCCCTCGTCGGCGCGCACGATGCGCAGCCGGCCGCGGCCCTCGGCCTCGTCCAACACGGTCGACCCGCCCTCGGCCAGCCGCCGCTCGTCCTCGGCCAGCCGGTCGAGCACGAACCGCCGCAGGTTGTCCCTCACGTCGACGTCCATGCCATCGGGGTGCCCGGTCGCGTCCCGTTTACGCCGACCCCGTCCGGGTAGTCGGGCGGCATGAGCGACACCACCACCGTCGACCGGCTGCGCACCGCCCTGCACGACGTCCGGTACCCGGCGGACAAGGCGCAACTGGCCGACCACGCTTCCCGCAACAACGCCGACGAGGACACGGTGCACGCGCTGCGCTCGATCCCCGACGGCGTCTACGGGTCGTTCGACGAGGTCCTCGGCTCGGTCGCGATCGACCAGAGCCGGGACCGCTAGGCGGTCGGCGGCTCCCGCCGGCCCTGGTCGAGGCCCAAATCCGCGGACTCCTCCGCGTCGGGCATCTCCGGGTCGCGGAACTCCTCGGCGTGGGTGGGACCGCCGGCCCGCAACTGGTCCTCCACCTCGTGCTTCAGCTCGTCGTCCACCGCCGGACCGTGCTGGGTGCTCTCCCGTTCCACGGCACGTCCTCCTCGTCACCGTCGGCATCCACTTCGGACACTCCGGGTACCCCGGATCAACGGGATCCCACCAGTTCGGCCAGCGCCCGGCGGAGGTCGGCGGGGTCGGTGCCGGCCCACCCGACGTAGCCGTCGGGGCGGACGAGCACGAGCGGCCCGCCGTTGCCCGGGACGACCTCGACGCGGTCCTCCCACCCGGTCACGTCCGCGTCCCCCACCAGCACGAACCGCTGGCCGCGCAGCGCCTCGTACAGGCGGCGGCCACCGACCTCGACGTCCGCGGCGCGGGTGCCGACCAGTTCGTGCGCGCCGGCGGGCCGGGGGTAGGTGTAGCCCACCCCGCTGAGCTGCCCGGTCGCCTTGCGGGTGATGGCCGGCACCGACAGCGCCAGCCGCGCGACCGCGCCCCGGACCAGCCGACCCACCCACGACTTGATCATCGCGGCCCGGATGATGCCCCCGCTGCTGCGCAGCACCGCGCGCCCGACCGGGTGGCGTTCGGCCTGGTAGGTGTCCAGGAGCCGGTCGGGCGCGCCGCGCAGCACGGCGGCGAGCTTCCAGCTCAGGTTCGCCGCGTCCTGGAGCCCGGTGTTCATGCCCTGACCACCCGCCGGCGAGTGGACGTGCGCCGCGTCGCCGGCCAGGAACACCCGACCCACCCGGTACTCCGGCACCTGCCGCTCGTCGCTGTGGAAGCGCGACAGCCAGCGGGCGTCGTGCATGCCGAAGTCGGTGCCCAGCGCGCGCTTGGCGACGTCCCGGACCTCGTCGAGGGTCAGCGGCTCGCCATCGGGCACGGCGCGGCGGCGGTCCCAGGCGAACACCCGGTAGTAGCCGTCCCCGAAGGGCGCGATGAACGCGAACGCGTCGCCGACGCCGTTGACGGTCAGCAGCTCGGCGGGCTCCTCGGCCACCTTCACGTCCGCCAGCATGATCGACTTGAGGACGGAGCGGCCGGGGAACGGCTGCCCGATCGCGGCCCGGACCGAGCTGTGGAACCCGTCGGCCCCGACCACGTAGGCGGCGCGGTAGGTCTGGTCGGCGGTGGTGACGGTGACCCCGTCGGCGTCCTGGTCGAGGCCCTTGACCTCGGCGTTGTGCACGATCTCCGCGCCCGCCTTGAGCGCCCGTTCGCGCAGCAGGTCCTCGACGTTGTACTGGGGCGTGATGAGCAGGTAGGGGAACCGGCTCGGCAGGATCCCGAGGTCCAGCTCCACCCCGCCGAACAGCCGGACCTGGTCGAGCGCCGCGCCGGTGGGCACCAGCCGGTCGGCCAGGCCGCGTGCGTCCAGTTGCTCCAGCGAGCGGGCGTGCACACCGAACGCCCGGGACAGGTTCGAGATCCGCCCGTCCCGGCGTTCGAGGACGAGCACCTCGACACCGGCCTCCGCCAGGTCCCCGGCGAGCAGCAGCCCGGTGGGACCGGCTCCGACCACGATCACCTCGGCCATGACTCCTCCTGCGGGTCAACGCTTGTTTGCCAACGCGTGTTGGCATGAAGGTACCGAGCACGCGATGGCGATGTCAACACTTGTTGGCCTACACTCGTTGGCATGACCACTGCCAAGCCCCGCCGCTCGGACGCGACCAAGGAGGCGATCCTCGTCGCGGCCCGCGAGCGCTTCGCCGAGGACGGTTACGAGAGGGCCACCATCCGGGCCATCGCGGCGGACGCCGGGATCGACCCGTCGATGGTCATGCGCTACTTCGGGAACAAGGAGAAGTTGTTCGCGGCGGCGGCCGAGTTCGACCTGCGGTTGCCGGATGTGGCCGGGATGGCGAGGGAAGAGGTCGGCAGAAGGCTCGCCGGGCACGTGGTGGACCGGTGGGACGGCGACGAGACGTTGATGGCGCTGCTGCGGGCGGCCGTGACCAATGCGGCGGCGGTTGAGCGGATGCGGAAGATTTTCGCGACCCAGTTGGGGCCGGTGGTCGCGGCGATCGCCCCGGATCGGGTGGGGACGAGGGCCGGGTTGATTGCGACGCAGGTGTTGGGGATCGCGTTCACGCGGTATGTGCTGCGGTTGCCGCCGGTGGTGGCCATGGAGCGGGACGAGTTGGTGGAGTGGATCGGGCCCACGCTCCAGCGCTACCTGACAGGGACGCCGGACTAGCCGGCCTTCGCCCGCTTTTGATCCCGAGAGCACGTCAGGGCAGGCCCGGGGGCAACCTGCTGCTGCTCACCACCGTGGGCGCGCGGACCGGCATCCAACGCGTGACGCCGTTGGCCTTCGCGCGCGACGGTGAGCGGTACGTGGTGGCCGCTTCCTACGCGGGCGCGTCGAAGCACCCGGCCTGGTACCACAACCTGGTCGCGACCCCGAAGGTCGCCGTCGAGGTGGGCGAGGAGACGTTCGAGGCGGTCGCGACCCCGGTCGAGGACCGGGCCGAGCGGGACCGGCTGTACGCGGCGCTGAACGAGATCTCGCCCATGTTCGGGGAGTACCAGGCGAAGACCGAGCGGCTGATCCCGGTCGTGGTGGTCGAGCGGGTCTAGTCGCAGCTCTCCAGGAGGCGGCGGCCGAGGTCCTTGACTGCGGCGCGCAGTTCGGGGCAGCGCACCACGCGGAACGCCGCGGGCACGGCCGCCAGTTGTTCGGCGTACCAGGTCGGGTTGCTGGTGCTGCCCACGAGGAGCGTGGTCGACGCGTCCCTCTCGGACAGCCGGCCCAGGATGCGTGGCACGCACGGGGCGACCCGGGACAGGGGCGCGTCGATCAGCACCTCGACCTCGTACTCCCAGCCGACGGCCAGGTGGTCTTCGAGTTCTGCCACCGGGTCCAGGCCGGCGGGTGGGGCGAAGGTTTCCTCCAAGACGGTCACCGCGCGGACTCGGTCCACGCGGTAGGCGCGGCGGTCGTCGGAACGGTGCGAACGGCACAGCAGGTACCAGCGGCCGTGGCGGACGACGACCGCCCACGGGTCGACGTCGGCCACCCACTCGGAACCGGACTCCGAGCGGTAGTCCAGGCGGACGCTCCGCTGGTCCGAGCACGCCCGCACGAGCGCGGCGGTGGTTTCCGGCGCGGGTCGGGCGGCGGACCGGTCGGGGGCCGGGGACGTCGTCCGCCGCACCTCCTGGGCCTGCGCGGCCACCGGCTCGGGCAGGGCGTGGATGAGCTTGCCCAGCGCGCTGCCCACCGGGTCGGTCGGGTCGGCGGCGTCGTGGTGGCCGTCGAGCACGGCCATGACCAGCGCCAACGCCTCCGCCGCGGTGAACATCAGCGGCGCCGGGCGCAGGCCCCGCCCCACCCGGTAGCCGCCGTACGGGCCGCGCTCGGACTCGATCGGGACCCCGGCCTCGCGCAGGATGCCGACGTACCGGCGGGCGGCGCGCTCGGACACGCCGAGCTTGTCCCCCAGGCGGTCGGCGGTGATGCCGGGACTGTTCTGGAGGACCTCCAAGGCCAGCAGCGCGCGGGCCGTGGGACTCACATCGGGGGACACGGTCACCATTTCCGGAAGCGGAACGTCCGGAACGCAGCCTAACGTCCGGGGCCATGACCGGCGACACCACGATCCACGAGCCGTCGATGACGGCGGGCGAGGTCGAGATGATGCTCTTCGCGCTGGAACGCTCCCGCGCCCAGTTCGCCTGGAAGGTCGGCGGGCTGGACGCGGCGGCCCTGCGCAAGCCCCACCCGCCGTCCGCGATGACCCTGGGCGGCCTGCTCAAGCACCTGACCCGGGTGGAGGACCAGCGCACCGACCTCGACCTGCTGGGCCGGCCGATCTCCCCGCCGTGGGACACCGCCCCGGACGAGGAGTGGGAGTGGACCTCCGCCGCCGAGGACGACCCGGGCGAGCTGTACGCGCGGTGGCGGGCGGCGGTCGAGCGGTCGCGGAAGGCGTGGGCGGAGGCACTGGCCGACGAAGGGCTCGACCGGTTGTCCGCGCACGCCTACGGCAACGGTGCCCGGCCGAACCTGCGGCGGATCCTGTGCGACCTGCACGACGAGTACGCCCGGCACACCGGCCACGCCGACCTGATGCGCGAAGCCGTGGACGGACTGGTCGGGGAGGATCCGCCCCGGTGAAGATCGGGCCGACCAACGAGGCGTCACAAGAGGACGTGGACGCGATCTTCGGGACGGCCGATGCCGGGCGGTGCCGGTGCCGGCGGTTCAAGGTCGTCGGGTGGATCTGGCGGGACTCCACGCTGGACGAGCGGGTCGACCGGCTCTACGAGCAGACCGCGTGCGGCGAGCCGGACGCGCCCTCGACCAGTGGCCTGGTGGCCTATGTGAACGGCGAGCCGGCGGGGTGGGTCGCGGTCGAGCCGCGCACGGCGTACCCGGAGCTGCGCGGGCAGCGGGTGCCGTGGGCGGGTCGGGACGAGGACAAGGACGACGGCGATGTGTGGGCCGTGACGTGTTTCGTGGTGCGCAAGGGTTTCCGGGGGCGCGGCCTGACCTACCCGCTGGCCCGCGCGGCGGTCGAGCACGCGCGGGACAACGGGGCCAAGGCGCTGGAGGCCTACCCGATGGTCGTCCCGCCGGGCAAGCACATCACGTGGGGCGAGACGCACGTGGGCGTGCGGCAGGTGTTCGAGGAGGCCGGGTTCGTCCAGGTCGCCCACCCGACGCCGCGCCGGGTGGTGATGCGGGTCGAGTTCGGCTGACCCTCACATCCGGGACCAGGCCACGAAGAACAGCACCACCAGCCCGATGACCACCACGACGCCCAGGGTGCCGCCGAGGACGAGACCGGTGCCGAACGCGCCACCCGGCTTGTCCAACCGGAACAGCTTGACCAGGCAGCCGAGCAGGATCGCGCCGACCGCCACACCGATGAACGCGTACGCGTACTCGCCGCCCTTCCAGCCCCAGGAGCCGAAGGTGTCGGACGAGTAGGCGAAGTACAGCGCCACCAGCAGCGCGCACGGCAGCAGGAACCCGCTGAGGCCCAGCAGCCGCCGCCTGTCGATCTCCGTCATGCCGTCGAGTCTGCTCACGCGCCCGGGCCGGGCGCATGAGCAGTTCTACGCGATCACGGGGCCGTGACGACCTGCCCGGCCCACGACAGCCCGCCGCCGAACGCGAACAGCAGCACCGGAGCGCCCGACGGCAGGTCGCCCCGGTCCACCAGCTTGGACAGCGCCAGCGGCACCGACGCGGCGGAGGTGTTGCCGGACTCCACGACGTCCTGCGCCACCACCACGTGCTCGGGCAGGTCCAACTGCCGCACCAGGGCCTCGATGATCCGCAGGTTCGCCTGGTGCGTCACGATCCCGCCCAGGTCGGCTGGGGTCAGCCCGGCCAGTGCGCACGCCTGCCGCGCGACGGCGGGCAGTTCGCTCGTCGCCCACCGGAACACCGCCTGCCCCTCCTGCGCGAACCGCGGCTGCCACTCGTCGACCAGCCGGACCGCGTCGCCCCGGGTCGGGTCCGAACCCCAGGCGACCGGCCCGATCCCGGCCTCGTCCGACGCGCTGAGCACCGCCGCGCCCGCGCCGTCGCCGAGCAGGACGCACGTGCTGCGGTCGGTCCAGTCGGTGACGTCGGACATCTTCTCCGCGCCGATGACCAGGGCGTGCCGGGCCGCGCCGGCGCGCACCGAGTGGTCTGCGACGGCCAGGGCGGTGCAGAAGCCGGCGCAGCCGTTGTTCAGGTCGAACGCCACCGCGGCCGGGATGCCGAGCCGGGCCGCGACCTGGGCGGCGATGGACGGGCACCGGTCGATGGCCGTGCAGGTCGCCACCGTCACCAGGCCGATGTCCGCCGGGTCCAGGCCCGCGCCGGCCAGCGCCTTGGCCGCCGCGGCGGCGGCCAGGTCGGTGACCGACTCGTCCGGCGCGGCGATGCGGCGGGTGGCGATGCCGGTGCGGCGGCGGATCCACTCGTCGCTGGTGTCGACCATCGTCGCCAGGTCGTCGTTGGTCAGGACGCGGGCGGGCTGGTGGTGGCCCAGGGCGGCGATGCGGCTTCCCGGCACGGTGATCTCCTCGGGTTGACTGCGGGAAATATAGCAACCGATCGGTCGGTAGCTAAGATGCCCGGCATGAGCCCGCGCAAGTCCGCCGTCGAAGCCCGCCACACCCGCGAGCGCATCGTCGCGCGGGGCATGGCGATCGCGTCCGTCGACGGCCTGGAGGGGCTGACCATCGGCCAGCTGGCCGCCGACCTCGGCATGAGCAAGGCCGGGGTGCTCGGGCACTTCGGCACCAAGCAGGCGTTGCAGCTCGCGGCGCTGCGGGCGGCCTCGGAGGTGTTCACCCGGACCGTGTGGCGGCCGGTCGAGCACGTCGAACCGGGTCTGCCCCGGCTGCGGGCGCTGTGCGGGACGTGGTCGGAGTACCTGGAGGCCGAACGGGACACCTTCCCCGGCGGGTGCCTGTTCACCACGGCCGCGATCGAGTTCGACGCCCGCGGCGGCCCCGTGCGCGACACCGTCGCCCGGCTGTTCACCGCGTGGCGGCGGCGGTTGGCGACCGAGGTCCGGACGGCGGTCGAGCACGGGGACCTGCCCGCCGGCACCGACCCGGACCAGGTGGCGTTCGAGATCTTCGGCGTGTTCCTGGCGCTCAACCAGGAGATCCACCTGTTCGGCGCGCCCGACGCGGTCGCACGCACCCGGCGGGCGCTGGACCGGGTCCTCGCCGGATAACGTGGACCTGTGGGTGGCTCATCGACGGCACGGCGTCAGCTCAGCGAGTTCCTGCGCGACCGGCGGGCGCGGATCACGCCCGCGGACGTGGGCCTGCCCTCGGCGGGCCGGCGGCGCACACCGGGGCTGCGGCGCGAGGAGGTCGCCGTGCTCGCCGGGGTCGGGGTGTCCTGGTACACGTGGCTGGAGCAGGGGCGGGACATCCGCGTGTCGGGCGAGGTCCTGGACGCCATCGGCCGGGCGCTGCGGCTCGACGACACCGAGCGGGAGCACCTGTACGTGCTGGCGGGCCTGAACCCGCCCCGGACCGTGCGCCGCGACCGCGAGGTCACGCCCGAGCTGCAGCAACTCGTCGACGCCTGGTCGCCCAAACCCGCCCTCCTGCGCGACCGGTACCGCAACCTGCTGGCGATCAACGACGGGACGCGGGCCGTGCTCGGGTACGACGACACCGACCACAACTGCATGATCTCGTTCTTCACCAACACCCGGTACCGCGAGCCCTACGAGCACTGGTCTTCGGTCGCGGCGGCCGTCGTCGCGTCCTTCCGCGCGGACGCCGCGCACACGCCCGACGACCCCGAGTTCCACCGGCTGGTGGCGGAGCTGACGGCGGTGAGCCCGGAGTTCGCCGAGCTGTGGGCGCGGCACGACGTGGCCGTGCCCGCGCAGGCGGTGAAGGCGGTGCACCACCCGGAGGTCGGGCGGCTGCTGTTCGACCTGACGACGTTGACCGTCACCGACCACCCGGACTGGTACCTGGAGCTGTACAACCCGCGACCGGGCACGGGGACCGCCGAGCTGGTGGAGCGGCTGTCACAGCTCAGGGTGGTGGTGGCACACCCAGGTTGACTGGGCACTGCCTGTTCTTGGGTCAGGCGGACAGGCTGGTGCTCATGAACAACCGATTCGACGGCAAGGTCGCTCTGGTCACCGGCGGGACGAGCGGCATGGGGTTGGCGGTCGCGCACCGGCTCGCGGCGGAGGGCGCGCAGGTCGTCATCACCGGCCGGGACAAGCAGCGGGTGGACGCCGCGTTGGTGCCCGGGGTGCACGGGGTGGCCGGTGACGTGGCGAACCTGGCCGACCTTGATGCGCTGATGGACGACATCCGGTCGCGGTTCGGGCGGCTGGACGTGGTGTTCGCCAACGCCGGGGTGGCGTCCTTCCAGCCGGCGGCCGAGGTGACGGAGGCCGAGTTCGACCGGGTCGTGGACGTCAACTTCAAGGGTGTCTACTTCACGATCGCCAAGGCGCTGCCGTTGTTGGTGGACGGCGGGGCGGTGGTGATCAACGCGTCGTGGACGCTGCACCGGGGGATGGCGGGGGCGTCGCTGTACGCGGCGACCAAGGCGGCGGTGCACAACCTGGCGCGGACGTTGTCGGCGGAGTTGGCCGGGCGGCGGATCCGGGTGAACTCGGTGAGCCCCGGGTACATCGAGACGCGGATGTACCACGAGAACGTGGCCGCGGAGGCGTACGACGCCGTCGTGAGCGGGGTGGCCGCCGGGCGGTTGGGGACGTCCGAGGAGGTGGCGGCGGCGGTGGCCTTCCTCGCGTCCGACGAGGGGGCTTACGTCACCGGGCAGGACCTGGTGATCGACGGCGGCGTGGTCGCCACCGTCGCCGGTCCGATGGTCTGAGCCGCCGGGTCCGAGGTCTGCGGGGTCAGGCTCTGCGGGGTCAGGCTCTGCGGGGTCAGGCTCTGCGGGGTCAGGCTCTGCGGGGTCAGGCTCTGCGGGGTCAGGCTCTGCGGGGTCAGGCTCTGCGGGGTCAGGCGAGGAGGACGGGGCAGGCGGAGTGGTAGAAGGCGGTCTTCGCCACTCGGCCCACGGTGCCGCCGTAGCCCCGGCCGATCACCAGCAGGTCCGTGGAGGGCGCGCCGAAGGCCTCGTGCGGGGCGCGGCGGTCGAGGAGGGTCGTCGGTTCGACGTCCGGGGCCATCGCCCGCAGGTACGCGGTGGCGTGACACAGCGGGGTGTCGTCGGGTTCGCCCACCTCGGCCACGCCGCCGAAGTGCAGGTGCAGGTGCAGCAGCCGCAGGCGGGCCGAACGGGCCCGGCAGATCTCGGCCGCCGCGCGCACGACGGCCCGGTCGGAGACGCCGCCGACCGCCGCCGTGACCACACCGGTCCGCAGCGGCAGGCCCCGGACCACGACCAGTTGCCGCTCGGGGTTCTCGGCCGCCGCCGCGAGGCCGTGGAACGGTTCGCCACGCGAACCGACGACCAGCGTGTCGCACTCGAGCGTCCGCAACTCGTCCGGACCGCCGGGGACGAAACGGCCCACGGAAGGCGTCCGCCCGACCACGACCAGTTCCGATCGGGTGACGGCGGCGTGCTCCACCGCCCAGTCCAACGCGCGGTTCGCCGCCTCGGACCCGTCCAGGCCGACCGCGATCGTCCGGCGTGCGCCGAACCGGGGAAGGGCCTCGACGGATTCAGCGACGACTCTCGACATGGCTCGCCTCGCGCGCGTGAGGGGGTTGGGTATCGAAACTGTGCTCCTCTTCGTCCCCGAATGCCAGAGCCGGCCACCCTTTCGGGTGGCAGACCGCGTGGCGTTCAAGGAACTTCGCGACCTCGTACCCATCCTCCAAGGGCAAGGGGTGAAGCGCCAACCGGTCGACACCCAACTCCGCGTACCGGTCCACGGACGATCCGGCAACCGGGCCGATGTGCGTGAAGTCGACCTCCGACCGACCCGATCCGGGCGGCCGGTTCGCCGACTCGAGCGTTGGGATGCCGCTACCCGGCGGACGGGGTCCTGTCGACGACGGTGTAGGGGTCCGGTTGGCGGCCTGCGCGGACCGCGTCGATCAAGAGCAGGACGGGGAACACGGCCGTCACGGCCGCGCCGAGCACGACCAGGGCGGTGGACCCGGTGGTCACGCCGAAGACCACGACGGTCAGGCCGACCAGGTAGACGACGGTGAGGCCGACCGCGACGCCGAGTCGGCCGGACAGCCGCCGGGCGGGGCGCATCCGGGCCAGCCGGCCGGCCAGGCGCGGGTCCTCGGCGGCGAGGTTGCGCTCGATCTCGTCCAGTGCGCGTTTCTCACGGTCCCTCAAGCCCATGACCAGCCACCTCCGCGCGCGGGGTCCCGACCCGTCCAGTATCACCCGAAGCGCCACCCGGTGCGCCAGGGAAGATTGCTCTGTCAGAGCCGGGGGTTACCCCGCGAAAACATGATCGAACCCCTGTGACATGGCGCCGCCTCCGGCGTCGCGGCGAGGCCGCCTGGAAGTCGGCCCATCGGCCCGCGTTTCCCACCGATCAAAAAGCGCGATCGTCGGGAAAGGCGGGCCGACAGGCCGACGCGGCCCCGCGGGTCAGGGCTGCTTGAGGGTCACGCAGCCGAGGCGGGCACCTGCCGTACCCGCGTGTTGGGCGTGGGTGGCCGTCGTCTTCTCGTGGATGACGACGGAGGCGGGCTTGCGGTCGCCCAGTTTCCAGTCCACAGTGGACTTCGCGGTGCCGGCGCCCTTGTCGTCGGTGGTGAAGTCCAGCCAGATCTCGTTGCGCGGGTTGGCGTACGCGGGGTCGACCGACGGGGTCACCGGGTCGATCTCGTCCTGGAAGTGCGGACCGGCCGCCTCGCCCTTCTCGCCGCAGGCCTTGACGTGCGCGTGCGCGCCGTAGGCCCGGCCGGGCTGCAGGCCGGTGACCTTCAGTTCGGTGACGACGCCGGTGTCCGACGTGGTCACCACGACCTCGGCGGACGAGCCCGCCGGGATCAACTCGGGGTGGTACGTGGTCGCCGGACCGTCCGGGGACCAGGTGGCGAACGCGCCACCGCCGCGCAGCGCCACCGACGGCGGCGGCGTGGACGAGGTGGTCGACGTGGTGTTCTGCGCGCCGTTCTGCCCGCAGCCCGTGAGGGCGGCGGCCAGGGTCAGAACGGCAACCGTGCGTGTGCGGATCGCGGCCTCCTACACCGTGCGCGGGGCTGGCGGGCCCCGCGTTCCCAAAAAACCTGCTCAGCCCCGAACCGGGGCTTCTAGAGCCTGCGAATCCCCTCCAGCACCCGCTGGAGCATCTCCAGGTCCGGCATCGCGGAGATCGTCCGCGAGCGGAACATCAGGAAGTCCCGTTCGAGCAGGTCGCTGATCACCACCCGGGCCACGCCCAGCGCGAGCCCGACCTTGGCGGAGATCTCCGCGACCGACTGGGGCACGGCGCACACCTCGAGCACCCGCAGGTACTCCGGGTTCAGGCCGTGCGGCTGCAATCCCGTCGCGACGACGAGCGTGATCAGGTCCAACTGCGGGCCGACCGGCTTGGTCCGGCCGCGGGTGACCTGGTACGGGCGCACCAGCGGGCCGGCGTCCTGGTCGTACCACGCGTGCTCGTCGTCGGTCACGACGCGGGCACCCCTTCCCCGGCGGCCACCGTCACGAGCCCTCACCCCGCGCCTGTTGCACGCCCTGCTGGAACGCCGAGAACCCGGCCCGGGACCGCTCCGGCTCGGGCTCGACGGCCGGTTCGAACAGCGGCAGCGACCCGGACACGCTGCCCAACGACCCGGACAGGCTGCCCAGCGACTCGCCGGGCGCGCGGGTGGCCAGCGACTCGCCGGGCGTGCGGCGGTCCAGCGGGGCGCGGCGCGGCTGCGGCGGGGTGCCCACCGGCGTCAACGTCGCGGTCTCCTCCGCCGGCGACACGGGGGTCTCCTCGGCGATGAGGTCGTTGGGCAGCATCACGACCGCCTGCACGCCGCCGTAGATCGACTCGCGCAGCGCGACCTTGATGCCGTTGCGGTTGGCCAGCTGGCCCACCACGAACAGGCCGATGCGGGTCTCCCCGGTCAGCGCCATCACGCCGAAGTCGGGCGGGCTCTGGAGCCGGCGGTTCAGCTCGGCCAGCCGCTCCTCCTGGATGCCCTGGCCCTGGTCCTCGATCTCGATGACCACCCCGCGCCCGACCCGCGTGGCGACGATGTCGACGTGCGTCTCCGACGGGGAGAACGCGGTGGCGTTGTCGACCAGCTCGGCCAGCAGGTGGATGACGTCGGCGACGACCGCGCCGGTCAGCTTCACCTGGGGCAGCGTGCCGGTGTCGACCCGGCTGTAGTGCTCGGTCTCCGACACCGCGCCGCGCACGACGTCCAGCAGCGGCACCGGGTTGCGCCACTGCCGGCCGGGCCGCTTGCCGCCCAGGATGATCAGGCTCTCGGCGTTGCGGCGGCTGCGGGTGGCCAGGTGGTCGAGCTGGAACAGCAGCGCGAGCTGGTCGGGGTCCTCCTCGGACCGCTCGGCCTTGTCCAGCACCTGCAACTGCTTGTGCACCATGACCTGGTTGCGGTGGGCCATGTTGAGGAACACCGAACGCACGCCCTGCCGGGTCTCGGCCTCCTCGGCGGCGGCGGACACCGCGAACCGCTGCGCCTTCTCGAACGCCCGCGCCACCTGGCCGATCTCGTCGTCGCCGTGGTCGAAGTCGGGCAGTTCGGCGTCCACGTCCACGCGCTCGCCGCGGCCGATGCGCGCCACCACGTCGGGCAGCTTGTGCTCGGCCACCTCCAGGGTGTCCTTGCGCAGCGTGGTGAGCCTGCGGATCAGCGAGCGGGACTGGCGCAGGGCGATGAGCATCGCGGCGAAGGCGAGCAGCAGGATGACCCCGCCCGCGGTCAGCGACGCGGTCAGCACCGCGCCGCCGCGGCTGGTGCCCAGGTCGGCGGCGTAGGTGGAGTGCGCGGCGTAGAGCTTGAGCAGGTTCTCCGACACCGTCTTGTTGGCGTTCTCCCACGCCTCGACGTCGAAGTCCGGGGCGTGCTTGCCCGGCCCCTTGGCCATGATCTTGTCGTCGCCCGCGACCAGGGTCTTCCAGGCGTCGGTGCCCTTGAGGTTGGTGTAGTCCGTGCGCTCCTGGTCGGTCAACCGGGGCACGATGGTCTCGATCAGCTCGTGGTAGGTGCCCATCTGGTGGGCCAGCTCGTGGTACTCCTTCTCGTCCAGGCCGCGCGTCATCGCGCGTTCCACCAGGACGTGCGAGCGGGCCTGGGCCTCGACCGAGCGCAGCAGCTCGGAGCTGATCGTCTGCTCGAAGGCGACCTCGCCGTCGGTGGCCGACCGGGCGATGCCCTGCACGCTCAGGCCGACGAAGTCGATCAGGTCGCCGTAGAAGTCGTAGACCTGGCCGGGGGTCACCGCGCCGAAGTCCGCGCGCTGGCGCATCTGGGGCAGGTCCCGGGAGGCGTCGCCGAGCAGCTGCAGCGGCTTGCGCAGCTCGTCGGGCGCGTCCTCGGCCAGCCGCTCGACGGTCGCGGACAGCTCGACCAGGGCGGTGTCGACGGCGCCGCGCTGGTCGGCCAGGCGCTTGCGGTCGGCGCCGGGGTCGTTGAGCTGGATCGTGGTCAGCCGGCGTTCCTCCTGCACCGCCTGGATGACCCGCGAGCTGGGGCCGAGCGAGCTGCGGACGTTGTCGGCGAAGTTCCGGGTGCTGATCCCCTGGTAGGCCAGGTAGCCGGACAGGACGACGCCCACGACCATGATCGCGATCGACGGGATGAGGGCGATGGCCAGGACGCGGGACTGGATCGTGCCCGATCCCCGCAGACGCTTGAGTGTGCGCATGGACGTCGTCTCTTCAACCTTCCCCGGATCGTCGGCACGCAGCGGGATCGACTCGCCATCACCGGATCGCGGAATCGGACGACAACGAAGTGGCGGGCGCACGGCGCGAAACGCACCGCCAAGAGCGGAAATAACCCCGACAACGGCCGACAAGGCATCCGCAGGCGTCCCGAAGTCACCTGCGGTTCATTTGTTGTGACGCGCTGGACTGGTGTGCGGGGGCTTTTATAGCAGATCTTGCCAGGGGTATCTACCCCAGGGTAGGTAGTACCCGGCGTTGACCAACTGTGAACCCCTAGTTACTCCGAACGGCGGATGGATCTACCCGTTTGGGGTTACCTAGAGTGTCGCGCAACCACGGCCAAAGGGACGCTGACCGCTGTCCCGGGTCGTCGATCGCACCTGTCCGTGTAGTCCCGGCGAACGTGAGAGGGTTTCTCTTCCGACTCCGCGACCCCGCTGACCTCGTCGATCCGCACAAAACTTCGCGCGCACTCGTGCGAATGTCGACGACTTTTCCCGTGGTTCCCCTGCACACCCCCTGCAATAAGTCTGACAAGGAGTTCGGATGGCCGGCGCCGGCGACCAGATCAACCGGGCGGACCCCCCGACCGACCGCAAGCGGGGGATCGGGCGGCGCAGATTCCTGACCTTCGCGATCGCCGCCCCGACGCTGGCCGTCGGCGGGTACGTCGGCTACGACGCCACCGACGCGCAGGCGCTGCCGAGCCTGCCCCAGCCCGCCGACCTGCTCGACCTGGGTGACGTGATCACCCTGGCCAGCCGACCCACCGCGTGGACCATGGCGCTGCGCGTCGAGGAGGACGGCACGGTCGTCTTCGAGCTGCCGCGCGCCGAGTCCGGGCAGGGCATCACCACCGCGGTGGCGATGCTGATCGCCGAGGAGCTGGACGCGAAGCTGTCCGACGTGCGGGTGGAGCTCGCGGACGCCACGCCCAGCCTGCTGTGGAACCAGTTCACCGGCGGCTCGACCAGCATGCGCACGCTGTGGGAGCCGGTCCGCCAGATCGCCGCCGCCGCGCGCGGCCGGCTGGTCACCGCCGCGGCCAAGCGGTGGGGCGTCGAGGCCTCGGTCCTGGTCACCCGCGACTCGGCGGTGGTGGCCGCCGACGGCCGGACGCTGACCTTCGCCGAGCTGGCCGTCGAGGCCGCGACCACGACGTCCGCCCCGGTGACCGCGCTGCCCAAGGACGCCAAGAACTACAAGCTGGTCGGGCAGCCGACCGGCCGGGTGGACGCGCGCGACATCGTCACCGGCAAGGCCAAGTACACGATGGACGTCGAGGTCGAGGGCGCGCTGGCCACGGTCGTCGCCCGGCCGCCCACGATCCGCGGCACGGTCGTCTCGGTGGACGACACCGCCGCGCGGGCGATGCGCGGCGTGGTCGCGGTGACCCGGATCGACACCGGTGTCGCGGTGAGCGCCACGTCGTTCGACATCGCGTTGAAGGCGCGGGACGCGCTGAAGATCACCTGGAAGGACGGGCCGGCGGTCGGGCTGTCCGACAGCACGATCAAGAACAAGCTGCGGTCGGCGGTGGCGCCGCTGGTGGTGCCGGGGCTGCTGTCGAGTGCGCTGGACGCCGAGTTCGACTTCGCGTTCGTGCCGCACGCGCCGATGGAGGTGCTGGGCGCGGTCGCGGACGTGCGGTCGGACCGGGCCGAGGTGTGGTTCCCGTGCCAGTCGCCGATCGTGGCGCAGAACGAGATCGCACGGGCGGTCGGGCTGCCGGTGGACCAGGTGACCGTGCACGTGTCGCGCGCCGGCGGGTCGTTCGGCCGGCGGCTGTTCTGGGACCCGGCGCTGGAAGCGGCCGTGGTGTCCAAGAAGATCGGCAAGCCCGTCCGTCTCATGTGGACGCGCGCGGACGACACCAAGCACGGCCGGCTGCGGCCCGCCTCGCACCACAAGATCCGGGCCACCCACATGCTCGGCGACGTGCAGGCGTTCGAGCACCGGATGGCCGCGGTGGAGACCGACCTCGAGCACGGGTTCGGCGAGATCATCTCGGCCAGCGGCGCGGCGGTGTCCGGCCCGGCCGACGGGTCGCTGTTCTTCCAGCTCTCCGCGACCTGCCCCTACAACTTCGGTGTCGTGACGCAGTTGTTGAGCGAGGTGCCGATGCCGCTGCCGACCGGCAGCTGGCGGTCGGTGTACTCGGCGAACCTGCGCACCGCCGAGGAGATCGTGGTCGACGAACTGGCCGCGAAGCTCGGGCGGGACCCGGTGAAGTTCCGCACCCAGATGCTGAAGTCCGCGCGGGTCAAGGCGGTCTTGGCCAAGGTGGCGGCGGAGGGCCAGTGGGGCAAGGCGATGCCCGCCGGGCACGCGCAGGGCGTCGGCGTGCACGAGGAGTACCGGTCGGCCACCGCGTGCCTGGTGGAGATCGACGCGCGCGACCCGAAGGCGCCGCGCGTGACCCGGGCGACCATCGCGGTCGACGTCGGCCTGCCGGTCAACCCGACCGGGCTCAAGGCGCAGATGATGGGCGGCCTGATGGACGCGATCTCGACGATCCTGCAGGCGGGCGTGCACATCGACGACGGGCGGGTGCGGGAGAGCAGCTACGGCGACTTCCAGTACGCGCGCCAGAAGCACGCGCCGATCAAGCTCGACGTGTTCGTGATGCCGCCCAGCGGCCGACCCGGCGGCGCGGGCGAGTTGGGCGTGCCCGCCGCGGCGGCGGCCGTGGCCAACGCCTACGCCCGCGCCACCCGCACCCGTCCCCGCAGCTTCCCGATCAACTTCTGAGGAGTCCTCGTGCCCACCTACCGGTTCTTCGTCAACGGCGAACACGTCGCCGTCGACGTGGCGGCCGACACCCCGCTGCTGTGGGTGCTGCGCGACCACCTCGGCATCACCGGGCCGAAGTACGGCTGCGGCGTCGGCGTGTGCAAGGCGTGCACCAGCCACATGGACGGTGCGGCGGTGACCCCGTGCACCGTGCCGGTGTCGCAGTGCCAGGGCCGCAAGATCACCACGATCGAGGGCCTGGCCGACGGCGACGACCTGCACCCGGTGCAGGAGGCGTGGATCACCGACGACGTCGCCCAGTGCGGCTTCTGCCAGCCGGGCCAGATCATGGCCGCCGCCGCGCTGCTGAAGAAGACCAAGACGCCGACGGACGCCGAGATCGACGCCATCGAGAACGTGTGCCGCTGCGGCACGTACTGCCGCATCCGCGACGCCATCAAGCGCGCCGCCGCGGCCATGTAGCAGCCGGGGTGCGGTGCGGGCGAGCCCGAACCGCCCCGCACCGCACCTCCCGCTCCCGCCGCGCACCTCCCCGCCCGTCTGGCCCGCACCTCACCCGCCCGCACTCCCCGCCCGTCCGCCCCGAGTGCGCGAAAATACGGCCGTGACCGCCCCCAACGACCCGCCCCAACCACCCGTCCCCAGCACGTCCATCGTCGTCCTGACGCTGGCCCGCCGGGTGGAAGCCGAGCTGAACGCCGCGCTCGCCCCCTTGGAGCTGACGGTGAGCAGGCTCGGCCTCCTCGGGCACATCTCGGGCGTGCCCGGCGCGTCCTTCAGCGACCTGGCGCGGATGTCGGGCATCTCCGTGCAGTCCGTGCACGGCGCGGTGAAGGCACTGGTCGCCGCCGGGCTCGTGCGGGACCTCAACGCCCGCGCCGGCTCCGCCTCCACCATCGAACTCACCCCCGAGGGCACCCGCCTGCTCGACGCCGCCCGGCAGAAGGTGTCCGAAGTGGACGAACGCCTCTTCGGTCCGGACGCCGACCCCGCGCAGCGCAAGGTGGGTGAAGTCGTCCGCGCGACCTTCTCGTTCTGACGCCACCTTCAAGTTGCCTGAAGCATGCGCTAGGCTTCAGGCAACTTGAAGGTTGGAGGTCGCAGTGCACCACGTCCTGCTGTCGATCCACGTGGTCGCCGGCATCGTCTTCGTCGGCGGCTCGGCGGTCGCGGCGAGCCTGTTCCCCCGCTACGCGCCGGTGTCGCCCGCGCCCGAGTCCGGTGAGCGCAACCCCGCCGTCGCGGCCCTGCTGCACCGGGTGACCGGCGGTTACGCCGTCGCGGGCGTCGTCGTGCCGGTGGCGGGCATCGTCCTGGCGTCCGTGCAGGGCCGGATGGGCGAGATCTGGGTGATCCTCGCGATGGCCCTCACCGCGGCGGCCGGCTTCCTGCTGGCCCTGCAGATCCACCCGCGCCAGCGCGCCGCGCTGGCCGAACCCGGCGACGCGCGCAAGCTCAAGGCGTTGTCCGGGCTGGTCGGTGTGTACAACGTCCTGTGGACGGTCGTCGTCGTGCTGATGATCGTCCGACCCGGATCGGGGGCGTGATGACCACGTACGGACTGCTCGTCTTCGACGAGGTCGAGGAGCTGGACTTCGTCGGCCCGTGGGAGGTATTCAGGGCGTCGGCCCTGGTCCGCGCCGCCGGCGACACGGCCGTGCTGATCGCGGAACGCCCGGACCCGGTGCGCTGCGCCAAGGGCCTGCGCGTCCTGCCCGACCGGACCCTGGACGACCACCCGCCGCTGGACGTGCTCGTCGTGCCCGGCGGGCGCGGGGCGCGGCTGGTGCAGACCCGGAACCCGGTGGTGACCGACTGGATCGCGCGGACCGGGGCCACCTGGGTGGTCGGCGTGTGCACGGGCGCGTTCCTGCTGCACGCCGCAGGCATGTTGGAGGGCCGGCGGGTCGCCACGCACTGGCGGCACGAGCAGGAACTGGAGGACCGAGGCGGGGTCACGCTGGTCCGCGACGCCCGGTACGTGGTCGACGGCACCCTGCTGACCAGCCAGGGCGTGTCCGCCGGCATCGACAGCGCCCTGTGGCTGGTGGGCCGCCTGCACGGCCGAGACCACTCCCGCGAAGTCCGCCGCACCATCCAGTACGACCCGGCCCCGCCCTACACCGCCGACGAACCCCTCCCCTGACCCGCCGGGCCGAGGATGAGCGCCGGGCCCGGCGTGGGCGCCGGTTCTGGCATGGGCGCAGGGCTTGGCACGAGCGCCAGGTCTGGGATGTCGGTACCCCGTGGGACAATAGAAGCGGGGGCCGGAGGCCGGCGGTAGAAGCCACGGGCCGGGTGCCGGCGGTAGAAGCCACGGGTCGGGTGCCGGCGGTAGAAGCCACGGGCCGGAGGCCGGCGGTAGAAGCCACGGGCCGGGTGCCGGCGGTGGCAGCCAGGGGCCCAGCGGCCGGCAGGTCAGGTCAGGTCAGGTCAGCGGGTAGGTCATCTCGACGCCCTCCAGCTCCACGCCGTCGGGCAGCGGCACCATCGTCCGCCGCACCTCGCGGAACCCGAACGACCGGTACAGCTGCTCCCCCGGCAGGGTCGCCATCAGCACCAGCGACCGGAACCCCGCCGCCCGCGCCGCCTCGACGCACCGGTCCAGGATCGCCCGCCCCAGCCCGCGCCGGGTCCAGTCGCCGCGCACGAACATCGCGCGGACCCGGGCGGGCTCGGTGGCGGGGTCCAGGGGGCGGTCGTCGGACGCGCCGGGGCCGGAGCCGGTGTAGAGCTTGTCGCGCTTGCTCCAGCCGCCGCACGCCACCACCTCGCCGTCGGCCTCGCACACGTAGTACGTGCCGTCGTCGACCAGCACCGTGTCCGGCACGGTCAGGTGGCGCGCGGCGGACGCCGTGGCGCGTTCGTCGTGGAACCGGGGGAACACCTCCAGCACGGACCGCCGCATCAGGGCGCCGATCGCCGGCACGTCCGCGCTTGTCGCCGTGCGCAAGTCCACGGCGACAGATCATGTCACCTGCCGGGCACCTCGTGCAGGCACAGGTAGTTGCCCTCGGAGTCGCAGAACCAGGCGGCCTTCTCGCCGCCCATGTCCGCGATGTGGTCGACGGTCTTCAGGTCGGGCATGTCGTAGTCCTCGAACCGCACGCCACGCGCCTCCAGCTGCCGGATCTCGCTGGAGATGTCGGAGACCTCGAAGCTGAGCACGGTGTGCTTGCTCTGCGAGCCCTCTTCGGTGGGCAGCAGGCACAGTTCGTTGCCGAACCCGAGGTCGAACCTCCGGCTGCCGTCCGCGCTGGTCCCGGACTGGGTGAGACCGAGTTGGTCGGTGTAGAAGTGGGTGGCCCGCTCCATGTCGGAGACGGGGAGCACGGTGGCTGTTCTCGTATCGGTGAGCATTGAGCACCTCCTCCAGACGCCAGCAATGGTGCGCCCGAACGGGTTACTCGGCAACGCGTGTTCGTGTTCCGTAAGACTCGAGGTGCTTGCCGAACCAGTCCGCCGCCAGCCGGGCCACCCGGTCCAGCGCACCGGGTTCCTCGAACAGGTGGGTCGCGCCGTCCACGACCTCCAGCGCCCACTCGCAGGTCAGCTGCCCGGCCGCCGCCCGGTTGAGGTCGAGCACCTGGTGGTCGCGCCCGCCGACGATGAGCAGCGTCGGGGCCCGCACCCGCCGCAACGCGCCGTGCGCGAGGTCCGGCCGCCCGCCCCGGGACACCACCGCCCCGACCGGCACGCCTGCGGCGGCCACCAGCGCGGCGGCGGCCCCGGTGCTCGCCCCGAACAGGCCGACCGGCAGCTTGGCGGTCTCGGGACGGTCCCCGCACCACCGGATCGCGTCGGCCACCCGGCCGGCCAGCAGCCCGATGTTGAACCGCAGGTGCCCGGTGCGCACGTCCACCCGTTCCTCGTCGGGGGTGAGCAGGTCCAGCAGCAGCGTGGCCAGGCCTTGGCCGCGCAGGTACGCGGCCACCGCCCGGTTGCGACCGCTGTGCCGGGAACTGCCCGAGCCGTGCGCGAAGACGACGACGCCCACCGGGTCCGGCGGCACGCCCAGGTCACCCGCCAGATTCCCCACCCGCACCGCGACCGGGTCCTCCATGCCCAGGGAGTTCACGGCCCGGCCGTCCCCGAAACGTGTAGTCGCCCGGACGCGCGGGTAACCCATCGGTTCCGCCGAGTCGGGGAGTGGTGCCGTGCGGAAGCAACGCGAACGCCTCTTCCGGGACCGCCGCGACGCGGGCCGCGTGCTGGCCGGGCTGCTCGCGCACTACCGCGACCGGGACGACGTGGTCGTGCTGGCGCTGCCGCGCGGCGGTGTGCCGGTCGCCTACGAGGTCGCTCAGGCGTTGCACGCGCCGCTGGACGTGTTCCTGGTGCGCAAGCTGGGACTGCCACGCCAGCCTGAGCTGGCGATGGGCGCGCTGGCCTCCGGGGGCGTGGTCGTGCTCAACGACGACGTGGTCCGCCAGGCCCGCGTGGACGAGCAGACCATCCGCCGGGTCACCGAGCAGGAGCAGAAGGAACTGCTGCGGCGCGAGCGCGCGTACCGGGGTGCGGCGCACATGACCGACGTGGCCGACAAGACCGTGGTGCTGGTGGACGACGGCCTCGCCACCGGTGCCAGCACGCGTGCCGCGGTCCGGGCGCTGCGGCAACTGCGGCCCGCGCGGCTGGTGGTGGCGGTGCCGACCGCGCCGCCGTCGACGTGCCGGGAGCTGGCCCGTGAGGTCGACGAGATGGTGTGCGCGTCCACGCCCCGCGACTTCATCGCCGTCGGCGGGTCGTACGTGAACTTCGGCCAGACCACGGACGACGAGGTCAGGTCGCTGCTGCGGGGTGCCGAGGGGACTCCGGTCGCCGACACCACCACCGCCGTGCTGCGCGGTGACGCGGTGCCCGCGCCGGGCGGGGTGCTGTCCGACGAGGTCCTGTTCGACCTGGTCGGAGATGCGGGCTTGGTGTTGATCGGCGAGGCGTCGCACGGGACTCACGAGTTCTACGCCGCCCGTGCGGCCATGACCCGGCGGCTGGTGGAGGAGAAGGGCTTCCGCGCGGTGGCCGTCGAGGCGGACTGGCCGGACGCGTACCGCGTGAACCGCTACGTCCGGGGGCACGGCGACGACCGGGACGCCGAGCAGGCGCTGCGCGGGTTCGAGCGGTTCCCGGCGTGGATGTGGCGCAACACCGACGTGGTGGAGTTCGTGACGTGGCTGCGCGGCCACAACGAGCGGGCCTCCGAACAGGTCGGCTTCTACGGCCTGGACCTGTACAGCCTGCACCGGTCGGCCGCGGAGGTCGTGGCGTACTTGGAGGGCGTCGACCCGCAGGCCGCCGCGCGGGCGCGCGAGCGGTACTCGTGCCTGGAACACGGCGAGGACGGCCGGTCCTACGCACGGGCGGCGGCGTTCGGCGCCGGGGACGACTGCGAGCAGCGGGTTGTGGAGCAGCTGGTGGAGCTGTGCACGTCGATGCCTTCGGCTGCGCTACCCGACGACGAGCGCTTCCACGCCGAGCGCAACGCCCAGCTGGTGCGGTCGGCCGAGGAGTACTACCGGACCATGTTCGGCGGGCGTGTGTCGTCGTGGAACCTGCGGGACCGGCACATGGCCGAGACGTTGGAGGCGTTGCGGGAGCACTTGGACACCAAGATCGTGGTGTGGGCGCACAACTCCCACCTGGGTGACGCCCGGGCGACGGAGTTCGCGACCCGCGGTGAGCTGAACGTCGGCCAGCTCGTGCGGGAGCGCTTCCCCGACGACTGCCGCCTGATCGGCTTCACCACGTACACCGGCACCGTGACCGCGGCGGACGACTGGGGCGGCCCGGCCGACCGCAAACGCGTCCGACCGGCCCTGCCCGGGAGTGTGGAGGAGCAGTTGCACGAGGTGGGCGGCGACTTCGCCCTGGCCTTTCCCACTGCACCCCGCGGCGCACGGGTCCTGCGAACGTCCCGCCTGGAACGCGCCATCGGCGTCATCTACCGCCCCCACACCGAACGCCACAGCCACTACTTCCGCGCCCGCCCCGCCGACCAGTTCGACGCGGTGATCCACGTCGACCGCACGACGGCTTTGGAACCCTTGGAACGCACCCCTCGCTGGGACCGCGGCGACCTCCCCGAGAGCTACCCCCACGCAGTCTGATCACCACCGCCAAACCCGCTTCCCGACCGCTCCAGCCGGGAATTGTCGGTGCCCCGTGGGACAATGGAAGCGGGGGCCGGAGGCCGCGCCCAAGCCGAAAACCGCCGCCGCACCAGCCACCGCACCGCACCAGCCCCGGCACCGCACAAGCCCCGCACCGCGCGCCGCCGCAACCGCCGCGAGCCCCGCACCGCGAGCCACCACACCGCCCCGAGCCCCGCACCGCGAGCCGCGAGCCGCCGATGAGCCCTCCGCCGCGAGCCGCCGCACCGCGAGCCCCGCGCCGCGAGCCGCCACACCGCGAGCCCCGCGCCGCGAGCCGCCACACCGCCGCGAGCCGCCGGTCAGTCCGCCCGATCCGGTTCCCGGGCCGCACTCCCCGCCGACCCGCCGGCCTCGTCCGCCGACTGCCCGCGCCCCACCGCCTCAGCCGCCTCCTCGGCGTCCACCGGGTCCCGAGCGGTCTCCGGCTCCTCCTCCGCCAACCGGTCCTCCAAAGGCCGCGCATGGGCCTGCTCATAAGGCGTGGTCCCGTACTTGTCCGCCCCCGACCACCGCTCCGGCGGGTCCATCCCGGCCTCCAGCGGGTCGGCGCGCAGCCGGTCCTCGTCGAGGTCCTCCGCGCTGTTCAGCGCCGCCGGATCGGTCTCCACCGCATCCGGCGCCCCGGTGTCCTGCGGCGCCGCGTAGGACGCCAGTTCGTCGCCCCTGTCAGTGCTCATGCTGTGCGTGTACCCGCCCGCACGCGCCTCAACCCGATCAAGACCCCCGCGTACCCGCCCAGCACCGCCAACCCCGCCCACCACGGCAGCGGGAAGTACCCACCCGCCACCACGTAGTGCCAGACCACCTGCGGATACGCCACCTGCGTCTGCACCACCGAGAACCCGGCCCCCGGAGTCACCACCAACAACCACGATGCCGCCGGCCACACCAACGCCACCAGGTAAGGCACCACCACGGTCCCGACCGCCACCACAGCCGCCACCCACCGCCGCATGAACCCACGCAGCCCGTACGCGTACGCCGCCACCAGCGCCAGGAACACTCCGACACCAAGCAACACACGCCCCGCGGTCAACCACGGCAAACCCTCCACAAGGGGCAGAGCCCCCAACACCCCCACCGCGAACGGCCACCGCGCCGACCACACCACCAGCACCACAACGGCCAACACCAACCCAAGGACCTGCAACGAACGCCCGCCCACCGGCCCGATTTCACCCGACCCGGTGACGGTGAACGTCCCACCGGACTCGACCCCGCCAGCCGCACGGTCCCGCTTCTCCCAGTCCGTGGTCCCCATCGTCCCCACCGCCGAACTGGTCCACTTCGCGTCCGGCCCGTCCACCACCACGTTGTCGAACACCCCCGTCGCCTGCGTGAACCGCGACTGCGTCGACACACCCACCACCGTCACATCACCCGGAGAGGTGACGAACAACCCGACCTGAGCGGTGTCCGGCAACGACACCCGCACCTCGCCCACCCGCGTCCACGACACCCCGTCGACCGAGTTATCCCCCGTCACCACGTCCCCGTCACGCCGCAACCGCAGCCACCGCGCCGAAGCCGAACCGGCCGTGTCGTGGACGTAGTCGTGCTGCATCCGCACCCCGTGCGCACCGGTCAGCATGAGCGCCGCGTACGACGAGCCCTGCGTGAGGCCGTCCTTGACGATCACGCCCGCCTTCGCCCACGGCACCAGTCCGGGCACGATCTTGTCGTGGTCGGGCGGCGGATAGGTGATCGTCCCCTCCATCGACGCCACCCGCGCCGTGATGGAGCCGTTGACGCCCAACGGCCGGTGCATGAAGAAGAACTGGTCGCTCACCGGGGTCCCGTCCGGCCCGACCGGATCCTTGGGGCATTCGACCTCGACGTCCCCCTGGCTGCACGACGACCGGTCGAGCAGCGGGGCGAACAGTCCGGGCAACGCGATGAGCAGCACGGCGACGAAGGCCGCGACGATTCTGGTTCGCACGGGGTCCGGTTCTACGGGGACGGCGGTGACACGGGCCGAACCGCCGCTGTCACACCGTTGTCAGGTCCGGCGGGGCATGCTGGCGGGCATGTTGCGCGGGCGGACGACGGTGGGACAGCGGTTCACCGTGCTCTACGCGGTGGTGTTCCTGATCTCCGGCGCTGCGCTGGCGGTCCTGATCAACCTGCTCGGCAGCGACATCACGAGCACGGCCCCGCTCGGCACGCCCCCGGTGGACCCGGGTTGGGAACAGGCCCGCTCCCGGCAACTGCTGGTCGGCACGCTGATCGCACTGGCCATGATGGCCGCGGTCTCCGTCCTGGTAGGCAAGGCAGTCGCAACCACAGTGCTGCGCCCCTTGCGGACCATCACCGCCGCCACCCGCCGGATCACCGCCGAGAACCTGCACGAACGCCTGGCCGTGGTGGGCCCGTCCGACGAGGTCAAGCACCTGGCCGACACCATCGACAGCTTGCTCGAACGCTTGGAGACGTCCTTCACCGCCCAAAAAGGATTCGTCGCCAACGCCTCCCACGAACTCCGCACCCCCCTCGCCACCATGCGCGCGACCCTCGACGTGACGGCGGCCAAACCCGACGCCCCCGCCCAAACCTTGACGTTGGTCGAGCGCCTCCGCACCGAACTCGACCACGTAGACCACCTGCTGGCCGGCCTCCTGACCTTGGCCCGCGCCGGCGTCCCCACCGAAACGACCCCGGTCTCCCTCCCCGCCTTGGCCACCACCGCCCTGACCGCCCGCGCAGAGACCATCACCCGTCGAGACCTTTCAGTGCACAAAGATTTTCAGCCGCAGGAAATACCTGGGAGCCCGACGCTGCTCGCCCAACTGGTCGACAACCTCGTGGACAACGCGGTGCGCCACAACGTCGACGGCGGCTGGCTTCGGATCGCCACCGGTTCCGAACTGGTGGTGGAGAGCGGTGGTGCGGTGCTGGCGCAGGCGGACGTGGACCGGCTCGGTCGGCCGTTCCAGCGGCTCGCGGACCGGACCGGGTCGGACAGCGGGTCGGGTCTGGGCCTGTCCATCGTGGCCGCCATCGCCGCCGCCCACGGCGGTGCCGTCGAACTGCTCGCCCTGCCCGAGGGCGGCCTGCGGGTCACCGTGCGCTTCGGAGGTGTCGAGTGAGGGTGCTGGTGGTCGAGGACGCGCGGGCGCTCGCGGAGGTCGTGGCGGAAGGGTTGCGGGATCAGGGGATGGCGGTGGACATCGCGCACGACGGCCTGACCGCCGCCGAGAAGCTCGACGTCACCGAGTACGAGGTGGTGGTGCTGGACCGGGACCTGCCGGGCCTGCACGGCGACGCCCTGTGCCAGGTGATCACCGCGTCGGACGACCGGCCGATGGTCCTGATGCTGACCGCGTCGGGCGCGCCGGAGGACCGGGTGCGCGGCCTGACCCTGGGCGCGGACGACTACCTGGCCAAGCCGTTCCACTTCCCGGAACTGGTGCTGCGCGTCCAGGCCCTGTCCCGCCGCCGCCCGACCGCGCGGGCGCGGACCCTGCGCGTCGGCGGGGTCGAACTGGACCCCGTGCGCCGGACCGCGACCCGGGACGGGGTGGCGCTGGCGTTGTCGGTGAAGGAGTTCGCGGTGCTGGAGGCGCTGCTGCGGGCGTGGCCGGGGTACCTGAGCGCGGAACGGCTGCTGGAACAGGTGTGGGACGAGCACGCCGACCCGTTCACCAACACGGTCACCGTCACCGTGGGCCGGTTGCGGCGCAAGCTGGGCGGGCCGCCGGTCATCGCCACCACGCCGGGTGTCGGGTACCGGATCGGGGGCTAGCGTGTTGATCAAGTGGGTGCGGTGCGAGGTGGTCGACCGGGACGCGTTCGACCGGGGTCAACGGGGGTGGTCGGCGCTCGCGGGCCTGCCGGGGTTCCTCGGGCAGTGCGGCGGCTTGGCCTCCGGCCCCCGATCCCATTCTCCCACGGAGCACCGACAATCCGACGCTTCCACGGATGTCGCCCACGTGTTCGGGTTGTGGCGGAGCGAGGCCGACCACCGCGCGTTCCTGACCGGCCCCCACGACCGGCTGGCGGCGGACCAGGCCGGGTCGTACTCGGCGATCGAGGTCCGACTGTTCGAGCGCGTGCGCGACATCGGCGGGGGTTTCCCGGCACGGGGCTCGGTGGTGCGGCTGGCGCATTGCCGGGTTCGGGACGGCCGGCGGGCGCACTTCGAACAGGCACAGGCCTCGGTGTGGAACCCCGGCATGGCCGCCGCGCCCGGCATGCTCGGCGGCGTGTTCGCCCACGGCGACAGCGGCTTCCTGGTCCTGACCAGCTGGGAATCCGCCGACCACCACCGCCGCTACACCACCGACGTCTTCCCCGACCTGTTCCTCCGGTCAGGGGCGCGCGACGACCTCGAAGCCGTCGCCGGCGCCGTGATCGACCTGGACCCGGCCTGGTCGGTCGGCTAGCGGCCGTCGACCCGGCAGGCGTCCACGTCGTCCGCCACCACGACCGGCCGGTCCGCCCACGCCGTCTCCAGCGCGTTCGCGAACAGCTCCACCGGCTGCGCACCGGACACGCCGTACCGACCGTCCAGCACGAAGAACGGCACCCCGTTCGCCCCCAACCGCGACGCCTCACGCTCGTCGGCGCGCACCGCGTCCAGATAGGCGTCCGGGTCGTCCAACACCCGCCGCACGTCCGCACCGTCCAACCCGGCCTCGACCGCGACCTCGACCAGGTCGTCCCGGGTGAACAGCGACCGGGCCGCACCGAAGTGGGCCTCGAACATCCGCTGCAGCACCTCGTGCTGGACACCGCGCTCACGCGCCAGGTGCAGCAACCGGTGGGCGTCCAGCGTGCTCCCGACCTCGCGGTCCGTCCGGTACGCCAGGCCCTCCCCGCGCGCCAGCTCGGCGACCTGGTCGTCCATGCCGGCCGCACGCGGCCCGTACTTCGCCGCCAGCACCGACGGCACCGACTCGGTGTGCCGACGCCCCGGGTCCAGCTCGAAGGACCGGTGGACCACCTCCACCTCGTCCCGGTGCGCGAAGCCCGCCAGGGCCTGCTCGAACCGGGCGGTGCCGATGTAGCACCAGGGACAGACGAGGTCGCTCCAGATCTCGACGCGCACGGGGTTCCTCACGGGTACACTAACCAACGGAAAGCACTAACCATTCCACAGTACACCGGGAGCCGGCGATGAACTTCGACGTCTTCGCCAAGGACTGCCCGTCCCGCGAGGTCCTGGACCACCTCACCGGGCGCTGGGGCGTCCTGGTCCTGGCCGGCCTGCGCAAAGGCCCCGCCCGGTTCAACGCCCTGCGCCGCCGGGTCGACGGCGTGAGCGAGAAGATGCTCTCCCAGACCCTCCAGGCGCTGGAGCGCGACGGATTCGTGCACCGGGAAGTGCTCGCCGCCATGCCCCCGAGCGTGAACTACTCCCTGACTCCCCTCGGTGAGTCGACCGCCGACCACCTGCTGGCCTTGATCGACCACCTGGAGGCCAACATGCCCGCGGTCCTGGCCGCCCGCGCCACCGGCTAGGGCACCAGCACCGCCGCGCCGCTCACCCGGTCCGCCGCCAGGTCCGCCAACGCCCGATCAGCCCGGTCCAACGGGTACTCGGACGTCGTCACCGACAGGTGGTGCCCACCCGCGAACGCCAGGAACTCCCGTGCGTCCTCGCGCGTGTTCGCCGTGACACTCCGCACCTGCTTCTCGTAGAACAAGTGCCGCTGGTAGTCCAGCACCGGCACATCACTGAGGTGGATCCCGGCGATCGCCAACGTCCCACCCCGGTCCAACGCCTCCAGCGCGGGCAGCACCAACTCCCCCACCGGCGCGAACAACACCGCCGCGTCCAACGGCTCCGGCGGCGCGTCGAAGGCGCCACCCGCCGAAGCCGCTCCCAACTCCAGCGCCAGCTCACGCGCCGCCGCGCTGCGGGTCAGCACGTGCACCACCGCGCCCTGCGCCAGCGCCACCTGCGCCGCGAGGTGCGCACTCGCCCCGAACCCGTAGATCCCCAACCGGCCACCCGGAGGCAGCGAAGCCCGTTTCAAGGCCCGATATCCGATGATTCCGGCACACAGCAACGGCGCCAGCTCGACGTCCCGATACCCGTCCGGCAACACGTGGGCGAAGGCCGCCGGCACGGTCGCGTACTCCGCGTAACCACCGTCCGCGTCCCACCCCGTGTACACCGACGAGGGACACAGGTTCTCCGCCCCGCGCACGCAGTACTTGCACGTCCCGCAGGTCCCGCGCAGCCACGCCACGCCCACCCGGGTCCCCGCCGGCAACGCCCCCTCGACCACCTCGCCGACCACCTCGTGCCCCGGCACCACCCCCGGCCGGTGCACCGGCAGGTCACCCGCCGCCACGTGCAGATCCGTCCGGCACACCCCGCACGCCGTCACCCGGACCAGCACCTCGTCCGGACCGGCCACCGGCACCGGCTCCTCCGACGGCGTCAACAGCGGCCCAGGCCGCAACACCCGCCACGCCCGCATCCGTGCCCCTTCAGCATCTGAGCCCCCTTCAGCCCGCCTGGACAGACCGCAGCAGGTCGAAGTGGGCCGTGCGAGCCCGCACGTGCGCCCAATACGCCTCCCGCGCCAGCTCCACGATCGCAGTGAGCCGGGACGCCAGCACCCCGTCCCGCCGACACACCACCACGTGCCGCATCCACACCGGGCTGCCCGCGATCGGCCGCACCACGACGTCCTCCCCCGACGGGTACACCGGCTGGCACGGCGCCACCGCCCGCCCCTCCGCCACCAGCGTGCGGATCGAGTCGGTGCTGGAGATCGAGTACCGCACCCTGGGCCGGAACCCGCGCTGCTCGCACACCGCGTGGAAGCAGTCCGGCCAGCCCGCGCCGTCCGAGGGCGTCATCACCCAGGTCCGGTCGGCCAGTTCCTCCAACGGCACTTCTTCCTTGCACGCCAACGGATCTTCGGCGGCGACCGCCACGAACACCGGTTCCCGCGCGATCGGCTCACACGCCATCGCCGCCGTCGAGTGCAGCTCGTAACCCGGGTAGTCCACGGTCGTGGCGACGTCCAGCCGACCGGCCGCGACCAGGTCCCAGAGCAGGGCGGGCGAGTAGTCCATGGTCAGCCGGACCTCGTGGTCGGGCAACTGCTCCCCCAGCCGCTCGGCCAACCCGATCGACACCGAGCCCACGACCCCGCCCAGCGCCACCACCGTCGTGGCCTGCTCGGTCAGCCGAGCCGCGTCCCGCCGCAACTCCGCCACCCCGTGCAGGATCGCCCGGGCCCGCAGCAGCACGAAGTCCCCCACGAGCGTCGGCGACATCCCCTGCGGCAACCGCGCGAACAGCGGCGCGCCGATCTCCTCCTCCAGCCGCTTGAGGCGCGCGGACAGGGCGGGCTGGGACATCCGCAGCAGCGCGGCGGCTTTGGTGAGGCTGCCGGTCTCCGCGATCGCGCACACCGTCCGCAGGTGACGCAGCTCCAGCTCCATCCGTCGAGCGTAGGCAGGGGTGCCAGGCGCATCAATCGGCATAACGCGTGTCGATCGGGAACGCTATTTCCGCTGATGGGCGCAGCGGTCCCATAGTGGGCTGCGTTCCGGCCACACGCGTGTTCGTGGCTCCCTGCACGGAATGGAGCGCCCTCATGCGCATTCTGTCCGTACTAGCAGCTGTCGCCGCCCTACTGGCACAACCACTCACCGCCGCCGCAGCACCCACCGTGGTCAAGGAGGTCTTCGCGCCCGACGGCACCATCACGCGAGCCCGCGTCCCCCAACCCCCGACCACCCCCGCCGTCCTGGCCACGGCCGCCGAGGTGGTCCCGATCCAGCAAACCGGCCCGTCCTCGTCCCGCTTCGACCTGGTCTTCGTCGGTGACGGCTACACCGCCGCCGAGTTGGCGACGTTCCACCAGCACGTGGTGGCCCGGTGGGCGGAGTTGAGCGCGATCGAGCCGTACAAGTCGCTCAAGCAGTCCTTCAACGTGTGGCAGGTCAACGTCGTGTCCCAAGAGTCCGGAGTGGACAACGACCCGACCAGGGGCGTCCGCCGCAACACCGCTCTGGACATGTACTTCTGGTGCGGGAACATCGAACGCCTGCTCTGCGTGAACGAGACCAAGGCCCGCCAGTCCGCCGCCTCCGCGCCCGAGGCGGACCAGATCCTGGCCCTGGCGAACACGACGAAGTACGGCGGTGCCGGCGGCGGCGTGGCGACGTCCTCGGGCGGCAACGCCCAGGCCACGTGGATCGTCGCGCATGAACTCGGTCACTCGATCGGTGGCTTGGCGGACGAGTACGACTACCCGAACGACCTGTACACCGGGAGCGAGCCGAAGGAGCCCAACGTCTCCAAGTACACGAGCGCCCAGATGACCCAGTACCGGGTGAAGTGGTACGCGCACTTGGGGAAGGTTTCACCCGATGGGGGCGTCGTTGGAACCTACGAGGGCGCTTACTACCACCGTCGCGGCGTCTACCGGCCCACGGAGAACTCGCTGATGCGCAGCCTGGGCAGGCCTTTCAACATCATCGGCCTGGAAACCATGCGCGCCGCGATCCTCAGCCACACCCACTGACGCCTCAGCCCGGGTCGCCCCGACGCTTGCGGTGCACGACCCAGGCGAAGTCCACCACCAGCCCGACCGCGATGACGATCAGGAACACCGCCAGCCCCGGGTAGTCCGCCCGCCACAGCAGCACCGCGGCACCCGCGTTGAGCAGGACCCCGAAACCCGCCAACCACAGGCGCAACGTCAACGCGCTGCGCGGCGGGGCGGGCGGGGGCAGTTCGTCCATGTTCGACGGGTTCCCCCGCTCCTCCCCGCCAACCCCCCGGAAATTGTCGTACCCCGCCGGCATGCTCGAGTCCTGACCGGAAGGGGTGCGTGATGACGATCGAAGTGGCGAGCAAGCGGCGGCGGACGCAGGGGGTCGGGGACGCCGTGGTGTTGGACGTGACGTCCCGCGGGGTCGAGCCGTGGGTCCGGTTCAGCCCGTTCTTCCCGCACGGCGGCGTACCGGTGCCGTTCACACCGGACGTCGTCGGGGCGTCGGTGGAAGGGGTGTGGCAGGCGTTGAAAGTGTTCGAGGGGGCGGACGTGGACGTGGGCAAGTTGTCGGTGACCACCATGAAAGGCCTCAAACGCACGGTCCGGAAGCACGGACCCGTGCGGGGCCACCGCGCGGGCCTGCACGGCACAGACCTGCTCGACTACCGGGCCGCGCGCAGAGACATCTACCTGCCCACCTACCGCTGGGTCCTCGACCACCGCGTCGCCGACCTGGTGGACGAATTACGCGCACTCTCGGCCCACCGAAGAGTCGTGCTGCTCGACTACACGACGAACGGCGATGTGGACGACACCTCCACACCGCTGTCCCACGCTGCGCTGATCGTCCACCGCACAACAAACACCTGGCCAACCTGACCCCGCCCCTCCCCGTCCCCGCGATCGGCGCGGACGTCCCGAGCGCAGTAGCGTCGCCGAAAGTGGCGATCGGTTCGGGGAGTCGCGGTGGACGGTTACGGGTTCACGGTCGCGTTGGTCGCGGTGCTCGTGTTGCTCAACGCGTTGTTCGCGGGCAGCGAGATGGCGCTCATCTCCTTGCGCGAAGGGCAGTTGCGCTCACTCGAACGGGAAGGAGGTACCACCGCGCGCAAACTGGTCCGGCTCGCCCGCGACCCCAACCGGTTCCTCGCCACGATCCAGATCGGCATCACGCTCGCCGGGTTCCTGGCCTCGGCGACGGCCGCCGTGTCGTTGGCGAAACCGCTCGTCCCGATGCTCGGCTTCCTCGGCGGCGCGGCGGACGCGGTGGCGGTCGCGCTCGTCACGGTGGTGCTGACGTTCCTCACCCTCGTGTTCGGCGAGTTGGCGCCCAAACGGCTGGCGATGCAGTACGCCCTGCGCTGGGCGCTGCTCGTCGCCCGACCCCTGGACTTCCTGTCGGCGTTGTCCCGGCCGGTGGTGTGGGCGTTGAGCGCCTCGACGAACGTGGTGGTGCGGTTGTTCGGCGGCCGGGCGGAGGCGGACTCGGCGCAGCTGTCCCCGGAGGAGCTGCGGGAACTGGTGGAGGCCCAGCGCGGGCTCAACGTCGAGCAGCGCATGATCATCACCGGTGCGCTGGAGATCCACGAGCGCCGCCTGCGGGAGGTGCTGGTGCCGCGCCGGGCCGTGGTGACGCTGGCCGCCGACACCGACGTGCCGACCGCCCGGGCCGTGCTGGCCACGTCCGGGCACTCCCGCGCGCCGGTGGCGACGACCGGGCACCTCGACGACGTCATCGGCGTGGTGCACCTGCGCGACCTGCTGGACGACGGGGCCGAGCTGGTGAAGGTGGCGCGCCCGCCGGCGGTGTTCCCGGACTCGCTGCGGGTGTCCGACGCGCTGCGCCGGTTCAAGGCCGAACGCGAGCAACTCGGGCTGGTCGTGGACGAGCACGGCGCGATCGCGGGCATCGTCACGCTGGAGGACCTGCTGGAGGAGATAGTCGGCGAGATCTACGACGAGACGGACCGCAACGTGCTGGCCGTGCGCACCGACGACGACGGCTCCCTCGTGGTGCCGGGCACGTTCCCGGTCCACGACCTGACCGACATCGGCGTCGACCTGCCCGACGCGCCCGAAGGCGACTACGCCACCATCGCCGGCCTGGTGCTGGTGCTGCTCGGCCGCATCCCGGAGGGTCCGGGCGACCGCGTCGAGGTGTCCGGCTGGACGATCGAGGTGCTGGGCGTCGAACACCACGCCATCACGTCGGTCCGCCTCCTGCGCCGGCCCTACAGCTGAACACGCACCCGCTGCACCACCTCCGCAGCGGACCCTCCGCGCACCCGCAGCGCCACACCCCAGCCGAACCTCCGCGCACCCGCAGCGCCACACCTCAGCCGAACCTCCGCCCAGCCGAACCTCCGCGCACCCGCAGCGCCGGAGCCCCATCTGCGCGAGGCCTACAGCTGTAGGTCCGGGTCCTCGGTCACCGACCGCAGCGGGGTCAGCGTGGCGTGGCCCTCGGCGAGCAGTGCCGCGTCACTGCCCGGCGGCAACTCGCCCTCCACCACCACGGTCGTCAACCGGATCGACCCGTCGTCGCTCTCCTTGACCCGGCTGCGCACCATGCCGAACTCCGCCAACCCGGCCCGGCGCGGCGGTCCAGAGTCCGGCAGGTTGGGCACGTTCAGGTTGAGGGCCGCGCCCTCGGGAAGCGCCGCCAGCCGGTCGAACAAGCCCGAAGCCACCCGCACCGCCGTGTCCCAGTGCACGTCGGCCTCCGGCTCCAGCCCCACGTCCAGCGACACCGCCATGGCCCGCGCGCCGTTGATGGACGCCGTCAGCGCCGCGCCCACCGTGCCCGAGTGCAGGACCGCCCGCCCCACGTTCGCACCCCGGTTCACCCCGGACAACACGACCTCCGGCGGCTCGCCGAACGCCCCCTGCGACGCGACCAGCGCGATCAGACCGGGGTGGGCGGCGACCGCGTAGGCGGGAACGCCGTCCAGGCCGGGCAGGACGCGGCGCTCGACCTCCACCCGCCGCTCGTCCTCGGCGGCGGTCAGGCCCGCACTGGTGCCGCTGGACTCGCGGGCCGGCGCGGCCACCACCACCTGCCAGCCGTGCGCCACCGCGCCCCGCGCCAGCGCCGCCAGGCCCGGCGAGTCGATCCCGTCGTCGTTGGTGATCAGCACCTTCACCTGTCGTCTCCCCACCGCTCGATCCGCACCCGGCCGACCAACTCGCGCACCACGTCCCCGCTGCCCGACCCCAGCCCGTGCCGGGTGACGTTCACCGCACCCGCCGCCGCACCCAACCGCACGGCGTCCACCAGCGACTCGCCACGCGCCAGCCCGGCGGCCAGCCCGGCCGTCATCGAGTCACCGCCGCCACGCGTGTCGACCGGCATCAGCTCCGGCGTCGACACCAGCAGGAACTCCCCCGAAACCCACGCCAACGTGTCCTCCGCGGCCCGCGACACCACCACCGCCTCCGCCCCCGACGAAGCCACCTCCCGACACGCCTTCGCCAGGTCGGACAGCTCGTCGGACGCGGCCAGCCCGTCGGCCACCAGCTCCTCGTGGCTGACCTTCACCACCGCGGGTCCACCGGCCAGCGCGGCGGCGAGCCGGTCGCCGGACAGGTCGACCACCACGGTGCAGCCGTTCGCGCCCAGATCGCGGGCCAGCCGCTCGTACACCGAGTCGGGGACCGGCGAGTCCTCCTCCGCGGGGCCGCTGAGCACCGCGACGCCCGCCGCCAGGGCCTCGACCAGGGTCATCTCGTACAGGTCGTCCAGCTCGTGCCGGGACAGCGCGTCGGCGGGCATCCGGACCACCTCGTCCCGCGCGCCCTCGCGGCGGTCGTGGACGTAGCCGCCGTTGCGGGCCGCCACGTCCCGCGCCCTCAGGTCCACGTCGATCAGGTGGCGCAGCACCTGCCCGGTCTCGCCGCCCAGCGCGGCGCACACCACCACGTCGACCCCGAGGGACCGGATCATGCGGGACTGCCACACGCCCTGCCCGCCCGCGTGGATGTGGATGTCGGGCTGACCGTCGAGCTGCTCCACGGTCACGGTCAACTCCGGCGACGGCGCGAACACCGCGACACGACCTCTAGTCATGCCGCTCGTTTACCCCGTCCCGCGGGTCGTTTACCCCGCCCGCCGCCCCAACACCCGATCACACACCCGACGCCGACCGCGCCCCACGCCAAAGCGCGCCCGATCACACGCCCGCGCCCCGACGTCCGATCACGCACCCGACGCACGTCCGCCCCCAACCCCCGATCGCGCGCCGGCCACCCGATCACGCGCCTTCGCTTCGCGCAGGTGGGCAGATGGTCAGGACCCGGTCGGCCCCGGTGGCCCGCAGCGGCTTGAGGACGCGGGCCGTCGGGGCCACCACGGTCACCGGCACGTGCGCACGCCGGGCCCGCCGCTCGACGTCGAGCAGCATCGCGATCCCCCGCGCCCCCAGGAAGTCCACGTCCGCGAGGTCGATCACCAGCGTCGACGGCCGGTTGCCCAACTGCGCGACCAGTTCCGCCCGCACGACGTCCACCGTGGCCGCGTCGATCTCCCCGGACACCATGGTCACGATCGCGTCCCGCCGCCGGGTGCTGTGCACGGACACCGGCGGGAAGCACACGACCCGGTTGGCCTCCCGCAGGCGCGCCAGCAGGCTCGGCCCCTCGCAGTCGGGCGCGGGGTCGGGCGGCGGTTCGCCGTGCAGCAGGCGCCAGGCGAACCGGGCCACCGCCTCCGGCCGGGGCACGACGCCCGGCAGGTCGGCCACCACCAGCAGGTCCTCGCCGCAACCGGTCTCCACCGCGACCGACCACCCCTGCCGCTCGTCCCACACCAGGGCGACGTCGCGGTCCGGGTGCGACGGGAGGTGCCCCTCCAGGGCGAGGTAGGCGGTGGCGGGCGGGCCGGCGTCGGCGCACCAGCACTCGCCGGACAGGTCCAGCGCGTCACCGATCCGCTCCACGTAGCGCCGCAGTTCCCGGGCCGTCGTGTCGTCGAAGTCCACGTCCACCGCAACCACCCGCCCAGCCCCGGGAGCAACCGCGTCAGCAAGGCGTACCCCGGCGCGGCGATCGGCGAATCGCCCGAAAGCGGCTGTTCCGATCCAGTGAACGGTCATGCTGGACGCATGCGTGGAGTGAGGGTCCTCGGCGGGTGCGGCGCGTACCCCGAACCGGGGCGGGCGTGCAGCGGGTTCCTGGTCGAGTGGGACGGCTTCCGGCTGGTCTTGGACATGGGTTACGCGACCCTGCCCAGGCTGCTCCGGCACTGCCCGGACGGGGCGGTGGACGCGGTCGTGATCACGCACGAGCACCCCGACCACTGCGTAGACCTGCACGGCCTGTTCCGCCTCCGCCACTACGGCCCCGCCACCGGCAAGGTCCCCCTCTACTGCCCTCCCGGCGTGCCGGCCCGCCTGACCACCCTGGAACCGGACGTCGACCTGACCGAGGTCTTCGACGTCCACGAGCTGCCCGGCCACTACCGCGTCGGCCCCTTCGAGCTGACCGGCGTGCCACTCCCCCACTACGTGCCCAACGCCGGCGTCCGCCTGGAGGCAGACGGGACCGTGCTCGCCTACACCGGAGACACCGGCCCGGACCCCGCCCTGGCCGACCTCGGCCGGAACGCGGACCTTTACATCGTCGAAGCCACCGACCGGGTCGGCGAGACCGAGCGACCGTGCCGGAACCTGCTCACCTCCACCGAGGCCGGCAATTGGGCGACCCGCGCCGGCGCCCGCCGACTCATGCTCACCCACTTCTGGCCGGGCAACGACCGCGCCGCCGCGGTGGCCGCCGCACGGGCGGAGTTCGCGGGCGAGGTGCTGACCGCCGAGGAGGAGTTGTTCGTGCCGCTACCGGACGTCCAGGACCGGTGACGCTACGGCGTCCGCCTACATTGGACGGCGTGACCAGCACCGCCCTGATCAGCATCCAGGAACGCCTGTACCCGTCGCTGCCGTGCTTCGGCTGCGGGCAGGCGAACGGGAAGGGGCTGCGGCTGCGCAGCTACCCCGGCGAGGACGGCGTGGTGACCGCCACCTTCACGCCGTGGCCCGAGCACGACAACGGCCTGGGGTACCTCAACGGCGGGATCATCGGCACCGTCCTGGACTGCCACAGCGCCGCCGCCGTGATGCTGGAGGCCGAGCGGCAAGGCTGGCCCCCTCTCGGCGACGCGGCCCTCTCCTACGTGACGGCAGGACTGGACGTGCGCTACCTCCGACCGTCACCCCTGCGGGACGCGGTGGAGCTGCGAGCGGTGGTCAAGGAGGCGACCGAACCGCAGATCACCGTAGACGTCTCCCTGATCTGGGACGGCAAAACCCGCGCCGAAGCCACCGCCATCTGGAAGCGCTGGCGCCCCCGAGCGTGAAAAACGGGAGGAGCCACGATCCTGTGGCTCCTCCCGTCGTATCTCATATCTTATGTATCACGGGGCGCAGGTCAGCTTCGCCTCCGCCCAGTCGCCGTGGTCGCTGCCGATGCCGTTGCCGCCGTCGCCCAGGACCAGGTCGAGGACCTTGCCACCACTCACGTCCACGTCTACCGACACGGTCGCGGAGTTGCCGGTCAGGACGGGTGAGGCGTACTTCTCCACGCCGTCCACCACGACCTTGAACACCACCGAGCCGCGGTCGGCCATCTCGTCGTCCACGCCCACCTTGGCCGTGAACTTCGAGCACGTGCCGCCGAGGTTCACCTTCACGTCCGACACGGCGTGCGCGCCAAGACCCTTGGCGTAAACAACCCCGTTGAGCGTCAACGGTTTGCCGTCACCGCCGGCGCTCTCGTTGTTGCTGCGGTCGCGTTCCACCGGTCCCCAACCGTTGACCGCGTTGATCCACTCCAGGTCGCTGACCCACGCCTCACCCTTGGGCGCGGGCGGGAGGGGCCGGTCGTGGACGGTTGCCGCGAAGAACCCGATCGACGTGCCGGCGGGCAGCTTCACCGCCCGCGCGGTCTTGCCGGGCGTCAGCTCCACCGTGTTGTAGAACAGCCGGTAGTCGACATCCGTGTTGGCCAGACCCGTTGGCGTGTAACGACCCTTGACCGACACCGCGAGCTTCGCGCCGCCCGTGCCGGCGTCCTGGAACGACCAGTTGGGCACTTGGAGGCTGTGCCGCGACTCGGTCCCGTCCGCGTAGAGCACGGTGACCGAGCCGGTGGCGTTGGTGCTCGCCCCGGACGCGAGGAACGCGAGGTGGCTGCCCTTCCCCGACACCAGGATGGGCAGGTTGGTGTTCTTGACCATGTTCGGCGTGCCGGGCGCGCCGGCCGGGAGGGTGAACTCCGCGCCGTTCGCGGTGACCTTGGCGCCGGGCGTGAAACCCTTCTCCGCCAGCAGTTCGGCGGCGAAGCTGTTGCCGTCGGGGTCGAACTTGCCGACCGCGAAGGTCTTCGCGTCGGTGATGCCTACGGTGTCCGCCGCCTCGCCCACCGACCCGAACGGCACCAACGCGCTCGCCACGGCCGTGCTCTCGTACTTCGCGCCCCGTGCCGTGTAGTTCGCCTTCACGCCGATGGTGAACCGGCCGGCCTTGCCACTCGGGGTGACGGCGATCTTGCGTTGCACCGTCTGGCCGGGCACGACCCAACTGAAGGCCGCGTCGCTCTGCGCGGTCCAGCCCTCGGGGAGGGTCAGGCCGAGCTTGACGTCCCGCATGACGGCGTTGGAGTCGTTGCGGAAGCTCGCGGTGACCTCGGTGACCTGTCCGGGCGCGTTCCACAGGTCCGGCGCGGCCAACTCGCTGACGCCGAACGAGTCGGACGCGTGCGCGCCGCCCACCGCGCTCGCGCCGGACAGCACGACGGTCGCCTGCCGGTCCGTCGACACCGCCGCGGTCTTGACGTTCACGACGCCGCCGCGGTCGGACTCGTCGTAGTACCAACCAGTTTCGGCGTTGTCGTAGTCCGCTTTGGACAATGGTCGCAGGGCCTTGCCGTCCACGACGACCGCGCCGGGCTTGGTGCCGGTGTGCGCGGTCAGCTCGTAGGGGCGCTGTGCGGGCTTGCCCGCGTAGTCGCCTTCGCTGCGGCCGATGCGCACGATGACGTCACCGCGGCCGGTGGTCGGTGCGGTCACCTCGAACTTCTGCGTGGCCGACGCACCTTCCCGATGCGCGCGGGTGACCCGGTCGTCCTCGTACAGCTCGAAGGACGAGCGGCCCTTCGGGTAGATGTCGAGCGTGACGCGGTCACCCGGCCGCTGCTCGGCGTGCCCGTTGATGCCGTCGCGCCACATCGGCACGACCGCGCCGGCCTTGACGAACAACGGCAGCCGGTCCAGTGGGGCGTGGTAGCCGTTGAGCGTGGTCGGACCCTTGTGCAGGCGGCCGGACCAGTAGTCGATCCAGGTGCCTTCGGGCAGGTAGACGCCGTTCTTGACCTCGCTGTCGGTGAAGACGGGCGCGACCAGGAACTCCTTGCCCGCCAGGAACTGGTACTTGGTGGTGTCGTCCCAGGTCTTGGGGTCGTTCGGGTACTCGAGGATCAGGGACCGGTTGATCGGCGCGCCGGTGCGGTGCGCTTCGGCTGCGTAGCTGTAGAAGTAGGGCAGCAGGCGTTCGCGGAGCTTGAGGTACTGGCGGTTGATCGCCGTGTACGGCTCGCCGTAGGCCCACGGCTGCTTGAACTTCGGCGTCGACCAGCCGCTCATCGTCATCAGGGCGGGGTTGAAGGCCTTCCACTGCAGGTCGCGCACGTAGCTGGTGGCGCTGCCGCCGAAGATGCCGTCGATGTCGCCGGCGGCGTAGGCGATGCCGGAGTTGCCGGAGCCGTGGATCGCCGGGATCTGCCACTTGATGTTGTCCAACGTGCCGCTGTGGTCACCGGTCCACTGCACGGCGCACCGCTGCGCGCCCGCCCAGCCCTCGACCATCCAGCTGTAGCCGCGGGCGTCGCTGTGCTGCTCGATGCCGCGGTGGGCGGTGTCGCAGGCCGAAAGCGCGTGCCGGTAGCCGGGGCCGACCCAGGCGACGTCGAGCTTGCGGACCCGCACACCCGCCTGGCCGACCTCTTCGGGCTGCCGGTCGAGCGCGGCTTCGGTCCAGAGCCCCATCTCGATGCCCTTGTCGCGCAACGCTTCGCCGGTGCTCTTGAGGGCTTCGATGTCGCGGGTGCCGACGTACTTCTCCACGCCGCCCTGGTTGGGGTTGGGGATGTAGGCGTCGCGGTCGTTGCTGTAGCCGCAGCCGTAGTCGTCGTTGACCAGCATCCAGCCGCGCGGCATGTCGTGGTCGACGAACTTCTGGGCGATCTTGGCCGCGTCCGGGGTGACTTCCTTGTCCGGGTGGTACTTCCAGTCGTTGTTGGGGTCGGGGTCGAGGCCGGGGCGGTAGTGGCCGCGGTTGTAGCAGTCGGAGTCGCCGTACTCCATGCCGTAGAGCGGCGGGAGGAAGGGGCGGCCGGTGAGTTCGGTGTAGCGGTCGAGCGAGGTCTTCATGTCGCCGGCGAAGTAGTACGCGTCGAACCGCTTCTCGTCGTGCTTGGTGCTGAGAGGGTCGTTGAACGCGTAGGTGCCAGGGGCGAAGGTGTTGCGCAGGACGCCGTAGCCCGCGGTGCTCATGTAGTAGGGCGAGGCGTTGGGGTTGCCGCCGTCGGTCCAGTTGAAGTCGCGCGAGATCCGGATGGTCTGGCCGCGGTGCGAGAACCGCCCGTTCTGCATGCCGCCGCCGACGAACTGCTCGTTCGGTTGGCGGGCGAGGGTTTGGGTGGTGGAGGTGTCGGTCCAGGTGAGGGGTTTGACCTCGGACCAGATGGCGTGGCCGTCGGGGCGGTGGAGGGAGAAGCGGAGGGGGTTCTTCCGCGCGCGGAGTTCGGCTTTGGCGGTGCGCAGGGAGTAGTGGTCGCCCCGGTCGTCCCAGCGGGTGGTCGGGGTGGGGTAGTCGGTCTTGACGACGATGTTGGAGGAGGGCTGGCTGGGGTCGTCGGGCGCGGTGTTGGCCGGGTCCGTGAACGTCCCGTCGGGCGCGAGCCAGATCCGCACCACGTCGTCGGCCAGGAACCTGACCCGGACCTTCGCCGCCCCGGATTCCAGCGTGAAGGCCCCGTCACCAGCCTCGAACCCGGTGACCGCTCCCAGCTCCCCGCCCGGCGCGGCGGACGCGACCTCGCCGGGGGCCAACGCCACGACCAGGGCCGCGGCCATCCCCACCCTCCGCAGCTTTCTGCGCGGGCGACGCTCAGAGTTGCTCACTACAACCCCTTTCTGCACAACTTTGGGCACCACGGCATTCCTACTCCATACCCGCCCCAAAGTCACCAGCCACCCGCCCCCCAATTCCTCCCTCCACCACTCCTCACGGCGCCCTCCGGACTCCGCCAGGCTCGCTCCCAACCGCCCGGGAAGCATTCTGACCAGCAGAAACACCCATCACCCGATCGTGTGAATCGCCAGATCCGCGACCAACTGCCGTCTCACGCGTCCCGTAAACAAGGAGCGCGGTCAACGGCCCCATGCACCACCGGGCAGACGGCCTCAGGGCGGATGCCGGCTCGGTGGGGCGGCAGGCGCCGGCAGACGGGGTGAGGCGCCGGTCAGACCGGCGGATGGCCGGCCCGGCGGGGCGACACGCGCCGGGCAGACGGGGCAGGTGCCTGGCAGACGGCCGGTGCCACGGCCAGGTCCCCGCGGCACACGGCTCGCGGCACGGCGGATCCCGCGGCCAGACAGCCTGCGGCGCGGCGGGTCCTGGGGGCAGACGGCCCGGGGCACGGCGGATCCCGCGGGCAGACGGCCCGGGGCACGGCGGGTCCTTGGGGCAGACGGCCCGCGGCAGGGCGGGGGGTGTAGAGGGTTAAGGGTGGGGGTAGGCGGGGTCTTGGGCTTGGGACAGGAGGTCTTCGGGGGCGGTTAGGCGCCAGGCTTCGAAGACGAGTTCCTCGAGTTCGTCCAGCTCGATCTTCTCCAAGTACACGACCACCCAGCCGAAGCCGCCCGCCGTGAACTGCTCCTCGAACACGTCCGGCCGCTCGGCCACCAGCGCCAGCTGCTCCGACAGCGTCTGCTTCAACCCCACCGTCCGCGTCCGCGGCCAGTAGTAGCCGAACTTCTTCCCCCGCACGCTGAACGAGCTGTAATTCCCGCTCTCCGCCCGCTTCACCTCCCCCAGCCCGTCCACCAGCCGGAAGAAGTCCTCGCTTCGCACGCCCACGTCATCCCCCGAAAGTCCAGCGGAAGTATATGACCCGGAGGACCGTGGTGGTGTCCCGGAGGATCGAGGGCGTTTTGGAGGGTCAGGGGCGTCCTGGATGAGAGAGGGGGTGTGGGACCTCGGCGTTGAGGGCCCCCACACCAGGTCTCCGAACAGCTCTCAGCGGAGCAAATTGAGCGGTACGGCGTTGGCCATGGCGGCCATGCCGGCGTCGTTCGGGTGCAGGTGGTCGCCGCTGTCGTAGTCGGGGCGGAGGCGTTCCGAGTCCGCAGGGTCACGTAGAGCCGCGTCGAAGTCGACGTAACCGTCGTGCTCGCCGGACGTCCGGATCCACCGGTTCACCGCCTGCCGCGCCGCCTCGTTCTCCGGGCTGTAAAAGCCGAACGTGTCACCCTTGAACGGCGTGATCGTCCCGCCGATGATCCGCAGACCGGCCGCCCGCGCACGAGCGATCAACATGCGGTGCGCGGCGATGATGTCCTCGGCCGACACGGCTTCCGACGGAGGGGCGACGGTTCCCGGGTGGCCCAGGTCGTTGACGCCCAGCAGGACGACTACGTGGGAGACACCGGGTTGAGCCAGCACGTCACGGTCGAAACGGCGTAGTGCGGACTGGCCGAAGTACGCGGCAAAAGCCTCCGCCGGGTGACCAGGGGGCGGGTTCGGGTCGTGCAGCAAGCGGTTGCCGCTGATGCCCGCGTTCACCACACCCGACCGGCCGTGCAACCGCCGAGCCAAAACGTCCGGCCACCGCCGGTTCGCACCGCGCGTGGTCTCGGCGCCATCGGTGATGGAGTCGCCGAACGCGACCACCGTCGAACCGCCACCGGACACGCTCACACCGGTCAAGAAGTGCCACTTGCCCAACACCGCGGAAAGCGTGATGCGCGACGAAGCAGTCACATTCCCCGCCGCCACATACCCGTCCTGGTAAGGGAAAGCGTGCACAGTCGACCCAGCGACCCGCGTAGGCAGGTAGACGCTCACCACCAGGTCCGTGTCCGCCGCAACGGTCAACGACACCGGGTCGCTCACCACCGACACCCCGGCCGGCACGGTCACCGACCCACGACCACCGAACGTCAAGCGCCGATCGGTCCCCGGAACGACCGAAGAACCCCCGGCACCCCGACCGACCCTTGCCTCACCGATCACCAACGGCTGCGCACCGAACTCGTTCGACAACCGCACCCGCACCGACCGCCCACCCGTCGACAGGTGCACGACCTGGCGCAACGTCTGGTCCTCGAACGCCGTCGTGTCCGACGCGGGCACACCGGTCGGCGACGTCCCCCAAGCGCCGACCCACGCCGAACCACCCGCCGAACCACCGGCCGCACCACCCGCCGAACCACCGGCCGAGCCGGCCGCCGGAACCACCGGCACCAGCAGCAACAACACCACCAACAGCCACGACCGCCGCACGACGGACCTCACCGCGCGGGCCGGTCGAACCGGTAGCCGTCGCGCCGCAGCTCGGGCACGATCCGGTCCACCGCGTCCACCGTGTTGGCCCGGTTGGCCGGACCGTCGTGCAGCAACACCACCGCGCCCTCGGTGATCCCGTCACGCAGCCGCTGCACCAGCTCGTCCGTGCTGGGCGGCGGGTCCCAGTCGCCGACGGCCAAGCGCCAGCCCAACGAGGTCATGCCCATCGAGGCCGCGACCTCCGGCGTCACACCCCAACTCCCATAAGGCGCGCGAAAGTACCGCACCGGCACACCCGGGACCACCCTGCCGATCGCGGCATTGGTCCGTTCGAGGTCGGCCTTGATCTGCTCGGGCGTCGCGGACCCGAGGTCGTCGTGGGACCAGCTGTGGTTGCACAGCTTGTGCCCCTCGGCCACGATCGCCCGCACCACCTCGGGGTGCTGCTCGACCCGCTCACCCCACAGGCAGAACGTCGCCTTGACGTGGTGCTTGCGCAGCACCCGCAGCAGCCTGGGCGTGTCCACCGGGTTGGGTCCATCGTCGAAGGTCAACGCGACCGTGCGCCCGCCGTGGCGGGTCGAGTCCACGATCGCCACGCCCTCGGCGCCCGCCGCGCCGGTCGTCAGGCCCAGCAACATCCCCGTGGTCAGCAGGACGGTTCTCCACCGCATCCGTGCACCTCATTCTCGTCGACGGTCGGGAACGCGGCCCACTATCCGTCCGCGCTTCGACCGCCAGCCAGGGGTTTCGCGGATGTTTCGCGTCTTGCTTGGCGTGTACGCGCGCCCACGCCCGGGTAACCCGTCTCGCATGGCGCACGCACCCGACGCTCCGACCGACCTGCCCAAGCGGTCCTGGTGGGCCGTGCTCAAGCGGACGGTCAAGGAGTTCAACGACGACGACCTGACCGACTGGGCCGCCGCGCTCACCTACTACGCCGTCCTGTCACTGTTCCCCGGCATCCTTCTGCTCACTTCCTTGCTGGGCCTGCTCGGACCGGACGCCACCCAGTCCATTAAGGACAGCCTGAACCTCCTGGGACCGGGCGAGGCCAAGGACCTCGTCATAGGCGCCATCGACGACCTCCAGCAGTCCAGCGCCATCGCCGGGCCGCTCGCGATCATCGGCCTGGTCACCGCCCTGTGGTCGGCCTCCGGCTACGTGGGCGCGTTCATGCGCGCGGCGAACTCGATCTACGACGTCGAGGAGGGCCGCCCGTTCTGGAAGGTCATCCCGCTGCGCCTGGCCCTGACCATCGGCGTCGTGGTGCTGCTGGCCCTGACCGGCCTCGGCGTCACGCTCACCGGCGGGGTCGCCGAGTGGCTGGGCGACGTGCTCGGCGTGGGCTCGACGTTCGTGACGGTGTGGGACGTCGCGAAGTGGCCGGTGCTGTTCCTGTTGGCCAGCCTGGCGATCGGGCTGCTGTTCTGGGCCTCGCCGAACGTGCGGCAGCCGTCGTGGCTGTGGATCACGCCGGGCGGGGTGCTGGCGGTGCTCGCGTGGGCGTTGGCCTCGACCGGGTTCGCGCTCTACGTGGCCAACGCCGGGTCCTACAACAAGACCTACGGCTCGCTCGCGGGCGTGATCATCTTCCTGGTGTGGCTGTGGATCTCGAACCTGGCCCTGCTGCTGGGCGCGGAGCTGGACGCCGAACTGGAGAGGGGCCGCCGGATGCACGCCGGGCAGTCCGACGGGAGTGACCCCGTGGCTCCGCCCCGTGACACCCGCGCCCTGGACGCATGATCCGAGCCGTATTCGGGTACAGGCGGCTCAACGGCAACGCTTCGGAAGGAGACGGACCATGACGGTCACCGGGATCATCAGCGCGCTGGTCGTCGGCCTCATCATCGGCGCGCTCGGCAGACTGGTGCTGCCGGGCCGGCAGAACATCCCGATCTGGCTGACCATCCTCGTCGGCATCGTCGCCGCGATCATCGGCACGTTCATCGCCAACGCCCTCGGGGTCGGCGACACCCGCGGCATCGACTGGATCGAGGTCGTCATCCAGGTGGCGCTGGCGGCGGTCGGCGTCAGCCTGGCGGCCGGCATGTACGGGCGACGACGCCTGGGCTAGACCGACACCGGGCTAGAACGAAAACTGGGCCGCCCCGATCACGAGAGGGGCGGCCCGGTCCTTTGTGGACTACTTCACCAGGACGTGCGCCTCCCACGGTCCCAGCGTGATCTTCCCGTTCTCCCGCCGCAGTTCGCCCGTGTTGGACAGCACGACCTCCGCGTCCGGCCAGTCCAGCTCCGCGGACTGCTCGCTGTCGCACAGGTTCGCGACCACCAGCAGCCGGGTGCCGTCCAGTTCCCGTTGGTAGGCGTAGATGTGCGGGTGGTCGGCGAGCAGCATGTGGAAGTCGCCCAGCGCCACCACGGGCAGGGTGTGCCGCAGCCCGATCAACCGCCGGTAGTGGTTGAACACCGAGTTCGGGTCGTCGTACTGGGCCTGGGCGTTGAGCCACGTGTGGTTGGGGTTCACCGCGATCCACGGGGTGCCGGTGGTGAAACCGGCCTGCGGCGACGCGTCCCACTGGACGGGCGTGCGTGCGTTGTCGCGGCCCATGCGGTGGATGCCGTCCAGCACGGTCTCGGGCGGGGTGCCGGCGGCCACCGCGTGCCGGTAGTGGTTGAGCGATTCGACGTCGCGCAGGTCGGCCAGGCCGGTGAACGAGGCGTTGGTCATGCCGATTTCTTCGCCTTGGTACACATAGGGTGTGCCTCGGTGCAGGTGCAGGACGGTGGCCAGGGCGGTCGCCGACTCGCGCCAAAACCTCTTGTCGTCGCCGAACCGGGACACCACCCGGGCCTGGTCGTGGTTGTTCCAGTACAGGGAGTTCCAGCCGACGTCCCGCAACGCGGTCTGCCACCGGCCCAGGGACGCCTTGAGATCACGCAGTCGCAGCGGTTTCGGGTCGAACTTGCCGCCCGGACCGTGGTCCAGCGCGACGTGCTCGAACTGGAACACCATGTCCACCTCGCGCCGCGCCGGATCGGTGAACAGCCGCGCCTGCTCCCACGTCACGCCCGGCATCTCCCCCACCGTGAGGTACTGCCCGTCGCGGCCCTCGAACACCTCGCGGTGCATCTCCTGGAGGAAGTCGTGGACCCGGGGCCTGGTCCCGTAGTGCGGGTAGCCGTTGCCCAGGCCGCTGGTGCCGGTGATCGCGCCGTCGGGCAGGTCGGGGTCCTTGGCGATCACGTTGATGACGTCCATCCGGAACCCGTCGACGCCGCGGTCCAGCCACCACCGCATCATGGCGTAGACCGCCTGCCGGACCTGCGGGTTCTCCCAGTTCAGGTCGGGTTGCTTGCGGTCGAACAGGTGCAGGTAGTACTCGCCGCTCGCCTCGTCCAGGGTCCACGTCGGGCCGGAGAAGAACGACTCCCAGTTCGTCGGCTCCGCCCCCGGCTCGCCGGCCCGGAAACCCTCCCGCGGCGGGCGCCACCAGTACCACTCGCGCTTCGGGTTGTCCTTCGAGGACCGCGACTCCACGAACCACGGGTGCTCGTCCGAGGTGTGGTTGACCACCAGGTCCATGATCAGCTTCATGCCCCGGGCGTGCACCTCGGCCAGCAGCCGGTCGAAGTCGGCGAGGGTGCCGAACACCGGGTCGATGTCCTGGTAGTCGGAGATGTCGTAGCCGTTGTCGGCCTGCGGCGAGGCGTACACCGGCGACAGCCACACCACGTCCACGCCCAGCCGGACCAGGTGGTCGAGCTTCGCGGTGATCCCGTTCAGGTCGCCGATGCCGTCGCCGTCCGAGTCGGCGAAGCTGCGCGGGTATATCTGATATACGACGGCGGAGGTCCACCACGGCGGTGTCTGCTCAACGGTCACGCGTCCCAGCATGGCCGTCGGCGCGAGGCCGCGCAGCCGGACCGCTAGGGTGGGCGCGCCGTGATCGACCCGAGTTCGGCGGGGGACGACGTGACCGACACCAGCGCCTGGCTGCCCGACCAGACCACCTGGGTGCCCGACGAGACCGACACCACCCGGCCCTCGGCCGCGCGGGTCTACGACGCCCTGCTGGGCGGCGGCCACAACTTCGCCGCCGACCGCGCCGCCGCCGCGCGCATCGAGCAGGTGCTGCCCAACGCGCGCCGCGTGGCCCGGTCCAACCGGGCGTTCCTGCGCCGGGCCGTGCGGTACATGGCTTCACAGGGGGTCACGCGGTTCCTGGACCTGGGTTCGGGCATCCCCACGGTCGGCAACGTGCACGAGATCGCGCGCGACGCCAACCCGGAGAGCCGGGTCGTCTACGTGGACTTCGAGGCGGTCGTGGTGGCGCACAGCAGGCTGCTGCTCGACGGTGACGAGCGGACGGCCGTGGTGGAGGCGGACCTGACCGAGCCGGACACCGTGCTGGCCGACCCGGCCGTGCGCGCGCTGCTGGACACCGACGAGCCGGTCGGGCTGCTGCTGGTCGCGGTGTTCCACTTCGTGCCCGACCACAAGGACCCGGCCGGGCTGGTCGCGCGCTACCTGTCGGCGCTGCCCGAGGGCAGCTTCGCGGCGATCTCGCACCTGACCGCCGACCACGACGCGGAGAGCATGGCGCAGGTCGCCGAGACCATGGCCAACAGCCCGAACCCCATGTTCTTCCGGCCGTTCGACCGGGTCACGCCCCTGTTCGCGGGCCTGGACCTGGTCGAGCCGGGCCTGGTGGACGCGGACCTGTGGCGTCCGGAGCCGGGTGCGGTCGACCCGGACGGCCCGGCGCGGGGCGTGTACGCGGGCGTGGGCCGGGTCCGCTGACGTCCGGGCGCACCGCCAACGCGACCACCGCGCCCGCCCAGCCCAGCACGGCCGTCCAGACGAGGGTCGCGTCGGTCGACGTCCGGTCCGCCACCAGTCCCGCCAACCACGGTCCGACCGTCTGACCGGCGGCGAACAGCGTGGTGAACGCGGCCAGCGTCGCCGTGGGATCGACCACCCGGGCCTTGATCAACGCCGTCACCGCCGCCGGCACGCACATGAACGTCAGCCCGTACAGGACTGCTGACGGCACCACCGCGCCCGTCAACGCCAACGCCGCGCTCCCGCCCAGCAACGCGAGGATCGCCGCCAACGCCCGGCCACCCGGCCACGTCCGCAACGGCCGGTCCCACAGCACCGGCGCACACACCACCGCCAACCCGAGCACGGTCCACGTCAGCGCCACCCCCGCGACCGGCGTGCCGCGGTCGGCGAGGTAGGCGGACAGGAACGTGATGTAGGTGATGTACCCGATGGCGAACAGCGCGTAGGCCACGGCGACCGGTGCCAGGGCACGGATCTCCGCCTTGCCCCGGGCGGTGCCGGGCGTGTCGTCGGTGCGGGCGGCGGTCCACGAGACGGCGGTCGCCAGGGCGGCGGCCAGGCCCATGCCGAGCCAGACCAGGCGCCAGTGCCCGCCGAGCGCGGGGATGGTCGCGCCGCTGACCGCGATGCCGAGCCCGGCGCCCGCGAAGTACACGGTGAGGACGTTCGCGCGGGCCGCGATCACCCCGCCGGTCACGAACACCACCGCGCCGGACACCCCGGACGCCGCCCGCACGATCAGCAGGACGGTGAAGTCGGCGCTGACCGCGGTGGCCGCGAGGGTGGCCGCGGTGACCGCCATGCCCCAGCGGAACGCGGCGGTCGTGCCCAGGCGGCGGACCAGCGGCGCGGTGACCAGCGCGCCGAGCAGGTAGCCCGATCCGTTGGCGGTGCTCATCGCGCCCGCTTCGGCGAGCGTCCAGCCGAGGTCGGCGCGCATGGTGGGCAGCAGCAGGCCGTAGGCGAAGCGGGCGAGGCCGAGGGCGGAGGCGGTGCCCAGGGCCAGGCGGGCGGCCCGGGAGAGCCGGTGCATGCCACCTCCACGAGATCGAACCGATCGGTACGATCACGCTAGCAGGCAGATCGAACCGAGCGGTACGATCTCCTTCGTGCCCGTGCCGAAAGGCTCGACAGTCGACCCCGCCCGCACCCGCGCCGCGATCCTCGACGCCGCCACCCGCGTGTTCTACGAACGCGGGCTCGACGGGGTCGGGGTGGCCGAGCTGTGCGGGCTGATCGGGGTGTCCAAGGAGACCCTCTACCGGCACTTCGAGAACAAGGACGCCCTGGTCGACGCCGTGTTGGAGCGGCGGAGCGAACGCGTGACCCGGTGGTTGGCCGACGCCGCCGAGGCCGCCGGCGACTCCCCCGCCGCCCGCCTCGCCGCGGTGTTCGACGCGCTGCGCGAGTGGTACTCCGAGCCGACGTTCCGCGGCTGCGCCCTGGTCAACGCGGCGGCCCAGCACCATGCCCCGCGCGTGCGGGCCATCACGTCCCGACACCTCCACAAGCACCTGGCGCTGTTGACCGACATCGCCCGCCGGGCGCGGTGCGCCGACCCGGACGCCGTGGGCCGGCAACTGCTCATGCTGCTGGAGGGCGCGACCATCGTGGCCGACCAGCACGGCGCGGACGCCGTGGGCGACCACGCGCGCACCGCGGCCCTGGCCCTGCTGTCGGGGGCATGACCGGCCGTCCCGCTGGATACTCAGGTGGTCATGAGCGACCGAGTCGAGCACCGACGCCCGGCGGGGGTGGACGACGCCACGGTGGAAGCCGTCGGCGCGCTCACCGAGGCCCTGGAGACCACCGAACGCGCCCGAGGTCACCTGTTCGAGTTCCACCAGTTGACCGGCAGCGGTGACGCGAAGCTGATCAAGGCGGTGCGGCTGCTGCGCGAGGCCGGGCACACGGCGTTGGCCGACGCTCTCGACCGGCACCTGGTGGGGCGCAACGTGGTGCCCGGGCGGTGGACGTTCCAACTCGTCGAAGAGTACGAGGACACCTACTACTCCGTGTTCCGCGAGTGGGAGCGCAAGGTGCGCGACGACCTCATGAGCGGGGCGGCGCACGTGTACGAGGCGGAGATGAAGGAGCGGAACGTGACCCCCGGCGAGCCGGGTCACGAGCTGAACCCCTGAAATGCCGCCCGTGTCCGGTGCGGGCGCTGTTACCGTGTGCGGGCCGACCGCGGGACTCCAGTGCGACTTCCGGAACCCGCCTTTGAAGCGATGCTTCGTTGATCGCGCTCCCATTCCCCGGTCGGCCCCGTACCCCGCTTTGGAGACGTGATGGACCGCCTGACCGCCGAAGACATGCTGATGTTCGTCAACGCGGCCACCACGTCCACCGGGCAACGCGAGTTCCACAGCCGGGCCGCCGAGCAGCGGGCGTCGCTGGAGTTCCTGCACGAGTACGTGGCCGGCAACTACCGTGACCTGTACGCGGCAGTTCTGGCGCTGGACATCAACGACCTCAACGCGGCGCTGATCACCCGCCGTCTGCTGGCCACGTCCGCCGACGCCACCCCGGAGCAGCGGGCTCTGGAAGGCCGGCTGATCGCTCGTCGGCTGGTCGTCATGCCGCCGCAGCGGGTCTACGACCTGTTCCACGACCTGCGCCGGGCCGGGGTCAACAACCGGCGCACCCGCGCGATCATCCGCGACTGGCTGGCCGCGCGCCCCGACCAGGCCTTCGACGCGGTGAAGTACCGCTTGGGCCTGAAGCGGGCGTTGCGCCACGCCCACCTCGCGCCGTCGCGGGTGGTGGATGAGGTTCTGGGTGACGAGCTGGGCACGTTCCTGTTCCGCACGGCCACGCCTTCGCGGTTCCGGACTCCGCTGCTGGACAGCTGGCGGCGGGCGCACTACGAGCAGGCCGCCGTGTACGAGCTGCCGTACACCGTTGCCGAGGGGTTCGCGACCAAGCACGGGATCGACCGGGCGGTGTTCTTGAGCAAGATCAAGCCGAACCTGACCCGGTTGGAATCCTTGCGGCTGCACAAGTCGGCTAACACCGATGTGGACCTGGCTGCGATGCCCTTGACCCGGCTGGCGACCTACGTTCTGTCGTTGCCTTTCGCCGAGCGGGTCGACCGGCGTGCCGAGTTGACCTCCGCGCTGCGGGCTGCGGCGCTGCGGACGGCGGGTTCTCACGCGGGCGAGTGGGGGCGTGTGGCCGCTGTCCTGGATGACAGCTTTTCGTCCTACGGTTCCGGGGTGAAGCGGCGTCGTCCGCTCGCTGTAGCGGTGGCCGGCCATTACCTCCTGGAGGCACTGGCCGGGGAGTATTTTCCACTGTGGACGTCCGGTTTGGACGACCCGCTGATGTCGCACCCGCGCGGGGCGACACCGTTGGGGCACCGGATCGTGGACGCGTTGTCCCACGACCCGGACCGGCTGCTGATCATTTCGGACGGTTGGGACAACGCGCCGCCCGGTCTGGCCAGTGAGGTGCTGCGGGTGTGGCGTGCGCGACTGGATCCTGAGCACCGGGTCAGCGCCGTCCACCTGAACCCGGTGTACGACGCCGGGGACTACGACGTGAAGCGGCTGGCGCGGGAGGTTCCGGCGGTGGGCGTCCGCAACGCCGAGGACCTGCCCACCTTGGTCGAGTTCGCCCGGTTCACCGAGGGCCGGACCGGTTTCGCTTCGTTGAGCGCCCACTTCACCGACCGGGTGACCCGTTTCCTGGAGCCCGCCTGATGGCCACCCTGGACTTCACCGGCCTGACCGCCCTGCCCGCCCAGGTGTGGGGCGGAGTCCGCCTGGTGCCTTTGGTCCGCGACCGCCCGATCACCGACCTCCGCCTGCACGCCCGCTTGTACGGCGATGACGGCGAGTCGGTGGTGGCGCTGCCCGCGAGCGCCGCTTACACCGCTTACATTCCGCACGGTTTCGTGGCGACTTGGTCCGACGCTCCTGCCGCCACTTATGGCACCCACCTGACTTCACCCACTCCCGCGTCCACTGTTCGTTTGCACTTCCACCGCCGAATGGCCCGCCGCGAGGACCGCAATCGGTTGCGTTTCTTGCCTTTGCACTTGGCCATGGAGGGTTACCTCGCGCTGCACTTCAACGGTCCGACCGTGTTGTGGGACGAGTGGTCGCAGCGGGCGATCCGCCGAGGTTTGTCGCCGCGGTCGGAGCAGGCGTACGCCGGGGCGCAGGTCGAGGGTTTGGCCGATGCGTTGAAGCTCTTCGAGATCCATCCGGGGCAGTGCGGCGTCATGCTGTACGTGGCCGATGCTTTGGCTGCGGCTTTTGTGGTACCGCATCCCGATGATTACCGAGCTTTGCACGCGACTTTGTTGCTGGACATGTACGGGGAGTTGATCCACCATTATGCGCTGCTGTCGGCTCCCGTGCCGGCCTTTCATGCGCGCTTGAACGAGACTTATGTGGAGTCTCTGGACGACTTGCGCGCTGCCGCGAGCCGCCAGTCCGCGGAGTGGACAAGCTTCCACTCCAACACGATGGCTACCGCTCTGCTGCACACGAATTACGACATCCGCCGCGTTCACCAGGCCGGCCGGTACACGCTTTCCCGCTTCCTCCCCGGTTTTCGACCGAAGGAGGAGAACCACATCGGCGAAGTGATCACGGATCAGCGGGGTCGGACGGCTTACCTGAAGACTTTCCGGTTGTCCGAGTCCCAGATCCGCCGAGGGCATCTGCTCAACACCCTGGCTGCGCACGATTGGCACCTTGGTGCGGCGGCGGAGTCGCTGGGGATCGCCCCGGCCGCTTTCACCCAGCGCTTGGAGGCCGCCGGCTTCGCATACCTACTCCGCGAGGACGTCCTAGCACGCCACCGAGCCGAATCCCGCCGTTCCACCACCCCCTAGCCCCTGCCACCCCCTAGCCCCTGCCACCCCCCAGCCCCCTGCCGCCGCCGAGCGCCCTCGGGCCGCTGCCGCACCTTCGAGCCGCGCTGGCCGCTACGCGAGCGGTGCCAACTGGGGCAGCGGCGTGGCGGCGGCGGCACGGCGGCGACAGCGGTGGCAGTGGCGCGGCGGGGGGCGGGCGGCGGTGGCAGTGCGCCGGGCCAGGGTGGGCCGGGCGAGCCGGCCGAGGCCGGGGCGAGCCAGGGCAGCCAGCCGGGGACGGGGCGGGTGGTCCGGGCCGGGGTCCCGCGTTCCTCTTCATCTACGGGACGCGCGAGCCGCCGGAAAGTCGCGGATCCTGCATGTCACTCGATCGGGTACAACCCGGGGAACCGGCCGAGGAGTCGGGCCTGCACCTGCCCGACCGGTGGACTGCCCTGGTTGTCCGCCGACGGCCCCGCTGCCCGCCCGCCGGAGCGGGGCCGTTCCTCGGCCGTTGCTGCGACCGCAAACCCGATCCCTCAGGCCACGGTGCAGCTCGCCCCGTTCAAGGTGAACGCCGCGGGCTTCCCGGCATCACCGTTGTGCGTCGCCTGCAGTCCGATCTGGACGGACGAACCCGCCGCGATCGTCCCGTTGTACGACACGTTCTTCGCCGTCACCGCCCCACTGGCAGGCGAGTAGGTCGCGCTCCAACCCCCGGTGATGGTCTGCCCAGCCGGCAGCGTGAACCCCAGCGACCAGCCGTTCACCGCGCTCGTCCCGGTGTTGGCGATGGTGATGGTCGCCGTCAGACCGGTGTTCCACGCGTTCACCGCATAAGTCACCCGGCACGGGCCACCCGGCTGCGGAGTAGTGGTAGAAGTCGGACCGCCCGAGTCCAGGCCGAAGAACTGGATGGCGCGCAACGCCATCCCCGACGACACCAGGTTGTGCCCCACCCCCTGCAACGAGATCGCCTCGACCCCGCTCCCGTACCGCGTCCGCGTCCACCCCGACTGCGGGTAGTCCGTGGACGTCGGCACCGTGGACACCCCGTGGACGTTGGTCCACTGGTCGATCTCCTCGCCGAAGTTCGGGTACCGCAACGTGTCGTCGTTCGTCCCGTGCCACAGCTGCATCCGCGGCCGAGCGCCCGTGTACCCCGGATACGCCGCCCGTGCGATGTCGCCCCACTGCTGCGGCGTCTTCAACACGGTCCCGTTGGCGCACGCGCTGTTCCAGCCCGACCCGTCGGTGGTGGCGAAGCACCCGGCCGGCACGCCGGCGAACGCCGCGCCCGCCTGGAAGACGTCCGGGTAGTTGGCGAGCATGACGTTGGTGGTCATCGCCCCGGACGAGATGCCGGTGACGAACACCCGCGTGGGATCACCGTTGTGGCGCTGCAGCACGTACCGGACCATCGACACCAGGCCGACCGGGTCGCTGCCGCCGTCGCGCCGCAGCGCCTGCGGCGAGGACACGTCGAAGCAGTTGCCGCTGCGGGTGGCCGACGGGTAGATCACGATGAACCCGTACTGGTCGGCCAGGCGCGCGAACTCCGTGCCCGAGTACATCGCCGGACCCGAACCCGTGCAGTAGTGCACGGCCAGCAGCACCGGCGGCCTGGCCTGCACGCGGTCCGGCACGTACAGGTGCATCCGCAGGTTCGACGGGTTCGTGCCGAAGCCGGTGACCTCGGTCAGCGTCGCCGCGGACGCGCTCGGGGCCAGCAGCACGGCCGTCACGGCGACCAGCGCCGCGAGCAGTGCGCCCAAGGTCTTCATGGACCAACTATTTGCAGTTGATCACAGCCGGCACAAGAAGTTTCGGTGCGGTTTCGGGTCTCAACTGGGCAGAAGACGCTTGCCTGCCAACGAAACTTTCTGGTCATATGGAGAAACTGTCGAATCCGGAGGCGCCGCACCGTGAAGCGAAAGACGTCCGTCCTCGCCCTCGTCCTGGCCGCGGCGGCGGTCACGACCTCGCCGGTCGTCGCCACGGCCGACAAGCCCCGCGACTGGACCCACACCTGGACGTCCATGCCGCAGCTCACCGAGCCGCACAACATGCCCCCGGCGCCGTTCACCCAGGACGGCCTGGTGCTCAAGGACGCCACCCTGCGCCAGACCGTCCACGTCTCGGTCGGCGGCGAGAAGATCAGGCTCCGGTTCTCCAACGCGTTCGGCGGCACCGCCCTGCCCATCACCGCCGTCTCCGTCGCGCTGCCCGCGGACGGCAAGGCCGGCGTCACCGCGGTCCGCCCCGGCAGCACCCGCCCGGTCACCTTCAACGGCCGCCCGTCGACCGTCGTCCCGATCGGCGCACAGGTCGTGTCGGACCCGCTCGACTTCCCGCTCGCCGCCCAGTCGAACCTGACCGTCACCATCTACCTCGCCGACGGCCAGGCGTCCAACAACATCACCTCCCACCCCGGCTCCCGCACCTCCTCCCACCTGCTCGCGGGCAACCACGTCACCGCCGACGACCTGCCCGGCGCCACCCGCACCGACCACTGGTACTTCCTCAGCGGCGTCGAGGTGCACTCCAGGGCGACCGCGTTCGCGATCGTCGGCGACTCCCTGACCGACGGCCGGGGCTCCACCACCAACGGCAACGACCGCTGGCCGGACCGCCTGCTCGCCCGCCTCCAGGCCAACCCGGCCACCGCGCGCACCGCCGTGCTCAACCAGGCCGCCGGCGGCAACCGCGTGCTCAACGACGGCCTCGGCCCCAACGTCCTGGCCCGCCTCGACCGGGACGTGCTCGCCACCAGCGGCGTGACCTCGCTGCTGGTGTTCGAAGGGGTGAACGACCTGGGCACCGCGCCCGCCACCGACACCGCCCAGAAGCAGGTCGCCGACGACCTCATCGCCGCATACCAGCAGATCATCGCCCGATCGGTGGGCCTGCGGGTGTACGGGGCGACGATCACCCCGTTCGGCGGCAACACCAACTACGACGACCCGGACGGCCACCGCGAGCGCGCCCGCCAGCGGGTCAACGAGTGGATCCGCACCAGCGGCGCGTTCGCGGGCGTCGTGGACTTCGACCGGGCCGCCCGCGACCCGCAGGACCCGCGCCGGCTCGACCCCGCCTACGACACCGGCGACCACCTGCACCTCAACCCCGCCGGCTACCAGGCCTTGGCCGACGCGGTACCCGCCCGCTGGTTCCGGTGAGCGCGGCCCGGAGTGACAACCGGCAGAAGGGCTCGTACGCTCGGGTGTGCGGGTTCAAACAGGCAGCCTGCTCGACAGCGGCGTCACGGTCGCGATGGAGGACGCCTGATGCTCGACTCGGCTCCGGAGATCTTCGAAGTGCACCGCGACGTGCGCGGCGCGGCGGTGGTGCTGCACGTCTCGGGCGAACTCGACCAGCAGACCTCCGCGGTGCTCGAAGGGCACCTGCGGCAGGCGGAGGACCTGGTCAGACCGCCCGCGCCGGTGGTGGTCGACCTCGACGGGGTCACGTTCTTCGGCTCGTCCGGCCTGTCGCTGATGCTCACCCACCACCTGCGGTGCGAGGGTCGGGGCAGCGCGCTGCGGCTGGTCGCCGGGCACCGGGCGGTGCTGCGGCCGATCGAGCTGACCGACCTGGGCACGGTGCTGACCGTGCTGCCGTCGGTCGAGCGGGCGTTGGAGATCCCCCGGCAGCGGACGGACTAGCACGCGGTACGGCAGGATGACCGGCCATGGGTGCCGCTCGTGCCGGTGAAGTGCTCGGGGTCAACATCAAAGCGCTGCGCGAGGCGCGCGGCTGGTCGCTGTCCGAACTGGCCCGCCAGTCCTCGATCGCCAAGGGGACGCTGTCCCAGCTCGAAGCGGGCACCGGCAACCCCACCATCGACACAGTGTTCAGTTTGTCGAACGCTTTGCAGGTGCCGGTGTCCGAGCTGCTGACCGAGCGGTCCGTGCCCGAGGTGGTGCTGGTGCGCTCGGCGGAGCTGGAGGTGCTCAGCAGCAACGCCGTCGACCTGCGCCTGCTGCGCCGCCTCGACCTGGCCGACAAGGTCCTGGAGATCTACGACCAGCGCGTCCGGCCCGGCGAGGTGCAGCGCACCGACGGCCACCCAGGGCTGGAACACGTCGTGGTCACGGCCGGGGTGCTGCGCGTCGGGCCGGCCGGGAACCCGTTCGAGCTGGGTCCCGGCGACTACGTCTGCTACCCCGGCGACGTCCCGCACGTCTACGAGACCGTCGGCGGACCGGTGACCTCGGTGCTGATGCTCGAGTACCCCAAGGCTTGACGCTTCGCCGTCGCCGAACCTACGCTCAGCAGCGTTCAGTTTAGTGAACGGTGGTGAGCGGCTTGGCACACCCGGACGTCGTGGTCGTCGGCGCGGGGATCGTCGGAGCGGCGTGCGCGGAGGCCCTGACGGCCGCCGGGCTGCGCGTGCTCGTGCTCGACCGCGGCCCGCTCGCCGCGGGCACCACCGCCGCCGGCGAGGGCAACGTCCTGGTGTCGGACAAGGAACCCGGCCCCGAACTGGCCCTGGCCCGGGCGTCCCGCGAGCGCTGGCCCCGGCTGCTGGCCGAACTCGACGCCGACGTGGAGTGGGAGGAGAAGGGCGGCCTGGTCGTCGCCACCACTCCGGAGGCCGTCGAGCCGCTGCACCGGTTCGCCCAAGCCCAGCGCGAGGTCGGTGTCGACGCCTGCACGCTCACGCCCGCCGAGGCCCGAGCCCTCGAACCGCACCTGACCCCCGAGGTCACGACGGCGGTCCACTACGTCGAGGACGCCCAGCTCAACCCGGTCCTGGCGGCCACGACGCTGCTGGCGGCCGTGCGCAGGCGCGGTGGCGAGACCAGGCCGTTCGTCGAAGTGTCCGATGTGGATGGTGAGCGGAAGGTGACCGGAGTGCGCACCCCGCAGGGCACGATCCCCTGCCACGCCGTGGTCAACGCGTGCGGGCCCTGGTCGGGCTCGCTGACCGCGAAGGCGCCGCTGCCGATCATGCCCCGGCGCGGGATCGTGCTCGTCACCGCGCCGCTGCCGACCGTGGTGCGGCACAAGGTGTACGACGCGGACTACGTCGGCGCGGTGGCCTCCGGCGACGCCGCCCTCCAGACCTCGGGCGTGGTCGAGTCCACGCGGGCCGGCACGGTGCTGATCGGGTCGAGCCGCCAGCGCGTCGGGTTCACCGAGCGGTTCGAGGTGCCCGTGCTGAAAGCGTTGGCGCGCAAGGCGATCACGCTGTTCCCGGCGCTGGCCGGAGTGCCGGTCATGCGCGCCTACGGCGGGTTCCGGCCGTACGCGCCGGACCACCTGCCGGTGATCGGAGAGGACCCGAGGCTGCCCGGCCTGTGGCACGCGACCGGTCACGAGGGCGCCGGTATCGGCCTGGCCGCCGCGACCGGGCTCCTGGTCGCCGACCTGCTCACCGGGCGCACGCCCCACGTGGACCCGGAGCCGTTCCGGGTGGACCGACCGGAGGTGATGGTCGCGTGAAGGTCACCGTCGACGGGACCGCCGTGCTCGCGCGGCCGGGGCAGACGGTCGCCGCCGCGCTGCTCGCGGCCGGTCGCACGGCGTGGCGCGACACGCGTGGCGCCGGCCGGCCGCGCGGGCTGTTCTGCGGGATCGGGGTGTGCTTCGACTGCCTGGTGGTGGTCAACGGGGTGCCGGACGTGCGGGCGTGCCAGCGGGTGCTGGCCGACGGCGACGACGTCCGCACCCAGCACGGGGCGGAGCTGCCGCGATGAGGGTCGTGGTGGTGGGCGCGGGTCCGGCGGGGCTGGCGGCGGCCCGCGCGGCGGCGCGCCAAGGCGCGTCGACCGTGCTGGTGGACGCCGAGCCGAGCGCGGGCGGCCAGTACCACCGGGGCGAGAACGTCGTTGTGCCGCAAGGGGTCGAGCACCTCGCCAACACCACGGTGTGGGCGGTGGAGGGCACCAGGCTGCACCTGCGCACGGGTCCCGCCGACGCGCCGGACCGGGTGGCCCGGGTCCTGGATTGCGACGCCCTGGTGCTGGCGACCGGCGCGCACGACCGGGCTTTGCCGTTCCCCGGCTGGGACCTGCCGGGCGTGGTCACGGCGGGCGCGGCGCAGGCGATGGCCAAGGCGCACGGCGTGGCGGTCGGCCGGCGGGTGGTGGTCGCGGGCACCGGGCCGTTCCTGCTGCCGGTGGCGGACGCGTTGCGCAAGCTCGGCGTGGACGTCGTCGAGGTGCTGGAGGCGGGCAGTCCCCTGGCGTGGGCGCGGGAACCGGCAGGAGTCTTCGCCGGGCGCGGCAAGCTCGCCGAGATCGCCCGCTACCGGGCCGTCCTGCCGCGCTACCACACGCGCTCCACGGTGGTCGCGGCGCACGGCGAGAACCGCGTGACCGCCGTGACCGTGGCCAAGCTCGACCGCGACTGGCGCGTCCGGCCCGGCACCGAGCGCCGGATCGAGGTGGACGCGGTGTGCACCGGCTTCGGCTTCACCCCGCGCCTGGAACTCGCTGTCGCCGCAGGGTGCTTGGTGGACAAGGGTTTCGTTCGCGTGGACGACCGCCAGACCACCTCGGTGCCGAACGTCTACGCGGCGGGCGAGATCACCGGCATCGGCGGCGCAGACCTGGCACGGGTCGAGGGCGAGATCGCGGGCACGTGCGCGGCAGGCGGCACACCGTCCGCCAGCCTCTTGAAAACTGCCCATAGAGGGCGAGTCTTCGCCGCCGCACTGGATCGGGTGTCGAGCGTCCGCCCCGGCTGGCGGACGTGGCCGGACGAGCGCACGCTGGTGTGCCGGTGCGAAGAAGTGGACCTGGCCGCGCTGCGCACCGCCGTCGAGGAGCACGCGGCGCTCGGACTGCGGTCGCTCAAGCTGACCTGCCGCGTCGGGCTGGGCCTGTGCCAGGGCCGGGTGTGCCTGCGCAACGCCGCCGAGCTGGCCGGCATCCCGCACGACGCCGACCGCGTGTCCCGCCGGCCGATCGCCGCGCCGCTGCGCCTGGGCGAACTCGCCGACACCCCGCTCACGCCCGCACTGGAGGAGTGACATGACCGAACGGCTGGACGGCGTGGTCGTCGCCACCGCCCTGCCCTACGCCGAGGACGCGCGGGCGCCCGCCGGGCTGCGGCCCGACCTCGACCGGTACGCCGAGCACTGCCGGTGGCTGGTGGACAACGGCTGCCGGGGCGTGGGCCCCAACGGGTCGCTGGGCGAGTACTCCGCGCTCACCGACGCCGAGCGCCGGGCCGTCGCCAAGACCGCGATCGACGCGGTGGCGGGCCGGGGGCTGGTCGTCGTCGGCGTGCACGGTCCGGGCGCGCACCAGGCCCGGCACTGGGCCGAACTGGCCGCCGAGGACGGCGCGGACGGCGTGCTGTGCCTGCCGCCGACCATGTACCGGGCGAGCGCGGCGGAGGTCGTGCACCACTTCACCGAGGTCGCGGCGGTGGGCCTGCCGGTCATGGTCTACAACAACCCGATCGACACCAAGGTCGACCTGACGCCGTCGCTGCTGGCGGAACTGGCGCAGATCGACAACGTGGTGGCGGTGAAGGAGTTCTCCGGCGACGCGCGGCGGGTGCTGGAGATCCGGGAGACCGCGCCCGGGCTGGCCGTGATCGCCGGCGCGGACGACGTGCTGCTGGAGAGCGTGCTGATGGGCGCGGAGGGGTGGTTCGCGGGGTTCCCGAACGTCTTCCCGGCCGAGTCGGTGCGGCTGTTCTCCTTGGCGCGTGAGGGAAAACTCGATGAAGCACGCAAGCTGTACGAGGCGCTGGTGGCGGTGTTCCGGTGGGACTCGCGGACCGAGTTCGTGCAGGCGATCAAGTACGCCATGGACCACGTGGGCCGCTACGGCGGTCCGTGCCGCCCGCCGCGCGGTCCGCTGACGCCCGAGCACCGGGCCCGGTTGGACGAGGACCTGCGCCGTGCCCTGGAGGTGTTGTGATGCGGGCTTCCCGCTACTTCAGCGCTGTCGACTCGCACACCGAGGGGATGCCGACCCGGGTGATCACCGGCGGGGTGGGCGTGATCCCCGGCGCGACCATGGCCGAGCGGCGGCTGCACTTCATGGCGCACATGGACCACATCCGCGAGTTCCTGATGAACGAGCCGCGCGGGCACTCGGCGATGTCCGGCGCGATCCTCCAACCGCCGACCCGGCCGGACGCCGACTGGGGCGTGCTGTACATCGAGGTGTCCGGGTGCCTGCCGATGTGCGGGCACGGGACGATCGGCGTGGCGACCGTGTTGGTGGAGACCGGGATGGTCGAGGTGGTGGAGCCGGTGACCACCGTGCGCCTGGACACGCCCGCGGGGCTCGTGCTGGCCGAGGTGGCGGTGCAGGACGGGCGGGCGTCGCACGTGACGATCCGGAACGTGCCCGCGTACGCGCACGAACTCGACGCCGTGGTGACCGTGCCGTCACTGGGTGAAGTGAAGTACGACATGGCTTACGGCGGCAACTTCTACGCGATCCTGCCGTTGGAGCGGTTGGGCATCCCGTTCGACCGGGCTTACAAGGACGAGATCCTGGCTGCCGGCTTGTCCATAATGGACGCCATCAACGAGCAGCGGAAGCCCGTGCACGTCACGGAACCGGACATCGCGGGCTGCAAGCACGTCCAGTTCACCGCGCCCGGGAAGGACGGCGCGCACTCCCGCAACGCGATGGCGATCCACCCGGGCTGGTTCGACCGTTCTCCTTGCGGCACCGGCACTTGCGCGCGGATGGCCCAGTTGCACGCGCGCGGCGAGCTGGGGCTGGCGGAGGACTTCGTCAACGAGTCGTTCATCGGCACCCGGTTCACCGGCCGCCTGACCGGCGAGACCGCGCTCGGGTCGACCACGGCCGTGCTGCCGACGGTGTCCGGGCGGGCGTGGATCACCGGCATGGCACAGTACCTCCTCGATCCGACCGATCCGTTCCCGAAGGGGTTCACGCTGTGACCAGACCCGCCCGCCGCGACCCGAGCAGGCTGACCGAGGCCACCGGTTTCCGCGACTTCGTCCGCGACGGCTGGGGCGCAGGAGACCGAGCGGTCCGCCTGTCCCCCGGCGCCGCCGAGGCCGCCGCCCGCCACCGCGAGCAGTTGCGGTCCGTGCTGCCGGGGGTGCGGATCGCGGTCGCGTCCGGCTGGGCGCCGGTGCGGTCGAACGACACCGACCACGGGTTCCGGCCGGACAGCGACTTCTCGTGGCTGACCGGGTGCAACGCCGAGGGTGCCGTGCTCGTCCTGCACCCGGACGGCGACGCGGAGCTGTTCCTGCGCGAGCCCGCCGGTCCGGACGACGCGGACTTCTTCGCCAACGCGCGGGACGGCGAACTGTGGATCGGCCCCGTGCCGGGCTTGGCCGAGTGGTCTTCGGCACTGGGCGTCCGGTGCCGCCCCATCCACGACCTGCCGTCCGCACTACGCGGCCGACTGCCTTCGATTCACGCAACTGGCGGCGTCGATCCCCTGCTGGACGCGTTGGCCGGACACAGCTCCGAACTGCGCCGGGTCTTGGCGGAGCTGCGACGCATCAAGGACGACTGGGAGATCGGCCAGCTGCAGTCGGCGGTCGATGCGACCGTCCAGGGCTTCGCCGACGTGGCCGCCGAGCTGAAGACCGCCGTGGCCGGCGGCGGCGAACGCTGGCTCCAGGGCACCTTCGACCGCCGCGCCCGCACTGCCGGCAATGGTCCCGGCTACGCGTCCATCGTCGCCGCCGGTCCGCACGCTCCGGTGCTCCACTGGGTGCGCAACGATGGTCCGGTCCCCGAGGACGGCGTCCTGTTGCTCGATGCCGGCGTCGAACTGGACACCCTCTACACCGCCGACATCACCCGCACGCTGCCGGTCTCGGGCGTGTTTTCCGCGGCTCAGCGCAAGGTGCACGACTTGGTGGAGGCTGCCGTCGAGGCTGCTTTGGCGGAGGTGCGTCCGGGGGTGGCGTACCGGGAGTTCCACCGTGCTGCGATGCGGGTGCTCGCGGTTGGGTTGCACGACTGGGGTTTGCTGCCGGTGTCGGTGGACGAGTCACTGGATGAGGATGGGCAGCACCACCGGCGGTACATCGTGTGCGGGATCGGGCACTTCCTGGGGTTGGACGTGCACGACTGCGCCAGCTCGTCGCCCGAGGCGTACCACGAGGGTGTGCTGGAGGAGGGCATGGCTCTGACGGTCGAGCCGGGCCTGTACTTCCACCCGCACGACGAGACGGTGCCGCCGGAGTTGCGGGGGATCGGGGTGCGGATCGAGGAGAACCTGGTGGTGACGGCGACGGGCAACCACATGCTGTCGTCCGCGCTGCCGCGTGACGCGGCGGGCCTGGAAACGTGGGTCTCCGCCCGCCGGTAGCGCCTCACGCGGTCCAGGGATGGGCTTCCGGGTGGGACCGCCACCAGTGGGCGTAGGTGGCGGTCTCCTCGGCGTGGGCGGTGTAGGCCGTGCCGATCGCTCGGCACAGGGTCCTGATCGTCTCTTCCGGGAAGGTTTGGCGGCGCCACGCCAGCAGCAGGCGACCCGTGCTGGGGTCGCCTTTGAGCGGCCGGATCGCGCACGCCTTCGACTGGCTGCCCGGTTCGACCAACCGGACCGCGTGGCCGTTGGCGATCAGGTCCGACGCTCCGCCGCTGGGGGCGTGGAAGCGGATCTTCGGCGTGAAGCCCGCTTTCCGGCACATCGCCCGCAGGGAGGCCAGCGAGCCGTCGTCCGCACCCGGCGGGCAGATCCACCTTTCGTCCGCCAGGTCTTCCAGAGCGATTTCAGGCTGGGCGGCTAAAGGGTGGGCGTGCGACAGGGCTATGAAAAACGGGAACTTCGGGACAATGGTCCGGCGGGGGATGTCAGCCGGCAGCGGGAGTTCCCTGTTGTCCAACTGGCAGATTATCGCCAGGTCGACTTGAGAACGTTCCAGCAGGTTGCACAGGACCAGGGTCGAGGATTCCACCCGCACCGTCAAGTCGCCGGCCGGGAATTGCTTCTCCAGCGCGTCCACGATCTTCGACAGGCACGCCAGGTGCGCTGTCGCGATCCGGGGTGAGCGGGGGCTCGCCGACCGCGCGGCGAGGTCGGCGGCGAAGGTGTCCAGGTCCGCGAGCAGGAGCCGGGCTTGGCGCAGGGCGGTTTCGCCCAGGTCGGTCGGCCTCGCGCCGGACCGGTCGCGGACGAACAGCCGGCCGCCCACCTGGTCCTCCACCCGGGCCAACAACATGGTCAAGGCCGGTTGCGACACGCCCAGGCGCACCGCCGCCCGCGACAGGCTGCCCGCGTCCGCAATGGCGCAGATCGCCCTCAGGTGCCGCAGCTCCAGTTCCATCAGCAAATGTTATCGTCGCCGCTTATTGCCGCGCCAGACCCGCGTTGGGACGCTTTTTCGCACGCCGCTCACCCTGCCTGCGGAGGAACGCACGATGCGACCCAAATCCACGCTATTACCGGCGCTGCTGGCCGCGGCAGCCGGAATACTGCCGACACCGGCGCACGCCGAGCCGCACCGCGAGTCCACGATCCAACGTCTTTCCGTCCCGCCCGAGCGAGCGGCTGAACGACCGACGGTCGCGCACGGGGACGTGACCACCGAGAGGCGGCCGGTCCAGCCGTTCCAGACACCCGGCACCCTGGCCGCGAGTGAAGCATGTGCGGTCGGGGACTTCGCCTCGGTGACCGGCACCGCGCTGGTCAAAGCGGTGAAGGCGGCGACCACCGGGTGCGTCAACACCCTGTTCGGGCTCACCGGCAGCGATGCCAACAGGGTCTTCCGCGAAGCCCAAATGGTCACCATCGCCGACGCCCTGCGCAGCGACGCGACCACCTACGCGGGCGACAACCGCGCCTCCACCGCCCAACTCGTCCAATTCCTGCGCGCCGGCTACTACGTGCAGTGGTACCACCCGGACGACGTCGGCGAATACGGCCCGACACTGGTCAACACCATCCGCCCGGCCCTCGACGCCTTCTTCGCCAACCCCCGCGCCGCCGACGTCACCCAGGCCAACGGCGAAATCCTCGCCGAAACCGTCACCCTGGTCGACAGCGCCCAGGAGAACGCCCGCCACCTCCCCCTCGTCCGCCGCCTCCTCGACCGCTACGACAGCACCTACAACGCCTTCCCCGCCATGCTCGCCGCGGTCAACAACGCCTACACGATCCTCTTCCGCGGCCACCACCTCCCCGACTTCGTCAACGCCGTCCACGCCGACCGCCGGATCTTCGACTCCCTGCACGCATTCGCCATCCGCAACGCCAACCTCCTCGGCACCGACCGCGCCTATCTCGTCGCCAACGCGGGCAGCGAGCTGGGCCGGTTCCTCCGCCACGAAACCCTGCGCCCCGACATCCGCCCCCGCGCCCGCGACCTCCTCACCCGCTCCACGATCACCGGACCGACCGGCGCGCTGTGGGTCGCCGTCGCCTCCATGGCCGACACCCACGACAAGAGCCAGTGCGCGTACTACAACGTCTGCGACCTGCAAACCAAGCTGTCCAACGCGATCCTCCCGATCACCCACACCTGCGGCCCGACCCTCCGCGTCCGCGCGCAAGCCATGAGCACCACCGAACTCGGCACGACCTGCACCAGCCTGCGCAACCAGGACGCCTACTTCCACAACGTCGCCAAGGACAACGGCCCCGTCGCCGACGACCACAACACGACCCTCGAAGTCGTGGTCTTCGACTCCGCCCGCGACTACCGGACCTACGCCGGACCGATGTTCGGCATCGACACCAACAACGGCGGCATGTACCTGGAAGGCAACCCCGCCACGCCCGGCAACCTGCCCCGGTTCATCGCGCACGAAGCCGACTGGCTGCGCCCCGCCTTCGAGATCTGGAACCTCAACCACGAGTACACCCACTACCTCGACGGCCGCTTCGACATGCACGGCGACTTCACCGCCGGCATGCAAACCCCCACGGTCTGGTGGGTCGAAGGGTTCGCCGAGTACGTCTCCTACCACTACCGCGGCATCGTCTACCAGAACGCGCTCAACGAAGCCGGCCGCCGCACCTACGCCCTGAGCACCCTGTTCGACACGACCTACGACCACGACGTCACCCGCGTCTACCCGTGGGGCTACCTCGCCGTCCGCTACCTCCTGCAACACCACCGGTCCGATGTGGACACGGTCCTGCGCTATTACCGCACCGGCCAGTGGCAAGCCGCGCGCACGTTCCTCAAGTCCACCATCGGCACCAAGTACGACACCCACTGGTACAGCTGGCTTTCCGCCTGCGCGCAAGGCCGCTGCGACGCCGAGTGCACCGCCGACGACACCCGCGCGCTGGGCGAGGACTGCACCCGCAGCAACCGGTCCGCCACACTCGACGACTACGACTACCTCTACCTGTGGCTACCGGCAGGTGTCCCGAGTCTGAAGTTGACCGCGAGCGGCGGCACGGGCGACTGCGACCTCTACTTCAACACCACCACCTGGGCCACGACCTCGGCACACGCCCACCGGTCGACGAACGGCACCAACACCGAAACCATCACCGTCACCGCTCCCCCGTCCGGCTACGGTTTCGTGAGCCTGCACGGCAAGCAGGGCTGCGCGGGGGTGACCGTGGCCGCCGAGCACTAGCCGGGTCAGGTGTGGCGCGGCTCGACGCGGGCGACGCCCTGGTCACCCACGACTGTGCGAACGGATCGTGACGAGCCGCTAGCCCTTGCCCTTCCCCTTGCCCGCCTTGTCCTTCTCCTTGCCCTCCGACTTGACACCCCCCGGCTCCGCGGTCGGTTCGGGTTTCGTCTCGGCGACCGGCCGCACCTCGGTCACCGCGGTGGGCGGCACGACCGGCACCGGCACGACCACGGTCGTGGGCTCGGTCGGGGACGCGGCCGGGGGCGTGCGGTCGACCATCGACCAGGCCAGACCGCCCAGCCCCAGCACCGCCGCGAGCGACCCGGAGATCAGCCACCGGCGCGCCGACTGCGGGGCGTCCGGCACCGCCTCGATGCTCGCCAACGTGTCCGGGTCGTTCTTCACCGGTGTCTCCGGCCCGGCCACCGGGTCGGCCGCGGCCTCGGACTCGGTCACTGGGTCGGCAACGGCCTCCGGCCCGGCAGCCGGGTCCAGCTTGCGGGTGGCCTGCTCGGGGCGCGGCACCGGGGCGGGCGCGCCGTCCCGCAGCACGCGGGCGCACTCCTCGGCGGTCGGTCGGCGCTTCGGCGTCATGGCCGTCATCAGCGAGAACAGCCGGCACAGCTCAGTCGGCAGGTGGGTGGGGACGTGCGGGGGCCGGTGCAGCCGGGCGACCGCCGCCTCCACCCCGCCGCCGTCGTACTCGGTCCGCCCGGACAGGCACTCCAGCAGCACCAGCCCCAGCGCGTAGACGTCGACCGCGGGTCCTATCGTGCCGCCGCGGACCTGCTCCGGCGCCAGGTACGGCGCGGTCCCGACGACCTGCTGGGACAGCGTCACCCGGTCCGCGCCGCTGGTCAGCGCCAACCCGAAGTCCGCCAGCAGCGGCTCGCGGTCGCCGTCCAGCAGGATGTTCGACGGCTTGAGGTCGCGGTGGATCACGCCGTGCGCGTGCACGTGCGCCAGCGCGTCGGCGATGCCCGCGCCCAGCCGCCGCACCTCGCTCAGCGCCAGCGGCCCCCGGTTGATCTCCGCCCGCAGCGTGCGCCCCTCGACCAGCCGCATCACCACGAACCGCGTACCGCCGCTGGTCCCGGCGTCGTACACGGCCACCAGGCCGGGATGGGAGAGGGCGGCGAGGGTCCGGATCTCGTTCTCGATGCGCCGCTCGGTGACGGCGTCCTCGACCCCGGGGAACAGCTTGATCGCGACCGGCCGGCGCAGCAGGACGTCCCAGCCCCGGTGGACCTGGGCCATGCCCCCGGCCCCGACGAGCCCGTCGAGCCGGTATCGATCGGCCAGCAGACGGCCACGGGAGGCTTGCGCGGTCACGACCACCGGGTGCCCTGGCTCTCCACCCCTCAAACAAGGCTCGCGCCGGCAGAAAGTGACCTAGTAGGAGGCCCGTTCGAGAACCGCCGTGAAGTCGGTGGCGGCCGGCAGGGTGCCGAACGCGTAGCCACCGCCACCCAACCGTGATGCGCAAAAAGCGTCCGCTACCGCATTAGGTGCATAACGGATCAGCAACGACGCCTGCAGAGCCAGTGCCATGCGCTCGACCAAGTGACGCGCCCGCACCTCGACGTCCGCCGGAGCCGCCAGCACCGCCGCGATGTCGTTCACGGCCGCGTCCAGCCGGGCGTCCGCGCCCCTGGCCAGGGACAGCTCCGCCATCAGCGCCTGCGCCGCCGCCGGCTCCTTGCCCAGCACGCGCAGGACGTCCAGCGCGTTGACGTTGCCCGACCCCTCCCAGATCGAGTTCAACGGGGCCTCCCGGTACAGCCGGGGCATCCCCGAGTCCTCGACGTAACCGTTGCCGCCCAGGCACTCCAGGGCCTCCGCCGCGAACATCGGGGCCCGCTTGGTCACCCAGTACTTGCCGATGGCGGTCGCGATCCGGCGGAACGCGCGTTCCGGCTCGTTCCCGCGCACCGCGCGGTCCGCCGCACCGGCCAGGCGAAGGGTCAGGGTGGTCGCCGCCTCGGACTCCAGGGCAAGATCAGCCAGCACGTTGCGCATCAACGGCTGGTCGACCAGCTTCGCGCCGAACGCCGAGCGGTGCCGGGTGTGGTGCAGCGCCTCCACGAAGGCCTTGCGCATGAGCACCGCCGAGCCGGAGACGCAGTCCAGGCGGGTGCAGTTGACCATCTCGATGATCGTCTTCACGCCCCGGCCCTCGGGGCCGACCAGCCACGCGACGGTCCCGTCGAACTCCGGTTCGGAGGACGCGTTGGACCGGTTGCCCAGCTTGTCCTTCAACCGCTGGATGCGGAACGCGTTGCGGGTGCCGTCGGGCAGCACGCGGGGCACCAGGAAGCAGGACAGGCCGCCGGGTGTCTGGGCGAGCACCAGGAAGACGTCGCACATGGGCGCGGAGGTGAACCACTTGTGGCCGCGCAGGGTGTAGACGCCGTCCTCGCCGGTCGGGGTGGCGACGGTGGTGTTGGTGCGGACGTCGGAGCCACCCTGCTTCTCGGTCATGCCCATGCCCGCCAGCAGGCCGCGCTTCGACGCCGGCACCCGCAGGCCCGGGTCGTAGACGCGGCTGGTCAGCAGGGGTTCGTACTGGGCGGCGAGCGCCGGTTCGTGGCGCAGGGCGGGCACAGCGGCGTAGGTCATCGCCATCGGGCAGCCGTGGCCGGCCTCGGTGTGGCCCCACGCCAGGAGACCGGCGTAGCGGGCGACGTGCGCGCCCGGTCGGGGGTCGGCCCACGCCGACGCGGCGTTGCCCTCCGCCACCGCGACCCGCATCAGGTCGTGCCAGCTGGAGTGGAACTCGACCTCGTCGACCCGGTTGCCGTACCGGTCGTGGGTGCGCAGCACGGGCTCGAACGTGTTGGCCTGCTCGGCCCACCGCTGGGCCTCCTCGCTGCCCGCGTGCCGGCCGAGCCGGCGCAGGTCGTCCTCGAACCAGCCCGCGCCCTCCCGGCGCAGGCCCTCCAGCAGGGCGGCGTCGGCGGACGCGTCGTACGGCGCGAGCGGCGGCGGCTGGTTGGTGACCTCGTGCGTGGCGGACGGGGTCGTCAGCGGCAGGACCATGACCTCAGTATTACGCTTCTGAGACGACCGTATCAAGGATGTAATACCGCTAGGCTGTCGTGATGCGAGGGAGGCCGGAGTGACGCAGCAGGTCCGGCTGCGACCGCTGACCGCGCGCTCCGTGGTGCTCAGCACCCTGCTCGGCGCGCACCCGCCGGAACTGCCGGTGCGGGAACTCGTGCGGATCGCGGCCCTGTTCGGCATCAACGACACCGCGCTCCGGGTCGCGCTGACCCGCATGGTCGCCACCGGCGACCTGCACCGCACCGACGGCACCTACCGCCTCAACGAACGCCTGGTCGACCGCCAGCGCCGGCAGGACGAGGCCGTCGACCCCAGCACCGCCGCGTGGGACGGCACCTGGGAGGTCGTCGCCGTCACCGCCACCGGCCGCAGCCCCGCCGACCGCGCCGCCCTCCGCGCCCGGATGACCGCGCTGCGCCTGGGTGAACTGCGCGAAGGCCTGTGGCTGCGCCCCACCAACCTGCGCCGGACGTGGACCCCGGACCCGGGCGTGCAGCGGTTCACCGCCGTCCCGGACACCCCTTCGGCGGACCTGGCCCGCACCCTGTGGGACCTCGACGACTGGGCCGCGTACGGCCGCACCCTGCTGCACCACTTCCGCGCGGTCGACCAGCCCGTGGACCGGTTCACCACGGCGGCGGCCGTCGTGCGCCACCTGCTCGCCGACCCGATCCTCCCCGACTCCCTGCTCCCCCGCCCGTGGCCCGCCGACGACCTGCGCGTCGCCTACCGCGGCTACCAGCGGGAACTGGCCGACCTGGCGGCATTGCAGTCGGGCTGAGGAGGGCCGAGGCAACCCCCGGCCCTCCCCGCTCACGCCGCGGGAGGTCCGTACACCTCGAACTCGTACAGCGAGTACCCCCAGGTCGTCGCCCGCGCCACCCCCTGCATCCGCACATACCGACCGGAACCGGACAGCCCGGTCAGGTCGTCTGTCCCGCCGTCACCGGCCGTCACCTCGCTCAGCGTCGTCCACGCGACACCGTCCACAGAGGACTGGACGCGGTACGCCCGGCCGTACGCCGTCTCCCACGTCAGCTTGACCCGGCCGATCTGCCGCGTGGCACCCAAATCCACAGTGATCCACTCGCCATCGGTGTACGCACTGGACCACCGGCTCCCGTAGTCACCGTCCACCGCGTTCACGCCGGGGAACGCCGGGGTCTCGACCGAGGACACCGTCACCGGCTTGCCGAACGCCAGGTTCCCCGGCTGTGCGGACGACGGCCACGCCGGGTTGCGCCCGACCGACGCGATCACCGACGTGAACGCCGACCACGTCGACACCAGCTTCGGCGAACCCCACGTCTGCTGGGCCAGCATCCGCAACGGGTCCCGGATGCCGGCGGCGACCTGGGCCTCGGTCTCCCCCGCCGGGTAGTCGCACCACACGTGGATCTTCGAACCCAGGTTGCGGCTCTCCGAGGCCGCGTTCAGGGTCTGGTTCCCCTGGAACAGGTTGGTGTTCCACGTTTCGTAGCCCCACGTGGTGTTCGGGCGGCCGACGCTGCCGTTGTACAGCACGTAGTAGGTCGGGTCCCAGCTCTCGTTGGAGATCAGGTGGCCGTTGTCCACGTGCTGCTGCGGCGAGAGCCCGTACTTGTACCAGAACTCGATGATGACGTCGGAGTTCACCCGCACCGCCGAACCGCCGTGCAGACCGTCGTTCCACGCCCGGGTCGTCTTGCCCGCCGCGCGCACGATCCCGTTGGCCCAGTTGACGAAACCGAGGTAGGTGTCCTTGGCGTTGGCCGTCGAACCGTAGGTCGAACGCGCGTAGGTGAGCAACTGCGGGTAGGCCGAGTAGTCCGTCACGTACTCGTCCGCGCCGATGTGGAAGTACGGGCCGGGGAACAGCGGCAGGTACTCGTCGTAGATGTCCTTGATCAGCGTGTACGCGGCCGGCTTGCTCAGGTCGATGAACCCGTGGTTCACCTGGCCGCTGCTGCCGACCAGCTTCAGGTCGGGGTGCTTGGCCAGGATGGCGTCCATGTGGCCGGGCGCGTCGAACTCCGGCACCACGGTGATCTTGTACTTGGCCGCCAACGCGATCAGGTCGCGCACCTGCTGCTTGGTCAGGTGCTGCGCGGAGACGTACTCCGGGTGCTTCTCGCTCTCGATGCGGAAGCCGAGGTTGTCGGTGAGGTGCAGGTGCAGGTAGTTCATCTTCAGGTAGGCCAGTTCCTTCACGTGGTCGGCGAGCCACTGCGGTGTGAAGTACTTGCGGCCGTTGTCCACCATCAGGCCGCGTTCGCGCTTGAGCGGCCAGTCGCGGGCGGTGCCGCGCGGGATCGTGGTGCGCTGCTTGAGCAGTTGCAGGACGGTGCGGGTCCCGTAGAACGCGCCGGCGTCCGTGCGGGCGGTGATGACGACGCGGTCGGTGATGCCGAGCGCGTAGCCCTCGTCGCCCAGCGCGGTGTCCGTGGAGCCGAGTCGGAGGACGACGTCCCCGGCCCGCGCGCCGCTGTCGACCTGGGTGACCTGGTGGCCGAACCGGGCCTTGAGGTCGTCGGCGAACACGCCGGCGGTCGTGGCGAGGGTGGGGTCGCGGACGATCCGGGAGGTGGTGCCGAACGTGAAGTCGCCGGTGCCGCCGGTCCACTCGCGCAGGGCGGGAATGGTGTGTGGCTTCGCGTTCTGGGGCTTCGCGTTCTGGGGATTGGGGTTCGCGGCCCGGGCGGCGGCCGGGCCGGGTGTCGGGAAGGCTGCCGCCAGCACGGCGAGCGCCGTGACCAGGGTGCGGAGGCGTGGCATCGTGGTTCCTTCCAGGCAGGGGGCTGGTCTGGACCAATTGCGGTGATCAGTGCACCCATGATGCGCATGCCGTGTCAACAGCTGCACGGAAAGTGGCGCGATTTGCCACTTCCGTGCACACGAATGGCCCGGGACCTGGTTCAGGTCCCGGGCCATTCGCGGTTCGGCAGGGTCAGACCTTTGCCGGCACCTGGGCCGGGCGGGGCGCGGTCGGCGCGGGCGTGTCGCCCACCGTGCCCCGGAACCCGCGCAGTCGCAGGCTGTTGGTCACCACGAACACCGAGGACGCGGCCATCGCGGCACCGGCGATCATGGGGTTGAGCAGGCCCAGCGCGGCCAGGGGCAGGGCGGCGACGTTGTAGGCGAAGGCCCAGAACAGGTTGCCCTTGATCGTGGCCAGCGTCCGCCGCGACAGCCGGATCGCGTCCACCGCCGCCCGCAGGTCCCCGCGCACCAGGGTCAGGTCGCCGGCCTCGATCGCCGCGTCCGTGCCGGTGCCCATCGCCAAGCCCAGGTCGGCCTGGGCCAGCGCGGCCGCGTCGTTCACGCCGTCGCCGACCATCGCCACGACCCGGCCTTCGGCCTGCAACCGGGCGACCACGTCGACCTTGTCCTTGGGCAGGACTTCGGCGATGACCTCGTCGATCCCGACCTCGGCCGCGACGGCCTTGGCGGCGGCCTCGTTGTCCCCGGTCAACAACACCGGCTTCAACCCCAGGCCACGCAACTGGGTGATCGCCTCGGCGGAGGTGGGCTTGACCGTGTCGGCCACCACCAGCACGCCGCGCGCCTCGCCGTCCCAGGCCACCAGCACCGCCGTGCGGCCCTGGCTCTCGGCGTCGGCCTTGGCCTGGGCGAGCGCGTCGTCCAGGTGGACGCTCCACTCGGCCAGCAGCCGTTCCCGCCCGACGATGACCGCGTGCCCGTCGACCACGCCCTGCACGCCCAGGCCCTCCAGGTTCTGGAAGCCCTCGACCTCGGGCAGCTCGCCGACCCGCTCGACCGCGCCGGCCGCGATGGCCTTGGCGATCGGGTGCTCGGAGGCGTGCTCCAACGCCCCGGCCAACCGCAGCACCTCGTCCTCGTCCGCGCCGCCGGCGTGGACCGCGTGCAGGCTCATCCGACCCGTGGTGACCGTGCCGGTCTTGTCCAGCACGACGGTGTCCACCCGGCGGGTCGACTCCAGCACCTCCGGACCCTTGATCAGGATGCCGAGCTGGGCTCCCCGACCGGTGCCGACCAGCAGCGCCGTGGGCGTGGCGAGCCCGAGAGCACAGGGGCAGGCGATGATCAGGACCGCGACGCCGGCGGTGAACGCCGCCGCCGTGCCCTCTCCCGCACCCAGCCAGAACGCGAGGGTGCCCACCGCGAGGGCGATGACGATCGGGACGAACACCCCGGAGACCCGGTCGGCCAGCCGCTGGACCTCGGCCTTGCCGTTCTGCGCGTCCTCGACCAGCTTGGCCATCTGCGCCAGCTGCGTGTCCGACCCGACCCGGGTGGCCCGGACGACCAGCCGGCCGCCCGCGTTGACCGTCGCGCCGACCACGGCGTCGCCGGGACCGACCTCGACCGGCACCGACTCACCGGTCAACATCGACGCGTCCACGGCGGAGTTGCCGTCCTCGACCACACCGTCCGTGGCGACCTTCTCGCCCGGCCGCACCACGAACCGGTCACCGACCTGTAGTTCACCGATCGGGATACGGGTCTCACGGCCGTCCCGCAGCACCGCCACGTCCTTGGCACCCAGTTCCATCAGTGCCCGCAGGGCCGCACCGGCCCGGCGCTTGGACCGGGCCTCGAAGTACCGGCCCGCCAGGATGAAGGTCGTGACGCCGGCCGCGACCTCCAGGTAGATCGAGCCCGTGCCGTCCGTGCGCTGGATGGTCAACTCGAACGGGTGAGTCATGCCGGGGGTGCCGGCCGTCCCCCACAGCAGGGCGTAGATCGACCAGGCGAACGCGGAGAGCGTGCCCAACGACACCAGGGTGTCCATGGTGGCCGCGCCGTGGCGCAGGTTCACCGCCGCAGCGCGGTGGAACGGCCACGCGCCCCACACGATGACCGGCGCGGCCAGGGTCAGCGAGATCCACTGCCAGAAGTCGAACTGCCACGCCGGCACCATCGCGAGCACGATCACCGGCACCGTCAACACCGCCGACACCAGCAACCGCTGCCGCAGCGACGCCGTCGGGTCCACCTCCACCGGAGCCTCGGCCTGCTCGGCCTTCGGAGCCGGCAGGGTCGCGCCGTAACCGGCGGCCTCCACCGTGGCGATCAGGGTCTGCGGGTCGAGGTCGGCCGGGAAGGTGACCTTGGCCTTCTCGGTGGCGTAGTTGACCGTCGCCGTCACGCCGTCGAGCTTGTTCAGCTTGCGCTCGATCCGGTTCGCGCACGAGGCGCAGGTCATGCCGGTGATCGAGAGTTCCACGTCAGTGGCCATGACCCACCTCCACCGTGAACTCGGCCGTGCGCACCACGCCGCCGTGCTGGAAGTCCAGGAACAACCGGTAGGTGTCCTCGCTGGGCACCTCGGTCACGAACGCGATCTCGGGTCCCGGCGCGGTCTTGCCGTCACCCGGTGAGCCCTCGGGGTGGACGTGGAGGTAGGCGAGGTCGCTCTGGCGCAGGGCCACCAGGTGACCATACGCCGCGAGGTAGGGCTGGAGGTCCGTGACCGGCTTGCCGTCCTTGCTCACGGTCAGCTTGACCGGCGAGGACTTCCCCGCGACCAGGTCACCGTCCAAACGCACCTGGTATCCGTCCACCTCGGCCACCCGGGTGGCGGCGTTCGCCTTCGGCTCGAAGGCGCCCGCCACGGAGACGTCCGCGCCCAGCGTGGTCGCCGCCGCGCCGGTGGGCTTGAAGTCGGCGAACACCCGGTAGGTGCCGCCGGCCGGCAGGGTCACCGGCACCGACCAGGTCCCGTCGGCGGCCATCTCGGGGTGCACGTGCTGGTAGCCGGCGGTGTCCCGGCGCACCACGATCAGGTGCATCTTCTTGTCGTGCTCGACCTCGAAGGAGGTCACCGCGTGCCCGTCGGGCCCGAGGATGCGGAAGGAGAGCGGAGAGGTGCCCGCGGGCAACGTCGTCGCGGTGGGCGCGAGGGTGTAGCCGCCCCTGGTCGACGCCAGCCCCTTGGGCAGGTCCTGCGTCCCCTCCGCGACGGTGCCGCTGTGGGTGTCCCCGTGCCCGGCGGCCTCAGTGCCGTGCCCGCCGGCGGGGGCCTCGGGGGCCTGCTCGGCGGAGAGGGGTCCGACAGCGCTCCCGACCGCCCAGGCGCCGGTGGCGACCAGGGCGAGCGCTACACCGTAGGCGGAGAGCTTCGCTGCTGTGTTCATCGTCCAATCCTTGGTGGTGGGCGCCGGGCGCCCGGTGGGTGGTTCAGCCCGCGAGCGCGTAGCCCGCTTCCTCGACGGCGGCGCGCACGTCCGCCTCGGCCACCGGTTCGGCGCTGGTCACGGTAACCGCACCGGTCGGCAGGTCGACCGCCACGTCGGTCACGCCGGAGATCTTCGAGACCTCCTCGGTGACGGACGCCACGCAGTGCCCGCACGTCATGCCGGTGACGGTGTAGGTGGACTCGGCCATCGCTGTTCCTCCTCGGTCGTCCACGAAAGCATTGGGTGATTCACGAACGCACCAGGCGGGCGATCGCGTCGCTCGCCTCGCGCACCTTCTCCTCGGCGCCCTCGCCGCCCAGCGTCAGCGCCTCGGCCACGCAGTGCTTGAGGTGCTGGTCGAGCAGCCCGAGCGAGACCGCCTGGAGGGCCTTGGTGGCCGCCGCGATCTGGGTGAGCACGTCGATGCAGTACTCGTCGTCGTCCACCATCCGCTGGATACCCCGGACCTGGCCCTCCACCCGCCGCAGTCGCGCCAGGTAGTCGTCCTTGCCGCTGGTGTAACCCCGCATGTGCCGCTCCTTCCCGCTACACCGCAATTTATACCCCTGGGGGGTACCTCGGGCAACCGGTAGGTGACCGCGCACACACCCCGTGGGGGTATGCCGGAGACCAACGCGGTAGCCGGAGTGGTGGAAAGACAGGGAGGCACCGGGGCGGAAGCATGAGGTGTGCCGAGGGATGACGGCGTGGTCTCCGTGCGGCCGCCGCCGCCAACCCGCAGTCGAGGAGGAGCGATGGCCATCGCCCCGGTCCGACCGGCGTCGGCCGTGCTGGCCTGGAGCCGGGAACTCGTGCAGCCGGCGCTGCGGGACGCGGTCGACCGGCTGCCCGACCCGGTGCGCCGGATCGCCGGGTACCACCTCGGGTGGTGGGACCAGCGGGGACGCCCGGTGCACGGGACTTCGGGCAAGGCCGTGCGGCCGGCGTTGGTGCTGCTCGCGGCGGAGGCGTCCGGGGCTCGGGCGGACGTGGCCGTGCCGGCGGCGGTCGCGGTCGAGCTGGCGCACAACTTCACGTTGCTGCACGACGACGTCCTGGACCGGGACCGCACCCGGCGGCACCGGCCGACGGCGTGGACGGTGTTCGGGGTGGGCGCGGCCATCCTCGCCGGGGACGCGCTGCTGGCGCTGGCCGCCGAGGTGCTGGCCGCGTCCGAGCACCCGGCGGCCGGGCGGGTGCTGACCACGGCCCTGCTGGACCTGGTCGACGGCGAGTACGCGGACCTGGCGTTCGAGCGGCGGCCGGACGTGGGGCTGCGGGAGTGCCTGGACATGGCCGAGCACAAGACGGCCGCCCTGCTCGCCGCCGCCTGCGCGCTGGGGGCCACGTTCGCCGGCGCGGCGCCCGCGACCGTCGCGCGGCTGCACGAGTTCGGCCGGTTGCTGGGCATCGCCTACCAGCACGTGGACGACCTGCTGGGCATCTGGGGCGACCCGGACAAGACCGGCAAGCCCGCCCACGCCGACCTGCGCAGCCGCAAGAAGTCGCTGCCGGTCGTGGCCGCGCTCGCCTCGGGCACGCCCTCCGGCCGCGAACTGTCTACTTTGTACAGACGAGCGGCGCCGCCGAGCCACGACGAAGTGGTCCGGATGGCCGAACTGGTCGAGCGCGCCGGCGGGCGGTCGTGGAGCCACGACGAGTCCCGCCGGCTGCTGGACGAGGCGCTGGACCGGTTGGCCGACACCGCTCCCGCGCCCCGCCCGGCCGCCGAACTGGCCGCGCTGGCCGAGCTGGTGGTCAACCGCGACCGGTGACTACCCCCTGGTCCAGCGCTGGTTGGCCCCGCCGTGGCAGGTCCACAGCACCAGCTTCGACCCGTTCGCCGTGCCGCCGCCGGACACGTCGAGGCACAGGCCCGACGCCCCGCGGATCGTCCCGTCCGCCTCGAACGCCCACTGCTGGTTGGCTTGCCCGTTGCAATTCCAGCTGATCACGCGCGTGCCGGGGGTCGTGCCGCCGTTGTAGGCGTCCAGGCACAGCGAGCCGAACACCCGCAGCTCCTTGTCGGGCCAACTGGTCCACAGCTGGTTCGCCGCACCGTGGCAGTCCCACACCAGGACGTCCGCACCGGCCACGGCCTTGCCACCGGACACGTCCAGACACCGCGCGGAACCGACCCCGCGCACGGACGATGTCGTGCCGACGACAGGACTCCCGCCGCTCACCCGGAACGCCGCCACCCCGTGCGCGGGCACGGCCGCGCTGATCGCCCCGGACGACGAGGACACCGCACCGCTCCACAGGTCCGTGAGCGTGAACGACGACCCGGACAGCCCGATCTCCGCCGCCGTGGTGGCCATCGTCGCCGTCGAGGAGCCCCGGTTGAGCAGCGCGACCGCCACCGACCCGTCGGACAGCGGCTTGGCGTAGACGTTCGCCTTCACCGGACGTCCGGCCGCGCCGAGCGGGTCCTGGTTCACCTCGATCAGCCCGGGGTTGCGCAGGACCGCGCTCACCTCCGCCGACATCGAGCGGATGTCGTTGCCCGCCATCAGCGGCGCGGCCATCAGCGACCACAGGGCGAAGTGCGAGCGCGACTCGGTCAGCGTCAGCCCCGGCCGGCCCACCACCAGCATGTCCGGGTCGTTCCAGTGCCCCGGACCGGCCTGCGCGGCGAGGGGCGCGTTGACGTCGACCGCGTTGAGCACACCCATCGGGTAGGCGTTGGCGTTGCCGTTCTGCCAGATGTCCAGCACGTCCTCGGTGGTGCGCCACAGGTCCGCGACCCGGCTCCAGTTGTACGTGGCACCGGCCTTGTCCGCGTGGTAGCTGTTCGGGTTGATGCTGTAGACGATCGGCCGGCCGGTGGCGCGCAGCGCGTCGCGCATGATGGCGAAGCGCTCGACCTGGTAGTCGCGGCTGCCCTCCGGTGAGCACCAGTCGTACTTCAGGTAGTCCACACCCCACGAGGCGAACGTGTTCGCGTCCTGCACCTCGTGGCCGAAGCTGCCCGTCGAGCCGGGGTACGCGCCGCCGCGCTGGGCGCAGGTCTGGCCGGTCGGCACCTGGTAGATGCCGAACTTGAGGCCCTTCGAGTGGATGTAGTCGCCCAACGCCTTCATGCCGCTGGGGAACCGGGTCGGGTGGCCGCGCAGGTTGCCCTGGGCGTCGCGGTTCGGGTCGAACCAGCAGTCGTCGATCACGACGTACTGGTAGCCGGCGGCCTTCATGCCCGACGACACCATGGCGTCGGCGGCCTGCTTGATCAGCGTCTCCCCGATGTCGCACCCGAAGGTGTTCCATGAGTTCCAGCCCAGGGGCGGGGTCGGGGCAGGACCGCCCGGGGCGGCCTGGGCGTTCGCGGGCAGGGCGACGGCGGTGGAGGCCGCGAGCGCGGCGGCGAGCAGGGACAGGGCACCGCGAAGCGACCGAGTGGGCGTCATTGCCTCTCCTCCGGCACAGGGGTGTTCGGTTGTGTTGGCAATGACTACCGCAGCCGAGTCTTTCTGACCAGTGTTGTTCAGTTCTGTGTCAGTATGTCGCCACGCGGGCCGGCTCGATCGCCACCCGGCCCGCCTGCCGCCGCCGGACCCAGTCCCGGTGGAACTCGCTGCCCGGCGCGACCTCGGCCCGCCGGTGCGGCTCCGCCAGCAGGTCGATCGGGCACTCCACCACCGACCCGGTCGCCGGGGCGGGGCGCGGGCGGGCGGCGAAGTCGGCGAGCGCCTCGGCGGCGGGCTTGCGGCGGTGGTCGGTGGTGAACAGGCCCAGGTCGTACTCGCGGTCGGGGAAGTCCAGCAGCGACCGGTCGATGTCGTGCGAGGACCACCAGGTCACGCCCCACAGCGCGGGGTTGTCCGCGACCGCGTCCAGGGTCGCGCGCACGAACGCCCCCGCGTCCCCCGCCGGCACATCCGGCCGGGGCACGCCCACCTCCTGCAACCACACCGGACGGCCCAGCGCTGCGGCGGCGGCCAGGGACACCAGGTAGTCGGCGTGCGTCACGGTCGCCGGGCCGAGCGGCCCGTCGATGCGCGAGGTCCCGTTGAACACCCACGAGTGCACGGTGGTCAGGTCGCCCAACTCCACCGCGTCGGCCGGGTGGAACGGGTGGTCCGGCGCGTACCAGGCGTCGTCGTAGACCGAGTACAGCGCGGCGACGCCCGGCGCGACCTCCCGGACCACCTCGACCAGCTCGGCGGCCCAGGCACGGGAAACTTCCGGGGTGGTCGGGTTGGCGGGCCACAGGTTGTTGACCTCGTTGCCCAGGGTGATCGCGAAAACGTTCGCGCGGCTCGCGGCGGCCTCCGACACGTACGCGGCGTAGGCGGCGATGCCGTCGCGCACGTCCCGGTCGGTGAACACGCTGCGGCGGTGCCAGGTCAGCACCCACGAGGGCAGGAAGTCGAAGCTGGACAGGTGCCCCTGGAGCAGGTCGACCGCGACGTCCAGGCCGAACTCGGCGGCGATGTCGAGGGTGGTCAGCAGGTCGTCCACGGGGCGCAGGAGACCCCGGTTGGGCTGGATCCACGGCCAGATCGGGAACACCCGCACGTGGTCCAGGCCCAGGCCCGCCAGGTCCGCGAAGTCGCGGCGGACCGCGTCGGCGGAGAAGTCGAGCCAGCTGTAGAACCAGCCGGCGGACGGCACGTAGTTCGCCCCGAGGCGCAGGGAGGTGGTCACGCGTTCAAGCTAAACCGCTTTAGCGTTCCAGCCAAGGGGCGGTGCTCTCCCGGACGGTCAGCCGGGGCGTCTCGGTCTTCACGTCGCGCGGCGCGTTCGGGTCGGCCAGCAGGTCCAGCAGCGCCAGCGCGGCCCGCTCGCCGAACGCGTAGGTGTCGCGGGACAACGCGGTGATCGCCGGGTGGGTCAGCTCGGTCAACACCGAGTCGTCGAACGAGGCGATGGACACCTCGCCGGGCACCGACACGCCCATCTCCATGGCCACGCCGAGCCCGGCAACGGCCATCAGGTCGCTGTCGTAGACGATCGCCGACGGCCGTTCGCGCCTGCTCAGCAGGTTGCGCGTGGTGGCCGCGCCCTCGGTGTCGCTGAAGTCGGTGTGCAGCGACTCGACGCCGGCCAGGCCCAGCCGGTTCGCCGCGTCCCGCAGCGCGCGGGTGCGCCGCTGCGTGTGCCGGAACTCGGGGGTGCCGGCCACGTGCGCGATCCTCTTGTGCCCCAGCGCGGCCAGGTATTCCACGATCGACGTCATGGCCTCCCGGTCGTCGGCCCACACGCTGCACAGGTTGCCGTGCCGACCCGGTCCGCCGACCACGACGGCGGGCAGGAGCAGTTCGTCCACCACGTCGATGCGCGGGTCGCGGGTGCGCAGGTCGACCAGGATGAGCCCGTCCACCCGCTGCTCGGAGGCCCACCGCCGGTAGACCCGGATCTCCTCCTGCACGTCCTCGACGATCATCAGCTGCAACGTGATCGAGTGCGCGGACAGCCCGGCCTGCAAGCCGGACAGGAGTTTGGCGAAGAACGGCTCCACGCCCAGCGTGCGCGCCGGCCGCGCGATCACCAGGCCCACCGAGTCGGCGCGCGCGCCGCCCAGGGCGCGGGCCACGCTGTGCGGGCGCCAGTTCATCTCCTCGGCCACGGCCAGGATGCGCGCCCGGGTGTCCTCGCTGACGCCCGGCCGCCCGTTGAGCGCGAAGGACACCGCGCCCTTCGAGACGCCCGCCCGGCGCGCGATGTCGGCGATCGTCGGTCTGCTCATCGCCCGTCTCCGATGTCTCGTTTTCTGTCCGGTGCCCCAACCGGGCGGCCCTTGACAGTGCCCGTCACCGCGAAGGATAGTCCGGAACTATACCGGTTTATCTCCGGTTCCTGCGTCAGAGTGGACGGGAGGGCGTATGCGCACGCTTCTGGCCCGGTCGGCCGTGCTCGCGGCGACCGCGGCGGTGCTCGCCGGGTGCGGTCTCGGCGGTGGCGGCACGAGCGGTGGCGAGGTCAAGGCCACGGGCGAGGTCAAGGGCGAGGTGAGCCTCCAGACCTGGGCGCTGAAACCGAAGTTCACCGACTACGTCCAGGGCGTGATCGACGCGTTCCAGCAGAAGTACCCCGGCACCACGGTGAAGTGGCTCGACCAGCCCGGTGACGGCTACGCCGACAAGGTGCTCAGCCAGGCGGCGTCGGGCGAGTTGCCGGACGTGGTGAACCTGCCGCCGGACATGGCGCTGCCACTGGCCAAGCAGCAGATGCTGCTCGACATCGCGGCGAACGACGACAAGCTGCGCACCGACTACGTCAAGGGCGGCGTGAGCGCGTACGAGTTCGCGGGCCGGCCCGGCGCGTACGCCTACCCGTGGTACCTCAACACCGACGTCAACTACTGGAACGCCGACCTGTTGACGCAGCACGGGCTAGACCCCAAGAAGCTGCCCACGTCCGTGGACGACCTCATCGCGCAGGCCCGCGTGATGAAGGAGCGTTCGGGCGGCCAGATGTACCTGATGAGCCGCAAGCCCGAGCTGGGCGACCTGGCCAACGCGGGCGTCAAGCTGCTGTCCGACGACGGCAAGAAGTTCACGTTCAACACGCCCGAGGCCGCGGCGGTGCTGGACAAGTACCGCGCCGCGTTCGCCGAGGGCCTGATGCCGCGTGACGTGCTGACCGACAAGTACCTGGGCAACAGCGAGCTGTTCAAGAAGCAGCAGGTCGCCTGGACCACCGGCGGCGGCAACACCATCAACAGCATCAAGGTCGACAACCCGACGCTGGCCACGAAGATCGTGCCCTCGGCCGCGTTCGGCACACCCCCGCTGTACGTGCAGGGCCTGTCGGTGTCGCAGAAGAGCAAGAACCTGCCCACGGCGCTGGCGCTGGCCCGGTTCGTGACCAGCCCGGAGAACCAGGCCGCGTTCGCCAAGCTGGTGCCCGGCATCTTCCCGTCCACCACGGCGTCGGCGAGCGACCCGGCGTTCAGCCAGAGCGACGGCACCAACGCCGGTGACGCGAAGGTGCTGGCGTTCCAGGCGCTGGCCAAGGCCGAGCTGCTCCAGCCGCCGGTGGTCAGCGAGGCCATGGGCGACTACATCAAGCAGCAGATCTCGCTGGCGATCAACGGGGAGATCTCGTCGAAGGAAGCGCTCGACCGGGCCGTCGCCAAGTGTGACGAGCTGCTGAAGAGCTGAGCGGATGCGCGCGCACCGCTGGTTCACCCCCTGGCTGCTCGTGCTGCCCGCCCTGGTGTGGCTGGCGGTGTTCAACCTCTGGCCGTCGCTGAACACGGTCGTGCTGTCGTTCACCAACGCCAAACCGCTGGGCGGCGGCACGTTCGTGGGCACCGCGAACTTCGAGCGGCTGCTGACCGACGACCAGCTCGCCGACGCGCTGCTCAACAGCATCGTCTACATGCTGGTGTGCCTGCCGCTGCTCACGGTGGTGCCGCTGCTGCTGGCGGTGCTGGTGGAGAAGCGGTTGCCGGGCATCACGTTCTTCCGCACGTCGTTCTACTCGCCGGTGATCGCCTCCGCGGTGGTGGTGGCGCTGATCTGGAACTGGCTGCTGGAGGACCGGGGCGCGGTCAACGGCCTGGCGCAGCAGTTGGGTCTGGTGTCCGGGCCGGTGCCGTTCCTGACCGACCGGTGGCTGCTGATCTTCAGCGCGATCGGGCTGACGGTGTGGAAGGGCCTCGGCTACTACATGGTGATCTACCTGTCCGCGCTGGGGAACGTGAGCCGGGAGCTGCACGAGGCGGCGGCCGTGGACGGCGCGGGACCCGTCCGCCGCTTCCTCTCGGTGACCGTGCCGGGTGTGCGCAACACGATGCTGCTGGTCAGCGTGCTGATCACGGTGTCGGCGCTGCGGGTGTTCTCCGAGCTTTACGTGCTGACCAACGGCACCGGCGGGCCGGGCGGGCGGGACATGTCGGTGGTCATGCTGATCCAGATGTACAGCCGGGGCTTCACCGGCCACCTCGGGTACGCGTCGGCGTTGAGCATCCTGCTGTTCGTGGTGACGCTGGGCCCGATGCTGCTGTTGCTGCGGCTCAACCGGAAGGGGGCGGACGCGTGAGCCGCGGCTTCAACGCCATCAGCCGGCGCGAGAAGGTCCTCCGGTACGCGCTGCTGGTGTTCGTCCTGCTGATCACCGTCGGCCCGTTCCTGTGGCAGCTCTCCACCTCGCTGAAAGGTCCCGGCGAGGACATCTACACCGCCACGCCGAGGTTCCTGCCCGAACAGCCCACCCTGGGCAACTACGCCGAGGTCGCCCGCGCCATCCCGGTGTGGGACTACATCGGCAACTCGCTGGTCGTGGCGTTCCTGACGATCACCGGCAACGCGATCGGCGCGACCCTGGCCGGGTTCGCGCTGGCCCGGCTGCGGTTCCGGGGCGGCAAGCTGGTGCTGGGCCTGATCCTGGGCACGCTGGTGCTGCCCGGCGAGGTCACGATCGTCTCGCAGTACGTGACGGTCCGCGAGCTGGGCCTGGCCGACACCCTGGTCGGGGTGGCCCTGCCGGGCGCCATCGGCATGTTGAACATCCTGCTGATGCGCGCGGCGTTCCAGGCGATCCCGCGGGAGCTGGACGAGGCCGCGTACATCGACGGGGCCAACGCGTGGCAGCGCTTCCTGCACATCGGGCTGCCCAGCGTGCGCGGGATGCTCAGCGTGGTGGTGATCTTCGCGTTCATCGGCGCGTGGGACGACTTCCTGTGGCCGCTGATCGTGCTGACCGACCCGGAGAACTACACGCTCACCGTGGGGCTGCAGTACCTGAACTCGTCGTTCACGTCCAACCCGCGGGTGGTGGCGGCCGGGACGATGATCGCGTTCATCCCGATCGTGGTCGTCTTCGCCACCCTCCAGCGCTTCTTCTTCCGCGGCGTCGAAGAGGGCGCCATCAAGGGGTAACACGACACGGAGGTTGTTCCCTGTGAAAACAACGATTCTCCGCACCGCCACAGCGTTGGCGCTGTTGGGCTCCACCGTGCTCACCGGTTCCGCGGCCCAGGCCCAGGAGGCGACGTCCAAGCGGACCGTCGTCTACTACCAGACGCAGTACTACAACGGCACGTACGTCTCGCCCAAGCCGTTGCTGGACAACAACACCGGCATCACGGACGTGCTGGTCGCCGCCCTGCACCTGAACGGCGACGGCACCGTGCACCTCAACGACCACCCGCCGGGCGACCCCCGCTACACCCAGATGTGGGCGGACCTGGCCGTCATGCAAGCGCGTGGGGTCAACATCTCGATGATGGTCGGCGGCGCGGCCCCCGGCACGTTCACCCGGTTGGACAACGAGTTCGACGTCTACTATCCCAGGCTGCGCAACGTCATCAGCACGTACAAGCTGGACGGCGTGGACCTGGACGTCGAAGAGAACATGTCGTTGGCCGGCATCAAGCGGGTCATCGACGCGTTGAGGGCCGACTTCGGTTCCGACTTCATCATCACGCTCGCCCCGGTCGCCCCGGCGCTGGCGGGTGGCGGCAACCTGTCCGGCTTCGACTACGACCAGTTGGAGCGGGACCGGGGTGCCCAGATCAACTGGTACAACGCCCAGTTCTACTGCGGCTGGGCCTCGCTGTCGAACACGACCGCCTACGACGACATCATCCGCAGGGGTCTGTTCCCGCCGAACAAGGTGGTCGCGAGTTCGCTGACGCACCCGTCGTTGTGCGGTGGGTACGTGGACGTGACGACGACGTTGAAGTCGACCATCCAGTCATTGGTGCAGAAGTACCCGGACTTCGGTGGTGTGGCCGGGTGGGAGTACTTCACGTCCAACCCGGGCGGGACGGCGCGGCCGTGGGAGTGGGCGGGCCTGATCACGTCGTACCAGAAGGGCACCACTCCCCCGCCGGCGAACCTGGCCCTGAACAAGGCCGCTACCGGTTCGGCGTCCTGCAACTCGGCCGAGGGTCCGGCGAAGGCGGTCAACGGCAGTGTGACCGGCGGGAACAGTGACAAGTTCTGCTCGTTGGCGTCGTCGAAGTGGCTGCGGGTGGACCTCGGGTCGGCGCAGACGGTGGGCAGCTTCACCGTTCGGCACGCGGGCGCGGGCGGTGAGTCGACGTCGTACAACACGAAGGCGTTCACCATCCAGACGTCCACCGACGGCACCAACTGGACCACCCGGGTCACGGTCACCGACAACACGGCGAACGTGACGACGCACCCGATCACCCCGACCAGTGCCCGGTACCTGCGTTTGAACGTCACGACGCCGACGCAGACCAGCGACCCGGCGGCGCGGATCTACGAGTTCGAAGCCTACGCCTGACGAAGGAGTGCAGTGGCAGCGCGGATCCTGTCGGTCGTCTCGACCGACCTGTTCATCGGGACCGAGGACCAGCCCCGGCAGGTGGTGCGTGTCACCGTCGACCGGGGCTCGGGGTCCGCGGCACTGCCCGTCGAGGTCGCCGGGCCGGGGTTGACCGGCTCGGCGACCGTCGACGCGGGCGAGGGCGAGGTGGTGGTCGAGGTCCCGATCGAGGTCTCTGTGGCTCCCCGCACGGAGATTCCGGTCACCGCTTCGCTTGGATCGTCCACTGTGGATGGTGTGGTGACGGTGGAGGAGACCGGGTGGCGGATGTTCCTGGTCTCCCACTTCCACTACGACCCCGTCTGGTGGAACACGCAGGCCGCCTACACGCAGACCTGGGAGTTGCAGGGCAACGACGGCACGACCCGGCCGGTGTGGGAGCACAACGGGTTCAACCTGGTGCGGGCGCACCTGGACATGGCGCTGGCCGACCCCGATTACGCGTTCGTGCTGGCCGAGGTGGACTACCTCAAGCCGTTCTGGGACGTGCACCCGGAGTACCGGCAGGTTTTGCGCGACCTCATCGCCGAAGGGCGCGTGGAGGTCATGGGCGGGACGTACAACGAGCCCAACACGAACCTCACCGGGTCCGAGACGACGATCCGGAACCTGGTCTACGGGGTCGGCTACCAGCGGTCGATCATGGGCGCGGACCCGCGCACGGCGTGGCAGCTCGACGTGTTCGGGCACGACCCGCAGTTCCCGGGGCTGGTCGCGGAGGCGGGGCTGACCAGCACGTCGTGGGCGCGGGGGCCGTTCCACCAGTGGGGGCCGCTGCTGACCAAGTTCAACGAGGCCGGCGGGGACGCGGCGAACATGCAGTTCCCGGCGGAGTTCGAGTGGATCTCGCCGTCGGGGCGCGGGGTGCTCACGCACTACATGCCCAACCACTACTCGGCCGGGTGGTGGATGGACTCGTCCGCCACGCTGGAGGAGGCGTGCGGGAAGGTCTACGACCTGTTCCGGGCGGTGAAGCCGGCTGCGGCGACGCGCAACACGTTGTTGCCGGTCGGGACGGACTACACGCCGCCGAACAAGTGGGTCACGTTGATCCACCGGGAGTGGGCGTCGCGGTACGTGTGGCCGAAGTTCGTGTGCGGCACGCCCCGTGACTTCTTCGCCGCCGTGCATTCGGAGCTGACGGCGCGCGGGGTGGCGCCCAGTCCGCAGACGCGGGACATGAACCCGGTGTACACGGGCAAGGACGTGTCGTACATCGACACCAAGCAGGCGCAGCGGGCCGCCGAGGTGGCGGCGACCGATGCGGAGAAGCTCGCGGTGTTCGCGTCGGCGTTGGGGTTGGGCGAGTACCCGGAGGCCGCGCTGGACAAGGTGTGGCGGCAGCTCGCGTACGGGGCGCACCACGACGCCATCACCGGGTCCGAGTCCGATCAGGTGTACATCGACCTGGTGTCGGGGTGGCGCGAGGCGCACGACCTGGCCGTGGACGTGCGGGAGCGGTCGTTGGCGGCGATCCTCGGGCAGGTGGACACGTCCGGGGTGGGGCGGGCGGTGACGGTGGTGAACACGTTGGCGTTCGCGCGGACCGATGTCGTGCGGGTGACCGTGCCCGGGTCGTCGGGCTTGCGGTTGCTGGACGCCTCGGGGGTGGCCGTGCCGTTCGTGGCGGAGGCGGTCGGCGAGTCGACGGTGATCGCGTTCGTGGCTTCGGACGTGCCCGGGATGGGGTGGCGGACGTGGCGGTTGGAGGCGTCCGACTCGGCCTTGCCCACGTGGGAGGCGGGGTCGGGGGTCGCGATTTTCAACGAGTACTTCGCGGTGGAGGCCGATCCGGCGCGCGGTGGTGGGTTGCGGAGCATCCGCGAGGTGGTGTCCGGGCGGGAGTTGGTGCGGGCCGGCGAGGTCGCCAACGAGTTGCGGCTCTACGACGAGTACCCGCAGCACCCGGAGTTCGGTGAGGGGCCGTGGCACTTGTTGCCGAACGGGTCGGTGGTGTCGTCGGCCTCGTCGCCGGCGGAGGTGCGGGTGTCGCACAGCCCGGTGGGCAGCAGGCTTTCCGTCTTCGGGCGAGTGGGGGACGTTTCTTTCGAGCAGCGGATCACGTTGTGGCACGGGGTGGACCGGCTCGACCTGCGGACGCGGGTGCCCGAGTTCAGCGGGTCGGACCAGCTGCTGCGGGTGAAGTTCCCGGTGGACGTGCCGGGGGCGCGGCCGGTCAGCGAGGTGGGCGGGGCGGTGATCGCGAGGGGGTTCGCGCTGCCGGACTCCGACACGGCGGTCGCGCCGTGGACTTTGGACAACCCGGCCAACACGTTCTTCGGCTTGAGTTCGACGGCGGCGCTGCGGTTGGTGTCGCCGGCGGGTGCTGTGTTGGGGCGGGCGGCGATCGCGGTGGCCGAGGTGGTTGTGCCGGCGTTGGTTGATGCCGCGCCGTTGGCGCGTGAGCTGGTGGTGGCGTTGGCGCGGGTGGGTGTCACGGCGACCACGTCGACCGCCGAGGGCGCGCGGTACGGGTGGCTGCGGGTGGACTCGAACCTGCCGGACGTGCGGATCGTGCTGGGTGGGCCGGAGCGGAACCCGATCGCGGCGGAGGTGCTGTCGACCCGGGACGAGTGGCGGGCCGAGTTGAAGCGGCAGTTGGCGGAGCGTGGGGCGGCGCGGGTGTTCGTACCCGCATTGTCGGCCGTGGAGGAGGCTTGGCGGCCCAATGCCGACTTGCGGTCGCTGCGGTCGTTGCCGGTGGTGGTGGTCGACGGGGTGGATGCGGGGGCGTTGGCCGCGGAGATCGCCGCTCTGGCGGACGAGTTCGCGGTGGGCGACGCCGAGGTGACGGCGGTGGAGGTCGGGCCGACGCGGTTGTTGGACGATCACACGGTCGGGTTGTTGTCGTACGGCATTCCGGGGTTCGCGGTGGATCCTTCGGGGGCGCTGCACTTGTCGCTCATGCGGTCGTGCACGGGGTGGCCGTCGGGGATTTGGCTGGACCCGCCGATGCGGCGGGCGCCGGACGGGTCGGCGTTCCAGTTGCAGCACTGGACGCACGACTTCGACTACGCGTTGGTGAGCGGGGCGGGCGACTGGCGGTCGGCGGACTTGGTGGCCCGGGGACAGGGATTCTCGGCGCCGCTGCACGGACGGGTGATTGAGCCGCACTCTGGGGTGATGCCGGCGGAGTTCGCGTTGCTGAGCGTGTCGCCGGAGCGGCGGGTGCAGGTGCAGACGGTGAAGCGGGCGGGCAACCCGAGTGCGGTGGGTTCGGTGGAGCGGCCGGGCGGGATGACGGTGCGGTTGGTGGAGACGACGGGCCGACCGGTGACGGCGACGGTGTCGTCGGTGGTGCCTTGGGCGGGGGCGTACACGGCGGACTTGCTGGAGGAGGAGCGGCGGGAGCCGGTGCTGGTCGAGGGCAAGGTGGTGGTGGCACTGGACGGCTCACAAATAGCCACCATCGTGACCGACCCCGCACCCACCGCACCTGCCGGCACCACCACGGCCGGCAGGGTCGCGGCCAGCGGGGCTGCGCCCGGCGGCACCGCGGGCAGCGGCACCACGGCCGGCGGGGCCGCTGCCGGCGAGGTAGCGGCCACCGGCACCGCTGCCGGCGGGGCTGCGGCCGGCCCGGCTGCGGCCGGCGAGGTTGGGGCCGACAGGTTCGGGGGCTCGGCGGCTGGCGGCGTGCTCGGGGCGTCGGCGGCCGGTGGTGTGCTCGGGGCGTCGGCGGAGGTCGCGCAGCCGGTGTATGCGCGGTACTGGTTGCACAACCGGGGGCCGGCGCCGATGGGGTTCTTCCCCGTCAGCGTGACCGCCGGGCCGACCGTGCTGACCGCGGGCGACGGACCGCTGTCCACTTCCGTCACGGTCGCGAGTCAAGTAGCGGCGGAGTTCAGCGGGACGTTGCGGGTTGTCGTGCCGGAGGGGTGGAGTGCGACGCCTGCCGAGCGGCCGATCACGTTGGGGGCCGGTGGGCACACGTCGTTCCCGGTGGAGGTGGTGCCCACGGGTGGGCCGGGGCTGTACTTCGTCCGGGTGCAGGTGCCGGTCGGTGAGGACCTCGTCGAGGACGTCGTGAGCGTGCTGGTGCCCGGTGGCCCGCTGGACGAGGTCGTGCCGCCGCCACCCGGTCCGGAGATCGACCACGGCAAGCAGATCGAGGGCACGACCGCCACGTCCGGCCGGGTGACCGGGTTGCGGGTGACCGACGTGAGCGAGTCGGTCGTGGTGCGGCCCGGTGAGCGGTCGGTGGTGGCGGTGACGCTGGCCAACGATTCCTCGTCCACTGTGGATGGTGAGGCGATGCCGGTGAGCCCTTGGGGAACTTGGGGGTTCGTCGGGCCGTATGCGAAGGGCTTCAGCGTGCCGGCCGGGGGTGTCGGTCGGGTGGAGTTCGAGGTGGACGTGCCGGTGGACGTCGAGCCTGGTGCGTGGTGGGTGATGGTGAAGCTCATGTGGTTCGGGCGCGTGCAGTACACGCCGGCGATCCCGGTGGAGGTGCGGTGAACCACCACCATCACCACTCCTCGGACAAGGCGTCTGCCGCACGTGCTCAGCGTGACGCGACGGTGATCGGGTGGGTCGACGGCGTGCCGGTGCCAAGGGCGGCTCTGGATGCTCGTTTGGCGGCGTTGCGCGCACGACCGGGTGCCCTGCCCAAGCCCGGGACCAGCGAGGACCGCCAGCTGATCCGGTGGACCGCGCACGTGCTGCTGACCGAGGAACTGTGCAGGCGGGAGGCGGCGGCCCGTGCTCTGCGGGTGACGTCGCACGCGCCACTGGACCCGGTGGCGGCTGTCCACTTGGGCTCGATCAGTTCGGCGGCGTGGCAGTCGTGCGCCGAGGTGGGTACGGTGTTCGCTGCGGTGGTGCCGTCGACTTCGGACGTGGCGGATCGGCCGGCAGTCCGCCGCTGGTGGCGAGTCCGCTACGGCAACCCGCTGACCCCGATCGGGTGGACCACCTTGGACGACCTGCCACCCCCTGTCGCCAACGCCCTCCGCACCGCCCCGTTGGGCACCGTCATCGGGCCGGTGGAGTACGGCGGCCTGCCACACCAGGCAGTCGCAGACGAGCACGAGGACCGCCCAGTCGACGACGACTCTCCGGCGAGGCGCCAACAAGGCACCCGCCTACGCGAATTCAGCCGCTGGCTGGACCACCGAAGGGCAACCGCGGTGCGCACCGCCCCCGGCTTCGAACACCCCGGCGACCCAACCCAACCCGACTGCACCCACCGCCACTAACCCCGACCTTGACCACTGACCGCTGACCGCCGACCAGCGGCCTCTGACCGCTGACCGCCGACCAGCGGCCTCTGGCCAGTGACCACTGGCCAGAGAGGCCGGATCGCGTGCGGGCAACAGGCGCGGGCGCGCATGGTGGGCGCAGGTGCCGGCGCGCGTGATGCGCGGCGCGCGTGGCGGGCGCGGGTAGTGCGCGGCGCGCGTGGCGGGCGCGGGTAGTGCGCGGCGCGCGTGGCGGGCGCGGGTGATGCACGGAAGGCGCGCGTGGCGAGCGGCCGGCGCCCGTGGCGAGCGGCCGGCGCCCGTGGCGAGCGGCCGGCGCGCGTGGTGCGCGACGGGTGCGCGTGGTCGGCGCGGATGCAGGCGATGCGCGGCGCGCGCACGGGGCAGGCGGTCGGCGCGGGTGACGTGCGGCGCGCACGTGATTCGCGGCGCGTGATGCGTGGCGGGCTGATGCGCGGCGGGTGCGTGTGGCGGGCGGCCGGAGCGGGTGGTGCGTGGCGGGCGCGGATGCTGCGTGGCGGGGGTGTGGGCGGCGCGGGTGGTGGGAGGGTGGGGCGGGGTTGGTGGGTGTGCGGCCGGCTGGGGTGGATGAGAGCGAGGGGGTGTGGGTGGGTCTGGGCTGGTCAGGTCAGCGATGAGCCGTTCGGTTGGGTGGGTGGCTGGGGGTTTCGGGTGGGTGGCGCTGGGTAGTCGGGGGGCAGGGTTTGACTTATCCCTTCTGGCAGGGAGCTGGACATGAGCACAAGCGGAGCGGTTACTCGGACGCCGGTGCAGTCTGCCGCGCTCGCCGTGAGTGTGGTATTCGCGTTGGTCGGGATCGCGGGCTTCATCCCGGGGCTGACCACCGACTACGACACGATGCAGTTCGCGGGGCACGAGTCGCGGGCGCAGTTGCTCGGAATCTTCAACGTCTCCATCCTCCACAACCTCGTGCACCTCGCGTTCGGCGTCGTCGGCTTCCTGATGGCCCGCACCGCCGGTGGCGCGGTCACCTACCTGGTGGGTGGTGGCGTGGTGTACCTCGTGCTGTGGCTGTACGGGTTGGTCATCGACCACAACAGCAGCGCCAACTTCGTGCCGGTGAACACCGCGGACAACTGGCTGCACCTCGGACTGGGGTTGGGGATGGTCGCGTTGGGCTTCACCCTCGGCCGGTCCAGCCGGGTGGGGCGGCGCGGAGCGGTGTGAGCCGGGCGCGACACGCCGACAACGGACGCACCTGACGTCGGTTGCGCGCTCACAACTACAATCGGCGGGGTGAGCGAAGATTCCGTCACCCCGTCGCCCTTGTGGACCTACATCGAGACCAACCTGGAGAACCGCGGCCTGACCACCGGCGACCTCTCCCGAGCCACCGGCGTCCACCGCAGCCGGTTCACCGACTGGCGGCGGGGCAAGTCGATCAACATCGACACCGCCCGCGCGATCGCCAAGCTGTTCGAGGTCAGCCCGTTGGAGGTGATGGTCGCGGCCGAGCTGATCACCGCCGAGGAGGCGCAGCTCAAGCACACCAGGCCGGACGCGGCCGACCTCACCGACGACGAGCTGGTCGCCGAACTCCGCCGTCGGCTCAAGCGCCTCGCGAGTTGATCACTGTCGAGTGAGCCACGCCGGCCGGTTGCGAGGACCGGCCGGCGGCTTTCTGGTGACTTCTTCAGGCACGGTCGGTTGCTTGCTCTGCCAGTTGTTTGAGGCGGGCCAAAGTGGACTCGATGTTGGCCTGGTTTCGGGTAGCGCGGTCGCGGACGCCGGTTGCGAGCACGGTGAGGGGCTTGAACCAGGCCGGGCGCAGGTCCCACGTGCTTTCGGTGACTTGGCAGCCGGTGCCGGTCGGCTCGATGTCGTATTGCCAGCGCGACACTTGAAGGCCCATCGAACGCACTACGAAAGCGAAGCGCTCTGGGCGTGCGTCGGTCACGGTGGCCACTGTGGTCCAGAGGCGGATGCCGCGGCGGTTGGTGCCGCGGAAGCGAGCCCCGACCGCAGGGCCGGTTGCGGGGCTCAGCCAGCGGCCACCTGAGTACTCCTGGGCCAGGCGGGCCATTCCTGTCAGGTCGCTGACCAGGGCATACACGTAGTGGGCGGGCGCTGCCACGGTGATGCTCGCCTGTGCGTCCGGATCACTCACGTTCCGGAACGTAGAGGAGTGGTGGCCGCCTACCAAGGGTTGACCGGTGCAGCGCGCGGCTCGTAGTGTTCGTATGGAGAACTTGTGTTCGGGATGCGAACATTTGAGGTGACGTGGCCGAGATAGCAACGTTGGCGGACGCGGTCGGCGAGCTGGTGGGCGACGGCGACGTGGTGGCACTGGAGGGCTTCACCCACCTGATCCCCACGGCGGCGGGGCACGAGATCATCCGCCAGGGCCGTCGGGACCTGACGCTGGTGCGGATGACGCCGGACATCGTCTACGACCAGCTCATCGGCGCGGGGTGCGCGCGCAAGCTGGTCTTCTCGTGGGGCGGCAACCCCGGTGTCGGGTCGCTGCACCGGTTCCGGGACGCGGTGGAGAACGGGTGGCCGCGCGCGTTGGAGATCGAGGAGCACAGCCACGCCGGCATGGCGAACCGGTACGTGGCGGGCGCGTCCGGGTTGCCGTTCGCCGTGCTGCGCGGGTACGTCGGCACCGACCTGGCGTCGGTCACCGAGTCGATCAAGCCGATCACGTGCCCGTTCACCGGCGAGGTGCTGACCGCCGTGCCCGCGCTGAACCCGGACGTCACCGTCGTGCACGCCCAGCGCGCCGACCGGCGGGGCAACGTGCAGCTCTGGGGTCTGCTCGGCGTGCAGAAGGAGGCCGTGCTGGCGGCGCGGCGGAGCCTGGTCACGGTCGAGGAGATCGTGGACGAGCTGACGCCCGTGCCGGGTGCGGTGGTGTTGCCGTCCTGGGCCGTGACGGTGGTGGCGGAGGTGCCGGGTGGGGCGCATCCGTCTTACGCGCAGGGGTATTCGGAGCGGGACAACGCCTACTACGCGGCTTGGGACGCGATCAGTCGGGATCGGGACGAGTTCGGCGCGTGGGTCGGTCGCCTCACGAGGGAAGGGTCGGCGCGGGTGACGGGGAAGGGTGGTGAGAGGTGAGCTATACGTCGGACGAGATGATGGCGGTTGCGGCGGCTCGGGCGTTGTCGGGGCGGCAGCGGGTGTTCGTCGGGATCGGGTTGCCGTCGACGGCGGCCAACCTCGCGCGCCGCACGCACGCGCCGGACCTGGTGCTGGTGTACGAGTCGGGGACGCTGGGGTCCAAACCGGACCGGCTGCCCGCGTCCATCGGGGACGGCATCCTCGCCGAGACCGCGGACGCCGTGATCAGCGTGCCCGAGGTGTTCAACTACTGGCTCCAGCCCGGGCGCATCGACATCGGGTTCCTCGGCGCGGCCCAGTTGGACCGGTTCGGCAACATCAACACGACCGTGGTCGGCGACTACACCGCCCCGAAGGTGCGGCTGCCCGGCGCCGGTGGCGCGCCGGAGATCGCCGCGTCGTGCCGCGAGGTGTACGTCGTGGTGCGGCAGAGCAGGCGCAGTTTCGTGGAGCGGGTCGACTTCGTGACCTCCTTCGGGCACGGCACGGGCCGTGGTGATCGGGAACGGTTGGGCCTTCGAGGGGCGGGGCCGACGCTGGTGATCACCGACCTCGGCGTGTTCCGACCGGATGCCGGGACCGCCGAACTCGTGCTCACCGACTTGCACGAAGGTGTATCCCTGGACGACGTGCGCGCCGCGACGGGGTGGGACCTCAAGGTCGCACCCGACCTCGGTCGCACTCGCCCACCCACCGCTGACGAGCTGGCCGCGCTGCGGGCGCTCAAGGAGGCTTCGAAGTGACCGACGTGTTCGTGCTCGACGGCGTGCGCACCCCGTTCGGCCGCTACGGCGGCGCCCTGTCCGGCGTGCGGCCCGACGACCTGGCCGCCCACGTCGTCGGCACGCTCGCGCAGCGCTCCGACCTCGACCCCGCGCAGGTCGACGAGGTCGTGTTCGGCGACGCCAACCAGGCCGGCGAGGACAACCGGAACGTGGCCCGGATGGCGGCGCTGCTGGCCGGCTGGCCGACGTCCGTGCCGGGGACGACGGTGAACCGGCTGTGCGGCTCCGGGATGGACGCCGTGATGCAGGCGTCGCGCACCATCGCGGTCGGTGATGCCTCCTTGGTGGTCGCAGGTGGTGTGGAGTCGATGAGTCGGGCGCCGTGGGTGATGCTGAAGCCCGCCAAGGGTTTCCCCGCCGGGCACGAGACCCTGCACTCGACCACCCTCGGGTGGCGCATGACCAACCCGCGGATGCCGGCCGAGTGGACGGTGTCGCTCGGCGAGTCCACCGAAGCCCTCGCCGAACGGTTCGGCATCGGCCGGGACGAGCAGGACGCGTTCGCGCTGCGCAGCCACCAGCTCGCCGCCAAGGCCTGGGACAACGGCTTCTACGACGACCACGTGGCACCCGTGCCGGGCGCCGACCTCGCGCGCGACGAGGGCATCCGCGCCGACACCAGCCTGGAGAAGCTGGGCAAGCTCAAGCCCGCCTTCCGTCCACAGGGGACGGTGACCGCCGGCAACGCCTCACCGCTCAACGACGGCGCCTCCGCCCTCCTGCTCGGCTCACGGGCCGCCGCCGACCGCCTGGGTGTGACGCCGCTGGCCCGCATCGCCGGGCGCGGGGCGGCGGGCGTGGACCCGGACGTGTTCGGCATCGGCCCCGTCGAGGCCGCCGAGATCGCCCTGCGCCGGGCCGGGATCGGCTGGGACGACCTCGCGGCGGTGGAGCTGAACGAGGCGTTCGCCGCCCAGTCGCTGGCGTGCCTGCGGTCGTGGCCCGAGTTGGACCCCGAGATCGTCAACGTCAACGGCGGCGCGATCGCCATCGGGCACCCGCTCGGCGCGTCCGGTGGCCGGGTCGTCCTGCAGCTCGCCCACGAGCTGCGCCGGCGCGGCGGCGGCTGGGGCCTGGCGGCGCTGTGCATCGGTGTCGGGCAGGGGCTGGCCGTGGTCGTGGAGGCGTAGTAGGCGGTTAGGGTGTGCGGACCATGGACGACTCGGAGCGCGGCGCCCACTACGTGCAGTCGCTGGAGCGCGGCCTGGCGGTGATCCGCGCGTTCAACGCCGACGCGCCCGCGCTCACGCTCACCGACGTCGCCAAGGCCACCGGCCTGACCCGGGCGGCGGCCCGGCGGTTCCTGCTGACCCTGGCGGACCTGGGGTACGTGCGGACCGACGGCAAGCTGTTCTCGCTGACCGCCCGCGTGCTGGAGCTCGGGTACGCGTTCCTGTCGAGCATGTCGCTGCCCGAGATCGCCCAGCCCCACCTGGAGCGGCTGTCCGGCGAGGTGCGCGAGTCCACGTCCGCCTCGGTGCTCGACGGGGCGGACGTCGTGTACGTGGCGAGGTTCGCCGTGTCCCGGATCATGGCGGTGTCGATCACCGTCGGCACCCGGTTCCCCGCCTACGCCACCTCCATGGGTCACGTGCTGCTGGCCGGACTGACCGCCGCGGAGTTGGAGCGGTACCTCGCCACCGTGCGGTTGGAGCCCTTGACCTCGCACACCATCACCTCCGCGGAGCGGCTCCGGGAGGAGTTGGACGTGGTGAGAGAACAGGGGTGGGCTTTGGTGGACCAGGAGTTGGAGGAGGGACTGCGGTCCGTGGCGGCTCCGGTCCGCGACCGGACGGGGCGGGTGGTGGCGGCGGTGAACGTCTCCAGCCACGCCAGCCGGACATCGCTGGAACGGATCCGCGCGGAAACCGTGCCGCCGCTGCTGGCGACCTGCGCGGCGATCGAGAAGGACCTCGCCGCCGACCCTCGACCCCACGTGTAGCGATCGGGAGGGGCGGGGGCGGACGCTGGGTGGGATGTTCATCGGGGGCTCCCGAGGTTCGAGTTATCGGCGATACCTTGATCAAGGTAGCATCGATTCGAGTATCAGTGATACCCACGATGGGGTTAACATCGATGCATGGGCGAACAGCGGACCGTCACCACGCGCGAGCGGATCATCGAAGCCGCGGCCGAACTCCTGGCCGACGGCGGGATCGACGCGGTGTCCACACGGGCCGTCGCCGCCGCCGCCGGGGTGCAGGCACCCGCCCTGTACCGGCTGTTCGGTGACAAGCAGGGCCTGCTGGACGCGGTCACCGCGCACGGCTTCGAGCGCTACCTCATGGCCAAGAAGGCCGTCGCCCCCAGCGACGACCCGGTGGAGGACCTGCGGCGCGGCTGGGACCTGCACGTCGAGTTCGGCCTCACCCACCCGGCGTTCTACGTGCTCATGTACGGCGTCCCCCAGCCCGGCCGCCGCCCGACCGCCGCCGACGACGCCTACCGCCTGCTGGTCGGGATCCTGGAGCGAGTTGCCGAGGGCGGCCGGCTGAAGGTGCCCGTGGAGACCGCGGCCAGCATCGTGCACGCCACCAACACCGGCGTCACGCTGAGCCTGATCTCCGCCGAGGAGAAGGACCCGGACGTCTCGACCCGCACCCGGGACATGGTGCTCGCCTCCATCACCACCGACGAGCTGCCCCAAGAGGACACCACGCTGTCCGCCCGCGCCCTCGCCCTGGACTCGACGCTCAACCGCCAGACCCACCCGCTCAGCCCCGCCGAGGCCGCCCTCCTACGCGACTGGCTGCACCGGCTCGCGTCGAACTGACCGCAGCACCCGCCCGGCCAGCCGCACCCCCTGCCGCACGCCCATCCCCGGCAGGTACGCCCGCCCGACCGCGTTCGCGATGCGCGGCAACGCCGCCGGGTCCGGGTAGGCCATGTACAGCGGCCGGTACACCGGCTGGAACTTCGCCTTGAACGCCAGCAGCGACCGGAACCCGTACACCGGCTCCAGCACCCGCCCGGTGAAGTCCAGCACCCGCTGCACCCCGCACGGCCGCGCACCCCGGTCCAACCTGGCCAACGGCGCCCCGGACAGGCTCAGGAACGCGAAACCCTCGTCCCGCAACGACAACGCCGCCGACGCGATCAGGAACTCCATCACCCCCGGGAACGCGCTCCCCCGCCGCCGCATGAAGTCCAGCGTCCACCCGACCACCCGCCCGTCCACGTGCACCGGCAGCCAACTGGTCACCGCGTGCACGGTCCGGTCCGCGTCCACCGCGACCAGGCACCGCACCCCGTCCCCGGACAGCTCCGCCAGGCCGCCCAGCGTGAACCCCATCTCCGGCAACCCCTTGTCGGCCACCCACTCCGCCGAGATCGACCGCACCTGATCGGTCAGCGCGGGCGGCGCGTCGGCGTAGCGGACCCACTCGGCGGTGATGCCCCGCTTGCCCGCCTTGTTCAACGCCGTCCGCACGTCCTGCCACTTGCGGCCCGTGAACGCCAAGTCCGGCAAGGGGATCACGGTGTCCTCGGCGACCTGCACGGCGTGCCACCCGGAGGACGCCACCTCGTCCCGCAGCTCCTCGCTGATGCTGTACAGGCAAGGCGTCCACCCCTCGTAGAGGCAGAACGACGTGAACCCGCGCACCGCCTCCCGCCGCGCCTCGACCGGCCCGATCGGGTCCCCCACGGTCAAGGCGATCGTGGCCACCACGCGGTAGGCGACCACGGCCCGCCCGTCGGGCGTGAACCAGTACCGGTTGCCCCGCCAGGTCGTCATGTACGACAAGGAAGTTCCGCCGTGCCGCAGCACCAACTCCCGCGCCCGCGCCGCCGCGTCCCCCTGCTCGACCCGCCGCGCGTGCCACAGCGCCTGCAACAACCCGCCCAGCACGACCAGCCAGAACACCACCCCGGTGTACTCGAACAGCACCGCCGCCACGAGGTCGTCCGGCCGGAACGGCAGCGGCACCAGCCCCAGGTACCCCGGCGGCAGGAACCGCGCCGGCAGGTCCGCCAGCAGGTCCGAGAACCCGGGCACGGGCGTGAACTGCTCGCGCACCACGTACCCGCCCAGCACGTACACCGCGCTCAACCCGAGGAACCCGCTCGACGCCACCGCCCAGAACCGCCGAACCGGTGTGGGCAACGGAAAGTGCCGCCGCGTGCACAGCAACACCACCACGATCGCCAACGGCAGCAACAAAGGCAACGCGAACTCGGCGACCAGCGAAGGCGTGAACGGCTCCCCGAGATCCACCACGTACCAGCCGAACAGCACCGCCATCCCCAGGTTGAGCACCAGCGCCGCCCACCAGGCGAACCGCCGCCCCCGCCGCAACCCCTCCGCGAGCACCAGCAACAACAACGCCGGCACCACCGACATCAGCAACGCGGGCAACCGGTCGTAGGCCGCCTGCGCCTGCGCGGTCCGGCACTGCGACCACGCCTCCGGATCCGCGCACCACGCCGCCACCGTCTCCGCGTCCGGCTGCGGCACCGCCACCACGTCGGTGAACCACGACAGCGGCCCGTTGGCGTAAGGAGACAGCCACACCACCACCGGCCCCAACGCCGAAGCCGCCAGCAGCAACGCCACCAGCACCCGGGTCTCCGACGCGACAACCGGCACCGGACGCCGCCGCACCGCTCCCACCACCAGCCCGACGACACCGCCGCACAGCCGCAGCACGTCCTCCAGGTACCCGGAGTACAGCGCCAGCACCACCAACCCCAGCACCAGCAACAACCGCACCCGTCGACGCCACACCGGCGGCAGCCGGAAGCTCAGCGCCAACGCCAACCCGGCCACCCCCGGCGAAAGACCCACGGACAGGTCGTACTCCAGCGACGACGGCCAACTCCACCCGGTCGACGCGCCCAACCGCACCAGCACCGCCCCCGCGAACACCGACAGGACCTGGCACCCGACGAGGATCACGAGCGTCCGCAACCACCCGAATTCCCGCTCCGCGATCGGCCCGAACACCAGCAGCAAAGCACTGGTCCCCAAGTACCCGGCCAGGTTCGCACACCACAGCGCCGACCCGACCACCGTCCACAAAGGAGCCGACACCCCGAACCCGACCTGGCCCAGCAGTTCCTCGGACGGACCCGACCACATCGACCCGCTGACCGCACCCACACCCCACAGCACGACCAGCGCGGCGGACGTGACCGGTGCCCGCCGGATCAGCGGACCAAGCCGGTGCGCCGCGCGAGCCACGGCAGCGAGTCGTACAGCCCCGGACGCCAGACGTTCCAGTCGTGTCCACCGGGCAGTTCCGTCCACCGCACGTCCATCCCCGCCCGTTGGCACGCTTCGTACACCTTCCTGTCCTCGTCGCGGTAGTAGACGTCCTGCTGACCGGCCACCACCACGCCCTCCGTGCCCGGGAACCGCCGGTCCGCAAGGATGTCCAGTGGGTTGACCCGCCGGAACGCCTCCGCGTCACCGCCGAACACCTCGCGCACGGTGTCGGCGCGGCTGCCCAACGTGGGTTCGGCCTGACCGGCGATGTCGATGAACTTCCCGTACACCGAAGGCGCCCGGACGGCCAGTTGCAACGCGCACGTACCGCCTTGAGAGAACCCGGCGATGGTCCACGCCGTCCGCCGCTGATCCACCACGAGCCGCCCCTTGACCCACTCCGGCACGTCCTTGGCCAGGTAGGTCTCCAGCGCGCCGCGCGGTGAATTTACGCAGATCGGGTTGGCCATCAACGACCCGAGCTGGTCGACCATGACGACGATGGGCGCGAGTCCCCGGTGCTGCCGGGCGAACGCGTCGAGGTGGGTCGTGAGCTGGCCCGCGTCCAGCCAGTCCCGTGGTGTGCCGGGCTGACCGGCCAGCAGCACGACCACGGGCAGCCGGGGCCGGGGTGACACCGCATAGGCGGGCGGCAGGTAGATCCAGGCGTCCCGCGGCCGGTAGCCGGTGCTCGCCGGGATCGACGCCGCGGACACCGTGCCCTTGTCCGGCACGTTCGACGGCTGCCACACGTCGGCGAGCGCCGAACCGTCGGGCACGGTGAGTTCCGCGGCGGGCCGGGCCGCCTCATCGAGGTCCACGGACTCCGCCAGCAACGGCCCCAGCACCGCCCGCATGGTCGGGTACTGCCCGTAGAACGTGTTCACCCCGGACAACGCGCCCAGCAGCACCACCACGACCGAAACCACGGTCAACAAACGACGTGTCCGCCAGCGCACCACGGCCAACACGAGAGCCAGCACGAGAGCGCCCAGGCACACCAGCACCTTCAGCGGCAACGGCTCGGGGAACGGCCGCCACACCACGTTGACGACCAGCCCCACCAATGCGGCGAACGCAGTGCCGGCGAGCAGGGCGAACAGGACGATCCGGAAAGGACGGACACCGACCGCGAGCAGCACCAAGCCGGCGACGGCCACCACCGTGACCGCCGCCGGTACAGGTCCGTTGATCAGCGAAAGGTCGAGCACCCCGGGTTTCCCGTCACATCGTCGGCGCGATGCGTCCAGTCCACCCGCGACCCCGCCTCCCGCGCATCGGACGAACGGCCCGGACGCCGTCCGCCCCGCGGTTGACCGGGCGTCAGCCTCAGGTCTGACAACCCGGGGTCACTGCCAGTGCCACTTCGGCACGTCGCCCGCGCTCTCCGGGTAGGCCTCGCCGGGAACACCTCCACGAGTTCGTCCAGCACCTTGGTGCCGCCGATGGCCTCGTACATCGTCTGCTCGGTCATGCGCCGATCGCTCTGCCCGTCGTCGCCCGTGATGATGAACGCGACCTTGCCGTGCGCGCACGGGTTTTCGCGGCGGGCGGACGGTGGTCAGCGGCGCAGGTTGCGGTGGAAGAACGTGCCCACCAGGTCGCGGACCAGCGGGACCGAACGCTCAGCGCGAATCTCGCCGACCAGCTTCACCCGGTCCTCTTCGGGCATCCGGTGCGCGGTCAGGACCTCGCGCAGGTTTGAGAGGACCCGGATCACGGCGACGGCGGGCGGAACGGGATGAGGGCGGCGGTGACGTTGTCGTGGCCGCCGTTGGTCAAGGCGTGGGCGACGAGGGCGCTGGCGGCGTGCAGGGAGTCGCCCGTGCCGGCCGCCGTGCGCAGGTCCGCGGGGTCGGCCAGGTAGCGCGTCAGGCCGTCGGTGCACAGCAGCACCCGGCCCGGGCCGGGCGGGCGGTGGCTGCGAAGGAGTGGATGGGGGTCGGGGGCGTCCGCGCCGAGCCAGGCGGTGAGGGCGTCGTGCTCGCCGGTGTCGTCCTCGGTCAGCAGCACGCCGGGGCCCTCGTCGGGCAGCCAGTACGCGCGGCTGTCGCCGACGCCAGCCGCCCACAGCCCCTGCGGGCCGACGACCGCGGCCACGTACGTGGCGGCCGGGGCGACGCCGAGGGTGGACGGGCCGCCGGCGAGCGCGGTCACGGCTCGGGCCGCGTGTGCGACGGAGTCGGTGAGGGCGGTCTCCGGCAAGGTGTCCGCGGCGAGTCCCTTGACCAGGGTCGCCGCGCCCGCTTCGGCGGCAACCTGGGCCGCGCGTTCGGGCCGGGCCGACAGGGACACGCCGTCGCACACCACGCCGACCGTCCACTCCCCCACCGCCGTGAGCACGACGGCGTCGGCGTTGACCGCGCGCCGCAGGCCCCGGTCGGTGACGAACGCGGCACCGTCCACAATGGACTCGACGTGGGCCCGGAAGTCCGACTGGGCGAGGCCGCAGTCCCAGCAGTGGCCGTCGGGGGCGACGGTTCCGGCGCAGCGGGCACAAGGTGTCATGTCCACTCCCACCCTATCCCGAGCACCCCCCTTGGCACGTCCTTCGCCGTCAGGTGCACCAAGCGACCAGGGGCCAGTACGAGGTCGGTGCCGCGCTCCACGGGGCCGTCGTCGTGCTGGGACAGGGCGAAACAGCGCACCGGCAGGCGGGGCTCGGTGAAGCGGACGCTCAGCACGTAGCTGCCCACCGGGTAGCGGAACGCGCGGCGGTAGTCGACGGCCTCGGTGCCGTCCGCCACGGTGAACGCGTACTCCAGCAGGTGGGTCTGGCCGGCGCGCAGAGCGTGGTCGAAGAGCAGTTCCACGGCGATCACCGGGGCGCGCGGGTGCCGGCGGACCCGACCCAGGCGGCAGTTCTCCACCGCCTCGGGCACGATCGCGTCCGGGTCCGTGCCGGGGTCCGCGCAGTACACCGCGAGGTGCCGGTCGGGGTGGCCGTCGACGGCCAGCAGCACCTGACGGGTGTGGATGCGCCGGATCGCCCCACAACCGCCCACGGACACCGAGTCGTCCTGGCACCACAGCCGCAGGTTGCCGTCCGATGGCCCGACCAGCGCGTCCACCGTCTCCGCCAGCGACTGCGCGGGTTGCAGCATGCTGCCGTACCGGCCGGTCGCCCGCCGTCGCGCCGCCCACCGGCCGCGCGGGCGGGGTGGACCGAGCAGGAACTCCAGGGAGTGCCGGGGCAGGCCCAGGATGGCCTCGATGGCCTGCACGGCGCGCAACGAGTCGGCCCGCTCGGGACGGCTGCGCCCCAGCCGCCAGTAGCTCAGCGTGGCCAGGCTGACGTGGATGCCGCGCCGCGCGAGGCGTTCCCGCAGGCGCTCCAGGGTCAACCCGCTGCGCTCGATCGCCGCGCGCAGCGCCTCGTGGAACGGACCCGTGCGCAGCAACACGTCGACGTCGGGTCGGACGGACACGGCGTGCCCCCTCGACTGTGGAAGAAAACAGTCTAGGAGCCGATTCCCGCCCGGCATGACCGACTAACGACGGTAGCCGTTCACAGTTTTGCGCCGGCTTCCACAGTAAGCCGCTGCCCGCCGCGAGTGGTCTTGACCAGTTCACGGACCCGGTATGTCATCGGGCGCGCGGCAGCCCTCCCTGCACCGGGCTGCCGGTTCCCCGCAAGTGTCCTGGAGGGCACATGTCCCTTTCCCTGCGGCGAATCCTCGCCATCGGGGCGTCGCTGACCGCCGGTGTGGCGGTGCTGGTCGTGCCGTCGACCGCCACCGCCGAGCCGGACCTGGCGACGACCGTCCGCTCCGCCGTGCTCGCGCAGCACGGTGCCGCGCTGCGCGAGCAGTGGGGCACCCGGTCGCTGCGCGAGCCGCTGTTCGAACCAACCCGGACGTCCGGCGACTGGGTGTTCGGCAGCACCACCGTCCCCATGGCCTACGGGCAGGAGCACGGGTCTCCGCTGATGGCCCTGTTCCTGGCCAAGCGCACCGGCAAGACCTGGAAGGTCGAGTTCGACGGCACTCCCGGGTTCGCTTCGTTGGCCCAGCAAGCACCGGTCCTCAGCGACGGCGAGAAGGAAACGTTCCGCAACAACGCTTCCGGCGTCCAGACCCTCGCCGACACCGGTCTCGGCCTGCCGTGGCCGCAGGGCGTGGCGTGGTGGATGGGCGGCGGTCCGCACGGCAACAGCGGCAGCACCCGGCCGTTCAGCTCGATCGACTTCAACGGTGGCGACGGCCGTGTCCTGTCCGCGGGTCCCGGGCGCGCCTACAAGAGCTGCATCCGGGGCCGTAGTGCGTTGGTGAAAGTCGTGCACGACAACGGTTACAGCACCACGTACTACCACATGTACGACCTGACCACGTTGGCCGACGGCAGCGCCGTGCGCACCGGGACGTACCTCGGGCACATCGGCAACGAACTGCCGTGCGGCGGGTCCAGCAGCGGTGCGCACGTGCACTTCTCGCTGTTGAAGGGCAACACGCACATCAGCGTGAACGGCATGACCATCGGCGGCTGGACGTTCTACGAGGGTGCCCAGGCCTACGGCGGTTACGCGCAGCGCGGCAGCACGCGCGTCAACGTCGGCGGCAGGGTGACCAACTACGGCGCCGGCACGACCCTGCCGACCGGCACCGTCAACGGCGGCTCGAACAGCTCGGTCAACCTGCGCTCCGGCCCCGGCCTGAGCTACGACACTGTGGGCACGGTCGCGAACGGCACCGTCGTGTCCATCGCCTGCACCGCGCGCGGCGAGACCGTGCAGGGCGTGTGGGGTCCGACCGACCTGTGGAACCGCCTCGAGGACGGCAAGTGGATCAGCGACGGGTTCGTGGACACGGGTACCAACGAACCGGTGGCGGCCGCTTGCTGAAATAGGCCGTGGGCGGGCTCCGGCCTGCACCGAACCCGCCCACGGCCCGGTACGTTCGGTCGGGTGACGTTCTGGAGGTCCCGACCGGAGCCGTTCGTCGACGCGGGCGCGGCGCGGCTGGCGTTCCTGCTGCACGAGTACAACGCGATCCGCGCGGAGCTGGTGGCCGCCGTGTCGACCCAGCAGACGGTGATGAACTACGGCTTGGCGGCGATCGCGGTGATCTACACCGGCGTGCTGGCGAGTTGGTCGAACACCGCGCTGCGCACGGGCATCCTGGCGCTGGCGCCGCTGGTCCTGGTGTTCGTGTGGTTCGTCTGGTACGGCGAGGTGCAGCGGCTGCTGCGGTCGCGGTGGTTCCTCTGGGAGCTGGAGAAGAAGGTCAACGGCCTGCTGGCGCGGCCGTTGCCGCCGGCGGAGTCGGACCTGCCGGCGGGCGACGTGCTGCACTGGGAGAGCTGGATCCGCGGCCGGAACCGGTGGCGCGCCAACCTGCACTCCCGTCCGGCGTACCACCTGGCCACGGGGCTGCTGTGCGGGACGGGGCTGGGGACCACGGTGCTGTCGGTGTGGCTGGCGGCTGGGCTGGGGCGGCCGTTGGTGTGGGTGGCGGTGGGGGCGGCGGTGTTGTTCTTGTTGCTGCTCGGGTACGCGTTCCATTTGTTCCGGCGCAACCCGTTCCTGGCCGACGCCGGCAAGACGATCGCGTGAGGGCCGGCGGGCGTGCGGGATGGATTTGGACTACAGTCCGGTTGTGCCCGAACCGGACCACGAACTACTCGTCCTGCGCGGCTCACGGCCGAAGGAGCGGGCGGATGCCGCGCGCAACCGTGCTGCGGTGTTGGACGCCGCCGCCGCGTTGTTCCGTGAGCACGGGGTGGACGCCGTGTCGATGGACGCCATCGCCGCCGCGGCCGGGGTCGGCAAGGGGACGTTGTTCCGCCGGTTCGGGGACAAGGCCGGGCTCGCCGCCGCCCTCCTCGACGAGCAGGAACGCGCGCTCCAGGAGGCCGTGCTGACCGGTCCGCCGCCGGTGGGGCCCGGGGCCGATCAAGGTGACCGGGTGCGGGCGTTCGTGGACGCCTACCTCGACTACCTGCTCCCCCACCTCGCATTGATCCGCATGTCGGAGACCGCCTCGCCGGGCGCGCGCTACCGGATCGGCGCGTACCGGTTCTGGCACCGCCACCTCACCCTCCTGCTCCCCGGCCGGGACCCGGAGGCCGACGCGCACACCCTGCTGGCCGCCCTGTCCGCCGAGCACGTGCACGCGGTCCTGCCCGATCTCGGCCCGGACCGCGTGCGTCGCGCCGCTCTCCGCCTCGCTGACGCCCTCGTCAGCTAAGGGCGCGAGGGAAGCGCCGAGCCGCGACGAGCACCGGGACCAGCAGGACCAGGACGCTCCACGGCAACGACGTCGGACCGGCCACGTCGAGCAGGACACCGCCGACCACCCCGCCGCCGGCCATGGCCACGTTCCACAACGTCACCAGCACGGCCTGCGCGGTGTCCGCGGCCGGCCCGCCAGCGTGCGCCACGGCGGTCTGCAACAGGGTCGGCACACCGCCCCAACCCAAGCCCCACAACGCGACCGCCACGAAGACCACCACCGGACTGCCGGCCGGCACCCCCAGCGCACCCGTCGCCATCGCCACCAGGATCGTCGCCACCACGGTCAACGCCCGCAGCCGCCGGTCGATCCACGCGCCCACCAACCAGATGCTCACGATCGACGCCACCCCGAACACCAGCAGCACGACGTCCACCGAACCGCCCATGCCCACGGCACCGAGGAAAGCCGCGATGTAGGTGTAGAGGATGTTGTGCCCCAACACGAACGCCGCCGTCACGACCAACACCGCGACCACACCCGGAAGCCGCACCGCCTGCCGCGGCCCCGGAGCCCCGCCCGGGAAGTCCGGCACCGCCAGCAGAACCCACCCGACCAGCACCACCGCGATCCCGGTCATCACCCAGAACGCCGCCCGCCACCCGATCGCGCCACCGAGGAACGTCCCCGCCGGAATCCCGAGCGACAGCGCCACCGGGATGCCGGCCATCACCACCGCGATCGCCTTGCCCGCCAACTCCGGGGGCGCGAGCCGGCGCGCGTAACCGGCCAACAACGCCCACACCACACCCGCCGCGACACCGGCCACGAACCGCGCCGCCAACGTCACCGGGTACCACGACGACACCGCCGTCACCGTGTTGGCCACCGCGAACCCGACCACCGCCACCAGCAGCAGCCGACGACGCCGCCACGACGCGGTCAACGCCACCAACGGGATCGCGGTGACCGCCGTGCCGACCGCGTACACCGTCACGAGCTGCCCCGTCGCGGACTCGCCGACACCCAGGTCCGCGCTCATCGCGGGCAGCACGCCGGCGGGCAGCGCCTCGGTCAGCACGGTCACGAACGCCGCGGTCGTCAGGGCCAGCAGGGCTCCCAGCGGGAGCCGCACCGATGTGATCACCATGAGCCGTATGCTCAAACCCTCACACATGTGTGAAGGTCAAAGTGAGGGGGAGCACATGCGGATCGGGGAGCTGTCGGCACGCACGGGCACGTCCCGCCGCCTCCTGCGCTACTACGAGGAACGCGGCCTGATCGCGTCCACCCGCTGCGCCAACGGCTACCGCGACTACGACGAGCGGCTGGTCGACCGCGTCCTCCAGGTCCGCGGCCTGCTCGACGCGGGCCTGCCGACGCGGATCATCAAGCAGATCCTGCCCTGCCTGGACAAGCCGCGGGTGATCTACTTCCCGGACGCCACGCCGGAGATGCTGGCGACCCTGGAACAGGAACGCGACCGGATGACCGAGCGGGTGGAGTGCCTGACCCGGAACCGGGACGCGATCTCCGAGTACCTGGACGCGGTCAAGGCGTACAACGGTCAGCGGTAGTGGAACGGCGAGAACCACACCTCCAAGCCCAGCCCTTTAGAGTACTTCGCGTACCTTATGCCATGTTAAGGTACGTCGAGTACCGGAGGTGGGTGTGGAGCGGAAGACGCGACGGCGTGGGGCCGATCTGGAGGGGGCGATCCTCGACGCCGCCGTCGCGGAACTCACCGAGCACGGGTACGCCGAGCTGACCATGGACAAGGTCGCGAAAAGGGCCGGCACCAACAAAAACGCGCTCTACCGGCGCTGGCCCAACCGCGCCGCGCTCGCGATCGCCGCCTACAAGCACCTGGTGTCGGCCGAAACGCCCTTGCCCGACACCGGAGAGCTGCGTGCCGACGCGCTGGAGTTGTTGCGCCGCGCCAACTCCTACTGGTCCTCACCGCAGGGCGCGGTGCTGCGGGACCTCATGGCGGGCATCGGGTTGCCCGAGTTGCTCGCCCAGGCCCGTGACGAGGTCGCCGACGCGGGCAGCGCGATGTGGCTGACCGTGGTGGAGCGGGCGGTGGCGCGGGGTGAGGCGCGGCCGGAGGCGTTGCGGCCGCGGGTGGCCACGGTGCCGATCGCCTTGCTGCGCAACGAGTTCCTCACCAGCGGGACGCCGAGCGCGCCCGACCGGGTCCTGGTCGAGATCGTCGACGAGGTCTTCCTCCCGCTGGTGCGCCAACCGCCGAGGATCACCGGGCGGGGCGCAGCACGCGGCCGGCGGCCGTGAGGTGCTCCCACGTCCGCCCGCGCTGGCTGGGCGGGGCGGAGCCGTCCGCGTTGCGCATCGGGTACACCAGCCCGAAGGGCACGGGCTGGTCGAACTCGTCACCGCTGCGGATGTCGATCAGATCCCGGACATGCGTCATCACGACCTCCTCGCGGGAAGGGTGGCTCCACTGGAGTTGCGGGGCTGACTCGGTGGATGCCTGTCAATTACCCGTTTCCGTGCGGTGACAAGCGGGTTTCCGTTGGTGCATCAGGGTGAAGTGCGCCGCAGGAGCGCGCACAGCTCGGTCAGCGCGGCACCCAGCGGGAGGTCGACCCGGACCGACGCGTGCACGTCGCCGCGCGTGCGGCCCTGGTTGACGATCACCACCGGTTTGCCGCTCTTGGCCGCGTGCCGCACGAACCGCAGACCGGACATGACCGTCAACGACGAACCGAGCACCAGCACCGACCGCGCCGCGTCGACCAGCCGGAAGCACTCGTCCACGCGCGGCTTGGGGACGTTCTCGCCGAAGAACACCACGTCCGGCTTGAGCACACCGCCGCAGTCCGCGCACGGGACGACCTCGAAACCGCGCACGTCCTCGGCGGCCAGCTCCACGTCGCCGTCCGGGTTGATCCGGGTCGCGGTGGCCTGGAAGCCGGGGTTGGCCGCGCGCAACCGGCGGTCCAGCTCCTCACGGGGCGAGGTGCGGCGGCAGTCCAGGCACAGGACGCGGTCGAGGTTGCCGTGCAGTTCGACGGCGTCGCGCGTGCCCGCCGCGTGGTGCAGGCCGTCCACGTTCTGGGTGATCACGCCGGACAGGAAGCCGGCGGCGCGCAGCTCGGTCACGGCGCGGTGGCCGTCGTTGGGCCGAGCGCGGGCGATGGTCCGCCAGCCGAGGTGGCTGCGCGCCCAGTACCGGCGGCGACCGTCGGGGCTGCCGACGAACTCCTCGTAGGTCATCGGCGTGTGCCGGCGCAGGCTGCCGGTCTCGCCGCGGTAGTCGGGGATGCCGGACTCGGTGGACAGCCCGGCGCCGCTGAGGACCACCACGCCGCCCCGGGCGACGACGGGGACGACCTCGTCCAGGCTCGTCGTGCGCGGCAGCGGCGCACCGGTGTCCATCCAGCTCAACGTGGGCCGCGTGCGCACGCGCTCCAGCTTACGTGCGTAACGGACCGCGGCCCGGAAACGATCAAGGGATCATGACCGGCGCAGTGCCCAGGCCCGACGGCGACCCAGGTCCGCCGCACGTCGCCAACCACGTCGGAAACGTCCAAGGCCCGTCCGTGCAGGCGGGCTACGTGGCCGGGGGCATCCACTTCCACGCACCGCCGCCCGCCGCGCCGCCACACCCCGCACCGGCGCCCCGGCCCGTCCGCGACCGGCGGCTGTTCCGGGCGTGGTTGGTCGTCGTCCTGCTGGTCTTCCTCGTGGCCGGGTTCGGCTCGTACCTGGTGAACGTCTCGGTCGGCCACGGCTCCCTCGCCGCGAACCTGGCCGCGGACGGAGTGTTGCTGCTGGTCGCGGTGGCGGTCCTGGTGGTGCGGTGGCGACTGGTGGCGCGCGACCTGTCGTTCCCCGCCTACATCGGGAAGGTCCTGGCGCGGTGCGTGCCACGCTGTGTCGCCATGACGTCCACGCCGGTCCTCGCCATCATCGCCGTGGTGCTCGGCGCGCTGCTGGTGGCCTCGCTGTTCGCGCCCCCGGCGGCCGGCGACCCGTACACCGCCGCGCAGGGCCGCAACGGCGTGCTGCTGTTCCTGGTGGGCTTGGCGGTCCCGGTGGTCCGCACGCTGGTCGTCCGCGCGCGGATCAGCCGGAACCGGTGACGGGCGGGCGGCGGTCCGCCCGCCCAACCCGACCCGCCTAGAACCCGACCCAGCTAGAACTTGACCGTCGCGCAGCCCAGGCGGGGACCGGCGGTGCCGGCCTTGCCCGGTTCGGTCGCGGTCTTCTGGGCGTGGATCACGACCGAGCCCGCCCGGCGGTCGGCGAACTGCCACGGGACGGTCGTCTTGACCACCGCATGGCCGCGGTCGTCGGTGGTGAAGTCCAGCCAGATCTCGTTGGTGGGGTTGGCGTACTTCGGGTCCACCGACGGCTGGTTGGGGTCTTCCACGTGCTGGTGGTGCGCGCCGGAGTCGGCGGGTGCCGGGCCGCACGGCTTCTGGTGGGCGTGCGAGCCGTAGGTGCGGTTCGGCACGAGTCCGTAGACGCTCAGCAGCACGTTCGTGGACTCCCGCTTCGGCGTGGCGACCACCATCACCTTGGCGCCCGGCGCGATGAGCGCGGTGTCGTAGGTGAACGCCTTCGTGGCCACGTCCGGGGCCGCGAACGTCCCGATGGTGATCGCGACGCCGCCACGGCCGCCGGAATCCTCGGCGGTCGCGGTGCCGGCGGTGACCAGGAGAGCCGCGCCGATGAGGGGGAACAGACGCTTCACAGCCCATGCCTTTCCGAATGGTCGGCGACCTGCCTGCCCGGCGACGCTAGCACGGTGTTCTCCCGACGGAAGTCGCACGAACGCGGACCGTCGGGAGAAACACCTCACCCTCCCGGGAAATCACCCGTTGTGGTACCACCAACGGGTGCCGTCGGCGGTGTCCTCGATGGTGATCCCGCGTTCGCGCAACGCGTCCCGGATCTTGTCCGCCTCGGCGAACCGCCGCGCCGCCCGCAACTCCCGCCGCCGCGCCAGTTCCTCCTCCACGTCGGCGTCCTCGTGGGAGTGCTCCAGGTCGAACGCGTCGAACAACCCGTCCACCTCGCGCAGCAGCGCCAGCGCGGCGGGACCCGGCGGCTCGCCGGTCCGGTTCTGCTCCCGGATCCACTCGAACACCACGGCGACCGCGCCCGGCGTGTCCAGGTCGTCGTCCAGGTGTTCGAAGAACCGCTCCCGGGTCCCGGCCACCAGCTCCAGCGCCGCCGCCGACTCGGTGTGCCCGACGTCCACCAGCCGCGCGAAGTTCTCCACCCGCCGCCGGGCCGCACGGGCGTGCGCCAGCGTCACGTCGTTGAACTCCATGGACGACCGGTAGTGCTGGCTGAGGAACGCGTAGCGCAGCGTGCGGAAGTCGGCCAGCTCCAGCGCCTGCCGGATGGTCAGGAAGTTGCCCGCGCTCTTGGCCATCTTCGCGCCGTCCACGCGCAGCAGGCCGGCGTGCATCCAGTACCTGACCAGCGGAACCTTGCCCGACGCGGCCTCCTGCTGGGCGATCTCCGCCTCGTGGTGCGGGAAGATCAGGTCCACCGCGCCGCCGTGCAGGTCGTACTGCGGCCCGAACACGGCCTCGGTGATCGCGGTGTCCTCGATGTGCCAGCCGGGCCGACCTTCACCCAGCGGCGTGTCCCAGTGCGGCTCGCCGGGCTTGCGCGCCTTCCACAGCGCGAAGTCGCCGGCGTTGCGCTTGCCGGCGTGCTCGTCGATGCGGGCCACGGAGTCCTCCGCCTCGACGTGCGTGCGGCCGGAGAGCTTGCCGTAGTCGGGGAAGGTGGACAGGTCGAAGTACCAGCCGTCGTCGAGCCGGTAGGCGTGGCCGCGGTCGATCAGCGCCTGGACCTGGGCGACGATGTCGTCGATGTGGTCGTGCGCGCGCTCGTAGGTGTCGACGGACGTGTTGTGCAGCGCCGCCATGTCCTCCAGGTACCGCGCTTCGAACCGGGCCGACAGCTCGCGCGGCGCGACGCCCAGTTCCGCCGCCCGTTTGATGATCTTGTCGTCGACGTCGGTGATGTTCTGCGCATAAGTGACCTGATAGCCGCGCTTTTTCAGGTAGCGCGCGACGAAGTCGAAATGCGTGTAGGTCTTGGCGTGGCCGATGTGGCTGAAGTCGTAGACCGTCGGGCCGCAGACGAACATCCGGACCACGCCGGGCGTCATCGGCTCGAACGGTTCCTTGCGCTTGGTGAGGGTGTTGAAAAGGCGAACGGGCACCGCGGGTCTCCCTCCGGGTGTTGAGAATCGGTGTTCAGAAATTCACCGACGCCCGACACTCGGCCACGACACGGCGCACCGCATCGTCGGAAGAACCGAAAATGACCCACACGAGAACGGAGTGTAGCAGCCTGACCCCACTTGATCACCCTCCGTCAGGACGGGTCGACTCCCGACTTCCGGACGTGCCGTCCGCCCCGCCGACTGCGGCAACGTCACCGCACGCAAACCCCCGAGTGAGGAGGACTTCGTGCGAAGACTCTTAGCCGGCGCCGCCACGCTGGCCCTGCTGACCGCCGGTCTGACGCCGATCGCTGCCCAGGCCGCGCCAAGAGCCGTCACCGAACAGCCGCCGCAGGCCACCGACGAGCTGCCGCACCCGTTGGAGGACAAGCGGCGCGCGTTGCGGCAGGAAGCGCTGGCCAAGGTGCTGACCGGCGAGACCACCGCCGAGCAGCGCGACGGCAGCAAGGTCGTCCGGCTGGGCGGCAAGAACGGCAAGGTCGACCAGTACGTCGAGCTGGAGCGGCAGAAGACGGACAAGATCTTCGTCGTGCTCGCCGAGTTCGGCGACGAGCGGCACCCGCAGTACCCCGACCAGGACACCGCGCCCGCCACGCCCGGCCCGAAGCGGTTCGACGGCCCGCTGCACAACGCGATCCCCGAGCCCGACCGCACGGTGGACAACACCACCATCTGGCACCCGGACTTCAGCCGCGGCTACTTCGAGGACCTGTACTTCGCCACCGAGCCCGGCGCGAACTCCGTCGCCAACTACTTCGACAAGCAGTCCTCCGGCCGCTACACCGTCGAGGGCACGGTCACCGACTGGGTCAAGGTCCGCTACAACGAGGCCCGCTACGGCCGGTCCAACGGCTACCCGTGCGGCGGCAACGTCTGCAACAACTCCTACGACCTGGTCCGCGACGCCGTCGCCCAGTGGTTCGACGACCAGAAGGCCGCGGGCCGCACCACCGACGACATCCGCGCGCAGCTCGCCGAGTACGACACCTGGGACCGCTACGACTTCGACGCCGACGGCGAGTTCTCCGAGCCCGACGGCTACCTCGACCACTTCCAGGTCGTGCACGCGGGCGGCGACCAGGCCGACGGCGACCCGTGGCAGGGCGAGGACGCGATCTGGAGCCACCGCGGCTACGCGTTCAAGAACTACAACTCCGGTCCGGGCCGCAACAAGCTCGGCGGCGCGCCCATCGGCGACACGGGCCTGTGGGTCGGCGACTACACGATGCAGCCGGAGAACGGCGGCGTGAGCGTGTTCGCCCACGAGTACGGCCACGACCTGGGCCTGCCCGACCACTACGACACCAGCGGCGGCGGCACCAACGGCGTCAACTGGTGGTCGCTGATGGGCCAGACCCGCGTCGGCGTCGGCAACGAGCCGCCCGGCACCCGCGCCAACGAACTGTCCGCGTGGGACAAGCTCCAGCTCGGCTGGCTGGACTACGAGGTCGCCGTCGCCGGCCAGGAGCGGGTGTTCGACCTCGGCCCGCACGAGTACAACACGGACAAGGCCCAGGGCCTGGTGGTCGTGCTGCCGGACGTGTCCAAGACGTTCGACTACGGCGACCCGTTCGCCGGCTCGAAGATGTGGTGGAGCGACAAGGGCAACGACCTCGACCACTCGATGACCCGACCGCTGGACCTGACCGGGAAGACCACCGCGGAGCTGACCCTCAAGGCCCGCTTCGACATCGAGGAGGACTTCGACTACCTCTACGTCGAGGCCGCCAACGCCGACGGGAGCTGGGCCCAGCTCGACGGCACCGTGGACGGCCGGCCGTTCGTCCGCGACTCCGGCAACGCGCCCGCCATCAGCGGCACCTCCGGTGGCCGTTGGGTGGAAGTCCGCGTCCCGCTGAGCGCCTACGCGGGACAGAACACCAAGCTGCGCTTCGCCTACCGCACCGACGGAGGTCTTGCGCTGCAAGGGTTCTTCGCCGACGCGATCACGGTCACCGCGGACGGCGCGCCGCTGCTGGAGGACGGTGCCGAAACCGGTTCCGGCTGGGCGCTCAAGGGCTTCCGCGCCACGGCGGGCACCGAGACCAAGGCGTTCGACCAGTTCTACATCGCCTCGCACCGGACCTACGAGTCCTACGGCGCGTACAACCGGACCGGGCCATACCGCTACAGCTTCCCGGACAAGCCGGACTGGGTGGAGCACTTCCCCTACCAGGACGGCCTGCTGGTGTCGCTGTGGGACACCAGCTTCCTGGACAACAACACCAGCGAGCACCCCGGTGAGGGCCTGATCCTGCCGATCGACGCCAACCCCGCGCCGATCCACCACCTCGAAGGCCGGCCGTGGTCGCCGACCGTGGGCGGCTACGACGCGCCGTTCGGGTTGCAGAAGTCGGACTCGTTCACGCTGCACATCAACGGCAAGCCGTCCTATGTGCGCGGTCAGCCGGCGCGGCCGGTGTTCGACGACACCAAGCAGTTCTGGTACCCGGAAACGCCCACGACCGGCGTGAAGCTGCCCGCGGTCGGCGTGGGTCTACGCGTGTTGACGCAATCGGGCACGTCGATGAAGGTGAAGCTGTTCCGCACCAGGTGAACCGCTCGGCGGCGCCGGACGTGATCCATTCAGTGGAACGTCCGGCGCCCGTCCGGCGATGTAGACGGACATGGTGAGATCACGTGGCACCGCCGCCCTCGTCGCCGTGCTGTCCCTGACCGGCTGCGCGCAGCAGCCCGCCCCGGCCAGTCCCGCCCCGTCGACCACGCGCACGACCGAGCCGCTGCGCGTCAGCCTCTGCGACGCACCCGACGACGTGGTGGCGTGGATGCGCGCCGAGGGCCTGGCCGTGGCCGAGGCGCGCTGCACCGCCGAACCGACCGACACCCGCCCGCTGCGCGCGTACGGCAAGTGGGCGTTCCCGCCGTCCGGGCGCGGCACACCGCACGTGGAATCCGTGGAGATCGCGGTGTTCGCCGACCGCGGCCCGGACGGCGGCAGCGCGTTCGACGACCTGAAGGCCGCGTACCCGCCGCACGAGCAGCGCACGGTGGCCGGGCACTACGCCAAGGTCGCCCACGGCCGCGGCCGGACCCTGATCACCCTGCCCGAACTGCCCGAGCCGCTGGACATCACCATCACCACGGCGACGACCGGGGCGACGGACGCCGAGTACGCGCGCATCCGGGCAGGCCACCTCGGCGCGCTGGAACAACTCGTGGCCGTGCTGGTCCGCACCTGAAATGCGGTTTTCCGCGCACCGCGGAAAACCCCCGGCCCGGGTCGCCGCCGACGTGCGGAATAGGCGCTTCCGGCCGGGCGAATTCACCCGGAATCGGCGGTGATCCGCCGCGCGGCGCGGCTCGTGGGCCGGGGCGCGCCGACCGAGGGCTTCGGGTCACCGGACCCACGCGGCGATGCCGGCCGCGGGGTCCGGTGTCACCCCTACGGCGTCCCAACACGTCCAACCGGGCGGACTCGGGCGGCGTTCGGGTGAACCTCGCCCGCCCGCGCGGCCCGCACCCGACCGGAGTCCCGGAGCGGGAGCAGCCCTGGGACGCACGGGCATCTTGGGCCACTTGGAATATTCTTGCCCCGCGAATCACTTTCCACAATTGAGCCAACGGCCGCGCGGATACGTACCCAATACAGAACGACGGCCTGACCGAGTGCGCACAGCGGCGCACAATTCACCCGTTCAGCCGCTTCCGGATTTGGTGCCGCGCCGAATACGGTCCTCTCCGGACCGCCGACCGGGACAGCGCGCGGTCACTCCGGGGGACGGGGGCAAGAGCATTAGTGGGACTGTTTTCGCGAAGTTTCCACGTGAACGCCTTCGCGCCTTCTCCCGATCAACGGCACGCAGGTCTTCGCGTCAGGCGAGGTCCCCCAGTCCCGCTTGACGCGTGCGGAGGCCGGGGAGTCCGTCCACGGGGCTCCCCGGCCCTATTTTTGTCCCCGATCGGGCGAGGGCAGGGCAGCGCGCGGACGAGTCCGGTGTGGACGGCGGCTAGCGGGCGACGCGGGCCAACGACCCGCGCACCCGCTTGCGCCGCACGAAGGAGTGGTCGGCCGCGCAGCCGGCGAGCAGCGCGCCCGACACCAGTACCAGCGTTTCCGCCCCGTGGACTGCGCATGCGCAGACCAGGACGGTCCAAAGCAGCAGCCTCATGCAGCAAGGCTAGGGACCCGGGTCACACCCGTCGAAGGATTTGAGGGAAGCTTAGGGTTCGGACTTCACCGCAGGGCCGCGGTGACCTCTTCCGCGGTCGCGGTCACCGAGAACATCGGGTAGTCGAACTTGATCGCGTTCTCGTGCTCTTCCTGCGAGGTCGCGGCCACGCAATCGGTGACCGTGATGACCTTGTACCCGTTCTCGTACCCGGTGCGCATCGTCGATTCGACGCAGCAGTTGGTGAGGAAACCACCAAGGACGATCGTGTCGATGCCCTTGCTGCGCAGGATGAAATCGAGGTTGGTGCTGGCGAACGTGTCCAGCCCGCGTTTGCCCTCGACGACGATGTCGCCCTGCTGGGGCGCGAGGTCGTCCACGATCGCCGCGCCCCACGTGCCCTTCACGAACGCCTTGCCGTCCACGACGCCCTTGAGGATGCCGTAGGGGTGGCGGGAGATCTCGTGGTAGCCCTCGGCGAACGTGATGGGCGCGTGCATCACGGTGGCGCCCGCCGCCCGGGCCGCCTCGACCAGGGCGACCGTCTTGGGCAGCATGCCCGTGCCCTCCATGACCGGGCTGACGGCGTCGTGCAGGACACCGCCCTGGCTGGTGAAGTCGTTCTGGTACTCGATCAGCACCACGGCGGTCTTGGCGGGGTCGAGCGTCAGATCGGTCATCGCGTGCTCTCCTGCTCGTCGGCTGGCCATGCTTCGGCGGCACGGCCGTAGCCGATTCAACGACCGCCGCGACCCTGCGGCAATGCAGCCAACGGGTGGCGTCAGACGGTCTCCTCCGAGACCTTCCACAGCCGGGATGCCGCCTCGGGGTCCAGCGCGTAGTCCGCCACGCCACCGCGCAGGCCGCCCACGTTGGGCACGGCCTCGGCGCAGTCCTCGAAGTACCGCCCGGTCACGCCCTCCACCAGCGGCGAGCCGGCGAGCAGCGCCGACGTGGCCGCGCCCTGTTCGACGGTCTTGAACCGGTGACCCGGCACGGCCGCCACCATCCGCGCCAGTTCGTCGGGGTCGACGTGCCGCTGGAGGTTGGTCTGGATGCTGCCGGGGTGCAGGGCGTTGACGGCGATCCCGTCGGCCGCCCACCGCCGCGCGGCCTCGACGGCGAAGAGGATGTTCGCGGTCTTGGACTGGCCGTAGGCGGGCCACGGCGCGTAGGGGCGGTCGTGGAAGTGGATGTCCTCGAACACCACCGGGGACATCAGGTGGGCGCCGGAGCTGACCACGACGACCCGCGCGCCCTCGGCGGCCAGCGCCCGGTGCAGGCCGGTGGTGAGCGTGAAGTGGCCGAGGTGGTTGGTGGCGAACTGCAGTTCCCACCCCTCCGGCGTGCGGGTCTCGGGTGAGGCCATCACGCCGGCGTTGTCGACGAGGACGTGCAGCGGGCCGTCCCAGTTGGCCGCGAACGCGGCGGCGGAGGCCTGGTCGGCGAGGTCGAGCGGGGCGACGTGGACCGGTCGGCCGGTGGCCGCCCCGATCTCGGCGGCGGCGCGCCGGCCGGCCTCGACGTTGCGCACGGCGATGGTCACGTCGGCGCCCGCGACGGCCAGGACGCGGGCGGTCTCGACGCCGATGCCGGACGCGCCGCCGGTGACGACGGCCCGCTTCCCGGTCAGGTCGACGCCCGCGAGCACCTCGGCGGCGGTGGAGTCGAAGGTGAACGGAGTGGTGATGCGGTCGGACATGGTGTCTCCCGGTAGGCTTGAAGCGGAGGAGCCTCCGCTAATCCGACAATAACCGGAGGATCCTCCGGTTAACATTGTGCCCTGCACCACACCGAGGAGCCGCCGTGGCCGCCCCACGCCCGCTGCGCGCCGACGCGCAGCGCAACCGCGACAAGCTGATCGCGGTCGCGCTGGAGGCGTTCTCCGCCGACGGCGAGGTGGCGCTGGAGACCGTCGCCAAGCGGGCCGGGGTCGGCATCGGCACGCTCTACCGGCACTTCCCCACCCGGGAAGCGCTGGTCGAGGCCGTCTACCGCAGCGAGTTGGCGAAGCTGTGCGATGCGGTGCCGGCGCTGCTCGCCGAACTGCCGCCCGAGCAGGCGATGCGGGCGTGGATGGACCGGTTCGTGGACTACATGGGCACCAAGCAGGGCATGGGTGACGCGCTCAAGGCCGTCATCGCCTCGGGCGCCGACCCGTTCTCCGAGAGCAGGCGGCTGCTGCTGGACGCGGTGGCCACGCTGCTCGACGCGTCCGGCGACCTGGGTGAGCACGTGCGGCCGATGGACGTCCTCGGCACGCTCGGCGGGGTCGCCCTGGCCGCGGTCGAGCTGTCCGACCGCGAGCAGGCGGCCCGGATGCTGGACCTGGTGATGGACGGCCTGCGCTACCGGTCCGGCCGGGCCACCAGCGACCAGAGGTAGCTCAACGGTTCGCCGTCGGGCTCGTCGCGCTCGACGAACTCGGTGATCAGCTCGACCATCCGGGCGGTCAGCTCCGCCCGGGACTCCGGGCCCAGCCGCAGGATGCCGCGCCGCACGTCCCGGTTGGCGTCCGGACCGGCTTCGATGATCTCCGCGCGGTGCGCGCCCAGCATGGCCAGGTCGACCTGCTGCACCAGACCTTCGCCGTCGTCCACCAGACCCAGCCGCCAGGTGCGACCGGTCGCGCGGTAGGGGCGTTCCAGCGCGCCTTTCGCGCCCGTGCGCACCGGTTCGGCGACCAGGAAGCCGGTGCCGACCAGGGCGCGGACGTGCCGCAGCACGGTCGCGGGCGCGACTTCGAGGCGTTCGGCCAGCTCCTGGTTGGTCCAAGCGCGGTCGAAGCAGAGCCGGAGGATGCGCCACCGCAGCGGGTGCGCCAGCGCTTTCAGCTCCTCGACGGACGCGGTTCGCGCGGGTTGGTCGGCGGGCACGCGTCGAAGGTTAGCCGAGCGGACCTTGCCGCGCGCGCCAGTGATTTGGTTCACTGCCATCGATTGCACTTCATGAAATCGGAGGGGTGGCATGGAGTTGGCGCGGCGGGTCGGGGCGTGGGTGGGTGAGCGGGAGCCGGACCTGGTGGCGGAACTGGCCGCGTGGGTGGCGCAGCCCAGCGTGAGCCGGACCGGCGAGGGCATGGCCGGCGCGGTGGCGCACGGCGTGGACCTGTTGCGCCGCAGCGGGTTGGCGGCCGAGGTGGTGGAGACTGGCGGGTGGCCGGCGCTGGTCGGCACCGCGCCGGGGCCACCGGGCGCGCCGCACGTCCTGGTCTACGGCCACTACGACGTCCAACCCGCCGGACCGCTGCACGAGTGGGTCACCCCGCCGTTCCAGCCGGACGTCCGGGACGGCCGCGTGTACGGGCGCGGCACGGGCGACAACAAGGGCCAGCACCTGGCTCAACTGCTCGGGTTGCGGGCGCTGCGGGACCTCGGCGGGTTGCCGTGCCGGATCACCGTGCTGCTCGACGGCGAGGAGGAGATCGGCAGCCCGAACCTGGCGAAAGCGTTGCGTCAGCTGGAAAAACCCGATCTGGTCGTGTGGAGCGACGGGCCGGTGCACGAGTCGGGCCGGGCAGCGGTCGTGCTCGGGGTGCGCGGGGTGCTGGCGTTCGAGCTGCGGGCGCGGGGCGCGTCGGGCGTGCTGCACTCGGGCAACTGGGGCGGGGTCGCGCCGAACCCGGCGTGGCGGCTGGTGCACGCGCTGGGCACCATGCGAGCGCCGGACGGGCGGGTGCTGGTGGAGGGCTTCGCGGACGCCGTGCACGGGCTGAGCCCGGGTGAGCGGGCCGCGTTGGCGGCGCTGCCGGTGGACGTGCCGCAGGTGCTGGCGGAAATCGGGGTGACCGGCATGGAACCACCCGCCGACCTCGGGTTCTACGAGCGGCTGACCGGACCGACCTTCACCATCAACTCGCTGACCTGCGAGGACGGCGGCGAGCACCGGACGGTCATCCCGAACGTGGCGGTCGCGAAGTGCGACATGCGGCTGGTCGGCGGGCAGCGCGTGGCGGACGTGACCGCCGCGATCCGCGCCCACCTGGACCGGCACGCGCCGGACGTAGAGTTCGTGCCCGGCGCGGCGATGGAGCCGTCGCGGACACTGCCGGAGACGCCGTGGACGGACGCGGTCCTGCGTGGCGCGCGGGAGGGGCTGGGTGAGGAGCCGCTGCTGGTGCCGGCGCTGGGCGGGAGCCTGCCGATCGCCGCGTTCACCGACGAGCTGGACGTGCCGTGCTACGGCGTGCCGCTGGCCAACGTGGACGAGCGCAACCACGCGCCCAACGAGAACCTGGTGCTGGACTGGTTCCGGCGCGGGATCGTGGCGGCGGCGACCGTGCAGCACGCGATCGCGGAGGTGGCCCGGTGAGCCTGACCGACTTCACGTGGGTGTCCGGCGCGGAACCCGGGCCGGACGGGCGGATCGCGTGGCTGAGCGACGCGAGCGGCAAGGTGCAGCCGTACGTGGACGGGCGGCACGTGCCGGTTCCGGGGTCGGCGCGGCGGTGCGCGTGGCACCCGTCCGGCACGAAGTTGTTGGTGCTGGTAGATCCCGACGGCGGTGAGGCGCACCGGCTGGCCGAGGTGGACGTGGCCGGCGGGGAGATCGACTGGCTGGTCGCCGACGAGGGCGTGCGCTGCGAGGTCGGCGTGCCTTACGCATCCGGCGGAAGTCCTTACAGCATCGACGGGAAGCTGTTGGCGTACGCGAACAACGCCCGTGACCCCGAGGTGTTCGACGTGTTCGTGCGCGACGAACACGGGTCGCGGACCGTGCTGCGGGGCGACGACCGGTACCTGCCGATGGGTTTCTCCCCCGACTCGCGGCTGCTGCTGGTGCTGAAGTTCCACCAGAACGCCGACCACGAGCTGTTCGTGGTGGACCTGACCGACGACTCGGTCCGCCGGATCACCGACTTCCCGGGTCCGGCCAAGTACGTGCCGGTGGGGTGGCTGCCCGATTCGTCCGGGATCGTCGTGTGCACCACGCAGGGCCGCGACCACCTGGGCCTGGCTTCCCTTTCCCTGAACGGGGAGTTGACCTGGATCGACACTCCCGAGTCCAGTGTGGAGGGCGGCGCGATCCAGGGTTCCCGGTTGGCGTGGGGCGTCAACGAGCACGGCTGGACCCGCTTGTTCTGGTCCGACAGCGGCGAACCGCGTGCGGTGGAAGGACTTCCGGACGGGCTCGCGGTGTGCGAGTTCGGCTACGACGGCCACGTGCTGCGGTTCACCCCGGACGGCCGGCTGCTGGTGCAGCTGGCCCGCGCGGACGCGGCCACCGAGCTGTACCTGGCCGACCTCGACGCGGGCACCGCCGAGCGGATCACGGACTTCGGCCGCGACCTGCCGTCGACCCTGGTGTCCCCGACCGTCGTGCACGCGGTCAGCCGGGACGGCCTGCGCATCCCTTGCCTGCTCTACAAGCCGGTCGGCGCGACGAACGCGCCGGTGGTCGTCACGGTGCACGGGGGTCCCGAGTCGCAGGCGCACCCGACCTACGACCCGCTGGTGCAATCGTTGCTGGCCAACGGGATCGGCGTGCTGGCGCCCAACTTCCGCGGCTCCTCCGGGTACGGCCTGACCTTCCAGCGCCTGGTGTACGGCGACTGGGGCGGCGGTGACCTGGAGGACCTGGCGGCCGCCGCGGCGCTGCTCGCGGACGTGGAGTGGGCGGACGAGACCCGGTTGGGCGTGCACGGCGCGTCCTACGGCGGTTTCGCCGCGCTGTCGTGCGCCGCGCGCCTGCCGGAGCGGTGGAAGGCGGCGGTCAGCGAGTGCGGGACCTTCGACCTGCTGACCGACATCCGGGACTGCCCGCCGACGTGGCGGCGGCGCACCAAGGAGTGGATCGGCGACCCGGACGACCCGGCGCAGCGGGCGAGCCTGGTGGAGCGCAGCCCGATCACGCACGCCGAACGCGTCCAGGCCCCGGTGCTGATGCTGCACGGCGAGAACGACACCCGCGTGAACCCGGAGGAGTCGGAGCGCATGTACGCGCGGCTGAAGGAGCTGGGCAAGCCGGTGCGCTTGGAAATGCACCCCGGTGTCGGGCACGAGGTGTACCGCGAGGGCCTGGCCGACACGATCGACCTCATCGTCGGTTGGTTCCGCGCACACCTGTGATCACTCGAACGGCCGACCCACCGTCACCGAATGCGACCGTCGTTCACATCCAGAAAGTCTGCGTATCCACCGAACGGAGGTCGACACTTGTCTGGTGAAGGCACCGTGCAGGGGGTGCGGCGCCTGAGCCCGGCGATCCCGGGCGAACGGGGGAGACAAATAAATGAAACATCACGGGAGTGACAGCTTCTTCGTGGTCGGCGAGGGCGTGCTGGAGTTCAGTGGAGCTGGGGAGCCCACTGCCCGGCGGCCCCTCACGGTCGAGGAGCTGCGCCGGTTCCGGTTCTCGCGACTGGGGCCGGAGGGGGTCCAGCTGGACGAGGCCACGCGCACCGCCTTGGCGACCGCGATGACCGCCGAAGTCCCGCAGCCCGATTCGGAGAACCCCGCCATCCCGGCCGGGTTCACCTACCTGGGTCAGTTCGTCGACCACGACCTGACCATGGACCGCACCGAGTCCCAGCTGGGCGGGGACGTCAACCTGGACGACCTGGTCCAGGGCCGCTCGCCCGCGCTGGACCTCGACTCGGTCTACGGCCGGGGTCCCCTCGACCCCGCCGACCGCCGGTTCTACGCCGACGACCAGGTCAAGCTCAAGATGGGCAAGACCTCCGCCACCACGTTCCCGGACGAGCGGACCAACGTGGAGCTGGAGGGCTTCGACCTGCCCCGGGCCGGGTCCGGGGCGACCGGCGCGGAGCGGCGCCGTCCGCTGATCCCGGACGAGCGCAACGACGAGAACCTGGTGATCGCCCAGACCCACCTGGCGTTCATCCGGTTCCACAACCGGGTCGTGGACGAGCTGGCGCTGACCGGCCTGAGCGGGCAGCGGCTGTTCCGCCAGGCCCGCGCCCAGGTCGTGCGGCACTACCAGTGGATGCTGCGCCACGACCACCTGCCGCGGATCGTCGACCCGGCGATCGTGGACGACGTGTTCACCAACGGCCGCCGCTTCTTCGAGGCGCCCGGCCGCGGGTACACCGGCGCCATGCAGCCGCCGACCATGCCGCTGGAGTTCTCGGTGGCGGCGTACCGGCTCGGGCACAGCCAGATCCGGGCCGCGTACGAGTGGAACCGCGTGTTCAACAGCGGCGGGCCGGGCCCGGTCGCGTCGCTGCTGCTGCTGTTCACCTTCACCGGGACCAGCGGCAACTTCCAGCCGGGCACCGACCTCGACGACCCGACGGTCGCCGGGGTGGACACGCTGCCCACCAACTGGATCGCGGACTTCCGCAGGCTGTACGACTTCACCGAGGCGGGCCGGCCCGACCTGGCGCCGACCGGCACCGGCGGCAACGTGACCAAGAAGATCGACACGTTGCTGGTCGACCCGCTGACCCGGTTGCCGGCCGGCACGTTCGACGGCCGGGGGACGCAGTTCCCGCCGATCCACCGCAACCTGGCGTTCCGCAACCTGACGCGGGCCTTGATGGTCAAGCTCGCCACGGGTCAGCAGATCGCCGAGCTGTTCGGGGTGGCGCCGCTGACCGCGGAGCAGATTTTGAACGGCAACGGTGGCGTCACGCTGGACTCGCTGACCGAGGAGCAGAAGGCCGCGGTGGCGGCGAACACCCCTCTGTGGTTCTACACCCTCCGCGAGGCCGAGTTCGGCAACGGACTGCTGGGCCCGGTCGGCGGCCGGATCGTCGCGGAGGTCTTCCACCGCGCGATGGAGGGTTCCCGCACCTCGATCGTGCGCGAGCCGTCGTGGCGCCCGGTGTTCGGCCCGGACTCGAACACCTTCCGGATGACCGACCTGCTGCTGTTCGCCTTCGAGGGCAAGGCCGACCTGCTCAACCCGCTGGGCGACTGAGATGTCCACGACCAAGGACTTCGAGGTCGAGGAGGTCGGATCGGTCCCACCGCGGCGGTGGGACCGCTTCGAGTCGTTCCTCCGGCAGACGGCCCCGACCGGCCTGCGGTTGTCGCTCGGCCTGCTGGTCGTCTGGTTCGGCCTGCCGAAGGTGGTGGGCCGGTCCCCGGTGGCCGATCTCGTGCCCGGCGACGGGTGAGTTCGTGCTGAAGAACCTGGTGCTGGTCTTCGCGGTGCTCCTGCTGTTGGGGCTCCGCCACCGGCGCTGACTCCGGACGGCCCGCCGGCTACCCCACTGCCGACGGGCCGTCCGCACGCGCCGCACAGGGGCGATGAACAGGGCGATGCCGAACACCTGCATCCCGGCGAGCACGAACACGAGCACCCCGAACACGGCCGCGAGCACCCTCGCCACGGCGACCTCGGCCGCACGGGCCGCACGCGCCGCACGGGCCGCACGCGCCGCACGCGCCGCACGCGCCGCACGGGCCGCACGGGCCGCACGGGCCCCGCCGAATTGTCGGTCCCTCGTGGGACAATGGACATCGGGGGCCGGAGGCCACATTCCGCGCGCTCACCCCGGGAACGGCCACGGGTTCGGCACACAAGTCTTCCCGTCCCGAGGCGCCCCACCCCCGGTCAACCGCGCGATCTCGTCGTTCGACGTGCTGAACGTCTGCTGCAACATCACCGGCGCCAAGGCACCCTGCGCCGGACAAGGGCTGTGCCCCAACCCGAGCGCATGCCCGACCTCGTGGTTCACCACGTACCGCCGGTAGTTCACCAGGTCGCCGTCATATACGACCGCCCCGCGCACCCACCGCGCCGCGCTCAGAGTCACCACCCCGCCGTTCCGGCACGACACGTCCACCGGGATCTCGAACCCGCACAGCACCCGCGCGGTCGTCGGCCCGGTCAGCCGGATGCGGATCGCGGGCGCACCTGAGTCCACCCGCCGGAACGCCACGTCACCGCGCCCGATCCACCCGCGCGGGTCCCCCAGGATCTCCTGCACCACAACCCCGAACGCCTCCCCGTCCACCCCCAGCCCCTCCTCGACCTCCACGGTGTACGTCCGGAGAGAACCAGCGCCAACGGTCTCCGTGGTACCCGGCACCACCCGCCACACCCCCGCACCCGAGTCCGGCACCGGAGGCCCATCAGGCAGGTCCGCGCTCGACGCATAAACGCGCCGCGACGTCGTCATGGGCACCAACGAAGTCGGCACCAACGAAGTAGTGGTGACCACAGGAGTGGAAACCAAAGCGACAGTAGGGCCGGCAACCGGTGCGGACATCCGAGTGCTCGACAAGGCGAGCAGCGCACCCAGGACCGCGGCGAGCCCTATCCGCCAAGCGCTGCGGGTCGACATGGTCCCGACCCTGGCCGGCAGGTGTGAAGAACCTGTTGTCGTCCCGCTTGCTTCCCGTGACGCTGATCCATACTGCGGTCGTGTGCGCCCACATCCTCGTCGCGGAGGACAACCGGAACCAGGCGGAACTCGTCCGCCGCTACCTCGAGCACGACGGCCACTCGGTGGTGGTCGTGCACGACGGCCGCGCGGCGATCGACGTGGCCCGGCGCAGCCGGCCGGACCTCCTCCTGCTGGACGTGATGATGCCCGTGGTCGACGGCATGGACGTGATGCGCGTCCTGCGGGCCGAGTCCGACGTGCCGATCGTGCTGGTGACCGCCCGCTCGCTGGAGGACGACGTGCTGCTCGGGTTCGACCTGGGCGCCGACGACTACATCGTGAAACCGTTGCGCCCCAGGCAGATGCTCGCCCGGGTCCGGACCATCCTGCGCCGCGCCGGTAGATCGACCTCCAAAGCCCTGACCGTCGGCGACCTGACCGTGGACGCCGAGCGGCACGAGGTGACCCTGGCCGGCGAGCCGGTGGTGTGCACGCCCGCCGAATTCCGCCTGCTGGCCACGCTCGCCGCGCACCCGTACCGCGTGTTCACCCGCGCCCAACTGCTCGAGGCGTCCTACGGCATCGACGGGTTCATCACCGAGCGGACCGTGGACGTGCACGTCATGAAGTTGCGCCGCAAGGTCGAGCAGGACCCGCGCCGCCCGCGCAGGCTGCTGACCGTCTACGGCATCGGCTACAAGCTCGTCGACCCGGCCGCCGCGTGATGGCGCACAGCCTGTTCGTCCGCTTCTTCGCCCTGTGCACGGCCATCGCGGCACTGAGCATCGCTGTCACGGCCTGGCTGGCCAGCCAAGCGACGACCGGCAGCATCAGCCAGGAGCAGGGCGAAGCGCTCGCCACCGACGCGACCCTCTACGACCAACTCCTCGGCTACGCCGCCGACCACCGCGACTGGTCCGGCGTGGCGGACACCGCCCGCGCGCTGGCCGCCGGCTCCGGCCGCCGCATCGCCCTCACGACCCGTGACGGCGTGCCCCTGGTCGACACCGGAGGCCCGGACGCGCCACCACTCCCGGTGCGTCCCAAGGCGATCGTGGACCCGCTCAACGTCGATCAGGTGCTCAAGCCGGACGCGCCCGCCGACGCCGTCGACCCGCGCGCGGTGGGTCCGTTCCGGCTCACGCCCGACGAGGCCGAGCGGCTGCGCCACCTGGCCGACGCGATCGCCGACTGCACCGGCGTCGGCGTCGTGCTCGAACCCGGAGGCCGGCCGGTGCTCAGCCCACCGATCGACCCCGGTCCCAAGTACGCCGTCGACTGCCCCGCGCACAGCGCGAAGGTGCTGACCGCGCCCACCGAGACCGAGCAGGCGGCGTCCCGGGAACTGCGGTCCCTGCTGCTGGACTGCCTGAACCGGGTCCGCCCGGACGCCCGCGTCGACCCGCGCTGGACCGAGCCCGCCGTGCTGCGCTGGTGGCTGCGCCCACCGCCACCGGGAACCGCCCCCGAGGTGGCGGGCTGCCTGTCCGGCGCCCGACGCGCCCAACTCGCACCGCACGTGGCGCCGCCGGCACTGCTCTTCCTCACCGCCCCGACCGGCGTCGAACGCCCGGGAGTCGACCTGTCGTCCGCCGGCGCGACCCGCGTCGCGCTGACCGGCTTCGCGGTGCTGGCCCTCGCCGGCTTCGCGAGCTGGCTGGTCGCGTCCCGCCTGGTCCGCCCGATCCGCGCGGTGACGGCAGCGGCCCGGCGGATGGGCGCGGGTGACCGCTTCGCCCGCGTCACCGGCCCGGCCCGCGGCGAGGTGGGCGACCTGGCGGGCGCGTTCAACGCCATGTCCGACCGGCTCGCCGAGGCGGAACGGCAACGCCAGGCCCTGGTCAGCGACGTCGCACACGAGCTGCGCACCCCGCTGGCCACGGTCACCGGCTGGCTGGAAGCCGTCCAGGACGGCGTGGCCACGATCGACCCTCAGCTGCTCGCGATCCTGCTGTCGGAGTCGCACGTGCTGCGGACCCTGGTGGACGACCTGCACGACCTCGCCCAAGCCGACGCGGGCGCCCTGCGCCTGCACCCCGAGCCGCTGGACGCCGCCGAAGTGGTCGAACAGGTGGTCGCCGCCCACCACGCCGACGGCGTCCCGCTGGTGGCCCGCACGTCCGGCCGCCTCGAACTGACCGCCGACCCGGTACGCCTGCGCCAGGCCGTGCGCAACCTCGTCACCAACGCCCTGCGCTACACCCCGCCCGGCGGCACCGTCACCGTGTCCGGCAAACGCGAGGGCTCCGACGTAGTCATCGAGGTGGCCGACACCGGCACCGGCATCGCCCCCGACGACCTGCCCCACGTGTTCGACCGGTTCTGGCGCGCGGACAAGTCCCGCAGCCGCGCCACCGGCGGCAGCGGACTCGGGCTCGCGATCACGAAGTACCTGGTCGAAGCGCACGGCGGGACCGTGGAGGTGACCAGCACAGTGGGCAAGGGCAGCACCTTCCGCCTGCGCCTGCCCGCCTGACCTCACACGCCCGCGGTCTGCCGTTCGCTCAACGCCCGGCCCGTGGTGATCAGGTCCGTGGCCACCCGGTCCACCGCCTCGGTGAACTCCGGCTCGTCACATCTCCAGTCGACCAGCTTGTCGTGCAGCCAGGCCCGCCAAGCCCCGACCAGCCCGGTGAACGTCTCGCTGCCCTCCGGCGTGAGCCGATACCGGGCGCCCACCTCGGTCAGCAGCCCCTTGGTCATGAGCTGCCGGGCGGTCGGCTCGAAGATGCCCGCCGGAACCTTCGCGTCCTGGGCCAACCGCTCCAGATCCGCCTCCCCGTGCTGAACGCTCTGCCGGAACACCTTCACCAGCAGCCACGCCTGCGCATGGCTCAGCGGCAGACCCGCCCGCGCCAGCACCTGGGGCGTCGGATCGCGGTCCTCCTTGCTCACGATCAGCGCGACCAGCTTCTCCAACTCCTGGCTCGACCCCGTCGACTGCGGCACGGCGAAGCTCTCCCCCACCCCGTTGTTCCCGGACGCCGCCACACGAGCCGTGTCCCGCAGCGGAACCTCCCGCAGGAACAACGCCACCAGGAACGCCACCGCAGCGACCGGCGCGGCAGCCAGGAACACGCCCTGGAGCGTGTCCGCATACGCCGCCGTGATCGGGGCTTTCACCGCATCGGGAAGCGCATGCAGCGCCTGCACGTTCGTCGCAGCACGCGGATCGACACCCGGTGGCACGGCAGCAGCAAGGTGCTCAGGCAGCCGGCTCGCGTAAATAGTGCCGAACACCGCCACACCGAACGAACTACCCATGGTGTGCAAGAACGTCACACCCGAAGTCGCCACCCCCAGGTCCTCATAACTGCTGGTGCTCTGCACAACCACCACGGGCACAGGCATGCACATGCCCACACCCAGCCCCAGCCCCAACATGTACGTCGACGCCTGCCAGAACGCCGTATCGGTGTCCAAAAGGGACAACAACAGCATCCCGCACACCATGAAAACACTGCCCACTATGGGAAAGACCCGATATCTACCGGTCTTGCCGATCACGTTGCCCGTGGTGATCGACGCGATCAGGATGCCGATGACCAGCGGCAACATCTCCAGCCCGGACTGCGTGGCCGACGCGCCGTGCACGTACTGGAGGTAGGTCGGCAGGAACGTCACGCCGCCGAGCATCGCGAACCCGACCACGAAACTCAGCACACTGCACACCGTGAACACCCGGCTGCGGAACAGCCGCATGGACAGCATCGGTTCCGGGGCACGCCGTTCGACCAGCACGAACAACACCAGCGCCACCACGGAGCCGGCGGTCATCCACAGGATCGTCGGCGAAGCCCACTCGTACTCCACCCCGCCCCAACTGGTGACCAGTGTCAAACCGGTGGCGGCCAACGCGATCAGAAGAATGCCCCGTAGTCGATGCGCGGTCTCGCCGCCGAGCGCGCGCCCGGCAGCGCCAACGCCCCCACCACCAGCACCAGCACGCCCAACGGCAGGTTGACGTAGAACGCCCACCGCCAACTTAGGTGGTCCACGAACAACCCACCGAGCAGCGGACCCACCACAGTGGACACCCCGAACAACGCCCCGATCAGGCCCTGGTACTTCCCCCGCTCGGACAGCGGCACGACATCGGCGATGACCGCGGACGAGGTCACCAACAACCCTCCCCGCGCCCAGCCCCTGGATCGCCCGCGACACGATCAGCCACGTCATCGAGTCCGACCAGCCGCACAGGAACGACCCGAGCATGAACAGCGCGACGCTGGCCAGGAACGCCGGCTTGCGCCCGAACAGGTCGCCGAACTTGCCGATCAGCGCCGTCATGATGGTCTCGGCCAGCAGGTACGCGGTGACCACCCAGGACAGGTGCCCCGCTCCCCCGAGGTCGCCGACGATGGTGGGCAGGGCGGTGGCCACGATCGTCTGGTCCAGCGCCGCCAGCAGCATCCCCAGCATGATCACGGCGATGATCGCGTTGCGCGCCCGCCGCCCGACCTCCACCCGTTCGACCACGGCGACCTCCCAAGCGGACGATAGGACCGCACGCCCCGACCCGCTCGCCGGCGGCGCGTGCCCGAAATCGGGCACGCCGTTTGGCCGGGTGGTTGGCTGGTGACCATGCTGGACGCCGTGGACGACGAAGTGCCGGAGGACCTGCTGCGGCACGTGGTGCGCACGACGGGGATACCGCCGTCGCTCGCCCACCGGCTCGTGTCCGACGTCATGGGCTACTTCGTCGAAACCGCCACCGAATACGTGCAACGACGCCACGCGGAGCTGCAAGCGCAAGGACTGAAGAACGCCACCATCTGGGACCGCCTGCGCCGGGAGCTGGACACCCGGCCCGTGGCCGCCCCGAAGTTCACCGAGCGCCAGCTGCGCCGGATCGTCTACGGCTAAGAGGAGAACCACATGTGCGGAATCGTCGGGTACGTCGGCTCCCGGGACGCGGTGCCCCTCCTGCTGGAGGGCCTGCACCGCCTGGAGTACCGGGGCTACGACTCGGCGGGCGTGGCCGTCGCGGGCGAGGCGCTCCAGGTCGCCAAGACCGTTGGACGGGTCGCCGACCTGCGCAGGGTCGTCCCGCCGGAGATGGCGGGCACGGTCGGCATCGCCCACACCCGGTGGGCCACGCACGGCGAGCCGAACGACGTCAACGCCCACCCGCACACGTCGGGCAACATCGCCATCGTCCACAACGGCGTGTTCGAGAACTCGGACCGGCTGCGCGCCCAGCTCACCGCGCAGGGCGTCACGCTCGCCTCGGACACCGACAGCGAGGTCTTGGCCCACCTGGTCGCGCGCAGCGCCAAGACCACCCTCGAAGACGCCGTCCGCGAGGCGTTGAGCCAGGTCGAAGGCACCTACGGGGTGATCGTCATGGACGCCGACCGGCCCGGTGAGCTGGTCGCCGCCCGCCGCGGCAGCCCGGTCGTGCTGGGCGTCGGCGAGCACGAGATGCTGGTCGCCTCGGACGTGTCCGCGCTGGTCAGGTTCACCCAGCAGGTCATCTACCTGGACGACGACGAGCTGGCCACGGTCACCCCCGAGGGCTACCGCACCAGCACCATGGACGCCCGGTCGACCACCAAGTCCCCCACGTCGATCGAGGTCGCGACCGCCGAGTACGAGCTGGGCGAGCACCCCGACTTCATGTACAAGGAGATGTCCGAGCAGCCCGAGGCGGTGGACCGCTGCCTGCGCGGGCGGCTGGACCACCGGTTCCAGTCGGCGCGGCTGGGCGGGGTGAACCTGAGCCCGCAGGACTACCAGCGCATCCGCCGGGTCAAGCTGCTGGGCTGCGGGTCGGCGTACTACGCCGGGCAGGTCGGCGCGGGCCTGATCGAGGAACTGGCGCGCATCCCCGCCGACGCGGAGCCGGCCTCGGAGTTCCGCTACCGCAACCCCGTGGTCGACCCGGACACCCTCTACGTCGCCATCAGCCAGTCGGGCGAAACCCTGGACACGCTCGCCGCCGTGCAGGAGCTGAAGCGCAAGGGCGGCCACGTGATCGGCGTGGTCAACGCGGTGAGCAGCACCATCGCCCGGGAGTGCGGCAGCGGGATCTTCCTGCACGCCGGGCCGGAAGTGTCGGTGGCCGCGACCAAGTCGTTCACCACGATGGGCGTGGCGCTGGCGATGCTCGCGCTGGACCTGGGCCGCGTCCGCGACCTGTCCATCACCGAGGGCCGCCGCGTGGTCGCGGGCCTGGCCGAACTGCCCGCCACCATCGCGAAGATCCTCGGCGCTGAGCCGGAGATCGCCGAGATCGCCCGGAAGTACGCGCGGGCGCAGCACATGTTCTTCCTCGGCCGGGTGCGCGGGTGGCCGGTGGCGCGGGAAGGCGCGCAGAAGCTCAAGGAGATCTCCTACCTGCACGCCGAGGCCTACCAGTCGGCCGAGCTGAAGCACGGCCCGCTGGCGCTGATCAACCCGGAGATGCCGTCGGTGGTGGTGATCCCGGACGACGAGCTGCTGAGCAAGAACATCTCCACCATCGAGGAGATCAAGGCGCGCGGCGGGCCGGTGATCGCGGTCACCGACGCCGACCTCCCGCCGGACCTGGCCACGGACGTGATCCGCATCCCCAAGGCGCACGAGGCCCTGACCCCGATCACGCTGTCCGTGCCGCTCCAGCTGTTCGCCTACCACCTGGCCCGGGCGCTGGGACGGGACATCGACCGGCCGCGCAACCTCGCGAAGAGCGTGACCGTGGAGTAGCCTCGCGGACGGTTTTTCAGCGGACCCCCTGGGAGGTGAGTGGCCCATGCCGAGTGACGGACCTCGCGTCGGCGCGCTCACCCCATCGGTGGATTTCGCGCGCTGACCCGTGCTCGTCACGTCGCCTTGCCGCCCTTGTGCGGCAAGGCTTGGTCGCGCTGAACGGACTCCATTCGAAGGACACACCGGGAGGTGAACGCGGAAATGACCACCGTGGACATCCTGCTGCGGATCGGCTCGGGGCTCGGGCTGGGCGCGCTGATCGGGTTCGAGCGCCAGTACCGGGCGCGGATGGCCGGGTTGCGGACCAACGCCCTGGTCGCGGTCGGGGCGACGCTGTTCGTGCTGCTGTCGGCGCACGGGTTCGGCGACGTGCCGGGGTCCGCGGACCCGACCCGCGTCGCGGCCCAGGTCGTGTCCGGGATCGGGTTCCTGGGCGCGGGCGTGATCCTGCGCGACGGGCTGAACGTGCGCGGGCTGAACACCGCGGCGACCCTGTGGTGCTCGGCGGCGGTCGGTTCGCTGGCCGGCGCGGGGCTGCACCTGGTGGCCGCGGTCGGCACGGTCGCCGTGGTGGCAGTGAACGTCCTGCTGCGCTCGCTGGGGCGGGCGGTGAACCGCCGCCCGGAGAGCGGCGACGAGGCGCCCACGCACTACACGTTCCGGGCCACGACCCGGGACGACGCCGAGGCGCACGTGCGGGCGTTGCTGGTGCAGTCGTTGACCCGCACGGACTTCCGGCTGCTGTCGATCGCGTCGCGCAACCAGCGCGACGGGTTGGTCGAGGTGCTGGCGGAGCTGTCCGGCGACCGGCGGGACGACCGGCAGATGGAGTCGACCGTGTCCCGGCTGAGCCTGGAGCCGACGGTGACCAGCGTGCGGTGGCAGGCCAGCGAACAGGCCGCCGACGACGACTCAAGCAAGATCACCTGATCCAGCGACGGCATGTTTTGGCCGCTCGGGGTTACAGTTGACGTGCGCTCAGAACAGACGTCGGGCGCGAACCACGAACCCCAGGAGTGATCGCCATGATGCCGCTTTCCCGACCCACTCCCAGCTCGTTGGCGCTCGTGCGCTCAGGCCCGCCCGCGCCACAGCCGCCAAGCCCGGGGGCTCGCGGGCGCGTGGTGGCTATGGGCCTCGCCGAACCGCATCCGGATGCGCGCCCCGCCGAGCCTTCCCCGCTCGACGTGGATCGTGCCGCCGGTCGCCTCGGCCGCCGCCCGCGCGATGTCCAGACCCAGCCCCGTCGACCCGCCGCCCGAGGCGCCCCGGTGCAGCGCGCGTTCCGGGTCGGCGATGCCCGGGCCCCCGTCCTCGACCACGAGGGTGACCCACCCGGCGTGCTTGACCACCGCCACGGTCACCGGCGTGCGCGGCGGGGTGTGGTGGAAGACGTTCTCCAGCAAGGCGTCCACCACCGCGCCCAGCGCGTCCGCCGACAACAGCACGGGCGTGGGCTCGAAGGGAAGGTCCACCTCGCAGGGTCGGCCCTGGTCCTCGGCGTGCGCGGACCAGAAGCCCATGCGGGCCTTCACCACCTCGGCCACGTCGCAGCTGCCGGGCTCGGCCGCCGTCGCCACCGGGTGCAGCGACTCGATGATCCGGTCCACGTCGTGCTCCAGCGCGGTCACCGCGCTGCGGATGCGGTCGGCCACCGGGCCCGCGCCGATGGCGTCGGCGTCCAGCCGCAGCGCGGTCAGCGGTGTGCGCAGGCGGTGGGAGACGTCGGCGATCATCTCCCGCTCCTTGGCCAGCAGGCGTTCGGTGCGATCGGCGGCGGCGTTGATGGCGGCGGCCAGCGCGGTCAGCTCGGGCGGGCCGTCGGCCTTGATCCGCACCTTGCCGTCGCCGTGGGCGATCTCCTCGGCGGTGTCGGCCAGCGTCCGCACGGCCCGCATCACCGGGGCGAGCACCCGCCGCCCCAACGCGACCGCGCCGACCACCGCCAAGGCGGCCACGGCCACCAGTGCGGCCAGTCGCGCCACCAATCCCGCCGTGACGACGGGAGCGGGGGTCGAGACTTCCACCACCGCCCGCCGACCATCCACAGTAGACACCGGCGTCAAGCCCTCACCCGACGAGGACACCGATCCGCGGCCGGAACCGATGGTGCTGCCGTCGGGCAGGTGCACGGCCAACCGGCCCTCCGCTCCGGCGGCCGTCCGGGCCAGCGCGCTGCGCACCGCGTCCGGGTCGGTCGTCACCGACAGCACGGCGGCGACCGTGGTCACCTCGTGCCGGTCGGCCGCGGCAGCCCGTGACCGGGCCGATTCGACCAGCAGCACACCCGCACCCAGCACCAGGAGGACACCCACCAGCGTCGCCGACCACCCCAGCGCACGGGTGAGCAGGCTTCTCATTCCGGCGCCACCAGCTTGAACCCGACACCGCGCACGGTGTGCAGGTAGCGCGGCTTCGCGGCGGTCTCCCCCAGCTTGCTGCGCAGCCACGACACGTGGACGTCGATGGTCTTGTCGTCGCCCAGGTACGGCTGCCCCCACACCGCCTGGAACAGCTCACGGCGCGGCACGACCCGACCCGGTCGTTCCGCCAAGTAGGAGAGGAGGTCGAACTCCCGGCGGCTCAGCGACAGGGGCTGCTCGGCGCGGAACGCCTGGCGCTGCGCCAGGTCCACGCGCAGGTCGCCCACGGCCAGCACGTCCCGCTTCTCCGGGCGGGCGCCGGCGGTGGTGCGCCGGAGCAGGGCGTTGATGCGGGCGTTGAGGTGCTCGGCGGAGAACGGCTTGACGATGTAGTCGTCCGCGCCCGCGTTCAGCGAGCCCACGACGGAACTCTCCGCGCCGCGCGCGGTGGCGATGATGACCGGCACGTCGCTCACCCCGCGCAGCATGCGCAGCGCGGCGACCCCGTCGAGGTCGGGCAGGCCCAGGTCGAGGATGACCAGGTCCGGCTCGCGGGTGCCCGCTTCGCGCAGGGCGGCCACGGCCGTGCCGACGGCGCGCACGTCGTGCCCGAGGTCGGTCAGCGCGTGGACCAGCGCCGCCTGGACCACCGGGTCGTCCTCGACCAGCAGCACCTTGGACATGTCAGGCAGGGTAAGGCCTGCCGATGCCGGGTTGCCGGGGCGTTAGCGGGTTGTTGCGACTTATCGCAACCGTGCCTGGCCCTTAACGATCCCTTAGGGAACCTCCGGCTACTGTCTGCTCCACCGAAATCCAGGGTGCCGCGGATCACACCGCGGTGGGAATTGCAATTGTGCGGCCCCGCGGGGCCGCGCACGAGGAGCGGGCGTGGCGGAAGTCGTTCTGAGCGGTCTCGGGAAAGTGTACGTCGACGGCACCCGCGCGGTCGACGACCTCAACCTGGAAATCCGCGACGGGGAATTCCTGGTGCTGGTCGGCCCCTCGGGGTGCGGCAAGACCACGGCGTTGCGGATGATCGCGGGCCTGGAAAGCGTGAGCGAGGGCGCCATCCGGATCGGCGAGAAGGTCGTCAACGAGGTGCCCTCGCGGGACCGGGACGTGGCGATGGTGTTCCAGTCCTACGCGCTCTACCCGCACCTGAACGTGTACGACAACATCGCGTTCGGACTCACCCTGCGGAAGCTGCCGAAGAAGGAGATCGACAAGCGGGTCCGCGAGGTGGCCGAAGTGCTGGAATTGCACGAGCACCTCGACCGGAAACCGCGCAACCTGTCCGGCGGACAACGCCAAAGGGTCGCGATGGGACGGGCGATCGTGCGCGCGCCGCAAGCGTTCCTGATGGACGAACCGCTGTCCAACCTGGACGCGAAACTGCGCGTGCAGATGCGGGCGCAGATCGCGCGGATCCAGCGCGACCTCGGCGTCACCACGGTCTACGTCACGCACGACCAGACCGAGGCGATGACGCTGGGCGACCGGGTCGCGGTGATGAAGCGGGGCGTCCTGCAGCAGGTCGGCCCGCCGCAGGAGCTGTACGACCGGCCGGTGAACCTGTTCGTCGCCGGGTTCATCGGGTCGCCGGGCATGAACCTGGTGACCGCGCGGCTGGACCGCGACGACGACGGCCACTACTGGGTGACCGTCGGATCGGACGCGCTGCTGCTGCCCGAGTCCGTGCTGCTGGCCCGCCCCGTGCTGGCCGAGTACGCGGGCCGGGACGTGGTCCTCGGCATCCGGCCCGAGGACATGGAGGACGCGGCGCTGGCCGACGCGCAGGAGGGGTCGATCCTGCACTCGGTGGCCGACCTGGTCGAGGCGATGGGCTCGGACGTGCTGGTGCACTTCCCGGTCGACGCCGCGCCCGTGGTCACCGACGACACCCGCGCGCTCGCGGAGGACGACGGCACCGCCGACCTGCCCAAGGCCGGCGGGGTGGTCCTCGTGGGCCGCTTCTCGCCCCGCACGCACATCTACGAGGGCCAGCCGGTGGCCACGTGGGTGGACACGTCCCGACTGCACTTCTTCGACCCGGCCACCGGGTTGTCGCTGTGGACCGACACGTCAGGAGAATCCGAATGAGCCGCTTGAAGGTGACCGCCGCACTGGTCGCGGCGATCGCGACGCTGACCGCGTGCGGAGGGGGCGGGACGACCGCCGGCGGAGGGGACGGCAAGTCCCTAAGCGGGCAGACCGTCGAGGTGGTCGGCACCTGGTCCGGCGACGAGCAGCTGCGGTTCGAGCAGGTGCTGAGCGCGTTCAAGGAAAAGACCGGCGCGGAGGTGCGCTACACACCGGCCGGTGACGAGCTGCCGACCGTGCTGCAGACCAGAGTGCAGGGCGGGACACCGCCGAACGTGGCGCTGGTCGCCCAGCCGGGCCTGGTGGAGCAGCTGGCCAAGGCCGGTTCGCTCAAGCCGCTGTCGGCCGACGTCGAGAAGCTGGTCACCGAGCACAACGCCGCGGTGTGGAAGAAGCTCGGCACGTTCGAGGGCAAGCTGTACGGCGTCTACTTCAAGGCCGCCAACAAGTCCACCGTCTGGTACAGCGAGAAGGCGTTCGGGCAGGTGGGCGCGGAGCCGCCGAAGACCTGGGAGGACTTCCTCAAGGTCGGCCGCGCGGTGGTGGACACCGGTCAGGCCGCGGTGTCGGTGGGCGGCGCGGACGGGTGGACGCTGACCGACTGGTTCGAGAACGTCTACCTGCGCACCGCGGGCCCGGAGAACTACGACAAGCTGGCCAAGCACGAGATCCCGTGGACCGACCCGTCGGTGCGCAAGGCGCTGGAGACCCTGGCGCAGCTGTGGGGCGACCCGCGGCTGGTCGACGGCGGCGGCGCGGGCGCGCTGCAGACCGAGTTCCCCAAGTCGGTGATCAACGTGTTCGGCGAGCCGCCGAAGGCCGCGATGGTGTTCGAGGCGGACTTCGTGGCGTCGGTGATCACCACCAACACCAAGGCGAAGGTCGGCGAGGACGCGAAGTTCTTCAAGTTCCCGTCGATCGGCGGCAGCAAGGACGCCGTGGTGGCCGGTGGTGACGTGGCCGTGCAGCTCAAGGACGACGAGGCCACCAACGAGCTGATGAAGTTCCTCGCCTCGCCCGACGCGGGCAAGGTGTGGGCGCAGCTGGGCGGGTTCCTGTCGCCCAACAAGGACATCCCCGAGGACAACTACCCCGACGACGTGACCCGGGAGCTGGCCAAGCAGCTGGTCGACGCGGGCGACAACGTCCGGTTCGACATGTCCGACCTGGCGCCGGCGGCGTTCGGCGGCACGAAGGGCGCGGGCGAGTGGAAGGCGCTGCAGGACTTCCTGGCAAACCCCGCCGACATCGACGGCACGCTCCAGCGCCTGGAGTCCGAAGCGGCCAAGGCGTACCAGAAGTGACCGTCACCGCAACGCGGTCCCCCGCCGGCTCCCGGGCCGGCGGGGGTCGCCGCAAGCTCGCCGTCGACCCCACCCCCGGGCGCTCGCCGCGCCAGGCGGTGCCGTTCCTGCTGCCCGCGCTGCTCGTGCTGTCCGCGCTGGTGCTGTACCCGTTGGTGTACTCGCTGGTGCGCAGCTTCTTCGACCGGTCCGGTTCGACGTTCGTGGGCGTGTCGAACTACGTGAACCTGTTCACCGACCCGCGCACGCTCACCGCGTTCAAGAACAACGTGATCTGGGTGGTGGTCGCGCCGGCCGTGGTCACCGGGCTGGGCCTGATCTTCGCCGTGCTGACCGAGCGCATCAAGTGGGCCACCGCGTTCCGGCTGGTGCTGTTCATGCCGATGGCGATCTCGCTGTTCGCCTCCGGCATCATCTTCCGGCTGGTCTACGAGGAGGACCCGAAGCAGGGCGTGGTGAACGCGGTGACGGTCGGCGTGCACGACCTGTTCTCCGACCCGTCGCCCTACCCCGGCGCGCGGCCCCGGGACGGGCAGCCGTTCACGCCGGCGGAGGAGGGGTTCACCTCCACCAAGACGTTCGCGCCGGGCACGGCGGTGTCCGTGCCGCTGGTGGGTTTCCAGCCGGGGCAGATCCCCAAGGAGGCGTCCCCGGCGTCGCAGCCGTCGTCCGACGCGCGCGAGCTGCGCGGCGTGGTGTGGCTGGACGTGTCGGTGGGCGGCAAGGCCGGGCAGCTCGACCAGGGTGAGCGCGGAATGCCGGGGCTGGTGGTGGAGGCGGTGCGGGACGGGCAGGTCGTCGGGCGCACCACGACCGGCAACGACGGCCGGTTCACCTTCCCCGACCTCACCTCCGGCGACTACACGCTGCGGATGCCGCCGTCGAACTTCGCGCTGCCGTTCCGGGGCCTGACGTGGCTGGGGCCGTCGCTGATCACCCCGGTGATCATCTCGTCGTGGATCTGGATCATGACCGGTTTCGCGATCACGTTCATCGCCGCCGGCCTGTCCGCGATCCCGCGCGACGCGCTGGAGGCGGCCCGGGTGGACGGCGCGACCGAGTGGCAGGTGTTCAAGCGGGTCACCGTGCCGCTGCTGTCGCCGGTGCTGCTGGTGGTGTTCGTGACGCTGGTGATCAACGTGTTGAAGATCTTCGAGCTGGTGTTCGTCATCGCGCCCGGCTCCGTGCAGGAGGAGGCGAACGTGCTGGCCCTGCAGATGTGGCAGGTGTCGTTCGGCGCGGGCGGCGACCAGGGCGTGGGCAGCGCGCTGGCCGTGGTGCTGTTCCTGCTGGTGGCCCCGGCGATGCTGTTCAACATCAGGCGATTCAGGCGGGAGCAGTCGTGACCGTGGTCGAGGTGTCGGTGAGCGGGGCGCCCCGGCGGGGTCTGGCGTCCCGGGTGGTGTCGCGGCTGGGCAGCGGCGTGGTGCAGGTGCTGCTCGCGCTGGTGGCGATCTTCTGGCTGGTGCCGGTGTTCGGCCTGCTCATCGCGTCGCTGCGGCCGGAGTCGGCGAACACCGCGTCGGGCTGGTGGACGATCTTCACCAAGCCGTCCGAGCTGACCCTGGCGAACTACGCCGACCTGGTGGGCAACTCCACGGTGCTGCGGTCGTTCCTGAACACCGTCTACATCGCCGTGCCGTCGACCGTGCTGGTCGTGGTGATCTCGGCGCTGGCCGCCTACGGCCTGGCGTGGATCGAGTTCCCCGGCCGGATCTGGCTGACCACGCTGGTGGTGGGCCTGCTGGTGATGCCGATCCAGGTGGCGCTGATCCCGGTGGCGAAGCTGTTCGGGTCGCTGGGCCTGTTCGGCACGATCGCCGGCGTGGTGCTGTTCCACGTGGCGTTCGGGCTGCCGTTCGCGATCTTCCTGCTGCGCAACTTCTTCGTGGGCATCCCGAAGGACCTGGTGGAGGCGGCGCGGATGGACGGCGCCCGGGAGTGGGTGATCTTCAAGCGGGTGGTGCTGCCGATCGCGAAGCCGGCGATCGCGTCGTTGACGATCTTCCAGTTCCTGTGGGTGTGGAACGACCTGCTGGTGGCGCTGGTGTTCGCCGACCAGGACTCCGCGCCGATCACCGTGGCGCTGCGGGCGCAACTGCGCCAGTTCGGCACGAACATCGACCTGCTGTCGACCGGCGCGTTCCTGTCGATGATCGTGCCGCTGGCGGTGTTCCTCGGGTTCCAGCGCTATTTCGTCCAGGGCGTGCTGGCTGGTTCGACGAAGTGATGGAGCAGCCCGTTCACCAGTAGCCGGATCCCCAGCCGTGCCCGCTCGTCGTGCGCTCCGACACCTTGGCGCGCGAGCGGGCACGGCCACGGTCGCGACCCGGGTGCCGAAGGTGTCCTCCTCGACGTTGGCGCTCTGCAGGGCCGCGCCGAACACCTGGGACCACAGGGACGCGAGCCGCGTCGGCCAGATCGCCTTGCGGCACACGCCTTCGATCAACGCCCTGACCACCCGGTCGATCAGCGGCCCGGCGAGCCCGTCGACGGCCAGCCCGTCGACGGCCAGCGCGTGCACGGCCTGCTGTACCGGGGCGAGGACGCGCCCGGTTCGCACGTGCTACAAGCGATCCGCGCCGCCACGCTGTCCACTGTGGGCTTCGCGTGGGCGTGCGGCGAGTGCGCGCTGGCCACCGCCGTGCGCCGGCATCTGGTGAAGGAACGCGGGCTCGACCGCCGGTCGGTGATGTTCAGCGGCTACTGGAAGCTCGGCCAGGCCGGGATGTGAAGGTCCGGCATGTGAGGGGTTACAGCCCCAACGTGGACAAGCCGGCGTCCACCGCCGCGTCCCGCAACTCCTCGAAGGGCGCATCGGGGAACACCATCACGGTGTCCGCGATACCGCCCAGCGCCACCGTCGCCCGGACCTCCTCGTCGAACGAGAGTTCCGGACCGAGCAGCACATGCGCGAGCCGGTGCCGCCAGTCGAAGATCTTGCCCACCAGGCCCAGGTCGTTCAGCGCGGTCAGCTCCTGGACGATCAGCGCCACCACGTCGCGGTGGTGGTAGTGCAGCGCGAAGTAGTGCTCCAGCAGGTCGCGCGGCGCGGGCCATTCCCGTTCGGCGGCGGCCACGAAGGCGTCGCCGTCCTCGAACAGCGGCTCGATGATGCTGCGGACCAACGCCTCGCGCGAGGAGAAGTGGTAGTAGAGCGCGGGTTTGGTGATGCCGAGCCGGTCCGCGATCTCCTGGAGGCTGGTGCGCTGCAACCCCTGCTTGAGGAACAGCTCCCGCGCCACCGCCTGCGCGCGCTCCCTCGTGTCGGACCGACCCTTAGCCATTGCCGCAGCTTACCGACTAAACGGTCGGTAACCCTTTCGGGCGATCTTACCGCCTGAACGATCAGCAACCGGACCACCGACTAAACGATCAGCAACCCCACCACCGACTGAACGATCAGCAACCCGGCCATCGACTTACGGGCCAGCAAGCCCCGCGACAACCGACCAGTGGACCGCCCTGACTTAACAGTCGGTAAGCCTGGCGCGATCATCACCGTTCACTTACCATCCGTTAAGTAAGGAGGTAGTGACATGGGGGTTCTGATCTCCGGCGCGAGCATCGCCGGACCGGTGTTGGCGTACTGGCTGGCCCGTCACGGGTTCGAGGTGACGGTCGTCGAACGCGCGCCCGCGCTGCGCAAGACCGGGGGCCACGCGGTGGACCTGTTCCGGCCCGCGATGGACATCGTCGAACGGATGGGCGTGCTACCCGAGGTCCTCGACCTCAAGACCGGCACCGACGCGTTGACCGTGCACACGTCCGGCGCCCGCCCGGTCGACGTCGACCTGCGCCGGTTCTTCAGCACGCTGTCGGACCGGCACGTCGAGATCATGCGCGACGACCTGAGCGAGGTCCTCTACAACGCCACCCGCGACGACGTGGAGTACGTCTTCGGCGACTCGATCACCCACATCTCCCCCGAAGGCGAGGTGACCTTCGAACACGGCGCACCCCGCCGCTTCGACGTGGTCGTCGGCGCAGACGGGCTGCACTCCAACGTCCGCCGCTTGGTCTTCGGCGAGGTCCCGCACCACTTCATCGGCGGCTACCTGGCAGTGCTTTCCCTGCCTAAAAATTTTAGTTCACCGAACCATACATTTCTGCACCTGCGGGCGGGGCGGATGGCGGCGGTGTACACGGCGGAGCACCTGTCGGACGCGAGGGCGGTGTTTCTGTTCCGGAGCGGGAAGCTCGAGTACCACTACCGGGATGTTGAGCGGCAGAAGGAGTTGTTGCGGGAGGCGTACGCGGATATGGCGGAGGTGGGGCCGTGGTTGGAGCATGATGGGACGTTCTACTTCGACTCGATCACGCAGCTGCGGCAGGACACCTGGTCTCGGGATCGGGTGACGCTCGTGGGGGACGCGGGGTATTGCCCGGGGCCGGCGGTGGGCGGTAGCACCAGTCTCGCGGTGGTGGGGGCGTACGTGCTGGCCAACGAAACGGCCGCGCACCGGAACCACACCGACGCCTTCAAAGCCTACGAAAGCGAGATCGGGGATTACGTCCGTCGCAGCAGGGCGTTCGCGCTTACCGCCGCCAAACGCCTGCTCCCCACGACCGGCAGGGACGTCTGGCTGCTGCGCAACGGAGCCCGCCTGCTCAACCGCCTCCCCCTGCCCATCGGCCGGGCGCTGACGAAGCTCAACCGCAACGGCGTCCGACTGCACGACGAGGTCCGGCTCAAGCCCTACCCCACGCACGTCTAGTGTCCTGCGCCTGAAGTTCGTTGAGTAAGTGTAGATTTGTCCGATGGCTCGGACGGGTCGGCCGGTGGCCGCTGTGGTGTTGACCGACGAGGAACGCAAGACGCTGACACGTTGGGCACGG